>NZ_VCHY01000030.1 GCF_005877885.1 Labilibacter sediminis
ATGTCAGATACTTAAATATAACAAAATCCTTGTTTCTTTCCTTTTGTATTCAATATTTCTTACGTCGAACTCACGTTAGATTAGGGTTTAGGTTAATTTAAAGGGAGACATTCAATGGGATGTCTCTTTTTTTATGCTAAGCTGTAAAAACAATCTTTCGGTCCTACATTAAAAAGCAGTTAAAAAAATGCTATTTTTGCATTTCAAAATCACAAAAAATGGCATTAATATTATCTCTCGAAACTTCCACCAAGGTTTGTTCTGTTTGTTTATCAAAGGATGGTGAAGTAGTGGTAAAAAAAGAGCTTTACGAAGCTAATTCTCATGCAACACATTTAACAGTGTTTATTCAGGATTTATTTAAAGAATTAAATGAATACACACTAAAGGACGTTGATGCGGTAGCAGTTAGTAGTGGACCAGGATCATATACCGGATTACGTATAGGAGTTTCTGTGGCGAAAGGAATATGTTACGCCATAAATAAACCATTGATTGCCATAACATCTTTAGAGGCATTGGCATATGATGTATTTACCTCAGATGAGCATAAAGATTTAGATGGAGATACACTTTATTGTCCAATGATTGATGCACGCCGCATGGAAGTGTATACTACATTATTTGATCAAAATAAAAACATGATCAATGAAATTAGTGCTGAAATTATTGATGAGGATAGCTATCAGGATAAATTGGCCAAACATAAAGTTGTGTTCTTTGGTGATGGAGCCGAAAAGTGTAAAGGTATTATTCAACATTCCAATGCAATGTTTTTAGATCATAAAGCACCATTGGCTTCAAATATGGTTGAGATAGCATTTCAAAAATTTACAAAAGAGCAATTTGAAGATGTGGCATATTTTGAACCGTTTTATCTAAAAGATTTTGTAGCCACTACACCTAAAAAGAAGGTTTTATAGTTTTAAAGAGATTAAACCCGGATTATGCATTAGATTTTCGTTATGAACATTGAAAATGCAATAAAACAAACACTTACTGAAACGAGGCATAGCACCGCTATGGTGAGTTGAAGCAAGTGAGTAAAACGATTTGTTTTAAAGTAGTTTCAATGTGCAATAGATTAGCTAATGCATATTCCGGGTTAAAGCAAACAATAATATCACAATTTAAGGATGCATCATGCATCCTTTTTTCATTCTCAAAATTGCAATATTACAGGTTGTATTCTATACTCTGGCGCTTATAATTGTAACAAAAAAATGATGTAATCGTTTTAGTAATAAAGCGAATTGGTTGTAAATTGGTCTGATAATTGCTTTTACACTTCAGAACTTGTAAATTTTACTTTATGAATAAGCGAATTCCTGTCTCATTATTGTTTATGTTTGTAGTTATTTCCGGTGTTATAAGTTCTCAAAACGATTCTACACTAAATACAACAGCATATCAATCCGGTGAAAGATTAAAATATTCACTTAACTACGGTTTTGTTACTGGTGGTTATGTTACATTTTCTGTAAAAGATTCTATTTGGAACGGAATCAATACTAATCATCTGGTGCTTGGAGGTAAAAGTGCCGGGATAGTTGAGGCTCTTTATAAAATTAGAGATAAGTACACCAGTTTTATTGATGTGGAAACTGATCAGCCTGTAAAATCAATTCGAGATATTAGGGAGGGGCGATATAGGTATTACAATGAAGTGTTATATGATTATGAATCCGAGGTTGAGGATTCTATAACAATACAAAGTAAAAGATCCGGTGAGGTTAAAGTTCCTAAAAACATACATGATATAGTATCAGCATTTTATTTTGCCCGAAGATTTCATTTTAACGATCAAATGGTAAAAGGTGAAATTATCTCTTTTAAAACCTACTTTGGAGATGAGATATTTCCATTAAAGATTAAGTATGTAGGTATTGAGACCATCAAAACCAAGTTTGGTAAAATGGAGTGCTATTTATTTCATCCGGTAACAGAAGTAGGCAGGGCATTTAAAACCGAAGAAGACATGAAGCTGTGGGTGAGTAGAGATGACAACAGAATACCGATAAAGGCAAAAGTTAATTTAAAGGTTGGATCCTTTACGTGCGAACTTGAAGAGTTTCAGGGGCTGCGAAATTCTTTTAGCTGTATAAAGAAGTAAGGTTAACGCCATAAAAACAAGAACAAATTAAATTAAATGCTAGCTATTTAAACTAATTGATTTATTTTTGCAACACAAAATTGTTAACACAAAGATTTAATTTATAATACTATGGCAACAACAGCTGATATAAGGAATGGGATGTGTATGGAGTTTAAGGGTGATTTATACTCTGTAGTTCAATTTCAGCATGTAAAACCTGGGAAAGGACCTGCGTTTGTTCGTACCAAGCTTAAAAAAATATCTACAGGTAAAGTAATTGATAATACTTTTTCTGCCGGACATAAAATTAATGAGCAGCGTGTGGAGCGAAGAGCATATCAGTATCTCTACAAAGATGATATGGGATTTGTTTTTATGAATAATGAAACATATGAGCAGGTTACCATTGAAGAAAAGCTAATTGAAAACAGCGACCTGCTTAAGGATGGTATTGTTTGCGAAGTGGTTTATCATGCAGATACTGAAACTCCACTTTTAGTAGACCTTCCAATGCATATTGAATTTGAGATCACTTATACCGAGCCAGGTGTTCGCGGTGATACTTCTTCAACAAACTCGTTAAAGCAAGCTACCATCGATACTGGTTCAACTATAATGGTGCCTTTATTTGTGAATACTGGTGACTGGATTAAAGTGGATACCCGCGATAGATCTTATGTGGAGCGTGTAAAAAAATAATAGATATTTATCTAGCATAACGAAAGCCTTGTTTACTAAACAGGGCTTTTTTATTGTAGAGTAAATTATTTTTTCGGCAAAAAAATTAATAACTTACCAACCTAAAGGATTTTACAATTTCTATGGTTACCCAAATTCAAAAAAAGAGGCTTAGGCTTTTTAAAGATAGGTTAAATATACTACTTGATATCGCTCAAACCATCAATGAGGATCATAGTATTGATGACCTGCTGGCTGAATTTGAGATTTTGTTGAGAGAAGAACTGGAAGTTGGTAAGATTCTGGTGTTTACTTTAGCTGATGACAACTGGAAAAATCTGTTAAGTTCAGGTGTATCCAAAGAGGAAGTAGCCAAAATAGATGTAAAAAGAGATTTAGCTCAATATCAAAATATTGAAAATATAACCATTTCTCACCCGCCTCAGCTGAAAGGTTTTGATGCTGTTATTCCCCTATTTCATCGTTTTAAATCCATAGGATTTGTACTCATAGGAGATGTAGATGAAGAGCATACAGGTATAAGCCCCACCATAAAGCACCTCAAGCTAATTCAAATTATATCGAACCTGATTATTGTATTTATTGAGAATAAACGGATGCAGGAAGAATTGCTGGAGCAGGAGGCTATTCGTAAAGAGATGGAGCTGGCTTCGCGTATTCAGTCGCAATTGGTACCTGCAGATGATCATTTACCCATAAGTACAAAATATTCCATTCATACATTTTATCATCCGCAGTTTGAAGTTGGGGGCGATTACTACGATTTTATAAAGCTTTCCAATAATGTGTTGGGTTTTTGTATTGCTGATGTTTCCGGAAAAGGAATTTCAGCAGCTTTTTTAATGTCTAATTTTCAAGCTGTATTTAGAGCGCTTTATTCACCGGGTATAAGATTAAAAAAATTGGTTCACCTCTTAAATCAAAAGGTGAATATGAGTGCAAATAACGAGAAGTTTATTACAATGTTTTTGGGAAAATATAATGCCTTAACCCGAAAACTAACTTATATAAATGCAGGGCATTTGCCACCGATGCTTTTTGATCCTAAAAAGAAACATCTGCTTAGTTTAGAAAAAGGATGTATTGGCTTGGGTATGCTCGATGAAATTCCAACTGTAGAAGTTGGAAAGGTGAGTGTTCCGCGTAATGCTAAGTTTTTAGCGTTTACTGATGGTTTGGTTGAATTAGAAAATGGGGATCAAATCGAATCAGGAATGAAACCCATAGAAGATATCATTTCTAACAGTAATGATATTGAGAGAAATATGGCAGATCTAAAAAGACTGATAACAGAACAGCTTGAACGAGGTTCTGTATTTGATGATATATCCATAACCGGAATCGAATTTAAATAAAAAGGGAGCTGATTATCAACTCCCTTTTTTTATGGTTTAAATTTCTCTCTTTACATATTTAAATATGGCAAAAGCAATTAATCCCAGTATAATAAGCGAACTAATCAATGCCAGTGTCTGACTCGTTTTATAGGATGAAGGTTCAAATTTAAATTCAACCTCATGTTTTCCAACAGGAAGCAGTAAAGCCCTTAAAATATAATTGGCTCTGGCTAGCTCAACCTTTTCGCCATCGACGTAAGCATTCCATCCATTAGGGTAATAAATTTGAGAAAATACCGCTAACTGATCCTGGCTTGTAGAATAAGAGTAGGTTAAATGATTGGGTTTATATTCCTTAAGTTTTATAGATCCGTTAATGGAGTCAACCTTATAATTTTCGAGTTGCTTAAACTCAGAAACATTGATAACAGCTTTTTCTTGAAGTGGCACACGACCAATGGCTTCAATAGCACCATCTGGTTTATCAACCGGATATATGCTGTTAACAAACCATGCATCTCCCAAGGTGTTTTGGTTAACAATTGGATTGGCATTGGGGTTGTACACAACAAATTTGGCATTTAGCATATTAAGTATCGGCATCTGACTTAGCTTTGACTGGATACCTAATTCGCTTACTCCTTTTTGCTGAAGTGTAGCAATTAATGTTTGCCAATCGTTGTTAAGATACCTTTCAATGACATCCTGATACCTGCGTAATTTAGCACCGTGAAATCCTCCAATAGACTGGTGGTGATATGAAGTATGAACCTCTTTAAAAGGATCACGATAGATGGAGAATACCCTGTCGCCATCAGTTTTTAAAGTGTTAATGGCTTTGTCAGAGGTAGATTCAGCAAATTCCTGTTTGGCTTTTCTCGAACTTTGGAAGTGGTCATTATTAAGATAACGTTTGTCAACAGTCCATAAATCTACAAGAATAAGAAGTCCTAAGCCCCATAGAAGGTATTTGCCAGCCAGTTTATTGGTGGCATAAAACCAAATGGAGGCTGATGCAATTAAAATAAATGCAAAAGACCTGAAAGCATCCGCTTTAAGCAGGCTTGCACGCGCAGTTTTTAAATTAATAACAATGTTATCGAAGTAAGCAGAAATTTGACCTGCCTGGGCCGCATTTTGCTGTAAAGCTTGTTGTTTCTGTTGTAGTATGGCAGATAGCTCCATGTCGCTCATAAAGCTAAAGAATGTGCCCGGGAATAAATAAAATAGTAAACTTATACCTCCGGTTAATCCAAAGGCGGCAAAAAATTTCCAGTTGTTTTCTCTGATTAGCTCCGGCTTTTTAAATACTTCTCTCAATCCCAAAAAACCTAAGGTTGGGATGGTTAATGAAGCAATAACCATGGCCATTTCCACCGTTCGGAATTTGTTGTAGAGTGGGAAATAATAAAACATAAGGTCTGTAAAAGCCTCAAAGTGCTTTCCCCATGCCAGGAAGAATGAGAATATGGTTCCTATGATCAACCACCATTTATCGGGACCTTTATAGAAAAACACTCCAAGCATAAATAAAAAGCACACTATAGCTCCTGCATAAACAGGTCCGGAGGTAAAAGGTCTGCCACCCCAATACTGGCTTTGTCCTGCAACGGTATCTCTAAATTTAGGATCAACTTTTTCTAAGGCATCTTTGTTGTTACCAATGGCTTCTGACGCACCTCCAACAGCGTTGGGAACCAAAAGTGTCCATGTACCTTTACGTTCTAAACTCCAGGCCAGGGCATAATCTTTATCTAATCCGCTATGGCTTTTTTCGCCTTCCTTGGGCATAAGGTCTGATTTTCCTCGAATACTATATTTACCATATTCATAGGTTGGCCAAAGGTTTGTTATATTAGGCAGTACTGCCAGAAAAGCAGCAATAACAAGAATGCCTGATGCCTTTAAGAAGTGGGGGAGTGTTTTGTGCATTACGGCATAAACCAATCTCGTAAGCACTAAAATGATAACCAGCATAGCCAGATAATAGGTTATCTGTACATGATTATATCCTATTTGTAGTCCTAAGGCTATAGTGGTAAAAAGACCTCCTGTCCAAATATTCCGGTTGTAAGTAAATAAGATTCCGGCAATTACCGGCCCCATTAATGCTATGGTATAGGCTTTAGTTATATGTCCGGCAATAATTATGATCAGATTGTAGGAACCAAAAGCAAATGCTATAGCACCAATTAAGCTAAACCATTTATCTATTTTTAAACTCAGAAGAAGGACATAAAATCCCAGTAAGTATAAAAATAAGATTGCTACAGTGTGATAAGGTAAACCCAATCGCGAACTTCTGTTTAAATATGAGAAGATGTTCTTTGAAGAATCACCTTTAATTTGATAGGCAGGCATCCCGCTAAACATACTGTTGGTCCATTGCGATGTTTCTCCGGTTTCTTTTTCAAAATCTTTTAATTCTTTGGCCATACCTATGGCATGTGTGTCGTCCATCTGAGGCAATTCCTTGTTTTGAATCACCGGACTGAAATAGGCAAAGCTTAATGCAAAAAATAGCAATACAGTTCCGGCGTACGGCAGAACTGATTTTAATTTGTCAATCATGATGTTATGTTTTTTTAGCTGCCTAAAAGTAGATAAAAAGGTTTTATGCTGCAATTAGAATTTTATTTAGATAGACCTGTTATTTATATTGGTTAATAAATGTTAAGTGAGCCTTGCTGACATTATTGTGGCACAGGCTTTGTTTAAATAAAATCAGAAGAGTTTTTTTTCATAGATTAGGGTTTAGGTTAAATAAGCGAGCGTTTCGAAAGAGGCGCTCGTTTTTTTTATCTAAAAACGAACTACTATTCTGTGTATAAAATTGCATTACATTTTTCTATGTAAAGAATTGGTTTTGTTTTATCAGCCATTTTTATTTTATTTGGCAGTTCGATAAATATGTTAACCAATCTAATTCTTACAATTAATGAAAAAGATTTATTTAATTTTGTTTTTCACTTTGCTTTTAACTAGTTCAAAGCTTTGGGGTCAGGAAGAGTTCTTTCATCAGCGCTCAGGACTCACATTTGCTTATATGAATGGTATAAAAACTGATTACACTGGTGGGGGATTATCATTCTTTCATGAGAGCGGGATTAACTTTAGTTTTTCAACCGTGAACTTGCCGGGAAACCGTGCTTCTCAAGTAAGTTTTGGTAAATTCTCCAGAGAAAAAGAAGCTATCTCCCATGAGAAGTATTATTTTGGCGTGTCATATCTAATAAGTCAAACCAATGCAGTAAGTTTAAATAATGCTTTTAGCTATTGTTTTAATCCAGGAAGAAATTTTCCAACAGCGATTACCGGTAATTTTAACTTTAATCTGTATTTCACAAAAAATAATAGTTTTTATTCAGGATCTTCTTCAAATCAGACTGCGGTTTCGTGGGGAATAGATGTAAAACAAGCCTTCTGGGCAAAAGGGCAGATGTTTCCTTTTATTAGTGTTGGGTATGGGTCGGATAGCTTTACAAATGAAAGTGTGTATGGTCTGATGACAGGACTTATAATCGCAGTAAGTAAATAATACAACAAAGGCAGCCTATTGAGCTGCCTTTGTCTTATGTTATAAATTTAAAAAATTAAACCAGTTCTTTAAATAAGTTCTTCATACTTACTTTTTCTTCTAGTATCGATTCTAAGTTGTCGATGCTTACGCGCTCTTGCTCCATTGTATCACGGTATCTGATTGTTACAGTATTGTCTTCAATCGTTTGGTGATCTACTGTAATACAGAATGGTGTTCCGATGGCATCCTGACGACGGTAACGTTTACCGATTGAATCTTTCTCATCGTACTGAAGGTTGTAATCAAATTTAAGTGTGTTTACAATTTCACGAGCTTTTTCAGGCAATCCATCTTTTTTAAGTAATGGTAAAACAGCCATTTTAACAGGTGCTAAAACCGCAGGAAGCTTAAGCATTACACGTGTTTCTTTTTTACCTTTGGCATCTTCAACTACCTCTTCGGTATATGCACCAGCCATCATACTTAAGAACATACGGTCAACACCAATGGATGTTTCTACTACGTAAGGCACGTAGTTTTTATTTAACTCAGGATCGAAGTATTGTAACTTTTTACCTGAATATTCCTGATGTTGTGAAAGGTCAAAGTCAGTTCTTGAGTGAATACCTTCTACTTCTTTAAAACCAAATGGCATACGATATTCAATATCGGTAGCAGCATTAGCATAGTGCGCTAATTTTTCATGATCATGGTAACGGTAATTCTCATCACCCATACCAAGCGACTTGTGCCACTTCATACGGAAATCTTTCCAGTACTCAAACCATTTCATTTCATCGCCCGGTCGAACAAAGAATTGCATTTCCATTTGTTCAAATTCGCGCATACGGAAAATAAATTGACGGGCTACGATCTCGTTACGGAAGGCTTTCCCAATCTGTGCTATACCAAAAGGAATTTTCATACGTCCTGTTTTCTGAACGTTTAAGAAATTCACAAAAATACCCTGAGCCGTTTCCGGACGTAAATATATCTTGCTGGCACCATCGGCAGTTGAACCCATTTCAGTTCCAAACATCAGGTTAAACTGACGTACGTCGGTCCAGTTTTTCGTACCTGAGATAGGGCAGGCCACTTCGTAATCAACAATAATTTGTTTTAAATCCTCAAGGTCGTTATCGTTTAAAGCCTTGGAAAAGCGAGCATGAACCTCGTTGATTTTTTCCTGATTAGCTAAAACACGAGGATTAGTTGCTTTAAATTGTTCTTCATCAAAAGCCTCACCAAAACGCTTTTTAGCTTTGGTTACTTCCTTTTCAATCTTACCCTCAAACTTTTGAATTAAATCCTCAATTAAAACATCCGCACGATATCGCTTTTTACTGTCTTTGTTATCTATCAACGGATCGTTAAAAGCATCCACATGGCCCGAAGCCTTCCATGTTGTAGGGTGCATAAAAATAGCCGAATCAAGACCAACAACATTCTCGTTAAGCTTAACCATGGCATCATACCAATACTTTTTAATGTTGTTTTTTAATTCAACACCAAGCTGACCGTAATCGTATACTGCTCCCAACCCGTCGTATATTTCACTTGATTGAAAAACAAACCCATACTCTTTACAGTGGGCCACTAATTTTTTAAACACATCTTCCTGAGCCATATGATATTTAGATAATTGTGATATAAGATAAGAGACCAAAAAGAATCTTACGTTTTATCAATATTGTTTATATTAAAATTTGCGATAAGCTTGAAGCTTAAATAACTGAAATGTGGCATATTGCAATTTCAGACTGCAAAAATAATCCAAAATTCTTTTTTTCCGAATTTATTAGCTCTGTATCTGATACATTTGACAGGGCTAAGTGTAAAAAAGGACAGTGCTTCAATTAATATATCAATAAAAATCAATACTTAATTATTGCTATAAAAGATAGCGAAATACCTATATTTGCTTCTTGTTTTAACATCTTGGAGAGTAATATATTTTTATAGGATGAGGAAAAAAGTGGACTTTCTGGTTATAGGTTCAGGTATTGCAGGATTAAGTTATGCATTAAAAGTGGCCGATCATGGTAAGGTTTTGGTCATCAGTAAAACAAAGCTTAACGAAACCAATACGGCATATGCTCAGGGAGGAATTGCTTCGGTTATGTATGAGCCGGATGATTTTAATAAGCATATAGAAGATACAATGATTGCCGGGGATCAGTTATCAAATCGTGAAGCGGTTAAAATGGTCATTGAACGTGGCCCCGAACAGATTAAGCAGTTAATAGACTGGGGTACGGGTTTCGATAAAACGAAAGAAGGTAAGTATGATCTTCATAAGGAAGGAGGGCACTCTGAGTACCGTATATTGCACCACCTGGATAACACAGGTTTTGAAATTCAGCGTGCTTTAATTGACCAGGCTAAAAAACACCCAAATATTGAATTTGCGGAGAATTGTTATGCCGTTGATATAATTACTCAACATCATCTGGGCGAAATTACTTACAGATGGCGAACTGACGTGGAATGTTATGGTGCCTATGTGCTGAACGAAAAAACAGGAAAAGTTGATACCATACTTTCTAAGATTACCATGATGGCTACCGGTGGAATAGGTAATATATACCAAACTACTACAAACCCAACCATTGCCACGGGTGATGGAATTGCCATGGTATATCGAGCAAAGGGAATTATTGAAAATATGGAGTTTGTCCAATTTCATCCTACCTCCTTATATAATCCCAATGAGCGTCCGTCGTTTTTAATTACCGAAGCAATGCGAGGTTATGGAGCCTTGCTTCGAAGAAGAGACGGAGAGCTGTTCATGGATAAATACGATGAAAGAGGATGTTTAGCACCTCGCGATATTGTTGCCCGGGCCATCGATAACGAGATGAAGAATACCGGAGACGATTTTGTGTACCTGGATGTAACGCATAAAGATGCTGAAGAAACGAAAATGCATTATCCAACAATTTACCATAAGTGTTTAGAGTTGGGTATAGATATTACCAAAGACTATATTCCGGTGGTTCCTGCAGCGCATTATGTGTGTGGTGGAATTAAAGTTGACTTGCAAGGACGTAGTTCAATAACTAATTTATTTGCAGCAGGAGAGTGTTCGTCAACGGGCTTGCATGGTGCCAATAGGTTAGCTTCTAATTCGTTACTTGAGGCAATAGTATATGCTGATGTAGCTGCAAAAGCTGCCGTTTCTACTTTAGGTAATATTAAACACAATACAAAAATACCGAGCTGGAATGATGAAGGTACTTCGCATAATGAAGAATTGGTTTTAATTACCCAAACCAATAAAGAAGTGGAACAAATCATGAGTAATTACGTAGGTATTGTACGTTCTAACCTTAGGTTAAAGAGAGCTTTAGATCGGTTGGAGTTGATTTATCGTGAAACAGAAAGCCTTTTTGATGACTCCATTATAACTAAGGAATTATGTGAATTACGTAACAAGATAAATGTGGGCTATCTGATTATCCGAATGGCAATGAGCAGAAAGGAAAGTAGAGGATTGCATTATACACTCGATCATAATAAACTAAGAACAAAACGATAAATATCCAGTCTTTTACGGTAATTAATTCATGCAAAATAATCCATTGAAAGTAGTAATAATTAATAAGTCGGCAACAGGAGGAGGTGCCGCAGTTGCAGCTAAAAGGCTATATGAGGCACTGGAAGTTAATGGCATTAAAGCATCAATGTTGGTTCAGGATGAAATTAAAGACTCAACTTCCATTCAAAGCTTATCTAATTCAAAGAGAGAGAAACGAAAATCTTTCCTGCGTTTTATACAAGAACGACTTTATTTTCTTCCTTACGAAAAAAATAAATCCATAAGATATAGTTTTTCTCCTGCTATAGCAGGAATTGATATTAGTAAGCATCCTTTGGTTCAGGAAGCTGATATTATTCATTTGCATTGGATTAATCATGGTTTTTTATCTATTGATACGCTTGAAAAGTTATTTGCATTAGGTAAGCCTGTTGTTTGGACTATGCATGATATGTGGCCTTTTACAGGTGGATGTCATTATGCAGTAGCATGTCATGAGTTTATTGAGAGCTGTGGTTTTTGCCCTTTCTTGCGTAAGAGCTTTAAAGATGATTTGTCATCGCGTATACATGCAAAAAAACGTCTGGTATGGAAGAAAGCTAACCTTAATGCCGTTTCCTGTAGCAATTGGTTAGGATCTATAGCACAGGAAAGTTCTTTATTGCGTCAAAAGAAAATTTCATCTATTCCAAATCCGATTAATACTCAGGTTTTTTCTCCTAAGGATTCTAAAAAATGCCGTGAAGAATTAGGTTTACCCAAAGATAAAAAGTTATTGTTGTTTGGAGCTGCTAATATTTCAGATCCGCGAAAAGGGAGTAAATATTTAATTGAATCGCTGAATATCTTAGACCAAAAACATCCTCATTTAAAAGATGAATTTGAGTTGGTTGTTTTTGGAAAGAGTAATAAAAAACAGTTAAAGAGATTTCCTTTTAAAGTGAACAGCATGAAGTTTATTTCATGTACTGATGAACTGGTGAAACTGTATAGTGCTGCCGATGCATTTGTGTTGCCTTCGTTACAGGATAATTTACCCAATACCGTAATGGAATCCCTGGCCTGTGGAGTTCCGGTTATTGGTTTTAGGGTAGGAGGAGTGCCTGAGATGATTGAACACCAGAAAAGTGGATTTCTTGCTGAAGCACGTGATAGTGAAAGTTTGGCTAATGGTATTGTAGATGTGCTTTTTCATGATAACCTGAACAGCTATAAAAAAGCAGCCAGATCTTTTGCTTTAGATAATTTTGACAACAAAGTGGTGGCAGACCAATACATTGCCTTGTATTCATCGTTAATGAATAAGTAATTAAAGATGAGTCTAGATCCTAAAGTTTCTATTATAACAGTTGTTTACAACGGCCAGTCAACACTTGAAGCTACTATTAAGAGTGTAGCACAACAGGGATATTCCAATATTGAGTATATTATTGTTGATGGGAATTCAACAGATTCAACTGTTGACATCATAAAGGCGAACAGTCTTGTAGTAACTACCTGGATAAGTGAACCGGATAAAGGCATTTATGATGCAATGAACAAAGGCATAGATCTGGCCACAGGAGATTATCTTTGGTTTATGAATTCTGGTGATGAAATAGCACACCCCAATGTGTTGGAAAATATTTTTAAGCAGAATGCGAATGCCGATATATATTATGGCGAAACTGTAATGATTGACGAAAAGGGGATAGAGATAGGTAATCGTCGATTAAGTACCCCGGAGCATCTTAGCTGGAAGAGTTTTAAAAAAGGAATGCTGGTTAGTCATCAGTCTTTTATCGTAAAAAAAAGTTTGGTATCGCATTATAATCTCAAGTATAATTTTTCAGCCGATTTTGAGTGGTGCTTACTGGCCATGAAAAAAGCACATTTAATTGAGAATACTCATCTAGTACTATCTCGTTTCTTGGATGGAGGTATCACCAAGCAAAACATCGTTCCGGGCCTTAAAGAGCGATTCAGAATAATGGTGCACAATTACGGACTGGCATCTACTTTGTATCAGCACATATTTATATGTATTAAGTTTTTTTCTTTCCTGTTAAAACATAAAAGGTTTTAAATACTCAAGTTTAAACCTTGAAGAATTTATTGCACATTTTCTCGGCTTCAATGTGGTTTTCGCATTAATATAATATAACTATAGATGGTATTGGTGTGTTTTTATGTGTAAGGATTTGTAGCATAAAATGCCTGGAATTACATGTATAATTGGCCGTTTTTTCACGTCGTGTCATGTTAAGTAATGATTAATTTTAAAAAAAATAATGAAGGTATATTTATAACTTGTCGTCTAAAGAATTAAAGATTACCAGTTAATACCAATACTACATTAAAATGAGCCTTATTCTTTCGTTCTTTTTTACTTATACTTCGTTGAAAAATATCGCCGTAGCTATGGCTATGCTTCAATTTTTCGCCTTGTCTAAGCTAAAAATATTCAAAACATTTAAGGCTCACTTTAAAATAGAATTGGCATACGAGTTATTTACATTTTAAAATTACAGATATGAAAAGTTTATTATTTGGATTAATTACAGTTTTGGCTTTTGGATTATCATCTTCAGTTATGGCTCAGGGAAATAAAGGAGGTACACCGGAGGAAAGAGCACAGAAGCAAACAGAACAGATGAAAACCAGTTTGCAGCTTGATGAAGAGCAAAGTGCTAAGGTTGCTGAGTTGAATTTAAAGTATATTAAAAAACGTAACCATGTAAGAAAAGATAATTCCGGAGACAAAGAAGGAATGCGTGCTGCTATGAGTCAGCTTAATAAGGAACGTAATGCTGAATTTAAAGAAGTGCTTACTGAAGAGCAATATCAAAAGTTTTTGAAAAGAGAGGAAGCCATGAAAAAGAAAAGGGCGCAGGGAAAAGGTAAAGGCATGAAAAAGTAGTGTTTTATTTTAAAATTACGATCTGAAAATTAAGTTTTGGGTTTAAGTATTTCTATAATGAGTTTTTGATTTGTAAACCTCACTTAAAGTATTTAAGTGGGGTTTTTTCTGCCTTTTTTGAAAGGAAGCGAGGCTTAGAATCTTATTATTTATAATGATTGGATTTTATGAGTCGCCTCTGCCTACACAGTGAATTCGTTTTCTTATAAAGTTGCCTTTATCATCGGTTAAAGTAAGGGTATGCCAGCCTACAGTAGGTTGGATAGTCATTTGATGAACAAAAGTAGTCTCACCTAAAAAGCGTTCATCTATATGCCAAAATATAGTAGATGAAGGATTTTGGTGCGCAACTTTTACCACAACCGATTGCGTTTGTCCATCAATGCCTACAGGTAAAAATAGCTGATTGGTATTTTGAGGATAAATAAATTCCATCACTTCCTCCGGTTCTCCGCTACAATCGCTATGCATAGGAGGAAGTTTTTTGTATAAAGGGTGGTTTTTACGGTAGTACCATTCCATTACAGGAGGTAATACAAACCAATTTCTGTGTATCATTTTGGAAATAGCATAGCAATCAGAATTTACTCTTTTGAGTCCGTCAGAACTAAGGTGAATAAGTCTGTGGTAAGGACAGATATCGCCTTTATTTCCTTGTTTGGGAATATACATAGAGTCGGTATTGCAGTATGAACCTGCTTTGTAACCGGATTGCTTACAGATATTCATCTGAATCATGTCGTCGTAAGGCGGTTCAAACCAGGATGTTTTAGGTAGATGTCTGAACAGATCGAACATGATTGGCCCAGCTGTGGTTCCACCAACTATACCTGGACGCCCTTCCCCTGTGGCATTGCCTACCCAAACACCCACTACATATTCCGGTGTAATGCCGATAGCCCATGCATCGCGGTAACCAAAGCTGGTTCCGGTTTTCCAGGCGATTTTTCTGCTCGATGAAAACGCCTGCCAACCTATTTCTTCATCCGGTCGCGATACATTGGTTAGTGCTTCAAAAGTATGATATAAGGCTCCGGCACTATAAACAGGGTAAAAAGGTGTTTTTTCTTTGTATTTGATATTTTTCTCTGCAAAAACAAAGGGGCTGTTAAATTCATTGCTAAAATAGCGACTACTGTTGTTTGAGTAATTATTTACAGTACGGGCCATGGAAGCATAGGCACCGCTGAGTTCAAAAAGGGAGGCTTCTGCACCGCCTAAAATTAGCGATAGTCCGTAATATTCAGGATCCGATTTAATAGTTGTAAGTCCTGTTTTTTGCAAGATGTCGCAGAAACGTCCTATGTCATAATCTTCCAGCATTTTTACAGCTGGTACATTTAATGATTGACTGAGTGCTTTATCGGCAGGTACAGCGCCGGCATGTGTTCTGTTGTAGTTTTTAGGAGCAAAGTTTTTGTAAAAAGTAGGAATGTCTTCCACCAGCATTTTCGGTAGTAAAGAACCTTCTTGCAGTGAAGCAGCGTACAAAAACGGTTTTAGAATACTTCCTGTGCTTCTGGGAGATCTGATGATGTCTACATGGTTTTGATGAAAAATATTTTCTTTTTCCTTGGTGTTTGCGCAATAGGCCAGTGTTTTTCCTGTTTTTATTTCAACAATAATGGCACATGCGTTATGAATTTGGTTTTGTTTTAATCTGTTATAATGAAACTGTATGGTTTGGTTGGTTCTTTTCTGAAGATTAGAATTTAGTGTAAGATGATATATTCTTCCTTCATGTTGCTTTCTGCAATAATCTAACAGATGTGGAGATGTTTGGGGCAGAGCGTAAGGGTGCTCTGGTATAGGCTCTTCAAGCGATAAATTAAAGGTGACTGAGTCAATCACCTCATTAGATAGTAATTTTTCCAGTAAGCGGTTTCGTTTCGCAAGTAAATTCCTTCTGTTTCTGCCGGTGTGAATAAGCCCTGGAGCGTTAGGCAGTACAGCAAGCATGGCATTTTCGGCCCACGATAACTGATGGGGAGAACGCTGAAAGTAACGCCATGATGCCGCTTCTAATCCTACCACATTGCCACCAAAAGGAGCATGGGTACAGTACATATCTAAAATGTCGTTTTTTGATTGGGTGATCTCCAGTCGCAGTGCCTGAATAATTTCAATACTTTTATTCCAGATGTTCCTGTTTCGTTGTGTGGCAAGTCTTATTACCTGCATGGTAATTGTACTGCCTCCGCTAACAATTTTGTTTTGACTTACATTTTGTTTTAGAGCACGTCCCAAAGCTATAGGGTTAACCCCGGGATGTTTGTAAAAATGTTCGTCTTCAAAGTAACGAAGACAGGTAATGAATTTTTGAGGAATTGAATCACCTTTAGGAAATCTCCATTGTCCGTCTCTGGCAATATGAGCGCCCAGCAAATGATTTTCACTGGAATAAATTACTGTTGAATATGGAACCTTAAAGAGAGGAAAGGATAAACTAAACCAAAATACAGTTATACAGCTTAGGCAGGATATAAATAAAAATCTTCGTTTTCCTCTTTTTTTTAATCTCATAAACAAATAATGAGGGGAATTTAAATATAATTGGTAGCAATGCGAATATAATGTGCCTGCAGAAGAAATCAAATAAAAAAGCCCCGCATTTGCGAGGCTTTAAATCTATATGAATTGCATTAATTACGATTCTTTAAGTGCCATCATGCGGCTAATGTATTTCCCTAAAATATCAAATTCGATATTAATGATACTACCTACTTCAAATTGATGAAAGTTGGTGAACTCATAGGTATAAGGTATGATGGCCACAGAAAAACGATCGTCTTTACTATCTACAACAGTTAAACTTACTCCGTTAACGGTTACAGATCCTTTTTCAACAGTCATATAACCTTGCGATGCTTTTTCCTTATTAATGTCGTACTGAAATGTAAAATACCAGCTACCATCAGCTTCTTTAACCTCAATACATTTGGCTGTTTGGTCAACATGTCCCTGAACAATATGTCCGTCTAAGCGGCCATTCATAATCATACTACGCTCAAGGTTCACCTTGTCACCAACTTTTAAAACCCCAAGGTTCGACTTGTCCAAAGTTTCCTGAATTGCAGTAACCGTGTAAGTTTTGTCAGTTTTTTTAACCACTGTTAAGCAAACTCCGTTGTGAGCAATACTCTGGTCAATCTTTAGCTCGTCAACAAACGAACATTCCATGGTGATATGAAGGTTACTTTTTTCTTTTTCAAGGGCTGTGATAACAGCAGCTTCTTCAACAATTCCGGAAAACATATCTTATGATTTAATGATTACTTATTGATTTTTATTCATGCAAAATTAAAATAATTTAATGACAATTCATTTTTTCAGGATCAATGAAAATCGGCCTAAAAGTAAATCTTATGCAAAGGGCGAATTAAATAGAACTATTTTTTGTTTCTTTGAATTCCATTTGATTCATTAAATAATAAAGTGATGAGTATAACGGTAAAAACAACGTATTTAGGCGATTTAAGAACAGAAAATATTCATTTACAATCAGGCTCAAAAATAATTACTGATGCGCCTTGCGATAACAGGGGTAAAGGTGAGGCTTTTTCACCAACCGATTTGTTAGCTACTTCGTTGGGGAATTGTATCATGACTATTATGGGAATTAAAGCCATGGATAATGGAATTGATCTTGAGGGAACCGAATTAAATATCACCAAAATAATGGCCAGTGATCCAAGAAGAGTATCTGAGGTTGTGATGGAGTTTAACTTTCCCAAAAAAGGATACTCTGTTGAAGAAAAGAAGTTGATTGAAAGTGTAGCAGGAGTAAGTCCGGTTCCGCTTAGTGTAAGTAAAGAATTAAAACAAACTATTAAATTTAACTGGTAATAGGATAGTATGATTTTAGTGACGGGAGGTACAGGTCTGGTAGGAGCACATTTATTGTATCATCTTTTATTAAAAGGGGAAAATGTAAGTGCGCTTAAAAGGATTAATTCTGATGTGAGTAAAACGCGTTTTGTTTTTGAGTTTTATGGTGAGGAGGCTTTAAAGCTATTCGATAAAATAGAGTGGTTAACAGGAGATCTGCTTGATTATGACTCTTTGGAGGATGCGGTGAGTCATGCGGAAGTGGTGTACCATACAGGTGCTCTGGTTTCATTTAACCCGGCACTTAAAGATCATATGTTAAGAGTCAATGAGGAGGGAACGGCTAATTTAGTGAACCTTTGTCTCGAAAAAAACATACGTAAATTTTGTTTTGTGAGTTCAATAGCTACTTTGGGGAACTCTAAAAATGGCGAAATTATTGATGAGTTTTCCTACTGGCAGGGAGGTAGAGAGCATTCTGCATACAGTATTAGTAAATACAGGGCAGAAATGGAAGTGTGGCGAGCGACCAAGGAAGGATTAAATGCTGTTATTGTAAATCCTTCTGTGATTGTTGGTCCGGGAGATTGGAGTCAGGGAAGTCCAAAGATTATACATACAGTGTATAAAGGATTAAAGTTTTATACACCGGGAGGAACTGGTTTTGTAGATGTGCGCGATGTGGTTAAAGGAATGATTGCTTTGGTAGATAGTGATGTACAAAACGAAAGGTTTATTCTGAATGGCGCAAATATGTCGTATCAATCATTTTTTGAAAAAGTGGCCAAGGGATTAGAGGTGAAACCTCCGGTTCGAAAGGCTGGGAAAAAGCTGATAGGTATAGCTTGGCGTTTTGAAAAACTTAGAAATATTTTGTTTGGAACTGAGCCTTTGATAACAAAAGATTCTGCACGCACATCATTAAAAACAACACGTTATTCAGGGGATATGATTACCAGGAATATTGAATTTAACTATACTTCTCTGGATACAACAATTCAGGATACTACGGATTATTTTAGAAGAACGAAGGCTTAATTTTTAATTTTAGAGACACCTCCTGAAACAATAAACTTCATCACATCAGCAGCATTTGCATCTACCGGTGTAATTTGTTTTTTGGGAACTACATATAACTCACCCAACATTCCGTATGAACTGGGAAGGTAGACACCCACCATTTCTTCGATACCAATTTCCTCAAGTGATTTAGAAGTAATAAATCCCAGGCGGTTTAATGTTCCATTTTCGTCGAGTTTAATCAGTACCGGGGTGTTAAACTTTTTCTCTCCGCCTACAAAAGCAGATAGCAGGTCTTTAACCGAAGAGTAAATCATTTTTATTAACGGTGCTTTTTTAATCACCTTGTTATATGCTTCCGAAATGGGAGAAGAAATTAGTTTTTGTCCCACATAACCAATGAGAGTGACCAGCATTAATATAAGAACCAACCCTAAACCCGGGAAGTTGTATTTAGACAAGATTCCGGTATTGAAGAAAGCCCGGTCCATTAATAATCCGTCAACCCAAATAATGGCTATAGCTATTACATAAACTGTAACTGCAAGTGGTACAATATATAGTAAGCCTTGTAAAAAGAAACGAATGAGCTTTTTCATGATAAGTAAGTTGTAATGCTGATCTTTGTATACTGCATTTTTATTTCATTTGTTGCAGTTCTTCTTTTTGTTTTTTTGTGAGCTTTGAGGTTACCAGATCATAAGAATGATCAATTAACTCCTTAACAAAATCAGGTTTAAGTCTTCCATCCAGATCAACCGTGTTCCAATGTTTTTTGTTCATATGCCATCCGGGCCTAATAGCGTCATGCTCTTCTCTTAAAGTAATGGCTTTTTCGGGATCGCATTTAAGATTTACGTATAAATCACCATCTAAACTGCATAAGGCATACATCTTGTTCATCACTTTAAAAACAAGTGTCACATCGTCAAATGGAAACTCTTCGCTTGTTCCTTTCTTACTAAGACAATATTCCCGTAATTCTTCAATATTCATATTCTGTGTAATTAATTCATAGGTGGGTAAAAGGCTTCTTTAATATGATCTACTTTCCATGCAGTTCCTTGCGGGATTACAGATAATACATCAAACCTTACTTCCTTATCTATGTCATTTTCTTCAATATATGCTTCGGTGGCATCCACTAAAAAACGGATTTTAGCATTGGTAATAGCTTCCGCCGGATGTTCCCAGTCTTCAGTACTTCTGGTTTTAATTTCTGCAATTATTAACAAGTCATCTTTGGAGGCAATTAAATCAATTTCTTTGTGATTATATCTCCAGTTTTGTTCAAGAATATCATATCCTTTTTCTTCAAGGAAACGGGCAGCAATATGCTCACCTTCATTTCCCAATTCATTGTGTTGGGCCATGGTAGTTTTTTCTTTTGAAAATACGATTTAATATTAAAACTGCCAATGGGAGATATTCTGCTGTAAATACGAAATATGTTTTAAACGGAAATTAAACAGGTTTCGTCAGAGCTTACTTTTAATTCAACTGTATCGCCTAATATTAAAGGAAAATTGGTTTCAATATGTCCTGCAGGAAAGTTAAAAGCCACGGGGTAATTGTATTCTGATACGCTATTGAAAATGATTTCTTCAATATTTTGACCAAAAGGTTTTTCATTGTCGTGCATGTCGGTAAACTGTCCAACTACCAGTCCTGAAAGCTTCTCAAGTACACCGCCTAATTTAAGGTTGTGCATTACTCTGTCTAAATGATAAAGGTATTCCGAGAGATCTTCAATAAATAAGATTTTACCTGTTGGATCAAAATCAAGTTTTGTTCCTCTTAAAGCATGTAATATCGATAAGTTTCCTCCGCATAAAGTTCCCTTTGCAGTACCTAATCTGTTGGTGGGATACGGGTTAATGATATATTCCGGCGATTCGCCTGTTAAAAATGAAAACAGGATGTCAATATCCAATGATGATTCTGTATAGTTTAAAAGGCTTTTACACATTGGTCCGTGAATAGAGGCAACACCAAGCTTCTGTATGGCGGCATGTAGTACGGTAATATCGCTAAAGCCTATAATCCATTTAGGATTTTTTTTAAAAGAGGAGAAATCAATATCATCAATAATTCGGATGGTGCCATAGCCGCCTCGTGTGCATAAAATGGCTTTAACAGAATCATCATCCAGCATGGCTTGTAAGTCGTTCCTTCGTTCAATATCAGTCGCTGAAAAATTAAAATGGTGTTTATGAATAGAAGGAGCCAGTTTGGTTTTATAGCCAAAAGACTCAATTCGGAGGCAAGCCTGTTGTATTATATTTTGATCAATTCGGCCGGCAGGGGCAACAATTCCAATGGTATCACCTTTTTGTAGGTGTGGAGGATGTATCATTCTATATTTTTTTCTTAAAAATAAGCACTATTTGTGTTTAAGGAAAAGAAGATGTGCGAATTACAAAACATGTTTACAGAATCACCTCTTTTTCCTTATCTTTGCGCAAATTACAATTTAATTGATATCAATCTGGTAAGTTTAACCGGATTTTATTTTGATCATGCAATAATTGCTTCAGAACATGGATAATTTTAAAAGAACACTAATTACTACTGCCTTGCCTTATGCAAACGGACCTGTTCATATTGGTCACCTTGCCGGGGTGTATGTGCCAGCCGATATATATGTTAGATACCTTAGATTGAAAGGTGAAGATGCGATAATGATCGGAGGTTCCGATGAACATGGTGTTCCAATTACCCTGAAAGCAAAAAATGAAGGTGTAACACCTCAGGATATTGTGGACAGATATCATGGCATCATTAAAAAGTCATTCGAAGACTTCGGAATTACTTTTGATGTGTATTCTCGTACAACAGCTGAAACGCATTACAAAACAGCTTCTGACTTTTTTAAAACGCTCTACGATAAAGGAGAGTTTGTTGAAAAAGAATCAGATCAGTATTACGATGAGGAAGCTAAGCAGTTTTTAGCAGATAGATATATCACAGGAACTTGTCCTCATTGCGGTAACGAAGGTGCTTATGGCGATCAGTGTGAGAGTTGTGGGACCTCATTAAATGCAACAGATCTTAAAAATCCTGTTTCGGTTATTTCTGGTAGTACGCCAACTATAAAAAAGACAAAGCATTGGTACTTACCTTTAGATAAGCATGAGCCATTTTTAAAACAATGGATTCTTGAAGATCATAAAGAGTGGAAAGCCAATGTTTATGGTCAGTGTAAATCATGGATCGATCTTGGATTGCAACCACGCGCAGTGAGTCGTGATTTAAATTGGGGTGTGCCTGTACCTGTTGAGGGTGCTGATGGTAAAGTGTTGTATGTTTGGTTCGATGCACCAATTGGTTATATTTCGGCAACCAAAGAATTAACGCCGGAGTGGGAAAAGTATTGGAAGAGTGAGGATACCAGAATGCTTCATTTTATTGGGAAAGATAATATTGTTTTCCACTGTATTGTATTTCCGGCCATGCTTAAGGCTGAAGGTTCGTATATCTTACCTGAAAATGTACCTGCCAATGAGTTCTTAAACCTTGAGGGGGATAAAATCTCTACTTCTCGAAATTGGGCTGTATGGTTACATGAATATTTGGAGGAGTTTAAAGATCAACAGGATGTATTGCGTTATACTTTAGCAGCCAATGCTCCTGAAACAAAAGATAATGATTTTACATGGAAAGATTTTCAGGCACGTAACAATAACGAATTGGTTGCGATTCTGGGGAATTTTGTGAACAGATCGGTTGTTTTAACGCACAAATACTATAACGGGAAAATACCTGCAATGAGTGCAGTAGTGGAGGATTTTGATACCGAAAGTTTAAATGAAATTGCAGCTATTGTTGCTAAGGTTCAAACAGCTTTAGATCAGTTCCGCTTCCGTGAAGCCATTAAAGAAATGATGAATTTGGCTCGATTAGGAAATAAATATTTAGCGGATACTGAACCTTGGAAGTTGATTAAAACAGATGAGGAAAGAGTAAAAACAATAATGTATGTTTCTCTGCAGATTACGGCTAATTTAGCTGTGTTGATGGAGCCGTTTATACCATTTAGTGCTGCAAAACTGCAAAAAATGCTTAATCTTGAAGGATGTACCTGGGATGATTTAGGAAGGACTGATTTGTTGCCAGCGGGGCATGAAGTTAATAAGCCAGAGCTTTTATTTGCTAAGATTGAGGATGAAACAATTCAAAAGCAATTAGATAAGTTAGAGGCCACAAAAACGGCAAATGAAGTAGCTGCTAAAACAGTAACCCCAGCCAAGGAAAATATTAGTTTCGAAGATTTTACCAAGATGGATGTGCGTATTGGAACAATTCTGGAAGCTGAGAAGGTAGCTAAAACGAAAAAACTATTGAAATTATTGGTTGATACCGGAATTGATCAAAGAACTGTGGTTTCGGGTATTGCAGAGTTTTACAACCCGGAAGATATTGTGGGTAAGCAGGTGAGTATTCTGGTAAATTTAGCTCCTCGTAAAATTAGAGGAATAGAATCTCAGGGTATGATTTTAATGGCTGAAGATGCAGATGGAAGATTAGTCTTTATTCAACCTTCGGAAGAAGTTAAACCTGGTTCTGAGGTCAGATAATAAGAAGAATATAAATATATAAGAAAGGCTGCTCAATTTATGTTGAGCAGCCTTTTTCAATATATAATAATAGAGAATATTATTCTTGAGTAAGTAGCCAGGCCGAAGAGTAGCCGTTTTGCTTTCGGAATTTCTTAAGTGCTAATGTAGCTTCTGTTTTATCAGCAAAAGATGATAATGAAACTCTGTAGCGATTGTTTGTGCTTTTAATGATTTCAGCTTCAGCAATTCCTTTTCTTATAAGTCTGGATAGAAATACCTCAGCAGGTTGTTGGTCTTTAAAGCTGCCGCCAATGATAAAATATTTGTTTTTAATCTCTGGAACTTCTACAGTTATTGCAGGTTCTTCTACAATAATCTCTTCAGTCTCTAAATTTTCTGATTCATTACTTTTAATAGTAACGGAAGTGTGGTTGTTGCTTAAAAAGAAATCAGAAAATCCACTTTGCTGTGAGTGATTCTCAAACTCTGGAGAAACAAATAGTAAGCCAAGAATCAAGGTAACGCTTGCTGCAATTTGGCGCATGCTCTTTGACCCAATCGTTCTTCTTACCAACTGACGTCTTGGTTCTTTTTGCTCTTTTAATTGCTCAAGTGTATTGAACTGAAATTTTGACAATCCAAATGAATCAGGACAAAACGACTGTTCATTTTTAGGAACAAAAATTGTATTCCCGATGGTGTCATCTTTTAGATAGCCGGCTTCACCAATATGTATAGAGTCGCCACAATTTAACTGGTACTTTAATACATTGATGTGCTTTGATATTTTCTCCAGGCAGTCCTCAAAACTTAAGCCTTCTTTACTGGCAATATGATTGATTAATAAGCCATCGTTGTGTGATAAGCTAAGGTTAAAACCTATTTCACGACGAGGAGGTGAAAAAACGCCTGTTTTCTCATTTAGTTCAGCACTTTGCATATTAGCCACAAAACCTCCTAAGCCAGGGACTATTACGCAATCGTATAAATAAAGTAAATCGTTGATATGTTTCTCTAAATTAAGCATACTACAAAAGTAATAAAAAAATAGCTTGAAGTATAGAGAGGTTTTTAACAGCTGTTTATAAGGTGTTGAAAACTAGGTTACACCTACAAGTACCCACTAGTTTATCTGGTTTAAAAACAGGCTATTAACATTAAAGTTTGATAAAATATTGTTTGAATTAAGTAGTTATTTATTACTTTTACATCGGAAAAATTCAAAGGTTATAAATTTTTATAAGATATGAGTAAGCAAATTTTAGTTACTGGTGGAACTGGTTACATTGGTTCTCACACTGTGGTTGAATTACAAAATTCAGGTTTTGATGTTGTTATTGTTGATGATTTATCTAATTCTCAAATAGAGGTTTTGGATAACATTGAAAAGATTACAGGTGTTCGCCCTGCTTTTGAGCAATTTGATTTGTCAGATGGTGTATTAACAGATCAGTTTTTTCAAAAGTATAGTAATGTTGAAGCAATCATTCACTTTGCTGCCTATAAAGCAGTGGGTGAATCTGTTCAAAAACCATTGGAATATTACAGAAACAATGTAAACTCTCTATTGAATTTGCTTGCCGGGATGAAAAAATATGGTGTAGCTCATATGGTTTTCTCTTCATCATGTACTGTATATGGCCAGCCTGATGTTTTACCTGTAACAGAAGCTACTCCTCGTAAAGAAGCAGAATCTCCGTACGGAAATACAAAAGCTATTTGTGAGGATATTATGCGAGATTTCTGTAAGGTAAATGAGGATACAAATTGTATTGCACTTAGGTATTTTAATCCGATTGGGGCGCATGAATCTGGTTTAATTGGTGAGTTCCCTGTGGGTGTGCCAAATAACCTTGTTCCATTTATTACACAAACAGCTGCAGGTTTAAGAGAAGAGTTAAGCATTTTTGGTGATAATTATGATACTCCGGATGGAACAGCTGTTAGAGATTACATCAATGTTGTTGACCTTTCTAAAGCACACGTTGTGGCCATTAACAGGTTAATCGAAAACAAGAAGAAGAATAATTATGAGTTCTTTAATGTAGGAACAGGAGAAGGTTATTCGGTAATGCAACTGGTAAAGGCTTTTATTGAGGTAACAGGAGTTGATTTAAAGTATAAAGTAGTAGGCCGTAGAGGTGGAGATATTGAAAAGATTTGGGCTGATACTTCATACGGAAACAATGAGCTTGGATGGAAATCAGAGAAGTCTCTTGAAGAAACACTTGCTTCTGCCTGGAACTGGGAAAAAAATGTTAGAGGGATTAAGTAAGTAAATTTACTTTAAAATTATATAAGAAGGTCGTTGATTTTTATAATTGACGACCTTTTTTCGTTTTTGCCTTTATAAAAAATATAAGCAAAAGGTGCATTATTTATTTCTTTAAGTTAGATTTGTTTGAAATGTATTTAGAAGCAAAAGTAAAATGCTTATTTGCTACTTTAAATAAACTTAATCAGATGAAACGAACATATAAGTTTTAATCTTATACATTACACACAGGAAGATGATTAAAAAAGTTAATGCGAGTTCCTGAATGTGCAGAAATTTTTGGCACATTTTAAAAAGAACAAAAATTTTAAACAGATGAAAAAGATACTTATTACAGGAGGAGCCGGATTCATAGGTTCGCATGTTGTACGTTTATTCGTAAAACAATATCCACAATATCATATTTATAATTTAGATGCTTTAACCTATGCAGGTAATTTAGAAAATTTAAAGGATATTGAAAATGAGCCTAATTATACTTTTTTAAAGGGAGATATTGTTTCTGAGGAGTTAATGCATCAACTTTTCCAGCAATATTCTTTTGATGCTGTGATTCATTTAGCTGCAGAGTCTCATGTCGACAGGTCTATCTCAGATCCGTTATCGTTTATTAAGACAAATATTCTGGGAACGGTAAACCTTTTAAATGCAGCAAAAAATATTTGGCAGGATAATTATGAAGGAAAATTATTTTACCATATTTCTACTGATGAGGTTTATGGTTCTTTGGGCGAAACCGGATTGTTTACTGAAACCACAGCATACGACCCACGTAGTCCGTATTCATCATCTAAGGCTAGTAGCGATCATCTGGTAAGAGCATATTATCACACCTATAAAATGCCGGTGGTTATTTCCAATTGTTCCAATAATTATGGACCAAATCAATTTCCGGAAAAGTTAATTCCTTTGGCCATTAATAATATTAAAAAAATGAAGCCTATTCCTATTTATGGAAAGGGCGAGAATATAAGGGATTGGTTATTTGTGATTGATCATGCCAGTGCTATTGATAAGATATTTCATGAAGGAACAGTAGGTGAAACATATAATATTGGTGGCATCAATGAGTGGACTAATATTGATCTGATACATAAAATGTGTGAGGTGATGGATAAAAAACTAAACCGGGAAAATGGCACTTCTGCAAGTTTAATCACATTTGTTAAAGACAGGGCAGGGCATGATATGCGTTATGCCATTGATTCGTCTAAATTAATGAATGAATTAGGTTGGCAACCATCGTTACAGTTTGAAGAAGGTATAGAAAAGACAATTGACTGGTATCTTGAAAATGAAAGCTGGATGAATAGGATTACCGATGGTAGTTATGAAAAGTATTACGAAGATCAGTACGAAAAAAGATAGTATAAAAAAAAGCCGGTTAAACCCGGCTTTTTTAGTTCATATAGTTTTCTTTATTCAACAGTAACTGATTTAGCTAAGTTTCTTGGTTGATCAACATCACAACCTCTCATCACAGCAATATGGTATGAGATAATCTGTAAAGGAACAACAGTTAATAAAGGAGCAATGGCTTCGTGACAATCAGGAACTTCAATTACATGATCTGCTAATTTTTTAATGGTTTCATCACCTTCAGTCACAATTGCAATTACTTTTCCGTTACGCGCTTTAACTTCCTGAATGTTACTTACAATTTTTTCGTATGACTTATCTTTAGTAGCAAGAACAAACACCGGCATGTTTTCATCAATCAAAGCAATAGGACCGTGTTTCATTTCGGCTGCAGGATATCCTTCTGCATGGATGTAAGAAATCTCTTTGAGTTTTAAAGCGCCTTCCAATGCAACAGGGAATAAATAACCGCGACCTAAATACAGTGCATTACTCGCATTTTTGTATAATTCAGCAATGCCTTTAATATAAGAGTCTGATTTTAGAATAATTTCAATCTTCTCAGGAATCAAAGTCAGCTCATGAATAAGTTGTTTGTAAAGCTCATCATATAAAGATCCTCTTTTTCTTCCAATCATGAATGCCATCATGGTTAAAACAGTAACTTGCGATGAAAATGCTTTTGTTGAAGCTACGCCAATTTCAGGTCCGGCATGAGTATATACTCCGGCGTGTGTTTCGCGGGGAATAGAAGAACCCACAACATTACAAATTCCAATAATAGTTGCACCTTTTTCTTTGGCCATTTTTATGGCTGCAAGTGTATCTGCTGTTTCACCACTCTGTGAGATGGCAATTAGGACATCATCAGGATTAATTACCGGATTACGGTATCTAAATTCAGAGGCATATTCAACCTCAACAGGAACACGTGCATATTCTTCAAAGAGATATTCACCAACCATTCCGGCATGCCATGAAGTACCACAGGCAACGATAATGATACGTTTGGCCTGATTAAGTTTAGGCATTACATCAATAATACCACCTAAAAAGATTTTTGTTTTATCAATAGAAATTCGTCCCCTGAACGTATCACCAATAGAGTGTGGCTGTTCATAAATCTCTTTAAGCATATAATGCTCATAGTCACCTTTATCGATTTCATCAATACTTAAATCAATTTTTTGGATTTTAGGTTTTTGAGCATCATTTTGGATATTTTTTAATACCAGATCATCTTTTGATAAGATGGCTACATCCTCATCGTTCATGTATATTACCTGATCGGTATATTCGATAATTGGAGATGCATCAGATGCGAGGAAGTATTCACTTTCTCCCACTCCAATTACCAAGGGACTACCTTTGCGGGCAGCAATAAGCTTGTCTTTTTCGTCTTCACAAGATATTACCAAACCATAGGCACCAATTACTTTTGAGAGAGCAACTCTAACTGCAATCTCAGCACTTACGTTTTGTTCCAGGTATATGTTTTCGATGAGGTTTACCAGTACTTCAGTATCTGTATCACTTTGAAATGTAAACCCTCTGCTTGTTAATTCCTTTTTAAGGTGAGCATAATTCTCAATAATCCCATTGTGCACCAAAGTAAATTTACCTTTCATTGAGGTGTGTGGATGGGCATTAATATTATTAGGTTCCCCGTGAGTAGCCCAACGTGTGTGTCCAATACCAATGTGGCCCTCTATACTTTGTTCTTTGGCGTGAGCTTCCAGGTCCTTAACCTTACCCATGCATTTGTAAGTATGGGTTCCATTATTTATCAAGGCCACACCGGCCGAATCATACCCTCTGTACTCAAGGCGTTGAAGTCCTTTTATCAAGATTGGATAAGCCTGCTTATCCCCAACGTAGGCAACTATTCCACACATGTTATTTTGTTATTTTAGGTTTACTTAATGTATATGACAATGCAAAAGTAATAAATACGTATACTTTTATTATTTAGTTTAACGTGTTTATAATAAGCTCTGCATTTTTATTTTTCTCCTTAAATTCGGCTTCAATTTTCTGAATGTATTCATTAGTTTCAACCGACCCCCTAACAGCTTCAAAATCTTTTAATCCGGTAGTTTCATTTCCGTCAATGCCAAAACCGATTTTACTTTTTTGGTTAAATTCCTTTTTGGCATCCATTATAATAGATGCTTTAATTTTATCATTGTTATTTATCCACTCTTGAATAAAGTTTATTAATTCTGTTTTTGAATGATTTTTTATGTCAATATTAAAATAGGTTTCAAGTATCTGCATGCAATGCTGACTTTTTAAGAAGTCATAGTTTACGTATTGTTCCTGAAAAAAGTTATTAAAGTTGTAATTATCAACCTTATTGTTAATAATATATTCGATAAATTCGTCCAATTTATTTTTCTGACATATTAAACCTGACAGATCTAACCATGCATCATTTTCTTTCGTTAAAGAATTGAAGTTTTTGATCATAGAATCAAAATTCGATTGTTTTAACAACTTAATCAATTCATCGCCCACATATTTGACCAAAGCCTGCTCATAAAGTTTAATTCCTCTATTTATGGAGGTTAATGATAATTGTGTGCTTTTATACATTAAGGTTTTTCTTTCCGGATTTGCCTTTTGTTGCAATTCTTTTAAAACTTCAATTCCTTTAATTATTTTGTTGATTGTGTAGGGAGTTAGGGCATCAGTGATTATACAGTCAAGATGATTACTTCCTTGTCGCTTATCTCTTTTGGGCCATTTTTCAACATCCCTTGTTGTTCCAACGTTAAAAATGTTTTGAGCTGGCATTAAAACGCTTTTTCCTCCATCTTCAAGTAAATATGAAAAGGGCAGGTCTGAAGTGTCCGGATTATTGTAATGACGGCCAAGAACCATAGTAAATGCGCCAATTTTAGCAGGCCAAAGAATGTAAGAATCACTTCCGGTTTTGTTACCTCGTTCCATCACTCCTTGGTGGAGAGGCCCGAGTTTATACATATGGTTGCTTTGGTTTGTTCCGCTTCCGGCATTAAAAAAGGAGTAATATCCTGCAATAAGTAAGGTTGATTTGTGATGTGTAACGGTATAAGGTCCTGCAAATATACTGCATGCCTCACCTTGTAAGCATTGACTATTTGCAAAGAAAAGAGAATTTTCGGCTGTGTAGTTTTTTGATATCTCACAACCTTGTCCCACAAAACAATGTCTTAAATTGGCACCATCGCTAACCAATGATCCACTGGAAACTATAAAGTGGGCTGCATTAACCTGATGTCCAATATAGGCAGGGGAATCTTTACTACTGTTTATGCTTCCATTCTCAAGGTAAGCTGTACCTTCAATGGTTGCATATTCCCCTATGTTTACTTCGTTTATTGTTCCGCAGTTAATAACTTTTGTTCCTTTCTTTATAAAGCCTTGTGTTGATTTTATTTTGGATGACTCGTGAAGGGCAACTTCCTTTAATTTTTCTATTAACTGGATGTTATCTCTATAAAAGGTCATTAAGTAAGCCGTATGAGCAGATAGTTTATTAAAAATAATTACATCACGACCCTCACCTTCATTTACAGGACAAACAACTGTTCCATTGCCAAATGAAGATTCAGTATTTACACAAATAGATCCTACATTTTGAATAATTACATTTTCTTCAATGGTGTAATTAGAAATAGAACTTCCTATATTTTTTATATAAACCTGATTACCAATATGGCAATTGTGAATATGAGTGTTGTAAATGCCTGACATATCTTTACTTCCTTGAGGTAGCTCAATAATGTCAGAAAGAACACCAATATAATTTTTTCCGGAAAAGGTAACTGAAATAATGTTTTGGCTTATAAAATAGTGTGATACAAACACATTTTCCCAACCATTAATAGAGCGGCAGTTTTGCTTTTTAAGTTCAGTAATTTCCTGTTTGGTTAAATTTCTGTATTTCATAGTTTCTTAATTAGCCTGACAAAATGTTGCTTTATGACTAACACTGGTTACAGAGTATGGACAACGTGTTAGCTTCTGTAAAGTTAAATTATTTTGGCAATTTGATTGATTATTTACCTAGTAATACGTAAAAAGATAAAGCACATAAAAAAAGCTGCCATCTCAAGAAAATGAAATGACAGCTTTTATATTATGTATGAATTTCTTTTAAAAGAACTTCACGTATTTTACTGATTTACTAACCGGCTTAACAGTTTCATCATTAGGATATGCTTCTATGGCAGCACTGTGTATAATTACACGGTTAAATGTTGATGATGAATTTGCAGGTACAATATATAGTTCGTTATAATTAGCCCTGTCAATATTGCTTGGTATCTGAGGGTTAATAAACTCCTCAAAGAAACCATTGGTTAGTGTAAATGTGTATTTGCTTGGGTACACTACTCCATCTTCTGTTATGTCATAGTTTAAAGTACCTGCCGAGTATGCTTGTACCGTCTGACCATATTCATTTTCGAAGAAAGGTGTAACAAAATCACCATTATCATCTTTTGCAAATATTTCAATGCTTTGAGGAACACTATAATCTCGATAGTCTGTTAAAGCGGTGTCAATATAAAAAGAAAGTGTTGAACCGGCAATGCTATAAACAGTATCGGTAATTATAATATTTCCTTCATTATCTTTTTCAGGGAGTTTATCTTCCCAATATTCGATGAATGTTGGCTCAATGTTATATTTGCATGCACTACCTGCCATAGGTTGAACGTATAACTTATCAGTATTTGTATCACCAAAAACAATTTCTGAATTTGTATAATCATGCGCATAACGATTCACCTTAACATCCTCAATATTTATAGGGAATTTTCGTGTTAAAAATGAAGTATCAACAATTTCATTGGTAGTTTCATCGTAGTTAATTCTTTTATAATAAAGAACTAATTCCTGACTTATACCTCTATAGTTTAACTGTATTAAAGATCCTATGTCACTGCTATGGTCTTCTTTCTCACTAGTAAAGTAAATCCCTTTAAAAAATTGTTTAAACGCGTATGGATCGGTAATAATTGCCGAGTCAGCTGTAAAAATACGATCCCCCAACTCGTCACTTATTTCAATGGAAATAGTATCAATATAATTTGCTTGTGACCAAATTGAATCAGATTTTGAGTAATTATCACCTCTCATGGTTTTTGTTTGAAAAACCTTTTCTCCGATAGGATTTAAAGGATCATACATTCCTGTAGGGTCAAAATCAGAACTGTAATTCCTAAAAGGATCCAAGGGCTGATCCAATTCAAAAACTTTTATTCTATGTTTGGTTAATGTATCCCCAATCCATGAATTGTTTGGGTATTTGATAAGAAGCCTGGTGGAATCCAGTTCGTAGTTATCGTTTATCTTTATGGTGGTAGTGTCAGCTGTTCCTCTTTGCCCTAATGAGACCTGACTTAAAAAATCAGCTGTAGTTTTACCAAAAAAGGGATCATCAAACTCTCCAATAATAAAGCTTTTAATGGTTGAAAATTCAATGGCGTCAGATTTTACATTAGAAGTCCGTATATCACCTTTTTCATGTGTAGCAATGTACTCCTCTGCATCAATAATTTCATTTTCAGGAAATAAACCACCGCCAATTTCAGAAGCATCATCTTTACATGCTGAAAAAAGCAATATCACAAAAGCAAGTATACTAACTTGTTGCGTTCGCATAAAATAAAAATTTTAGAATTTGCAATGTTTGATTATGTGTCGATTAATTATCCAAAAGGCTGTCATAGAAGCTATTATAGGCGTCTATGTAGCTTTCTTCATCATGATATTCAAGAAATGGCTTTCCTGATTCTTTTGCATAATCAATAACTTCCTGATTTGCATCGGGGTGCCCCTGAATAATACCGTCGCTAAAGTTGATAGCTAGTTTACTTAGGTTTTTAAAATCAAAAGGGGTTAATCCAGCATAATCATCTGTTTCAACACCTTCTAAAGTAAATTTATCAGGGAATGACTCAGGGAATACACTGGTGAAGTCATCGTTATATACCGTGTATACTAATTTTGAATTGGCAAAATGAGGGTCCTCATTCATAGCCTTTTTGATGTATAATGGAACTAAGCCGGTAAACCATCCATGGCAATGAATAATGTCTGGCGCCCATCTTAGTTTTTTAGTTGTTTCTAAAACACCTCTGGCAAAAAAGATTGCTCTTTCATCATTATCTGGATGCTCTTCGCCTTCTTTGGTTACAAGCGTTGATTTTCTGTGAAAATAATCTTCATTATCAATAAAGTATACCTGCATACGAGCTGCCTGAATTGAAGCAACTTTAATGATTAGCGGGTGATCCGTATCATCAATGATTAAATTCATTCCCGATAAACGAATAACTTCATGTAATTGGTTTCTTCGTTCATTAATACATCCATAGCGAGGCATGAAAGTTCTTATTTCTTTGCCTTTTTCCTGAATGCCTTGAGGTAAATGCCTGCCTATTTTCGACATGTCAGATTCGGGAAGATAGGGAGTGATTTCTTGGGAAATAAATAAAACCTTTGTTTTTTCCATCTTATTTGTTGGTGAAATATTGCTTTGTGAAAATAAATAAGGTGCAAAATTAGCAAAAATAAAGTTCTCAAACAAAGAGGGCTTTTTTTAAGTATAATTATTTATGTCGTTTAAGTTTTTGGAAATGGATATGAAGGATTTATTTGTTTCCGGTTTAAAAGAAACAAAATAGTATTATAGTGTGTTGAAAGCTTGTGTGTTAATAAGATTTAACATCTTGGTAATTGGTTGGAGATATTAATAATATGAACTGAGTGATAGATGGATTAGTTTAATGTAATGGTATAGGTCTTTTATTGTATTAAATTAATTACTTACTTTGCGGCGTTTTTTTTGAAAGTATGATGGATATTGTAGTTAAGTCTGAGGAACTTAATAGCTTGGTGGAAAGACATAAAGCTAAAGGAGATACGGTTGGTTTTGTACCAACAATGGGAGCTTTGCATGCAGGGCATTTATCTTTGGTTGAAAAAGCCAGGGAGCGTGCTGATATAGTAGTGGTTAGTGTTTTTGTTAATCCAACACAGTTTAATAATCAGGATGACTTAATTAATTATCCTGTAACCATTGAGCAGGATATTGAAATGTTACAAGCGGCTAAATGTGATATACTATTCAATCCTACAGTTATGGAAGTATACCCGGATGAAGATAAACGAGTTTTTGATTTTGGAATGCTGGATAAAGTAATGGAAGGTGAGTTCAGACCCGGGCATTTTAATGGTGTAGCTCAGGTAGTAAGTCGCTTATTTGATTTGGTAAAGCCGGATAGTGCATTTTTTGGAGAAAAAGATTTCCAGCAATTGGCCATTATTAAAAGAATGGTGAAGGACTTAAACTATAATGTAAATATAGTTCCTTGTCCAATCGTTAGAGAAGCTGACGGGTTGGCTATGAGTTCGCGGAATGTAAGACTTTCAGAAGAGCAACGTAAAGAGTCTGTTTTAATATCAGAAACTTTATTTGAGTCTAAAATACTGATGAAGACCAAAAATATAAAAGAAGTTATTAATTTTGTGGTCGATAAAATAAACAGTTCTTCATTGTTAAGGGTTGAATATTTTAATATTGTTGATGGTGATACCCTACAGCCCATTGACGATTGGAGAAGAAGTGAGTATATTGTAGGGTGTATAGCAGTATTTGCTGATAAAGTAAGATTGATTGATAATTTGATTTACAAAAACTTTCATGATGCATGTTGAAGTTGTAAAGTCTAAGCTACACAATGTTTCGGTGACAGAAGCAAACCTTAATTATGTAGGAAGTATTACCATTGATGAAGATTTGATGGATGCGGCTACTATTATTGAAAATGAAAAGGTTCAGGTAGTAAATAATAACAATGGCGAACGTTTGGAGACCTATGTTATTAAAGGAGAAAGAGGATCGGGTGTAATTTGTTTGAATGGCGCAGCAGCCAGAAAGGTAGCTGTTGGTGATGTGATAATAATAATTACATATGCTTCAATGCCGTTGGATGAAGCTAAAGAGTATAAGCCGGTTTTTGTGTTTCCTGATACGGAAACAAATAAGTTGGTGTAAACAAAAAGATTTTTTAAACTTAAACCCCGGTAAAGCCGGGGTTTATTATTTTATACTATCTACAATGTCTAACCAAAATTTTAAATCAAAGATTGTTTCTGTGAGTGATGCTTCTGAAATAGTGAAGCAGTGGCAACAGGATGGCGAAAAGGTTGTTTTTACAAACGGATGTTTTGATATCGTTCATCGTGGACATGTGGAATATCTTTCTAAAGCAGCTGAAAAAGGTAATCGTTTGGTTCTGGGTTTAAACACTGATGAGTCAGTTCAAAGAATTAAAGGACCTACTCGGCCAATTGTTGACGAAGAAAGCAGGGCCATTGTATTAGCCGCTTTAGAGTTTATTGATATGGTTGTGTTTTTTAATGAGGATACACCTTATGATTTGATAAAGGCTGTGCAACCTGATGTACTGGTTAAAGGTGCTGACTATAACGTTGAAGACATTGTGGGGTATGATATTGTTGTTGGTAGAGGTGGTAAAGTAGAAACAATTTCTTTTGTTGATGGTTTTTCAACATCTAATATTATTGATAAAATTGCAGGGGAGGTAAAAAAGTAAAATTATTTCTCCTAAAAGATGATCAACTAAAATTGTTTTATGGCCAAAACTAAGTCTGTTTTCGTTTGTCAAAATTGTGGCACGGAATCTCCTAAGTGGATAGGTAAGTGTAATTCATGTTCTCAATGGAATACCTTTGTAGAAGAAGTGGTTGTTAAGTCACCCAAAGGTAAAACTGCACAAACTTTTTTCGAAACAGAAAGTGTAAAGCCTGAATTAATAAAAGATGTTCCTCTTTCTGAGCTTTCAAGGATATATACTTCAAATACAGAACTGGATAGGGTTTTAGGGGGCGGAATGGTGCCTGGTTCATTAATTTTGGTTGGCGGTGAGCCCGGAATTGGTAAATCAACCCTGGTTTTACAGATGGCACTTAAAATACAATCAAAAAAAGTGCTTTATGTTTCCGGAGAGGAAAGTCCTCAGCAAATTAAATTAAGAGCTGACCGTATTCATAAAGATGCTCAAAATTGTTTGGTAGTTAGTGAAACGTCCATGGAGAAGGTTCTGGGGCACGTTAAAAATGTAAATCCGGATTTATTGGTTATTGATTCTATTCAAACCTTAAGCAGTGATACCATTGAGTCTTTGCCCGGAAGTGTATCGCAAATTCGTGAGTGTACGGGATTAATTCTTCGCGTGGCTAAAGAAACAAATACGCCTGTAATTCTTATCGGTCATATTAATAAAGAAGGAAATATTGCCGGGCCAAAGGTGTTGGAGCATATGGTTGATGTTGTGCTTCAGTTCGAAGGTGATCGAAACCATATGTATCGTATTTTAAGGTCCATAAAAAACAGGTTTGGTTCTACGGCTGAAATCGGAATTTTTGAAATGTTGGGTGATGGACTTAGGGAGGTGGCTAATCCGTCTGAATTATTGCTGTCTCATCATCAGGATAAATTGAGTGGTATATCTATTGCAGCGGCAATTGAAGGGATGCGACCTTTTTTAATTGAGGTGCAGGCTTTGGTGAGCACTGCAGCATACGGAACGCCTCAGCGATCATCAACAGGTTTTGATCTACGAAGATTGAATATGCTTCTTGCCGTTCTTGAAAAGAGAGCAGGATTTAAATTAGCCGTTAAGGATGTATTTTTAAATATTGCAGGAGGAATTAAAGTGAATGATCCATCTATTGATCTGGCTGTGGTTTCTGCAATTTTATCTTCTAATATTGACCTTTCTATCTCACCCAAAATTTGTGTGGCCGGTGAAGTTGGCCTTTCCGGCGAAATACGTCCAATTACACGTATTGACCAGAGAATTGGTGAAGCTTCTAAGCTGGGTTTTGATCAGATTATTGTTCCTCGTTTAACAAAAGGGCTTGACTTATCGAAATACGATATTGAAGTAATAGAGGTAAGTAAATTAGAAGAGGCCTTTAAGTTGTTATTTGCTTAAAGACCTCTGTTTAAATTTTAATCGAACTGTGGTTGTTATTCAAACTCGTCTTCACCACCGTTGGTGTATGTCTCTTCTTCTGTATTTTCTTCCGTAGTAGGCCTAATGTCGCCTTCGCACTGTAAATCCAATGAAAAGTTAATAGGTTCTTCAAATATATCCTCTTGTGTGATCAATAGTGATTCGTCATTATAAACACTATCCATGTAAATGGCCCAAATAGGTAAAGCCATATTTGCACCTTGCCCTAAACTAATACCATCAAAGTGAATATCCCTGTCTTCACCTCCAACCCATACTCCTGTTACGAGGTTTGGTGTTACACCAATAAACCAACCATCAGAGTGGTTCTGTGTAGTACCGGTTTTTCCTCCAATCTCTCCGGTAAACTGGTATGGGTATCGTAGTCTTCTACCTGTTCCTTGGTTAATAACCCCTTGAAGAAGATTGAGCATTAAGAATGCGGTTTGTTCACTAATAACCTCTTTCTTTTTCGGAGTGAATTGAGCAATTACGTTGCCAAAACGATCTTCTATTCGTGAAAGCATTATTGGTTCAATGCGCACCCCTTTGTTGGCATAGGTACTATAAGCACTGGTTATCTCTGATAATGCAAAATCTGGAGTTCCAAGGCACAACGAAGGAACAGGGTCAATATAGCTATTGATACCAAGTTCGTTGATCATATCTCTTACAGCAACGGGATTATACTGTTTCATTACCCAGGCAGATATGTTGTTGTTAGAATTGGCTAACCCCCATTTAAGCGTTACCATTTCTCCTTTGCGTGCTCTACCGCCATCACGAGGTGTCCAGGTTTTTCCATCAGGCAAAACAAAGGTTTGAGGAATGTTAGGTACCAGATCACATGGAGTATGTCCTTCTTGCATAGCAAGGGTGTATACCAAAGGTTTAATGGTTGAACCCACTTGTCTTTTCCCTTTGGTGGCCATATCGTACATAAAATATTTAAAGTTTGGCCCGCCAACGTATGCTTTTACATGTCCGTTATGTGGATCAATAGAAAACAAACTTGCTCGTAAGAAAAACTTAAAGTGTTTAATCGAATCCAAAGGAGAGAGTACAGTATCTACATCTCCATCCCAGGTAAATACCTGCATATCTACCGGTTTGTTAAAAACTTCCATTATTGAGTCTTTACTAAAACCAGCATTGTTCATCACTCTGTAGCGTTCTGAGTTTCTTATGGCTTTATTAATGATGTTATCATATTGTTCTTCGGTAAGATTCTTAGTAAATGGAGCTCTTGGTCTACCTTTCTTCTCTTTAAAGAATGCTTTCTGAAGATCATTAGATAAGTGATTCTTTACGGCAGCCTCAGCATGCACCTGCATTTTGTAATTAACGGTAGTGTAAATTTTTAATCCGTCGCGGTATATATTATAATGCGTACCGTCAGGCTTTAAAGTTTTATTAATAAAACCATACGAGGGATTGTTCTCCCATTCTATACTATCGCTTATGAATTTACTGGTAAGGTATGAAGGGTAGTTTTCTCTTTCCGGTTTTTTGGCATTTAAAGTAAGCCTAATGTGTTCTCGCAAATATGGAGCTACGCCTTCTTTGTGGTCTCTTCTGTTAAATTTTAAAGTAAGAGGAATATTTCTTAAAGAATCATATTCTTCCTCGTTAATAAAATGAGCTTTGCGCATTTGGCTTAATACCACATTTCTTCTGAATTCAGTAGTGTCTTTTCTTCTAACCGGATTAAATAATGCTGGATTTTTGAGCATCCCGATTAATGTTGCTGCTTCTTCAATTTTTATGGAATCAGTGCTTGTATTAAAAAAGGTTTTTGCCGCAGATTTAATTCCATATGCATCATATATATATTCTACCTTGTTTAAATACATGGTAAGAATTTCGTGTTTGGTGTAGCTACGCTCAAGTTTTACAGCTATTACCCACTCATTTAGCTTTTGAAGGCTTCGCTCCCAGATGTTTTTTGCTCTTTTATGGAACAACAGTTTTGCTAATTGCTGAGTGATTGTACTACCACCACCGGATCCTTTGTCGCCTAATAATACGGTTCTAAAAGCTACACGGGCCAATCCTCGGGGATCAACTCCTGAATGATCATAAAACCTAAGATCTTCTGTAGCAATAAGGGAATTTACCAAGTGAGGAGATAATTGCTCAAAGTCCACTGAGGTTCTGTTCTCAATGGCAAAGGTTCCAAGCAGTTGACTGTCTTCTGAAATAATTTCAGTAGCTATGCTATTTTTTGGATTTTCTAGTTCGGCGAATGATGGCATTACACCTAAGTGGCCTTGAGATATTAAAAAGAATAAAAGGAATATCATGAAAAAACCACATAAGATGATTCCCCAGAACCATTTAATAACTCTTTTTATACCGGTATTTTTAGTTGTCATACGTTGTATTGTTGAAATTTTGCAGTAAAATTAGCAATTTTACTCAATACAACGGACTTCGTATATAAAGTTCTGGAATCAAGAATGATGATTCGATGGAAGATAATGCTGTTATAAAACAACTGTTTTAGTTTTGTAAGGATAATTTTTTAAATTTGACGGCTTTATTAAGAGGAGAATATATTTTAATAATATTCGAAACTTTAGATTTTTGGCGTATATTTCTCGTTAAGAGCTTGATATGGGCTTTCTTAAGTAAACTTTGATTGTAGATGGCGAAGAAAAGTAATATAAGTGAGGAGAATTTGGTGATTGTCGAGTCTCCGGCAAAAGCGAAAACTATAGAAAAGTTTTTAGGTGGAAATTTTTTAGTTAAATCGAGTTATGGACATATTCGAGATTTGGCTAAAAAAGATTTCGGAATTGATATAGCAAATAAATACCTTCCAACTTATGTAGTTTCAGATGATAAGAAGGAGGTGGTAAAAGAGCTTAAGAAACTGGTTAAAGAAGTAAAAACAGTTTGGCTCGCTTCGGATGAAGACCGCGAAGGAGAAGCTATTGCCTGGCATTTGTATGATGAGTTAGGTCTTACGCCTGAGAATACAAAAAGAATTGTATTTCATGAAATTACTAAATCAGCTATTTTAAATGCGGTTGATAATCCACGCGATATAAATATTGACTTGGTAAATGCACAACAGGCGCGCAGGGTATTAGACCGACTGGTGGGTTTTGAACTTTCTCCGGTACTTTGGAAAAAAGTTAAGCCTTCTTTGTCTGCAGGACGTGTACAATCTGTTACAGTGCGTCTTTTGGTGGAACGAGAAAGAGAAATTTTTGCTTTTAAACCAGAATCATCATTTCGTGTAACAGCTGTTTTTACCATTACTGATAAAGATGGTAATCAAAGCGAATTGAAATCAGAGTTATCAAAGCGTTTCTCAACTTTGGAAGAAACTGAGGTATTTTTAAATAAATGTAAGAATGCAGATTTTAAGGTTGCCAATATCACAAAAAAACCACTGAAGAAGACTCCTGCTGCACCATTTACAACATCTACATTACAGCAGGAAGCAAGTAGAAAACTTGGTTTTTCAGTTGGGCAAACCATGTCTGTTGCTCAAAAGTTATATGAAGCGGGAAAGATAACATATATGCGTACTGACTCGGTTAATTTAGCCGATACAGCAATTCAAATGGCTTCTGACCAAATTAGTAATGTAATGGGTGAAGAGTATTTGAAAGTTAGAAAGTACCAAACAAAGAGTAAAGGAGCTCAGGAAGCGCATGAGGCTATCAGACCTACTTATCTGGATAAGCCTACGGTTTCAGGTTCTCAACAGGAGCAAAAATTATATGAGCTAATTTGGAAACGCACTATTGCATCCCAAATGAGCGATGCTCAATTAGAGAAAACCACTATTCAGATTAAAGGCGATGGCATAAGTGAGCATTTTGTGGCCACAGGTGAGGTGATTAAGTTTGATGGTTTTTTAAAGGTGTATATTCAATCTGCAGAATTAGAAAGCGAAAATGAAGGAGAGGAAGATTCTGGTTTATTACCGCCATTAGAAGTTGGACAGAGTTTAGGAACTGATATAATTGAGGCTCGGGAAAGATGGAGTCAAAAGCCGGCTCGTTATTCAGAAGCATCTCTGGTTAAAAAATTAGAAGATCTTGGTATTGGTCGTCCTTCTACATATGCTCCTACTATTTCTACTGTTCAAAACAGAGGGTATGTTGTTAAGGAGGATAGAGAAGGTAAAGAAAGAAATTATCAGTATATCGCTTTAGCAGATGGTGAAATTAATGCAGAAGTTAAAGCAGAAATCAGCGGAGCAGAAAGGAATAAGTTATTCCCTACTGATGTCGGCATGGTCGTAACTGATTTCCTGATGAAATACTTTACCGATATTGTAAGCTATGATTTTACTGCGAAGGTGGAAGCTGAGTTTGATGAGATTTCGGTTGGAAAAATTGTATGGAATGAGTCAATTGATAATTTCTATAAAGGTTTCCATGAACAAGTAGAGGATACCCTTGAGAATTCAGAGCGTAATACTGGAGAAAGACACTTAGGAGAGGATCCTAAAACGGGAAAACCAGTAATTGTTAAAATAGGTCGTTATGGTCCTATGGCACAGTTGGGAGAAAGCAGTGAAGATGAAGAGGTGGAAAAGCCTAAATTTGCTTCTTTGCAAAAAGGACAGCATCTTGAAACCATTACGCTTGAAGAAGCGATCAGGCTTTTTGATCTTCCTCGTGACTTAGGTTTGTATGAAAATAAAAAAGTAGTGGTGGGAATTGGTCGTTTTGGGCCTTATGTTCGCCATGATGGTAAATTTGTATCCCTTAAAAAAGGAGTGGATGATCCTTTGACCATAGAGTTGGAGAGGGCTATAATTTTAATTGAAGAGAAAAGAAAAGCTGACCGTGAAAAGTTTATAAAAAGCTACGATGAAGATCCTGAAGTGCAAATCCTGAATGGTCGATGGGGGCCTTACATTTCTTACCAAAAGAAAAATTATAAAATCCCTAAAGACACTGATCCAAAGGAGTTGTCATTTGAGGATTGCCAAAAGCTCATTAAAGAAGGAGGTAAGAAAACGACAAAGAAAGCTCCAGCTAAGAAAACGACAGCTAAAAAGACTGCAACCAAAAAAACTGCAGCAGCAAAGAAAACGACAAAAAAAACAACATCAAAGACTAATAAAAAATAACCTGTAATAAACCTAACCCGTGCAAATCAGAGATTTATTTAATCCCATATTAAAACCTAATAATGTAGCTTCTACAATGCCAGTAGAGGATGCATTGTTGAGTCAAATTACATATGGATTTAATGAGGATGATGAAGGTGTGGGTAAATACGATATTGCAATTATTGGTGTTGCTGATGGACGAAATTCAATTGATAACGAAGGTTGTGCAGAAGCCTGCGATGTGATAAGGCCGTTTTTAGCCAGTTTGCGAAAAACCTCAAGAAATTTAAATATCGTTGATTTAGGAAATGTAAAAGGCAAAACATTAAATGATCGATATTTTGCAGTTGCAGAGGTAACAAAAATATTATTGTCACATCAGGTAAGAGTATTGCTCTTAGGTGGAGGTCAGGATTACAACCTGCCGGTTGTGAAATCATTAGTGGAAGCCAATAGGGACATCGCAGTTTCTGTTATTGATTCAAAACTGGACCTTGTTATTGATATTGCAGAATTTTCCTCTCAAACTTTCTTGTCTCAAATCCGGGAAAAATATCATAATAATGTATTTGAGTTAAATGTACTTGGGATTCAAAAGTATTTAGTCGGAGAATCTCAGGAGCAATTGATGAACGAATCATATTGGGAGGTTGTGCGTTTAAAAGACTTAAGGGATAAAAATATTTCCAGAATAGAACCTTATTTACGCGATGCAGATTTGGTAAGTTTTGATGTAGGCGCCATACAGCAGAATTATATGCCGTATTATTCAATGATTAATATAAATGGTTTTAATGGATTTGAAGCATGTCAAACGGCTTGGTATGCCGGAATGAGTGATAGTTTGAAGTGCTTTAGTTTGCAGGAATATAATCCTTTATTAGATAAAACTAAGGAGGGAGGAGCGTTGTGTGCTCAAATCTTATGGCATTTGCTTGAGGGTATATCTGTGAAAGTCAGCGATATACCTTCTGAAGATTCAAATAGTTATAAAATTTCTGTTGTTCATTTACACGAATTTGATGTAGATATACGTTTCTATACAAACAGAGTAAATAAAAGATGGTGGATTGAGGTACCGTTTGAGGAAAAAGTAAGGATGTTGGCATGTGATGAAAAGGATTATCTATTAGCCCAACATGGTGAGTTGCCTGAAAAGTGGTGGCGGTTTTTTCAAAGAAGAGCAGTAGATTAGATCACTTTATAAAAAAATAACATGTTTAATTCATAAAAACGAAACCTTTATAATTGAAATAAAGTATACGAATTCAGTTTTTTGATCAACCTATATTTATTGTTTAATAGGTTAATGTGTAGTAAATCAATTAAATAAGTCGTGGTTGGTCGAAACGGAGTTCTTTGAGTTTTTTATATCTAAAATAAATGTTTAGGAGAATTCTGATTTTTGTTATATTTTGCATTGCTGCAATAGGTATAAAAGCGCAGTATGATCCTCAGTTTAGTCAGAATATGTTTAATAATCTGGCCGTAAACCCGGGATATGCAGGTTCAAGTAACGGAATTAACCTGGTTGCGTTAAACAGAAATCAATGGAGCGGAAGTTACGCTATAAAAACAACGGTTTTTAGTGGTGATATGCCTGTTAAATTCTTTGGATTGGATTCTGGAATTGGCTTAAATGTAATAAATGATGAAATAGGTTTTTTTACTAATCTATCGATGTCTTTAAATTATGCAGTTAAGTTTCAGTTAGAAAAAGGTGTGTTAGGAATGGGATTAAATGTTGGATTAGTTAACCAAACCCTGGATGGAAGTAAGTTTTTTTTCCCGGAAAGGGATATATTTTCACCTGAAGATCCAAGTTTACCAGGGGCAGAAGTGTCAGGTTCAGCTTTTGATGCAGGATTAGGTGTTTACTACCATCAAAAAGAGTGGTATGCAGGAGCATCTTTATCGCATATAAATAAGCCCAGTCCAAATTATAAAGGAGAAGCTAATTTTACTTTAACCGGGACTCTATATCTCACAGGAGGGTATAATTATAAGGTTGAAGATACAGCATATGAAATACTACCTTCGGTGTTTTATAAAACAGATGGAAGGAGTTTTCAAATAGATTTAAATACTTTGGTGCGTTACAGAGGAAGATATTGGGGAGGTCTAACGTACAGGTTTCAGGATGCTATAGTCTTGTTAGGAGGTATTGAAATGAGAAACGGCGTTCGTTTCGGTTATAGTTATGATATCACAACCTCAGCAGTTGCAACTGCCGGAAATGGGGGGACACATGAGCTGATGGTTGGATATAACTTAGATATAAATTTTGAAAAACGTACTAAACGCTATAAAAGCGTAAGATATTTATAAGAGAAAATTTAAAAAGTAAAATACCGATAGTCTGAAATATTATGAAGAAAGTACTTGCTCTTAGCGTCATATTGGTCACTATCCTTAGTGGTTGTAGTAATTCCGGAGGTGGAGAACTTACCGGGGTAGCTCGTAATGGTGCCTTTTATGAACCCGACCCGTATGGTATGTTATTTATTCCTCAGGGAAGCTTTAATATGGGACCAAATGATCAGGATGCAGCCTGGTCGTTAACAGGACAGTCTAAAACTGTTTCAATTAGATCTTTCTGGATGGATGAGACTGAAATCACAAACACTGAGTACAGACAGTTTGTTCATTGGGTGAGAGATTCTATTGCACGCAAACTTCTGGGAGATCAGTTTGAAGAATTTATTATTGCCGAAGATGAATATGGAAATGAGATTGATCCTCCATTTTTGCAATGGGATATAGAGATAGAATGGGATAATGAGGAGTATGCAGAAATTCTTGATGAATTGTTTTTGCCGGAAAATGAAAGATTTTTCAGAAGAAAAGAAATTGATTCAAGAAAGTTAACTTATGAGTATGAGTGGGTTGATTTACAACAAGCAGCTAAGAAAACAAATCGTTTTAATTACGAAACAAAACAATACGAAGGTGTTGCTTATAACCAAAAAGGAGAAGAAGAAGTAATTAAAGATAGATCAGCTTTCATCATGAAAGATATGGTAAATGTTTACCCTGATACTTTATGCTGGATTGCAGATTTTACATATTCATTTAATGAACCTTGGACTGAAAAATATTTCTGGCACCCAGGTTTTGATGAGTATCCTGTTGTAGGAGTTTCTCATAAACAGGCTACAGCATTTACAATTTGGAGATCCAGGTTAATGAATAATTACCTGAGAAGTAAAGGCCAGCCAGAAGTGATGGAATATCGTTTACCTACTGAAGCAGAATGGGAATATGCATCGCGTGGGGGACTTGAAAACCAAATGTATCCATGGGGGGGGATGTATACTCGTAATGATAAAGGGTGTTTCTTAGCCAACTTTAAGCCTTTACGCGGTCGTTATGGCGATGATGGAGGTAATAACTCTATGGCAGTAGCATCTTACGCACCAAATGATTTCGGATTGTATGATATGGCAGGTAATCTAGCAGAATGGACATCTAGTGCATTCGATGAATCAGCATATAGTTTTACACACGATTTTAATCCAACGTATAAGTATAATGCTTTGCCGGACGATCCGCATGTAATGAAAAGAAAAGTGATTCGTGGGGGATCATGGAAAGATATAGGTTATTTCTTGCAAAACGGTACTCGTACATATGAGTATCAGGATTCAGCAAAGTCTTTCATTGGTTTTAGATGTGTAAGAGATTACATTGGAGACTAATGATGTTGGGTAACTTTTAATATGATTTTTTTTCAAAATTGAACTGATTAACACAATACAAATATGAGTATTACTGAATTTGTCGAAAGTCCCGGGTATAAAAAGGTAATGGGGAAAGTTTATGGGATTGGAGCTGCTGTAGTTATTTTGGGTGCTTTATGGAAAATTCTTCACCTTCCAGGTGCTTCTTATATGCTTATTGCAGGATTAGGTACGGAAGCGATTATTTTCTTTTTATCTGCTTTTGAGCCACCTCATGAGATGCCGGATTGGAGCTTAGTATATCCTGAATTGGTTGGATTAGAACCTCACCAAAACCGAGGAGGTGGCGGCGGAGGAGGAAGCGAACTTCAGGCACTTATACAAACAGGTAATATTGATGAGAATACTGTAAGCCAATTGTCTGAAGGGATTAAAAAGCTTGGAGCTACTTCATCACAACTAGCTGATTTAAGTGATGCATCTTTAGCTACTCAAAGCTATTTGCAAAATATCCAAAGTGCATCAGAGTCTGTTGGTAAGTTTGGTAATGTTCAGGATAAAACCGCCAAAGTTATTGAAGAATCCGCAAGTGCCTTGAGTCAGTCATATGCAACAACGGCAAATGCTATCTCTGAGTCCGGAACAAAAGTAGCCAATGAACTGGCTAATTCAGGTAAAGGGTTAGTGGATGGTATGAATAAGTCAGGTCAGGAATTAGCTGCGGCATATAATACACTTGCAAGTACAGTTCAAAATGATATGCAGGGTATATCTGAAAATGGGAAAAAATATAATGAGCAAATGTCTGCTTTAAATAGTAGTTTATCATCTATAAATTCAATTTACGAATTACAACTAAAAGGGTCAAAAGCTCAGGTTGATGCACAACAGGAATTGACGTCTGGATTAGGTGAAATAAATGGATATTTAAAGCAATCTGTAGAAGATGCTAAAATATATCGTGATCAGGTATCATCTTTAAATAAAACAGTAGGGGAACTCAATACCATTTATGGAAATATGTTGAGTGCCATGAATGTTGGAAACCGCTAATTTTATATGAATCATTAAAAGTATTATAACATGAGTGGTGGAAATTGTCCGGAAACCCCTAGGCAGAAGATGATTGGAATGATGTATCTCTTTCTGACAGCAATGCTTGCATTGAATGTGTCAGGAGAGTTATTACAAGCCTTCATAACAATGGATAAAGGGTTTATTCAATCAAGGGAAACGGTTGAAAGGAAGAACGAAGTTTTATATGATCAGTTTAGAACGGCGCATAGTAACAATCCTGGTAAAGCTGGAGATGAATGGAGGGAAGCAAATAAAATAAAAACTGCCGCAGATAGTTTAGTTAATCATATTGAGGATTTAAAAATTATTCTTGCACATAAATCAAGTGGGCCGGAAGCTACTCCAAATGATTATGTTGGAGATAATCAAGATATCGCACCTCAGGTAATGATAACGGAAAAGGCAGGAGCTAGAAGCAAAGAACTTAAGAAGTTAATTAGTGAGTATAAGGAATTATTACTTAGTTATTTAAATCAAGAAGATCCTGCTGATACAGCTTTTATTAGTGGATTTACGAATATTTTTGATACGAGTGATGAAAAGGGAGAAAAGGATGTAGTCAAATCCTGGGAGTCTACTAAATTTGAACATGTGCCACTATCTGCCTCAATGGCAATGTTAAGTAAGATTCAGGGGGATGTACGAAATGCTGAAGCCGATATAGTGGCAAGTTTGTATAGTGATATTGATAAGGAATCATATAAGTTTACAGATATGATGTCTGTTGTTAAGCCATATAAAACTACAATACTTGAAGGCGAAACCTATAAAGCTGAGTTATATATGGCTGCATATGATCCAAATATTATCCCTAAAATTCATGTTAACGGTAAGCCGGTTAGGAATATCGAACAAGGAAAAGGTATATTAGAAATGCCAAAAATGTCTGTCGGTGAACATTCATGGAAAGGTATTATTGAAATGCCATCACCTGATGGATCAGAAGATGTTCCTTATGAGATAGAAGGAATATTTCAAGTTGTTAAACCTAGTGCCGTTATCTCACCTATTAAAATGAATGTATTTTATGAAGGTGTGGAAAATCCTGTTGCGATTTCTGCTCCGGGCGTAGCAAGTAAAGACTTAAAGGTCACAATGACCAATGTTAATAAGAAGCCAAGTAAAGGTATCTTTATTGTTACACCAAGAGCAGGTACTGCAGGTAAAGAATCTGTGGTTAAGGTAACCGCTGAAATTGGTGGAAGACAAAAGGTTATGGGTGTTCAAAACTTCCGTATTAAACGTGTTCCGGATCCTGTTCCTGAAGTTGCAGGTAAAAGTGGTGGTAAGATTGCAAAAAACTTGTTGATGGCGCAATCTGCTGTATTTGCAGAAATGAAAGACTTTGATTTTGAGTTGGAGTACACAGTGACAAGATTTAATGTGTCAGTATTAAAGAATGGTTATATTGTCGATGAACCATCAAAAAGTAATAGATTTACAAAAGAGCAAAAGGAGCTCATAAAAAATATGCCTAGAGGTTCAAAAGTATCTATAGAGGATATTAGAGCTAAAGGGCCAAGTGGTACTCGAAATTTGGGAACCATGACATTTGTATTGGACTAAACTAACTAAAGCTAGTTATTTGCTTTATTTGAATAGATAAACAAAATAAATTTGAAATAATGAAAAAGTTGTTCTTCTTAATAATCATGTTTGCAGCTATAGCTTTTACTCCAGCTATAAAAGCCCAAAATGTTTTGGATGGCATATATCCAAAAGAACATGTATTAAACCGTAAGCCTATACCATATGCTCATGTACGAGAGGCAGATGTTATGTGGGCAAAAAAAGTATGGAGGGTAATTGATCTTCGCGAAAAAATTAACCTGCCATTGTATTATCCAATTAGTAATATGGATGGAAGATATAGTTTAATTCAATTGTTAATGCAGGGTATTCAATATGAGGGATTAACGGCTTATTCAACAAAGTATGAAGATGAGTTCAAGGTTGAGATGACCTATGAGCAGGTAATGTATGAAATGGGTGCGGTTGGTGATACTATGGAGGTTCGTCAGGCTGATGGTACGTATCAAACAGAAATTGTTGCAGGAGAGTTAAGACCTGAAGAAGTAAAGCAACTTTTAGTAAAAGAAGTATGGTTCTTTGATAGAAATTATTCAAGATTGGATGTTCGTATTTTAGGTATATGTCCAATTCGTGAATATGCAAAAAGTACAGGAGAAGGTCAAGAAGAAATATCTAAGAAACAAACTTTCTGGATTTATTTCCCTCAGGCAAGAGACCTGTTTGCACGCAATGAGGTGTTTAATGCGCATAACGATGCACAAAGAAGAACCTTTGATGACATCTTTATGAAAAGATATTTCGGTAGTTATATAACTAAGGAGTCAAACGTGTATAATAACCGTGGTATTGATTCATATGCTGTTGGAATGGAAGCAATGTTAGAGTCAGACAGAATTAAATTGGATATCTTTAATTTTGAACATGACCTTTGGGAGTTCTAGTAAGAAGACAACGAAAAATCAGATATAAAAAGGAGTGCATTTTGCACTCCTTTTTTCGTTTATATGTTTTATTAATTTTTATCACTACCATACTCCGCTATAATATCTGCAGAAAATTGGCGTATCTGTTGTTCATTTTTCTTAGGGCAAATTAAAAGACAATTGTTTGATTCAGCTACAATAAAATCATCTAGCCCCTGTATTACCGCCATTTTATTGTCCGGAAGGTTTACAACACAGTTTTTAGATTCGTATGTAATTACTTTTCCTGTGTTTATTGCATTGTTATTATTGTCTTTTGTTGAATGTTCAAATAACGAAGACCAGGTACCTAAGTCACTCCATCCAAAGTCAGACGTTAATACATAAACATTATTGGCTTTTTCCATAATGCCGTAATCAATAGATATGTTTTTACATTCCCTGTAGATACTTCGGATATGATCAATTTCATTCGGGGTATCAATTTTATCCTGAATATTGTCAAACAATACTTTTACTTCGGAAAGATAATTGTCAAATGCTTTATTAATTGCTTCAAGAGACCAAATAAAAATTCCGGAGTTCCAATAAAACTCTCCACTCTCAAAGAAAACTCTGGCAAGATCAATGTTTGGTTTTTCAGTGAATGTTTTGACAGGTTCTATTTCTCCTAAAATATTTTCTGATTCTTCATTGATCTGAATATAACCATAACCAGTTTCAGGTCTGTGTGGTTTTATTCCAAGAGTAAGTAAAGCATCGTTGCTTTTTACAAAATCAATACCTTTTAAAATTGTGTCAACAAACTCTTCCTGTTTAAGGATTAAATGGTCGGCAGGAGTAACTATAACTGTTGCTTCTGAGTTTCTCTTTTTTATCCAAGCGTTGGCATAAGCAATGCATGGTGCAGTATTTCTTCGAAAAGGTTCTGTGAGTACCTGGTTAGGTTTTAAATCAGGAATCTGATCCAATACCATTTCTTTATATTCAATACTTGTAACAACCAAAAAGTTTTCAGTGGGACAGATGGGCTTAAACCTGTCAAAGGTTTGTTGAATTAATGTTCTTCCCGTTCCTAAGATGTCTAAAAATTGCTTTGGAGTTTCTTCTCTACTAATTGGCCAAAATCTACTGCCAATCCCACCAGCCATGATTACGCAATAAGTATTGTTTGTCATATTTCTATATTTAATAAGCTTTGTCTGTTTGAATATGCCTGTGAAATTACCCAAAATGAGTAAGAATAAAAATGTTTATTAGCTAATTGCACCATTTATTTTTATAACGTGGATATAGTTGTTATTTTTAGCCAAAATCAAATTTATGGGATTACTATTTCATTTAGGAAGATATGCTTTGTTTTTGAAAAGGGTGTTTGCACGCCCTGAAAAGTGTAAAATCTTAATCAAACAAATATTTAGGGAAGCAGAAAAATTGGGAACAAATTCTATCGGGATAGTGGCCATTATTTCTGTATTTATGGGTGCGGTTATTACCTTACAAACGGCCTATAATATTGAAATGCCTTTTATTCCTAAATATACAGTTGGACTGGCAGCGCGGGATTCAATATTGTTAGAATTTTCTTCTACTATTGTAAGTTTGATTTTGGCAGGAAAAGGGGGATCTAATATTGCTTCGGAAATTGGGAGTATGCGTGTTACCGAACAAATAGATGCCATAGAAATAATGGGAATTAATTCTTCAGGCTATTTAATTTTACCAAAAGTTTTAGGTCTGGTTTTTATGATGCCCTTTCTTGTGATTTTAAGTATGGGGATTGGAATTACCGGAGGTTGGTTAGCTGGTAGCTTATCAGGAGTAGTTTCTTCTGTCGATTTCATTTATGGTATACGGTATGCATTTCAACCTTTTTATATTACTTATTCTTTAGTTAAGGCGTCTGTGTTTGCATTTTTAATAGCTACAATTTCATCTTACCATGGTTATTATGTCGAAGGAGGATCACTTGAAGTTGGAATAGCAAGTACCAAAGCAGTTGTAGTAAGTAGTATTCAAATATTACTGTTTAATTTGTTATTAACTCAATTATTATTGGCATGATTGAAGTAGTTAATGTAAACAAGACTTTTCATAGTAAACAAATACTCTTTGATATATCAGCGCGTTTCGAAGCTGGTCAAACCAATTTAATCATTGGACAAAGTGGACATGGAAAAACGGTTCTTTTAAAATCAATTGTAGGATTGCACACTATAGATTCAGGGCAAATCATTTATGGAAATGAAGTTTTTTCAGCCATGGATTTTAAAGAGCAACGTAATATCAGAAAAGAGATTGGTATGCTTTTTCAGGGGTCAGCTTTATTTGATTCATTAAGCGTTGAAGAAAATGTTCGATTTCCGTTAGATATGTTCTCTGACATGTGTAATGAGGAAAAGCTGGATAGAGTTAATTTCTGTCTTAACCGAGTAAATCTTGAAAATGTTAATAAGCTATACCCTTCAGAAATTAGTGGAGGAATGCAAAAGAGGGTAGCTATTGCCCGGGCTATTGCTTTAAATCCAAAATATTTGTTTTGCGATGAGCCAAATTCAGGCCTTGATCCAAAGACAGCCATTGTCATAGACAATTTAATCTATGAAATCACCAAAGAGTATGGGATTACTACCATTATTAATACACATGATATGAATTCGGTGATGGCTATTGGTGAAAAAATCATTTATATCCATCAAGGTAAAAAGCTTTGGGAAGGTGATAAAGAAGATATTTTTACAGCAACTGAACAAAGCTTAAATGATTTTGTATTTGCTTCAGAACTTTTTAAAAGAATTAAGCAAAAGTCCTAGGTGAATTTACGAAAGGAATATTGTATATGAGAAGCGGATCAAATGATGTTACATTGAAAACAGAATCGATACTGAAGTTTTTATTTTCAGAAAAAGACAATAAAGATGAATTTTCACTTGATAAGCTCAATCTTTCACGACATGAAAAAAGCATTAATTTGTCCAATTCCCCTTCCGTTGCCGAAATAGAAAATCATTTAGCTTTTCTAGAACAATTGCAAAGTATATTTCCAACAGTTTTAATTCCAATAAACGCCGAAACAAAATTAAAATCCAACTTAAAAAATAAACTTCTATTCAAGCTGAAGAGTATTTCTTACTTTGTTTCTGCAAATAAATATATCCAATTTAGCAGTGTAAAGTTTTCGCCATTAGCGGTACACCTGCAATTTATACAGCTTCTGACGGGAGATTATCCCCAATTGTTTTCTCAGCCTCAACAAATAAATTGTGTAAGTGATATTTATGCGCGAGTCATAGAGTTTGAGAAAACCGAAAATGAACCTTTAGACCTAAATAATTCATTAGGTCGCTGGTTAATCAGCCAAATTCGCCAAGGTTATTCAAAAGGAGAATTATTTGATTTTATCGACAGCCTGTACGATCAGTATAAAACGATACAAATTTCACCACAGAACTTTCACTTTATTTTTCAATGTTTCGGAAAAAGCACTATCAATATTGCTAACGATGCCTTTGATGATTATATGAATTCCAGAGATGCAGATTTGGCCTGGAAAAATAGTATTGCCACCTTTCTTTGCACTTATCTTTTTTTTGAAAAAAAGTTAGCAGAAACAATCTCCAATAGCATTCTTAAATCAATTCCCTGAACAAAGCCCGGCAAATTTTGTTTTAATTAAACTTTAACACCAGAGTTTATTTTATAGATTTTTGCAGAAAAGGGAGTCTATTGTTTTTTTGGGTTGTTTATGAGTAGAATTGAGTTAAGACTCTCTTTTTTGTTTTTTATACACATAGCCGTTTCCCTCAATAAAACCCCTTAACTACAGGTGAAGCAAATTCTTTCGGGTCGGGCTTTCCGTTTCTACTCCTCGCTGGTCAGTTATTTCAATCATGGGCATTAAATTATATATATAGTATTTGCTGTGCGGAAACACATGGTACTATAAAACCGCTGCAGGGTAACCACTACAATCCCTAACGGAGCAGCAGACTAATTCAGTATAGCATAGTTGTCACAAAGCGAGATCATTTTTAAATACGGTTTTAGCCTTGTTTAAATACTATATATATATCCACTTTTTAAATCCCTCTTTTATTGCCTTTGTGAAAATCCTTTGTGTCCTTTGTGTTTAATACGAATAAACATCAAAAAAACTTTCATCTTCTAAATCCTTGACAAGCTAACCTTTACGACGTATCTTTGTTTTTCGTGTGAAAAAACTTTCGCCTGGGATTAGGAATCTAAAAATAAAGTCTCTTTCTTTGCACCCGCTTTGAACGAAACGAGTCATAATAAGGCATCACTTTTAATGAAAAGTTAGCTGATGAGTTCTGCTGAATGCAATTAAAATTGTAATTGATATGAAGCAAAAGGCGTGTAAAAACAACAATATTTTGAACGACAGAAGAGGGATTAAAAACCTAGTAACAATAAGGTTTTGAGGAGGTCGATAGGGTTTGAAATTAATTTTAAAAACTTTCAAATTTAATTTGGAATTAAGAAATTAAAGTTGTTATCTTTGCATCCGCTTTTGTAGCGAGTCTCAACAGCGGTTAAGACGAAACAAAATAGATTGAAATAAGCTTTGGCTTACAAGATATAAAAGACGATCACTGTTAACTGTTTAATGTTA
>NZ_VCHY01000300.1 GCF_005877885.1 Labilibacter sediminis
CATTATTTAAATTTTCATTTTTCTCTTTATTGGTATAAAGCCATTCGGTGTATAGTTCATCAGCGGAAAGTTTTTCTAATGTAGACAATGATATCCTTCTTTCTATCATTTCCCCAAAAGTTGACAAACTGGGAGGATATGTAAAAGATATTTTTTTTTTTCCATCACTTTGACATGTAAAAAAAAATATTGTGACGTTTCTTTTCTTACAGAGCCTTTCAATTTGTTATTTCTCTTTCTTATGTATCGTAATGGACGATTCCATCGGTTATAATCGAAAAAAAAGGTCAGAAGAGGTTTTTCAAACAAAGAAAAGTATTTTTCTTCATCTTTTTTATTTTTGTCAAGTATTTTTAAATTCAAATTTTCTTGATTCCCATACATATAAGAAACCGGCCTATTCTTATCAAGATCTTCTTCATTCTTATCAAGGTCTTCTTCTTCGCCCATTTTTTCTAGGTTGTTCAGTTTCTTATTTAAAATGGGTGACGGTATTCTACCTAAATAGTACACATAGGTAACAAAAAAGAAAATACTAAAAATACCAGCCATAGACATAGAATTTGTCAATTCTA
>NZ_VCHY01000301.1 GCF_005877885.1 Labilibacter sediminis
AGATATAGTAGCCAAGATTTAGGAAATTGTATGTGAGTACATATATGTAAGGCTTGTGACATATATATATATATAGAGAGATGGAAATTTATAGAAAAAGGCTTTGGGGGAGTTGAAGATAGAGGTGGCAATCGGGTCGTGTCGTGTCGGGTTGAAACTTAAACGGGTTCAGATAGCTTGACCCTAACCCGACCCGTTTAATTATCGTGTCGTGTCGTGTCAACCCGTTTATTTTTCGTGTCGAGTCGTGTCGGGTTGGCGGGTTTAGGGTTGCACTTTATTAAAACAAAAAAAAACAAGAAGAAATAGTAGTTTAGGCGGCGTATGGGCAAAATTCATAATAATTTAGAGGAGAAATTCGCATTGAATTGGAAGTGAACGAGTAAAAATGTGGAATATAAGATACTAATAAAAAGATGAAAAACTAAAAATGGACACGTAGATACAAATGAAAATAAATTCAACACGTCTTTTGGAAAAAAGAAAAAAATAAATTTGTAACTATAATTTCCTATAAACATCAAAATTTATATTAACTTTAAGATAATAGGAACTACACTTCATTAATCGAAGAT
>NZ_VCHY01000302.1 GCF_005877885.1 Labilibacter sediminis
ATGGATTGAATCTCGTTATCCACAGCTTCCTTTCTTTCAGCAGCCTCTAGGGCCTGCCATCGCTTCCTTGTAGTTGGATGGGACATCCTCATCAAACAGTAATTCATTACTGATCAATGTGTCACCTCTAGCAGTAATATGGAATCCATACAACTCTGGAGGTGAACAACTCTACTAGGTTTGCGAAGTGAAGATGGATTGATGTCAGTTCTCTCAACAGGCGTTTAATCCTCTGGTTGAGTGCCAATGTCAACTATAGGTTCCTCATTGATTTGACTCTTGAATCTCTTCAAGATCAATTTGCTCCCACTAGCTCCCACTAGCTCTTTTGGATACGTGTTTCCCTTCAAGAATGATTCCCTCCGAAACACAAATCTAAAAGACTTACGAGGACAATCAATGATATAACACTACTCTGATCTAAGTTCGTTGTAAGTCTTGGTATGAAACGAAGACCTTACAAAACTAGATTTTGACTGTGCCAGTCAGGGATGAATCCCTACTTCACATCTCAGACAGTGTCTTGGCAACCTTTCTTAGTTGGTGTGAGGTTTAAGTCATGAGTGGTAATTCT
>NZ_VCHY01000303.1 GCF_005877885.1 Labilibacter sediminis
TCTGGAATCCTTGTTCAATGCTTTAATAAAAGGGTTTTTATTTTTGCTGAATTGAATTAGGATTGCATATAGAAATCAACACTTAATCATAACCTGTTATATGTGTATAATCGAAATGTATCATATATGTATGAAATAAAACTAAAGTCGAGTTGGACCCACAAGGGAGGCTCACCCACTATAAGAGAGGTTTAAGGTTGGTCTCTATGATTCCTTAACAAGGGTTGGTTTTTAAAGAGCTTAGCGCCTACCTCTCTGCCGCCTTTCTGTGGAGCTACCTCTCGAGTTCAACCTGTCGACGCCTCTGATTAAAAAGTATTAACTTATATAATTACATCTTTTGTAGAGATCTAATTAAGAAACTGTGAAATTGTTGCTAACCCATGAAAACGCACGACATCCCCTTATAATCTGTTAATGGAGCGTGTGTGGGTCATCGACACATTAACTTGAGACTATGTTGGATGATGACGTGGCGACTCGAGTTTTGTAGTTATTGATGGAGCGTGTGTGGTTAACCGGCACATCAATATTACACTTCAAGTACATTGAGGGTGCCTACACGTTTTGCATT
>NZ_VCHY01000304.1 GCF_005877885.1 Labilibacter sediminis
GTTCTATAATATCAAGGGATAGAGTAGAGCTTCCAATGATAAGATAAATTCTTTTGAAAATGAACTTATAAGTATGTAATGAACGAACCTCAAATATATTAAGAGTGTGAATGTAGAATTTATTCTAAAGAAAATGTTATGAAAATGGATATACTCTGAAGGTAAGACTTGTATTCAGTGAGATGAGGTGTAAGACTATGATATACTATATAAGTAGTAGTTAATGAAACAAAGTTGTTACCTCGAATCAAAAGGAGGAGGTACCCATAACACACGTAATTCTAAGTTACATTATGAGTATAAAAGTCTTTGCAAAGTATAAAAGTATATAAGAGCTAAAAATGCAAATGTGGTATAAGGGTAAAATGGATGAAAATGCTTAAGTAATGTGTTAGCCTTTAGAGCATGTACTAAAGACTGGTAATATGATTGATATGTTAATGGTAGAATACCCTTAGACAAACTTAAGAAGAGTATATGAATAAAGAAAGTTGGACCAACAGTGATGAAATGGTCATCTGGTCGGTTTTAGCAAAGTTCGTTGCTATAATGAGTAAAGTGATCAAAACTCAAA
>NZ_VCHY01000305.1 GCF_005877885.1 Labilibacter sediminis
GTGGAGCCGAAGATGATATCGTCTACATAGATCTGGACGACTATAAGGTGTTTGTTGTGAATTTTCCTGAAAAGAGTTGGGTCGATAGATCCTCGCTTGAAGTTAGATTCTTCGAGAAACTTGGATAAGGTTCCATACCAAGCCCTTGGAGCTTGTTTCAAGCCATAGACGGCTTTCTGAAGCTTGTAGCAGTGGTCAGGAAACTTAGGGTCTTCAAAACCAGGTGGTTGTTGAACGTAGACCTCTCTATCGATTTCACCATTAAGGAAGGCACATTGTACATCCATTTGGTAGACCTTAAAGTTCTTGTGAGCGGCGAAGGCGAGAAAGATTCTAATTGCTTCAATTCGGGCGACAGGTGCGAATGTTTCGTCATAGTCAATGCCCTCTTGTTGTGAATAGCCTTTGACAACAAGTCTTGCCTTGTTCCTCACGATGACACCATCTTCATCTGACTTGTTCCTGTATACCCATAGTGATCCAACAACTGAAACTCCTTGAGGTGTTGGCACTAAGTCCCACACATTGTTGTGTTCGAATTCAGCGAGCTCGTCTTGCATTGCTTTAACCCAG
>NZ_VCHY01000306.1 GCF_005877885.1 Labilibacter sediminis
TTTTTAGGTTCATTAGGATTCTTATTGGTTGGAACTTCCAGTTATCTTGGGAGAAACTTGATCTCTTTATTTCCATCTCAGCAAATCCTTTTTTTTCCACAAGGGATTGTGATGTCTTTCTATGGGATCGCGGGTCTTTTCATTAGCTCCTATTTGTGGTGCACAATTTCGTGGAATGTAGGTAGTGGTTATGATCGATTTGATAGAAAAGACGGAATGGTGTGTATTTTTCGTTGGGGATTCCCTGGAAAAAATCGCCGCATCTTCCTCCGATTTCTTATAAAAGATATTCAGTGCGTCAGAATAGAAGTTAAAGAAGGTATTTATGCTCGTCGTGTCCTTTATATGGATATCAGAGGCCAAGGAGCCATTCCATTGACTCGTACTGATGAGAATTTTACTCCACGGGAAATGGAACAAAAAGCTGCTGAATTGGCCTATTTCTTGCGTGTACCGATTGAAGTATTTTAAGAAATGGCCGATGAATGCTTTCTCAGCAGGAGGTCAAAAACGCAAGAATCTTCTTTTTCCATAACATAACTTAATTGAGGTTTCTTCAAAACATTCATTCG
>NZ_VCHY01000307.1 GCF_005877885.1 Labilibacter sediminis
TCAGGCCTCGGTGAACTATCTGTCCAGGGAGCCTTCCATAAAAAGGAACCCTCGCAACGTTTAACTCCGGTAAAACTATAATCGCTTGCAAGCGAATCACTACGGCGTATAATCACCAGAAGCGTATCATTGGCATGGGCATACTCAGGTTCCGTTTCAGTGCTCCAAGTAAACAGAAGGCCATCGGGGGTAAGCGTGACTTTAGCTTCTGCAGGTAACAAAAGGGACCCTTTACTCAGTAATGCTTTGGCTTTATCAATTTTTTGATCCGGATAAATACCGGATAGCCCGTTTTTCAGATTGTAAGACTGTGCTTTTGCAAACATGCGCTTACCTTCAGCCTCCATGGCAAAGGTGAGTTTTATCAATTCACTAAATGGTCGCAGAAAATCATTTACCAATGTCATTTTTTGACGTTGTACCAACTGTTTAATAGATTTTCTGTCTTTATACTGTGCCGGTTTGGATCGCACATAAGTTTGCCCATCCATGGTATAAATTACCGCATCAGCATATGAGCCTTTAGCATCTTTTAAGAGTTTATTGTCTATACGTGCCATAGTGTTCAAGT
>NZ_VCHY01000308.1 GCF_005877885.1 Labilibacter sediminis
TGAGAGAAACAAAGTTTGGGAACTTGTTCCAAGACCAAAGAACAGGAGCATCATTGGCACTAAATGGGTCTTTAGGAACAAATTGGATGAAAATGGAGTAGTCATTAGAAACAAAGCAAGACTGGTGGCAAAGGGGTACTATCAAGAGGAAGGAATTGATTTTGATGAAACATATGCACCAGTGGCTAGATTGGAGGCAATCAGAATGTTCTTAGCCTATGCAGCAAAGCACAAATTTAAAGTTCATCAAATGGATGTGCAGTGTGCTTTTCTTAATGGAGAATTGTTTGAAGAAGTCTATGTGTCTCAACCACCTGGCTTTGAAGATCTAGATCATCCAGATCATGTCTACATCCTCTACAAAGCCCTATATGGACTGAAGCAAGCTCCAAGAGCTTGGTATGACACTCTGTCACAGTTCTTACTTGAGAGTCATTTTACAAGGGGGTCAGTGGATAAGACATTGTTTCACAGAAAGGTTGGGAAGGACATCATACTTGTTCAAATTTATGTTGATGACATCATATTCGGTTCTACAAATGAAAGGCTGTGTGAGAAATTTGCAAAGC
>NZ_VCHY01000309.1 GCF_005877885.1 Labilibacter sediminis
AAAGCATATGGGACTTGACTCATTTTGTTTATCTCATCACTAATGATGAGACACTGAGATTTACTCAGTTGTATGCCATGATGATAAGGTACAGTTCCTTTATTAGACACTCTCTCATATTGAATTGCTTCAATAGCTTGTCTAAGTATGTACTCTGACTGAGTCCTATAGACGTTCAAATTTCTCTATTCACTTATTCCCAGTATGTACATTGCATCCTCTTAATCTTTCAGAAAGACTTCCCAAGCAAGCTTTTACACCATACAAGGGTAGTGTTGTCAACATGCAACACTTAGAAGACTACAATGCTCCCACTAGCTTTGACATATATACTGGACTCCCACTTACTTCCAGAAAATCCAAACTCCTTGTATTTCATGAAGTATATGTTTCGAGATACTTGTCTTGTCCATAAATGGACTATTCAAGTCCACACATTTTATCAGCTACTGGTGCAAAAGGTTTCCTTATAGTCGATCCTAAAGGATTGAGTGTAATCTTTTAGCCATCAATAAAGCTTTGAATGTGTGTATATTCCTATCCATGTCAGTCTTCTTCTTGAAGATCCA
>NZ_VCHY01000031.1 GCF_005877885.1 Labilibacter sediminis
TAGAATAGTATATATAATGGTCTTCTTAGTTGAAATAATTGACCAGCGAGGAGTAGGAACGGAAAGCCCGACCCGAATGAATTTACTTCGACTGTAGTTAAGGGGCTTTATTGAGGGAAACGGCCGAAAAAGTAAATTAATTACTTAAGTGGACAAAATCGGGTTCTTGGGATAAATGGATATTATTTTATATCATTGCGGCAAAGTGAACATTATTAGTTCGTGTTAAAAATTTAAATACTATGTCGGGATTGAACAAGTTAATTATTGGATTTATTGCAGTATATATATTAAGGTTGATTATTTCGCTGAGCATGGGCATTATGCCGCAGGATGCATACTATTACTTTTATAGTGAGCATTTGGCCTTGTCGTATTTTGACCACCCTCCAATGATTGCTTACTTTATTAAATTATTTACTTCTGTTTTAGGATCGAGCGATATTGTGGTGAAGTTAACCGACTTTATGGTAACACTAATGTCGTATTTGAGTTTCTTTTATTTAGGTAAGATTTTTATTCCCAAAGAAAGACTACAGAATGCCATGCTTTTATATGGCTCAACCATTTTGCTGACAGTACTAAGCATGAATACCACACCTGATGTTCCTTTAATTTTATTTTGGACCCTTTCCTTAATAACGCTTTACAAATCAGTTTTTGAGGATAAGTTATTATACTGGATTATATCGGGAGTATTAATTGGACTGGCTTTTGACAGCAAGTACACTGCCTTGTTTTTAATTATTGGCTTAATTTGCTTTTTAATATTATCTAAGAAATACCGACACTTCCTTTTTTCGAAGGAGCTTTTTTTAATGTTAGTATTTTTTGCATTGGCTGTTTCTCCAATATTTATCTGGAACATAAATAACGACTGGATATCATTTAAGTTTCAATCTTCGGAAAGAGCAGATTCTATAATGCAATTTAAAATTAAGTGGAATTACTTTTTTGGCAATATAGCCACGCAATTTATTTTATTGTTGCCTGTTCTGTTTGTTGGGGTTGTAACTATACTATTTAAACACATTAAAAAGGTAGTCACAAAATGGAAGCTTCCGAGTGACAGAGTATTATTTCTATTGTCATTTTCGGCCCCTATCATCTTATTCTTTTTTGCTATTTCGCTTATTTACTGGGTTAAACTTAACTGGATGATGCCAGCGTATGTTTCGGCCATTATTTTAGTAACTATATACTTAAAGCAAAAATGGGTAAAACATCAGATAATAGTTTCACTTGTTTTACATGTTTTATTACTGGCTCAAGTACTCTTTTATATTGTACCCATACATTCGGATGACACATGGTATGGCTGGAAAAAACTTAAAACAGAGGTAGAGACTTTAAAAACAGAATATCCTGATCATTTTATTTTTTCGAGGGATGGTTATAAAACAACTGCTGTTTTAAACTTTTACTTGGACGAAAAAATTTATGCCAGAAATGTAATTGGTGAGCATGCCTTACAATATTCTATTATTGACAATGATTTAAAACACCTTGATGGTAAGAGTGCTTTATTTATTGATAGCGATAAAAAAGTAAAACACATCAATAAATCTGGTAAAACACCTAAGGTACTGGTTGAGCATTTTGATAAGATCATTGAACTTGATCCTATTCTTATTAAAGATAAAAAAGGGAAAACTCAGCGCAAATTTTATGTGTATGAGTGCACAAACTATAGGTCTCCTGAGTAAATTAATACACTAAACTAGCGTTAAATATAAATAGGGGTAATAACTTAAACCACCTAGCTTTTGCGGGTGATTGCATTATCTTGTATCTTCGCGGCATAATTTTATATGTATGATGAAGCACAAAGCAGGTTTTGTAAATATTGTTGGAAATCCAAACGTTGGAAAATCGACATTAACCAATAAGTTGGTTGGAGAACGATTATCAATTATCACTTCTAAGGCACAAACAACACGCCATAGAATTTTAGGAATTGTAAATGATGATGATTATCAAATTGTATTTTCCGACACACCCGGAGTATTAAAACCCAACTATAAGCTTCAGGAATCGATGCTTCGTTTTTCGAAGACTGCCCTGCAGGATGCTGACATCATTGTATATATGACTGATGTGGTTGAAAAGATGGATAAAAACACCGACTTTTTAGAGAGTGTTAAAAAAACCTCGTCACCTGTATTATTGGTCATTAATAAAATTGACGAGTCAGATCCTGAAAAACTGGATAAACTTGTTGCACTCTGGAAAGAACAGTTACCCAACGCTGAAATTTTTCCAATGTCGGCACTGCACGGTTTTAACACTGATAATTTGCTAAAAAGAATAAAGGAGCTACTTCCTGTAAGTGATCCTTACTTTGACAAAGATGCTTTAACGGACAAGCCTACGCGTTTCTTTATTTCAGAAATCATACGCGAAAAAATATTACTCTACTACCAAAAGGAAATTCCTTATTCTGTTGAAATTGAAGTAGAGGAATTTAAAGAAGCTGAGGATCAAATTAATATTAGAGCAATTATTCATGTTGCCAGAGAATCGCAAAAAGGAATTATCATTGGTCATAAAGGTAGTGCTTTAAAAAAAACAGGTACAGAAGCCAGAAAAGATATTGAGAAATTCCTGGACAAGAAAGTGTTTTTGCAGTTGTTTGTTAAAGTAAACAAAGACTGGAGAGACAAGAACAATACGCTTAGAAACTTTGGTTACGACCAAAAGTAATAAGCCGTACGCATTGAGCTTTTAAAATACATTAGTTAAGTGCTTAAAAAATAACTATCTTTGCACCCCTTTTGTAAAAACGAATTTTAGGAAAACCAACATAAGATGGGAAATATAGCAGCCATTGTAGGGCGACCAAACGTAGGTAAATCGACATTATTTAATAGACTTACTGAAACAAGAACAGCTATTGTTAATGAAGAAAGTGGCGTTACGCGAGACCGTATTTATGGTAAAAGTGTATGGAATGGATTGGAGTTTTCGGTAGTAGATACCGGAGGTTACGCCGTTGGATCTGATGATATTTTTGAAGAAGAAATCAGGAAGCAAGTCCTTATTGCCATTGAGGAAGCTGATGTAATACTATTTATGCTTGATGTAACCACAGGTATTACGGATTACGATGAAATGGTTGCTGACATTTTAAGAAGAAGTAAAAAGAAAGTTCTGGTTGCAGTAAATAAAGTAGATAACAGCGAAAGACTTACTGAAGCCAGCTACTTTTATTCATTAGGTTTGGAAGAACTTTTCCCACTTTCATCAATCAACGGATCAGGTACAGGCGAGTTACTTGATCGTTTAGTAGAAGTATTTCCTAGTACAGAAAGTGTTGAAAACCTGGATATACCAAGATTTGCCATTGTTGGTCGTCCAAATGCAGGAAAATCATCCATAGTAAATGCTTTTATTGGTGAAGACAGAAACATTGTAACGCCAATTTCAGGTACTACACGTGATTCCATTTATACCAGATACAATAAATTTGGTCACGACTTTTATTTGGTGGATACTGCTGGTGTGCGCAAAAAAGCTAAGGTGAGCGAAGATCTTGAGTTTTACAGTGTAATGCGTGCCATCAGAGCCATTGAAAACTCGGATGTATGCATGTTAATGATTGATGCAACGCGTGGTGTTGAAAGTCAGGATCAAAAGATTTTTCAACTGATTCAGAAAAATAAAAAGGGGCTCGTTGTGCTAATCAACAAATGGGATCTGGTTGAAAAGGACACCATGACTACCAAAAAATATGAAGCACAAGTAAGAGAAAAATTTGCACCTTTTGTTGATTTCCCAATTGTATTTACTTCGGTATTAACCAAACAACGTATCCATAAAGCACTGGAGTGGGCAGTAACAGTTTACGAGAATAAAACCCGTAAAATTTCTACTTCTCAGCTTAACGAAGCTTTACAACAAGTTGTACAGGATAATCCACCTCCATCAACAAAAGGGAAGTATATTAAAATTAAGTACATTATGCAGCTACCGACCAATACGCCTGCATTTGCTTTTTTCTGTAACCTGCCTCAGTATGTTCGTGAACCTTACAAACGTTTTTTAGAAAATAAAATCCGAAAAATGTGGGACTTTTCAGGTGTACCTGTTCAAGTTTTTATGCGTAAAAAATAGTATATCGTTACAATGATAAATAATTACATGGGAGTTGAAAACATCAACTCCCTTTTTTATGCTTATCTTTATTATTTGGAAAGATTTTAAATAAGAGTTATCTTCGCACAAAATTTAATCATATGCTTATTACCGCAGACATGAAAATGGCTGATCTAATTCATTTGGATTTTCAGCTATTGGCCGTTATTCAAAGAATTGGAATACCTTTGGGTTTCAGAGAAAAAACCATCGACGAGGTATGTATTGAAAATGGTGTTAATACTGACTTTTTCTTACAACTTTCTAATTCTTTTCATGATAAAGAATATTTTCCCAAAGAAAAGTTTTTAAGATTTAATCCTGAGTGGTTGGTCAACTTTTTACGCCGTACCCACCAATGTTATATGGAGCATAAGATTCCGGAAATTGAAGAGCAAATCATTCAACTCGAAAACGACTTAAAAGGAACTAAGCAAAGCTATGAGCTCATTAAAAATTTCTTTACTGAATATATTCGTGAGTTAGGGGTACATATTGAACTGGAAGAAAAGAAAGTATTTCCATACGTTATGGCTTTGTCAGAAAGCATTGCAAACAAAGAGATTTCAAGTGATCTAAATGAATCTTTTGGCGATTATAACATTGATAAGTATCTGGAAGACCATAATGATATAGAAGAAAAACTATTTGATTTAAAAAATATACTCATCAAATACCTACCGCCACCAACAGATAACTGTAAGTATAACTCCCTCCTATTTGAAATTTTTAAACTGGAGAAAGATTTAAAAGATCATTCTAAGCTAGAGGAGAAAGTTCTGATCCCCCGCGTACGAATGATGGAAAGTGAATTGAACAACCTGTAATTGACGGAGTAATATGGTAAGAATATTAGTAGCAGAACCTTCATATTTGGTACGTAAAGGACTTTCAACCGTGTTAAACGAACTGAAAACCATTACCAAGATTGAAGAAATATCCGGACAGGACGAACTAAACGATGCATTAAAATCATTGATGCCAAACTTGGTTTTAATCAATACCACCATAAGTAGTTTGCCCGAGGCAGATCAGGTTTTAAAAAAGTATGGTAGCGAATCAACCATAATCTCTATTTTTAATTCGCCTTTACCTGATGACGGTAATGAAACTACCTTATCGGTATTTGACACTAAACCGGTATTGCTAACAAAGCTGCGTAATCAGGTTAAAAAGGTTCAAAAATCAGTTATTCAGCAGGAGAACTCGGAAGAACTAAGCGACAGAGAAAAAGACGTATTACAAAAAATTGCTTTGGGTAAAATAAACAAAGAAATTGCCAGTGAATTATTCATTAGTACTCATACTGTTATTTCGCACAGAAAAAACATTACCCGTAAACTTGGTATTAAAACTGTATCAGGATTAACTGTATATGCTATCTTAAATCAACTGATTAAACTGGAAGATATTTCATAAAAAATGGAGTTGACTATATAGAACAACTCCATCTTCCTATTGTATTCTTATTTTTTCCTATTCTTCATAAGCCGGAAATTCAACAAAAAAGCTGGTTCCAAAATCCTCTCTGGTCTTAAACCAGATTTTACCTTTACTGTTAACAACAATATTTTTTACAATAGCCAAGCCTAATCCCATACCTGAACTTTTGGTGGTAAAGTTAGGAGCAAACAACTTCTCCTGAACATCCTTGGGTATACCTAAACCATTGTCTTTAATTTCTACTACTATTGATTCAGCGGACGTAGTAACATTTACATTAATAATACCCTCACGTTTATGCGGGATAGACTGTAGTGCATTTTTTAACAGATTATTAAACACACTAATTAGTTGCTCCACATCAGCAAAAATATAATACTCAGTTGTATTTATGTCGGATACTATAATATTTGCTTCATGCGACTTATCAAACAAAGTGGTACACTGAATAAGTATTTCCACCACATTTACCTTCTTCCTTTTAGCAATAGGCATTTTCGCAAAATTAGAAAACTCCGATGCTATCGATGAAAGTTTATCAATTTGATTAATCAGCGTTGAAGATACTTTTTTAAGTTTTTCATCAAACTGCGGATCATTATTCTGCTTAGCCATCTCCAAATATTGTATACTAAGTTTCATGGGGGTTAACGGATTTTTAATTTCATGAGCAATCTGACGCGCCATCTCTCGCCATGCCGATTCCCTTTCTGACTTAGCTAATTTCTCAGCACTGCCGGCAATCTCATCCACCATTCTGTTATACTCGGTGACCAACTGGCCTATTTCATCATTTCCTTTGTATTCAATTTTTTCATTTCGGCCTCCGAGCTCTAGCTGACCGAGTTTATTTTGCACCACTAATAAAGGATGTGTAATTCTTCGGGCCACAACAACTGTTAAACCAATAACCATGATTAAGAAAATGAGGTAAAAATTTAAAATGGCCATCACTAACGACGAAATCTCTTCTCGCAGCTCGCTGGTTCCTACAAAATAAGGCATATTTAAATAGGCCAATACTTTATTATCTTCATTTAAAAATGGCACATAAGCCGATAAATACTCAAGTTCTCCTATGGACTCTTTATGAATAAACTCAACCTCACCCTTAGTATGTAATTCAATAAAGCCTTTACTATTCATTAAATGACCTGATAAACCTTTATCGAAAAGTTCAGGTCTCGATGATGCTATTAAACGTCCGTCAGTGCCAAACAAATTTAGATCGGTATAAAATACACTCGAAAACTTCTTTAATAAAGTTGACACGTACTCGTGCATATCTTCTGTGAGCTCATCCTGATTACCAATTTTATGCTCCAGCTCCATTAACACCGATTTTGTTTTCTCAGATAAGATTTGATTATTCTTCACCTCAAACCTTCTCATTGTTTGCCAAACTGATCCTCCGGCCACTAAAACTAACAATGCCAACATTAATCCAATAAAAGCTATCTGAATCCTTTCCTGTACCGAGAACACAAAAATTAAACTTCCCTTTCTTATTCTTGTCATCATAATAATAAGGGCGCCAAAAATAAAGAAGGATATAAAGAATAAGGAAAAAGTAACCAGTACTATCGAGAAATTTACATTTTGTATTGATAATACAATACAAATACTTTTGGATGGATGATAGGTAATATGAGAATAATCTTCGTGATTAAATATATGAAAATCATCATGAACGTCAGTTATTCGATACAAATGTATGGGATAAGTAAATTCGCCTACCTGCTTAACCAATAAGCCGTCTACATACTTACCGTACGAGTAATTAATCAACGGTTCTCTAAGTTTACTTTCTCTCTCCGACAAAAGTAACTCAGGATATCCGGGGCCTTCAAAAAATGGTTTGGCCACCAATTCCAGATATAAGCTGGTTTCTTTTTCCAGATCACCTTCAAAGAATTTAAATACACCAAAATAGGTTATTACACCGGCTTGGTTACTTAAGAAATACCATTGACGACTTCCCATCACCTTTGTTCCGTTCTCAAGCAACATCCGTTCGAAATAATCATAACAATTAGACGTACTATCTCCTGCACTTATATGCACATCTCCGCCAGGCCAACACGGAATAACCTGCAAATCATATCGCTGTAAATAACCTGATAAAAAACGATTGTCTATATATTTAGAGATAGCATCAACATTAATATTTTCATTTTGAAGCTGACTGATTAATACAGAATCCTGGGAAATAAAGTCCTCATCCTCCTTTAACAACATCTCCGTTAAGGGATCTTCCTCCTGAATAAGTCGAAAAGATAAATTTTCAATAAGCAACTTACGCTCCTCTCTTTCCTGCTGGAAGTTATGATAATAAAAAGTATAAACTCCGTAAAATGCAAAAACAAAAATAAACCAAATAAATGTGGTATAAGCATGGTAACTCTTTCTTCTCCTTACCCAAATAAGCATTAATACCACTACTAAAAAAATAAGGAGTGATACCAGGTATAAGTTCTTAAAACTAAACACTGATGCCAATACTACTGCAACCAATGCTATTATAGATAACTTTTTTCTTGAAAGTTGAGATAAAAATGCTGTTATAATTTTCTCAAGTACAAGCACAACCGAAAGCCACAGCAAACAGATAATAAAAATTTTAACAATCTCATACACCCTCAAATTTGTTATACGAAACAATAATGACATGGATGCAGAGTTGGATATAAGCAAAGTTACAATTTGATTTTGCACATGCCAGAATCCTATACTCAACAGCACCAAAACACTGACTATTAAAAATTTTCGCCAATTGCTATAGGGCAGTTGGACTACAAATTTTGGCCATAAAACATGCTTGTACAAAACAAAAGACTCAGCAAACAACAATACTGAAAATATGAGTAGACTTCCCAGGTTTGGAAACAACTCTGAAGCTCCAAAATATACCGGCGAAAACAAGGGAACCGAAAATAAAATACCTGGAACCTGAAAACTAACATGAATCCAATATAATAATGAGCTGGCTACCAAACTAAGTACAAAAACAATTATACTTCTTAAAGAGGTTTTCTGTTTTTTAACAGTAGAGATAACCACCTGTACAAATAGTAAGAGACTAATAAATACAAAAACAACAGCCCAGTTTGCATACAGAGGATTGGTTGTTCCACAATCTATTGCAGTAAACAAATAATTTCCCTGCTGATCATTAATTTTTACTCCTTCTGCTCCTTCATCAACGAGTATATCATGACATAAAACCAAAGGAAGCTTAATGGCGTATTCATCTTTTAAGAAGGCATTATCAAAAGGATATTCCGTTTTAATACTAACCAATGTAAAAATATCCCAATCCTGATAGTCAGTTTTCTCAATTAAATACCATGTATTACCAAGCTTAGTCACCCTATCCATTAATAACGAAATATCTTCATTCTCATAAGGTAAAACCTGGCTTGTCCAGCAATGTAACGAATCGCTTTTATAAACAAGTACTTCAACACCGTCCGGTTTATACTTTTCGGTTACTTCAATAGCGTGCCACTCACTATCAAGGTTTAAATGCTTCGTAAACTCTGTTGTAAAAGAGTTAGCTTCTCTACTTTTTTGATGTAAAGCATTTTTAAACCTTAAAGCATTAAATGAATGATGATTATAGTTATAAAACGCCCATGACAAGAGCATAACCATAATTACAGATGCAGCCAAAAGAATGTATTGCCAACTTAAAAAAGAAAACTTCTTAGGATTGTGCATAATAAAATATTTCTAATCGTGATGGTATGGTTGGTTTTTTAAAATTGTCATAGCACGATACAATTGTTCTGTAAAAATCAAACGTATCATTTGATGTGAGAAAGTCATTCGGGAGAGAGATACCTTACCATTAGCCTTACTATATACTTCCTTTGAGAATCCGTAAGGGCCACCTATTACAAACACCAGCCGCTTTAAACCTCTCAATGATTTTTGTTCTATAAATCCAGAAAACTCTCTTGAGCTAAAAGCCTTACCTCCTTCATCTAACAAAACTACCTCATCACCAGCTTGTAACTGTTGCAGTATCAATTCCCCTTCCTTATTTTTTTGCTGATCCTCTCTTAAATTTTTAGTGTTTTTAAGATCTGGTATAATCTTCATTTCAAATGGAATGTAATGCTTTAATCTATCTAAATATTTGCGTATACCCGTTTCTAAATACGCTTCATCCGTTTTTCCTATTAATACCAATACTACCTTCATTGTAAAACTAAAAAGAGGGAAATTCCCTGTTAAATCCCAGACATATACCAGCCTGTTACAAAATAAACTAACAGCCATCTAAATGCTATAACCATGCAATTATTGCAAAGAAAGCACCACAATAATCATGCTGTGAATTACAAAATAAAGAATATAAACTTTAATTATGAGGTTTAATCTTCAGTTTATTAAGTATTTCATCTATTAATTTACAAATTAACAGACATATACTCTTTATTTTTAAACACTTAACCCCACCTACACATCAGATTTATATAAAAATAAACCAAGATACATGTACAAAAACAATCATTTTATGTGGTTTAATATTTGTAATACTATATTTTTGTTGAACCAAAAGTTGAACGAATGAAAAAATTTAGATCAACAATTACAATAGGGTTACTTATTCCAATTATGGTATTAAGCTTTTCGCTTAAGTCATTTGGACAGTTTCCTGATGGAATAATATTGGCTACTCAAAAAACTGATGCCAAAGAACTCTCGGTATACTTTAATAGTAAAGTAGAATTGGTATTGCCACAAAAATCCGGAGTTTTTAGCAAATCACAGGCTCGCCTCGTACTTGAAGATTTTTTTAATAAAAATCCCAATACTCAGTTTAAAATCATACACCAGGGCGATAGAGAGAACTCATCATTTGCCATTGGCAAATACCGAACAACAAACAAAGTATATAGGTTCTACTTTTTAACCAAAACAAAGAACGAAAAAACCTATATTCACCAATTAAGGATTGAGAAAGAAGATGATTAATGAAAATGTATTGAATAGTATTATCGATAATGCTATTCGCGAAGATATTGGAGATGGAGATCACTCCTCTTTAGCATGTATACCTGAATCTGCTAGCGGAAAAGCACAGTTATTGGCTAAAGAAAATGGAATTATAGCAGGCGTTGAAATTGCAGAAAAGGTTTTTAAAAAATTTGACCCTCAAATAAAAATTGAGACTTTTATTAAGGATGGAACCCCAATTAAAAAGGGTGATGTCGTTTTTATTGTTGAAGGAAAAGTTCTTGATCTGCTTAAAGCCGAAAGACTTGTTTTAAACATTATGCAGCGCATGAGTGGTATTGCTACCAGCACCAACATATATGTAAACAAACTACAAGGTCTTAAAACCAAAGTTCTGGATACCAGAAAAACAACGCCGGGATTAAGAGAAATAGAGAAACTTGCTGTAAAAATTGGCGGAGGAGTAAACCACAGAATCGGCTTATACGATATGATAATGTTAAAAGACAATCACATTGATTTTGCCGGAGGTATTCCTAAGGCCATTCATGCCGTTCATGAATATCTCAAAGAAAAAGGTAAGGATTTAAAAATTGAAGTTGAAGTAAGAAACTTTGAAGAGCTTAATGAGGTAATTGAAACAGGCGGTATTCATCGCATTATGCTGGATAACTTTACTCCTGAGGAAACTTTAAAAGCGGTAAAACTAATAGACGGCAGGTTTGAAACCGAATCGTCAGGCGGAATTACTCTGGATACGTTAAGAGACTACGCAGAATGTGGTGTTGACTATATTTCGGTAGGCGCTTTAACGCATCATATTAAAAGTTTAGATTTAAGTTTAAAGGCACTATAGCATTACATAAAAACAAACACTTAAGCTGGTATTTTTAATACCGGCTTTTTTTATCCCCATCCCCAGCTGCTTCTCCCCTTCTCTATACATCCGCATAAATTAAGGGCATATTGAATCCTTCTTATAACTAGACTTTATAAAAATTATTGATTACATTTAGATATACCCAGATACCCAAACAAAGGGACTAATTATTATTTTATTTGATATTGTAAAGATCAGTTTGCAAACTTATAGTTTTTTAGTAAAATTCGTTTTGTGGAATGATATTTATGATATCCTTAAAAAATCACAGACTATGAAAAACGGATCGATTCAGCTTATGGACTTAGAGTTTGAGTATAAAATATGGAAAAAACGCCTAGACCTTTTTCTTAAGGAAGTAGATATTCTTATCGACAGAAACCTGCACCTTAGTCCCGAATGGAAACACAATTCTTTAAACTCAATTGAATTATTAGCCTTAGAAGAACACAAAGAAACTTTGAGTAAGCTAAGAAACAGAATTGAGGTAAAAGAACAGGAATTAAAATACTACAACAAAGATTTTCCTATTACAGAACAGCATGATTACTACCTGGACCATTTGGATTTGCGGACAAAAAATGACCAATCATTAAGTATTCACCTCGACAGAATCAGCGATATAATCAAGGCAATTGGCGTATAAAAGCTATAAATCTATGATGCTGATCTTCCATCTTTAAGATTAGCGGGTTATCTTTTTGAAAATACTATATTTGCCCCAAATTAAGCAAATGGCCAGAAACAAAGGGAAAAAGCAAAGCGGTGGTTCTGCAGGGCAGAATAGAAAAAAGTCTGAAGATTTTTTATTTCAAAACCTAAAGAAGAAAGGAATACACGAAACAAGTTCCGGCCTTCAGTATGAAGTCATCAAAGAGGGAGATGGTGATCGGCCTTCGCAGGATAGTACGGTAAAAGTTCATCAACGAGCCTTATTATTAGGAGGTAAAATTTTAGACGATACCTACAAAGAAAATGCACCGATGGAATTTAAGCTTGATGAAGTGATCGAAGGTTATCAGGAGGGCTTATTAATGATGAAAACCGGATGCAGATATAAACTTTACGTGCCGCCTGAGCTGGGTTGGGGTAAAAAAGGTTCCGGAGGAAGAATTGGCCCTTATGCTGTTGTCATTTTCGATGTTACTTTGCTCGAAATTTTATAATTACATGCTTTCCGTTATCTTTTGCATTAGCTCCTGAATATTTTCGCAGGTAGCCAATAATTTGCTTTGTTTATACAGACTAAAAGAATGGCTTCCATTTGAGCTCACTTCAATAAGCCAATCACTATTTTTAGCTACCGGTTTGTACCCCAGTCTGTATAAAGCTCTTGCAACCCATTCATGGGCAATTCCGGATCCCTTAAGGGTTACCTCTATCCTGTTTCCGCTATGATATTTAAAAGATCCTGTGTTATTATCGAAATACACACCGTCCCGCTCAAAAAAGCTTTTAAAATCGTTTGATAAAACAAGATCTTCAGGAATTCCCTGCTGCATGCTTTTACCCTGTGCCAACAGCCATATTTTATCTGCAGTTTGAAGTGCCATATCCAAATCGTGAGTAGAAAGCAAAATACCCCGCTTACTTTCTCTGGATAACTTTCTCAACAATTGCATGATTTCAATTTTAGCCGGAAGATCCAAAAACGCTGTTGGCTCATCTAAAATAATAAAAGGAGTTTCCTGAACAAGAGCTTTAGCTATCATTGCCTTCTGTCGCTCTCCATCACTCATCTTATCAATATAATGATGTGTAAATCCACCTAAACCAACTTCCTGAATTGCACGTAAAACAAGAGCTTTATCATGATCGGTTAGTTTGCCAAAATATCCGGTATAAGGTGTGCGCCCAAGCGAAACCAGTTCAAATACAGTTAAATTTTGAACCTGAAGTTTATCTGTTAAAACAACACTTACTCTTTTTGCTCGTTGTCTTTCCGTAAGATCTTGTAACCTGATATCTCCGAAACAGATATCTCCACTTAAAGGCTTTAAAAATCCGGATAAAGTTTTTATAAGCGTTGACTTTCCAGCTCCATTGGGACCAAGTAAACACACAAACTCTCCTTTATTCACGGAAACATTTATATCCTGATGTAATGCTTTTTCCTTGCGATCGTAACCAACTGCCAGATCAACAACATTTAGCAACACTTCTGTATCTGTCTTCTTTTGCATATCCATCATCTATTGAGTTAATCTTCTTCGCTTTAAAATTACAGATACAACAATGGGTGCTCCTATTAACGATGTGATAGAATTTATTGGTAAAGCACCATCAAATCCTGGTAACCTGGCAATCACATTACACACCAAGGCAAGTACAGCCCCAAAAATAATAACCGCAGGAACCAACACTGAATGGTCCGCCGTTTTAAATACACCCTTTGACAAATGTGGAACAGCCAATCCTAAAAAGGCAATTGGTCCACAAAATGCAGTGACCGTAGCTGTTAACAAGCCGGTAACCACTAATATACTCAACCTCGACCTTTTTATATTTAATCCCAGGTTAGCTGCATAATTTTCACCCAATAACAAAACATTCAAAGGCTTAATTAAAAACAGAGAACCTGCTAAACCCACCAACACCAATGGAACAAATATGCTAAGCTTATCCCACGAAACATTGTTAAAACTTCCCAAGCCCCAAATTACAAAGGCCTGAATATCATCCTTAGAACTAATAAACTGCAATAAACCAACTATGGCACTTGAAGCATAACCAACCATTATTCCAACAATAAGCAACATAGCATTGTTCTTTAACTTTCTGGCTAAAAACAAAACCATCAGTAATACAAATACAGACCCAATAAAAGCCGCCATTACTATGGTTAAAGAAGCAAACATTCCTAAATGACTAATGGCTTTACCTCCAATTGCACCAAACAGTAACACAACAATAGCTACACCTAAACCTGCACCCGAACTAATACCTAGTATTGAGGGGCCTGCTAAAGGATTACGAAACAAGGTTTGCATTTGCAGGCCTCCGGCAGCTAAACCCGCCCCGGCAAGTAAAGCAGTGATAGCCTGAGGCAAACGTGATTTCAATAAGATATTGCGCCATATTTCGTTTTCCAGTTCTATGCCTACCATCCATTTAATAATCTCACTAAATGGAATATAAACAGATCCTAAAGAAATATTTGCCAGAAATACTAACAACAAAACAATTGTTAGCACCATATATGCCAGTTTCTTTCGTCCTTTTGCCTCGTCTCCCTGCATACCTGATAGACTATTCTTTTATTAATCGATGATAATACACCTGAGAGTAATCCTTCAACAATTCAGGATGAAACAACTTTACCATATCAGCCAAAACAACATCTGGCTCGAGTAAACCTTTTTCGTAAAAAAGGGAATTATTCGTATTTGAAAAGATTACATTCTTGTTTTTAAATGCCTTAAAGTCTGCATACCTTGGATCTAATTTTTCCAATTCAGAATAGCTGTACTCTCCGTTATGATTCACCAATATTGACCAAAAATCACAATTTCCCCCGGCTTCGTAAACTGTTTCAAAATCATAACTTAAAGAACCAGTTCCCGGGCGATCTTTAAAAATATAATCAACATTGGCATCCTTTAAAAAATTGGCATTATAACTCTGTGCTGCCGGAACATACCAAATACCCTGGTAGGTTTTTCCAGTAACAACTGTGGGATATGATTTTGATTGACTGGCCAACTCTTTTACTGCATTGTACTTAGCAGCAATTTCCTCAACTACTTTTATGGCCTCTGCTTCTTTATTAAAAAAAGCAGCCACATAAACCAACCACTCCACTCTACCTAAAGGTGTATTTTCAAGATAACTACTATTGGTAGATACATTAATACCAGCATCCCGTACTGGTCCATAAAAATCATCCTTAAATGGAGAAACCATCATCATATCAGGATTTAATGACATTAGCAATTCTAAATCAGGGGCAAATGCCGTACCTATATTTCTAATAGTTCCTTTCTTAAGTCCGTTTTGAACAAACTTGTTAGACACATACTCAGGCTCTGCCATTCCGACCAACTGTTCCAGCACCTTTAGCTTGTGCGCATAACTAATTTGGGTAGATGTAACTGCAACCCATTTTTTAACGGGCAAACTTATCGTCTTAGGATTATTCAGAATAAAATCCGGATTACCAGAAAGTACTGTAGTATAAGGAGCTGCAGTTGAATCCCATGGATGAGAAACCTCTATGACCTTATGGTCCTTAAAATACTTTATTTTAAACATGTTAGCATACTTAGGAACATACAACGAATCGGCTTGTTGCATAACAGTATGCGCTTTTTTGACATCTATTAAACAGCTACATAACAAAGCTGTAACACACAAATACAGGACTATTTTTTTTACCATGATCACTTTTTCTCCCGAAAGCTTAATGAAACATATGGTTTATGGCAGGTTTTCCGACTTTCTTTATGAGCACCTTCCCATTACAAAATTGCAACAGTGGTATAAAACTCACCTGTTTAAAGGCAGACTACGGCTGCGGGTACAGTTCCTGAATTCCAAAACGTTGGTTACAGGATTCCCTTTATTGATGCACAACGCATCACCACAAACTTGTGCAAAAGTACATTAATTCATTGAAATTGCCTAGCAGACTTTAACTCAGGTTTTACAATCCAAAGCGATATTGTATACCTCCAATGTATTGTGTTCTGGAACCTAACATACCTGCTTCGAAACGAAACATTAGATTTTTATTATACTGATATTGGCTACCTACTATAAAATTCCACATTTTACGCTGACGTTTATCTAAACTATACTGAACAGTTTCTGCTCTTGAGGCAGTATCTAAAACCTTATCTCCTAAATTTAATGCAGCCTCAGCCGCTTCCTTTTTAACTAAGTTCTCTATCTTCTCCTGTGGAGTTAATCCATCCCACCAGTCGTTTAAAGTTTGTTGGGCATCTGCAATTTTTTCCTGTCCCCCTTCTATCTTACTATCCATTTCAGGCCACAAATCTCTTAAAATAAGAGAGCCATCTGTTTGTCCTCCCATCTTTACTCTAAATCCGCCAACCCAAACAGCAATATTGCTTTGGGGTTTTTTAAACTGAAATGTTTTCCCAAATCGAGGACCAAAAATAAAAATCTTGGCAGGATCATCAAGTTCCGGAATGTCGGACCAGGTCCAGTTCATATCCAAAGCAAAGAAACCACCTGCTACACCCACTGTAGGCGTAATACCAAAACCAAATGTTGTCGCTTCAAACTTTGCTGTTGTTTCAGCATCCATCACTTTAACCCAATCCCAATTTAACTCTTCATTTTCGAAAGTAAAGTTACCCGGCATATACATACCAAAACCTACATTGGTTTCACTTTGTGATCTGGCATAAATACCATACACATTTAAAAATGGAAATATCCATAAATCAGGTCTAAAATTAACCGCATTACTAAGCGCTGTAGCTTTATCAAATCTAACAATTTCATCAATACCAAACATTTGACCATGATTAAAACCAACATGTAAATCTGAGATTAAAATGTCTGACTTCTGATTCACATATTGGACGCTCAAACCTGCTGAATAAGGAATATCAAATCCTAACTTTGTTACTTTGTCACCCAAAATAGGTAACAAATAAGGATAATCTGTATTTTTTAAACTATCTATTATCTCTTGTTTTCTTTTTTCTGTTACCTTATTGGAATAATTTTGAGCCGTTAAACCTGAACAAAACACCACAATAAATATCCCGATAAATATAAATGCTCTTAATCTCATAGTCTAATTATTTATTAAATTCTCATTAAAGATAATACGAAATTAACTCTCATTAAAAATTTTTTAACTAACCCACTAAGCATGAGCACCAGTATAAATACACATAAAATTGACATGACTTAACATCCTGTTATTACTGATTTCTATATCTGAATCAATTATTTGGAATAATTCAATTTCCCAATTTTCACTATTATTATATACTTTCTTACATTTGTTTTAATGTATCACTCCAGAATAACAAATCAATTTTCTACTGAAGAACAGTGGATAATCAATCAGATAAAAAACACACCGTCTTCGATCCCGGCCAATTTTAATATACATGATGCGCATTCTTTTGCCACTAAAAACGGAATTGCTCCTTATTTGTATTTTCTTATAATGGAGGACAAACAAGGGATTAATCCCGAATTGGAAAAATTATTGAAACAGGATTATTTATCCTCATTATTGAGAAACACCAAGATTCATTCGGTATGGAGCGAAATATATCAGTTATTTACAGAACATAAACTAACTGCCATTCCTTTAAAGGGTATATTCTTATCGAAATACATTTACATTGATTCATCACACAGACCAATGAGCGATATTGATGTGCTCTTTTCATCAAGTGAATATGAAAAAGCATATCAATTACTACTAAGCTCTGGTGCGGAAAAATCGAATGAAGAAGTTGCTGATCACGATGAGAAAACAGGCCATCACTTACCGGGAATTATATACAAAGGCGTACTAATTGAAGTACATAAGAGTTTATTTCCGCTGGATACCAATTATCAGTTACCTATAAGTGAAATATGGCCTTCTATTACAAAATTCAAAGATACCTTAACCTTATCACCAGTTCATAATCTCATCTATTTATGTTTGCATACCTATACTACCATGCAAAGAGGAGGTATAAGATTATCATGGCTTTTGGATATTTTTCTATTATGCCAGTCGGAGTATTTTATAAAGAGTAAAGGCTTATTTGAAGAAACTTTAATAAAACTAAAACTGGAAAAACCGGTTCTAGATGTCCTTCAAAAAACTGATTTTATATTTAATCTTGATTTGGGTTTTATTAGCCATTTAGATTGCAAAAAACTTAGCAACAGAGAACAAGCTCGATTTATTGGTTTCATTAAAGAATCTGATCAGCAAAACACCAACCACAGCTATACAATTGCATTTGAAAGACTTAAGAACACGAGAGGGATAAAAAACAAATTTTTCTTTATCAGAAGTGTAATGCTGTCGAAAAGAAAGAATGAGAATTTTGCCTTTATAAAAAGGACATTCAGGTTAATGTATCGCACTTTAAATATGTTGTTTCATTACAAACGACGGTAAATAAAAAAAGCCATTACCCAGGGTAATGACCTTTTAAATGTACTAACTTAATTTTCTATTCCTGATAAACTAACAACGCCGAATATGTATTTACGCCCTGACTTGAATGGGCAGAATACTTTATATCAATTAATTTATCTGTTTCAATCTCATTTTCTTGTAGAAAGTCATTAATTTGATGATCAATCGCTTTATCAAAATCATCTACCCCTGTATATTGAAAATGCTTTGTCTGTATCTTACCCATAACTTTATTTTTTTATAGATCATTAATAAACTTCGTCAGATTAAGATACGCAAACGAAAGCATTTTGATTCAAAAACATTAATAAATTTTAACATTATTTTTTACGTTAGAACGGATGGTTTCATTTCAAAAAAAGAATGTATAACATCAACTCCTTAACTTTGTTTTTTCACTGTGCTTCCATCCATTTTGTAAACTTCTGAAAATCTTGATGATTATCAGACAACCACAATAACACATCATCATTATATTTACAGCTGCTGATAAAATAACTAAATGATTCTGTGAAATGACTGCGTTCTATTTTTTCAAAAAAACCTACATAAAATTCCCACCAAAAACTATACTTACCTTCCGATGACTCTGATAATATTTTAAAAAATGCTGAATTGTTTTCGGCAAATCGAATAAGACGTGTATTATACAGTGAGTTTACTTTGTTAGAATCGTTTGCCAACTCTGCTGATTTAATCAGACTAACCGCCAGCTCTGCCTCACCAAACTCGCTATGTTCATATCCGGCATTTAACAGTTGTATCTCGCGCTGACCTTTTTTTCTTACCCCCTGATCCCATAATGCATGCAACAAGTCATATGCTCCTACACTCCTATTGCTGTTTTGCTCTATCAGTAAAAAATAATATAAAGGCAACATGGTTTGAATGCGTTCACCTTTATCATACATTATGTAGGCCAAAAGTAAATGACTACTGGAATGAGCAGGATATAATTCTATAGCGTTAATGGCATACTCCTGTGCTTCATCATATTCTTTTTCATTAAAAAGAGCCAAAGCCAGGTTATAATGCAACAAATAGCTCGAAGGAAAATGTTCTAATCCTTCTTTATAAATTTTAAGTGCTCTCTCTGCTCTACCTAAATTTTCCCAGGCTGAACCATTTAACAAAAATGCATCTTCTTGAAACTCCCCTCCTCTTTTAATAATCTTTCCACTATAAACGGCCACATCTTCATCATTCCCCAACGACAAATGGGTTAATGCCAATTCATAACATACCTTGTTTGATCCTCTATCCAGCTTATATGCCTGCTTAAACCAGGTTAATGCCTCTTCATAATTCCCCCGTTCAAATTCAACTTTACCTCTATCAAGAATTGTTTCTAATTCATCGGACTGAGCCAATAATAAGTGCGAAACAATTATAAACAAGCCTAACAAATAGTTTCTTTTTCCCTTCATCATAGTATGTTATCTATTTGCTGTAAAGAAAACAATTATATACCAAACACTACTTTTTATTAGGGTTAAAAAAGTGTTAAAGCCAGACTTTGACTTTATATGCTATAAATAATCCATTGAATGCAATATGGATTCTATTTGTCGCACATAATATGCTTTGTTTTGTTTTTTGGGCGCATAAACAAAACCTTCAATCATTATGAGTTTGTTTTGCTTTTCATCCTTAATAAAATAGTCCACAAAAGGTCCCCCCATAAAGTAGCCATTTACTTTCCACAAGCCCCTGATTTCAATAACCTCGGTATTATTAATCTTTAATGTCTTTATTAATACAGGTAGTGCTTTTTCGGTAACCATATACGACTTTGCATAAGGACCCGGAATATAAGTTTTACAAACAGAATCGCGCAGGGCAACCAAATCGGTACAATTTAATGACTCTACGTCCGGCATATCAAAAGAATGTAACACTACACTTTGAATAGTTTCTAATTTATCAAAGCGAAACCAGCTGAAGTTTAAAGTATCTTTTACCAAACGATAACCTCTGGGTAACACCATATTTATGCCATACCTGCTTTTTATAAAGTCTTTTGTTGCTGCATCAGCTCCGTTTAAATTTGCCTTTTGCATACTCTTTATATCACCGTAATATAAAAAATCAAAAATCTTATTTCTGTTATTTGAGAATAACGAAGCAAATGCATGTACTTCATCAATGGTTACTTTTAATACTTGCTGATGACTTGCCCATACGTCCTTTTGATATTGAATATCATTTTCTCCTGATTTATTTTGATTTACAATGATGATATTTCGATAAGCTTTAAAATGTCCTTCAAAAGCTGTTGGCGTTATAGTCGTCATCTTAAAAGTTGGTTCAGGCTGTGGAATACAAGGAAACTCATCTCTTGCAAAATCTACCAGCAATGATTTTACTTCAGAATTTTGTAAATCATTATCCATTACCAATAACAATTCACCCGGAGCACCAATGGCTCTGCCCTTTGAATTACTTTGATGCATATCGCATCCATATAAATAGATAAAAAGTGTTAATACAAAGACCTTAAGACTATTGTTGCTTAGCTTCATGTTTTGTGGGATTCTTATTTGATTGAATAGCATAACATTAAATTTTAGGAAAGTAAGACAATGTTTGAAAAATGATCTGTGTGCTAATTTTAATATAAACTCCTGCCTCGAAAAGGGAATAACGAAGCAGGATTTATAAGAATTTCTTTTATAACTTGTCGGGAATTATTATCAATTACTACAGTACTAACTTATTGCAACATAAATTTTATCGGAACCTGATATGAAACAGGAACTGCTTTTACTCCTTGTTTACCAGGTTTCCAGTCGGGCATTCCGGAAACAACCCTCATCGCTTCTTTATCGATAGCCGGATCTACACCTCTAAGAATTTTAACATCGCTGACTTTACCTGTTTTACTGATGACAAAAGATAAATACACCGTTCCTTTAATACCGTTCTCCTGGGCAATAACAGGATAGTTTACCGATGATGACAAATACTTTAGCAATGCCTTTTCTCCTCCAGGAAATTCAGGCTTGTGCTCCAATGAGAAAAAAGGAACAGGATCATCGTTTATCTCATCCTCCATTAAAGCATCTAAATCTACTCCCAAATCTTCGGTTGATTCCGTATTTATTTCAAGCTCTTCAACTATTTCGGTTTCATCATCCACAATAATTAATTGCTCAATCGAAATCTTTTTAGGAGGCACAATTTCCGGCTCTGGTTTTTCTAGTGTCACTATAGGAGGTAACTCTTCATCAACCATACCAACTCCATTATCAACAAGGATTCCAACATCATTATGTGTAGTTTCCCATTCAAAGGCAACCAATGCTGCTCCTAAGGCCATTATAAAACCTATTTGCAAAAACATGGTTCGTTTTCTCTCCAGATCTGCTTTTTTCGTTTTTTTTACATCCATAATTCAAATCTTTAAAGGTTATGTAGCTGAAATATTCAGTTACATCCTTTTATAGCCAACTCCCGTACCAAAACATCAGCGCAAACTCCAACCAAACCACAAAGCTCTAAAAACAAAACAATTACAGCAACCAACAAACAAAATCCACATATTTTTAAAATGCGCAATAACGCCCAGGTGGGCGAAAAAAATCGCCCAATCAGTTAAAATAGCCCATTGACAAGCACATCTGAAAAGCTTATTTAGGATAGAATATCACCGGATAGCTAAAATTTGCCTAGTTTTGTTCTTTTAATGCAGTATTTAAATGAACAGCTATAGCATTCACAAAATCACATCATTTATTAATGAATATTTGAGTTCTCATTTAAAAGATCTTTTCAATGAGCCATTCCGCATCATGCTTTTAGATGAGAATAAAAAGCTTGTATTAAAATGGGATGCTTCTCCAAATGAAGGAACTTTAGGTACTGAAAATGCAATGCTTATATCATTGCAGAACCTTAACCATTCGAAACAAATAAAAGATACTTCCCTGGGTCTTATCCCTATTCAGCTGCATAATACAAGCTATCATATTGGTATCTGCATACAAGGAGATGCTGCTAAAGCTGATGCCTACTTAAGACTTATAAAGGCTTTGCTTAAAGAATCGGTTCAAGCATATATAAACCAACAAGTAATTAATAAAAACGAGCAATTTACTTTTGCCATTATGAACTCGATTCATTTTGGTGTAATTGCGACAAACTTAACAGGCGGAATAATTTACGCCAATGACAATGCCTGCCGAACCCTGAATATTAGAAGACGAGAATTGCTAAATCTTCCCATTAAAAGCTTACTGCACAACTGGGATTCGGTGAGTAAAATTGTTAGCTCCGGAAATACAATTCAAAACGAAGAATTTGTATTTGTTACGCCCGCTGAATCTATGAAATTTAGCGTAAACGTTTCACCCATTAACGATGCAAATGACAACAAAATTGGTTTTGTAATTACCCTAAGATCTATTGATAAAGTATATCAACTGGTTAATAAATATACCGGAATGCATGCGCGTTATTCTTTTGATGATATTATAGGAAAGAGTAGACTTATGCGTCAGGTAATTGATTATGCAAAAACCATATCCAATAGTCCTTCAACTATTTTAATTGAGGGCGAAAGTGGTACAGGTAAAGAAGTTTTTGCCCAAAGTATTCACAATGCCAGTAACCGAAATAAAAACTCTTTTGTTGCTATAAACTGTGCTGCCATTGCCGAGAATTTAATTGAAAGTGAATTATTTGGTTATGACGACGGGGCTTTTACCGGCGCTAAAAAAGGAGGACACCCGGGCAAGTTTGAACTGGCCAATAATGGAACGCTTTTTTTAGATGAAATTGGCGATATGAAACCAGACATGCAGGTTAAACTTTTAAGAGCCATACAAGAAAGCAGCATAACTCGTGTAGGTGGCAATAAAGTCATTCCAATTGATGTAAGAATTATTGCGGCTACCAATAAAAATCTTCAGCAAGAGGTAGAAAACGGTAATTTCAGGATGGATCTATACTACCGAATCAGTGTTATCCCCCTTCTCATTCCTTCCTTAAGAGAAAGAAAAGGAGACCTTCCCTCTTTAATCCGTTTTTTTCTGAACCAGAAAAGCCTGAAATTACAAAAGAATATTCCTCCTATGGGTTATTCAACCTTACAACAACTTTTGGATTATGATTGGCCAGGCAATGTACGTGAGTTGGAAAACTACATAGAACAACTCGTTAACTTCGATGGAAAAATTACATTGGAAAGATATCAGAACCAAAAAAAAGAAACACAAAAAGCCGAACCTACTCCGACAAATTATTCGGAAAATATCATTTCTACGCTTTCGCTGAAAGAAATGGAAAAAAGGCACATTATTAAAGCCTTAACTGATAACAACGGTAACATGTCACAAACTGCTAAAATTTTAGAGATTAGCAGAAATACATTATACCTTAAAATGAAAAAGTATCAAATAAGGCAATAAACAGCAACTGTCCTATAATTGCACACTGTATCATTTTGAGACATGCAGAAATATTAAATTGTCCTATTTCTGAACAATACTATATTTATTCCCAGCCCCACTACGTTTCTTAACCACTACTGTTCAAATACTTATAATTTCTGGCATCAATTTAGATTATACCGACAGAAATTATTGGTATGGAGACAAATCAATCAAAGCACAAAATCAGAATATGCCTGGGAAGCTCATGCTATACCAGAGGCAATGCTGAAAATCTAAAAATCATACAATCATTTGTTGAAGAAAACAATTTGAATGTAAACCTGGATTTTCGAGGTCACTTATGTCATGAAGATTGTAACCGGGGACCGGTACTTTCTATCGATGAAGTATTGTATGAAGAAGTTCAGCCTTTTCAGGTAGAGAAACTATTACAAGAAAAATTGATTTAAAACATCATAATGAACACAAAGCCCATATATACCATAGAAAATGATTGTAAGGACTGTTACAAATGCGTGCGTAACTGTCCTTCAAAGGCCATAAAAATTACAGAACAAATGGCTTCAATTATTGACGATTTGTGTATTTACTGTGGTCATTGTGTTTCTATTTGTCCCGCCCAGGCCAAGCAAGTACGTGACGGTATTTCAAGAGTAAAACAAATTATTAAATCGGGAACAAAAACCGTTGTATCATTAGCTCCGGCATTTCGTTCGGAGTTTAATGATACATCTGAAAAAGAATTCATCAGCCAATTAAAAACATTGGGTTTTAACTACATTTCGGAAACTGCTTTAGGAGCTCAGATTGTAACGGGGCACACTGAGCAGTTTTTGAAAGCTCGTAAAAAAGGAATATACATTTCATCAGCTTGCCCTGGAGTAGTTGAACTGATAAAAAAATACTACCCAAAATTGGTTTCTAATATCACACCTTTTATGTCGCCCATGCTTACACATGCAAAATCACTTAAGCAACAATTAGGCAACGACACAAAAGTGATATTCATCGGTCCCTGTATCGCTAAAAAAGCGGAAGCTGATCAGCATCCTAACCTGATAGATACCGCTATTTCTTTTAAAGAATTAAAACAATGGATGGATGAAGAAAAGCCCCAAACCGATGTTACCGACACCAATTCGGGCTCAAACTTTTTCCCCTATAAAGCCAACGAAGGAAACAACTATCCTGTTAACGGAGGAATGATTGAAACCTTTTCAAAACAATGGGATAATAACTTACTAAAACTGTCTTTTTCAGGAATTACTGAAATAAAGAAAGTTCTTAACAATATTGAAACCGTTCAACACGATGGCCCTATATTTCTGGAGCTATTACTCTGCGATGGAGGTTGTATCAACGGACCTGGCTGCAGCAGCGAAGTAAATCCTGTTCAAAAAAAGATTGATATTCATTTCAGTCACAACAAAGCCAATAAAAAAGAGAATACGCCTATCAATGTAAATATTGAATGTGATTATTTTGGCACACCTAACGTTAATGCTCCTAAACCTGACCCTCAAAAAATACAGGATATACTCTATAGTATAGGAAAAACAGATCCTAGCGAAGAGCTTAACTGTGGAAGCTGTGGTTACAATACCTGTCGCGAATTTGCCCAGGCCACTTTAACCGGAATGGCCGAAACCAATATGTGCATATCACATCTGCGTAAGATAGCCCATAACCAGGCTACCCTATTACTGAAGAAAATTCCTTCAGGTGTTATTGTCATCGATCATCAATTTAGCATTGTGGAGATGAACTACAATTATGCAAAAATGCTGGGGCACGAAGCTATTGAGTTATTTAATGCCAATTCAGGAATGAAAGGGATAAATATGAATACGCTGGGATTTTTTACCGACTATTTTAAAACAGCCATTCACACAGGTAAAGAATATAACCAGATACCGGTTAATCAAAACGGTCATAACTTTCAGTTATCCATTTTTAATATACAAAAACACAAACTCATTACCGGAATCATCCAAAACTTAAATAGCAAAGAGTTTAAAGCAGATATTATTGAAAACCGTACACGCGAAGTGATTAAGAAGAATATGGAAACCGTTCAGAAAATTGCTACCCTTTTAGGAGAAAATGCCTCTTATACAGATTCTTTACTAAACTCCATATTACAAGATCACTCTAACAATCAAGATATTAAACCACAACCAAGTTTAATCAATGAATAGTCCTTTTGTTATAGAAGCAGAACATTGTTGCATGGCAAAAGCAGGAGAAACTATTTGTGGTGATGCAGTTTTGTTTAGCAAAATAAAAGAAGAAAACCGTTTGGTTGCTGTAATGTCAGACGGTCTTGGAAGCGGTGTACAGGCTAATATTTCGGCCACCATGACCAGTACTATGGCCTTACAATTTACAATAGCCGGTGAACCTGTTAAACGAACAGCGGAATTTATAACAAAAACACTACCTCAAGATTCTAAACGGAAGGTAAGCTATTCTACTTTCTCCATCCTTGACATCAACTACCTGGGTGAAGTAAAGGTTATTGAGTATGATAATCCCCCTATCCTACTTTTAAGAAAAGGAAAGTTTATTGATCTGGAAAAACAGGAAAAAACACTAGAGCATATCCACACTCACAGAAACAAGCTTTATCAATATTCTTTTAAACTCGAAAAAGAAGACAGGCTGATCTTGGTCAGTGATGGTGTTACACAAAGTGGAATGGGGCACGACGATATGCATTTTGGTTGGCAAATGAGTGGTGTTAAAAGCTTTATAACAAATACCATTAACAAGGAGCCTAACATTTCGGCTCATTCATTGGCCAAGACCATTGTTAACAAGTGTAATGCAATCGACAATAACAGCCTTAAAGATGATGCTTCATGTTGCGTATTGTATTACCGCAAACCTCGTAAATTACTAATTGTTACAGGTCCTCCTTTTCATCAGGAAAACGATACTTTGTTAGCCCAGTCTATAAAAAATTTCCATGGTAAAACCATTATTTGCGGAGGAACAACCTCAAAAATTGTGGCTCGGGAATTAAATATTGACGTTGAGATTGACCTGATAAATTATAAGCCGGGTTTACCTCCTAAGGCCACTATGCAAGGTATTGATTTGGTCACCGAAGGCATCATTACCCTGGCTAAAGTGTCGGAAGATATCAACAAACTGGAAGGCATCGATAAAATTAAAAACAATGTATCAGGTGAAATCATTAAAATAATGCTCGAAAGTGATGAAATCCAATTCATATCCGGCACAAGGGTAAACAACGCACATCAGGATCCTAATTTGCCTGTTGAGCTTGAGATCAGGAGAAATGTAATCAAACGCATTGCCAATCAACTGGAAAATAAATTCTTAAAAAAAACCACGACAACATATTTATAGAAGATGAAGGAAGAAATTGAAGTTAAAATATGCTGTGGAACAAATTGTTACATCATGGGTGGTTCAGAATTGCATCTGATAAAAAACCACCTGCCTAATGATATTTCATCATGTGTTACCGTAAAAGGCATTAATTGCAGCGAACATTGCCACAATTTTACACAAACAAAAAAGCCTCCGCTTGTATGGATTAACGGAGAAATATTGGAGAGCGCCAACATCAGTAAAGTGAAAAACCAAATTTTAACGCTTTGTTCCCACGGCGCTTAACTGAAACTGAAAAAACATTACCATTTATATTTAACTAAGTATTACGAATGACCTATTTTAACAACGCTATTCAAACAAAACGAGAATTGCTCTCACGAATTATTAAGTTATTAAATGAAGATCAATTGTTTGAAAAAATTGATCGTATTCCATTGGAAATGCGACCAAAATCGAAAACTCCCATCAGGTGTTGTGTACATAAGGACAGGGCTGTAATTAAATACAAAGCCATGGCCATGATGGGATTTTGTGTTGAAGACGAAGAGGATGAACTGACCTCACTTAAAGAATACGCTGAAAAATCAATCAATAGAAAAGATTTTAGCAAAGAACATCTAACTGTTATTGACGAGGCTTGTAGTTCATGTGTACAGGTTAATTATACCGTAAGTAACCTTTGTCAGGGATGTGAAGCCAGAGCCTGTCAGGTAAACTGCCCCAAGGACGCTATCCGGGTTTTAAACGGTAAAGCCATTATCGACCACCAAAAATGCGTAAACTGTGGTTTATGTCAGAAGGCTTGTCCATTTCATGCCATTGCCTATTTGCCAGTTCCATGCGAAGAAGCCTGCCCGGTTAAGGCCATTAAGAAAAATGAAGAAGGCATTGAAGTCATCGACAAATCAAAATGTATTTACTGTGGTAAATGTATGACGGCTTGTCCTTTTGGTGCCATCATGGAAAAGTCACAGATACTACAACTGGCGCATACATTAAAAACCCAAACTGAAACAGTAGCCATGGTTGCTCCTGCTATTTTTGGTCAGTATAAAACCAATCCCGAGCATATTTTAGGAGCTTTAAAAAGCATAGGTTTTACACATATTATAGAAGTTGCTGAAGGCGCTGATATTACAGCAGAAAAAGAAACTGCAGAATGGGTAGAAAGCATACAAAAGAATGATCCTTTTTTAACTTCATCATGTTGTCCTGCACATACCTTACTTAGTGAAAAACATATAAAAGCATTAAAGCCTTTTGTATCGCATACCAAATCGCCTATGATATATACTGCACAGCTTGCAAAGGAAAAATACCCTAATGCAAAACGTGTTTTTATAGGTCCTTGTTTAGCAAAAAGGCACGAAGCAGAACAATCAGGAGAAATAGATTACGTATTAACATTTGAAGAGCTGAATTCATTTTTTACGGCTAACGACATCAACTTCCCTGACACCGAAAACATTGCCTTACATTCAAGCATATCAGCAACAGCGCGAGGATTTGCCTTAAGTGGCGGTGTAGCTGATGCCATAAAACAATCGATTCCCAATGGATATGCTTTTAAAGAGTTTTTAGTGGATGGCATAACCAAAAAAAGCATAAAGCTTTTAAAAGCCTTTACTGCAAAAACTCCGGATTACAACTTTATAGAAGTTATGGGATGTGAAGGCGGGTGTATGAATGGACCTGGAAGCATAACAGCATACAAAACAGGACAGGCACAGCTAAAAAAAGTTATAAAAGAACAAGAAGAACTTACACTTGTGAAATAAATTGTTTTGAATAATTGTAGTCAATTATTATAGTTTGTACATAGTTGAAACCGGGTTATACTTTGTTGTAACCCGGTTTTTTATTATGCAATTGACTTATCTATTTCAATACCATATTTTTTTATTTTTCGCTTTAATGCATCTCGCGAAATACATAACAACTCTGCTGCTTGTGTTTGATTAAAATCGCAGCGTTTTAAAGCTTCAACAATTAACTTTTGCTCGTTATCTTCCAAACAGAGAGAACCTAAGCTACCCGATACATTTTTATTTTCGCCTTTTAAAGGAAAGTCTTCCGCCAATAGCTCATCACCTTCCAGTAAAATAAGAGCACGCTCCACCATATTCCTTAATTCGCGTACATTACCCGGAAAATGATAGGATTGTAACTTTTTAACCAGATCGTTACTAATGGTTGGTGTTGGTTTATTTTTCTTTTTACAAAATGAATCGACAAAATGTATGAGTAAAGGCTTAATATCTTCAGGTCGCTGACGCAGTGGCGGAATATTAATTTCGATAGTATTGATACGATGATACAGGTCAATTCTGAACTTATCCTCCTCAATTAGTTCCTCAATATTTTTATTGGTGGCAGATATAATCCGTACATCCACATCCACTTCTTTGTTACTACCTACCTTCTTAATTTTATTCTCTTCAATGGCCCGTAACAGTTTTGCCTGTAACGAAAATGGCATATCTGCAATTTCATCCAGAAACAAAGTACCATTGTTGGCCAATTCAAAATAGCCTTTTTTATCGTCGCGAGCATCCGTAAAAGCCCCTTTTACATGTCCAAAAAATTCACTTTCAAGCAATGTACTTGGGATAGCTGAACTGTTAACGGGTGCAAAAACCTGCTCCTTTCGCGGACTGCCAAAATGTATGATTCTCGAAATTATTTCTTTACCGGTTCCGTTTTCACCGGTAACCAATACGTTAACATCCTTATCTTTGGCAGCTTTCAGTGCTACTTTAATCACATTTTTAATGGCAGCACTCTCACCTATAAAATCCTTTTCAATCATCCCCTCCAGTTCTTTTGAAACCAAGGATCCTATATTCTCAGCCTTTTCCAGCTTGTTTTGAAGCTCAACAAACTTCCCCGTTCTTTCTACTGCTACCTGAATATCCATTACCTGAAAAGGTTTTCTGATAAAATCAGAAGCTCCTTTACGCATGGCTTCAATAACCATATCCATATCTCCATAACCACTAATCATGATGACCTCAGTACCGGCATGATCTTCTTTTACCTTTTTTAATATCTCAAGACCATTCATCCCCGGCAACATTACATCCAGAATTAAAATCCCGGGCTTTTCTTTTTCCAATAGTTCAAATCCCTCATTGGGCATATTGGCTGTATGCACTTCAAAATTCCTTTTCTCAAGATGATATTTTAGTTTTTCTGTGATTCTGGTTTCATCATCCAGAATTAATATTTTCAGGTTATTCATGATTAATTTTATCGTGTATCGAATATACAATTATCCTATATAACCAGGATTTTCATCGATGTTTTTATTATTTTCTTTAGGGGCAACAGGCAAAATCACTCTCATCCGCGTACCTTCCATTACTCTACTCTGTACCTCAATTCTACCATTCATTTCTTTTACCAAACGATAAGATATAGATAAGCCAAGTCCGGTACCTTTACCCAACTGCTTACTGGTAACAAAAGGCAGAAAAATATCAGTTTGCTTTTCAAGCGGTATACCTACCCCGTTGTCCTCCACCTCAATAAACACCTCATCTACTACCATCCCGGTTTCAATACATATCTTTTTAAGATGATCTTCGTTTTTTGCTAATCGTTCATCCACAGCATCACGGGCGTTCGATAATAAATTATGAATTACCTGCTCTACTTTATGGGGATTACCGATGACCTCTTTCACATTATCATCCAGCTTAAGCTGAAGGTTAATATTATGCGTTTGATATTGACGACTAATGATAGATATGGCCGATTTTACACAATCAGAAACAGAAAAGCGTTCATAAACACTTTCCTTCTGGCCACTTGAAAACACCCTGATATGATCAACAATTTCCCTTACCCTGACTATATCTTCAAAAATTTCGGATACAGATTGCAAGACAAACTTTTGATCCGGCTCTTTTTCTTCCAATTCAAATTTAATTCCTTCGGCCGACAAAGAAATATTTTGTATGGGTTGGTTTATTTCATGGGCTATACCAGCTGCCAACTCACCCAAAGAGGATAAACTTGCCTGGTGAACAATGATTTGCTGTTGCTCTTCCTGCTTATGCAACGCTTCATTAATACGCAACTCCAGGTTCCGGTTCTCCTGCCCTTTTAAATAATACCTGTAATAAATTATAAAAACCAATATGAGCACAACCAAAATGGTAAAACCAAAAGACAATCTCCATTTTGATAAATTCTCCTTTTCAAGGTGAAGCCTGTAATTCTCATTTTTTGCCTGCAACATGTCATTTTCCTGCTTCTTCTTCTCTAAATCATGTACGGCCAGAGTATTTACAAACTGCGTTGCATTTTGCTCTTGTGCCAAAAAATCGGAAATATTAGATAACAACACCTGATACTCATAGGCTTTTTTATAATTGCTTTGGCTTTTATAAATAAGCGACATCTCTAGATAATTTTCGCGTAAAATAGCACTTGCATTTATAACCTCTGCCAAAGCAATACTTTTATGATGATAATTAACAGCCTTGGCTACCTTGTTTTGTTTAAATAAAATACGAGCCAGGTATAAATACGATATTGAAGCTCCATAATGATCGTCCTGCTCAACCTGCAATGCTAATGCCTCGGAGTATAGTTTTTGCGCATGCTCTAAATCATCTTTAAAGAAATACACTCCAGCCATATTATTTAATACTGCAGCAATACTCTGCTTATCTTCCCTTAAAGTTAATTCATTATGCAATAACATATAGTATTCTAAAGCCTTATCATAATCCTCCAGAAAAAACCATATCTCACCTATGTTGCCCCAAAGAGTTGTTTTTTCAATCACGTACTCCTGCGTATCCTCAGGAATTAAATCAAGAGCTTTACTGTAATTCTCCAGAGCAATGGCATAATCACCCAGGTTTTTATATACATTTCCAATGTTTTGATAGGTAGAAATAATCATCTCCACATTATTTTCACTAATATGAAGCAATAATGAACGTTTATAATTATCTATGGATTTTTGAAATTTATCCAGACGATAAAATGTAGTGGCCAATACAGCAACACCTTTTTGATCACCTATTGATTTGTATGTCGATAATGACTTTTTATAATATTCCAGTAAATCATCATACTCACTGATAAAGTAATACCCCATGCCTAAGTTTCCATAAGCTTTAGCTTCTCCTTTTTTATCATTTAAAGATTGAGCAAGTTTTAAAGCCTGGTTGGCATACTGAATGGCCTTTTCCGGATCTGATGAAAGGTAGTATCTTGAAAATTGATTATACACTTCCACCTTTTCAGGTAAAGATGCGTTTTTTAATTTTCGATGCAGGTTATTAATAACCGATTCTTCCGCATGTAAGGTTACGGTTGTAAGAAATAAGCAAAGAAGAAAACAATAAAGGATTCGATAAAGCATAGTTTTGTTTTTATCTGTTTGAACCTTCGAGAACAAAAGATAACTCACCCGAAAATTGAATAGCCTGAAGCTTTTTAACTTCAACCTTTGCACTTTCAACTTTATCGAACTCTAAAACTGTATTTAAAACCATTCGGGTAAATGCTTCGATCAGATTAAAATGACTATTTTCAGCCCTACCTATAATTTCGTTGGTTAATTGAACAATATCGAATGCATCTGCAGGATTATCACTTTCTTCTTCCAGAAAACTATTATAACTAATACTAATATTAATCATTAAATCCTGAGTATGACTCGAGGCATGAGGATCAAATCCCAAATGACTGCGAACCAATAATTTTTTAATATTTAAAACACCCATTGATTACAATTTAGAATGCTAAATGTAGCAAATTCATAATGGTTAACAATAATTGACAATGATATTTTGGCCTTATAAATATTATATTTTAACGTTGCTAAAACTTTAACAATTATATATTACTTGTAAATTAACTCCACAATCATCTCCAAACCCAGTCTATCTTCTTCGTTAAAATTGGCCAATTCTCTGCTATCCACATCTAAAACTCCAACCAGTACATTATCTTTATTAATCACAGGCACAACAATCTCTGATTTAGATAATGAACTACAGGCTATATGTCCCGGAAATTCTTCAACATCATCAACTACTATTGTTTTGCGTTGGTTTACCGATGCCCAACAAACACCAGTATCTTTTTTTAAACGCAGGCATGCCAATGGCCCCTGATAAGGACCTACCAACAATTCTCCATCTTGTAATAAATAAAAACCAGTCCAAAAATACCCTTTCATTTTATGGTGAAGTACTGCAGAAATGGTTGCCATTCGTGAAATGGGCGAATTAACCGGAATTGTTAATTCTTCGATTTGCTGATATAATCTTTTGTATTTTAAAATTTTAGCTGAGTCTTTTGTCATCATGAAAGATTCTAATATAAACCTGTTTTAAACAACAATGCAAGATAAACAATTATAGTTCATCCTGCATTGAGTTGTTTTATATCTGCAATTACAAGTCTGCTTGTTTTGCTTAAGAAATCAATCCTGAAGCATGCCTTGTAATTTTTTCCTTGTAAAGAATATCCTACTCTTAACCGTTCCTATTGGCAAGTCAAGTTCTTCCGCTATCTCTTTATACTTATAACCCGAAGTATGCATAGTAAACGGAATTTTGAATTCATCATCCAACCTTTCGATACTGCTATTCATCTCGTTTACGCTTTGAACCATTTCCGGCGTTTCCGAAGCATAATTTCCTTTAAAAGCAACCCGGTAAGCATCTTCTGCTGAATCAAATGTACTCCTGGTTTTCTGAACCCTTCTATAATTATTAATAAAAGTGTTTTTCATGATTGTAAAAACCCACGCCTTAAAATTTGTATTAGATACAAATTGCTTTCTATAAGTAAGTGCTTTTAATGTAGTTTCCTGCAATAAATCACTTGCATCATCCTCATTTGCCGTTAAACTAAGGGCAAAATACCTAAGCTTATCTTGTAAGCTCAATAGGCTATCGTTGAATTGCGTTGCTGTCATGGCTTTATGTATTATTGCTTGTTCTTAACTAAATAATGACTGCTTAAAATGTTTAACAAATATAAGTGATCTATAAACGGCAACAAAAGATTTAAAAGTCTTTTTTTATTTTATTTTTATTCATTCTAAATAAAAAATAACATAAACTACTAACTATCTGTCATTTACAGACAACTATATTGGTAATTCTAAATTACTACATTTTTTTTGACCGCGAAAACCTTGTTTAACTTTAAACAAAAAAAAGGGATACCAATTAAATATCCCTTTGGTTACATCTTAATACCACCTGTATACTAACCACTTAACCCGCTTTATGCATTAGAAAATCTATTACACATTGAAATCACTTCAAAACAAGACACTTTGTTTCTTCACTTCAACTCACCAGAACGATGCTATGCCTCGTCTCAGTAAAGCCTTGTTTTATCGTGCTTTCAATGTTCATGACGAAGTTCTAATACATAATGCGAGCTTAACAAACCAAACTACAAATTCATTCCACTTACACCCAATAAAAAACAAAACCGAAAATTCATAGAATCTTCGGCTTGGTTTAAAAATGAGCATTCACTCAAATATATCATTTATTTACTTTATGCTATTTTCTAACAACAAGTACTTTAGAACTCATGTCTCCATTCATTTTAACTGTCACTATATAGTTTCCATTCTTTAAATCTGGTATTTGGATGTTTTGTACAAAATGCCCCATACCTTTAAAATAAGACTGCTTAAGGATCATCCTTCCTGATAAATCATATATTGAAACTTCTATATCTCCAACAAAAGGATCATCTACAGTCAGGTTAAAGTAGCCTGAAGCCGGATTTGGAGACAAGATCATATCGAACTCAATATCCTTAGTATTAAAAATACTTGACGGCTCACCCTGAATATACAAATTATCAATGGCCCAACCCCATCCTGTTTCATACGGATCGGAATATAATTTAAAGCGTATAAGAACAGTATCTTTAGCTGAAAAGTAATCCCTTAAATTGATATTGTGATCTACATAGAGGGTCTCATCCGGAGTACTTTTATATGTTCTGCCATTATTTGCCCAAGATGCATTATAACTAAAGTCGTAACCTGGCTCAAGGTTAATCCAGTTTATACCATCTTCAGAAGCTTCTACTACTACATAATCATAAAAATCAGTACTTGGATACTCTGCTCCTGGCTCACCTGTTTCAACAAAGGCAATATCTTTATACTGAACAAAGGCCATATTTATATCATCAGCTACAACCACCGGATATTTTAAGTGATAATAAAAAATGCTATTTTGAGCATAAGGATGTGGTGTTTGAATGGCATAATTACTAAAAGTACCTTTTGTAATTGAAAAGCCTTCTCCTACAAAATCATCAAAACGTTCACTAAAATTATTTGTATAACTACTCACTGCTTCTAATAGCTGAAGAGATGGAATTGTTTTTGTATTTGAAAAATATCGTTCTCCATTAATATAGGCAGATACAGAAACTTCATCACTGCTTCCAATCATTTCTTTATAAAACAGGTCTGTACGCTCCCCACTCACGACATTCTCTCTTATTGTAAACTGTAAAGTTTCACCATTATAAAACTCCAAAGAATCATAACTCATATCTAACTGAGTTACCACCGGATAATTACCTTGTGGATTTATACCAACTTCTCCTAAATATGGATTTTTATTTACATTAGACAAGCCGTTTCTTTGAACAGACCAGACACCTAAACCATGTGTACCAAGCACTACCTCATCGCCAACAATTTTCATATCCCAAATAGATACTGCGGGTATCCCGTTGTTGGCATAAGTCCAATTTGCACCATTATCGTAGCTAATAAACAAACCTATTTCAGTACCCACCCAAATCTCATTATTATCAAAAGGCATTACCAATAAGGTATTAACTGCTACATTAGGAAATCCATTAGAACTAGTTGCGGGCTCTGATAGATTAAACCCTGAAATATCTTCCCAGGTTTGACCCAGATCTGTTGTTCTAAAAATCTTTGGATAATAAGAGAAAGAAAAAAGAACATAAGCAGTTTCAGGATCATTGGGATGCGTTACAATATTTGAAATTGCTCCCAGATCCATCGGGTTATTAACACTTGTAAATGTTGCGCCACCATCTGTTGATACCTGAACCTTACCCAAGGTATAAGCAGAATTATCATTCATATAATTACCTGCCCATACTATTTGAGGATTTGCCTCACTAATGGCTATTTTAGGAGAAGCATAATCGCCATATCCCCAATCTACCCCCATATCAATATTATTCCAGGTGGTCCCAAAATCAATAGATTTCCATAAACCGGAAACACCCCCAACAAATAAAACATCCGGGTCTGTTTTAGAATGCGCCACTTCTGTAATAAAAGGGGCTGTTTCATCATTATTATCACCAATTGAACCACTGATGTCGGACCAGTAAATTCCGCCATCATCAGATCTGTATAGACTGTTATAATATACAGTACCAATCAATTTGTTTCCTTTTCGTGGATGCCAAACTACATCAAAACCATCTCCTCCCAGTACTTCAGTCCAGTCACTCATTTTATTTGGATTAGCCCCTGACAACTGTGAACCATTATCCTGAAGCCCTCCAAAATATTTATATTCATCCGGATGCCTGCCAACTCCATAAAACTGGGAAGTGATGTAGCCATTTGATTTTGTTGTCCATTCATCACCTCCATCATCAGAAAAACCTACTCCTCCGTCATTTCCCACAATAATCCCAAAGGGTGTACCCAATGTTTCATCAATGGTAATATGATGATGATCAGCATGTGAATAGTTTGTGGCTGACACACCTGCAGACCACACAGTTAATTTAGTTGCGCCTAATTGTCTGTCATTAGGTGAACCATCAACGCCGCTATCCGCTATTTCCTGTCCTAAAATAAAGCTATATAAATCAATACCTCCAATAAATCCTTTGTTTTCACTGGTAGGATCAATGGCTAAAGTATTGTTATACCAACCCTGACCTCCCAAAAACTCCGTTGGCGTGCCTGTTTCAACTCCTTTGGCCCAAGTACTACCACCATCTTTTGAGAAATATAAAACCGAGTTGTTATCTAAAGCATATAAGGCATCTGGATTACTTGGAGCAATGGCCAGCTCAATTCTTTTAACATCTGACATGTCCTTCACCAACGTCCAATCTGTTCCACCATTCTCTGTTTTATAGATACCATTGCCGTTTAAAGTAACCCATAAAATATTTTCGTTGGTAGGATGAAGTATTAGTTTTTGATACCTTCCCTGACCAGCCACAGATGGTGTAATATCAGACCAATTGGTTCCCCCATCTGTTGATTTTGTAACTATTTTATTGGTACAAACCCAAATCAAACTTTCATTTGTTGGCGAAACAACAATACTATTAATATAATGATACCAAGGATGAGTAGTAAATGTCAGTTGATTCCATGTTTCTCCTTTGTCTGTACTTTTAAAAATACCCTGTCCTCTAACCGCATCTACATTATAGTACCCTTCTCCTGTTCCCGCATAAATTACATTTGGATTAGATGGCGCCATAGCCAAACTAACAATGGCCAGGTTAGGGAGGTCGGGAGAAATTATTTCCCATGTTGAACCTGCATCAGTAGTTTTCCACACCCCTCCGGAAACAGCACCTGCAAACCACGTTTTATGTGTAACATCTGTTGGGTCAACAATAATAGTTCTTGTCCTACCCCCTACATTACCGGGTCCTCTCTGCACCCAAGGCAATGTTGCTGTAGCTGACTTTAACTTTGCACTTCGTTTGAAAGCAGACTTTAACTCTGTTATCTTATAATTTTCTGCATAACCTGATTTACCGTCCTTTGTGGTTCTGTGTTTATAATAATTAACAAATTTATCGGGTTTATCTTTTTTTACGTAACCATTCTTTCTTCTCTCCACCTTCATCTCAATACGTTGCTGCTTCATCTCTTCTGAAGAAACACTAAGAATCTTTTTCCTTTTATTACTTGTTGTATCTTGGTTTTCAAATATAAACCAAGATGTAGCAAGTAATGCCACCAACGCAATTATGTAATTTTTTTTCATCCTGAATAATTTAGGTAATCTATGCAAAGCTCTGATGAAGTAAAACTTTAGATTACAGAAATAACATAACTATTATTCGCATAAGCAACTGATACATCTGCCAGAACATTCTTACAATTATACTCATTCTAAAAGGAAATAGATTCATGAAATCTTATAAAAATAAGATCATCTCCTTATAAAAAAGAAGTGTATCTAAATAAATACTAAACCGTACCCTTTGGTTCAATTCGTGTCAGAAAAAGATTGTAGTTAAAAGAAAATATAAAAACGTATCTGCCAAACCGTTGGCTATTTAACCCGCTTTATCAATGTCGTTTAGTTAAGAAATTCATTTCATGAATTTCTTAAGAATGGGACTTTGTCCCATACCCTACTTCCTTTTTGTCATTGCCACAAAAAGGAAGCAAAAAAGTCTAGTCGAGGAGAATGCCAACCCGCTCTTCCCGATTATTTATAATTCTATAGAAGCAAGTGTTCTTTCAAACACAAGGACAAGCCCCTTCTATGAATTATATAACAATCGGAAATACACTGCCTCCATTGGCCTTCAACTCCTCGACGGGCCTGCGCGCCCCTTTACTATCGTGAGTTAAAATGTTTTAAACAGCTATGATATCCTTAACTAAACGACATTGCCCGCTTTATGCATTAGAAAATCTATTACACATTGAAATCACTTCAAAACAAGACACTTTGTTGCTTCACTTCAACTCACCAGAACGATGCTATGCCTCATTTCAGTAAAGCCTTGTTTTATCGTGCTTTCAATGTTCATGACGAAGTTCTAATACGATAATGCGGGTTTAATATTCTACTAACACAATATTTATACGATAACCTTGGTCATCCGGAGTTGCCAAAGTTTTTAAGTCTTTTTTGAACAGATTAAAATATCTCTTTTTAACCTGTAATATTAAGTTATTATTTGATTTAAGATAAAAACTAAATACTCCCTGTTCATTTGTTTCTGTTGATGAAATTAATTTTGATCCATCATACACCTTCACCAAAGCACTATTTACCGGATCATTTGAATTAGATGATACAATAACTCCCTCATAACGAATAAAATTCAGCTCCCTTTTTTGTTGAAATGCATAAATATCATCTTCTCCTATTCCTCCCTCCCTATTGGAACAAAAATAGCCTGAAAGGCCTTCTTCCTCCAGGATTAATCCAAAATCATCCGATGAAGTATTCAGAGGGTAGCCCATATTAAAGGATTGTGAGAAACCATCTCCTTCGGGCATCGAAAAATACACATCTAAACCTCCTATACCACCATACTTGTCCGAAGAAAAATATAGTTTGCCATCCCTATCTACAAAAGGAAATAATTCATTTTCTTCTGTATTTATATTTGGACCCAGATTTTGAGGCATACTTAAAAAACCATTTTTATATTCCGAATAGTAGATATCATAGCCCCCATAACCTCCCTCTTTATCAGACACAAAAAACAAGCGCATATCATCTTCTGTTAAAAAAGCATGCATATACGAAAAGTCCATTTGTCGTAAAGGGATTGCTGATGATTTACTTTTCCATTTACCATTAGCTTTATGGCTTACAAAAATATTTAAATACGATTTATCTTTTGCTGAACTCTTAATATTGCGAGTGGTAAAAGCTATTGTTTTATCCTGATTAAATGCTATTGGACCGTCGTTGTACTTTGAAGATAATTCCTGACTAAAAAATTCAGGTTCAGACAATGATATTAGCTCATTTCTTTTCGAAGCATATAATTTATAAAATCGGCTTCCATCTCTAATATCCTCTCTTTTTATCATTTGAATACTTGTTCGGTTTGATGAAAATACCAATTGATCGTTATAAATAACCGGTGCAAACTCCGAATATTCAGTATTAATAGATAAAGGGTGAATGATATAATTGGATGAATCATTTTTAAGGGAAAGTATTAGTTCCTCAAGTGAACCCTCAATGGTCTTATTATTTCCCGACATTTTGTAATACTCATTTAAATATTGTTCCGCCTCCATATATCTCTCTTTTTTCCTTAACTCATGAGACAGCATATAATAAGTAGCATAATTAACATCAGGGTATTCTGTTGCCTTCAAATACCAGTCTATGGCATTTTCTGTTTCACCCAATAGCCTGTAACAATCTCCAATTTTATGTGTTACATAGTATAAAGCTACACTTTCATCCCTTATATTATTGTATAAACGAAGTGCTTTTTTATAATTAAAACTGTCGAAATATTCATCTGCTTTTTTTAATTCTTTTGGCTGAGCATAAAGCTGTATGGAAATAGCAGATACTTTAAATAAAATGAGAAATATGAGTAAATAAAGCTTCATTTGTTTTAGTCTTTTGCTGAAAAATGTAAATCCAGATTCTATTAATCAAGTTTAAAAATACCTTGGATTAAGAATTTTTTCTTTCTTAAAATTAAATTCATAATGAATCATGACTTCATGAGTTCCACTATGATAAGAACTTAAAGCATTCGTATTTAAATCGAAGGCATATCCCACCTTAAACTGAGGGGTAAACTGGTATTGCGCAATTCCTCCAAAAGAATCATCCAGTCGATACATCGCCCCTAACCATAATTTGTCATAAAAAATAGAATTGAGGTTAAAATCGATACTAAAGGGACTTCCCTCCGCTAAACGAGTCATTACTGATGGCTTTAATACAAACCATTCATTCATCTTGAAAACAGTACCTGCCATGCTATAATAATGCCTCACTTCCTTTCCTTCTCCATAGCTGTCACTCTCGTCTTCGTACTTATTTTCCATTAACTTAGGAACTGATAATCCCACATAAAACTTTGGGGAATATAAATACAATCCGAAGCCAAAATTGGGCAGCATGGTTTGCTCCACCGAACTGGCATAAGCATTGTCCATGTTAGAAGTTCGATCTAAACTATTGTAATCCACAGCGTAATGATTAAAACCTCCTTTTAACCCCATCGATAACTTTAAAGTTTCATTCATTTTTAAATGATATGCATAATCAATATAGAAGGAAGTTTGTTTAACCGGACCATAAGAATCGTAAATGACCGAAGCTCCTGCCGCCATACCGTTGTAAATAGGCGAATGTGCAGAAAAGGTTCCTGTTGATGGTGCTCCATCAAAGCCAACCCATTGTTGGCGTGCCAGGAGCATTAAGCTTAACATTTCCCTGGTGCCTGCATAGGCCGGATTAATCGACAAGGAATTAAACATGTATTGCGAATACATAGGATCTTGTTGCGCTTTTGCAGGAGTAAAAATACCTGATACAGGCAATATACAAATCACTATCAATAGTTTGATATTTATTAAAATACTAGCCCAATTCATCGACTTATCGTTTTATATAAACCATTCCTTTTATTACTTTTCTTGAGTTACCCAGTTTTACAATATAAAAATAGGTACCCTGAGGCAATTCCCCGGATCCAATAGCGGAGTTGGCTGATTTCCCATCCCATTTATTGTCGTAATTTTTCATATGAAATACCTCTCCACCCCATCTGTTATAAATATAGATTTCATTGTTCTCATAATCACTGATTCCTGGTATGACAAAGAAATCATTTACGCCATCTCCATTTGGCGAAAACGTATCAGGGGCATCAATTCGCTCTCCACAATCATCAAAAACATCTCTGTAATTCGGAATTCCATCATTGTCACAATCATCACTTCCATCTTCATCATCCGACAAACCATCTTCATCACTATCTAAATCCCTATAATCCGGGATACCATCATCATCTGTATCAAGTAGGTCTTGCAAACAAACTTCCTGAATGCCACCTTCATCTATATCTCTTATGCCATCATTATCTGAATCATCATCAAGGTAGTCGGGCCATTCATCTCCATCGGTATTGGTTTCTTTCCCTTCAATAAAATCTGCAATATTATCACTATCTGCGTCAGAGACTCCAATAACAAATACAACCTTTGCATGTCCACAACTGCCAAATTCATCACATCCCTGATAAGTAAATTCCTCCTCTATACAAAAATCACCAAAGACAGAGGCATAATTAAATTGGCCGTTAGCTACTTCTGTCAAATCCCCAATCAGGTTATGATCTGCATCAAACAACACCGTGATCTCATCCCCGTTAACATCAACATCGTTTGTCAGTACATTGAAGTCTATGGATTCTCCATCCGTTAAATAAATGGTATCATTTATACAATCCGGAGCTAAATTCTCTATCAACTCAGTCACAGTTATCGTAACCGTTGCATTATCACATGCTCCGTTTGTATCACAAATACTGTATATAAAAGAATCGTTACCTGAAAAATCTTCATCAGAAGTATAGGTGATTTCTCCCGTTAAGGATTCAACAATAACATTTCCATTTTGCGGACCAGACACTATACTCACAGACGTCACATCCAGGTTTCCATCAATATCACTATCGTTTTCTACAACAGCAATATTGACTGACATTGACTGTTCGGTTTGAGCACTATCATCCATGGCATTTGGTGTATCATTTTGCGGAATTACAGTAATTTCCACCATAGCTGAATCACATCCTCCGCCTCCATCACACAGTTCATATTCGAAGGAATCGTTACCATTGAAATTAGCATCAGGTGTATAGATACATTCTTTTGTGTTTTCATCTATTGAAACACTTCCATTGAGCGGTTGACTTGAAATAGAAACTGCAAAAGCTTCAATATCCGAATCTATATCCGAATCATTAGCCAATACGTTAATAGCTATTGATTCATCCTCTAACACTTCTGCTTCATCAGCCACAGCAACAGGTATGTCATTTACCGGGGTAATTGTTATCTCAACATTGGCCTGATCACTATACCCCAACTCATCTGATATGCGATAAATAAGCCTGTCTGTGCCATTATAATTTGCAAACGGTGTATAGTTTAACTCTCCGTTAGAGGTATCAATTGTGGCTTCTCCGTTTAATGGATTACTCACAATGATTAAAGTAGTTAGATCAATATTATTCTGAGGATCGGTATCATTGGTTATGATATTATAAACAACTGACTCATCTTCATTTAAAACAATTTCATCATCCATTGCATTAGGAGCCTCATTTGTAACATTAATCGTTACTGAAGAAATATTACTTTCGGCACCATCGGTATCATAAAACCTAAAGTTAAATGAATCTTCTCCCGTAAAACCATCATTCGGTAAATAAGTAATAGTATAATTTTCAAAATCAGTAGTTAATGTTCCAAACTCTGGTGAGCTGATATTATCAAATGTGTTTAAATCAATATTCCCATCTACATCACTCACCATACTTGCCATTTCTATTTCAATAGCCACATTTTCCGGTGTCGACTGATTGATATTAGTGGTTACCGGAGCATCATTTATAGCAAGAACCTCTATTTCCAGATTATAAATTTTACTTCTGTCATTTTCATCAGACTGGTCACTCACATAAATAGGCACATTCAGACCACCATAAAAATTAGGATCAGGAATAATGGTTGTTTCACTAACTGAATAGTTCAAACCTGGCAATACTACCAAAATAAAATCATCTGGATAAATATTATCCGGATCTATAATGGTAAGATCAGTAATATCAACAACTAAAGAAACATCCTCATCTGTTGTTAATATGGATTGATCACTGATAACAGGTTTATCATTTACCGAAACAACTTCAATGGTAAAAATAAAAACTTCACTTACATTATTCTCTGCACCCTGATCATCAACAATAATATTCACCAATAAATCACCATTAAAATGAGGATCCGGACTTACAGTATTACCTGTTATTGAATAATTATCTCCTTCCAAGACTGTCAGCACAAAATCATTGGGGTAATTATTATCCACATCCGTAACACTCAAATGGTTTAGAGTGATGGTTTCACTTTCATCTTCTAAAATACTTATAAGCTGTTGCGAATTAATAACAGGCTGGTCGTTTACTGAATTAATCGTGTAAAAAACAATAGCAGAAGCACAATATCCATCCTGATCACACACCTCATACCTAATCTGATCTTTTCCATAGAAATCTTGATTTGGCGTATATCTAATATCTCCATCAGTCAAAACTACTGCTGAACCATTCACTGGTTCTGAAATAATTTTCAAGGTACGACTATCAATATTATTCTGAGGATCGCTGTCATTTGTAAGAACATTAAAAATACTCACTGCATCCTCATCAAGTGCTACAACATCCTCATTTGCCGTTGGAGCTTCATTGGATACAGTAATGGTTACAACTGCAGAATCACAAAACTCATTGTCACATACCTTATACTCAAACTCATCTGAACCTGAAAAAGAAGAATTTGGTATATATGTAACCTCTCCATTTTCCGCATCAACACTTGTTGCTCCATGACTTACATCTGATAAAATATGCAATGTGGATATATCCAGATTACCATCAACATCTGTTACATGACTGTTTATATCAATAACTACCTGTTGGTTTTCTGCGGTTGTTATCGAAAAATCCTCAGCCTGAGGCGCATCATTTACCGACGTCACTAAGACTTCGAACCTAAAGCGATTACTCTCGTTATTTATCGATTCTCCATCGGAAACTGAGGCTTCTACAGATAAGGTCCCGAAATAATTCAAGGCTGGTACAATACTGCTATTTTCAACTGTATAATTTTCTCCACTTTGTAAAATAAGTGTATAATCTTCCAGTGTATTATCCACATCAGTAATAATAAAATCTGACACATTAATAACCAATGCTACATCTTCTTCTGTATTTAAAGGAGGTTCGGATAAACCAGTAATAATTGGTGCATCATTAATTGCATTTACAGTAACACTTAGGTTATAAATATTACTTGATGAATTTTGTGAAGCGATATCATTTACTATTACCGGAACTGTTAACAGTCCATTAAAATTTTCATCCGGGGTTATCGTTTGTTCACCTACAGTGTAATTTGTTCCATCTTGTATCGACAAACTGTGTTCACTTGGATAATCGTTATCAATATCGGTAACAACTAATGAAGATAAGGATATTACAACCGGAACATCTTCATCTGTTGAGATTGGCAATTGATTGGTAATAATCGGTGCATCATTCACCGGATTAACCGTAAACACCACCTCATCTTCATCTGTAAGTGTTCCATCATTGGCTATAAACCGAATTGAGTCTGTTCCAAACCAATTAATATCAGGAACCTCAACTGCAGCCAATCGGGTAACCGGATTTATTGTTACTTCTAACTCAGATACACCCATGACTGTCCATGTTATCTCTTCATCACTATGATCGGCATCCGATACGTATATATTTAAATCGATGCTGTCAAACGAACCACCTTCATCAATAGTTTGATTTGGAATATCTATGACTACAGGAGGATCGTTATCATTTACCACCATCACCACTAAATTCCACTGATTACTCGATGCTCCATTCGGATCTCTAACCGAAACAGGTACTATAATTTCTCCTACAACATTTTCATTTGGTGTAATACTACTATTTACTACCGAATAATTACTTCCTGCGGAAACCGTAAGCGTAAAACCAGTTGGGTAACTATTATCTACATCAGTTACAATCAAGTCTGTTAGAGCAATTGTTCTTAAGGTTTCTTCTGCAACTGAAACCGGATATTGACCTGTAATTACAGGGGCGTCATTAACCGGATTTATAGATAAAGTGACTGGAAACACATCACTTTCTGCATTCTCCAATTCACCATCTGATACCACAACATTAACTGTGATATCATCAGTTATATTTAAAGCCGGCGTTACAATGTTTCCTGAATGAGAATAATTAACACCATCTTGCACTATTAAGGTATGAGATGATGGTGTGATTGTATTATCTACATCCGTAAAAATTATGTCATTTATTGTAAGTTCGATAGCTGTTTCTTCGTTAGTTGACAATAAATTTTGACCTGTAATTACAGGTGAATCATTAACCGGATTAATAGAAACCGACAAACCAAATGGTGCACTTAAATTATTTTCTGATTCTCCATCTGAAACAACAACATTAACTGTAATTGGTATAGTTACATCAACATTTGGAGTAATGATGTTACCTGAATAAGTATAACCAACTCCATCGGTTACAATTACAGAGTGCGAACCAGCCGTAATATTATTATCCACATCAGTAAATATGATATCATCGACTGTAATTTCTAATGCTGTTTCTTCATCTGTCGATAATGAATTCTGCCCCGTGATAACCGGTGCATCATTAATACTATTGACCAAAACCGTTAAACCATAAGGTAAACTCTCATCATTCTCTGGTTCTCCATCAGAAATAATGGCATTAACGGTAATAGAGCCTATAACGTCTGCATTCGGCGTAATATTATTACCCACATGCGTATAACCTACTCCATCCTGTATCACCAACGAGTGTTCGTCCGGGAAGTTATTATCAACATCTGTTGCTGTAATACTTGCTATAGAAATGGTCAATTCAGTTTCTTCATCTGTTGATAAAGAACTTTGACCCGTAATAACAGGTGAATCATTAACCGGATTAACTGTTACACTAAGATTATAAGTGTTACTTAATGCATTTACCGAACCTAAATCACTAACAGTTACGGGAACAGTTAAAACTCCATTAAAATCCCGAACCGGGGTGATGGTTTGATTGTTAAATGTATAGTTTTCACCACTCAGTACAGACAATGTGTGTTCATCAGGATAAGTATTATCCACATCTTCAACAATCAATGCACCTAATGGTATCGTAAGCGCTTCATCTTCATTGGTAGAAACAGGATTTTGGCTACTAATAACAGGAGCGTCATTTATAGCATTCACAGTAAATACTGCCTGATCCTCATCAGAAAGAGTTCCGTCACTAGCTATAAAAGATATAATCTCCGATCCAAACCAATTCTCATTTGGGGTACTTACCTGAGCCTCCTTGGATTCATTATCTATAACAACAACAAGTTCTATCTGCCCAAAAGTCGTCCATGTAATTTGATCATCACTATGGTCTGCATCACTTACAAACAGATTTAAGTCGATGGTTGAAAAAGCACCACCTTCATCAATTATTTGATTAGGTATATCACTGACCACAGGAGGATCATTATCATTAACTACAGAAACTATCAGATTCCAGACATTGCTTTCCGCTCCGTGAGGATCCAATACTGTCACCGGAACAACTATATCTCCAACTATATTTTCATTAGGAGTAATACTATTGCCACTAACGGAATAGTTACTTCCTGTTGAGACCGAGATGGTAAAACCCGTTGGATATGTATCATCTACATCTGTTACAACCAAATCATTCACGGTAATTGTTCTTAATGATTCTTCAGCTACTGACACTGCGTTTTGACCTGTTATAACAGGAGCATCATTTACTGGATTAACTATTACCTTTAATTGAAATACTTCACTTGAAGCATTAACTGATTGTCCATCTGAAACAATGGCGTTAACAGATATTTCTCCATACAAATTTAAAATTGGTGTAATAGTATTCCCTATGTAAGTATAACCCACTCCACCCTGAATAATAAGGCTATGATCTTCAGGGAAAGTATTGTCTACATCTGTAACTACCAGATCACTTATAGCTATAGTCAAAGGAGTTTCTTCATCCGTAGATAATAGCTCCTGACCTGTAATCACAGGATTATCATTTACCGGAATCACAGATACTAACAATGCATAAACTTCACTTCCAGAATTTTCTAACTGTCCGTCAGATACAAGTACATTTACGCTTATATTTCCATTAATATCTACATTGGGGATAATCGTGTTTCCAACATGTGCATAATTTGTTCCATCCTGAACAATTAGAATATGGTCATCCGGGAAACTATTATCGATATCGAATACCGTTAAATCAGTTATAACAATGGTCAATTCTGTTTCTTCATCTGTAGATAATAATCTTTGTCCAGTTATCACCGGAGCATCATTAATCTCTGTCACCGTGAAGGTCGCCTGGTCGGTGACTTCCAATCCGCCCTCATCACGTGCCCTGAAAGTGATGGTCTCGCTGCCGTTCCAGTTTTCATCCTGTGGTGTGATGGTGGCCACCCTGTCGGTGATCACTACCGAGATATTCACAGGCGTCTCATCGATGCTCCAAATCATATTGGCATCCAATGTCTCTACATCATCAATATAGTCATCAAGGGTAATGGTAGTAAAACTTCCGCCCTCAGCAATACTTTGATTGGGGATATCGGAGATCACCGGAAGATCATTTACTGCGGTCACCGTGAAAGTAGCCTGGTCGGTGACTTCTAATCCTCCCTCGTCACGGGCCATAAAGGTGATGGTCTCACTACCGTTCCAGTTTTCATCCAGTGGCGTGATTGTAGCCACGCGATCTGTAATCACGACAGAAATATTCACAGGCGTCTCATCGATGCTCCAGATCATAGCCGCATCGGCCGTTTCTACATCATCGATATAATCATCAAGGGCAATGGTAGTAAAACTTCCGCCCTCAGCAATACTTTGATTGGGGATATCGGATATGACAGGTAAATCATTTTCTGCGGTCACCGTAAAGGTCGCCTGATCGGTCACTTCCAATCCGCCTTCATCACGGGCCCTGAAAGTAATGGTTTCACTGCCGTTCCAGTTCTCATCCAATGGCGTGATGGTTGCCACCCTGTCGGTGATCACTACCGAAATATTTACAGGAGTTTCATCGATGCTCCACACCATATTGGCATCCAGCGTCTCCACATCATCGATATAATCATCCAGGGCTATCGTGGCAAAACTTCCGCCCTCGGCGATCGTTTGGTTGGGGATATCTGAGATCACTGGCAGGTCATTTACTGCAGTCACCGTGAAGGTCGCCTGGTTGGTGACTTCCAATCCGCCCTCATCACGTGCCCTAAAGGTAATGGTCTCGCTGCCGTTCCAATTTTCATCCAAAGGTGTAATGGTGGCCACCCTGTCGGTAATCACTACCGAGATATTTACAGGGGTTTCATCGACGCTCCAAATTATATTGGCATCCAGCGTCTCCACATCATCGATATAATCATCCAATGCAATAGTCGCAAAACTGCCACCCTCGGCGATCGTTTGGTTAGGGATATCTGAGATGACAGGTAAATCATTTTCTGGAGTCACGGTAAATGTGGCCTGATCAGTCACTTCCAAGCCGCCTTCGTCCTGCGCCCTAAAGGTAATGGTCTCGCTGCCATTCCAGTTTTCATCCAGTGGGGTGATCGTAGCCACCCTGTCGGTGATCACTACCGAGATATTGACAGGCGTTTCATCTATACTCCAGATTATATTGGCATCCAATGTCTCTACATCATCAATATAATCATCCAGGGCTATCGTGGCAAAGCTTCCGCCCTCGGCAACAGTTTGGTTAGGGATATCGGAGATCACTGGCAGGTCATTTACTGCAGTCATCGTGAAGGTAGCCTGGTCGGTGACTTCAAGACCGCCTTCATCTCTAGCTCTAAAGGTGATGGTCTCGCTGCCGTTCCAGTTTTCATCCAATGGGGTGATGGTAGCCACCCTGTCGGTGATCACTACCGAGATATTCACAGGCGTCTCATCGATGCTCCAGATCATAGCCGCATCGGCCGTTTCTACATCATCGATATAATCATCAAGGGCAATGGTAGTAAAACTTCCGCCCTCAGCAATACTTTGATTGGGGATATCGGATATGACAGGTAAATCATTTTCTGCGGTCACCGTAAAGGTCGCCTGATCGGTCACTTCCAATCCGCCTTCATCACGGGCCCTGAAAGTAATGGTTTCACTGCCGTTCCAGTTCTCATCCAATGGCGTGATGGTTGCCACCCTGTCGGTGATCACTACCGAAATATTTACAGGAGTTTCATCGATGCTCCACACCATATTGGCATCCAGCGTCTCCACATCATCGATATAATCATCCAGGGCTATCGTGGCAAAACTTCCGCCCTCGGCGATCGTTTGGTTAGGGATATCGGAGATCACCGGAAGATCATTTACTGCGGTCACCGTGAAAGTAGCCTGGTCGGTGACTTCCAAGCCGCCTTCATCTCGGGCCCTAAAGGTGATGGTCTCGCTACCGTTCCAATTCTCATCCAATGGGGCGATGGTAGCCACCCTGTCGGTGATCACTACAGAGATATTCACAGGCGTCTCATCGATGCTCCAGATCATATTGGCATCCAATGTCTCTACATCATCGATATAATCATCCAGGGATATCGTGGCAAAACTTCCGCCCTCGGCAACAGTTTGGTTAGGGATATCTGAGATGACAGGTAAATCATTTTCTGCAGTCACGGTAAATGTGGCCTGGTCGGTGACTTCCAAACCGCCCTCGTCCTGCGCCCTGAAAGTGATGGTCTCGCTACCGTTCCAGTTTTCATCCAGTGCGGTGATCGTAGCCACTCTGTCTGTAATCACGACAGAGATATTCACCGGCGTCTCATCGATGCTCCAGATCATATTGGCATCCAGCGTCTCCACATCATCGATATAGTCATCCAAGGCAATAGTA
>NZ_VCHY01000310.1 GCF_005877885.1 Labilibacter sediminis
CGAAAGAGAAAAAAGAATATAAAATATAATTTCTTTTTGTTACATACTTTACCCATCTATAAAATAGATGGGGTATTTATCCAAAGACCGAGATGGAGAAAAGTATGTAGTATGATCTAAACTTTTTTTTTAATGAATATATATGTCGATTTATCTTAAGTAATTTATAGAAAAAAAAGACTCATACAAATTAATCATGTGCCAGGAACCAGATTTGAACTGGTGACACGAGGATTTTCAGTCCTCTGCTCTACCAGCTGAGCTATCCCAACAATTCCTCATGTCTCATCCTCATTTTCATTTTACTAGAGAACTTGGGTCTATGTCAATTGAAAGGGTATTACAAAGCCCCATCCCGGGCCTATAATTTGTCAAAAGAACAACTTTGTAAGTTTCAGTATGAATAAAAATATCGATCGTGAATCATTCAAAAATCATTCAAATAGGGATTCCTTGCTCAAATAAGTTCATTTGTACATGTATCATATATATCACTGTGATAAGAGAAAAGCATTTCCGCTCATTGTATAAAGAGTAGTGAATGAGAAAGATAAGGAATTTTGAACCG
>NZ_VCHY01000311.1 GCF_005877885.1 Labilibacter sediminis
ACCGCGACGCCAAGATCAGACACTACACTTCAATTTACATTTGACAATATTCCACCTTCCAAATGGCGAGAACGATGTGTTGAAATGCAATCATGGTGCTCAGCTGAATTACAGTATTATTCAATGGATATGGTTATTAAAAGATTCCTCGCAAGAATTCAAGGTCGACTGAGAGATTGGTACCTCAGCCTTGGAGAATACCGTCAACTCACAATGCAACAATGTCAGTCACCTGAAGCATTTATAAGTATTATCCATAATGAATTTATTGGAAGCCCTCTCGAACACACTGTTCAAGCAAGAGAAGAATTTCTCAAGATGAAATGCTGCTCTTTCCAGAAGAAAGATCTTGAAGCCCATTATGACCGGATGTCACAAAGATTCTATTGCCTCCAAGGTATTGATGACATAAATCTTAAAGGGGGTTTCTTAAATTCCTTCCCTGAATCTCTTGCTAGTGAAGCTCAGCGTTCTTTAGACTTCAGAAACATGACGGTGGCACAAACTACGCTTGGAGAATTATACCAACTAATTCTTAATGCTTTGGCAAAACTTTGCAATCAACAAA
>NZ_VCHY01000312.1 GCF_005877885.1 Labilibacter sediminis
GTCTAATGTTTTTTCGCCCGGAGAACTAATTGGATTGTTGCGAGCGGAACGAATGGGGCGCGCTTTGGAAGAAGCGATTTGTTACCAAGCTGTCTTATTGGGAATAACAAGAGCATCTATGAATACTCAAAGTTTCATATCCGAAGCTAGTTTTCAAGAAACTGCTAGAGTTTTAGCAAAAGCAGCTCTCCTGGGCCGTATCGATTGGTTGAAAGGCCTGAAAGAAAACGTTGTTCTGGGAGGGATGATACCTGTTGGTAGCGGCTTCAAAACACCTTCAAGCGAACCTAACAACATTCCTAACAACATTGCCTTTGAACTCCAAAAAAAGAATCTATTAGAGGGGGAAATGAAAGATATTTTGTTCTACCACAGAAAATTATTGGATTCTTGCCTTTCAAATAATTTCCATGATACACAAGAACAATCATTTTTTTAGGATTTAATGATCCCTAAGAGCAGATTCACCCCTTTCTTTTATCTTTTATAAAGGATCTGTTGGTCCAGTCATTTGATTTGGTAATAGTAAAAAAAAAAAAAAAATAACAAATAGAAAAGAATAATGGC
>NZ_VCHY01000313.1 GCF_005877885.1 Labilibacter sediminis
GTCCATTGGGTGAGAACTGGTACCATGATCATCAGTTGGGAATGTTTGTAGGGTAGAAGGAATGTTGGAATTTGTACTTTCTGTCTTTTCCATGGAGGAAGAAGACAACAGGGCAAGATTTCCTCCATACATCTTTTGGTACTGTTGTTCCACTGTGGACTCTTGAGCTATCAACTCTCCAAAAAGTTCCTGAAGAGACATTCTCTTCAAATTCCCATTTCCTTGGAGAATCATTCTTATGGTAATCCACCTGTCATCTAAACCATTTAGAAAACCAATGTTCAGTTCAAGCTTGGTTTTTGGAATGCCAAGTGTCATCAGTTCATTGACTATCAGTTTGAACCGATTGCATGCTTCATTCAAGGTTTCTCCAGATAACTTTTGGAAGCTGTTGAATTTGTTGATGGTAGATGTCATCTTTTTATCTCTTATAGATTCATTTCCTTCAAACATTGCTTCCAAAGTTATCCAGATCTCATGAGCATTTGAACATTGTTTTATGTAATCAAAAGGATTTGGTGGTATTCCATACATTAGCTCAGTATATGCAGCAATATCATTATCCA
>NZ_VCHY01000314.1 GCF_005877885.1 Labilibacter sediminis
ATTAAGGTTTCATCAACTGTACAGTTTAAACACTCTCTATTGAATTGTATCGTGTTTATACGTGTCGTGTCGTGTTTATCCGTGTCACGTGTCGACACGAAATTTATTACGTGTTTATACAGGTAAATTCGTGTTTGACACGGATAAACACGAAACACGAATTTTTGAATTCGTGTCAGACACGGATAAACACGAAACACTAATTTGGCAAACACATACACGGAAAACTCGTGTCGTGTTTGTCGTGTCGTGTCTTAAATTGCCAGGTCTATTCACAATAGGCACAAAAGTTCACTCAAAACACTACTTCTAGACAACACCTCAAGGAAACATCAAACACATTCAACAAGATCACTTATTGATTCTAGACAACACCTCAAGGAAACATCAAAGACATTCAACAAGATCAATTATTGATTACGAACAACGACACATAAATGTAACTAGACAACGAAAATATCACTCAAAGCATCTATCATGTTGGTGGACGAGAAAGAGAATACATAATTCGAAAGGGAATACAAAGGAAAAAAAGCTGCTGCTACATAAAAGATAATCTACCGATT
>NZ_VCHY01000315.1 GCF_005877885.1 Labilibacter sediminis
CTTTATGAACTCACTAAGCTTTTATAGCTTAACCCGTAGTGGTAACATTTTTCAGGGAAGGACAAGATCGAAGGTTCTTGAAGTGGTGAGTAGAAGTTCCATATTGCTAGTGAAGAACTTCCCGTTTTGGTATTGTACTTAGAAGCTTTTGGGTAGACATGAACATGTATTTTGGAAGATATGTAGATGGTTTGTATCCAAATTGTTAAAAAGGGATTAGTATGTAAACTTTTTAATTACTTAAATCTTTTGGTGAATGTTGGTTAAATTAAGACTAGGTCTTACATTACTTGACATTAATTTCGTTGGGACGTAGTCTGGTTCGATGATAAAGGATTTTTCCGTTTTCTTGATTGCTTTACCCGTTTCAGGGTGAAGCCACTCATTAATCACGTGATGAAATTGAGCTCTAGGGACTTCATCCTTTTGTTCACCATCAGGCTTAGTTCCGGATGTTGAACAACGAGGATCCTTTGTGTGAAAAATAATCGGTTCTGAACAATCAATATCCGCAAGCTCACTTTCATCATCACTATCATAAACATGTTATTTTCCGGTTATGTC
>NZ_VCHY01000317.1 GCF_005877885.1 Labilibacter sediminis
AATATGAATACTACAGCTGAAAAAAATACAAAGTCCCTTATCGTATCGGATTTGAACCGAGGGCTTACGCCTTACCATGGGATTACTCTACCACTGAGTTAAAAGAAAAGGGCTTGGTTCATGGAATTCCTGAACGGGTCACTGTACTATGTAGGTAAAATATATTTATATAAGAATATATATACCTATTTCTTATATAAGTATAAGAAGCCCATCTACGAAGCCCATCTACACATAGACAGAAGCGCCTCGACAAAAGGTCCATTTATATATAATAATTTGCATTGTAGCGGGTATAGTTTAGTGGTAAAAGTGTGATTCGTTCTATTAACCCCCTTAATAGTTAAGGGGTCTTTCGGTTTTATTCATATTCCGATCAAAAACTTTATTTCATTAAAAGGATTCAATCCTTTACCTTTCAATGACACATTCAAGGAAAAATATAAATTTTCGGGATTTTTATCCAAAGGTCAATTAAAAAATGAAAACTTGGATTATGAAATTGCGAAACAAAATTTTAAAATTGGATCAATACTTCCAATTGAATGAGTATGAATAAA
>NZ_VCHY01000318.1 GCF_005877885.1 Labilibacter sediminis
AACTACTTCTGGTACCGGGCATTAACCTGTCAAACAAAAACAAAAACGAAAAAATAAAACTGCTTTCTGCTTAGCTTGGCGCGGCACATCAGTGAGTGGCGCGGCGCGTCGAGCTGGGCAGAATTTCAAAAATTTCGAATAAAAGTTAAGACGGAAAGCAAATAACAGTAAATAATAAAAACAGTAAATAATCGTAATTACTTGAACCACTCCCCGGCAGCGGCGCCAAAAACTTGTTGTTAAAAATATTAGTAGTAAAATATATTCAAGTCCAAGTTAAGTCTTCTATCACCTAGTGTCTACTAACTCTTAACCAGACAAGAATTACCCGATCAATCGTAGTATAGCTAAAGTAAGTAAAGTTCGTTCGCAGGGAGTGAGGGAGTAAATACGATATAAACTGAATATAGAACTAAATAACAGAAATAAAAAGTAACTTAAGGGTTAAGTTTTATAGAGAAGAACTTAATAAAACTAAAGAACCAAATTAACTAACAAACTAAATAAACTTAAAAATGAAAGAAAACTAAAGACAATCAAACTACTTAAATAAAA
>NZ_VCHY01000319.1 GCF_005877885.1 Labilibacter sediminis
ATATCCAAACATTTCCAATCCAATAACAACAAATATAATTTTTATAACTAAGACTAAATCCGCATACAATTACGCCAAATGAAACCAACAAACGGCATTTTAAGGGTCACAAACGCCTCATTATTTCTAAAAGACTAAAAGAATTAAGTATAAAACTTATTATAACTAATTGAAAATATATAATATATAATATTAATAAGGCTACACGGAGTGGTGGCAGTTGGCCAACGAATGGCCAAGGAGTTTTTGTTGGTTGGCAGGCGTTGGCAGTTTTGTAGGCAGTGGTTGGCAGTTGAATAGAAACTGCCAACCAAATTAGTTTGAGAAATTACAACTTTAGTCCTTGTACAAATAGAATTGCCATAAACAACTAAAAATTAACAATAAAACAAACACAACAAATAAAAAAGACAACTTTACTTAAAATTTAAAACATTTCATTAAAAAATAAACACAAACAACTAAAAATAAAAAAAAAACACACAAACAACTAAAAACTAAAAATTAAAAATTAAACAAACACAAACAACTAAATCTACTGATCATCATCATC
>NZ_VCHY01000032.1 GCF_005877885.1 Labilibacter sediminis
AAAAACTGAAAAACTGTCCCAAAACCACATTTTATCAATTCGAATATCTAAATACAAAATCGTTTAGGACAGCTCTGTGTTCAAGTATTAAATCCCTATAGATACAGTTATCATCAAGTAGGGAACAAGTAACATTAAGTTGTACTCAATTTACATTTAATTATTATTAAATTCAAATTCAATTAGGTACTATCCTACTTTAAACCCTATTTAATCCCTGTTTTATCTAACTTTAATCCCTATTTATACTACTTAAGCATGAGCGTATCCATAGAATTAGCCTACTTTGTTTATACTTTAGTGATGTCTTGTCTTTATGTTGTACAAGCTATGGCAGAGCATCTAATAGTAATCTAATATTTTTTTTGAAGCTCCTTAACCGAGACAGAAGTAATATTTGTAGCGTACAGCTTTTTTTGTTCGCAGACTTTTTACCACCTATACTAAAAGCCATAGTTATTAAGGTACCGGGGGTTCGAATCCCTCTCTCTCCGCTGAATGCGAAAGCAATTTAAAGTAAAACCCTGTAAGTCAATACTTACAGGGTTTTTTAATGCGCAATATTTTGCAAAAAGATGCAAAAAAACGCAGTTTTTAAGCGGACTTATCGAGGACTTAATTTCCTCTAAAAAAGTCCTCGATTGACAGTTGTGAATCACACTGCATTGCGCTCTATTACTCGGTTTTGAATCGTTCAGAAATGGACTCATAGAAATAATTTTAACATTAAAATTTATCATTATGAGCGGACTTGAAAATGTCAAAATCTTGTTCTTCATCAAAAGAACAAAACTTACCAAAAGTGGAGATGCAACAATCTTTGTTAGAATCACTATTAATAAGGAAAGAACAGAGTTCTCACTTAAAAAGCATGTTAACCCTAATAATTGGGATGACAAAAAAGAAAGAGCTAAAGGTCGAACTTCGGAAATTGCTGAGCTCAATGAGTTCATTGACCAATATCGAAGAAAGATACTATCCTATATTGATTTTATGGTATTGGATAAACAGCCAGTCACAGCTCGAATTATCCAGGAAAAACTAGTTGGCAAAAAAGAAACAAGGCGAACCATCCTAAAAGCATTTCAGGATCATAATGACAATGCCAAGAAACTAATTGGTATTGATTTCGCACCAGACACTGTTCAGCGTTACGAGACTTCTTATATGCACACAAAAGATTTTATTCGCTGGCAATATCAACGTGAAGACATGGCTTTGGAAGATCTGAACCATCAGTTTGTCCGTAATTATGAGCTTTATTTAAAAACAGAACGTAAATGTGCTCACAATACTGCCATTAAGTATTTAAAGAACTTCAAAAAGATTGTTCGTATTGCATTGGCCAACGGCTGGATGAAGAAAGATCCATTTGCAACCATTAAGTTCAAACTTAAGCCTGTTGATGCAGTATATCTTACTAAAGAGGAACTGGATACAGTCATCAATAAAGAAATAAGCATAGAACGCTTAAGACAAGTTCGTGATGTTTTTGTGTTTTGTTGCTTTACCGGATTGGCTTTCTCCGATGCCAAGTCATTAAAACGAGAACATATAACAACCGACGGAAACGGAATTACCTGGATTCATAAAAAGCGTACCAAAACCGATCAGATGAGTACTATCTTTGTTATTGAGGCTGCCAAAAAGCTTATGGCCAAATACAAATACGAACCAGAACTTATTGAAAAAAACGCAGTTCTTCCGGTTCTCAGCAACCAAAAAATGAACGCGTTTTTGAAAGAAATAGGAATCATATGTGGCATTGATAAACCCATATCTACTCATACTGCCAGGCATACTTTTGCAACGACAGTTGCTTTGGAGAATAATATGCCATTGGAAGTCGTATCAAAAACCTTAGGTCATTCCAGCACCAAAATGACTCAGCGTTATGCCCGAACAACGGAAGCTTTGATTCAAAAGAATATGGAGAAGATTAAGGATTTGTATTAAAACATAAGTATTAGGACAATACCGTCCTAAACGTTTTTTTTACTGCTAAAACTACGCTTAGATGAATTAGTTTCGATTTAATCTGACAGTTAAAAGGCAAAAGACTTAAATTTAGTTTGCTCAAACAAAATAAGTTTCACCTTTCAAAACTGTCAGAAATGAATTCAGAATCAAAGTTAATCAAAAGTAAGTTAGGGTTACTTCAATTAGCCGAACAATTAGGCAACGTTTCAACTGCATGTAAATACCTGGGCTATAGTCGAGACACCTTTTATCGCTACAAAGAATTGTTTGAAGAAGGTGGAGAAGCTGCATTAAAGGAACTCAGCCGCAAGAAACCTAACATTAAAAACCGCACCTCTCCGGAAATAGAAGAGCAGGTGGTTGATTTTGCCATTGAATACCCAGCATTCGGACAATGCAGGGCCTCCAATGAACTGAAAAAGCAAGGCGTATTCATATCCCCGGCAGGAATCCGGTGTGTGTGGTTACGCCATGACCTGGAAACCTTTAAAAAGCGCCTAAAGGCATTGGAAGCTAAGGTCGCACAAGAAGGGATGGTTCTATCGGAATCGCAACTTGTAGCCCTGGAAAAAGCCAAGGAAGAAAAGGTGGCCCACGGTGAGATTGAGACGTACCATCCCGGTTATCTGGGAGCACAGGATACGTATTACGTTGGCTATATTAAAGGCGTAGGAAAGATCTATCAACAGACATTTATTGATACCTATACCAAGGTGGCTTTTGCCAAGCTCTATGACCGTAAAATAGCCCTTGTGGCAGCAGATACGCTTAATGACAGGGTAATCCCCTTTTACGACAAATACGGCATTCCATTGATGCGTATTCTGACGGATCGAGGCACGGAATATTGCGGAGCTAGGGAACACCACGAGTACCAGTTGTATCTGGCCATTGAGGATGTTGATCACACCAAAACCAAAGCACGAAGCCCACAAACCAATGGCATTTGTGAGCGCTTCCACAGAACCATGCAGGATGAGTTCTATGCAACGGCTTTCCGCAAAAAGATCTATAGCTCCATTGAGGAGTTGCAGGCCGATGTGGATGTCTGGTTGGAGTATTATAACCAGAACCGGCCGCACTCAGGCAAATACTGTTATGGCAAAACACCATTACAGACCTGGGATGATAGCCTTCATCTGGCAGTGGAAAAATTGGTAAGCAATCAATATCAGAATGATGTAACTTTGCAAGTGTCTGATGAAACGGAAGCAGGCCCTGATGGCGATCAACCTGCCAGGGATAATCAGACCGACTGGAATGGTCAACCGGGGACTAATATCCCCGGTTCCAATGGTTCATTCCAATCGAATATGCCTTTTAAAAACGCTCTTTAAAGTTTGTGAAAAAAGCCTGACTGTCAGATCAAGTCGTAGCTATTACAGCTTAGAATTCGATATTTGTGACCGATATTAAAGGTGTTTCAAAATAGAACCACCTGTGTGTGTTGCAATTTCAACTCTCGGTTTTGGTTCATCAAAGGGCTTATCGAGCCATTTATGCAGGTCTATTTTTACAAAAAGATTAAGTCTGATAAAAGCCACTAAGTTGGATAGTTGCCAGCCGTATTTCGAGATCTCCTTAAGGGCTTTTAGGACTAGTATTGTAATTAATGCCGTCCAGATCTGAATCATCACAGCGTTTTAACTTGTACCAATAAATGATTTAATATGGAGTAGCTGTTTTATCTCTCTGAAGAATATTTCTATTTGCCATCGACTCTTGTAAAGTTCACTTATTGTGTTGGCTGTCCATGACATTTGATTCGTTATAACTTCTATTACCTGCTTGTTCTCTTCATTCCAGATAGCAACCCTTCTGAGTTTCTTTGAATACTTCTTTTTCGACGTATTTCCTGTAAGTTCAATGATTTCATCTTTGAGTATGTTCTCATGCCTGTTCTCCGGTAGTTCATTCTCTTTTATTGTCCGAAATTTAATGTTGTCTTTGTGTCTAACAACAAAGTAGACTCCTTTGCTGTCCCAAACATTAAGTAATGAAAAATCATTATAAAAACGATCTGCGACAATTACGCTGCCCTTTAGTAATGGTACATCATACGCACCCTTATTATCAGCCGTTTTTCCATCTGTTATATTCACATATGCTGGTAAGTTTCCATCATAATCAAGTAAAGTATGCATTTTTACAGCCCCTTTAGAAGTCTTGTACTTAGCCCAATCAAACAAGCTTAAACAAAGACTAATCGTAGAAGAATCCAAAAGGAATATTTTTGATTTGATTCTGAATTTTTACTGTTTAAATCCGGATTGCTGTCCTAAATGAGAAAGCAACTGATAATAGTAATCCCGAAATAAAGTCCAGTCTCTATTTTTGTTTTGGTAACTAACCGTTGATTTTGAAGGAGCTCTTTGTATACCCAGATGATTTACATTACCTGTTGCCGAACGTAAACCATTACTGATATCACGTACGGATTGACTTTTAGCAAATTGACAAAATAGCATTGATACTAAATGAGTCCAGCTATCAAATCCTTTTTGATGTTTTCGGTTAACTTTTCTGAAACGATCTTTTTGAAACTTGTACGATCTAATTTTGATATGATTTGAGAGAATAAGTTTAAATTTGTCATGAGAGAAAGTCGTTTTTGTTGTGCAACTTAAAGATACTTTGAGATACTTAAATTCTTTCTCTCTTTTTTTATTCGTTTAGGACGCGATTGGTATTAGGAGTTTATTCTTATTAACTCACCTCATTTATTGTCTGTTAATCGATATGAAAATCTTTTGAGAAAAATCCCAATTAAGTACAGAAAGCATTTAATTGGGATTTTTTATACGTCATTCTGGAGACGCTTACGTAAAACTACCGTTGTAAAGCCCTTTACATTCTTAAAATTCTTCCAATACTAAAAGAAATCCCCCATGAAGAAAACAATTTCTTACATGAGGGATACACTGATTCGTTTATTATTGTGATTCTTACAACTCTTCCCGTAAATCCTGATTAATTAGTTATCCAATTGGGATAAGTTCCACTTATCATACCATTTAATAATTGGTTTATCACCTTCAAACTCTATTGGTAACCACACATACCTACCATCAATCGCATTCTCAGGTCGCCACCTGTCTCCGCAATAAATAAAAGCATCTTCCTTACCGTGTACAGGAATGACATAGGTACTTTGTGAATGGAAGGTTGTCTTTACCTGTTCTTCCGTTCCCCGGCAGGGATTGCCCAGTGCTTCCCATGGGCCCATTATGTTTTGGGCCATGGCCGATCGTGCAGGATTGGGCTTCCATCCTGTACAACCCGACGAGATCATGTAGTATTTACCGTGTCGCTTAAATATAGCAGGTGCTTCATTGCTCTCTTCCGGAAAAACACGAACGTACTTACCTGTAAAATCGAGGTAATCATCGGCCAGCTCCCTAATGTGAAGTGTACCGTTCTCCTCTGATGCTGCAATATGATAAGCCTTTGCATCGTCATCAACAAACAAAGTCATATCTCGACTCATTTGTCCGCCTTTTAAATCACGCTTCACAAACATACCACTAACTACAGCTTCCCGACCTTCTTCTGACCAGCGGTTAATTGAGTAATCGTACTCTTTCTTTTTTTGTTCTTCTGAGAAATTAATCGGCCAATGACCAGCATTAGGCCTGAGGCTTTTTACATAACTATAAGGACCTGTTATGCTTTGGGACACCGCCAAACCGGTTTGTGCTGCTTTATAGCCCTGACCTTTGAGTTCTAAATGAAACCACATTACAAATTGTTTTGTTCGTTGGTTATAGATGACCTTAGGGCGTTCCAATACACATCCTTTTGTAATCGGATGATCAGAGTTACCTTCTATCACTTTAAGAGCAATGCCCTCATCTTTCCAGTCTATCAGGTTTTCAGATGAATAACAATGAACCCCAACCTGAGCCGAATTTCCTTTTTTTCCTTCTATTTTATGTTCCCCAAACATATAATACATGCCCTTGTGATAAAGAAAACCTGCTCCATGGGCATTTATATGTATACCATTGTTATCAGGCAAAATTTTACCCGGTTCAATTTGTTTATTTTTAGATACAGTGCATCCAAATATCCAAAGTGCAATAAAAACTAAGTAAGTAATTTTCATTGTAAGATTTTTAAGTTTTAAATGATATATATTAACATAATAAGGAAAAACTATACTATCTCCCCTTATTTACATACTCATTTCTCTCTAATTTATAGGAGAAATGCTAAAACTATAAGAATACGTTTTTTCAGTCAGTCGATACTGATCATGTGTCCAGGCACCCCAGCTATTGTCACCACCAACACCTATTTGCTTATAATCTATATTAATCGATGTCAGGTCGCGTGGTTTAACATCTACACTATGACGATTTACTACAGGTTTGCCACCAACCTGTCGACCATCAGTGCGTTCTGGTGACTCAAAATCTTCCATAATATTATGGTGAGCAGAAACCTCTAACAAGTCACCATTAGCTGTGAATTTAAATCCAAGGCCATCTTTGTTAGTAATTGTCATCCAACGCACATCTGTTTTGTTACCATTCTCCTGCGGACGAATATACTCCCAGTATTGTTCAGCAACGGTTCCTGAATACACATCAACAAAAGCACTTGTTTTACGATCCCAGTATGACTCATGTGGTCCACGACCTAACCAACTCATTTGGTCAAATTCACGCGGCATCACTAAATTCATACCCATGCGTGGAATCTCTGGTAAATCACCTTCCGTCATTTTAAAAGAATTGCTCACAACAACAGAACCATTTGCCTTAACTGCATACTTCGATTGATAAATACCTAATTGCGTATCTCCATCAACCAGATTAAAATTAAAGGTTACCCCGTTCTTATCTGCTTTAAATGAAGTCAGCACTCTGTTTTGGCCTGCTTTACGCCACACTTTGTTTCGCTCATGAAAATTGTTCCCAAAATCGTTATCCGTGGGAGCACGATAGAAGTTAGGTACTGGACCTTCTTTTATTAACTCCTTACCGGCAATTTTGTATGAAGAAAGCATACCTGTTTTTGTATCAAATGTAACCGCAAATCCGTCTCCTGAGAACACTACCTGTCCTTCTTTTTCTTCGAACTCAGCTACACTCAAGGAGGCCTTACCTGTCGCGAATGATCCTGACAATTTGAATTGCTCCTTGGCCAACTCAGTACCGGCATCTACTAACCATTCAGCTTCTTTAAGAGTAGCGTATACATTCAGGAAGTATTCGGTATTCGCCTCCGCTTGAAAATCAACATCCAAGCTTACCTCTTTTGATGCATCAGGTGCTAAGTTTACATTATCAATCTTGCCCGACTTAACAACCTTACCATTACCTTTTACTTCATAAGTAAACTCGAATTTATCGGTGTAGATAAAGGCATATTTGTTCTCAACCTTAATCTTACCCGCTTTTAAATCAACAGGCTTAAACTTGATGTACTGATATACTTTTTTCACTTCCAACAGGTGAGGCTTAACCCCGCGGTCAGGATTAACCAATCCATTCAAACAAAAAGCACCATCACTTGGCACGGTATCAGGACCAAAATCGCCTCCGTAAGCCCAGTATTTTTCACCGGTTTCATTTTCAGTCAATAAACCCTGGTCGACCCAATCCCAGATGAATCCTCCCTGCATAACATCGTATTTCTCAATGACATCCCAATAATCCTGTAGGTTACCAACACTATTACCCATGGCATGCGCATATTCGCATTGAATTAGTGGCTGAACCGGCGTCTCTTCTGCAAACTTTATCATATCGTCAATTGACCAGTACATTGGACATTTTATGTCTGAATTTTCAGGAGACTCGGCCTGCTCAAACTGTACCAGGCGATTATTATCCTTGCTTTTTAATTCATTGTATGCATCAAAAAATACCTGTCCGTTGCCACATTCATTGCCCATCGACCAAATCACAACTGAAGGTTGGTTTTTATCACGTTCATACATGTTTCTGATGCGATACAAATGTGCATCTGCCCATTCTGGTCGATAAGCAATATGTTTTTCTTTATCAAACCACCCCTGATGTGTTGCCCCAAATCCGTGAGATTCAATATTCGCTTCATCTACCACATACAACCCATATTGGTTACATAGCTCGTACCAACGCTCAGGCTGTGGATAGTGCGATGTACGAACCGCATTCAGATTGTGACTTTTCATCACTTTAATATCTTTCAACATCGTTGCTTCATCAACCACATGACCTGTTACATCGTGATGTTCGTGCAGGTTGGCACCTTTGATATGAACATACTGACCATTGACCAGCAATTGGGAGTCTTTTATTTCAATACGACGGAAACCAACGTCCTGACGCAATACCTCGATGACCTTGCCCTCAGCATCTTTCAAAGTAATCAGAAGCTCATAAAGATTTGGTGTTTCAGCCGTCCATTTTTTTACTTCTGGCAACTCCGCTTTAAACTCTGCAATTCCTTTATCTACTTCTTTGCTGAATTTTCTAACAATGTTCTCTCCATCTAACAGCTGGGCTTCAATACTTGTAACACCACCACCAACAACCTCGGTCGACAACGAGAAAGTTCCGGTTATGTAATCATCGGCTAAACCTGATTCCACCTCAAAATCGCGAATATGTTGCGGATTACGCGCCATCAAAAACACATCGCGGGTGATACCTGCCAAACGCCAGAAATCCTGATCTTCAAGGTAAGAACCGTCACTCCATTTATAAATTTCAACAGCCAATGTATTTTCCCCCGGCTTCAAAAATTTACTGATATTAAATTCAGAAGGTGTTTTAGAGTCTTCAAAATAACCCACTTGCTGCTCGTTTACCCAAACGTACACCGCAGAACCGGCAGCTCCAAAGTGTAAAAAGATTTCTTTCCCATCCCAGTTTTGAGGAATGGTAAACGATCGCTTGTACGAACCAACCGGATTGTAATGTTCCTGAATGGTTGGTGGTGTTTTTTCGTGGGGATACTTTACGTTTGTATAAATAGGATACACAAAGCCTTCGCACTCCCAGTTGGCTGGCACATTGATGGTTTTCCAGCAACGCGTATCAAAATCATCCTTAAAGAAATAATATGGTCGCTCTGATGGGTTTTGTGCCATATGGAACAACCATTCACCGTTTAAAGACTCAACCAACGATGATGACCACTTGTTATCACGGTCCACTTCTTCTTCAGTAGCAAAAGGAATATAGTAAGCACGCGGAGCTTTGCGGTTTATTTGGCTAACCGCCGGATTTTCCCAATCTGCCGGACTCTTTTCTTCCCAGTCGGCATCCTTATAGTCGTTATATGATGTGCAAGACATCATTAACAACACTGTAGCTGTCAAGAAAGTTCCTATTATGAGTTTAATAGAATTCATATTTCTTAGTTTAATTTAAATGATTTGTAAAACATTGTTGTATTCAATCGCATTTTATAATCAAGCTCCGTATTTTTCCAATTACAACATATGCCCGATAACTTGTATGCTTACAGTCTTCTTTTTCTTAAGGACAAACACATTCCTCAATCTTAGAATTCCCAGTATCGATATGAGTGCTTTAGCTGATTTTGACTAGGTATTTCAGGTAAAGATGAAATACCGTCTAGCTTTTCAGTTCCATTACCCCTTGGAATTTACGCACAGGTTGGTAAATATAACAAAGGGCTGAGAAGTGGATTTAAACTTGAACAATAAGAGCAGGGTTAGAAGTCAATCTCTTCACGTTGCATATATAATTCATTATTAGCTAATTGATAATAAAGCCCTCCAAACCTTCCGAAAAAGAGATTTGGAGGGCAAATTAGAATACAATTAAATACTAAAAGTATAAATTATTCTATATACCTTATGAAACTACCCCTTAGATTAATAACCTGGGTTTTGAACCAACAGATCATTTATATTCAATTCATCGAGAGCTATTGGCAAGAAGTAAGCTTTAGGTTCAAACGTACGCTCTTCACCTTCTTCAACGGTATATGTTGGTATGCCATCACCGTAAGTCGGAGATGGATTTGATTCATCGCCATACAGTATATAAATGTTTTGAACATCAGCAAAGGCTTCTTCGCAAATCATCCACCTTCTAATATCAAAATAACGTAACTCTTCAAAGGCCATTTCTATTTGACGTTCCTTTTGTAAACTTTTAACTAATTCCTGACCTGTAGTTGCAATATCAGGCATACCTGCTCTTGTTCTAACCATATTAATGTAGGTTTGGGCTTCACCTTCCTGCCCTAATCCAATGCAAGCTTCTGCGTAATTTAATAAAACCTCTGCATAGCGTAAAAAGCGCCATGGAGCAGTTTGTTTAATAGCCACCGGATCTATATTAGCATCAACACCTTTTTTAAGATAATACCCGGTATGTGTTCCGTTCCAGTTCTCAACACCACCTTTTGTCCCTTTTGTATCTAAACCATCTCTAATATCTGTTTCACCATCAAAAATGGTCCAGTAATGACCCGTCTGAATTTTACCGTGTGGATCACCGCTAACGTCACTAGGTCTTTCTCTCCATGGAGCATTATCGAATAAAACCGTAGCATAAAATCTTGGGTCTCTTTTCATATCTCCAAAAATTCCATATGGATCACTTGCGTGCTCAGGGTTGCTCCAGTCGAACACAGAACCATCACTCCAGTCATATGCATCTACGAATTGCTGAGTTGGGGTATCACATCCCCAGCCATGATAACCATTAGGGTTATGAAAAACTCCTGGGTTGTATGTAGCCCAATCTCCTTCAACATTCTGAGTAAAATAGCGGCTAAAAATATCTTCAGATGTCTCCATTGAGATAAATAACTGATAATAATTATCCTGAGCTTCTTGTTGATTTAAAGGATTTGCTCCATGTAGTGAGTAAATGTTTAAATCAATTACAGCTTTTGCAGCATCCTTGGCTTTCTGCCAACGAGATTCACGGTCAGCTGCTGAAGAATTTGTATATCCTACTAATTCAGGGTGCTCATAGCTTCCCCAAACAGAAGGCGTATTGTACAAATCACTTGCAGCATATATAAGAGCTCTTGCTTTCAGGGCAAGAGCTGCACCTTTAGCTGCTCTTCCTTGTTCGATATTTAACGGTAGATACTTTGCCGCACTATCACACTGATTAGAAATAAAATCAATACAATCAGCATAGGTATCTCTGGCAATATTAAAATTCTCATCTAAAGTGTAGGGTTTATCTATAATTGGTACACCACCATACATGGCTACTAAATTATGGTATAAATACCCTCTTAAGAAATATACTTCACCTTTCATTACATTTTTAGCTTCAATATCTGCAGGTGAATCATCAACTTTTGATAGAAATAAATTTGCCGCTCTGATTTTCCTATATACATTATCCCAATTATACATTTCATAATAGCCCCAAGGACTAAATGCTGATAGGTTACTTTCCGTCAATTGGCTTTTCATGATAGAGTGTGCTCCATGCCATCCTCCTGCATTTAAATGAGCTTCATCTGATACCGAAGCAATCATACTCCACTGAAATCCATCAGGCAATCCTTGATAAACATTATTTACAAAAGCTTTCATTAATCCAGGATCTGCTGAATTAAAAACCGCATCATCAGTCACTGCATCTGCAGGAGACAGATCGAGAGCATCATCATTACATGCAACATTCATTATTATGATTGCTAGAAAATACATTAAGGATTTTCCTATATTTTTTATTTTCATCTTTCTATGTTTAAAATATCAAAATACTATTCATTATTCTTTAGAATACTATATTAACGCCCATTGAAACAACCCTATTCAGAGGATAATTGTAACCATTTACAGAAGCAGCCGAAGAAGTTGCTCCAGTATTTGAACCAACCTCAGGATCAAAATCTTTCATATCTGGGCTAAATGTTAATAAGTTATATCCGCTTGCATATACTCTTACATTCTCCAAACCAATTTTATCAACAAAACTTTTAGGTAGAGTATATCCTATTTGCAAAGTTTTTAACCTCAAGTAATCAGTTTTATGCAACCAATATGTATTACTATTATTAGTCCAGTATAAGTTACCTCTATTAAATGTTCGCGGTCCACTAGCATTAGGATTATCTGCCGTCCAACGCTCATCTGCAAAGCTTTGTAAATAATTACCAAACTGACCGGCTTCAGAAGTGATGTACGCGACTCCACCAGTTGCACCTTGCAGTAACATGGACAGATCAATATTTTTATACTTCAGGTTAATGTTCGAGCCAAAAGTGAAACTAGGAATATTGTTCTTATAAATTCTAACACGGTCATCTGCATTGATAATACCATTATCGTCGTAATCAACAAACTTTACATCTCCAGGTTCTGGCGTAGTTCCAATTTCATAACTCACATCATGTGCATCAATTTCTGCCTGATCATTGTATATTCCATCAGTTTTATAGTATAATCCTGAGCCCATAGGGTGACCTGTCTTTTTTTGCCATTCTGGGATTCCTTCTGTTTCATCCCACTCTTCTACCTTACTCTTTGAATAACTTCCATTAAACGATATTGAATAACCAAAGTCACCTATTGAATAATCATTATATGACACCAAGAAGTCAAATCCTTTATTTGATGCTTTACCATAATTAACATCTGGTAATGACAATCCTGCTGAATTAGGCACGTTAGCATTCTGTGCTCCTAAAATATTACTTCGACGATATTCGAAATAATCAGCTTCAATACTTAATTTACCATTCAGCAATGATGCGTTAATTCCAATATTTGCCTGATTGGCAACCTCCCAGGTAATGTTTGGATTAGCTAAAACACTTTCATATAAGGTATTTAGTTCAGTTAAATCGGAACCTGAGTATGTAACAAACGGCATATTCCACCCTGGATTAGTTTGGTAACCCAATAAGTATTTTGTAAGGTATTGAAACTCTCCGACACGATCATTACCTGTTTGACCAATGGAAGCTCTTAGTTTAAAATAATCGATAAATGATAAATTATCTTTCCAAAAGCGTTCTTCAGAAGCAACCCAACCTAAAGATACTCCCGGGAAAAAGCCAAAACGATTATCTTCTGGAAAAATATATGAACCATCATATCGACCTACAAACTCAAATAAATACTTATTCGCAAAATCATAATTAATTCTACCAAAATAACTTTGTCGCGCATTTACACTTCCTGAGCCACCTGTTCTTTGATTAGCTGTTTGACCTGCAAATATTTCCTGAATGGCTGTTGAAAGGTATAGATCCCGATAAACATCAAATCGATTCATGTTTCCTTCATCAACCTGAGCCCCAACCATCATCTTTAAATTATGGTCATTGCTAATAACTGTTTCGTAATTAAATATTCCATAGTACAGATTTTGGTAATCCGACCTGAACTCCTCTTTTAAACTAGGGGCATTATTTGTTCCTCCTCCATAGGTTTTTGATTGCAATATAGGATCGCCATTTTCATCCACTGAGTTTCCGTCCCAGGTGTATAATTCATATGGTTGTTTCCAAATTTTAAAAAAATTGAAGCTTTGATCAAATGAAGCATTACCGCTAAATGATAATCCCTTGACCCAAGGAATATTAACATCAAGTTTTAAATTACTATTAAACACGTATTTTTTTTGTCTATTGTAACCTGGGACATCAGTACTGGTTACAACAGGATTTCGTCCTCCTTCCAACGCCGGACCTGGTTCTCCATTCGGCCATCGTGCAACAGAGGTAGGATAACTTTGAATTATTCCTCTAAAAATATCGTAAGCACTGCTAATAGGGTAGTTCCGATTTTCTAGCCTTCCTGAGATATCCACTCCAACACTAATATCTTTGGTAATTTCACCATCGATATTACTTCTAAAATCATGTTGTCTGTACGAATTTGAACTGTTTTTGTAGTTTCCATCCTGAAATCTTGTTCCCAAAGACACAAAATACTTCATCTTTTCTGTACCACCATTAATACTGATATTATGGCTATTCTGAGCTGATTGTGGCTTTATCACTTCATCAAACCAGTCAATATTGGGATACCTTAATGGATCTGAACCATCCCTAAATAACTGTATCTGCTCTTCAGTATATATTGAATTAAATCCGTTGTCATTATTTTCATAGTATGCAATTTCATTGAGCATGCTAGCATAAGTTGGTGCATCTGCCATCTCAGGAAGTTTTGTAGGCTGATTAAAGCCAAATTCGCCTTTATAACTTATCTCTGGCTTACCTATTTTTCCTCGTTTAGTAGTCACCAAGATTACACCATTTGCAGCTTGTGCCCCGTAAATAGCTGCTGATGCATCTTTTAGTACAGAAATACTTTCTATACTGTTAGGGTCAATTCGGTCCAAACTTCTGCCTGGTACACCATCAACGATAATAAGCACACTGTTATCATTAAAGGTGTTACTACCCCTTATGCGTAATGTAGAACCATCGGTTCCAGGTTCACCACTACTTGTAACAGCTACCAACCCTGGTAAACGACCAGCCAAGCTATTACTAACATTCGCAACAGGAGCTTCCCTCATTTCATCGCTCTTAATGGTACTAATTGATCCTGTCAACGACTCCTTCTTTCTTGTTCCATAACCTACAGCCACTACTTCTTCAAGTCCAATAGCATCATTCTCCATCGTGACATTTATAGTGGATTGTTCTCCAACAACTATTGTCTGACTCTTTAATCCTATAAATGAAAACACCAGGCTACTTCCAGAATCAACGCCGATATTATAGTTTCCATCAATATCAGTGATTGTACCATTTTGTGTACCTTTTACCATTACAGTTACACCAGGTACAGCCTCCCCATTATAATCTTTAACATTTCCACTAACTGTTCTTTGTTGTGCTGTTGCGGGTAGATAACCACCAACTAACAATCCTAATACCAATAAGGATTGCCTCAAAAACATTAACTTTTTTTTCATAAATCTTTGTTTTAGTTTCTCTTACACTGAGAATTCGTACAAATAATATTATCTTGAAGCAACCAATAATAATGCAACGATGTATACTATTAGAAGTAGGTACAATAAAGCATTTATAAGTTTTAACCGCTTAATTTTGTCTACAAATCCATTTTCTTTTGGCTGTTGCATTACAATTAGATATTTCAATTTTTCATTGTGCAAGTTGAAACTTTCCCTACCAAACGATGATGTAAATAGCATCAATTAACGTATATATTTCGTCAACATCACAAATGATAAGTAGTCAAAAAACAATCACATTTAGTCATTTAACGAACATATATAACTGATTACAATGACATTAAATGATTATATATCTCATTAACACTATTTCACACTTGAAAGCCACAATTATATCAGACACTTAATATTGAGTTAATCCTTACTACATAAAATATGTTGCTGTGCACAACGAGTTTTAACACTATTACCGGTAATTTCTTTGCGAATTTCGCTCTCTTTATTTTAACAATAACGCTTCAAGGTTAACGTAATGATACCAGGCTTGCATTTTTATTCTAATCTGCATTTCGTTATTACTAATGTTGTAGTCGTACAGGGTTCGTTGCAAATAAATCTGACAAACGATTATTCGCAAGTGTTTAAATTACATTTTAAGGCATCCTTATTTATCAATCAAGCGTAGTAATAACTGAGTGGTATAAAAAGCAGGAGTCTTGCACCATAGTTTTAATCAGGAGAACGAATGCCTTTATTTATTTCTCTTTTCTATACTTAGAGGGAGTTGTGCCATAATAATCACCGAAATTTCTTCTAAATGTGTTTACATCGTTATAACCCAACTTACCAGCAATTTCAGTTACTGTATTGCCTGATTCAGTGAGAAAACGTGCAGCGGCCTTCATTTTAATTGATATAATAAATTCATGAGGAGATAACTTGGTTAACTTTTTTATTCTACGATAAAACGTAGAGCCACTCATTGATAATTGATGTGCTAAAGTATCCGCATCTAAACTTGGATTATCCAGGTTTCCTTCAATTATATTAATAACCTTAGTGATTATCTCACCCTCTTGATTTGTGATGTTCAGCTTAGAAGCTTCCAATTTTACATTTTTGGCAAACTTCTCTTTTAGCTTTTTACGAGAAGATATAAGCATTCTGACTTGCTCTTGTAATACTTCTGGATTAAAAGGTTTTGTTATATATAAATCAGCCCCTTTTTTAAGGCCTATTAATTCATCTTCTGTCATGTTCTTAGCCGTCAATAAAAGAACCGGTATATGCTCAGTGCTCAAATTCGTTTTTACCTTTTCACAAAGTTCATAGCCATCCATATTAGGCATCATAACATCTGAGATAACTAGATCAGGCTTTTCATTGATGATGGTTTCGTAACCTAATACTCCATCTTTTTCAGTTGCAACACTATATTGTCTGCTTAATAATTCTGATAAGTAATTCCGTAATTCATCATTATCCTCAATAATAACTATTCTGGAACCTCTTCCTTTAGTATTAACAGACTTTGTTTTAACACCTTGCACCTCCATGTCAACATCAATAGTCTTCATCATATTCGAATTTGGTTTTCGAACAATGCTTTTAGCGTCCAAATGGTCTGAGCCTAATTTTATACGAATAGTAAAGGTTGTTAACCCATCTACCTCACTTTCAGCCTCTACTGTACCTTTATGCAGTTCGATATACTCTTTGACTAGATTTAGTCCTATTCCGGAACTTCTAACACTCGTATTTGTTCCTCCCTGGTAAAATCGATCAAACAAGTGTTTCATATCCGATTCGGCAATTCCCTTTCCATCGTTAATAATTTTTATGACTACACCATCATCAGGCACATCAAGTGATAAAATTACCTTTCCGGGTTTAGCACAAAATTTAAATGCATTGGATAACAAATTACTCAATACAATCTCGATTCTTTCAATATCAATAAACAAAAACTGCTCTTTTACACTAAAGTCAGTCTCAAATGTAACTTCTCTTTCAGCAGCAAGTTCTACAAACTTTTCTTTTATTTCCTTTATAAAAGCGACAATGTCAACTTCACTGAAATTCAACTCAACATTACCAGTATCAACCTTTCTGAATTCAATGATTTCATTCACCAGGTTTTCTAATCTTCTTACATTTTTTTGAACCAATACCAGTTTTGACATTAAATAATCTATTGGCTTAGCAGTAATGTCATTAGATATCAGTTCTGTTATTGGGGCAGAAATTAGTGAAAGAGGCGTTCTGAGTTCATGAGACATATTGGTAAAAAACTTAATTTTATACTCTATTAGCTGCTGATCTTTTTCTCTTTCCAGTTGTTCTTTTTCAATTTTGCTTCGCAAATTATTTTGCTTTCTTTGGTTCCAGTTAATCAGCATAATAATACCCAGTAATACCAAAGCATATAATAAAAGTGCATACCAGGTTTGCCATATGGGTGGAAGAATTATTAAACGAACACTTTTTTCATGACGACTCCACTCTCCGCTAGCATTTGTACCTTTTACCAAAAGTAAGTATTTACCAGAACGTAAGTTCTTAAATGACAGATAATGTTTGTTCCCTATATAAGTCCATGTGGTATCGGTACCACGTGTTAATGAATAGGCATATAGATTCTTTTGTGGAGAGGTAAAATCAAGTGATGAAAACTCAAGGGAAAAATCATTTTGACCACTTCTAAACACTATAGTTTCTACTTCATTTATTGATTGGTTAAGTATCCCATCTTTGGATACGTTTATATCTTCACCCAAAACTTTAAGGTTTGTAAATACAACCTTAGGTTCAATCTGGCTAGGAGTTATTTCGTCCGGATGGAAGTAAGTATATCCATTATCATTGCCAAAATAAATGACGCCATTCTGGTCTTGAAAGCTACTCCCCTGAGCGTATCTTTTATTTTTGTAACCTCCTAATAATGCATAGTTTAGTATTGTTTCGTTGACTCTGTTTATATGAGAAATTCCTGAGTTTGTACTAATCCAGATATTACCATGAACATCTTTTTGAATAGCATTTATATAATCATCAGACAGCCCGCTGTTTTTTGTAAAGTACCTGATGTTGTATACTCCATTGCTTGTTTGTTCAAGTCTATTAAGGCCTCCGGGTGTTCCATACCATATATAATTACTATCAACACATGTTGATAAAACAATATTTTCTATTGGACGAATATCTCCAAATGGCAATTGTTCAAGAGGTACAAAAGTAGAATCAATAGGATTAAACTTATGCATACCTTTGAAGGTAGATATCCATAGATCTTTATTAATATCTCTTAAGATAGATGTAACCCTGTTGTCAGATATAAATAAATCATTATTTAATACATGGTAATGGTGTATCTTTTTATATTTCCCCTTATCCTTTTTAAAATACAATAATCCATTCTGTTGTGTTGCAACCCATACGCCATCTTTCGAGAAGTGCATATCCAGCACCTTTTTCACTTCTATTAAATCTTCTTGACTGAATAGATTAATGGGGCGTTGCATTTCTATCTTGTTTGAGGATTTTGCTTTTGCAATAAAAATGTCATTATCCAAACTGGCCCAAATATTACTTTCTGTATCTTCAAAAATTTTTTTTGCAGTAACACTTCCCTGATTATACTCTTCATATTGTTGAAATCCTACTTGAACATATTCCTCTCCCATAGAAACAAAGACGCCCATATCTTTTGTAGCTATCCATTTTCTTTCAGAAGAATCTATATATAGGTCATTAACCTGGCTTTGAAGTATTTCTTGCTTGCTTTTTATAATCTCTGACTTAAAACCGTTTGATTGAAATAGATGAACAACACCTCCTCCATCGGTACCCAACCATATATCACCATACTTATCTTCGTAAACATCTAAGATTACTTTGTAATCCATTTTATCATTCCTCTCCTCAAGATGAAGATTTACAGACTCAAATAGCTCTTTCTTTGCATCAAAAATAAACAAGCCTTCTCCCCATGTACCAACAAACAATTTACCATCAGCGGTTTGGCATAGAGAATAAGTATTATAAATCTTAAGTTCTGTATTCTTTACTTTACAGAATTCTTCATGGGTATTATCTTCATAATTGTATTTTCCAAAAGATTCTCCCCAACCTGTATACCAGATAACTGGCTCATTCTTATCAACAAGAATTTCATTAAGAACCAGCTCACCTACCTGTTCTACTTTATTCACAACATTGCCATCTAGCCAGAACAATCCAAAGTTGGTACTGAACCAAATTGTTCCATTGTGTGCTTGTGCAATTGATTTAATCCTTTCATTTTTAATTATCGGTATATAAATATCTGTCTTTCTATCATATTTCCATAATCCTTTCGTCCACCCTCCATACCATAAATTACCATTGTTATCCTCTAAAAAAGAAATAATCCTTGATGGAAAATCTTCAGGATATTCCTTTGGGTCAAATAGATCTATAGGAATATCGTAAACACTGCATCCACCTGTTTTGGTTCCAATGAGTAATTTTTTATTACTATCTATAAATAGTCGTTCAATAGATGCTGATTTAAGCCCATTTATTTGGTTCTGCTGAGGTTTAAATATCTTGAATTGATAGCCATCGTATCTGTTTAATCCGCCACGAGTACCAAACCACATAAATCCAAATTTATCCTGAGTTATGGTTGTAACCTCATTTTGAGACAGGCCATCATTAATAGATAAAAAATTTATATTCCAATCGTTAGCAAGTAAATCAGAACATGCAAACATTACTATTAGCACTAATTGATATGTAGTAAGAATTTTCCTGAACATACTGATTTGAAATTTCAAGCAATAAAAATAAGACAATTCCTTTATAACCATAATTAAACGGCAAGAAACCTTACAGAAAAGTATACTCTTTTGAATGTTAAAATCTAGAGAATGTTTGGGAGGACAGTCAGATGAATGTACTAGTGGTTGTGGTGCGCAGAAGGCTACAGGTAAAGACAAGGAAATGTAGTATTGAAACCGCATATAATGTATTGAATATGGAGCTTTCACATGATAATGCACATGAACTTTTCTTGGCAACAAGAGGACATTAGTCAGTGGAAAGCGACACGCATGTACGAGACACCAATTTTGGTAAAGATAGCATCCATTCTTTTGATTCTAATACATCACGTACTATGGCTGTTTGTATAACATGGGCTCTTAATTTATTAGAAAGAAAGAAAGAATAAAGACAACAATATCAAGGCTTTGAGAGAAGATATTGCTACTGATCGGAAAATGATATTCTCACTTCTTCAACCAAAATGATTTTTATGAACAAGCCCTGATAAGGACTGCTATTATTATTTTTAATTTAATTGAATTAGTTTCGATTTAATCTGACAGTTAAAAGGCAAAAGACTTAAATTTAGTTTGCTCAAACAAAATAAGTTTCACCTTTCAAAACTGTCAGAAATGAATTCAGAATCAAAGTTAATCAAAAGTAAGTTAGGGTTACTTCAATTAGCCGAACAATTAGGCAACGTTTCAACTGCATGTAAATACCTGGGCTATAGTCGAGACACCTTTTATCGCTACAAAGAATTGTTTGAAGAAGGTGGAGAAGCTGCATTAAAGGAACTCAGCCGCAAGAAACCTAACATTAAAAACCGCACCTCTCCGGAAATAGAAGAGCAGGTGGTTGATTTTGCCATTGAATACCCAGCATTCGGACAATGCAGGGCCTCCAATGAACTGAAAAAGCAAGGCGTATTCATATCCCCGGCAGGAATCCGGTGTGTGTGGTTACGCCATGACCTGGAAACCTTTAAAAAGCGCCTAAAGGCATTGGAAGCTAAGGTCGCACAAGAAGGGATGGTTCTATCGGAATCGCAACTTGTAGCCCTGGAAAAAGCCAAGGAAGAAAAGGTGGCCCACGGTGAGATTGAGACGTACCATCCCGGTTATCTGGGAGCACAGGATACGTATTACGTTGGCTATATTAAAGGCGTAGGAAAGATCTATCAACAGACATTTATTGATACCTATACCAAGGTGGCTTTTGCCAAGCTCTATGACCGTAAAATAGCCCTTGTGGCAGCAGATACGCTTAATGACAGGGTAATCCCCTTTTACGACAAATACGGCATTCCATTGATGCGTATTCTGACGGATCGAGGCACGGAATATTGCGGAGCTAGGGAACACCACGAGTACCAGTTGTATCTGGCCATTGAGGATGTTGATCACACCAAAACCAAAGCACGAAGCCCACAAACCAATGGCATTTGTGAGCGCTTCCACAGAACCATGCAGGATGAGTTCTATGCAACGGCTTTCCGCAAAAAGATCTATAGCTCCATTGAGGAGTTGCAGGCCGATGTGGATGTCTGGTTGGAGTATTATAACCAGAACCGGCCGCACTCAGGCAAATACTGTTATGGCAAAACACCATTACAGACCTGGGATGATAGCCTTCATCTGGCAGTGGAAAAATTGGTAAGCAATCAATATCAGAATGATGTAACTTTGCAAGTGTCTGATGAAACGGAAGCAGGCCCTGATGGCGATCAACCTGCCAGGGATAATCAGACCGACTGGAATGGTCAACCGGGGACTAATATCCCCGGTTCCAATGGTTCATTCCAATCGAATATGCCTTTTAAAAACGCTCTTTAAAGTTTGTGAAAAAAGCCTGACTGTCAGATCAAGTCGTAGCTATTACAATTTAATCAATGTATTACTAACAATTAGGATTGGCAAAATGATACTTATAGCTTTTGTTGTATGAATAATCAATCGTTTACCTATAGGAAATCAAATAAATAATCAGACTACAATTGTTGTCAAATCAAACTTCTTTATCAATAAATCCAAGTACTTATTTTTCTTTTTAAGCTTATTTATAAGAGCATCTGGACCTGCCAAACACTGTTCCTTTTTAATAGAAATAACCAAGTCAGCGATATCATCACCTTCATTTAAATCAGTATGCTCCAAAACCGTATTTACCTGAACATCAAAGCAAGCTCTTTCTGCAATTTTGCTCCACTTATCAAATGCTTTCCCTTTATCTGGGAATAAAATGACCTGGTAACCTTTGAGGGTATTTAGCTTTTGTACATTCAACATTTCATCTCATTTTAATTTAAACTTTCAATTGCATTCGATGGAACTCGCTAAAAATGCTCCTATTATTATAGAAGTTAATCTCATGGCTCATTTCAATAGAGCCAACAGCTATCCAATTATATTGTGGGTAATACAAAGCTCCAAATATGGCATTCTTTTCGCCTTCAGCTATGGCAACAGCTCTTGTTTTATCAACAAGCAGGTGAGCGCCAAAGAATACTTGTTTTAAATTGAAGTTCTTTTGCTTGGTAATATGATGTGCCCAATTAATATAACCAACTCGTTTTAGTGTAGCTGAATTATATTGCATCACCTTGCCTGTTCGTACTTGTCCCAATCGGTTGACTTGCCAAAATATGGTTTTATTTCCTTTAGCACTACCAACATAATACCTTTGTAATACCTCCATAACAATCCTTTCAGGAAAGTATTTAGTCAAGCCAATAGCAAAATTATTTTGGCGATAATTGGTAAGAGAAGCTTGCATTAACTTTTTGTCAATACATGAAGGAGGTTTGATGATTGGTTTTGGTTTAGATGCCGGTTTATTAAAATCATCCGGTTCATATCCATTTTTCTCGAAGTACATTTTAGGTGTAAAATGGTATGCACATTTTTCCACACGGTTACATCTTCCGGCATAATCAGACAAATGTTTATTGGTATGGGTATCTACATACCTGGTAAAAGTCCTCTGATGACATTTCGGACAATGATACCGTGTTGACCGTCCTTTGTATTTTTCCAATGAATAGCGGATTTCTGACATAAAGAGACTTTTCTTGTTTTAGTGGAGTTTGTGGAGTAGTGGAGGATTGTTGTTTTTCAGACACTTATCACTCCATACAACTCCACTCACTCCACAGCATGATGATTAATTAATTGGCGCTTTGCCCAAACCCGAACTCATTCTGAAATAATTACGAATACTCAATCCTTAACTGTCCCGATATCTAAACTCATACGTTTCTTTGCTCAAGCCGCAAAGGCTTTTCCTTTCTTCCTGCAGCCGAAGAAAGGAAACAAAGAAGCCCGCCGACTGCACCACTCGCTTACCCACTATTTCATTATTTTTGAGACAGAAAGAACTCCCTGCGGTCAAACAGCTTTCTGTCTTATCAAAACATAAGAAAAGTGGGTCCCAAGCTGCGTTGCTGATGTCGGGTACTCAACTCGAAACACTGGCAATTTATAGCAACAACCTTTTATAGTGCAGGAGAATAAAGATCAATTTACTTCATACTCCACAGTTACTACACTCAAACTACACACGTAAACAATTGTGAATCAACCAAACTCCACAACTACGCAAACTCTACAGTATTCCATATTTTTCTCTGAGCCTTTATGGCAGCAGTAAGATTAATTGAGTACGTCAGTTTCGTAAACACCTTTCTGTTTCTTATGCGCCAGTTTTGTATTGCTCAGCAATTGGTAAGCGTATGATTCTTTGGCGATATTGAGTTTGTTGGCCATTTCAATAAACTCTTTGTTAGTGAATTCCCGTTTACCAATCTTCTTTAAGACCTGAAAAACCTTACCTTCCTTTGAATTATCCTCATACACATTTAAAACCATGTGATTTAGCTTTAAGGCATTGGAAAAGAAATAATCCTTAAGCATAATGGCTTTCTTCATTGAACTTTCGCTTATCTGCTTGATCGCCTGCCCTTCAAAAAAGCTATTGGAGACTTCAAGAACCAGGGCAAACCTTAATATATATCTATCGAGTTTTGACAGGATTCCCGATATGGCAGCATCCTTATTGGATGGCTTAACATGTTTATTTACTTCATCAATAAACAAGTCCTCTGCCTTCTCTGATAATGGTAACTCTATCGTATGAATGCTCTCATTAACTTTATCCATCAATGCTTTCATCCTGGAATGAAATTTCTCCACCAGGTAATCGTCTGGGTTCTTTCTTCCAATTAATTTCTTTTCCATTTTTAATGGAATGGCAAATAAAATTCGTTCAAAGAACCCGTCTTTGATATCCTTAGCCTTAAAGGATGCAATCACATCGTCCTGAATACTGCCAATAATTGACACGCAAGGCATGCTCAATGAAGAGCTTTCAACTTCTTTTCGGTCCAGGGAAATCGGTGCTCCGTCCCATATAGATAGAAATTGACTTTGTTTTGAGGTTCCGCTATATCCAATCAAATTCAATATAAAGCTCTTAAACTCATCCGGCATCAATATCATACCATTGGGATTTTGCTTATGCATATTTATCAATGCCTCAAAAGTTGGATCGGTCGAATACAGTTTTTTCTTAGTCGGTTTCTTTTCTCCTAAATCAGGGTCATAATTGGCGATGGCTGCTTCATATTCCTGGTCGTATTGCTTCTGCAGGTTTTTAATGGCTTTAAAAGCTGTTTTTAAGGGAGCACTTTTATTTTGTCCTGACTTGCCGACCAATACTACCCACATGGATGGGTTTTCTATCCATTCAATATGTTTACGCAGATGATACGAGTTGCCAATAATCCCAGCCAAAGCTGTAAAAATACTTACCGATGTATAGTCGATGTTATAATTCCCGTGATCATGCAACTCAATAATAGTATCCTGGATAAACTTTGGAAAGATTGTCAATGGAAATTCCGATTCCTCTGCCATTTTAAGTCGAAGATTAGCTTCGTGGATGGACATCTTTCCAAATTTCAAGTGCGTTTTCCCCAGTTCCGTTTTCTCTTTTTCAAATGATTCCATACGATTTAAAGGGATTATCCATTAATACTTTCCAGATAAGCTTCTATTTCTGAAGCCTTATAGTAGATTTTGCGCCCGGTCTTCTTATAAGCGATAACCTTATTATCTCGCATGGTTTGCAAAGTACGCCTACTAACATTTAATAGTTTGCAAACTTCTTCGGTGACATACCAGCGGTCTTTAAAACCATCATTCTTGGCCACATTGATACTATCAATCTTATCGTTAATATGGTCAATCTTGCCCATTAACTTATTAAAGAGATGCTCATCTACAATTACAACTGTCTTGCTCATTTTATACGATTTAATGTGTTAATAAATTTTATTTCGTCAAACCTAAGCAATACGGTACACTCACTTCCTAGTAAAAGATAGTAACGGAAAGTAAAGGAGAGTAAAAGCAAGTAAAAAATTGTTGTGTATCGTATTTTATCGTTTTAGCGGTTTTTACTTGAGCGCAAGTAAATATTATTGAATACAGACTAAATTACACCACACCTCTAATTTTTGACATTTTCCTTTTTTCTGCCATTTGTTACTATCTAAATATCAAATGGTTTTACTTTTATTGCTATTTATTTCCTTATTCTATAATCCTTTTGTAGTTGCGTTCTATTTCTCTATAATTGAATCAGAAAAAACGCAAAAAGGACTCACTAAAATGATATTTAGACGAACGATATTAAAACAAGATTTGGCCATTAAATTATACCCGCAAAGCTCAAATATAAATGCAGCGATGCAGTTGCTCCGAAAAGAAATTAAACTATCGCCGGAATTGAATAACAGACTTGAATTACTGACAAGAAATAAACGGGCTCATTATTACACTCACAAAGAACTGGAAGCAATTCTGGAGCATTTTTGTATTAGTCAGCAAGAGTTTGAGTTGCTTTAAGCACTTCTTCGAGGAAATCATTGTAAAACTCGCAGAAAACGTTGTAAAAACAAGCTCAAAAGCACTATCTACACCAATAATTAGATAGCTTTTGAGTGCTTTTTCATGCTTGAGGATACTTTTAGAGTATATACAGACCATATTCATAGTATATTTCGCTTGCTTTTGAGTACTTTGCCCATTTTGTAGACAATATTGTCCAATCCTAGAATTACTATACAGATTATTAATAGTGTACTTAAATAACTTTACACCATTGGATGGTCGTCCTAAATTAACTATACAGTTTTGAAATACAATACTGAAATAGCTATACAGATATTTAATATTGTACTGAAATAGCTTTACAAAGCTACAAACACACTCTTTATCAATACTTAACAACAAGATTGCTGTATTTGATTTTTTTTGCACTTTTTATTTGCTTTAAAATTCAACCTCAATGGTGGGATTATATTAATCTCTTCTTATTCTTTTTTTGATTTAACATCGTATACTCCTTTCATAATCAGGGAGCAGGTTCTGTCAAGGGCGGCGGAGGCACGGAGCCGTTTATATACCCTTGACGGGTTCTGTGAGCTGTTATACTTTCGTATCCGATGCTTAAAACAATTGGAAATGCTCTTATAAAGGGTCTTTCTTTCATCTTGTTCATTTTATGTTGTTATCGGTTTCCATCGTTTCTTAAGTTCACCAAACTCCCCATGGGCTTGTTCTGGCGTTAAATAGTCACAAGAAGAATGTGGACGTTTTTCATTATAAATAGGAATAACACCGGCTGCAGCTTCTTTTGCTTCAATGTAATTCTTAAAGGTCTTATCCAAGCCAAACTCGGTCTTTAAAATCCCATTTACTCTTTCTGCAATGGCATTGTCATAAGGAGAACCGGATTCGGTCATGCTAATTTTTACCGATTCTTTATTCAGGATATTGACGTAGTCATGGCAACAATATTGGATTCCCCGGTCTGAATGATGAATTAAAGACGTGTCTTTCTCCCTGTTTCTCAAGGCCATCTCCAATGCTATTACACAACCAATGCTTTCCAAAGTTTTATACAGGCAATGTCCTACAATCTTCTTTGAATAAGCATCTGTAATTAGCGATAGGTAGCTAAATCCCCCAGCAATTGAGATGTATGTTATGTCGCTCACCCATAGTCGCTCTGACTCCTTTACACAAAGTCCATTAATCAAATTTGGGTATTTTCGATACCAATGATTGGAGTTTGTCGTCCTGGCATAGCGTTTTTTGTTTTGGATGATTAAATTATGATCCTGCAAGAGGCCATGCAAGGCATCACGCCCCATTTTTATGCTGTGTGTTTCCATGAAAGGTTGTAGCAAAAACATAAGCTTCCTTGTACCCAATTTGGGCATTTCTCTGCGCATCATCTTTACCATTTCCAAAACCATCATTTGTTCCGATTCCCTTTTATTGCTGAACCATAATTTATCGTAATATGCATGTCGAGTTTTACCAAACAGACCGCAAAGGCGCTCGACTCCAACCTTTGGGTAAACCTTTCTCAGTTCCTCTACTGTTTGGTGCCATACTTTTTTCTAATTGATACTTTTAAATCTTTTTCTGCTAGATTTATCAGCGTTTCTAACCCGGCAATCTTTAATCTGGCATCTTCAAGTTCTTTTATGAAATCTGCATTATCTTCACTAATTTTTTTAATTGTTTTTTCGTTTACTGGTCTCATTTTCACTGTTCTTGTTTGATTTAAATTACAAGAATACAGTTTTTCCCATCTTCGAAATGTCGTAGCAGTTATTCCTACCTCTTCGCAATATCGTTTGACCGTTTGCTCTTCAGGATTATATTCGGATAAAATCTTTATCTTTTGTTGCGGAGCTAGGTGCTCTCGCTTCTGAGATAGGTATTCTTCTTTATTTTCTCCGAATTTTATTAACCATTTGGTGATGTTGGATTTATGACGGATATTATATTTAATCATAACATCGTCAATGCTGATTTCACCGCTTTCAATTTTTGAAACAAGCTCTCGTTTGACTTTATCCGGTAAAACCTTAAATATTTTACCATTAGGACCTCTCTGTTCGTAACCAAGATTTTCTTTTTGTCTCATCCTAAATGCTCTTTTTGTGTATAGCTATTTTAGGACAAGACAATTGTATGGTCTGTCGTGCATGAAATTAAAAAAAGTTCAAATTGTCGTTAATTGGCTAAGTCGTGTGCGAAATTGGCATAACCGTAAGTCATTAGTTTTGAGATTTATAATATAATTTTACAACCATCAAAATGAAGTAGAATAATATTAAGCGCAATATGATGATATTACCACGAACAATACTAAAACAAGATTTAGCTAAAAAACTATACCCACAAAGTTCAAATACAACTCCCGCAATGCAATTACTGCGTAAGGAAATTAAACTATCACAGGAATTAAGCACTAAGCTTGATAGGCTGACACGTAATAAACGTGCCCATTATTTTACTCACAAAGAACTGGAGCTTATCCTGGAACACATTGGCATTAGCCAGGAAGAATTTGAGGGGCTTTAATTTTACTCACAATACCCGTTCAGGTATAAAATACAACTATATTGGTCTAATTATACCTGATAGGGTATAATCCATTCATCTCATATACTACACATTTAAAGAGAAACTCTAGTTAATTACCAGAACAAACCAATTCTGTAGCATTTTTAGTATATAGCGATGTGGAAGATTTAGTATATAGCCACATACATCTATATTTCAAGACAATACAAAACAACTCATTGTGTAAAAACAGCTTCCTTTAATGTTATTTCAACGATTATGTAACCACTTTTCATAAAAACCTCTAATTAATAATTGTTTTTCATGGAAAGTAACCGTTTTTCATGTTATCTTGAAATAAAACTAAGTAAAAAGCCTGCTAGCTCTCACTTGAATTAACTCTATATATTCTAACTTCTTATCTTCAGGCAAGAAGGAATTATTTATAAAATCCAGAACGGTTGGCATCGCTTTCTGAAATCGATTAAATAGAATACCAACCTGTTTTTGATTTAGTTTTAGACTCTTTGCTAGTTGTAGGAAATCACTAATTCTAAACTTCCGATTTCTATTCATTCTCTACCAATTTCATTTCAACAGGAGACAATTCTTGTCCGGAATTAACACAGCAGTAAGTAATAGTATTCTCTTGTCTTCCTTGGAGGACTTATTGTCCTAAAAATTTCCAATATTTTTATCTGCTTGCGATGATAATTCTTCTAGAATCATAACTATTAGTTATGGAAACTCAGTTTATTGACCTTTTATTTTTGAAACTTTTAAGAGTATGGCTAAACCAAGGTAATTTCTAGCAACTTACCCGTAGCTGCGGTATTTATATCAATCGAGCTACACTATATTTATTAAGTTTAGGATATTACAAGCATCTATATTTATAAAGTATTGCAGTTATAGTTGTACCTTTATATGAGTCATTTAAAATATACATCAAAGCTACAACAGGTTGAAAATTTACATTAAAAATATGGTTTGTATCCGCTGCCAAATAGTAGTAAAATCGGTGCTTGAGAAATTAGCTCTGCCGTATGTTTATGTAAGAATTGGAGAGGCAAAAATTATTGGCAAATTATCTGCCAATCAAATTAAGGAACTAGATGAAGAATTAAGAAAATATGGACTCCTTGTGATGGATGATAAAAGAAGCATTCTGATTGAAAGTATAAAAAATGCCATAATAGCATTGGTGCATTATACCGATGATCAGATAAAGGTTAACCTATCTGATTATTTAAGTGAAAACCTCAATCACAACTATACGTATATGGCAAATTTATTCTCAGAAGTAAATGGTATAACCATCGAAAAATTCTATCTCGCCCACAAAATTGAAAGGGTAAAAGAACTCATTGTTTATGATGAGCTTAATTTGTCAGAAATAGCTTATAAAATGCATTATAGCAGTGTGGCTCACTTATCTAACCAATTTAAAAAAATTACAGGTCTCACCCCATCGAGCTTTAAAAAAATGAAAAACAAAAGGCGCGACACACTTGAAGATGTGAATGATGTAAATATTTTATAGAATATTATAACACTATTTAAGTAGTATGTTACGAACTTTTCTATCCAATTTTTAACTACAGCTAAGTGCAGTTAATTAACAGATAGATTGTATGAATATATTATTGATTTACCCCAAATATCCAGATTCCTTCTGGAGTTTTAAGCATGCGCTTAAGTTTATTTCAAAAAAAGCAGCCGTTCCTCCCTTAGGGTTGATTACTGTTTCAGCTATACTCCCAAAAACATGGCAAAAAAAGCTTATTGACATGAATGTTAGTGTACTAAAAGACCAAGATATTCTGTGGGCCGATTATGTTTTTATCAGTGCAATGTACATTCAAAAACAATCGGTTAATTACGTAATAGAAAAATGTAAGAAACTTAAAATACCGATGGTAGCTGGAGGTCCTCTTTTTACCCAAGAATACAAAAATTATCCGCAAATAGATTATTTTGTACTTAATGAAGCCGAGATTACCCTACCTATTTTTATGGCCGATTTAGCCATTGGAAACCCAAAACCAGTATACCAAACCGATGAACAAGCAAACCTTAATTTAACACCAATACCGGATTATCATTTACTGGATATGAAAAAATACGCCTTTATGAATGTGCAAATTTCACGAGGCTGCCCATTTTCATGTGATTTTTGTGAAATAACATCTCTTTTGGGACATAAGGTTAGAATGAAATGCCCTAATCAATTCTTGGAAGAACTCGAAACGTTATACAAGCTTAACTGGCGTGGGTCTATCTTTATTGTTGATGACAATTTTATTGGCAATAAAAAAGAAATAAAATTGGCTTATATACCTGAGTTAAAACAGTGGATGCATAGTCATAAATATCCATTTGTTTTTAACATACAAAGCACCATAAATTTAGCTGATGATAAAGAAATGTTAGCACTTATGGCTGAAACAGGTTTTACATCAACATTTATTGGTATAGAAACTCCTGATGAAGTATCTCTTAATAATTGTAATAAGGTTCAAAATGAAAATAGAGACTTACTTAAATCAGTTCAAGAAATACAAAAAGCAGGACTACAGGTTTCTGGAGGTTTTATTGTTGGATTCGACAGTGATACCCCCAGTATCTTTCAGCGACAAATTGACTTCATCCAAAAAAGTGGCATTGTTTCCGCAATGGTAGGTTTATTAAATGCCCCTAAGAATACACTACTGTATCATCGTTTATCCACAGAAAACAGGTTAACAACAGAATCAACAGGTAACAATACTGATTCATCGATGAATTTTATACCAAAGATGGACTACGATGAATTAATGTTAGGATATAAAAAAATAATTCATTCAATTTATGCATCTAAACCATATTACAAAAGGGTAAGGCAATTATTTTTAAATTATAAGCACAGTTATAATAAACAAAAGAAAATTAATTTTTCCCTTTTTGGTGCTTTCCTTAAATCAGTTTATGTAATTGGTATACTTAATAAGGGAAGAATGGAGTATTGGAAGCTGTTGGCTTGGACTTTAGTTAAAAGACCCAAACTATTTATAGAAGCAATTACGTTTGCAGTTTATGGCTATCACTTTCGAATTGTTTATGGACTATAACGGCTAATTGTTAGTTTAATATAAACTAGCGATCCTACCTAATAAATAGATCAATAAAAAAATGTGTGAATGATGTAAATTAAACATTCAATTGTATAATACATCCGCCTTTACATTGAGATACCTTTAAAACCTAAATAAGGTATCTATGCACACTTCTGAAATTGAAAAAGCGAAATCTCACATTTTAATTGAAGTCATTGAATACATTTCAAATTCAGTTGTGAGTAAAACAATCATCCGAAAAACAACGGGAAATGTAAATGTGGTTGCAATTGATAGTGATGAAGCATTGGCCGAAAAAACGTCTCCCTTTGATACCTTTATTCAAATTATCGAAGGTACTGCAGAAATTATTATCGACAAAAAGTCAAACATGCTGAATACTGGTGAGGGTATCATAATTCCTGCCCACATCTCTAATAATATAAAAGCCAAAGGGCGATTTAAAATGATTTCAACGGTAATTAAAAGCGGTTATGAATCTGTTTCTCTTTGAAAATGAAGAAACATACAAACAGCCATCTGAGAATTCAATAAAAAATAGGCTGATGAAAGACACTAAAATCATAAATCCATCTGATAATTCTAAAGTATTCGAGCTTAAAAAAAAACACAAGCAAAAACAGAATGAGCTAATGGCTGGGAATAAAAAGCTTTTAGCAATAATTGGGCATGATTTAAAAAATCAAATGAGCACCATTATTAGTTTTTTGAGTCTTTTAAAAGAAGAGGTCTTCGATTTTGACAAAAGTAAGATTAAGCAATACATTACCATCTCTTTACAGGCTGCTGACAATACATTTTTTATGCTTGACAACCTTCTTGAATGGGCTAATTCTAAAAATATAAGTAAGTCGTATCAACCTGAATATTTTGTTTTTAATGAAATTTTAGTCAGCGAAATTAAAAACATTAAATTATTTGCCTCGCAAAAACATGTTGATATTAACTCAACGGTTTCGAAAGCAGACAAGATTTATGCTGATAAGAACATGGTTAAAAGCATACTGCGAAACCTGATGAACAATGCCATCAAATATTCTTTTGAACATGGGTATATTGATTTGATGTCAAAAAAGGAAAATGGATTTCTTGAAGTTACCATAAAAGACTATGGAGTTGGAATAGATGAAAATTTAGTCGAAACCTTATCAAGCTCCAAAAACAGTATTTCGTCGCTGGGTACCAATGGAGAAGCAGGCACCGGATTTGGCCTAATGCTTTGCAAAGAGTTTATTGGTCTTCATATGGGTAAAATGTGGATAACCACTAATATGAATCAAGGTAGTGAGGTTAAGTTCACCCTACCCTTATCACCACTTTAATATATACTTTATTAATTAATACAAACGACATGTCAAAAGATAGAGAAGGTAAGAAAAACAGCAAAAAGGCTCCTGAAAAAAACCTAAAGCAGAAACGTGCTGCCAAAGAAGCTAAACGTTTAGAAAAATATAAAAAAAATTGAGGTGCAGTAAGTAGTATAACTCAATATTACTTCTACTTAGCACCACAATCTCCATATATAACCATCATAACACCTGTGTTATGGTACTAATTTTTACGATATGAAAATTGCATTTATAGGCACCTACCCACCGCGCGAATGCGGTATTGGCGCATTTACACACGACCTTTATAATTCGGTTGTCAACAATAGTATAAAACCTGATTTTTCGAACGAAGGATTTGTGGTGGCCATGAACGATTTTACCAACACCTACAAATACCCCAATGAGGTTAAACAAATTATTAGGCAAGAACGCCAGGAAGATTATTTACAAGCTGCAAAATTCATCAACCATAGTGGTGCTGATGTTTGTGTGCTCGAACATGAATTTGGTATATTTGGCGGGCAAAGTGGCGTATATATTCTACCCTTATTACACCGATTAGAAATACCTTTGGTGGTAACACTCCATACCATTTTAAAAACGCCAAGTTATAGCGAAAAAGCCATTTTAGGTGCCATATGTAAAATGGCACAAAAAATTGTAGTAATGAGCCATAAAGCCATCGATTTCTTAGTCAACATATACGATGTTCCTGTAGATAAAATTGAATTTATAGATCATGGTGTACCCGATATTAAATTCGACGGAAAGCAATCGAAAAAAGACTTAAAACTCGAAAATAAAAAAATGCTAATGACCTTTGGCTTTGTAGGTCGTAACAAGGGCATTGAAACAGTTATTAAGGCTTTACCTGCAATTGTTAAGAAGCACCCAGATGTTGTTTACATGATTTTAGGAAAAACTCACCCTAATGTATTAAGGTATTCTGGCGAAGAATATCGTATATATTTAATGCGACTTATTAAGAATCTTCATTTGGAAAAACATGTGATATTCTTAAATGAATTTTTAGATGTTAAAGATCTCTTTAAATACCTATCTGCTGCAGATATTTATATAACACCCTATACCAACAAAGCTCAAATTACCAGTGGAACACTTTCGTATGCAGTTGGTGTTGGCTCAGCTGTAGTTTCAACACCCTATTGGCATGCCGAAGAATTATTAGCCAATGGTAGAGGAAAGCTTTTTGATTTTAACGATGCTGAAGCTTTATCTATCATAGTAACAGATCTGCTTGATCATCCTGATGAGCTCAATATGCTTAAAAACAAGGCACTCGAGTATGGCGAAAAAATTACATGGCCATTAACTGGCGAAAAATATATTACTCTTGCAGAACAAGTGGTTGAACAAGGTATAAACAAAGTTGAAATAAAGGATACGATATTAGACTTGCTGATTATGCCACCTTTTTCTCTTGCGCACATTAATCGCATAACGGATGACACCGGTATAATACAACATGCAAAATTTGGTATCCCAAACCTAAAAGAGGGTTATTGTTTAGATGATAATGCCCGTGCTTTATTGATGGCATTAATGAGTTATCGCCAAATTAAAGATGAACGGGCATTGGAATTGTGCCCTATCTACTTAAGTTATATCCATTACATGCAAAACAATGATGGTACTTTTAGGAATTTTTTAAGTTTCAATCGGAATTATTTAGATGAAGTAGGTTCTGAGGATTCGTTTGGAAGAACTATTTGGGCATTGGGTTATTTAATGGCCAATGCACCCAATGATGCCTATTACCAAACAGGGCGAGAAATATTTTTTAATGCGGCTCCTCATTTCAACAAATTAATATCCATACGTAGCATTGCAAATACGATCATTGGATTGTGCTATTACCTTGAAACAAACCCTGGCGATGACGCTATGACCGAAAGGCTTAGAGCAATGACTCGCAAACTCATAACGCACTACGAAAAAAGCAAATCAAAAGATTGGCAGTGGTTTGAGTCTTTACTTACCTACGATAATGGAATTTTGCCTTTATCACTTTTTCATGCTTCAAAATATTTAAATGACGATAGTGTATTAGATGTGGCTATTAATAGTATGGATTTTTTGACTTCACATACGCTTAAAGATAACTACTTGTCCGTAATTGGTAACGAAAAATGGTATAAAAAGGATGAGCATCGTTCCGTTTATGCACAGCAACCAGTTGATGCTATGGCTATGGTTTTAATGTATCACCAGGCTTTCTTAGTTACTAAAAACAAAGAACACCTTAAAAACCTATATACTTCTTTTTTATGGTTTTTAGGAGAAAATGACCTTAGAATGAGTTTATATGATTTTGAAACCAATGGCTGTTGCGATGGATTTGAAAGTTATGGCGTTAATCGCAACCAGGGAGCTGAAAGTTCATTGGCGTATCTCATTTCTCATTTAACCGTTTTACAAGCTTATGAAGAGTTTCATAAACATGACGATTCTATTTCTTACGTCCAAAAAACGTTATTTGAAACTACTGATGCTTAATAAAATACAATCATGGTAATTGAACGATATAAAAACAACCCTATTCTTACTAAGAATGATGTTCCATACCCAGTAGCAACAGTACATAATGCTGCTGTGGTAAAGCATCAGGGCTTGTACATTATGATATTTCGATCGCACAAGCTCAATGGAAGAAGTATTTTGGGAAAAGCTACAAGTACAGATGGGTACTCTTTTAAAGTAGAAGATGAGCCCTTTATGATACCTTCAACTCATGGTGAATTTAAAGAATATGAAGCCTACGGAATTGAAGATCCTCGAATTGCTTTTATTGATCATGAATACTTGATTACCTACAGTGCATATTCAAAACATGGAGTGCGCATAGGATTGGCTAAAACCAAGGATTTTAAAACCATTGAAAGGTTTTCCTTAATAACCGAAGCAGATTATAGAAATGTGGTGATATTTCCAGAGAAAATTAATGGACTTTATGCCAGACTTGATCGTCCGCATTCCGAAATATCACCTTGGTCCATTTGGATATCCTATTCTCCCGATTTAAAATTTTGGGGCGAATCAAAACTTATTATGAAACCCGTGCAATACCATTGGGATGAAATGAAGATAGGTCCTGGAGCAACTCCTATAAAAACGCCTCGAGGTTGGTTAAATATATATCATGGTGTATTCCCTACCATGGATGGAAGTGTATACCGCTTAGGTGTTGCGTTGCACGATTTTAAAGATCCATCCAAAATTATAGCTGTTGGCGATGAATGGATTTTACAACCTGAAGAGCAGTATGAGTTGGTAGGTTATGTGCATAATGTAGTATTCTGTTGCGGAGCAATACCTGAAGATGATGGAAGTGTAAAAATATATTGGGGAGGTGCTGACACAGTCATGTGCGTAGGAACGGCTAATATTGAATCCTTGGTTGATCATTGTTTACAGAACAGCAGACCTGCCATATAATCAGCATGTAAAACAGTCTTGATACTTATGTCTTAATACTAATTTTAAACAAATGAAAATCGCAATACTTGCACCAATAGCATGGCGGACACCTCCGTTAAAATATGGACCTTGGGAACAAGTCGCTTCAAATATAGCAGAAGGTCTGGTTGAAAAAGGTATGGATGTAACCTTATTTGCAACAGGAGATTCTCATACCAAGGGCAAATTGTTATCGGTATGCGAGCATGCTTATGCCGAAGATGCTGCCATGGATCCTAAAGTAGCAGAGTGTTTACATATCAGTAATTTAATGGAGCAGGCAGATCAATTTGATGTTATTCATAATAATTTCGACTTCTTACCATTAAGCTATTCGCGCCTTATAAAAACGCCTATAGTTACCACTATCCATGGTTTTTCTTCGCCAAAAATAATTCCGGTATTCAAGAAATATAATAACACGGGTCATTATGTTTCTATTAGCAATTCTGATCGTAATCCTGATCTTAATTACGAAGCCACCGTGTACAATGGAATAAACATTAACGAATTTATTTTCAGAGGAGAACCCGATGATTACTTACTGTTTTTTGGAAGGATTCATCCCGATAAAGGAACTTACGAAGCCATTGAAATTGCAAAAAAAACAAAGAGAAAACTTATTATTTCTGGTTTTATACAAGATCAAACATACTTTAACCAAAAGGTAAAACCCTATATAAATAATGAAGATATTGTGTATGTGGGCAATTCCGGCCCAAAGCAACGCCTAGAACTATTGAGCCAAGCATGTGTACTTTTACACCCCATTAGTTTTAACGAACCTTTTGGTTTGAGTGTGGTGGAAGCTATGGCTTGTGGCACTCCCGTTATTGCCTTTAATAAAGGTTCAATGCTCGAGTTAATTCTTCACGAGAAAACAGGTTTTCTAGTTACTAACATTGATGAAGCAGCTGAAGCCATCAATCACATCCATCATATTAATAGAAATGAATGCACAAAATGGGTAGCATCTATGTTTAGCCAACAAAAAATGATAGAAGGTTACTTAAAGGTTTATACTAAAATACTCTATGGAGAAAATTGATCATCATATATCATTATATCAAGCTGACGCTATATTGTATTAATTGCACTATAAAATGAGACTCAATTAAAATTATATTTTTTTTGATTTACACCATGCATAGAATTGATAATTAGCCTTAACTAGGGCGATATTTATAAGGCTTATTTTATGTTGTTATTGGCATTATTAAATGATGTACTATCTGTTTTTGATAAACAGATAGTATATGATGAAATATATTAACATTGCTCAGGTATAAGCAGTACCTAATTTTGTTATATGGATTTAAACCCCTTTCTTCATTTTCTGCAATTAAATCTATTTTAGATAAAAAATTGACCAAAGCCTCATTAAGTTCACTCTCAGTTATAAACTCATGCAGGCTAAGTATTTCCTGCACAAATCCATCTACCTTAAATTCAATAAAATTATATCCGGGAAAATATTTTAAAGCAACAAACAAGAAGCTAAATACATCCAAGGGTTTATTCTGTTCCACATGCGCTCCTTGTTGAATACGCTCAGATATTCTATTTTCTTCTAAGGCTATCTCTTCTTTTATATGTAGAAATTCATCATCGGCAATTTCAAACAAGGCCGAAAGTCGGTTAATCCTTCTTTTAAGGCTATGTGGTATACTCTTTTTGTATTTAATTTTATGATCTAAAACACTCCAAGCATCCTGAATAATTGTTCGTATTTGTAGTTCAAATTGCAACTTATAGTAGTTGTCTTTTTCAGAAACGCTGCTCCCATTCTTCTTTAACTTTAAATCCAGATGAAGACTTTTGTAACCAAATTTATCCTCGGTTTTTCTAACAGTAAAGTTTTATCAGTAATATCTACCTCGTGAAATGTTTTGTATAACTCTTTTCTTATTTTTTCTACATCTTCTAAATAATAACAGATTACTCTGATAACATACCTATAAAATCAGATAAATAGTCGATTATTTTGTAAGTGGTATTCTCTGAAGTAATATTGGGTAAGTATTTTGTTTCAAATTTGGTAATGCTTTCTTGGTAATCCTTAACTCTTCCTGAAATGGACTCAACGCCTTTAATGGAGCCTATTTGATCTATTAGAAATTTTAATGCTGACTGGTAGTATTCATTATTAGCTTCATATTGCTCCTTAAACTCAATAATTTTACCCTCTAAAATATTCATATTTTGGTATTTTCAATTGCAATAAGAAATTCTAGTTCTCTAGCTTATAGAAAAAATATATTCCTAAAAAATCATTACTAAGCTATTCTTGCAGCAAAGAGTTCCTTATTCAGGAACTCTTTTTATCCTATTGCTATTCGTTTTGGCCCTTTATCTTTGGCCTCTTCTTTCTTAGGGATACTTATATCTAGAATACCGTCTACATAGGAAGCTTTAATACCATCATCTTTTACGCTGTTTGGCAATGTAAATGAACGACTAAAGGAAGTATAGCAAAATTCCCTTCTGGTTATTTTTTCAGTATTATCTTCTTTTTCATTCATCTTTTCCGAAGAAATAGTCAGTAAGTTGTGGTTAAGTTCAATCTTAAAATCTTTTTTTTGCATACCAGGAGCAGCAACTTCAATATCAAACTTATCTTCATCTTCTTTAACGTTAACAGCGGGTGTAGAAATTCCTATACTAGACTTGTCATCTGCCCATCCCGAACCTGTGAAAAAATCATCCGTCCAGCCTGGGTGTAATGTTGCATTTTTTAATTTTGGATACATGGCGTCTGTTTTTAAAGTTAATACTACAATTTCTTATCAAAAATTATTCTTATCAGTATAACAATCCCCGCTACTACCAGCAGAATATTCACATTTGCAGAAGTATCAAAACCAAAATAAATGATTCCCCAGATAACAAAAAGTAACATGGATATGATATATAATAAATTTTTCATCTCATTATATTTTAACTTTCAAAAGTATTCGATGGAACTTACAAGAAAAATTGATCATTCGCCTTGTGAAAAACTGATTATAGCCAGTTTTACGCGTTGACAACTTAACAAATATTCAAGCATATTAAAGTTAAGGCTATTCAAGCTTCAATCCATTACATATAACTATAAATAAGTTATACAATTCACACATTTAAGGTGTTTTAAACACAGCTTATTAGAATGATTACTAAGTATTATAGCATAGATATATCATGCCTGTCAAAACTGAAGTGATTACTCATTTTTTATTTCTCCAGCTTTTTTTAAGGTAAGCTTTGTGATAATAGGTCCAATTAATTCATTAATAATTGTAGCGCCTATTATGGTAGTTAAAAGCACTTCAGAAATATCTGAAAAGATTTCATTTTGGCTAATACTAAGTACTAATCCAATTACAATACCTGCCTGGGGTAATAGTCCTCCCGCAGTGTACTTACGTATTGACTTATCGGCCTTAGCAGCACGTGCGCCTATATTTGCTCCAATATATTTACCTACAATACGAAGTCCCACAAAAATACTTATTAAAAATATCGACTGCGGTATAGTTGTAAAATCGAGGTGTAAGCCGCTTAACAGAAAAAAGATAAGAAATATCAGTTCTTCGGTATATCGTTCAACAACCTTAAATATTTTTGTATGCTGATTACTTCTATTTACAATCATGAGCCCCATGGTCATATTAGCAAGTAATTCATCCACTTGCAAAAGCTTAGAAGTTCCCAAACATAGAATAAGCATTGAAGTAATAATAACAATCCATTGTCCTTCAGTTTTAATTTGCAACATCTTTGAAAGCAAATTCATTAACAAAGCTATTCCAGCCCCCAAAAACATAGCCATTGAGATACGGTATACAGCATTTAAATGAGCATTTTCAACCATTTTTTGATCTCCTAAAAACATGGATAGTATACTTATTATAACACTAAACAAAATAATACCCACCGCATCATCTAAAGCCACTACGCCCATAATCGTATCTGTTACCTTTCCTTTAGCTTTATATTGGTGCATTACTGCAATAGTTGCAGCAGGGGCTGTAGGACTGGACAAAACACCTAATAATAAAGCCAATGATAAATTTCCTATTGAACCAAAAGGTAATAGTGAAGGAAAAATGACACCAAAAATAAATACCCCTATGGCTATTAATATAAATGGAATGATACTAGCCAATAAGGTAATATTAACTATTTCATTTTCATGTATTTTTATTTTGGTCCATTTTAATGCTCCACCCACTTCAAAAACGATAAAAGCCAAACAAATATCCATTAAAGGTTCTGATACGTTAATAGTTTCCTGCCCAATTATATGTACTGAATTTGGACTTAACGCAACTCCAACCAAAATATAACCTACTATTTTAGGCAGACCTATTTTATTAAGCATCCATCCTACAGTATAAGCCAAAATAAGTAATAATCCAATGTCCAGTAATACATTCATTAAACACGAATTAAATGGTAAATAAAGAATTAACCCACTTTATGCATTAGAATAATAAAATACCCTCATAGTAACATTTTATCAACAGGTTGAACTGTTTTTTCAACAACCCTAACAGTTAGATAGTTCCTAATGCAAAGCATTAGAACGTCTCTGATTATCTGCATATAAAATCACGCCAACTTTTTCAAATGCATAATCATGGGTTTAGTTATGTATCGATATTATTCATTAAATTTCAGCTTTACCTTGTGATATCAAAAACTTAATTCTTAACAAGGAAACACTCACTTGAAAACAATTCGCTATAGCGACCCCTGTTACGTTTTTAACATCCAGAATTAACATTAAGGTCTCGGATTTTAAAACTCATTTTTTTGTTAATAGGTCGGTAATACTATATTTTAAGTAGTGAAATTATACGGAGTTTTTTAATTCATTAAGAAGTTGCTTCAGATTTACAGTTGCATACGTAGAGGAATAATCTGACATGGCGTATGGTATAATTAATTCATCCTTATGCACCATTGAACCACAAGAATATACCACGTTTGGAACATAACCTTCTCTTTCTTCTGAATTTGGAATTAAAAGCGGTGTTTTAGATCTTCCTATTTCAATTTCAGGATTATTTAAATCGTACAATGCTGCACCTAAAACATATTCACGCATTGGGCCAACTCCATGGGTAATGACCAACCACCCATCCTCTGTCTCAATTGGAGAGCCACAGTTACCCATTTGAATAAGTTCCCAAGAGTATTTAGGTTGTTGCAATATTTTTGCCTCTCTCCATATGGTAATATTATCCGAAAAAGCAATGTAATTATTAACGCCATCTATCCTGCAAAGCATGGCATATTTACCATTTACTTTTCGAGGGAACAATGCCATACCTTTATTTTGAGCGATTTCGCCATGCAGCGGGCTCACCTTAAAATGATAAAAATCTTTTGTTTCCAGCAATTTAGGTAAAATGGTAGTTCCGTCAAAGGCTGTATAGGTGGCATAGTAGGTTACTTTGTTATCTTCATCTTTAAATTTAACAAATCGTGCATCTTCAATTCCATTTTTTTCGTTGGCCGAAACTGGAAATATTACTCTTTCTGAGATATTCGTATCTAATGAAAACTGAAGTTCGTAATGAGATGATGCTAACCAAATGATTTGATTATAAAGGTATTCTTTATCTTTTGCTAGATGCACTGATGTTCTTGTTTCCTTAATACAATTATGCAACTCTCCGTAGGTAAATTGATCGTTCAGTTTATCTAAAATTAATTCGGGAGGTATAATACTATGAAACTCTTGCATTTCTTCAATTTTACGGGCAAAAGCCTCCTTGTCATAAGTGTACCTCCAGACATATTCCGCCTCCTCTAACATATTACCAATTGGCTCAAGTGTAATATGGTCGCTTTTACTCAATACCCCTGTTCTAAAAACTATAGATGAAATATGTCCTTCGCCTGTTGCTCTAAAGCTAATGATTACTCTTTTTTGATCATGCCCTATTTCTGTTTGGTCCGGATGATCTACCATAGAAGGGTTAAAAAAAGCTGCTGATTCAATGGAATACTCCATTGTAAAATAAGACCCAATTAATATTTTAGTTGAAAAGGCAATGGTATCGGGCTCTATTTGCATATACATTAATATGTGAGATACACGGTTAAAATGTTTCTCAAATATTTTAGAAATGTTTCTATGTCGCATCGAATAATCCCTCAATGTCTGTTGCAAAGTAAACGAAGCATCTTTCTCATTCATATCAAGTACATATCGAATAATATTAACAGCTCGCTCTTCACTAGTATACATAAAACGTGCAATTACACGACTTGGGTCAGGATTAAAAGTGATGTTTTTTCTATTGATAGATACCTTCATTCTGAGTATGATTTTGTTATAAAAGGTACTAATTATAATTGAACAAATAACTTTAATACAATTAATTATTTAATTAGTATCTCCTGCACAAAATTATCCACCTTATATTCAATAAACTTATAGTCGGAAAAATGCTTTTTGGCTATATATAAGAATCTAAAAACATTAAGTGCCAAATCGGTATCTAAGGATCTTTTTTTCTTAAACGGTCATATATAACTTTCTCCTCTTGCAATATTTCCTTTTTTAATACTTAGAAATTCTTCATCTGCTATTTCAAACAAAGCAGATAAACGGTTAATTCTTCGTTTTAAATTATGCGGTATGCTTTTTTTGTATTTAATCTTATGATCTAAATACTCCAGGCGTCCTGAATTACCGTCCTTATCTGCAATTCAAACACTAACGAACTATAGTCTTCAATGTTTTTTATCTGCACCTCTCTTTTTTTTCAACTTTAACTGTAGGTGCAGACCTTTATATCCGAATTGATTTTCGGTTTTTTCAAGTAAACTTGTTTTATCGGTCGTTTCCACAACTCTAAAATGTTTTTTTAATTTTCTTTTTACAGAAACAAGATCGTCAGAATAATAACAAACAGCCCTCACTCCTATTAGATCTGTAATATAATCCTGAATCTTAAATGAAGAATCTGAATCCAAATAAGGTAAATATTTTATTTTGAACTTTTTAATACACTCATCACAAGATTTGATTCTGAATAATACTTGGTCTACCTTATCTATATTCTCAATAATATTGGAAAAGCATTCTATTCCTTTTTGATGGTAAGTAAGTTGTTGATGGTACCATTTTTTAAACTCCTTTACTTTTTCTTCAATCAGA
>NZ_VCHY01000321.1 GCF_005877885.1 Labilibacter sediminis
AAAACCCTAAACACTGATCAGCCGCAGATGCACCGCGCCCAAAGGCCGGCGCACCGCGTCCAGCTGAAAACTGAAACCCTAATCTGAACCCCGCCGCCTGCGCGCCGCGTCCAAGGACCGACGCGCCGCGTCGACGAACCAGAAAGATTTTAAAGTTCGTTTCTTTTAATTCCAAAACATTTATCAATCATAGATCCAAGTTATAGGCAATTAACAAACGAATCAGAAGCAACAATACACATATATCAACAAATCAATATAATCTAGTGCATCAAAAACATGAACCAATGGCTCTGATACCACTGTTGGGAAACGCATGCAATAACAAGAACAATCATATAGCGGAAGCGATTTCAATTCTAGCATGCAATCCTTAAGCCTAGATCAGATTCATGACTATTGAGCAACTAGAAACATAAAGAAAACTTATCTGATTTGTAGATCTAATGAACTCTTCTTGTAGATCTTGATCTTGCTTCTTGTTCTTCTTGTTCTTCTTAGTATGATCTCTTGATCTTGAACTCGACACTTGATTGGATATAGAGGAC
>NZ_VCHY01000322.1 GCF_005877885.1 Labilibacter sediminis
TATAGAACTCAATAATGAGACTTTTCTGCCGAGTCTGTGTGAACTGTTGGTGTTCAGGAGGTGCGTAGAGCTTTTAATGAGGAGATGTCTGAAAGGAGTTGTGCTGGAGTTGGAAGTGGTTGACCTCAAGTGGAAGTGGGGAGACAGATTGAGTAAAGGCAGAAGTACGGGCAGGCGTGATGACCCAACACTTATAAAGGGTTGATGACTGTGAGATGTTGAAGGTCAGGGGTAGATGAGACCCAGCTGACCTGTAGAGAGAATGTTGTGGCGCGTAAAGTGATTGAAATAGATTTAGTACAATGTGTTACTAATCTATTGGAGGGTGAGATCTAGTGAGTGGAAGGTGGTGATTCTTCCAAAAAGTGTGATTTGACCGTGAGTTGACTTGGGAGTGCGGTGCGAGCGTGTGTATGAGATCTTTGAAGAAGACCTTATGCAGATGACGATTTTGAATCGATGGGACCCTTTTTCCTTATAGATTTAAAGTCAATCATCACCAGATTGTGTGATGAAGTAGTGAGCATGGATTGGCTAATAGCTAATA
>NZ_VCHY01000323.1 GCF_005877885.1 Labilibacter sediminis
AGATGTGTCAAGTGGTGGAAAAGATGAACTAGTTAGAGGGGTTCCTCCCCATTTGAATGAGAAACACGTTTTGGAGAGATGCGAAGAAGGAGATGGCGATTTTGAGAAGGAGGAGAGTCCTAGAAGTGAAATCCAAGTGTTATTGAACCATTGAAGCTAAGGTTTGAGGATTCAAGCTACTTAAAGGTATTATCTCATCCCTAACACTTAGAATTTCGAATTTGAGGTTGAAGTGAAGTGTGAAACTCGAAATCATGATGAAATAAGGGCTAGGGTTTTGTTTTCTAACAAATCCTAATGTGTTTTGATGATTCTAACATCAATCTAACAAGTAGATTGTTAGAATTGGTGATTTGGATGAAAAACTCCATGAACCCTAGAAATCTAATTGGGGAAGATGAAGTGTGTATTAATCTATTGATTGAATTCTATGATCTAGATGTAGTTTGTAGCAACAAATCCATTAAGGATGCTCAAACTCATCAATGATGGGAGAATTATCAAATTGAATGGAATTGGGAAGATTTGGATGTAATAAGGTGGAA
>NZ_VCHY01000324.1 GCF_005877885.1 Labilibacter sediminis
GTAGCAGCAGTTGGAGTCCCAAAACTACCAAAAGCAGGAATACCACCACTTAGATCCGAAAACAATGTTGCAGATGTAGACATTCTGAAAGCTGAAATTTCAGAACTGAATTAGAACCACAGTATAATCTGTTTACACAAAACAGATGTAATCGAAACTAATTCGATTCAGAAGAATAGAACATAAAAAAAACAAAATCTGTTTAAGATTGTTAGTTCTTGAATAAATATTTCTGAATCGAATAACAATCTGCAAAATAAATTGTTAATAATCACGATGATTGAGGCTCGAGTTAGACTCGATTCCCTTAAACAGATTTGCCGTCTGTTCCCAGGGTACAACAACCGAAGCAGTTGGTACTGCCGGATATAACACTTGCCTGAAAGCTTCGCTGGAAAAAGATCCAGATAAGAAGAGGAAGAGAGTATGTTTTTGGTGTATCTTGGAATGAGACCCAAGAGCTGCTTTTATACTAATATTTGTAACCGTTGTCATTAAACAATACAATTAAACGGATTAATTGTACAATAACTCGCATTTAA
>NZ_VCHY01000325.1 GCF_005877885.1 Labilibacter sediminis
TTGAGTTCACGATAGTCAATGCACATACGCATTGACCCGTCCTTCTTTTTAACGAATAGAACCGGAGCACCCCAAGGCGAAGTGCTTGGTCGGATAAAACCCTTATCGAGGAGTTCTTGTAATTGACTCATCATCTCCTTCATTTCAGCCGGTGCTAGACGGTAGGGAGTCTTAGCAATGGGCGCGGCACCGGGAATAAGGTCAATCCTAAACTCAATTTGTCTCTCAGGAGGCAACCCGGGTAAATCATTAGGAAACACATCCGGAAATTCTCTAACAATAGGGACGTCATCAATAGTCTTCTTAACTTCATTCACAGCATTAACAACATAAGCGAGATAGGACGAACACCCGTGATTCAAAAGTTTCCTAGCCTTCATATACGAAATAACATATTTGAAAAGAAAATTATTTCTTTTGATGTATTATGCTATAATATACAACTTTATGAAAGTAAACTTGCATATAGCCATTGTTTGTCATGCCTCCTCCATTCAACATTCGTTTGTGGGTTATGCAAGAACTAGCAATCTACTTTCATT
>NZ_VCHY01000326.1 GCF_005877885.1 Labilibacter sediminis
TTTGAATATTAAGTATGAATCATAGTTCAAATATTTCAAATATTCCGTGTTCCAGATACTAGAATAAATATCCGACGAAGTAGAACCATCTCTATCAAGATGACAGACCCATTCTCTGTACTATCAATAGGATCAATTATAACAAGTCACACACTCATATTCCAGAAAAAAAAATTTTTTCGCGGTCGAACTGCCAAAAAGGTAGAATGGGCTCAAGATACACGTTCTAAATGCTTATTTATTGAAAAACTACTAGGACTTTGAGGTTCTTATAGATCTAATTCATTGAAATTCCATCCAATAAAACGGAAGAATTATAAATCTCCAAAATAATAGATAGAAATATTGCAAATAGGGCCATTGCGACACCCATCAAAGGAGCTGTTCCCCATCCAGGAGCTACTTTACCATATTCCGAATTCAGTGGTTTTAATAAGTTCCCTACAGTAGTTGGTTTTGGACGAGATCTAGAACCATTCTCAACAGTTTGTGTAGCCATAAATCCTATTGTATTCATTGAGAGCTGTTGACTTTGTATAC
>NZ_VCHY01000327.1 GCF_005877885.1 Labilibacter sediminis
ATCGGAATCTTTAACCAAGTGCAAAAACGGTTCAGGCTAATATACCAGTTTCGATTAAACAATCGAAAACTGAATTTTTCTTTTGAGATTTCCTTGAATGACTCAATGGCTTCAGTCACCAAGGCAATCGGTACAGATGCCGATATAGAGAGGGTTGTGGATAGCGAAGAATGTTCAAGAGCAGTTACCACAATCTTCAACTTTTCCGGCCATGAAGAAATATCGAAATTGAAGGCTTTGTTACTTTGGCAGACCTCCCATGTAGTAGCAGAGGTGCCTTCGGATTGGTGGAGAGAATCACCGGTGGCCATTTTTGATCGGGAGGATCGGTTTAGAAGATGATCGGAGAAGGAGATAAATATCGCCGGAAGTTGCAGAGAGTTTGGAGGAAGAAGATGAAGGTTTAAGGTTTCGAAAAGGTTTATTTGAAAAACCTTTAGGGTATTTATACCCAACTTGAAACGGCGCCATTCGATCTTATCCATTGAATTTGAATCATCTGCTTCACACGATGGAGACACGTGTCCTCTACAGTGGAA
>NZ_VCHY01000328.1 GCF_005877885.1 Labilibacter sediminis
CCGCTTTCCTTAATGGGAAATTGACTGAAAATGTTTACATGGTTCAGCCAGAGGGATTCATAGACAGCAAGTATCCAAATAGAGTGTGCAAGCTTGAAAGATCCATTTATGGATTAAAGCAAGCATCTCGCAGTTGGAATCTCTGTTTTCATGAAAAGGTCAAAGAGTTTGGATTTTCTAGAAGTGAAGACGAGTCGTGTGTGTATGTCAAGGCCAGTGGGAGTATTGTCGTTTTCTTGGTCTTATATGTAGATGATATTCTACTCATAGGAAATGATATTCCAACGTTGCAAAGTGTGAAAACTTGGCTTGGAAAATGTTTCGCTATGAAAGACCTTGGAGAAGCGTCATATATACTTGGTATTAGAATATACAGAAATAGATCGAAACGTCTATTAGGACTTAGCCAGAGTACATACTTGGATAAAATCTTGAAGAAATTCAAGATGTTTGATTCAAAGAAGGGTTTTCTACCCATTCAACAAGGCGTAAAATTGAGTAAGACTCAATGTCCGGCTACTTCTGTTGAAGAGGACAA
>NZ_VCHY01000329.1 GCF_005877885.1 Labilibacter sediminis
TAATGTTTGCAACATTGTAAAATGTAATAGACTAACTTGATTTATGAAATAGTTTACAAAACTCTGATTTTGATTGTATTATAGGTGTCAATCAATGTCAATTATTATTATTTTTTTAAGAAGATGACATTTAAGCACTAGATTATTATTTTTTTATATGTATTTACCTATTTTCTTAGCTTATTGACAATTATTACAAAATTTTAAACAACTTCTTATATAATTTAGGGTCCCCGATTAATCATCCGATTAATCACCGCTTAGACCGATTAATCCTTGGCGGTACTCAACCGACAAGCTACCGTCGAGCGCTTTCTACAACCTTGATATATAGACTAACTTAGTCATTGTGCATTGTAGAGCGATTTCACACACACTTGGTGCTTATTGTAATAGAGAGAGAATTCTTTCTCTCTCTAACATATCTATTTGAGCTTAAACGATTAAATTACTTCTCGTGTGTTCATACTTAATCGTTTACATCGTGTTCTTCGGATTACTTTGCTACTTATATTCCGCATATGCCAAATCATCTCT
>NZ_VCHY01000033.1 GCF_005877885.1 Labilibacter sediminis
ATTATAAACAATCGGGAAGAGCAGGTTGGCATTCTCCTCGACTAGACTTTTTTTTTGCTTCCTTTTTGTGGCAATGACAATTATTGCGATAAGTGAGAGCAGTGCCAAGCTGGCTTGAGTAATGTTGAACGAAGCAATAATCTTTTAAAAAAGGAAGTAGGGTATGGGACAAAGTCCCATTCTTAAGAAATTCATGAAATGAATTTCTTAACTAAACGACATTGATAATCCGGGTTAAAAGATTCACTTTCCCTTATAATAGAATCTTTTAGTAAATAAATCTGATAGATTTGCACAAGGCTGTAATTCAAAATTAATCACTTATTTATGAGATTTATTATTTAGTGTCTGCAAATGAAAATAGACTTCTGATAAAGAAAGTTGTATGTTTGAGTCTTGCTAAGTTATAAAAGAGGGGGTGAAAATGAGTTATACCAATTTTATTATGTAATTAGCTTTAAATAATTTTATAAATTTTGGGTTTAATCAATGCATGAAATTGAGTCATAGCCATAGCTACGGCGATATTTTATAACGAAGAGTAAATTCAAAAGAATAAAATTATAACGCTAATTTCTTGGTAATATTGGTATTAATAAAAGCAAGTATAACAAAAAAAATAGGATGGCTCTTATATAATAGAACCATCCTTTATAATAAGTTTTAACTTACAATTATTTTTTTATTATTTTCTTTATGAAATGTTCATTTTCAGAACTTAATAGAATTGTATACATACCGGAAGGGTATGAAGATAAATCAATAAATTCTGTATTCTGTAAAACACTTACAACTAGTTTACCTTGTGAATTAAATATAGAAATTGATTGTATTGAATCTGCATTTTTAAAATATAATATGTCGTTTACAGGATTAGGATAAATCGTTACTATTTCAACAGACTCTTCCATTTCTGCTAATGTTGCAGTTTTTAATTGATTGCAGCTTATATCGTTGCTGGCAGCATCATAAATAAGTGAATTATGAGTGACATTATCAACACAAACATCAAAGCTAAAATTACCTTTACCAGTAGCAGTTGATATTAGTGTTACTGTACCATCGCTACCTGTTATACCTGAAACAGTTTCATTCACAGCACCAGTAAAAGTAACTGTTACATTCGCATCATTTACAGGAACTTCAAGATTGTCGTGTATGGTAACTGTGGCACTTGCCTTTTTCTTTCCTTGACCCGCATCTACTATATTAGTTTCAATAGATTGAACATGTGAACTTATGTGGTTAGCTGATGAGGTACTTGTATTTACTGATGCCTGAGATGATTCGTTACCTGCTGCATCTACAGCACTTACATTAAAAGTATATGCAGTGGATTCTGTTAATCCTGTTACATTGTAGGAAGTACTTGAAACATTTGTAATTAAAGATGTTCCATTATATACATTGTAGCCCGTAACCCCAATATTATCACTTGATGCTGACCAGTCTAACTGTACTGATGTAATTGAAGGTGTTGCAGATAGATTGGACGGTGCTGTTGGTGCTTCGGTATCCGGAACATCTACGTATTCAGGAGTTATAAAAAGTTTGGGACTATTAGTACCGACTTCTTTGCTATTGAAAAATATTGATGCATCTGTAGTTGATGCATCAGAAAGTATAATTGTAACAACATTGTTGCCTGCTGCCTGAGCAATATAAGATGTAACATCCCATTCGAAATACCGGCCTGATGTAGTTATAGCAACAGCATCAATTGCAGCTCCCTGAGCAGGGGCATTATTCCATGTAATTGAGCTCTCGTCCCAACTATTATTAGATGCTTCATAAGCAGTTACTGTAAATGGAGATACTTGATTGGCATAAAGTCTCAGCGTTGCGCTTTCAATATTATTGTACTCGCTTAAATCAAATTGGAGATATATCTTCCTGTTATAATCTTCAATGGCAGTCATTTTCACAAGCAAATCTGTGTTGGTGCCGTAATTGATATCTGCGCTGCTACCTCCACGAACATAAGCATCATGAGTTGGATTTAGTGCTACATCGCTGGCATTAGCTAAATACACATTTTTAACAACATCAAACGTCAGTTTTTTATTTCTGTAAATATCAGTTATTCCCCAATATTCTTCATTTGGAGCTCCGTCGTAGGGAACACCACTACTATTTGGCGCAGACCCGCCAGTATCTTGCTGATCAGGATTTCCTGCTTTATACCATCCATCGGTAAAAGCATATAGGGCACAGCCCGAACCAATTGTTAAATCGGTAAATACATTAGTCAATATAACCTCATTTGCATCAGCTTGCATTTGTTGGTTTTCGCCATAAGCATATACAGGATCAGAAGAATCTGAATTATAGCTATCGCCTCCTGTCTCTGACAAATAACAGGGCAAATCGCTAATTGCTGCAAAATCACTAATTGCATCATTAGAGTTATCCCATCGATATACATTCATTCCCCATACGTCAACATTTGGAGCTTTATTTAATACTTCTACTGTAGGCACTTCACCATGCGAAGTTGAAACAGGATGATTAGGATCTATAGAATGTATTGTTGCTGCACAATCATTTAATAAAGTATACCAGTTATCTATATTGTTTTCAAACCATTCCGGATGATAATTATACTCGTTGCCCAAATCCCATAACAATATGGCATCATGATTTTTATAAGTATTAATGTAAGTAATGTAATCGCCGGACTTTAAGTCTGCTGAAGCGGCAAATCCCATGATTATCTTGATGTCATTTGCTGCAAATTCATCTAAAACCCATGTTTCCCAAACAGGTCTGTAAATACGTACGGTATTTATTCCTGCTTCCTTCATTAGTGCTATATCTCCTTGAAGGATTGCCAAATCCCACACAACAGAAGAACTTCCAATTGGAACCGGACTATAACATATTCCTCTGATTATATATCTTTCTGTTTCATCATAGATATATCTGCCACTTGTAAAAACACCTTGTGCAAAGCTATTACTCAATGATGTAAGCAAAACTAAGCAAAGTGTTAAATAAACATTAGATTTTTTAAGAAATCTCTTTCCGTAAATTAGATTCATAACCAATTTTTTAGTTAAAATTTAAATTAAAAAACTTTGGCAAGCTAGATCAAGTAAGGGACAAAACATTATAAAGCACCACAACAAAAACCCTACAGAAACTTCACAAAAACACACATGGGAATAGTTAGTTCCTTATGATACCTAATTAGTAAATTGGTTGGTATGCAAATAAGAACGTTATTTTTAAAGCAGCCTTGATGTTTTTTCCCTGCCTGACGGAAGGGCAGGCTTAGTTTTTGTCATCAAGAACATCGGAACGATTAAGAATTGAGTATTCTTAATTGTTTCAGCAGTAAGTCTGGTTTGGGCGACGCACCAATTATTTTGGACAGCTCTGAATTGATTAGTATACTAGTTCAAAAGGGCTATTGTATTATTTACTAGTAAGCTTATGTTTCCGCTTATAAACAACGATTTTCTTCGTCAAATTTGCTTAATATAGCCCGCCCTGCCTGCCGGCTAGGCAGGTATGCTTTTACAAATATTCCTTGAAACTCATTATTAATAAGCAGTCTGAGTCATAAATTTTATGTCGAACTGAGGTTAAATAAAAGACTGCAGAATGGCCTTCTGAGTAGTGTCCAATATAAAAGCTCTTCCAGTATAGATTATCTAAGAATTTTACCTATACCCAGAAAAAAGTGAAGATCCATTTGTTTTTTTATGAAAACAGACATAAAAACAGGGGTATAAAAAAAGGACAGATCAAAAAATCTGTCCTTCACCCTTAATTCAGTTAACTAAATCCAAGTTTTATGAAAAATCCCTAATACAAAGATGAAGAATAATCTTAAAGTTTAATGGGAAATAGCTGTTAACAAAGGTTAAATCTTTGTTCTTCTGTTTTAAAGGATAAATACAGGGCTTTGTCTTGTGATTTTGTTGGTTTTCAGCTTGTTGTTTTTTGGTTTAGGGTGAAGTTCTATTGTTTTAATAGTTCATTCTGATGTTCAAATGTTTTGATTTTCACAATTCAATATTCAAAATTTTAGGTATTTGTGGTAAATTGAGCCGCTTAATTATTAAATGTTTAAAAAAGTATTGTCTATGAAACTTAATGTACTACAGGTCATTTTATTACTGTGTCTTATACCGATTTCAACTGTATGGGGGCAGGAAAATTACAAAGAGAAGGATACGAAGTTTGATTTCCAAAATGAAAATTTTTATGAAGTTAAAATGTATTCCAGTGACGAGTTAAAGTTTAAAAAGAAGCCTAAAAATGTTATCCTATTGATCGGTGATGGAATGGGAGTGTCTCAGGTATTTGCCGGTATTACGGCAAATAAAGGTCAACTGAATCTGTTAAACTTTAAAAATATTGGTTTTTCAAAAACGCAGAGTGCAAATAATTATGTCACTGATTCTGCAGCCGGAGGAACAGCACTTTCTTCTGGGGTAAAAACAAAAAATGGTGCTATTGGAGTTGATCCAGAAGGTAATCCGGTGGAAACAATTCTTGAAATAGCAGAAAAAAATGATAAGGTAACAGGGCTTGTTTCTACATCAGCTATTACGCACGCTACGCCAGCTTCGTTTATTGCCCATCAGCTAAAGCGTAAAATGTATGAAGAAATTGCTGCCGATTTTTTAAAAACAGATATTGATGTTTTTATTGGTGGAGGTAAGGACTTTTTTGATGCGCGAAAAGATAAGCGTGATTTAACCAAAGAGTTAGAGGATAAAGGTTATCAAATGTACTATGATATTGATGATGCAGCAAATGTTACTTCAGGCAAGCTTGGCGTTTTAACAGCTGCAGCACATAACCCGGATTTCTCAGAGAGAGGTGAATTACTGGTAAAGTCAACAGAGAAGGCTATTCAGATTTTGTCTAATAGTGACAAAGGTTTTTTCTTAATGGTTGAAGGTTCTCAAATAGATTGGGGAGGGCACCAAAATAATACATCGTATGTAACAGGTGAAATGCTTGACTTTGATAAAACGATAGGTGAAGTGTTGGAGTTTGCAGTAAAAGATAAAGAAACACTGGTTATTGTTACTGCAGATCATGAAACAGGGGGTATGGCACTTTTAAAGAGTGATATGGATAAAGGTTTTGTTAAGGCTGCATATGCAACAGGAGGTCATACTGGTGTAATGGTTCCTGTTTTTGCAATAGGACCGGGTGCTGAAGAGTTTACCGGCATTTATGAAAATACTGAGGTGTTTGAGAAAATGTTAAAGGCTTTTGGGTTTGAAAAATAGATAGAGTCTAAAAAATAAAAGAAGCGGGAAGCAAAACTTTGGTCAGGTATTGCTTCCCGTTTTTTTATAGATTAAGTTTTTTCTGAATAAGGTAGTAGCACAACAGGCTTAATCCTCCTAAAAGAAAAATCATAGAAAGATAAGCAACAGCTTCTTCCAGGCCAGTGTTCTCGGCCAGGTAATTTCCAATGAGTAAAGCTATTCCTTCGCCAACAAACAGTATGGCAAATTTTAAATTATTTCCGGTGAATGTTTTTTTCTCTCCCTGATTAAAAATGCTGGCTTCTTTTCCTGCGGCAATCAGGGCCGTTCTTTCTATCCTTCTGTTCTTAAAAAAAGAAAGCATTACAATGGTTCCGAAAATTGGGCCAAAAATAGCCAGAAGTATAAATGCAGCGTCCATAACAAAAATATTTAAGGTTTTTAATATTCATCTCTACTTGTATAGACTACTTGTTTTATTTTGTGGTTACAAATATGATAGAAAAGATGTATGTTTTTTAAAAATAAAAATTCGGAGGAATGGTTTTTTACTAATCTGATTTCAATATTTTTGCGCCATGCAAACAGAAAAAGCCAGGAGCATACTTAAAAACGTATTCGGATATAGCAGTTTTCGTCCCATGCAGGAGCAGGTGATTGAGGCTGTTTTGTGTCAGAAAGATTGCATGGTATTAATGCCAACAGGAGGAGGGAAGTCGATATGTTATCAAATACCTGCGCTTACACTGGAAGGAGTTACTATTGTTGTTTCTCCATTGATTGCTCTTATGAAAGATCAGGTAGAAGCCTTAAGGGTGAACGGAGTTGATGCTGCATATTTAAACAGTTCCTTAACAGAAGAGGAGCAGGTCGAAGTGGTGAAGAAAGTATTGGACTCAAAAGTGAAGCTGCTTTATGTATCGCCGGAGAAAATGAATTCGGAAAACTTTTATTATACGCTACTTCAGGTAAATATTAGTTTAATAGCCATAGATGAGGCGCATTGTATATCGTCGTGGGGGCATGATTTCAGACCGGATTATAAAAGATTAGGTTATTTAAAGAAGCAGTTTAAAAATGTGCCCATGATGGCTTTAACAGCCACAGCCGATCCACTTACCCAGGAAGATATTCTGCTTCAGTTAGGTCTTAATAAACCTCAGGTATTTAAAGATTCTTTCAGTAGACCAAATATTTTTTTGGAGGCACGACCAGCCTATAAACGCAAGGAGGTTATCTTAAAATTTATACAGGAAAGAGCAGAGGAATCGGGTATTATTTATTGTTTAAGTAAAAAGAATACCGAAGATTTGGCTCGTTTTTTAAGCAATAATGGTATTTCGGCCAATTATTACCATGCAGGTATGGATGCAGGCAGAAGACATGCTGTTCAAGATGATTTTATTAATGACAGGATAAAGGTGGTTTGTGCAACCATTGCTTTTGGAATGGGCATAGATAAATCCAATGTGCGATGGGTTATTCACCATAACATGCCTAAAAATATTGAAGGTTATTATCAGGAAATTGGCAGATGCGGAAGAGATGGTATGCCTGCACATGCATTATTGTTTTATGGAGGACAGGATTATAAGATTCTGGCTACTTTTAATGAAGAATCTGAACGTAAAGTAATTTTAAATGCGAGGCTCGATCGAATGCTTCACTTTTCAGAATCGAATCACTGCAGACAAAAAATATTGCTCAACTATTTTGGAGAATGGAGCACTAAGGATTGTGGAGAGTGCGATAATTGTAAAGGAACGCAGGCTTTATTTGATGGTACTATTCATGTTCAGAAAGCACTTTCGGCTGTGGCCAGATTACAAGGTAAATTACCTGTTGGTTTGTTGGCTCATGTGATGACCGGACAAAGAACACCGGATGTTGTTGCGGGTAAATTTGATCAGATAAAAACATTTGGAGCGGGTAAGGATCAGGCCATAGAAGATTGGAACCTCATGATTAATCAGATGCTTAATTTAGGCTATTTAAAGATTGAATATCATAACGGAAGTATTTTGGCATTAACACCCTTAAGTAATCAGGTTTTGTTTGAGGGAGCCGGAGTTAGCTTGCATAAGTTGCATCAAAGGATTAAGCGTGCAGCTAAAATAGAAAATGCACAGCCTAAATTAGCCACATCAACCTTACCAAAACAAAAAAGTCTTTTCGAAAGATTGCGACAGTTGCGTCGTTCTATGGCAGTAAAAATGGGGGTGCCGCCTTATATATTATTTTCAGATGCCACATTAGCCGAAATGGTAACTTATAAGCCAACCAATGAGTGGGAGATGAAAGAAATATCGGGTGTAGGTAATAAAAAATGGGAGCAATACGGCCAGGCTTTTATCGATGAAATAAATTCATTTTTAAATGAAAAGAAAGGTAAAGCGAAACCTGCTTACCAGAAAACGTACGATCTTTATAAAAAAGGATTTTCTCCTGAGGTTATTGCATCTCAGTTAGGAGTTAATGTAATTACTGTGTATTCCCATTTGGCTACATTGTATCAAAAAGGATCAGATGTGGACATCGAACAATATGTGATGCCTTATGAGTTAATAGCCATTGAAGAGGTATTAAAAGGATCTCCGGGTATTAGTTTGCAGGAGATTTACGAAGTGACCCAAAGGGAGATACCACATCATATTATTCGATTATCAATGGCCTTAATTGATCAAAAAAATTAAAGCGATCGGGAGCTTAATTTATTCATCATCTTATCGAGGAAGATAATTGCAGAAATACCCACGCTTACAATGTAAACTAAAGCAGGTACCTGAGCAAAAGCATTTGCTAATGATTCAAATGATTTGGTAAAAGAGTTTTGTGTATTTGTAAGTTCAATGTTGTTTGTTATTGAAATGTCGCCTGCAATATCTTTAACATCAAATAAATATACAAGAAGTAACGAAAAAGCTACAGCTGCTCCAAGCCAGATTTTGTGATTGGTGCTTAGTTTGCTGCTGGTGTATATGGGTTGATTCGACCACTCATGCATCACCTTATCCATCGTAATTTTCTTAAAGTCAGGAGAGGGAGATGAAGGGCTGAAATCATCAAAAAGATTTTTAATGAACTCAGATTCATGGTCAATATGTTGCTTTTTATCTTTCATTTTATAAATGAATTAATGATTTTGCCTGGCCATTCATAATTTGTTGCAGCTGTTCATACATATTCTTTCGTGCCCTGAATAACTTTACCTTTATGTTGCTAACACTTAATCCTGTTGACTCGGCTAATTCTTCAATATTTAATTCTTTGTAATAGTATAATATTAATAAAAAACCTTCATCTTCTTTAAGACGTTGAATGGCTAATTTTATTATTTTTTTTCTATCCTGAATTTCCAGCTTTTTATTTTCCGCGACAACACTTTCGTTTTTTGAATCAAGTGGTTGCCATTGCATTTTATTTATACGAACCTTGCTTAAAGCCGTTCTGTATACAATTTTATATAACCAGGTGCTGAATTTTGATTTACCTTTGAATGATCCTAAATTTTTATAGGCTTTTATAAAAGCATCCTGGGCAACCTCTTCAGCATCTTCGTTTGATTTTGTAATACTAAGCGCAAGAGTAAAAGCCATGTTTTGATAGCGTTCTACCAAAATTGAATAGGCTGAAACATCGCCTTGGCTGATTTGTCTGATAATTATTTTATCACTAGGATTACTCATCTACACAGTTTGACGCTTAAAGCACGTTTCAAGTTACAACTGAAATCAAAAAATATCAATTCAACTTCAATGAAGTGTATATTGAAAATTGTAGAAAAAAATAATTCTGCAGGTAAGTTTTTGAGGAATAAGAGAATAGGGTGACGGGGTAAAAAAAAGTAAAAAAAATATAGCCAGAGTGTTGGTGTTTGTTTAAAAATGGTATACATTTGCAACCGCAAAAAAGAAAAACACACAGTGTTAATCTTTAAAAATGCCGAGGTAGCTCAGCTGGTTAGAGCGCATGATTCATAATCATGAGGTCGGCGGTTCAAGCCCGCCTCTCGGTACAAAGGGAACGAAATTTTTTCGTTCCCTTTTTTTATATCTGAATATCTGATGAGCAAGGTCATTATGGATCAGTACATAAAGTTGGGTCTAAGGTAAGAATATGATAATTAATCAAGCATATATTTTAGTAAGCATAGATTGGGATCAATCTAAAACATGGGTCTAAATGCTGTGATGTTTGATTAAGTAAGGATTTAGGTTAACCAGTAAAGAAAAAAATGACACCGACAACTGTCTGAATTGCTATCTCACCACTTTTATTTTTTCAGGCTGAAAGCCTTTAATATCACAACTTGGGGCAACGCCCCAAGTACTTATACATCATGGAAACCCAGGCTGTAAGTCTGGAACATTTTTATTACATTCATATCTGCAAATCTAATTATATAAACCATACACTATGGGGCAATCATTATCGCAGCTATACGTCCATCTTACTTTCGGCACAAAAGAAAGATACGCTTTTATTTCTTCAGATTGGGAGCGAAAACTTCTTGCTTTTATTACCGGAATCATAAAGAATCACGATTCTTCTTGTATCATATCTAATTGTGTTGAAGATCATGTACACATCCTGTTTAGCATGTCGAAGAACTATGCCTTATCTAAAATTATTGAAAACATTAAAAAGGAATCTTCAAAATGGGTAAAGGACAATATCCCATCTTGCTCTAAGTTTTCTTGGCAAACAGGTTATGGCGGATTTTCCGTAAGCAGTTCTAAGTTGGAAGTAGTAAAAAGATATATCGAAAACCAGAAAGAACATCATAAGAAATTGTCCTATCAAGAGGAAGTTAAGATGTTTTTTAAGGAGTATAATCTGGAGTATAATCCTGAATATTACTGGAGATAGTTTCAGACTTTGACTGCGTCGATTTTCAATTCAGCCTGATATTTGCATAATTACAATTACAAGGGGCGTTGCCCCTTGTTGTGATGTTAAAGGCTTTCAGCCTAAGATTTATAATTTATAAATAATCTTTTTAAAAGGTAACAGCATCATACTAATGCCTTCTGATAAAAAATGAGCTAATAACTCCCCAAAACAGTCCTTCTTTTATTTTAACTGCTTTTGTTTAATCTCTATTTAACAGTGAAATAAATCCTATTTTTTCTTAGACCCAAGTTTTGTATGTGATCCGTCATTATTTACTTCAATAAAATAAGTTTTCCTGATTTTAATAGTCTATTATTGATTTGAAACTTGAATAGGTACAGTCCATTTTCCAATGAACCAGTATTCCATTTAATTTTATATTCCCCTGCTACTTGTTCTTCAGAAACCAGGATTTTCACCTTTTGTCCTGCCGGATTATAGATAGATAGCTCAACCAGGCATGGGTCAGTAAGCTGATAAGTAAATGTTGTATGGTTATTAAACGGATTTGGGAAAATACTTATGGAAGCCTGATCTTTTGCGCTGTCGACAATCTTATTCAGTCCGGTATTCGTGTCAAAATTATACGCCATCAACCCCTCATCTCCATTAGCTAAAAACACAATGCCTTCGGAGTTAACTGCTACACCAATGGTTTCTTTACTATCATTGTTATGCGCTAAACTGGTAAAGGCAGATCCATCAAAACCATAAACTCTAATACCATCCATTCCATTGGCTAAGTATACTTTGCCATCCGGTCCTTTGGTAACCTTTCTGGCATCACCATAATCAGTATTCCGGGTTATTAGAGAAAAGGAGCTTCCATCATATTGGTATGCGAGGAGGCCTTGTCCTCCATTGGCCAGTAATACAATGTCATCAGAATAAAGAAAAACACCATAAGCATATCCATTGTCATCGATGTGAGCAGTATTGGTGAAAGAACTGCCGTTGTATGTGTATGCTCTTAAACCATCTGCTCCGTTAGCTAAAAAAATGGTTCCATTTGAGGCCACAGCAACTCCATAAGCCCTGTTGCTTACTCCATCGTCGATATGTGCCTGAAGGGTTAATGCGCTGCCATTATAGCTATATGCTCTTAAGCCGTCTTTGCTATTGGCTAAAAACACGGTTCCATCCGGGCTAACTGCTACATCCTGGGCGTATTCGTAAAAAACACCATCGTCGATGTGGGCTGTATTGGTAAATGTGCTGCCATCATAGCTGTAGGCTCTTAAACCATCATCGTCGTTTGCTAAATAAACGGTGCCATCATTGGTTAGTGCTATGCTTTGAGCGTAACAGCCATCATTAATATGACCCAAACTTGAAAATGAAGTACCGTTAAAGTTGTAAGCACGAATCCCATCGCTATGGTTGGCAAGGAAAAGTGTTCCATCTGAGGCCAGAGTAATATTGTTGGCTTTAGCACTTTCATTATAGTTATCGATCGAGGTAAAGGAAGTGCCATCATATTCGAATGCCGACAAGCCGCCATAACCACCTGCCAGGTAAACAGTACCATCCGAAGCTAAGGCAACACCTTCGGCAAGGTCGTATTCACCCTCATTAGTTATATGGGCAGTGTTTGTAAAGTAAGTCCCGTGAAATTTATATGCTCTCAATCCATCCGAACTATTGGCTACAAAAACAGTACTGTCAGAATCAACCGATACCCCTTTGGCTAAATCGTTGGTACGGATGCTGCCTGTATAGTTTAAGGTTGATCCGTCATATCGATAGGCCATCAAACCTTTTGTTCTGTTTGCACAGAAGATCAGTTCTTCAATGCTGGCATTGCCACTCTTAGTTGAAAAACTTTGCTTAATTGACAGGACGGCTAAATCCAGCAGGTATTCGCTATTGTCGATTTGAGCCGTGTTAGTAAGTGTTGTGCCGTCAAAAGTATACGACCAGAGTCCTTCATTGGCAGTACCTAAATATACCGTTCCTTCACTGGATACCTCCACATCTATTGCGTTGCTGATGTCGTTGATGTGATCGATGTAAGTAAATTCAGTACCATCGTAGCCATACGCACGTAAACCATCTGTTCCGTTGGCAAGTAATACCGTGCCATCATCGGTAATCGCTAAATCTAAGGCTTCACCGCCATCATTAATATGCGAAGCATAAGTGAAAGCTGAGCCATTAAAGGTATAAGCCCACAAGCCGCCATATCCGTTGGCAATAAAAAGCGTGGTGTTATACAAGGCTATAACCGAATAGGTAAAATCTATCAGGCTTACAATTTCAGCTAGTTTAATTAACGAGCCTTCTTGCATGGTGAATGCTTTAATGCCACCGGTTCCGTTAGACATAAATATGGTTTCGTCGCTTGAAGTGTGTACTCCATAAGCGGAACCAACATGAATGTTGCGTGATTTAAGAATAAGTTTGTTTGGTAATTCGTCTGAATAGATGGAGCTAAGGAAGCATACATTTAAGATACAAATGATAAATATTTTCAACATAATTACACCCTCTTATAATTGTAAACAATAGTCATTAGTAATACAGGGTACTTCAATTTTCCCTTCAGTTAACCAGGAGACTGGTCTGAACATTTACACAATCATTGCCATATGATAAAGGCAATGTTTTTTGATGATCCATAAAGGTGTAAAGTTCCGAAATAAGCAGTGTCTTGTCAATATATTTAACTTGCTGGATGTGTGTAGGATCAGGGTGTTGGTTGCCGAAAAATAATGGAGAAGCTCAGTAGGTATTTATACGATAAGAACCATAAGCTGTATGGGAGACTGGGCTATCGCCCAAAGCCCTATATTAGGTACGACCATTACGGTTGATAGACTACAAAAACGAGGCTGTATTGCTCTGGAAGCCATGTACAACCAAGTGGTTGCCAATGGTTCTTCAATATCAACTTCGTTGTTCCTCTTGATGTAGAGTAGCGTTGTATATGCTCAAAGAGAATGCTCCGGTGGAGTATTGAATAAAGAGGAATAGCGTAGCTACCCGTACGTACGGTATTCTAAGGTGTACCTGTGAGCTATTGGTTCACAGGTTATCTACTCGATTGTGCTTTCGTGCACTCTTCAGATTCCTAATTCTCGCAAAGTATATTTTATAGTATATTATTTCAAATTCCGTATAGTAGAAACATTTATTATTTATTTGGGCATAATCAGTTCCAATGACTGTTTCTGTTTTTCAGGATAGAGCGCCTTTTTACTTTTCATTTCATTCGACAATACCTTCATCATTCTTTTAAGCTGACCTGGGTTTTCATCCGCAATATTATTGGTTTCAAACGGATCTTCTTTTAGGTTGAATAATTCATACCTTGGCTCTTTATCTACCTGATAATGGTAGATAATTTTCCAGTGAGTTTGAACGAGACTGGTAAAATAATTAGAACGATGATTACCATGTGGGAAATGGTTAAGAAATATTTCATCACGCATTTGGTTATTTTTACTCATAAACTGATCTTGTAGATTAAATCCATCTATGATAAGACCTTCAGGTAAATTTATATTTGCTACCTGACATATAGTTGGCAAAATGTCCAATATTGTACCTTGTTGCTGTTGAATACTATTACTTTTAATAGGTGTTTTTTCTTGACAAAATGTTTTTTCATTGGGCGAAATCCACGATGCAATAAATGGTACACGCATACCGCCTTCCCAATGGTTACCTTTTTTACCTTTTATCGGCGAAGAACTACTGTAGTCATCTTCAATTGGCAGAGGAGCATCCGAACCATTGTCTCCCAAGAAGAAAATAAGCGTATTTTCACCTAATCCAATATTTTTTACGTGTTGTATAATATCACCTAATGATTTATCTATGCCTTCAATTAGTGTAGCGTAAGCTTGGGCTTTTTCAGATTTACCAGAGTCTTTATAATGATCTGCAAAACGTTGATCTGACTGAAAAGGTGTGTGTACAGCATAATGTGACATGTAAAGAAAAAAAGGTTTATTTTCTTCTTTGGCTAGAGATAGTGTTTTATTAGCTTCAAGGGTTAAGGCCTCTGTCAGAAATATATCTTTACCATGATATTTCTCTAAACCAGGGACAGCTCTTGATTTTTGGCCTTTGATATGTCCGAAACCATCCTTCCCGTAATAACTACCTGGGTGTCCGATAGAGCTTCCTGCAATGTTTATGTCGAAACCAAGGTTAAGTGGGTTTTCACCTTCACTGCCAAAGGGCCCAAAATGAGCTTTCCCCACATGAATGGTTCTATAACCAGCCTGTTGCAGTATGCGTGGAAGGGTTAGCGATTCTTTGGTAAGCCCTTTCCAATTCCAAATTGATGGACCATACTCTGTTCGATTATTATTCTCTGATCTTATCCAGTTGGTCGTTCTATGCCGAGCGGAGTTTTGTCCAGTCATTATTGAAGCTCGTGTGGGAGAACAAACCGAATGTGCATAAAAGTTTGTAAATCGAACTCCTTGCTCAGCCAGCTTCTCCATATTCGGTGTCTTATAATAGTCATTTAAAAGGTACTTGACCAAATTTCCATTTTTATCTGTTAAAAATGGAACCGAAGTATCCATCAGACCCATATCATCAACTAAAAATACAATAATGTTTGGAGGGTTGTTTTCTACGGCAGAGGAGATACATGAGGTTACACAAAGCAATGATAGCAGTGAAAAAACTGAAAATATTATTTTTAATCTCATCTTGTATTTCATTATTTCCTGATATTAATTTCATAGTTCCAAATTTCTGTTTTCTTGCATGGTTGGCAACGTACGTACCGGCTATGAAGCGTTGGCTTGTGTTGCGCCTGCGGCAAGCCTATGCATTATTACGGCTTGTTGCCAGCTGGCATTTCTATTAATTCATAATTTGTACTTCTTCCTCCTGCAGCTTCTTTCTGCAAAATGCTTTTTGATATCAGGTCGTTGATATCTCTAACAGCAGAATCTTTTGAACACTTTGTAATCTTTGCCCATTTGGAAGATGTTAATTTCCCATCAAACCCATCCAATAACATGTTCAGTATTTTCTTTTGCCTTTCATTGATAACTGTTTCTGAATGCTTTCGCCAAAAGTCAGCTTTAAAAAGTACTTTTGTTAGTACAGTTTCAGTAGATTTCAGAGCATTTGACAGGCATGTTAAAAACCATACAATCCAGCTCGTTATATTTAAATCGCCTTTTTGTGTTTTTTCAAGCATTTCATAATACTGTTTTCTCTCTAATCTAATTTGCGCTGACATACTATAATATCGCTGATTACTCTTGTCTGATTGAGCAAGAAGCAAATCTGTTATTGCTCTAGTTATTCTACCATTTCCATCGTCAAATGGATGAATCGTAACAAACCACAAATGAGCTATTGCTGCTTTAAGAACTAAATCAATTTTACTATTATTGAACCAATCTAAAAAATGAGCCATTTCCTTTTCTAACAATTCCGAATCTGGAGCTTGAAAATGTACTTTTTCTTTTCCCATTGCTCCGGAAACAACTTGCATTGGTCCCGTAGTATCTTTTCTCCAATCTGCAACTGTGATTTTGTACATTCCACTTCTTCCTGTTGGAAACAGAGCTGCATGCCAATCAAATAATCTGTCAGCTGTTAATGGTTTGAAGCAGTTTTGAGTTGCATCTAGCATCATTTCGACTACACCTTCAACATTCTTGTCAGAATCAACAGCACCTGCAATCTCCATTCCCAGTTTACGTGCGATTGAAGAACGAACTTGGTCTGGATTTAATATTTCACCTTCGATTTCTGAAGATTTTAGTACGTCCAGAGTTAAAGTGTCGAGTAAAGCTTCATTTCTTAAATCGAAACCAAGTGTTTCCATTTTCCCTACTAGTCTTCCTTGCAGGTTTCTTACTTCACTCAATAGGTTTATGAAATCATTCGTATTCCATGTAAACTCTGGCCATTGGTCTTTTTGATGTATAAAAGCTTTCATTCGATGCATTATTTGCAACGAAAATACAGCTTATTCGTCGCATTTCAAAAATAATCGTTGCTCTTTGTGCATTGAATAATAAAATTAATCGTTGCATGTAATGTTTTTTTCTGCTTGCTAACGTTAATTGCATGAGGCGTTGCCATCCCGCAGGATGGTTATGACTTATTCATATTGTGTGTGCCCTGCATGTGCTGCAGTACACCCACACCCGAAGTTGTTGAAAAAAATTGAAAATACAAATTATCTTCAATAAACCACGGTTTGGGTTACATAATTTTATCCAGAGGGTGTAAGTCCCATCACGGGCGGAGGTAACGCTCCGAACCGTTAGCAAGTGGCAAGCTGGTTTGGGGTGACCCATGCAGTGAAGGAAGCCAAACGGCAAATTCCGGTACTGACGGACAGAATTGGAGCGAAGCGCAAATCACGAATGCCTAAAGAGAATAACACTAATGAGCTAAATCGCATAAGAGGCTTTAAAAACCGGATGAGTAACCACATCATTGCAACGTCCAAACGCCAAGGAGGCGAGTGTTTATAAAGTAGATGCGGCAGGCATTGGAGGAAAGCCTGCCTGTCGGCAAGTCAGGGGTACAGCACTTACCAGGGGAGAGCTTCGTAACCACGAGTTGGTAGAGCGGAGCAGTCAGCAGAGGTCAGAGTATCCAACAGAAACGTGGCTATATTGACATGGTCGACATGTACAACCAAGTATCTGTACCTTATCTTCTAAACCAACTTTGTTGTTCCCCCAGATGTAGAGAAATGTTGTATATGTTCAAAGAGAATGCTCCAAAGGAGCCTTAAATGAAGAAGAATAGCGTAGCTACCCTTACGTACGGTATTCTAAGGTGTACCTGTGAGCTATTGGTTCACAAGCCATCTACTCGATTGGCAACAGAGATTGAGCATATCTATTCACGTAAAAATTACCAATTAAATAATAACCGGTTGTTTTGCTGAGATACGGAGCTGTTATACCTTATGCATTCACGATTAAGCCGGTCCTTTACCCATAGTAAATCTGAAGTACTAACCTCATTAACTCTAAAGTTTCTGATTTCCATAGGAGTAATTTCCAGTTTTAACAGGTTTCCTGTTTTCGGATCAACATTGGCAAAATACATAAGTGCTAATTCACTTCTGTAACTCTCTTTTCCTCCAATGCCCTCGTAATCATTTAAAAAGTCACCACACCCATATAATATCAGCTTGTTATTGTATACTTCAATGGCTTTAAAATGGTGTGAAGAATGGCCATGAAACACATCAATTTGAGCACTGTCAATAAGACTGTGGACAAATTCCATTTCATCGGAATGTATTTCATATCCCCAGTTACCTCCCCAATGCAGGCTAAAAACTACAACGTCTCCGGGTTGTTTTACTGATTCAACAAGCGTCTTAATTTCCCGGATTCCGGCTTCTGATAAATCCTTTAGCAGATTAACTCCCGGTCGGTTTTTCTGTGCCGCCCAGCTTAAAAAAATTCCGCTCGAAGGCATGCCATACGACAAAACCACAATTCTTCCCTTACCCTCAATTTCAATTATAGCAGGTTGATTAGCAGCTTTGAAATCAATACCGGCTCCGGCATATTCTATTTCTGCCTTATCAAGGATATTAATGGTTTGTGCGAGTCCCTTATAACTCCAATCCAATATGTGGTTATTTCCCAGCGAGCAGTATAAATTCTCAACTACTGAAAGGCATTCTATATTTTTGGGATGCATGCGGTATTGGATTCCTTTTTCGGGCCAGTATGAATTGTTGGTAGTTATACTGGTTTCAAGATTAATAATCTTTAAATCAGGTTTTGTACGGTCAAACTCTTTAAGCGCATCACCCCAGATATACGGATAACTTACGGGATATTTTATACGGCCGTTTTTTTTCTCTGCAATGGTTACATATCCCCTGGCATCTTTCATATACGATTCAAAGATCTCCGGATTGCCAGGGTGGGGTAGGATTTGGTCTATACCCCGACCGGTCATCACATCACCGCAAATAAATAACATCATTTGTTTGTCAGCATCCTGCATCTCGACAACTTTTTTTTCAATATTATTTGGGGTACTAACCTCTCTTAATGGGAGTAATATTGCTATTGTCAATAATCCGATAAGAAAAATTCCCGGTTTCATTAGATTAAAAATTATATCAGCAAAAAAACTATATACAATTTACACCCGAATAGGTACGATTTCCATAAAATGCGTATAGAAATTTATCTTATATTTAAAAGTTGCCAACGGTTCGGCCATATGAAGTGGCCCGCTGCGTGTGGTATATTCGCTTTCTTGTTTTTACCATAGCTGGCGCGAGAGCTAAACTCCCAAATACCACCAAAGCCAGGGCTACTTTATGATGGCTTGTTAGGCATAGTTTTATATTAATCAGTTATTTTTTTAACAACAAAGTAATAGTTTTATTTATCCTTTTGCTCCTTGTTTCATTACGTTTTGCACTTTCAATCCACCAGATAATTTGTTTTTTACGAGATGGGGCTAGTTTTTCAAATAACTCCTTTGCTTTGTCATTAGTTTTAAAAGCATCTTTAAGGTCATTTGGGATTTCTATTCGAGTTTCAATATTATCTAGTCTATTCCATGAGCCATTCTGTTTTGCGATTTTAATCGAACTTAAACCAAACTCTGTCATTAAACCATTTCTTAACAACCCTTCAACTCGTGTTTTATTTGATGTTGACCAGTTACTTTTAGCTTTTCTTGGAGTATACCTTTGCATATGTTTTTCGTCGTCAATTCTCTTTACAGTTGAATCTATCCAACCAAAACATAGTGCTTCTTCAACAGCTTCTTCATATTTTATAGATTCCTTATTTACTTTAACTTTATAGAAAACAAGCCAGATTTCTGTTTCCTTATCATGGTTTTCTTCTAACCAATTCCTCCACTCTTTACGTGTAATAAACAGTTTTTTCTGCATAAGAATTCTGACTGATGTCCAACGTTAAATTATTAATTCCTATAAAATTATACATATAAGCAAATTAAATGTATTGATTACCTTGTTAAAATTCAATTCTATATTTTTATAGGAGAAATTATGGCTAACGTTCAGCCGCATGAAGCGTAAAGGAATTTGACCTCTTTTACCTTTCAATGATCGGGAAGCCGAAGCGTTGGGTTTAGTTTTATATTTTCATTTTAAAAAAGTCAAATCAAAGATTTGGCGTTGTACGCCGAAGCCACGAAACTACCAAGATGCGCTGAATCCTTTATGCTCTATAGCGGTTTGTCATATGCAGGTTTTTTATTCTTAAGTTTATCAGCAATAGATTCGGGAAGTGAGATTTTGTTCAAAGTAATTGATATCGTATTCATTTTAAAATATTCCTCACTCATATATAGATAACCTTTATAAGGCCCGTATTCTCCTCCTGAATCTTTTATGATGTAAAACTTTTTACCATTTACGTTTAGTGCTATACCAATTATATGCATCAAATGGTCATCAGTTGTCTGCAGGCTTTCAAAAGCTATCTGACGTTTCTGCTGATTAACTTCATTTTCTTTTATTTCTGAATTTAAGTTTTGTTCTTTTATATACCTATTAACTGGTAACATCGCCAACCCTTTGTCATTTGAATAACCATTCCCACTTATGCAACCGTCCCAAACTAGAGTATAACCCTTCATCAAAGAGGAATCAACAATTTGTATAAAGTCATTTAAAGGTACGTTAAGATAGGAGCCGTTTGCATAATTATCTGGAATTTCAAGTATAAATTCCTCATAAAAAGGGTGGTGAGTAAATGATGTTATTGAAGAATAATTATTACAATCAAGTTCAAAGTGTTTTGCAAAAGTTTTTGAAGTAAAGGTCTTGTCTTTATAAGTAAAACTATCTGCACGTTTGAAGAAATAACTATCAAGTAATGCCAGATAGTGTTTCTGCCAGTTTTGAGGTGCTAAATCTTCACTTATTACTGTTTTTACATGGTTAGCAAGTATAGGTGTGGGCCCCTTAGTATATGGAGTATGGTCAATCTTATAATAAGGTGCTGGAACAACTCCTTTTTCATTCACAGTTCTGATAACATCATGTGCCAGTCCTCCATTTTTAAAACCTGTATACCCTTGACGCAGCACATAATTAAATGCTTTATCAATAAATCCGTGATAAATGAAGTAATCTTCAGATAAATCATGTTCGCCTTTGCCAATTCTAATCAACTCAGACTCTAAAAAGGAGCATGTTGCGTAGCTCCAACAGAATTGTCCAGATTCCATTTGAAATTTGACACTTGTCGCAGGATTTTGAATTACAACCTTAAAATCCTCTCCTTGAGCATGTGCACAAATGGTTTTTAAGATCAATACTAAAATCAATAAAACTTTCATGTGAATGTATTTTTTATTCAAAGTATAATTGAGCACTTCGGTCATACTTGCATATAACGGAAAGCCTATGCTTTATTAGCCATTGTTACAGGGCGTATTTTTCTATTTCTTCTTCATTAATTTCATGAATCTTCATTGGAAATTGTTTTCTAACCTTTCGTATTTCTTCATATTCCAATTCTAAATATTCGTCAATGTTATAGGTAGCTTTTGAATATTCATTTCTAAGCTCAAAATAGGCAGTATGAATCTCATTCAGGTGATTAATATATGTCTCGTAGTTTAGTTGTTTATTAAAGAACACTCTTAAAATCGCATTATTATTCGATTTGATACGGTTTTTTAAAGTTTCTATAAAACTTTCTTTTTTCACACTGTCTTCATTAATACTTAAAGATTCAGCTTTTATTTGAATTATGATATTATTCTGACCAGACCAAGCCATTATTGGAGGAGGTGGTGGTAAAGGAATATCACTAATTGAATCTATGGGCGGAAGAAGTGTTCCTATATTTTTTATTATGCCATTACTGTCAATTGTAGCATAACCAATTGAGTTTAGATGCGCTTTTCTTAATTCTGTTTTTATTGTATTTAACTCGTTTACTTTTATATCCTTATCAATAAAGAGTTGGCATTTTGTTTTCCAATTATTTTTAGTCAATGACAAATACGAAGTGTCATTTAATTCATGTAAATCACCATTAAAATGCAGTACCAATTCACCATTTATATAATCTGCGAATAAAGAATTCTGATAGTTATAGCCAGTACCTTTAATGCTTAATTCTATTCGGGGTAATTCTATTGAAGTTCTTTTCTTTGAATTGAAATAATCAACAATATTCTCATATATATATCTTTCGAAGATATGTGTTGGAGTTACACTATCAATGTCATAAATCTCCAGTTCATTGTCTTCTAATTTAATAATGGATTTATAAATCTTGTCAATTCCATTCACGTAGAAAGTATCATTCTGGATATGATATAATTTTTCGTGCTTACGATTATTTGATGTAATTTTGAAGGAAAAGTCTTCAATTTCAAGAATTGTAGGATTTTCAAAATTATCTTTTTCAATCCAGTTTCCTTGGATTTTTTCCGCATTATTCTGACAAGAACTGAGAACAATAAGGAATTGACAATAAATTATTAAAAGTCGATTCATTTAGGTTAAGTTTTTTGATATGCCCTGTAACGTTAATTGCATGAAGCGTTGCCATCCCGCAGGGTGGCTATGATTTATGCATATTGTTGGCTGCTGGCATTTATTTTATAAAATGCTTAATCTGCATTAATAGTAATCCAATTAATGGTAAAATATTTATAATTGCTTTCAAAACACCATATTTATTAAATATTTTGAGTCCTATAACTAAAATTATCATTGTCCAAATCCATACTAATATTGACACACCCCACACAAACCAATATTGAGTCTTAAAGTCTATTATTGTTTCTGGGATTAGTCTTACTAATAAAATCAGTAATAAACTTAAAACTATAGGTAAAATTGAATAAACTATAGCTGTCCGAGTGTCTGCAACGATACCTTTACTTCCTAAAAGCTTTCCAATCCAATAAAGTATATATGTGAAAAAATAGTTATATATCAATATAAATAATCCCGCAGACACTAAAACACAGGCAATACCAATTATCACTAGCCCCCAACTACCTACTATTTTGTTAAAACTATCAAGTTCCATTATGAAGGAATTAAGTCCTACCAGACACCCAAATATAGAAGCAATCAAATTACTATTAATGTCCAATTCTTCCTCATACAAGTTATCTAAATAATTAAATAATTGTACTGGTCTATACAGTACTTCAAAAATTTTATTCATTCTAAAAATGGGTTATTTATTTGCTTGCAGCCAACGTAATGACAACGTTATTGTTTTTATCGTTATTATATAACATCGTTAATTCCGCTGTAACTATCTGATTTAACGATGATATATAAGATTCTTATATATTTTGTTATCACAAAATAGTGACACATAGGTAACAAAATTTAAATAAAAATCACAGCTATTTATCAAAAATATATCTATCAGTAGTTTTTCTTATTGGCTTCGCATAAAAAGTACCCAGGGTAAAATAGGCTTGATGTCCTGTAGATCAAAATAAAAAACGAGATAACTTTTCATCATTGATCTTGTGAAGCAATTACATCTAAAATTAGCATGGGGTTGTTCGGGTGAATTTTAAATAAAATTCAAAAATGGATAAATTGGTATCACCATCATTTAAAATCGGCTTAAATAAGCTTAAAATAAATAATTCAATCCTGACAGGTTTTTACCTGATTCGGGAATGACTTCGGGTATTTACGGCATTTGTTCGGGTGTTGTTCGGATAACCGTCGGCTCTATAGGACCGAGCATTATCCGAACAACACCCGAAGACCATCCGAAGGTCATCCGAAGAAAGCACCTGGCATTTTCGGGCAAGTTAGCCTTGAATACAAAATCACAATACCGTCATTCATTCATCTCGACTCATACTATTGACTTACTATTAATTAAGCAACTTTTAAATATCAAAAAAGCGATTTCAGTCACGGGTAAAGCTGATTCTAACTTCTTTCGATAGTGCTTTACATATTTTCACACAGTATACACAAGTTATTCGCATCCCTAGTGTGAAGAATTTGTGAACATTCTGCGAACAACCTGCGAAGAAATGCGAAGCCAGTACGAAGGTTTTGCGAAGCAGGTGCGAAGAAAAACCGAAAAAAGAGTCAAAACCACTTAAAAGCGGAATGTTTTTTCTCAGAAAGGGCAAAAAGTGGAATCTTTTTGTTGTTTTATCATGAAAAATGGAATATTGAGGTGTTTGGGGAAGGAAAATGGTACATGCTTTTCGGGGGAGTGAAATTATGTGGTTGAATATTAGTGTTATATGGAGGGTGAAAGTCACAGTAGAATTACTGTGATTTTTATTGCAGATGAATTGTCTTAGTTTTTATGGCAGGAAATATTTAGTGTGAAACCAGGATATGCGATAGCAAAGAATTATTAAGGAGGCTGCTAGAAGAATGAATTGAACTAGCCTTCTTGTTTCCATTAAAACTTGTGATTATTTGAAATTTTAAGGTTTCGTGCATGTCACATGTAAAGTAGGAAGTAATATCAATTCTATTTTGAAGTGAGCCTTAAATTGTTTTGAATGTTTTTAGTTTAGACAAGGCGAATTATTGCGATAAATGAGTGCAGTATTAAGCTTGCTTGAATAATGCCGAAAGCAGCAATAGTCATAAAATAAAAATTGAGACATAGTTATGGTTATAGTGATGTTTTTCAGCGAAGTATAGGCAAATAGGGACGAAAGATAAGGTTCGTTTTAATGTAGGATTGATATAAATTCTATTTCAACAGTACAAACAAAATAAACCAATTACAAACGCGTTTTAATAGCACGTATAGTTTAAATAAATGTGTTCAAAATGTTTTTTTATTGCTTTTTGTAATTGTTTGTTTCATAATGGCCTCAGCTGGTGAATCAATAAACAAGGTTGTTTTATTCAGTCATGTCTACTTGATTAGGTCTTCATGATTGAGCTACGCTAAATTGACGATTAAAAATCGTTTTCTGTTTGAATTCCTTGAGGAACGAAAGGGATGAGTTTAAACGATTTCAGTCAAATAACCGCTAGTTTATTTAATGAATCAGGTGTAGCCTTGATCTTTTTTGCTTCTGTTTTTTGGATTAAGCCAATTATTGCATTAAGTGAGCGCAGAGTCAAGTTCACTTGAACTATGCCGAGTAAAGCAATAATCTTAAAAGAAAAAAATGAAGTCGGGTTTGGGTGAAACGCCAATAGAGTAAGATTTTGTTTAGGACAGGATTGATATTTAAACTATTTTTGAGCTTATTATTAAAGATAACAATGAAAGTGTTAAAATCGAACCCAATAAATATAGTTTTACTAACTGTGCTGCTTGTTTTTACTGCCTGTTCAGGTGGTAAAAAGGTATCTCAGGCACAAAAAGCTTTTGAAATTGGTGAATATACAAAGGCTGCGGAGCTGTATAAAAGAGCCTATTCAGGCGAAAAAAACAAATACAATAAAGGCGAGTTTTCTTATTTTATGGGAGAAGCCTATCGTTTAACCAATAAGCCAACCAAGGCTGCATCAGCGTATTCAAGGGCAGTTCGTTATAAATATCCGGTTCGCGAAGCTCGTTTATATATGGCCGAAAGTTACAGGAAGGCCGGGAAGTTAGAAAAAGCAATTCCGGAATATGAAATTTATCTTGAAGAGGTGCCTGCGGATGTGAGGGCACAAAGGGGATTGGCATCATGTATGATGTTGCAGAAAAATCCGAAGGATAATAGATATATAGTTGAAAAAATTAAAGGCTTAAATAGTAAATACAGTGATTTTTCTCCTGCTTATGCAGGTAAATCATATGATTATGTGATATTTTCTTCCATGCGTACCGAATCAAAAAGTAAAAGGAAGAATAAGGTAACCGGTCAGGGAACATCTTCAATTTACTATTCAAAAATTGATGCCAAGGGGGAATGGACAGAACCCGAGGCCTTTGAGGAGCCCATAAATTATCCGCAATTTGATGATGGTACCCCTTGCGTAACGCTGGATGGAAAGCAATTGTATTTTACCCGATGCAGGTATGATAACACCAAACCTATGGGAGCTGAAATCGTGAGTTGTTCACGTACAGGTGGGAAATGGGGAGAACCTGAGGCGATAACCATGGGGGATGATAGTCTTGTAGTGGCGCACCCGGCCATATCTTCTGATGGGGAAACGTTATATTTTGTAAGCGACAGAGATGGAGGTTATGGTGGTAAAGATATATGGAAAACAAAACGTACCGGAGAAGGTGGATGGGGCGAGCCTGAAAATTTAGGCTTTGCCATAAATACACCGGGCGATGAGATGTTTCCATATGTGCGTATGGATGGAACATTGTACTTTAGTTCGGATACACATATTGGTTTTGGCGGTCAAGATATTTTTAGGGCCGAAATGAATGAAGAAGAAGGACAGTGGGAGATTAACAATATGGGAGCTCCCATAAACGGACCTTCTGATGATTTTGGTATTGTTTTTAAAGGTAAGTCCGAAGAGGGAATTTTTTCTTCTTCACGTGGTAGCACTAAGGGAATTGATAATTTATATAGTTTTATTTTACCAAAATTAAAGTTTACCCTAAATGGTAAAATAGTAAATAAAAATTCAGAAGTGGTTGAGGGAGCTTACCTGAGGTTAATAGGTAGCGATGGTACCACTTTAAAAGTTAAAGTTCCTGCAGATGGTTCGTTTAAGGTAAAACTTAAGCCGGCAACAGATTATGTGTTTCTGGTTGCAGCAGAAGGGTACCTTAATCAAAAAGTTAAATTTTCAACCAGTGGAGAGGTAGACGATAAAGATTATCAGTTTGATATTGTGTTGGAAAAGCCTATTCAGAAAGTCACTGATTACTGATTACTGATCTCTGATCACTGTTAACTACTAATTGCTAACTGAATAATTGATAACTGATAAAATTGTATTATTTTTGTCCTCCGAAAATTCTAAAAAAAGTAATTCTGTGAGTTCAGATTCAAGGTACAACCAAAGAGGGGTGTCTGCATCGAAAGAAGATGTACATAACGCCATTAAAAACATCGATAAGGGACTTTTTCCACAAGCATTTTGTAAAATCATTCCTGATATTTTAAGTGGTGATGAAGAGTATTGCAATATTATGCATGCTGATGGTGCCGGAACCAAGTCGTCATTGGCTTATATGTATTGGAAAGAGACAGGAGATGTTTCTGTTTGGAAAGGCATTGCTCAGGATGCACTAATTATGAATCTTGATGACTTACTTTGTGTAGGAGCAACAGATAATATTTTGGTTTCATCTACCATTGGCAGGAATAAAAATCTTGTTCCAGGTGAAGTGATTTCTGCTATTATTAATGGTACGGAAGAGCTTTTGGCTGAGCTGAGAGACATGGATATTTCTATTTATTCAACAGGGGGAGAAACTGCTGATGTGGGTGATTTGGTCAGAACCATCATCGTTGATTCAACAGTAACCTGCCGTATGAAAAGGTCAGAGGTTATCTCAAACCATAATATTAAGCCGGGTGATGTCATTGTTGGATTGTCATCTTCAGGTGTGGCTACCTACGAAAAAGAATATAATGGCGGGATGGGAAGTAATGGCCTGACATCTGCCCGACATGATGTTTTTGCCAATTATTTGGCTGAGAAATATCCGGAGAGTTTTGATCCTACGGTACCTGCCGATTTGGTATATTCTGGAGGTTTAAAATTAACAGATGCTGTTGAAGGAGTGGATGTTGATGCAGGTAAGTTGGTATTGTCACCAACGCGTACTTATGCACCGGTAATTAAAAAAATTTTAGATAAATACAGATCTCAAATTCATGGGATGGTTCACTGTTCAGGAGGAGCTCAAACAAAGGTTCTTCATTTTGTGGATAATCTACATGTCATTAAAGATAATCTATTTCCGGTACCGCCGTTGTTTAAAACCATTCAGGAGCAATCAGGTACGGCTTGGGATGAGATGTATAAAGTATTTAATATGGGCCATAGAATGGAGTTGTATGTTCCGGAAGAAATTGCAGCTGATTTAATTGAGATAAGCAAATCTTTCAATATCGAAGCACAGATAGTGGGAAGATGTGAGGCGAGTGATAAGAAAGAGCTTACCATAAAAAGTGAATTCGGAACATTTAAATATTAATGAATAATTTAATTCCTAAGATGCTATTAACAGGTTTTATATAACGCTGGTAATTAAAAGATAAATCATATCTGTTTTAAGGCAGGAGTGATGAGAATATTTATGTGTTTTATGATTTTAGTGTAATAGTATTTTTAGAAATAAATATAAGATGAGCGATAATAAGTTGTTAGAAATGTTGGGTGGTGTGGTTATCCGTTTTCAGGAAGTGTCGGAGCAAATTACCGACCCTGAAGTTATAGCCGATACCAAGAGGTATATTAAACTCAACAAAGAGTATAAAGAACTTGAGCGTGTGGCAAAAGCTCACGATGAGTATAAAACAACCCTTGAAAGTATAGACGAGGCCAAGATGATGCTGAAAGAGGAGGATGATGCCGAGATGAAGGAGATGGCCAAGATGGAGTTGGATGAACAGGAAGCTAAATTGCCGGAAATGGAAGAAGAAATTAAGCTTCTTTTAATTCCTGCCGATCCTGAAGATGGTAAGAATAGTGTAGTGGAGCTTCGTGCAGGAACAGGTGGTGATGAAGCCAGTATTTTTGCAGGAGATCTTTTCCGTATGTACACTAAATTTTGCGAAAAGCAGGGTTGGAAAGTTGAAGTAACACACCAAAGTGAAGGAACATCAGGAGGTTTCAAAGAGATTGTGTTTAATGTAACAGGAGAAGGTGTTTACGGAATTCTTAAATATGAATCAGGTGTTCACCGTGTTCAGCGAGTACCGCAAACGGAAACGCAGGGTAGGGTGCATACATCAGCAGCATCTGTGGCTGTATTGCCTGAAGCAGAGGAGTTTGATATTGATTTAAGAACGGAGGATATCCGTAAGGATACTTACTGTTCATCAGGACCAGGAGGTCAGTCGGTAAATACTACTTATTCAGCCATTCGTTTAACGCATATTCCATCGGGCATTGTGGTAACATGTCAGGATCAGAAATCGCAGTTGAAGAACCTTGATAAAGCCATGGTTGAACTTAGAACGCGTTTGTATAACCTGGAATACCAAAAATATTTAGATGAAATTTCATCTAAGCGTAAAACATTAGTATCCACAGGTGACCGTTCTGCAAAAATTAGAACATACAATTATCCGCAGGGAAGGGTAACTGATCACCGCGTAAACTTTACAATGTATAATTTGCCAGCCGTAATGGATGGTGATATTCAGGGATTAATCGATAAGCTTATTGTTGAGGAAAACGCAGAGCGATTAAAAGCTAGTGAGCTTTAATTAGTCGAAAGTTAAAAGTTGAAAGTTTATAAAGTATAGCATAAAAGATAAGATGTAAGTTTTATGAAAGTTGACAAGTTTGAAGATGTTTTAGCTTGGCAAAAAGCAAAAGACCTTACATTGATAATATATAGATCTTTTAAAGATGTAAAAGACTTTTCTTTAAAGGATCAGATTCAAAGGGCTTCAGTGTCTATTATGAACAATATTGCTGAAGGATTTGAAAGGCAGAGTAATAAGGAGTTTCGGTATTTCTTATTCGTTGCAAAAGGATCATGTGCTGAAGTTCGATCGATGTTACATTTAGCAAAAGAACTACAGTTAATAGATTCAAAAGACTCAGAAAACATGATGGATTTATCAATTGAAATATCCAAAATGCTATCTGGTTTTATTAAAGCCCTTTAAATCATAATAAGAACTTTACAAACTTTTAACTTTAAGAACTTTTAAGACCTTCAACTTTACGAACTTTACAAACTTTCAACTTTAAAAACTAATTGACATGACTTCACAAGAATTATTCGAAAATATTAAAAAGAAAGGAAGTTTTCTTTGCGTAGGATTAGATACGGATATTAATAAAATCCCTCGTTTCTTGTTAGAAACAACAGATCCTATTTTTGCTTTCAATAAAGAGATTATTGATGCAACCCAGGCATATACTGTAGCGTATAAACCAAACTTGGCTTTTTACGAAAGTATGGGTGTAGCAGGATGGAATAGTTTAGAGAAGACCGTAAATTACATTCGTTATAATTATCCTGATATTTTTATTATTGCAGATGCTAAGCGTGGTGATATTGGAAATACATCTAATATGTATGCAAAGGCATTCTTCGATACCATGGATTTTGACTCAGTAACAGTTGCTCCGTATATGGGAGAGGATTCTGTAAAACCATTTATGACTCATGTAGATAAGTGGGTTATTCTTTTGGCTTTAACTTCAAATAAAGGAGCTGCAGATTTCCAGTATGTAACAGAAAATGATGAAAAACTTTTTGAAAAAGTGATTAAAACATCAAAGGAATGGGGAACTGAGGAAAACCTGATGTATGTAGTGGGAGCGACTAAAGCGGAAAAGTTAAAAGCGATCAGAGATATTATTCCAAATCACTTTTTACTGGTTCCCGGAGTTGGAGCTCAAGGCGGAAGTTTACAGGAAGTTGCAGAAAATGGATTAAATGAAAAGTGTGGCTTGTTGGTAAATTCTTCGCGAGGAATTATTTATGCAAGTGCAGAAAAAGACTTTGCTGAAAAGGCAGGAGAAGCTGCTAAAGCTGTACAACAGGAAATGGAGGAGCAGCTAAAAGCAAAAGGATTGTTGTAGTTTATATTTATCCAATATAATATGTAAAGAAAGGTCTTCGGTTAAGAAGGCCTTTTTTTTGGTTTTATTTGAGTAATGCGAATCAATAGTTGAATATAATATTCAACCCTCAACAGGGTTGTTTCACATTTTTTGATATTATCTCCCGAGTTATAACTCGGGGTTATTCATATTAATCCCTACGGGATTAAGTAAAGGAACTATGAAATAGTTCAATTTGAATAACCACAGGTGCAACCTGTGGATGATGTCTCAGGTATCAAAAGAACCCGGAAGGGGTTCAACTATTGATTCGTATGAGTAGTAAATTGGTACAGTGTGGCATGATGGTTCATTATATAATTTTGTATATTAATGCTACAAATCTAGACCAAAGCCTATGCATGAAGAATTTTTACACTATATCTGGCAGTACAAGCTCTATCAGCAAATAAATATAACCACAGAATGTGGGCAGTCGCTGGAGGTCATTAATCCGGGAGAGCTCAATCGTGATGCCGGACCCGATTTTTTTAATGCGAAAATTAAGATTGGAGAAACACTTTGGAGTGGCAACGTTGAAGTTCATGTGTCAGCTTCTGATTGGAATACCCATAATCATCACAAGGATAAGGCATACGATAATGTTATTTTACATGTCGTTGAAAATAATGACGCAGTGGCTACGAGAACTAACGGGGAGGCTATTCCTGTTTTACTGATGCAATATCCGGAAACATTGTTGAGCCAGTACCAAAGTTTTGTAAATAGTCAACAATGGTTAGCCTGTGCAGACAAGGTGAGTCAGGTCAATTCATTTGAAATTTCTTTATGGATTCAGCGTTTGTTGGTGGAGCGTTTAGAGTATAAATTAAAAGATGTTCAGCGTATACTAGATCATACAACGCATAATTGGGACGAAACCTTTTATCGATATTTATTTAGAAGTTTTGGATTTGGCGTAAATAGTGACCCTTTTGAGTTGCTGGCGCAATCCTTACCCTTGAAGGTGCTGCTAAAATATAGTAACGATATTACAATGGTAGAAGCATTGTTGTTTGGTCAGGCAGGATTTTTAAATGAAAAAGCAGGAGACCAATATTATACAAAGTTAAGAGAGGACTATCTTTTTTTTAAGCAAAAACACAATCTTACATCATTAGATGTTCATATGTGGAAATTTCTTCGTCTTCGACCTTCAAATTTTCCAACGGTACGCATATCGCAGTTAGCACAGTTGTTTGTTCAGCTAAAAGGTCGCTTTGGTATTTTAATTAATGAAGAAAATGAAGAAATTGTAGAAAATCGATTGGATATTAAATGTTCAGCTTATTGGGAGGAGCATTACACATTTCAAAAGACATCGGAAAAATCGGTTAAAAGATTAGGAAAAGGATCCAGGGATCTGATTATTATAAATACTTTAGTGCCATTTTTATTTGCCTACGGTAAAATTACCGGTCAGGCTTCTTATTCAAATAAAGCTTTTGAATGGTTGGCTAAATTGAAGCCCGAGAATAATGCCATACTTAATAAGTGGAAAGAACACGAAATTGAGATAAAAAATGCCGGAGATTCTCAGGCTTTAATATATTTGTCAAAATATTACTGCAAACGTAAAAAATGTTTGCATTGCAGAATTGGTCATAAATTACTTACAATAAAAGATAACGCGTGAAAAAAGGAGTTCCCTATTTAGATAATTTTAGAACCATTATGTATGGGGTTGTGGCTCTGTTTCTCATTGTGTTGGTTGGTGGCATAGGTTATATGATTATTGAGGGCTATTCTTTTATAGATGCCATTTATATGACCATGATAACCGTGTCGACGGTTGGTTTTAGAGAAGTTTTTCCTTTATCGGATGGGGGTAAGCTTTTTACCGTACTTCTTATTATATTTAGCTTTGGAATATTTGGTTATGTAATTACCTCTATTACTCGTTTGGTTGTAGAAGGCGCTTTACAGCAATCGTATAAACAGTATCAGGTGAAAAAGAAGATTGTAAAACTGGAAGATCACATTATTGTATGTGGTTATGGTAGGAATGGGTATCAGGCATGTATTGAGTTGCAGGAGCACGGTGAAAAATTTGTGATTCTTGAAAAAAGAGACCATGTGGTGAGTCGAATTTTGGAAGATCCTAATTTATTGTATGTGCAGGGAGATGCCAGTTCGGAAGAGGTAATGGAGGTTGCTCAGATACGTAAGGCAAAAGCTTTAATTACGGCTCTGCCCAATGATGCTGATAATATTTTTGTGGTATTAACAGCCAGGGAAATGAATCCTAAATTAAAAATTATTAGCAGGGCCAGTGACTTTAGGTCGGATGTTAAGTTGCGACATGCCGGAGCAACAAATGTTATTATGCCCGATAGGATTGGAGGTCAGCGTATGGCTAAGCTGGTAACTCAACCTGATGTTGTGGAGTTTGTTGAATATATCTTACTCCAGAAAAGTAAAGAGGTAAAATTAACAGAAATAGAATGTGAGTTAATGTCAGATGAAAATGCATTAAAAACCATTCAGGAACTTAATTTAAGGAAAAAAACGGGTGCAAACCTGATGGGTTTGAAAACACCTGAAGGTACCTATATCTTTAACCCGTCACCACAAATTAAAATTTCGCGCGATGATAAGTTATTTGTTTTGGGTACCGATGAGCAAATAGAGCAGTTTAAGGAAGTTTTAAAAAAATAGAATAAACTAAAAAATACATTTTTTAATTAAAGTATACATTTTGGCTTGTTTTTTGAATAAGTGTATTTTGTACTAACCAATAAAAATTTTGTTATGAATTTAAAAAAGACGATTGGACTTGGTGTTATGGCTGTTTGCCTAATACTGGGGGCTTATAGCTGTAAATCAAAGGAAAAAGTTGCAAACAATAGTGAAGTTGGTCAGATATTAGAGGATCTACCTTGCGAAAAAGCCGGAAAATCAGATAAAAAGTATTTTAGAGCATTCTCAATGGCTACCAGTAGTGACTTAAGTTTGTCTAAAGAAAAGGCTTTGCTGTTAGCCAAGCAACGTTTGGTTACGCTTATCCAGTCAAACACAAAATCAGTAACAGATCGTTATGTGAATGAGCGTGAAATGGGATCAGCTTCAGAGTTTGAGCAAAAGTTTGAAAACCTGACTCGTGAAGTAGCAGATGAAACAATTAGTAATATTGTTGTGGCTTGTGAAAAATCAAGTGTATTAGCCGATAGAAAATATCGTTCTTTTATTGCCATCGAAGTGGATAAAGACGATTTGCTAAATGAAATGAATAACCGCATTTCAAACGATGCAAAGCTTCAGATCGATTATGACAAAAAGAAGTACGAAGAAATTTTTAATCAGGAAATGAGTAAAATGGCCGAAGAAAGAGGTTATTAATTTTGTTTTCGGATTTGTAAGATATGAAAGTCGGCTGTTATGTCGGCTTTTTTATGCGATATAGATTAAATTTGTTTGATCAGCTTAAAAGTCAACTGTTTAAATTTTTAAAAGATGTTTGATGTTTGTAATTAATTGATTATCTTTGCACCGCAAATTTTTTTAATATAAACAATTACTTTATGTACTTGACAGCAGAAAAAAAGCAAGAAATCTTCGAGAAGTACGGAAAGTCGAATACTGATACTGGTTCAGCAGAAAGCCAGATAGCATTATTTACCTACCGTATCGCTCATTTAACTGAACACTTAAAGTTAAATAAGAAAGATTATAGCACAGAGCATGCTTTGAAGAAATTAGTTGGTAAACGTAGAAGTCTTCTTGATTACATCAAGGCTAAAGATATCGAGCGTTACCGTTCTTTAATTAAAGAACTAGAATTACGTAAGTAATCCTAACTTAGCAAGTTAAAAGGGCAATCCATTATTTGGGTTGCCTTTTTTATTTTTTGTGGCCGGGTGTAAAATAAATGCCTCAATAAGAATAAATTCTAATGATATTACATATATTTGGGGCAACAAAAGAGATAAAGAAAAAAATATGATTACTCCAATTGAAAAAAAGATTGATCTTGGCGATGGAAGATCAATAACTATTGAAACAGGGAAGTTGGCTAAGCAGGCTGACGGTTCAGTAGTAGTAAAAATGAATAATACCTATTTATTGGCAACGGTGGTTTCAGCTAAGGATGCTGCTCCGGGTACTGATTTTATGCCATTATCGGTAGAGTATAGAGAGAAGTTTTCGGCCATAGGTCGTTTTCCTGGTGGATTTATGAAAAGGGAGGCTCGTCCTTCTGACAATGAAATATTAGTATGTCGTTTGGTAGATAGGGCTTTACGTCCATTGTTTCCAGAAGATTACCATGCTGAAACATTTGTTACAATCAATTTAATTTCAGGTGATAAAGAAGATTTACCTGATGCATTAGCCGGTTTGGCTGCTTCTGCTGCCTTGGCTGTTTCTGATATTCCTTTTAACGGACCTATTTCAGAGGTTCGTGTTGGTCGTATTAACGGTGAATTGGTTCTTAACCCAACTCGCTCTCAAATGGAAGAGGCCGATATGGAACTTGTTGTTGGTGCAACAATGGAAAATATATTAATGGTTGAAGGAGAGATGGAAGAGGTTTCAGAAGCAGAAATGCTTGAAGCTATGAAATTTGCTCACGAAGCGATTAAAGTGCAATGTCAGGCTCAAATTGAGTTGGCAGAAATAGTAGGCGCTCAAACTAAGCGTGAGTATTGCCATGAAGAAAATGATCAGGAGTTATTTGATCATATTAAAGGAGCAACTTACGACAAAGTATACGAAGTGGCTAAAGCTGGTCTTCCAAAACACGAACGTGCTGAAAAATTTGCAGCCATTAAAGATGAGTATGTTGAAGCTAATTATACTGAGGAAGATGAAATTCCTGAAGGATTAATTGGTAAATACTATCATGATGTAGAGAAAGAAGCTGTTCGTCGTTGTGTACTTGATGAAAGAGTTCGTTTAGATGGTCGTAAGACTGACGAGATTCGCCCTATCTGGAGTGAAGTAGATTATCTTCCAGGTCCGCACGGTTCATCTATCTTTACTCGTGGTGAAACTCAATCTTTATCAACAGTAACATTAGGTACAAAACTAGATGAGAAGATTGTAGATGATGTCTTGAATAAGACTGTCGAAAGATTCTTATTGCATTATAATTTCCCTCCATTTTCAACAGGTGATGCTAGGATGTCAAGAGGTACTAGTCGTCGTGAGATTGGACACGGTAACCTGGCTTTTAGAGCACTTAAAAATATGTTGCCAGAGGATTATCCATATACTGTACGTATTATGTCTGATATTCTGGAGTCAAATGGTTCGTCATCAATGGCAACTGTTTGTGCAGGAACATTAGCACTTATGGATGCAGGGGTGCCAATTAAAAAGCCGGTTACAGGTATTGCAATGGGATTGATTACCGATGCTGAAAAGTTTGCTGTACTTTCAGATATCCTGGGTGATGAAGATCACCTTGGAGATATGGACTTTAAAGTAACAGGTACACGTGATGGAATTACGGCTACTCAAATGGATATTAAAGTAGACGGACTACCATACGAAGTATTGGAGCAAGCTTTATTACAAGCTCGTGACGGACGTTTACATATTATGGATAAGATTGAGGAAACAATGGATGCACCTCGTGCCGATCTTAAACCTCATGCACCACGTATGGAAACAATCATCATTCCTAAGGATATGATTGGTGCTGTTATCGGCCCAGGAGGAAAAATCATTCAGGAAATCCAAGCTTCTACCGAATCAACAATTACTATCGAAGAGATTGAGGATACAGGTAAAGTAAGTGTTTCTGCAAATAATGCCGATGCAATTAATGCTGCAATGGCTAAGATCAAAGGTATTGTTGCTGTTCCTGAAGTAGGAGAAGTTTATACAGGGAAAATTAAATCTATTGTTCCTTTTGGAGCATTTGTAGAAATTTTACCAGGTAAAGAAGGACTTTTACATATTTCTGAGATCGAATGGCGCAGACTGGAAAAAGTAGAAGAAGTGCTTAAAGAAGGAGATGATGTTGAAGTTAAGTTGATTGAGGTAGATCAACGTTCTGGTAAGTTAAAATTATCAAGAAAGGCTCTACTTCCTCGTCCTGAAAGAAAGCCTAAAAATTAGTAGTTTAATAAATTACGATATAAAAAAAGGCCTTACGGGCCTTTTTTTTATATCCTCTTGTTAATAATTATACTCCGAGAGGATTCCTTTAAACCCGGATTTCTAAGACTTTTTGAAAAGTAAAACCGAGTAGCTAACTATTTCAAGTATTTTAGTTCTATTTCGATAAAAATGTGTGTTGGCCGGTTCAATTGGCCCGGGCCGGTAATAGCGAGACGCAGTTGAATGCGGGTGAATAAGGGATGCGTGACGGCAATAGATTCAATAAGGAGGTGGGCTGAAGGATGAATTGAACTTGATTTTTTTGTTTCTTTTTGATCAAGCAAAAAGAAAGCCTGTTTGG
>NZ_VCHY01000330.1 GCF_005877885.1 Labilibacter sediminis
GTCCTGCTCAAACGGTAGCAGGTAAAGACTTATCAAACCCGTTGATGGTTGTGGATTTACCAAAAATCCAGATAGGAGTACAGACTCCCTTCTTTTCTATTCTTTAGATGTAAATGATTCATAGTGATATTACCTCACTTTGATGATCATCAAATCTCTGGGTCAGTGATCGCTATTGAAAACCACAATAGTTGTGAGATCCCAACAATCTTAAAGTCCAATCTCGAAGCGATCAGTTCTAAACGAAGAATTCCTAGAAGTTAATTTACATGATGAAGACATTTGACTGAAGGAACAAGATGGTTACAGGTGAATGAGAAGTCTAGACTACGTTGTGATTCTCCTCATAATGTGAGTTCTGGTGACGATCTCGAAGACTAAATGATGACGTTGATTTTGGATGCTACAGCCAAGGGGGAGTCTTTGAAGAATATATCTTTTGCTGAAGTATCAAGTCGTCCAAGCTTTTAAACTTTTAACAATCTCAAGCTATTGTCAAGGGGGAGTTTGTTGATACAAGTTCGGTGCCAACAGCTT
>NZ_VCHY01000331.1 GCF_005877885.1 Labilibacter sediminis
TCAAACTCAGGCTTCAGTACGACCTTCAGTTCCTCCTACCAAGCCACAAACTGACAATGCTCTTGACCGCTTAGATCGAAAGAGGTTCCTTAATGTTTTTGAAAGAAGAGTTTGTGCTGATAAAATCATCAACGTGAGGACATCTAAGCCTCGTGACGAGAAAATTCTTAAATTACTGATCACTCGTCAAGGTCCTCAACATCCATACATTGAAGTCATCAAGAGAGACGAGCTGATTAGATACGGTTACTCTGAATGGACAGAATTGCTCGAGCTGGCATCCAAGCAAACCTCAGCTCTTTCTTCAGAGCTGACCTGTGCTCTGCATTTGCTGATCAAGAAAGTTCAGCGTTTGGATCTTGTTCCTGCAGAGCGTCCTCAGCAACAAGCATAGACTTCATCAGCACCTAGAATCAGAAGAAGACAATTTCAAGTTGAAGATGAAGATATCCTGGTCTTAAACTTTGGTGCTGATGAAATAAACAACACGCTGCCTGTTGGTGTTGAGCCGGTCCAACATCAGTTCATCTCAGTCC
>NZ_VCHY01000332.1 GCF_005877885.1 Labilibacter sediminis
AGCTTTGGAATCAGTTAGGTCTGGTGTATGGTGGAGATAAATCTCAACAGTCAAGCAAGGTGACTCAGCTATTGTCCGAATTCAAATCCTTCTCTCAAAAGAATGATGAAACTATTGATTCAGTTTTTGAACGATACTCGATGTTATTGACACGAATGGATGCTGCACAAGTTTCTCTCTCTCAACATATTATTAACATCTCATTCCTTAATTCAATTAAGAAGGAATGGTTAATGATTGTTGTTATGTTGAAAAACAGAGAAGACTTGAAGGATCTGCCTTTAACTCAGGTTTTTGGAATTCTTAAAGGAAACGAGCAGAGCATGATTAGTGAATCTGATGTTGCAACTGCTGGTTCATTAGCTCTAGTTGCAAAGAGTGAATCTGATGATGAAGAAGGATCTTCTGATGAAGATCAAAGAAAGGTTAAGGCATTTGTGGCTGTAAATCCTGGAGCAAAGAAGTTTTTCAAGAAGAAATTCAATAACAACAACTCTAGGAAGTTCAATAACAACAATACATCAAGTCAATCTTC
>NZ_VCHY01000333.1 GCF_005877885.1 Labilibacter sediminis
TGAGCTGATCAAGAGGTTCGTCATCCTAATTGAAAATCAGACGAACCAGAAGGTCAAAGGATTTCGCAGTGATAATGGTACAGAATTCAAGAACGCTGTTCTAGACCACTTCTGTGCTGAAAAAGGAATACTGCATCAATTCAGTGCCGCTCGAACACCTCAACAAAATGGTGTTGCTGAGCGACGGAACAGAACATTAATTGATGCTGCTCGTACCATGATTTGTGATTCCAAGTTGCCGGTGTTCTTCTGGGCTGAAGCAATCAACACGGCATGCTATGTTCAAAACCGTGTTTTGATAAACAAACGACAAATGAAGACACCTTATGAGATTCTGTATGGTCACAAACCTACAGTCTCTCATTTCCGCTCCTTTGGATGTTTGTGCACTCTACTTCATCAAGAAGATACCCCAAAGTTTAATGCTAAAGCTGATGACTGCTACTTTGTGGGTTATAGCAAAGGCACTGCATATCGAGTGTACAACAAGATTACTAAGCAAATCGTGGAGTCCTACAATGTTCGCTGGTTAGAA
>NZ_VCHY01000334.1 GCF_005877885.1 Labilibacter sediminis
TCTCATATTTACATAAAATTACAGGCGCCTTAAGTTCTTCCGGAACTTTCATATAAAAGTTATATTGAAACTTTATTCAATTATGTGTACATGTTCTTCAGGAACAATGCATATCCTCTAATGACCATATTTTATAGTTGTTCCATATTGTTGAGGATATATAATTTTGAAACCATATGTGTATCAAGCTTCAAGCATTACTTTTCCTTCAGGGAAACTAATTCTAATAGGAACATTTTGCAGCTGCTAATCCGTGGTCAGAAAGAATGTCTGGGAATTTATTTATAATGAATTATCCTTATGAACATCGAGTTCATATATAATAGTTTTATAAGAGGATCAATGATAATTCATTAGTAAAATATAATTATATTTTCAGCTGCTTAGTTTCTCCCCCTCATGTTGGAATCATATTTTATTATCAAAGTAGGCAAACAATGCCTAGAGCGAATATCCAACTTGTAGTTATGCATAAATTAGATATTCATTTCCAATATAAACTTCTATTCCTTTTGTGCGTTGTGATGGTATAAT
>NZ_VCHY01000335.1 GCF_005877885.1 Labilibacter sediminis
TCTATCAGTATAACAAACAATGAAATCACGTTTAGTTATTTTGAAATCAATAGGATTAACTCACAGTGATCCTTCCTTTTTCGCCAAGATCATAATATTTTTATGGTGCGGTTTTATTTTTATGGTGCGGTTCCTATTTCCTATTAAATACTGCGGTTCCTATTTACTATTTTTTAATGCGGTTCTATTTTTAGCATCAAAAATAAAAACCGCACCAGTAAACAATTTGGGGGCAGCAGCAACAAAACCTAAAAAAAAATACAAAATTCCCTCTAAATTTTCGTTGTTCCTATACTTTTCACAGATTCAAACTTTTCATTTATCATTCGAAAGCTTTCACTATGGTGCGGTTTAGTTTTTAGGTTCCTATTTCCTATTAAATAGTGCGGGTTCAGCATCAACAAAACCCTTAAAAATCCAAAATTCCCTCTAAATTTTCGTTCCTATACTTTTCACAGATTCAAACTTTTCATTTATCATTCGAAAGCTTTCACTACGCTTGTTCCTAAACATCTCAGCTGTTTTGCTTCGCA
>NZ_VCHY01000336.1 GCF_005877885.1 Labilibacter sediminis
ATTTTATGCATATGACAATTCGTAAGATGGTTTTGTCACAACAATAAGTAAGTAAAATGGGGGGATTTTGTTTGTGAAACACTATTTTAACAATTCTAAAGAGGCAAGACAATTAATGTAAACAAAAGCTTAAACGGTTTCCAAATTAATGGAATAGAGATTTGTAAGTCAAATATGAGATGAAATAGTCAACATTGGGGTTTCATCCATAAACAACTAGCATACTAATCATCAAGAATCATGGTGCAATACTTGAAATCAAATCTAACTTGGTTATAGTGACTCAAAAGCTTGAGTCACCTAGATTCTTCAAAGATGTTATGGAGGTTGAAGAAAGCTTCAAACACTCCTTCTTAGTTAAAGTCATGAATCTAAATAAGCATTTGATTCACAAAAGCTAACTAGCATTATGATTTAAGAATCACCAAATCCAAGAGGAGCTAAAAGCTTAAACTACCATATTGGAGAATACAACCTCATGATTTTACTAATGATACGAAGGTTCCATAGAAATCATTTGTTACTTGTTATTT
>NZ_VCHY01000337.1 GCF_005877885.1 Labilibacter sediminis
CCCCTCTTCCTTGCAGTTGAAACACACCAATGGGGGTCTATCCTCCTGCTTCTCAGCTGGCTTGTACTCATATCTTGGCTTATCCCCAAACTTAGTCTTCTTCTGTGCTTCATTGGTTGCCTTAGAGGAGGTGTCGTCCGCCTTCCTCTTAGACTGGGTTTGCAATTCAATCTCCCTCTTCCGGGCTGCTCCCATGACTGCAGTCAAAGTTGCAAACTCCTGCATACTAATGACCTCCCGAATCTCGGTACGTAAAATGTCGATGTACCGACTGACAAGCCAAGTCTCGTCACCAGCAAAGGCCGGACAAAAAGAAAGCATCTCCATAAACTTGGCATTCAGATCACTAATAGATTCCGTAGTCTGTTGTAACGCCATAAACTCCTGCATCATCCTCTGCTGCTCTACCCTAGGCACATATCGTGCCTCAAACCACTCTACAAACTGTGCCCAAGTGATCGCCCTCACTGCATCTTCAGTCATTCGACCCGTGGTGGTATTCCACCACGTTCTACCCCTCTTTCTCAGCTGG
>NZ_VCHY01000338.1 GCF_005877885.1 Labilibacter sediminis
GAATGCAGATTTTGAGTAAACAAGGGTTTTTTGGTGGCGAGGTTTCTGGGAAGCTTGGATTCTGCGAAGCATGTGTCAAAGGAAAGCAACGTAGAGTGAGTTTCAGTACCGGTCGGTACACGAGTAAAGAAATCTTGGAATATGTTCACTCAGATTTGTGGGGCCCTGCTCCTGTCAAATCTTATGGCGGATGCGCGTATTTTGTAACTTTCATTGATGATTACTCAATGAAGGTTTGGGTTTACTTTCTGAAGACAAAAGATGAAGTGTTTGGGAAGTTCAAGGAGTGGAAGACTATGGTTGAAAAGAAGACTGGAAAGGTAGTCAAGACACTTAGAACAGATAATGGGTTGGAATTCTGCAATGCTCCATTTGATAACTTCTGTAAGGCGGAAGGTATAGTAAGGCACCATACTGTACGACACACACCACAGCAAAATGGAGTGGCAGAAAGGATGAATCAAACACTGACACAGCGTGCTCGGTGCATGCGATTATTTGCTGATTTACCGAAGCAATTCTGAGCGGAAG
>NZ_VCHY01000339.1 GCF_005877885.1 Labilibacter sediminis
CTCATTAATCTTTCTTTCATGGTGTTTCTCCCTTATTCATATAGTTCCTTATTTCAAAATAAGAAAAAATTATTTAACCACAATAACTGCCTCAAGTACTATTTTTACCCAAGGCTTTGCTACTTCGGGTCTTTTAACTGAAATACGTAAACCCACAATATTAGTACCTGCTCTCCAATCGGAGTGGCTAATAATGCACGTAAGTATGATGATATTGAGCTATGCGGCTCTTCTTTGTGGATCATTATTATCAGTAGCACTTCTAGTCATTACATTTAGAAAGATTTTTTATAGTTATAAAAGTAATAATTTATTAAAATTAAATGACTCATTTTCATTTGGTGAAATCCAATACCAATACAAGAATGAAAGAAACAATATTTTTAAAAAACCTTCTTTTTTTTCTGCTAAGAATTATTACAAGGCTCAATTGATTCAACAATTAGATTATTGGAGTTATCGTGTGATTAGCCTAGGATTTCTATTTTTAACCATGGGTATTCTTTCAGGAGCAGTATGGGCTAATGAAG
>NZ_VCHY01000034.1 GCF_005877885.1 Labilibacter sediminis
GCCTGCGCGCCCCTTTACTATCGTGAGTTAAAATGTTTTAAACAGCTATGATATCCTTAACTAAACGACATTGCCCGGATTATGTATTAGAATTTCGTCATGAACATTGAAAGCACTATAAAACACGGCTTTACTGAAACGAGGCATAGCACCGTTCTGGTGAGTTGAAGTGAAGCAACGAAGAGTCTTGTTTTGAAGTGATTTCAATGTGTAATAGATTTTATAATGCATATTGCGGGTTTAAAAGCAGGTATGTATAAAAAGCTACACAGGGCTTACTTAAATCACATTTATTATATCAATAGATCGTTAGATTTGAGACAAAAGACGAAAGACTGATTTACAAGAGGCTTAATATCTACAATTTACACCAAGAACCACATTAGACTCTGCATTATAATAATCAATCACTTACAAAAGTTTAACGAACTATTGTTATATAGTAGCTTTGTTTTTTCTGTGAGAGTTTTTATTGGATTATAGTCCAAATTTCGTAAGCCTGTTAAATTGAGAATTAAGAAAAAGTATTAACCTGAGTTCGATTAAAATTATAGGGCTCAGATTTCTTTAAAACACTGATATACAAGTTAAATTCTATTGGCATAGCGAGCTATGTTAATAGAATTTAATGAAGTAGATGAGTGTTTTAATGAAAAGCTCAATGGTAACCATTTATAAACATCGATTTTCTGCTTCATATTTGTTCGACATAGCCCGCTATGCTTTCACAAATATTCCTTGAAACTCAATATTTATAAGCGGTCTGAGCCAATAATTTTATGTCGAACTCAGGTTATTAGCGAAAACCTTATAAGGTATTTTATATTGACATTGCTTGTGTTATACCAATTTTATTATGAAGTGAGCTTTAAGAAATTTTAGAATTATTGTTTTAGTGCAAGGCGCAAAATAGAGGCATAGCATAGCTATGGCAATATTTTGTAACGATGCAGAAAAGCAATAAAATAGAATTATGAAGCTCAGTTCATGGTAATATTGGTATTAGAATATAAACAAGTTCTATTCGCCAAAAGCATCAGGAAATAAAACATTAGCGATTAAATCTATGCTTAATGAATTAAAACGATTGTTTAAAACAATTTTGACAAATAATCTACAAGATTTATACTTCGATCAAGATCCATCTTCTTTCTCAAACGATATCTGCTAACCTCTACACTTCTTGAGGTAACATTTTGTAATAAGGCTATTTCCTTCGAGCTCATATTCATCCGTAAATAAGCAGCTAATCGAACTTCTTTAGGAGTAAGACTAGGGTACTTTGTCCTTAACTTTTTAAGAAAATCTTCATGAACCTGATCAAAGTTAAGTTCAAATTTTTTCCAATCATTTATTATATTCATTTCAGCACCAATTCTTTTTGCCAGCTTATCAATCTGATCCTTAGATTGTGCATGTACCATGTTTTTTGATACTGATTCTAATTTTTGCTTAACTTTTAATAAAATCTCATTTCTATTGGTTAACTGCAAGGCAACTGCAGCCATTTCTTTCGTTTGATTGTCTATTTTTGATTGTCTTAACTTATTATCTAATCGCAACTTTTCATTTTTCATGCGCATTAATTGCTCATTAACCTTTAAGGTTTTGATTCTTTGATCTTCCTGAGTTTTGAAAAGTTCTTGTTCTAGTCTTTTTGCTTCCCTTCCCTTTTCTTCCTCAAGCCTTTTACTGTTCATTTTAAAAACAAGAAATGTCAATCCAACAAAAGCAATTAAGTAAATTGCATATGCAAAACCTGATCTATACCATGGTGGATTTATAATTAGTTTGACAAACGCTTCTTCTGACTCAGCACCTAATTCATTCATAGCTTTTACTCTAAAAACGTAAGTTCCCTCCAATAAATAGGTATATTCTTTTTCAGAAATTTTAGAAAATGGTTCCCAGTCATCATCGAAACCTTCTAAATAATAACTAAATTTATTATTCGCTACATTGCTGAAGTCTGTTGTTGCAAATTTAAAATGTATACTATTATTTGAAAAAGGTAATTCGTAGGTGAATTCTGGTCTCCATTTTAAAATTTTCTTCTTATCTATATCGTAATAATCTCCTCCATAAAGAATACTATCTCCATGCCATATTTCACGTATTAACACAATTGGATTTTTGGAGTTTTCATTTATTTTTTTTGGATTGAAATGTACAAATCCATCCTGATTTCCAATAAATAAATTAGAATTGTCAAGAGCAAATAAGTTTTCAAAGCTTGATATGTAATTTCTTTTTAACTCATTAAGTCCAAAATGAATTAAATCTTTACTACCGTCAAGATTTGTATTTAGTACGTTTAACTCTTGATCCTGGAAAAAAAACATATTATTATCACCATAATATTGGTGATTAATTATTTTACTCTCACCAAGAAGGTTAGTATAGACTCTATCGTAATCAAAAATATTTTTTTTTCTATTAAATTTATAAATACCTGACGATGTAGATACATATAATTCATCATTAAACGTTAGTGGGTGATAATTAAATTCTTCTTGCGGCAAGCCTTTGTCTGTATTGTATTTTTCTACGGCAATTATGCTATCATACGAATCGGTAAAAGTTATATTAAAAACACCTTGCCTGCCACCGGAAAACCAGAAATCTCCATTTGTTAATATCTCTGCAAATCGAATGGATCCTTCAATATTCTTTACTCTATGACTGTAATACCATAAACCGTCATCTTTGGATCTCTTAAATAAGTGAAGGCCATCGTATGTGCCTGATATAACAACATCAGGGTTATGAGTTATTTTTTTAAACCACCAAAATCCATGAATATTGCTTAGTTTTCTTAATCCTCTTTCCGAAAAAGTATAAGCTCCATTGTGCGTTCCAACAAACAAATCTTCATCTATTACCTGCAGTTTCCACACCTGACCTATCAATGAAGGTACCTTTTTAAATCCTGGATAATCTGTTGAATTATTAAAGAGTTCTTTTTTACTAATAGTATAAACACCTTGATTTGTTCCCAAATAATAATTTTCCTTAAAAATGCTTGACGTGTAACCAGATCCAATGCTTCCCGGTGCCACAATATTTGTTACGGCAGAATTTAGTTTTATATAATCTATACCATTTTGTAAACCCAACCAGCAGTTTTGATTTTTGTCAACATAAATTGCCGAAACAGAATTACTTTGTAAACCTCCTTGGATAGTGTAATTTTTAATGACATTTCCTTTTGTATCAATAATTATTAGACCCTTGGAAGTGGTTCCGAGAAAAATATACCCGCTATGTTTAATTGCAGTATATATATTAGAGGATTTAATTAAATCAGAATTAGCATTATTCCATGCAACAATACCATTCTTTCTCAATAAGTATAAACCATGTAATGCTGTAACAATAACCTTTAACTCCTTATCATATGGCAAAATAGCTACAACATTTTTGTTCTTAAATTGCTCACCTCCCTTTACTAATTTAATAGAGTCTTTATTTAACTTAAGTAGTCCTTGCTGTTCCTCGTTAACAAAAATTTCATCTTTAACCTGACATGCCCTATTCAGATCATCTGATTTATATATCTGCTTAACCGAGTCGTTATATAAAAATATCGATTTTTTGGACTGAAAATAAACACCATTGGTGGTTTCAATGATACTCCATACCCCGCCAAAATTTTCAAGATTATCATCTAAAGAATCTGATAAAGACCTATAACTCAGTTTACCATTTTGTTTTGGAAATAAATAACCAAACTCATTTGCTCCTCCTACCCAAATCACTCCATTTTTTCCCGCCAATACACTTCTTGCAATTACGCCCCTTTTTAATCCATATTTATTCCAACTAATTCCATCAAATTCAAGCACGCCCCAATCGTTGGCGAAATACATAACTCCCGATGAATCTTGAGTTATGGACCAGTTCTGTGCTGCCTCATTATAATCGTTACGCGTATAATTAACTATAGAAGGTATTCCAATATTAAAGTTTTGTGAAAATGTATTAAATATGAAAGTAAGCCAGATAGTAGCTAAAATGAGTACCTTTTTTATTATATTCAACACAAAATTGATAGCCAACGATATAAGCATTTATAATAATTTATTAAATTTCATAAATGTCATTTACCAGCTCTAATAATTCATGAATTATTTCTATATCCGACAGTGACTATGTATTAGAAAGAATCTTTTATTTCGAAAGTTCAACTACTTCTTCTAGGTCAGGACAACTTCCTTAACAAGTTCACAGCAGCTTTGAATATTATTCATCTTCCTTGAATTTATAAATAGTTCAGGATAACAATACTCGTTAGTGAAACAAAATTAAGATACCGCATATTCACCAATTATTAGAGCACAATTTCAAACAAAGTTAATTTGTAATCTTTCTTACACTTAAAGCATTAATAATGGGCATTCCTTTTGAAGAGTTAAAGCGGATTACAATTCCTTCACCATGATCAACTATTATTCTATTCTTCTGAATAAAGGGGAAATATTCACCAAAGTCTTGAGCTAGATTTAAATTTTCAATTACAACATTTTCATTGATCTTAACCGCAAACTCTCTTTGTTCAACATCTACTTCTACTGCATCGTTGCCCAAATTGTATGCCAGTGTTTTAGCATCTTTCTTTCCTAATAACTCTGCAAAATGCAATTCAACGATATACTCTCCGGACGGTACATCGAACTTATACGCCTCAGGATTTACTCTTTGCGATTGGTAAATTGGATCATTTTTTGTTCCAGCTATATTAACCGATGCAGCAGGATTAGTACCATGCCAGGTTTTTACCTTAAAGCTTTCTCCTCCTATATAGCCCCAACTCCCCACAGAATAAGGCTTATCCGGAACCCAGTTTTGCTGTATTATATCATCGCTAAAATATTGATGCGATCCGGCATTTATAGCAATATAATTGAAATCAGCTTCAGAAGTGTTAAAGGGTAAAACTTCGAACTTAATGTTTGCAACATCAATAACTTCTGAGCTATCTGTTTTGGCCTTTGCTACAAGAATATTTTCCCCATTTATAAAAGGTACATTAAATTTTGCATCACTATTACGTACACTTCTTGTACCAAGCAGTCTTCCGTTTAGTTCCAGTTGAACTTCGGGCAAATTTGACATTAAGATTATTTCCTGAGTGGCAACACTATTATTAACTGAATCTGATACTGCCGATCTGTTAGTCCAATTTTTTGAAGATATAACCACTATTGGCTCAGTACTATTATTTACTTTATATAAATAATAGGGCTCTTTGGGCTCTCTCTCAAAAGTCGATAATCCTTTATTATTTATATGAGGTACTGCATCACCTCTCCCTTCAGAACCAAAATCAAACTGGTTCCAAACCATAGCTCCTGAAACAAAATCACGTTCATTAATAGCTTTTAAATAAGCCCTATGGTAATCGGTAGCGTATTCCACAGAAAAATCAAAACCAACAGGATTAAACGTATGTAAACGAGGATCAGCACCTGCTCCGTATTCAGTTACTAACACTGGTTTATGAGAAAGTTCTTTATGATGCCGGTCTAAATATTCCCCAAATTGACTAAATTTTCCGCCATACCATCCCTGATATAAATTCCAACCAACAATCATTGGTATTTCAGTTAAGCCTACTTCAACATATCTGTCAAAAGCTCCATGATTAGGGATCATCGTATATCGGTATGGATCAAGAGACCTAGCTTTATTTTCAATGCGTTGAGCCAGATGATTTATATTCTTATAATATTCCTTTTGACGTTCCTTATTATCTTCATATTTAGGACGAAGTAATATCTCATTCATATATGCCCATACTACAACACTTGGGTGGTTATAATTCTGCTTTATCATTTCTTCCATCATAGTCAGGCTATTGGAATAAAATGCTTCCGATTCGGTTATTCTATTACACATAGGTATTTCAACCGAAGTAATAATCCCTAACTTATCGCACATTTCAAGAACCACCGGATCTTGCGGATAGTGGGCAATACGCAGCACATTACCACCCATTTCTTTAATTTTAGCTATATCGGTAAGATGCAAATAGTCAGGTAGTGCATTTCCCAAGCCTTTATAATCCTGATGACGATTTACTCCAATTAATTTTGTTTGGACTCCGTTAAGAAAAAAACCATTGTCTGCTGAAAATGTAAACCATCTAAAACCTACCGGATTTGTTACATAATCAAGTTCCTTTTTAGTAATTGGATCGGTTAATACAGAATGTAGTGTGTATAAATAAGGATCATCTATTGACCACAATCGAGGATTTTTAACGTTGAAATTAAAATTAAACGCTATTTCCTGCTCTCCATTCAACTTAACTTTTTTAATTTCTTTAAATACAACATCTCCTTTTTTATCCTTGAGTATGTTTGTAACCAATACATTCTTAAGGGAATTATTTGATGTAATCAGACCTTTGATTTCTATATCCGCCTTATGTTTGGAAACCTTAGGTGTTGAAATATAAATTCCCTTAGAGGCATAATCAGATAAACTAAAATGAGTTTTATTAGTACTTATTAAATAAACATCGCGGTATATTCCTCCATAAAAGGTAAAATCAGCCGTAAGTGTGGGAATGTTTTCATTGAATTTATTATCAACCTGAACCAATAATTCACAATCTGCTTTATCATTGGCCTTTTTCTCAACTAAATTTGTTATATCAAAACAAAAACGGGTGTAACCACCTTCATGTTTTCCGGCTAACTTGCCATTTACATACACAATAGCTTCTTGATTCACTCCTTCAAAGTATAGATATAAATTCTTTTTAAGCTGAGATTCACTTAATTTCAAACTTCGCTTATACCAGGTTTTACCACGATAATATCCTTCTTTGTCATCAAAGGTATCTTCATCATTATACGTATGTGGTATTTGTATTCGATCCCAATTAAGTTTAGCTTGACTTAAGCTATTGATTGATAAATCTGATTTTACAAATTGCCAATTTGAATTTAAGCTTATTTCTTGTCTTTGATTTTGACAAAATATTGATTGCTGACCGATTAGAACTAAAATTAATATGGACAATATTCGCATAACTATTCAAATCAATGTTTATTATAAATTGTAAAATATTTGTATAGAAGGTTTGAGCCAATATACAATGAGTTTGTGATTTTTTATACCATACCCCGAATATCCTGCCTTTTTGGGGACAGAATATTCGGGTAAGCTATTCAAGCAAAATTTTCACTTAATTGCTGACTATTAAGTAGCCTTAATGTACTAATGGGAATCAAAGAAGACCAGAGAAAAAAATTAAATCTTCACCACCTTTTCACACTCACCTTTCATAACAATCTGAATTCTATAATTTTAATCGAACTCAGGTTAATACTTATCGGATAATAAATTTGGTATTGAGATTAGTTTGATTACCTTTTACATTTAAGATATAGATTCCTTTTTGAAGTTTGTTATCCATATCTAAACTAAATTTATTCTGATTTTGTATAAGTTCAGTTGCGATCAATTGTCCATTCAAATTATAAATACTCACATTAAAAGTACCATTTAGTTCAGTTCCTTCAATTTCTACATTTATAGTGCCGCCATTAAGTGCAAACACATGTAGTTTTGCCTCATTTGCAGTCATGGTATTTACATCTGTAGTTCCATCACTTACAACCACATCACTCCAACTTGTTCCCAATGCGATTCCATCAACAACTGCTTCTACTTTGCGCTGACGTAAGTGAACTATTTTAATATTGCCAACATCACTACCTGACGCATCATTAGCAGTTAGCGTAGCGGTTTGCGGTTCTGAAGCAGGTACTCCGTCTTGTTCTTGTTCAAATACAAATAAGCTTGTAACATCGTTGTTGGTGCCATCTACAAATTCATATTTAACAACAAAAAAGTATGTTTTACCGTACTCATACAATTCTGATGTCCAATTTATATCCGTACTATATCCTTTTGTAAAGCCGAACATTACTTTTCCAGCACCATCATCCTTAGCCATTACCCTCCCCCTTAATCTATCCGAATTAAAGTCACTTACAGCAATAAAGAAATTGTTGTAGTCACCTCCGATAGTTGACTTAATATTTGCTAAAAAGGATAAGTATACTGTTCCGGAACTTACAGAAGAAGAGAAGAATGGCTTACGTGCAATTCGTTCGGGACCATAGGTTGTAGGATCCTCATCTCCATCTTCAGATATGGCAACATGTGCAGCATTACCAATACCAGAAACCGCTAATCCTGTATATTCCAATCCGGGACTATAAATATTAATCGATGGAGCATCCCCTTTCTGTGTAAATCCAATGCTTGCATCCGTTAACAAGGTGGATTCAGGGTAATCAAAATTTTCAACATTAGTTTGTGCAAACATGGCAGTTGCAACAAATCCAAAAACAACTAAAGACAAGGTCTTTTTTAACTGTAAATTTAATTTCATGATATATTATTTTTAAAGGTTAAGATATAGGTATCCCGTTAAATCAATTGAAAACTGATTTAAACCCGCAATATGCATTAGAAAATCTATTACACATTGAAATCACTTCAAAACAAGACACTTTGTTGCTTCACTTCAACTTACCAGAACGATGCTATGCCTCGTTTCAGTAAAGCCGTGTTTTACCAGCCTGCCGGCTGGCAGGTTGTGCTTTCAATGCTCATAACGAAGTTCTAATACATAATCCGGGTTAAAAGTTACCCATTAGAATTATTCAATAATCTGGATTTATAATTTTAAGATTATATATACTATTGCTTAATTACTTCTTTCAGTAGATTATTGCAATACTAGTACAAGATGCAATTTGTAATCTTCAATGTACGCGTCAGGTAACTCAATCTACATAACATTGAGCCTGTTCATCTAGGATTTATCCTCTATAATTATAGAACCCATTTGTATGGGTCAATAACGTAATGCCAATTGCCATTTAATGAGACTGTATTTCTATTGATACTTTATGTATTAATTCTTGTGCAGCTATTGATATTGAACTTTATACTACAATCAAAACCACCAGACTTAATCAATACATTAAATTCAAGTTTTTTTTAGTATTCAAATTACATTAACTGGAAACCAGGGATAAATTTCACCTCGAGATGCTGTTAGAGAACCTATTGCTGTTCTTCCATACCAATATCAACTTTACCATTGACAGGTACAGGACTACCAAAAATATCCTGAACAGGAATTATGCCTCCTTTTCCATCCTTAGCATCAGGCTGATAGCTACTTCCTGAATCGACTCCTGGAGAGCTGGCATCTAAACTAAAGTTATTTATACTCTCTCTTCCATCTGAAGCTACTGGTAATCCTGATGTTTTATATACAGGAATCTGGTTCCATAAATTACTTTCAACATCTACTTTATCATGCTCTTTTACACCGGCAAATTGATTGTTGCGTATCGTATTACCAGAACTGTTGCCTAAATTAACAAGTCCTTCGGTATGGCTACAGTAGAACACATTGTTAAAATATTCTGCTCCTCTGGAATATCCATCCCAATTAGCATGTTGGATAATATCTATCGACTCATCCAGGCCTGAATAAATATGGTTATTATGGACTTTTAATCCCATCACATTCCCAGAGGTTTTAATGGCATGGTCTCCGTTATCGGCAAAAAGGTTGTAACGTATGATGGTATTATAGTTAAACGCCGTATTCCATTTTGCCGGCCCTCCGGTAATTAGTACCCCACCTTCCCCATTATGATGACAGTAATTATACTGAAAAGTAGTCCAACGCGTTTTAAAGTCACTATCCAAACCACCTGAATCCACATCCCCTTCGTTGGTAACCGTGTTGCAGGCTTCATTATATTGAAACAGTGCGTAATCTGTATTAAAACAAAATGCCGCATTTCCTGAAGTCAGCTCTCCACAATAATTCAGCTTGTTATTTTCTATTACCGGAGCATACGCTTCTCTTATAATAATCCCGTTACCCGCTATATGTTCCAGCGTATTATTTCTGTACACCACATTTTTACTGCCAACCCATGAAATATTCACGTAAGAACCTCCGTTTCTGGGCCATTCCCTGGCGTCCCAGGATGATTTATTTGAAATTCCTGTTTGCGATACATGATGGATATGGCAATTCTCAATCAGGAAATCGTCAAAATAGGTTTCTATCTGATTACCTAATATTGTATAAATGATACCACCGCTCATTTTGTCTTCACTAAAATTACCGTTTGAAAGTCCTCCATGCCTTCCGTTAACATCAGTTATTTCCAGATTCTTAAGGTGTATATGATTGACGATTCCAAAATCTTCTACCTCAATATAAATTCCTTTTCTATCTTTTTCTGCAGTTGTTCCTTTATTGGTAATTTTCAACCCGTCTACTTCTATGTATTCCTGGTTTTTGATTAAAAAGGCATATTCTGTTCCCTGAGATGCAATAAGTGGTTTATTTCCGTCACCATATGATTTTATGATAATCGGATTATCTTTTGCCCCACTGCCTTTAAATTTAAATACCTCATTCCATTCACAACCTTTCTTAAGGTTTATTGTCGTTCCTGGCTCCAGTACCACTTTTTGTAAATTAGCAAAACTTTTCCAGGCCTCACCTTCCGAATTTCCTTCATTTGAATCATCCCCATTATCAGCATCAATATAATATTGATTATACACAATACTATTTATATCATTGTCTTCACTGTCGTCACAACCTGTTGAGACAAGCATTGAAATAACGAGCATTATACTGAGTAAAATATTCACCTTATTCATTATTTAATTTTTTAAACTTTAATGCTAAACACCTGTTTATAATAACATTACCACAAGATCCAATCAATTTAATTTCAGATGTTGTAATGAATTGATATGGAACTACAATCCTGACTATTAGCCCCAATCATTACCACAAACTCTCCTTCTTCGGCATATATCCCTCCTTGTTTATGCCAAAAGCTTAACTCATCTTCCGTAATCGTAAACTCAACTTTTTTAGATTCACCTACTTTTAAATGGATTTGCTTAAATAGTTTAAGCTCTTTGATAGGTCGCGCTACCGATGCAACAGGATCATATACATACAATTGAACGGTTTCTGTGCCATCATATTTACCATCATTCGTAACCTTTATGGAAAGTTGAATCGATCCCCCTTTGCTAAAAGATTCTTTGTCAGCACTAATAGTTGAATATGAGAAGTTGCTATAACTCAATCCATAACCAAACGGGTATAACGGGCTGCTTTCATTATCTTTATAATTGGCCTGATAAATGGATTTACTGCCTTTTTTTGCCGGTCTCCCTGTTATTTTTTTTGCATAATACAGAGGTTGTTGACCAACATTGCGCGGAAATGATACCGGTAACCTTCCACTCGGATTATAAGCACCTGTGAGGACATCTGCAATGGCATATCCACTTCTGGAACCTAAAAACCAGGTTTCAACAATTGCTTTTGCTTTATCGTTGATAGCCGTAATATCCAATGGCCTGCCGTTCATCAATACCACAGCAATGTTTTTATTTACTTTATAGATTTCTTCAAATAACTCAATTTGCAGACCTTTTAAAGTGATATCAGTTTGACTTCTGGCTTCTCCTGTTTGGTAACAATGTTCTCCAATGGCAAGAATAACAACATCTGCATTTTTAGCGATACGTACCGCTTCTGCAAACCCGCTTCTATCCTCTTCTTCAATATTCAGAATAGATTGATAATTGACCTCCTCATCAACTAAACTACAACCTTTGGCAAACTGCAGTTTTTTGGTATCTCCTATCCGCTTTTGCAATCCCTCCCACAAGGACACTGCAGAGTTATATTCTGCACGGGCTCTCCACGATCCGAGGGGTACATCTTTATCGTTGGCCAATGGCCCGATTACCGCAATCTTCTTATCTTCGGCTTTTAAGGGCAGTATACTTTCATCGTTTTTGAGTAAAACTATTGATTCCCTAGCCATTTGTTCACTCACCTCAAGATTCTCCTCCTTATATATCTCGTCCTTTTCGCGCTGGATTGATGAGTATCGATAAGGATCCTCGAACAGGCCTAACCTGTATTTGATCTTTAAAATTCTTTCTACAGATTTATTTAAAGCTTCTTCGGAGATTACCCCTTCTGCTATTAAATCTTTAAGATGTTTTTTGTAACACCTGCCTTCCATATCCATGTCCACGCCAGCGTCCAATGCAGCTATTGTGGCTTCTCTGCGGTTGTTAACAACTCCATGTGTAATTAACTCTCCGATTGAATTCCAGTCAGACACCACAAAACCATCAAACCCCCACTCATCTCTTAAAACACCTGTTAACAGCTCCTTGTTTTTGGAACAAGGAATACCGCCAATATCGTTGAAAGCACTCATAAAAGTAGCTACACCTGCATCTACACATGCTTTAAAAGGTGGCAGCACCACATCTCTAAGTGTTTGCTCTGTTATTTCCGTAGTATTGTAATCAATGCCCGACTCGGCAAAGGCATATCCGGCAAAGTGTTTGGCACAAGCTGCTACGGTAAAAGTATCTGACAATGCAGTTCCTTGCAATCCTTCAACAGTGGCTTTTGCAATAACCGAAGTCAGGTATGGGTCTTCGCCGCAGCTTTCTACAATTCTTCCCCAGCGGGCATCCCTACTAACATCCAGCATTGGTGCAAATGTCCAATGTAATCCCGATGCAGCTGTTTCCCTTGCCGTAACCTTCGCACATTCTTTTATTAAATTCTCGTTCCAGCTACTCGCCGAAGCTAACGCTACAGGCATAATCGTTTTGTATCCATGCAGTACATCATAGCCAAAAATCAAAGGAATTCCCAATCTGCTACTATCCACTGCTATTTTTTGCAAGTCATAGGTCTTTTGGGCACCATCTACATTAATAAATGACCCTACTTTTCCTTGCTTAACTTCATTAACAATACTAACAGCTTTATTGGATACTTCGGGGCCAGTCAACGCTTCTTTACTTGAATATTGAACTAACTGCCCATTTTTTTCTTCAACTGTCATTTGGTCCATCAAATTCGTGATGAACGTGGCCTCCGTGTTATTAGTTACATTGCTGGGACTACAGCTTAACAATAAGCCCAAATGCAACACAAATATTAATATTTGTGTATTTTTCATCTATTTAAATTTATTTTTCCATGGTCAGATGAAACTCCCCATAAGTAATGTATCCTTCTACTTAAAAAAGATTTACCTATGGGTCATTTCGATAAACAACTATTTTCAAACATATTAGAAGTAAGGTATATGTTAGTAGCTTACCCCTATTATTCTGCCATTTATTGGCAGAATATCGGGATAAACAACGTTACCTTTTCATCTTACTCCGCCGGGCATACAAAACCCAACGAGGAACCATCTATATCCAACAGTTCAAAATCATCGAAATAATAAATAGTGCTTTCTGAGGCATTTCCGTTAACGTGGGTTCTCAAGTATAACCTATCCGGGTTCTGACCTTCCTGACCATCCGGAATATAGTACTTATAAGATCCATAGGCCGCGCTATGATAATTGTATTCGCTTTGATTTGTAAAATCAAATTCAAGAGTCTCCCATTGATCATAAGCACTTATTTCCTTTTCAATCCAAACATTACGTTTATAGGAGTCTCCATAAGAAGAGCCATCTTCTTTATATCTATCCTCAAGGTATAGTCTGATGATCTTTTTATCCGGATTGTCAGTATTGTCAATCACATTTCCATCAGGAGCCACAGCACTTGATGGAATATAAACATTGACTCTAAACTTAGCCTGGAATGAAAAATCAAACTCAGTTCCATCGGCCAACTTGCTAAATTCAAGAACTCCCCATTGTGCACCATTAGCTTTATAATGATACCTTAAAGTGGCTGAACTATTATTTGCTTGTACTTCTGATGGCAATTCAGATATTGCAAGTAATCCTGTTTCATCAGAAACGGCATTCCAGTTGATTCCTCCACAAACATTACCATCCATATCATCAAAGAATCCCCATGTTGAAGGAGGTGCTACACCTGCTGCAATAGTTACACTAAAAGCTATTGTTTCTGTTATAACACCTGCGTTATTTTTAGCTGTAATGGTAACTAGACAATCTTTTGTTACTTCCTCCAATTCTTCGTTTAAAAACAGATAACTATAGTTTGTTGCATCTGTAACATCAGAAAAAATTAAAATGGTTCCATCACTCTCAAAAATATCTATTTGGTAGCTGGTCGCATTTTGAGCTTCCATATTGAACTTTACCTTACCAGACCCATCATTGCTAACCTCAACAGATGCTAATAGTTCAAACGGTATTTTTTCATCAACAACTACCTTAACAGTATCATTTGCGGTTCCTTTTAAACCTTGTGCAATCAATACAGCTTTATAAACCCCTGCATTGTCGTACTTTATTGAAAATATTCCATCGGTAGAAGTTTCAGGGTCTAATTCATTAACATCTTTTTTCAATGCATAATAAATCTGTCCTTTACCTGTAGCGGTAAAATCAACTACATAGCCCGGGCTATCAGCATTTATATCGTATGTTAGCTTTACATCCGTAGGGATATCCTGATAACCTTTAAGTTTATCATCCATACCCTTATCGTAATCACTTTCGCAAGAAAACAAGCTAAGTATTATTATCGTGTAAATCAATTTCTTTAAAAAATCTATTCTTTTTATCATGATCTATCCTTCTTAACTTTATTAATAACCTTCATTTTGGAACTCAGGAACCCCCATGATATCGATCTGATTTTGAGGAATCGGAAAATTAACATTACGTAGTTGTATATTCTCCTGAGCATCAGTTTTTAAATTACCTCCTAACAGGTCTGTATACCCAGCCTCATGACCTGCATGATCTCTCATATATTCAATTAATTTACCTGTTCGTTTTAAGGTATACCATCGTTGTCCTTCCATAGCTAATTCTCGAGCTCTTTCATCTAAAATCAAATCAAGAGTTAAATCAGCAGATGAAAAATCAATTGACGACTTTTCTGCTATAGGCAAATCATATGCACGCCTTCTTATTTGGTTTAAATATTCCACCCCTTGCTCATAATCCTCCAGTAATAAAGATGCTTCTGCAGCAATTAAATAAGTTTCTGCCAATCGGTAAACAATTATATCTGACCACGACCAGGTTGTGGTAGTGGTTTCAAAGTCAATATACTTGGCTAAACTTGGATGTAACCTACGGTAATAATCTTCGGAAGATAATTTTTGCTCAGCATTACTTACCACTTCACCTAACTGTGCTCCATCAGGCAAGTCCTCACTATCGTTATAGTAATAATTCTGCACATAATATGAGGTGAAACGCTTATCTTTTCTACGTTCTGAATCATTAAGGCCATAAAGGTTAAGCAAGTAGTTACTTGGCATCGCCCAACTTAATCCCTGACCTAAAAAGTCCTCTTCAACTACACCTTTTAGTTCCTGGTAGCGAGCAGTTGTCATTGTACCTAAGCGATGATTACGACCTCCACCATTACTTCCCTCTAACTCTAAGTCAAAATTGATGACAAATAAATTTTCGCCAGAATACTTTGTTGGTTTTTTTTCTGATCCAAAAACATCTGAAACCTTGGCTAATTCATAAACACCATAACCAATAATATCTTCAGCTTGAGATAAAGCTTGCTGATGATAACTTGCAGCACTTGATTCACCTTGTGTTTCGGTATCATAAGATTGCCAAAGTGCAACTTTAGCCTTTAAATGTTTTGCTGTAGCCTTTGTCCATCTCCCCACATTATCCGTTGTCCATGGCAAATGAACAATAGCTGAATCCAAATCATCGTTTATCGCATTAAAAATATCGGCCGGACTAGCAACTGCATATTCAATATCAAAGGCATTTTCAGGTGTAGTGGGTTCCAGATTTAAATGAAGATTATGAAATAATCTATACAACGTAAAATATGAATGTGCTCTAAACATTCTCGCTTCCGCCTCCTGAGGTTTAATATTTTCATCAAAATTACCAGAGGATGCAATAAGGGCATTACTTCTGTCGATTATTCGATAATGTTGTGTCCAAATATAGTTCCCGGGAAAAGAGGCAGAAGTTGGGGTTAACTGGTTGGGGTTATAATACACCCAACTCCCAAAGCCTGCCCTTACGCCTACCAAATCCGACATTATCGTAGGAATAGCTTGATGTTGTTGCCCTGTTCCTTCATAGTATGATCTATTAAGGTGATATAAAGCATTAACACCGGTTGCGTAACCTTCTGCATTCTCATATATCCATGATGAAGAAATGGATGTAATCGGCTCCTCTTCTAAGAAATCTTCACAAGATGTATAAAAAAGGAATACTGTTACTATTATTATATAATTTAAATATTTCATTTTTTATTCTTTAATGATTAAAACTGAACTTGAATCCCGAACAGAAAATCTTTTGATTCAGGGTAGCCATCCGGATCTTTTTCCGGACTAAAAGATAAATAATCAGTCCAGGTGCACAGATTATAAGCAGTAGCATAAAACCTCAGTTTATTAATACTCCACTTTTGAGTAAGCTTATCAGGTAAAGTATAACCAATAGTTAAATTTCTGATACGCCAGTAACTGGCATCATCGTATGCGATTGTTTGCATAAAAGGGATACTTTGCATCGTTGGTCTTGGATACTTATTAGATGGATCTTCGGGAGTCCAGTAATCTACTTTAATCCCATTTACCTTACCATTTAAAGAACCTCCTTTATTATATTCGTATAAATAAGGATTCAATTTAGTAATGCCTTGAACCGTATATAAATCAATAAATAAGTCTAGATTTTTAAACCTTGAATTAATAGAAAACGAACCTATCCAATCCGGTTGACGGTCATAAATCCTGCGATCTTCGGCATCAACTATACCGTTATTGTTTCGGTCTTTAACTTTTATTCCTCCAGGCGATGCATCTGGCATATGCGAGTTTATGATATTGTCTTCCTGTTGCCAGATACCATCAAATTCATAGTCGTAATAAATATCTATCGGAGAATTGATGTAATATTGTCCTTCTACGTCATCCTCTTTACCGTCGCCATCTAAATCGCCGTAAAGAGCCTTAATTTTGTTTCTATTTCTTGAGAAGTTAGAGCCCAAGGTTACATTTAGATCCTTCGTATCTATCAAAACACCAGACAATGACAATTCAACTCCTTGGTTTTGAACCTTTCCTAAATTATCCAACATTTGAGTATACCCAGTAATTCCTCCAACACTTCTTCTCATCAACAGATCCTCTGTGTTACTGTGATAATATTCGGCTGTTCCGCTCAGTTTGCCACGCCATAAGCCAAAATCAAGTCCCACATTTACAGTTTTTGTGGTTTCCCATTTTAAATCAGGGTTAGCTAACTGATAATCCGGAGAATATCCAGATGCACTTATATTGGTACCGTTATCGTAGAAAATGTAATTATAATCTTCAGCTATTCCTAAACTTTGATAAGCACTGATGGCCTGATTACCTACAGAACCGTAACTTGCTCTCAATTTCAATTGGGAAATCGCATTAATATCCTTAACAAATTTTTCATTGGCCAGATTCCAACTTAATGCTACCGAAGGAAAGTATCCCCATTTATTGTTTTCGCTAAAAACTGAAGAGGCATCTGCTCTCATTGTTAAATAAATGTAATACTTCTTTGCGAAATCATATTGAACCCTACCCATAAACGAAACAAGTGTTTTTTCGTTGGCTGAATGTGATATAGATAAAGGGTCTCGGGCATTATGAATACCATTATAGCCCAGGTAATCGTTGGGAAAATTCTTCCCTTCCAAATTAGTCCTTTCCCATTTTGTTTTTTCAATACTATTAACAAATGTACCGTAAAGAGTATGATTGCCAAACGACTTATTATAGTTAAGGATATTTTCCAATGTCATCCAGTCACTATATTCAGTATCTTTTTCTGCTATCCCATTTACACCCCTACCACTACTTTCTTTCGATGTCCTGTAAGTCCCATATCTGCCATAAAAAGAAGTAGCACTTCCCTTTATGCGATAATTAAACCCTTTGAAAAGTTTTAAATCTGCATATAATGTTAAAATGTATTTATCGGTATTAGAAACATTATCTGTTTCATTCCTATTTATTAAGGGATTAAAAAAGGACACATCTCCTGTTGGATATGTCTTATAACTGCCATCCTCATTGTATAGAACTCCAATAGGATCTGCATTTATTGTGTTCATTGATCCGGGGACACTTTTCTTTTTCCCCCTGTTATAAATAACATTTGTTCCTATTGAAAGCCACTTAGTGGCATCATAGGTGATATTCGTTTGAAAGTCATATCTATTAAAGTCAGAATCGGCGATCAATCCATCCTGAGAAAAGTATCTTAAAGCAAGCGCATATGTAGTTTTTTCACCTCCTCCTGACAAATTAACACTATGGCTTTGTTTAATTGCCCCATCATCTATAATTTCATCCTCCCAGTCAATGAAATCACCACTTTGCAACGCTGTTTTTTGTTCTTCAAATGTAAATATCGACTCATCAATGATATAGTTCCCTCCATTATCTGTTCGATAAGCTTCTCTCTTTAGCTGAGCAAACTCATATCCATCAAAGGTTTCAAAGTTATTCCATAATTTTTGCGAGGATACATAAGCGTCATAAGAAATCCTTAACTTACCTTTCTCTCCTTTTTTACTTGTTATTAATATGACTCCGTTAGAAGCTCTGGCACCATAAATAGATTGTGAAGCGGCATCCTTTAGTATCTCAATGGATTCTATCGCATTAGGATTAATATCATTCATGCTACTAACAGGTACACCATCCACAATGACCAAAGGATCATTGTTTCCTTCTATTGATCTTTTACCTCGAATTAAAATTGAAGAAGTACCTCCGGGTTCTGCATTGTCAAGCGTAACTTCCACCCCTGCGACTCTACCTTTTAACATATTCTGAACATCGGAAGTAGGCGTATTGGAAAAATCATTTACATTTACAGATGCAACAGAACCTACAACATCACTTTTTTTCATAACACCATAACCAACTACTACCACTTGTTCCAATCCGATAGCATCAGCCATCATTTGCACGTTAATTGTCATTTGGTTACCAACTACAACCTCCTGTATAGCCATACCAATAAATGAAAATTTCAAGATTCCATCAGCCGGTACATTTGAGATGTTATATTTACCATTTATATCAGTAATTGTTCCATTTGTTGTACCTTTTATTACCACACTAACCCCTGGCAGTGACTCTCCTGTTTCGTCGGTAACGGATCCGGATATGGTCTTTTTTTGTTGCAGTGATTGATATTGCAGCCTTGTAGCTTCCTTAATAGCAATATACTTATCAAAAACTTCATAAGTCAGGTTAGCCTCAGGGAGAAGATCATCTAACACTTCGAGGACAAGTTTATCTTTGACATCAACATCAAAAGTTTCTGTTTTCAACAGATCTCCACTTTTATATATAAAATGAAGATCTGTTTCCTGTTCAATCTGCTTTAGAATTTCCACAACAGATGCCTGTTCCATTTCCATACTCACCCGGGCATCTTGCCCATATGAAAATGCTGCATAACATTGGAAAAAACCCAATGACCATAGGAAGATAGATATCCTCATAATTTTAAGATATTTGTACAATCGATAACGATTGTCATCATTTAGATAATTTTTCATAAATTTGAAACATGAAGGATTAATAATACTCTTCTGCACGAAGAATTAATTCTACTTATAATCAGACTGGGGGATACGGCCAATATTTCCCGGTCTGTTTTTTTATTTCTTTTTTAAATAAATTTCATTGGGTTTATCGTTGTGTAACACTATCTGATAATCGATACCTGAGGTATATTTAAATACATCCAGAATTTGTTCTATCGGTTTATTCTTAAGGATAGATCCTGAAAATTTGATTTCTTTAACCCGCTCGTTATCAAAAATTATTTTAACATCATACAATCGTTCCAACCTAAGCGCTATATCTGCAAGAGTTTCATCATCCATAATATGGATACCTTGCTTCCATAATGAATAATAATTAGTATCTACTTTTTTAACATCCAACGACTTTGCAGATATATTGTATGATGCTTTTTGGCTTGGATTCAGATTAGTTAATACCCTTCCCTCTTTATTTTGAATATTTACATTTCCTTCTACAAGTGTCACATTGACATATTTCGCACCATCAAATGCTTCAACATTAAATGTAGTTCCTAGTACTTCAACAATTAAATTAGGTGTTGTTACATGAAATGGTTTTTTAGGATTATGTTCTACATCAAAAAGAGCTTCCCCTGTTAACTGAATATCTCTACTTTTTTTATCAAATGTAGAAGGATACAATAAGTGACTCCCCGCACTTAACCAAACATGAGTTTTATCCGGCAATACAACCTCTGCATTTTCTCCAAATGGAACAATGACCTCGTTATAGGCTATCTCAGACTTAAAGCTGTGCTGTGAAATAAATGTTAAAGCACCGCCTACAAGCAGGCTCATAACAATAATAGCTGCGTACTTAAGTAGCTCCAATTTAACAATCTTCACCCTTCTTACCCTCTTTTTCAGATTACCTTTTGCTTTTTCTCCTGTATTATAATTACTAAAATCGGTATACGACCAAAGATTTTTAATATTATTAAACTCTTTACGGTTCTCAGGCGAACTTTCTATCCAACTGACAATTTCCTCAATCTCGGTTTTGTCAGAAATCTTATTTAAGGCATATTTATGTAATTTCTCTTTATCCATTCTGCTATAATAATTTTGAAGACGATTTAGTTACTCATATTAAAATTACAAAAACTTACTCTTCATCTCACTAGAATCATTTTAATAAGTATTTTTCTAATCTCCTGTATTAATAAGTACGCTTACAAACAAAATACCCTACGGAAAAATGTAATTATTTGTATTTTTTTTATAAAAAACACAAAACACCAAGACTACCGACTGTATAACAGACACTTACAAGCATGCTTTTTTTTGATATAAAATTATAGAACAGGTTGAAAGTAGAATAAATACATCGCCACAAGAATAATAAAGTAGAGATTGCTTTGCCACAAAAAGAGTATTATGCAAACAGGTGACAAGCTCACTTCTATTCAGGTCCATACAAATCTTGGCCGAATAATAATAAAATTTGAAGACCCAGAATAAACTGACCCGCAAGCTAAGACAAAAATGGTTAGATTGAAGGGAATTTAATATGATTTATTGTAGTAGATATATAACAAATGGCAAGTAATGTCTTAATGAACTTTTAAAAACCTTCAAGGATTTACTCATATTTGCTTCCACAGTTTTTATTGAAATGCCTAATTCCTCAGCAATCTCCCTATTTTTTTTCTGCTCAAACCTACTCATTTCAAAAATTCGGCGTGCTTGTGGCGAAAGTGATCTTAATGTTTTTTCGATAATGCTATTTATTTCATCGAATGTAAGTGGTGAAGTATCCAAATCTGATAAAGCAGACTGTGTAATTTCTAATTCTCTGTACTTTAAATAATCAGTATGTTTTTGCCTGACTTTAAGGTGATCAATTTTTTTTAGACATTGATTTTTAGTCATTGAAAAAAGCCATGATGATAGATTATGTACTTCTTTCAACTCTTCATGGCGCTCCCAAACAATGGCAAATATATCTTGTATCACATCTTTTGCCGATTCTTCATCGTTAAGATAGTAAAAAGCAAAGCTGGATAATCTTTTATAATATATATTAAAAAGAAGCCCAAATGAGACTTTATCCCCCTCTGACAACTTCTTTATTATTTCATTTTCATCTAAATTATTCAACGCAATCCTTTAAAATAAACACTAACCATATTGTTAAAATCTGTGAACAAATATATAAAAGTAATATTTGTTTTTTAGGAAAGTAATACCCAAAATAACTTTAATGCATATACTCATATTCGCAAAACACACACTTAAATCCCTAAATATTAACAATATGACATTCTACACTTAACCTAATTTAATTGACTTGAATCAATTTCAAACTTTAATAACCTTCAAATCAAACCATCTTACTAGTGGTATTAAATATGGATTTTTCAATGATAATTTATCAAAAAACACTTCGAACCTGCCAGGTATTGTTCCTTTTTAATGAAAATTACCAAGTCTGCAATATCATCGCCTTCGTATAACTCTGTATTCTCCAAAACCGTATTTACATTAACATCAAAGCAAGCACTTTCTGCTATACTGCTACATTTCTCAAATGCTTTTCCTTTGTCCGGAAATAAAGTCAACTTATAATCTCAAAGGGTATATTTCGAGTGCTTTTTAAATGCTTTCAAAATTTCTGAGAGTGCTTTTAGGATGCTTTGCTCATTATCAATAGTGCTTGGTGTAAATCACCACCAATATTAATACAACATCATTGTTGAATTAGGAAAAACGCTTCGTTTTTAGGAGTATATTTTGAGCACTTTATAGGAGCTTGTAGGGTCTGTCGCACATGAAACTAAAAAAAGTTCAAATTGTCGTCAATTGGCATAGTTTCCAAAATTGGCATAGCTGTAAGTCGTTAGTTTTGTGAATTATAATATAATTTTACAACCATCAAAATTAAGTAGAATAATATTAAGCGCAATACGATGATATTACCCCGAACAATACTAAAACAAGAACTAGCCACTAAACTATACCCTCAAAGTTCAAATACAACTTCCGCCATGCAATTACTGCGTAAGGAGATAAAACTATCACAGGAATTAAGCTGTAAGCTTGATAAGTTGACACGCAATAAACGGGCACATTATTTTACCCACAAAGAACTGGAGCTTATCCTGGAACACTTTTGTATTAGTCAAGAGGAGTTTGAGGGGCTTTAATTTCATTTACAATACCCTATTGGGTATAATGATCACTAGTAACGATATTATTATACCCGATAGGGTATAGTTTATCTTACTTTAAACCTTCTTGCACTAATCCTCCCAAAAACTTAGCAAAGTCGCTAATATCACCATGAACACTAGCTTGTTCCAGTGCAGCCATATAAGTTTCTCTTTGAGCGAGAGGAACAACAGTCCAGGAATAACCTCCGGAGGCCAGCATCACATTAAACAGAAAACGCCCAATACGGCCATTTCCATCCATATAAGGATGGATAAATACGAATAAAAAATGCCCCAAAACAGCTCGAACACCAGCATGTGTTTCTTCTCTAATCAGATCGAATAAAACGGGCATAGCATCCCGAACCGCATCCGGATTAAGTGGCGTATGCATTGAACCCTTAATATAAACCTGAGCAGAACGATAACCAGCTAAATCACCTGCCTTTAGAAGACCAGCTGTAACACTTGGAGCAAATAACTCCCGGTACCAATCTCCGTGATTATCATCTGCGACTTCTCCAGCATTCTCACCTTCTAATATTGACTTTATGCTATCTTTAACCAACTGGAATGCTTGATAATACCCTCTTGCAGCCATTGCATTTCTGGCTTCCTGGTCTGCTTCATTATCTTTTGGATTCCAATTGCCACTTTTCACTTTCTCAATTAGTTCGGATGTAACCCGATATCCTTCTATTGATAGAGAATTATATGCATCATCTGCATAGTTATCTTCTACCTCTTTTAAATAAGCTTTAATATCAGATGGCAATTCTTTTGGTGCAGGAAAGTTACTAACTACTGTTTCTCGCATATTGTGCCACATTAAACGCATCCGATTTGCATAAGGAGAGGCATCTCTTGTGCTAAGCTTAATAGCAAATTGCTCAGTAAACGGATCGTTCTCACGTACATCATATCCTGCTGATTTCATTGTTTTAAGAATGTTATCAGCCAATTTTTTATTGCCTATATTTCTAAGTGCTCCTGCAAGACGACCTGCGACAAAGCTATGTCCACCATCAAGTAACTTTTCAAGTAAAACAGAACCATCTTTAACCATAGCAAGGCAAGCCCTGGCATCTGTGGCATATCTGGTAAAAAAGTCCTCTCCTGTAGCAATAAGACCATCCTCCAGACTGTAAAGTTGTAATCCATCTTTGTTCACTCGTAATTCTTCATCCACAATTTTTAGTTTATTATCGAGAATTGAAGTGTCATGAAGTAACTGTACTATATTGTTGTTGGCTTTTGGAGAACGAACCAAAAGCTGAACAGGAATAATGGTATTACCACTATGTAATAGCAATGATTGTTCAGGAGAAAGGCACCAATCGTTACCAAACCGAGAATTGACATATGTAGAAACGAATCTCCAGAAGGACATATACCACGAAGTAGTATCTCCTTCACGTTCATCTGGGCGAGTTGAAATATACCACCCCTTAATAACCTCCTTGATAAAACCATTAGCTCTCAACAACTTCCTTTGTGGAGCTAATAAATCATCTGTATTGATTATAACAACATCATTATCTTGTTGCAACTTCTGCAATGACGCTAGAGCTTGAGCTAGTTTCTCTTGTGGTGTAGCCATGTAATATCTTTACTTTAAAAGTTGTATTATATACGCACGTTGAAGTTTTAGTATATAAGTACGCGGAATATTTAGTATATACAAATGTAGTAATTTTAGTTTATATAGGCGTGGAATTTTTAGTATATATACACACAAAGCTAATATTCAATATAATACAAAAACAATGCCTTTACAAAAAAAGATCCTTGAATATGGTCTATACTAGGTAATCCGGATTGTAATTAACTGATTAAACATCTTGTTTAAAAAATTTCAATTCCGGTAAAACTATTTTTATTTCCTGCTCTGTTTCTTCTTTTGACCAATACACGATATAGTTTATTACAGCTTCCGTTAGTTTATACCCTTTCCTTTCGTAATCAACAACTGCCCTTTTACAAGCGGCTGAAAATTTCAACATAGGGTTTCCTTGTACATCGAAACAACCAGTATTATTAACTAATAATTTATCACCACTTTTAAGGTTGGATATCATTCCCTGCTTGGAAATAAAATAATCTAATACCACATCCTTATGAGAAAGCTGAATAACCAATAAATTCGAACGCTTGTATTGTGAGTTATTATTTATTCGTTCTAAATTTTGACAAGCAATATCGTCAAGGTAATTACCATTTAAGTGAATCGTCAGATTTTGTTTTGCCCTGGTCATAGCAACATATAACTCACGTTTCTTTGCATCACAATCCGGATTAAACCCATTCAGCACTATAAACACATTATCAAACTCTTTACCTTTCGCTTTATGAATTGTGGATACAAAAATAGTTTCTCCATTTGTGCTCACAAAGTCTTCAAGCTTAGACTCCCTAACAAAAACTTCAAAATCAGATTGATATTTCTTTTTCGGGTTACTTAATTCAAAATCCTTGATCAGGTTAATGCAAATATCAATCTTAGAGCTTTCCTTATAATTGTTCCAAAGTTTACGCTTTGCTGCTTTCCAATTTTCTTCCGTAATGGTATACTTTTCCTCAGCAAAACTAAGTTGCTCAATGAAATATCGTACTTCAACTAAATTATATAAGCTAAATCCTTCATTGGTTTGAATTAGCTTAGCCTGTAAACCTCCATGAATCAATAGACCTGTGATTTGTAAGGCTTCAGAATTAGTATGCGTTAATACACAAGTTGTTCCTATTAAACCTGATGACAAGATGTTTCTAACAACAGGCTCAATGAGATTAGAAGCAGAGTACTTAATTAACTTCACCCGCCCTGTCTCATTTGTATGCGGAACGATTGGAGTTTCTTTAAGGCGGTGAGTAATCTTATCGGCAAACTGATTTGTGAATTCTACAAGGTTAGCTTTACTTCTGTAGTTTTCAATTAGCTCAACTTTTTTGGCTTTTTGTTCTGAAATAAATTGTTCCAGATACTGAGAGCTTGCACCTCTGAACTCGTAAATATTCTGGTCGTCATCGCCAACAGCGATCACCCTCATTTCTTCATTGTGCTCCATTAAGGCTTTTATAAGCTCAAACTCATGAATATCCATATCCTGAGCTTCGTCGATAACAAGAACAGTCTTGGTGATTCGGTTTGGTTCAATATCTTTATTTTGGATTTTCTCAACAGTCTTATTAATGATTGTTTGCGATTTTTCAATTGTGCCAACCTTTCCCAATAAATCGAAACAATAGGCATGAAAGGTTTTAATTTCAATAAATGCAGCTGCATTCCCAATCAACTCAAATAAGCGTTTTTTAAACTCAGTAGCTGCAGCCCTTGAAAAGGTAACCATTAACAATTGCTCATGTTTAACATCTTCCATCAACAGTAAGGAAGCTAGTTTGTGAACCAACACTCTTGTTTTTCCACTACCAGGACCAGCTGCAACTGCAATATAAGGCGACTCGTTATCTTTAATGATGCCTAACTGAGCAGGCGACAGCTCTCCAAATAACTGTCTGAATTTTGAGGGAGTAATATTTCTTTTTATTTCATCCTTTCTGCTCCCTTTAAAGTACTTATTCAGAAATGAAGCATAGTTAAGCTGAAAATAGTCTTCAACAAACTGTAACGCTTCCTTATAATCCCGAATCATCTTTTTAGCATACTCACCTACTATATGAATCTGCTGTATTTTGTTTTCATAAAACTGATTTAACTTCCTGTAATCATCAACTTTATATCGTTTTTTATTATCCTGCTCCAGCCGTTCAATACTAAGCTTATTATACACTACAAGAAAACCACCTTCAATCTTTATAGCATCAATTCTTGATAAATAAAACAACGCATCTTCTACATCTGCTAACGAAACATTGAGTTTAAACAGAGCATTTTGGTTGTCATATTCCTTTTTCAACTCATGTACAGAGAACTCTACCAATATCTGTTCTTTATTTTTATCTGCAAGGGAAAGCTTTTCATTACTCTTCAAATACAGATAATCAACAATAAAGCTGGCTAAGTCGTGCCGTTTTTCTAATTTCTTTTTTAGTTCCGATTCTGAATAGTTCGATAAAATTGTCAGATGATTCTTTGAATAATCGTGTTGCTTTCGTTTTAACCAATTTTTTATTACCCAGAAGTTAATAATGGTTTTAATCTTATTGGGTGACACATCAGAACATCCACTTTCTTCAGCCTGTTCATTTAGCTCTTTGACATGAAATGACTTTTCCTGTTCTTCAAACTGAGTTACCAAAAACTTCTCTATTCTGCTAATAGAATTGACAATGCTTAACGAACGGTTTCTATTGTCTCCACGCTTAATAAAGGCTGTTAAATCTTTTGTGTCGGCAAGTATTTTTTCTTCCCGTAACAAGTTAACTACATTAATAACTTCTTCCTTTACAATACCTAAGTGATCTGAAATGTAATCTATTCTTGATTCCGCAGTTTCATCTGTTGCTTGCTTTCTACTTTTACTGGAAAACAGCTTTTTAATAATCCGGACTGCATGTTCCTTTTGCCTATCATTAAACTTTTCAGATAAATTAATTTTCTCAATAGCTTCCTGGGCATTCTTTGATAGGATACTATTGGCAAAAATTCTTGGCATATTTTGCCCACGTTTTAGATACCCTGCTTCTTCCAGCGCAGATATGGCAGTAGTTACCCTTGTCTCTATTTCTACCACATTATCATCCCATCCGGCCTTTCTTGCGATTTCTAAAGCTGAATTAGATACATTTAGCCTAAATCGGGTAATGTCTTTTATAGCCTTCCAAATTTGTTGAATCTCTTTTATATTCAACTTCGTTTGATTGAGCAATATAAAATGCTTACTCAAATCTTCCTCATTAAATAGCACGTAACAATAAGCAGTTATATTCTCATCCCTACCAGCCCGGCCAGCTTCCTGCACATAATTTTCCAAAGAATCAGACAATTCATAATGAATTACCATACCCACATCCTTTTTATCAACTCCCATCCCAAAAGCTGATGTGGCCACCATCACATCAACATCACCACGGATAAATGCATCTTGGTTTTCTGACTTCTCTTGCTTGTCCATTTTGCCATGGTATGGTTTTGCCAAATACCCGTCATTCGATAACCTTTCTGCAATTTGGTATGCTCTTCGAGTTCTGGAAACATAAATTATGGTTGGACAGTTTTTCCCATCAATCAGGTTGCGTAATGTGTCGTATTTGTCCTCTTCGTTTTCTTTTGGAATTACCTTATAACTTAGATTTGTTCGGGATGCTTTTGAGCTAAAAGTTTCTAATCTCAGCGATAATTTTTCCTGAAAATAATCCTTTATATCCTGGATTACATTTTGTTTTGCCGTTGCAGTAAAGCAAGAAACCGGAATGCCGCTTTCAAGATTCTTCTTTTCCTGCAATGACTTTATGATATCTCCAATATAGAGGTAATCAACCCTAAAATCCTGTCCCCATGATGAAAAACAGTGTGCTTCGTCAATTACAAATCTTACTATATTTCTTCCAAGCAGCAAACGTTCAATTGACCTAGACCGAAGCGACTCTGGTGAAATATAAAGAATTGAAGCAGATCCGCTTTCAACTCTTTCGAAAGACTTTGCCCTTTCTATTGGATCAAGTAGCCCATTAATAGTAACAGCTTCCGTTATATTTGAACCTTCCAGATTATCTACCTGGTCTTTCATTAAAGACTGAAGAGGTGAAATAACAACCGTTAAGCCTTTTACACTTTCTCCACTCATAAGTGCTGGTATCTGAAAAGTTATTGACTTACCACCTCCTGTAGGAAAAACTGCCAGAATAGACTTATTGCTAATGGCAGCATTAACAGCTTGCTCTTGTAAAGCCTTTCCTCCATAAGTCCTGTAAGAGTCGAATCCGAAATATTTCTTTAATCCATCTTTAGCGTCTAACGCCTTATTGCAATATCCACACCCTTCCAAACATGGATTATTTCTGAGCAAAAACATTACTCTTTCGACCTCTGGATAATTCTTAATTACCCATGGAGGTGTTACTGAGTATCTACTATTCGTATTTATTAAAGCTAAACAATAAGCTAACTCTATTGGTGTTTGAAGTACCAGTTTCTCTAAATCTACCTCTTGACAAATGGTTTCTGCAAATCGATTCTTGATTAGGCTGAAGATATCGTCATTAAAAATTGAATAACCTACAAAATCAAAAAATGACGAAAACTCCCTTTTATCCGCAAGTATCGCATAATAAATCTGTTTTAAGTCATCATCAATATCATGAAATGCTGATAATTCATCATTAAACAAATCTTTAGCTTTAATAGCATCGTTTAATGGATTATTTAACTCTTCAGTTTGTAGTTTATCATCCTTTAATAGAGCATGGTATGGTTTAGTTGGAAATAATAGAGGTGATAAGAATAATGTGTCAATAGCATTAATTCCAGTCAAATTCTGATTGATCGCTCTCTCTATATATGGTAAGTCATGGTTAATGATGTTATGACCACATACATATTTCTTAGTTTTTATAAAATTTACCAGTTCCGAAATAGAGTTCGAATGCAATGTTAATCCGTTCCCATTAGTACCACCAGCATCAAGTATCTTTTTACTTTTAACATCTACTTCGGTATCTATGAAAACGATATTATTCATTGCTCTTATTTCTTACTTTAGTTATATATGGAAGACATCGTTATAATTTATTAATTCTTTCTTTTAAGACTCTGATACGTTCAATTATTTCATCAAATGGTAATGATTCTCCATAAATCATTTCTTCTTGCATCCGTTGATAGTCTTTTTTCCAGTTATCAATAACGGCATTTGGCGGAAGAGGATTCAATGATTTATGTTGATGCCCACTGTAATCAATATTACTTATCTTGGTATAAATACTTCTATGCTCAATTATTTCATTATACAACTCATTATTCGCTAAAGCAATATCAGCATACTCTGTTCGCATCAGTATTTCAACATCATATAAATGACGACTTAAACGGTCAACTCGTATTTCATTATGTGGTTTTTGAAACTCTTCGTGTAATAAGAATAACTTTTCCAGAAATGTACGTTCTGGATTTACACATGGTACTGTAATCGGAACATCAGCAAATGGTTTACCCGAATAGTGTTTTCCTACCAGTGATGAAAATACTCGATTTGTAAAAGGTTCACGTAATGAACGACTTCCAATCTCAATTTTCACTTCAGGTTTTGTATAACTAGATGGGATGGTACATGTTTCATATTTAACTAAGATCTGCACAGGCTCAAGATTTTCCCCATCCTCTTCGTATAATTCTATTTTTGTATTTATAAAACCTACCTCATTAAACTTATGCTGCAATTGAGGAATAAAGCTATTATAAATATATTTTCGGGTAGCGGATCTTAACTTTTTCACTTGTTTTACCGTAGTACATTCTTCAATCCCAAGAAAGTGTTTATCAAGTGCTAGATCAATATCTTCTGAAAAACGTTCAATAATATTCCATGCTTTGCTCAAGGAAGTACCTCCTTTAAATACTATATGTGATGCAGCTTCCAATTCTTGAATTAATGCCAAAGTCTGTACTACCCACCAATCTTTTTCTACCGCCGATGCTGGAATACCGATTTCATTACCTATAGCCTCAAATATGATATTCCTTTCTTTCGGTTTATTTTTATAAAATACTATACCCGTCATTCTTATTCTATTGCTTGTTGCATTATAACTTTAATCCACGCTGGAGCTAAGTCTATATCATGCATTAATATCTTTTTATCTTCTTTTTTTAATAATGCTACTATTTTTTGTATTTCAGCTTCTGTGGGTTTATCTTTTCCAATCTCACGTAATGCCTGAATTACCAGAGAGCTCACTTCACCTTTGGCTAAAAGGTTCTTTGGAGTTGTACGCTTAAGCTTTATCGTACGTTTACCAACCTTTACTGTTCGTGCAGCTCCATCTGTTAAAAAAACAAGATTCATTGGCACCTGTGTACTTAATCCTAAGGCATTTAAAGCATATGTACCAGTAGGAACCAACTTTATTTTATCTCTCTTTGCTATACCTTGAGCAACCTCCTCTGCAGTAGGCATTACTTCACCTATTAGTTCACTTATTTTAGGACGCACATAAATTCCATGTGCAACCTGTCTTATAAAGCCTTTCTCTCTGAGTCGTTGTAATGCTTTACGAATTGCAGCAGGTGTTCCTAGCTTATTAAAATCATCAGGAAATAACAACACCCCTCTTGGTTTTGACTTAACTAACCTACTTATATTACTCTCTGTATCTATCATTTACAAAAATATCTCGTCACAAATTTAGTAAATATTTGTGACAAGTTTAATTCAAGTTATATTATAATCTCATCTTACCAAGATTATTCAGCCTCGAGTTCATTTTTTACAATGAATCATGACTGATTATTTCTTGGCCTTAATTGGTTTGCAATACCAAGTCTTTTATTTTAACGGAATCTTCTTCTGCTACTATATTCAAGTATTCCCTTAATTGTAACAACCACATTCTGTCATATGTTAATGACACTGTAATATATCACGTAATATTAGTTTATAAATATCCACATATAAGTAGTCATACTACGGATATACCAACATTTTTAAACCAAGTATTCTAAAATAGTCCTTTCTAATTTTTAATAATTAGACTATTTGCTATTTGAAATATCACTTAATCTATGTCAAGTTTTCTGATCAAAAAACTTGACATTTAATCCATTTTTAGGTTCGGTTCCTTTTTGCTAATTTTGGGGAGAAATGAGTTCATTAAAACGCATTTAAAACGGGTATTTTTTACCCCATTTTGGTGGACTTACAGAGGACTTTAAAAATTAAATTCGTAAAGCATTGAGGATAGGGCACTTAGAGTAAAATTTCAGTTCCCTCTCTTTCCGCTGAGCCGAAAGGCAACTTAAATCAAAACCCTGTAAGTCAACACTTACAACTTAAAAAAAATGCGCAATATTTTGCAAAAAGATGCAAAAAAATGCAGTTTTTGAGCGGACTTATCGAGGACTTAATTTCCTCGAAAAAATCAATGAATTTATTGACTTGTACCAAAAGAAAATAATATCCTATATTGATTTTATAATTTTGGATAAACAAACGGTTACTGCCCGAATTGTACAAGAAAAACTAATTGGCAAAAAAGAAACTAGATGCACCATTCTGAAAGTATTCCAGGAACATAACGACAATGCCAAAAAACTAGTTGGTATAGACTTCGCTCCTGATACGGTTCAACGCTACGAAACCTGTTATACTCACACCAAGGATTTTATTCGTTGGCAATATAAACGTGAAGATATGACTTTGGAAGACCTGAATCATCAGTTGGTACGTAATTATGAGTTATACCTAAAAAACCGAGCGAAAATGTGCCACAATACTGCCTCATGTAACTATATATAATCATTAATAACTTCTTTTTGATAACTGGACAAAATGTTTTCGAATATTTTACGATTATATCGGTACAAGCAATACCTTATTTTAGTATACGGATTTAAAGTTTGATTTCCGGCTTTTTCAATTTTGTTTGAAAAATGAAGATATTTTGTAATTGCAAGCTCTAAATCATGTTCTGTAAAATCGGATTTATGAATTAGAATCTCCTGCACAAAATTATCCACCTTATATTCAATAAATTTATAGTCGGAAAAATGCTTTTTGGCTATATATAAGAACCTAAAAACATCAAGTGGAAAATTGGTAACTAAAGATCGTTTTTTTCTTAAACGGTCGTTTATTATTTTCTCCTCTTGAAATATTTCTTTTTTAATACTGAGAAATTCCTCATCCGCAATTTCAAACAAAGCAGATAAACGGTTAATTCGTCGTTTTAGATTATGTGGGATACTTTTTTTGTATTTAATCTTATGATCTAATATACTCCAGGCATCCTGAATTACTGTTCTTATCTGCAATTCAAACACTAACGAACTATAGTCTTCAATATTCTTATCTGCACCTCTCTTTTTTCTTAACTTTAACTGTAAGTGGAGACCTTTATATCCGAATTGATTTTCGGTTTTTTCAATTAAACTTGTTTTATCAGTTGTTTCCACCACTCTAAAATGTTTTTTTAATTTTCTTTTTATGGAAACAAGATCGTCAGAATAATAACAAACAGCCCTCACTCCAATTAGATCTGTAATGTAATCCTGAATCTTAAATGAGGAATCTGAATCCAGATAAGGTAAATATTTACTTTTGAACTTTTTAATACACTCATCACAAGATTTAATTCTGAATAATACTTGGTCTACCTTATCTATATTCTCAATAATATTGGAAAAGTATTCTATTCCTTTTTGATGGTAAGTAAGTTGTTGATGGTACCATTTTTTAAACTCCTTTACTTTTTCTTCAATCAGA
>NZ_VCHY01000340.1 GCF_005877885.1 Labilibacter sediminis
AGCTTATGCAGCTCATCGGAATATTGATGTCTATCAAATGGATGTCAAATGTGATTTTCTGAACGGAGTCCTTGAAGAAACGGTGTATGTCGAACAACCTCCGGGCTTCGTAAAAGAAGAATTCCCAAATCATTGCTATTTTCTTAACAAAGCAGTATATGGGTTAAAACAAGCCCCAAGAGCCTGGTACGAAACCCTCACAAGATTTCTCAAGAAATCCAAATTCAAAAGAGGCTCAGTTGATCCAACATTCTTCAGAAAGAAACAAGGAAACCATCTCATGATCATTCAGATTTATGTGGATGACATAATCTTTGGATCTACTCATCCCGATCTCACAGAAGAATTCCGAAAGCTCATGGAAACTGAATTTGAAATGAGTTCAATGGGGAAAATCAACTTCTTCCTTGGGCTTAACATTAAACAAGGCAAAGAAGGAATCTTCATCAACCAAGAAGCATTCACCAAAACCCTTCTAGAAAAATTTGGGATGAAGGGAGACTCCAGAGTCAAAACTCCAATGGCGTTCG
>NZ_VCHY01000341.1 GCF_005877885.1 Labilibacter sediminis
CAACGTAGTGGCTGATGCCCTGAGCCGGAAGGAGTACTCGGGTCGCCGAGTAAAGTCATTGACAATGACCATCCATTCCCACTTATCCATGCAAATTAAGGAGGCTCAGCTGGGAGCAATGAAACCAGAAAACGTCGCAAAAGAGAACTTGTGAGGCATGGATAAGAACCTTGAAGTTAGGGACGACGGAGTTCAGTGCTTCATGAATCGAATTTGGACGCCCAAATTCGGCGGATATAGAGATCTAGTTTTGGATGAAGCACACAAAACTAGATACTCCGTTCATCCCGGGTCAGATAAAATGTATCTGGACCTGAAGAAGCTTTACTGGTGGCCAAACATGAAAGCTGAGATCGCCACTTATGTGGGCAAGTGTTTGACTTGCGCCAAGGTAAAAGTGGAATATCAGAAGCCCTCGGGTCTACTACAACAGCCGGAGATACCCGAATGGAAGTGGGAAAGGATCACTATGGACTTTATCACCAAGTTGCCCAAGACGACCGGTGGGTACGACACCACTTGGGTGATA
>NZ_VCHY01000342.1 GCF_005877885.1 Labilibacter sediminis
AAAACTGTTCAGGTTTATAGATCCGAACGTCTCGACCTCGTCTAGTGCATCATTCCGAGTTTTGATCTATCGAGAAACGGCGTTAGGAACTAAGAATTGAAGGCGAGTAACTCGAGCTCGTGGTTACTTTTCGTCGCCTAAACCCTAGGTGAGCGTCATACCCCCTTTCACACTTTTAAATAACGTTTTTAGTTTTTAGGGGGGGAAATACAAGTGACACTATAAATCTAGGAAACGATTGCAAAATGATGCTTTATATGCTTGCTCTATACAAGTTAAGTGTCATTTTGCAAGATTTCCCGACGTTTAGACGGAAATGGTCAATATATATATTTATACAACCATTTTAGTCGCGTCAAATTCATTAAGTCAAACTAATAAATATGATAATTGACTTGATATCCTAAATATATATGTTTTGTGTTAATAAAGTACGAACACAAATTTTGGAATATATATGTATACGTGCAACTTTTGACGAATATACCAAACGACATTATATAAACTTTTAAGTTTAATATAAGATGG
>NZ_VCHY01000343.1 GCF_005877885.1 Labilibacter sediminis
GTAGCACTATATGGTTTTACACTTTTACTGTTTATCCTAAAATACCATTTTACTTTTTTTTTTTGTTTTAAAAAGTCCCTTAACTTATATTTGACTTGTAGCTTTAATCCTTGGACGGGTTATAACCGGTTTTATTCAATTTATTAGTGCCACGCATGCATATTAGTACAATTGGAAGATGAGTCAGCATCATATTAGTACAATTTAGAGTAAACTGCATTTTTGGTCCCTGTGGTTTGCAAAAAATTTGGGTTTTGGTCCAAAAACGGTTTGCGTTGCACCGGTAATCCAAAAAACGGGTTTTGTTGTGGTTTTAGTCCAAACTTAACTCCACTTAACTTTAAGTCCGTTAGTTATCAATATTTTTTGTCATTTCAAGTCCAGGGACTAAAAATGCATTTTTGTGATACTACCCTTTATCTTTTCTTTTCTATTTCCTTTTTTTTACCCAAAACCCCACACAAACCCTACCATCACCATTTACGCCCCCCACCCCAAATCTCGCCTCCCTCGTCTCTCATCATCTCC
>NZ_VCHY01000344.1 GCF_005877885.1 Labilibacter sediminis
CCTCGACTTGCATGTGTTAGGCCTGTCGCTAGCGTTCATCCTGAGCCAGGATCAAACTCTTCGTTGTATAAAATTTTAATAGACGAAAGTTTAGCTGATCTCTCAACCATAAATCCATCTTCTTATTCTTTACAAGAGTTTTAACTCAAAGAATCACTTATTCTTCCTTTTTAAAGTTGCATTTCAATATTTTCAAAGAACGTTTGATCAGTTAACAATTAACATTAAACAGTTAACAGCGATCGTCTTTTATATCTTGTAAGCCAAAGCTTATTTCAATCTGTTTTATTTTGCCTCAACCTCTGTTGAGACTCGCTGCAAAAGCGGATGCAAAGATAACAACTTTAATTTCTTAATTCCAAATTAAGTTTGAAAGTTTTTAAAATTAATTCCAAACCTCTTTGACCTCCTCAAAACCTTATCAATACTAGGTTTTTAATCCCTCTTCTGTCGTTCAAAATGTCGTTGTTTTTACACGCCTTGCTTTCAAAGCGGGTGCAAAGAAAGAGACTTTATTTTTAGATTC
>NZ_VCHY01000345.1 GCF_005877885.1 Labilibacter sediminis
TCTCTAGGGACCTCTTTAGCTTCTTGGAAGCTGTCAGTAGTATATCTAATAATTTATCTCCATTCCCTTTAGTAACGTGTAACTTTCCAAATTTACAAAAGCGACTCATAGAATTATTTCCTCCCGTTAAATAATAGATAACTATTAAAAATAGACAATACTTGCTCATAAGTAATGGTACTTAAATTGTTTACTTTGGCGTGTTTCATTGCTTGATGAAACTGATTTTTAGTAAACAGTTGACGATATTCTCGATTGACCCATTTTGAAACAAAGTACGTATATAGCTTCCAATATTTATCTGGAACATCTGTGGTATGGCGGGTAAGTTTTATTAAGACACTGTTTACTTTTGGTTTAGGATGAAAGCATTCCGCTGGCAGCTTAAGCAATTGCTGAATCGAGACTTGAGTGTGCAAGAGCAACCCTAGTGTTCGGTGAATATCCAAGGTACGCTTGTAGAATCCTTCTTCAACAATCAGATAGATGTCAGACGCACGGCTTTCAAAAACCACTTTTTTAATAA
>NZ_VCHY01000346.1 GCF_005877885.1 Labilibacter sediminis
AGAAATGATAAAAGATCACAAGAAAAATGAAGTTGAGCTAAACACCAGGATAAAGGAGTTAGAGGAAAAGGTCATAAGGCTAGATGAACTTGAAATCAGTATTCGGCGCATATGAAGAGAAATGAGTTCTTAGAAAAAGATAATGTGAGATTAAAAGAGAAATTCGAAACAATTGAACTTAAGTTTACTGCTTATCAAACATCTGCATGCAAACAGAAAGAATTATCTGAAATCGAGAGTGTTAAAGATAAAAATGGGTTAGGGTTTAAGAATGATCCTAAGAAGAGAGAACCAATCACTGCATTAACTCTTAACTCTAAAATTGGTTCATCTACCTACAACAAATCCACTCTAGATTTTGATAATGAATTGGATGTTTCTGTTAAGCCTAAACTTGATAAAAAATGTGATGAAAAGAGTTCAAAGAAGCAAGGAAAGGAAAAAGTTGATAATGAAGAATGGTTTGAGTTAGAAACCATTGTTGATAGCGATGATGAAGAGACCTTAGGAGTAGAACGTGTTTCT
>NZ_VCHY01000347.1 GCF_005877885.1 Labilibacter sediminis
ATTGTCTCATCAAAGTCACAATCCGCATGTCTAGCGTTAAAGAGATCGCCTGTCAAGGGCTCTAAATAGCGTATGATGGACGGGGATTCATAACCAACGTATATTCCCTGTCGTTTCTGAGGACCAAATTTTGAACGCTTTGGAGGTTCAATTGGAACATTGACCAAGCACCCAAACACGCGTAAATGTGAGACATCAGGCTCATATCCAGTTACCAACTGGTACGCAGAAAGTGGTTGGGTGGCCATGGGCCTCAGACGGACCAATGCAGCCGCGTGCAATATCGCATAACCCCATGCAGAAATTGGAAGTTTGGTGCGCATAACCAAAGTTCTCGCAATTATTTGTATTCGTTTAATAAATGCTTCTGCAAGACCATTTTGGGAGTGAACATACGCAACAGGGTGTTCAAGATCAATTCCCAATGTCATGCAATAGTCACTGAACGTTTTCAATGTGAACTCCGTTGCATTATCAAGTCTAATTGACTTTATCGGATAATCCGGATGATGAGCCCTCAATTT
>NZ_VCHY01000348.1 GCF_005877885.1 Labilibacter sediminis
TTATATAATCTTTTCCTCCATCACGTTGTCTTTCTGTTTTGTTCTTACTTTCTTAAATTTTCAATTTTACACAACTGGTTCTTATATAATTATAAAATTAACAGTAAAAAATAATATGTTGGGAAACGCATGCATGAACACATAATATCACAAAGGCGGAATAAGATACTATCTAGCATGCAAACCCTAAACCCTAGATCTGATTCTTGAACTTGAAGCAACTAGAACAGAAAACTTACTTGGAATTGTTCTTGAGTTTTCCTTGCTTGAGATCTTGTGACTGCTAGCACCTCCAGATTGAGATCCCAAAGTAGAGATCCTCTCTTGTTTCACACCCAGGACACCAGAGCAGCAGAGTAACACCTTAGGGTTTCTGGAGGACTTGGAATACCAGAAAACTTATGTAGAAACCGGAACCCTAGGCTTCTATTTATAGAGACAGGCTGCAGGGTTTACTGAACCCCGAATTAGGGTTTTAGTGCCGCCGTCGCGCCGCGACGGTCCCTGTCGCCCCGCGACGGGAC
>NZ_VCHY01000349.1 GCF_005877885.1 Labilibacter sediminis
CTTTCAAAGGGGAGCTCGAAAATTTGGAGAATTTTGGAAGCTTGCAACAACAATGACAACCATCTAACACTAAATGGTACATTCTTTCCTTAATTGGTTGTTTAATTTCATTGTTAGTTTAGTGTTCAAGTTGTGTTGTGCATAGAGATATTGTCAAGAATCCCCATTTTTGTCCCCAATTTGGCCTTAATTGTCTAGCATTGTCCTACTAAATGGCATCCTCTAGCACAAATCCTAGGAGTAAGAGGGGTAGGGCGGACCAAAGCCAAGATGAGCAAAATAGGAACCAAGTTTTTGGAAATGAGCCATATAGGACCCAATTTGTAGATGCCACTCATAATTTCAAGTTTAACGACATAGCTAGACGAGTCAATGCGGCTCAAAAATTTGTAGACATCCCAACCCTCAAGACATTGTATATCTATGAGGGTGTTAAAACCTTGTTCAAAAACATCCATTGGGAGGGAGTCCTCAAACTTGGTGATGAGAGTTATGAAGTCTTGACTTGTGAGTTTTTGTCCT
>NZ_VCHY01000035.1 GCF_005877885.1 Labilibacter sediminis
TTTAAAAAATATGGAAACTCTACCGCATTTGCGGTAATGCGCTTATTTAACATATTTGTAGCCTGACGGCTATGAGCCATAGCTACGGCGATATTTTTCAACGAAGTATAAGTGAAAATGAACGAAAGAATAAGGCTCATTTTAATGTAGTATTGGTATAATGCTTCGTTACATGAGATGAGTATAGTATAACTTATGGTAGCACGTTAGCACAAGTTCTTTATAGATTAGCAAATATTTAATCCATTATTAATTGCTAAATAAGATCGTTGCGTTTAGAATTTTATTTTTAACGTAATACCGGATTGATAATTTTTAGCAGCAAGATTATACTGAAGACAAGGCCCCAAATAAATATTAATATCATTCAATGCTGAATTTTTAATTAAATTAATGCGTTCAACTCTTTTTTTGCCGGTTGAATTCATTGACACACCAACTATTGTAGTGACCAATGCAGGAATACCGACCACCATAATTGTCGTAGCAGCAACCATACCACCAGAATCATCCAGGGGAATAGTTAAGAAAGATGCTCCCAAAGAAATCAAACCGACTCTTGTTGCTGTTTTTCCTGATTTTTGAAGTTTCAATGCCTTGTTGTAATATACATCAAGCTCTTGTTCTGAAAGTTTTTCAAGATTTTCTAAAGAATACGGGTTTTGAGCAATAATAACTCCTGCTGAGATGAAAAATAGGAATAAAATAATTACAGTTTTTTTCATGATTCCTGAAATTAAATACACCTATTAAGTTACAAATTAATTTATGAGGTTAAAAGTTTTAAGGTTTTGAAAATAAATCTCTTAATCTAGATTTGCTTATTTAGTTTCCCTTATTGCAATATTGCTAAGTGTCCACTAACTCCTTCTTTGTTGTAATAGATTTCTTCTATAATTTAACCATTTTCTTGATTAGAAATAGTTTTCATTGTTTACTCTTAAATAAAGCTATGCTTTAACAAATCGTCAAATAAACGATTAAACAAATCCACAATGTTAGTAAACATTCAAAAATCAGGTTTTCGCCTATTGGCTTTTTTCTGTCCGTGAAGTTTTTTGTTTTGCAGTCGTTTTAATTTGGCACTTCTGGTTGGTTTAGTAGGTTTTCTTTTTACCCTTGGCTTAAGGGCATTGGCTACCAGCAGGTGAAGCATGTTTAAGGCCAGTTCCCTGTTTCGAAGCTGCGATCGCGTTTCTTCACAAGCCACAATAAGTTCGCCGTCTTTATTTATTCTGTTGCTTAGTTTATTGTACACTAATGTTTTTTGATGTGCGCTTAAAATTGAAGACTGCGTCACATCAAAACGTAAAATAACGCGGGTGTTTACTTTGTTTACATTTTGCCCGCCAGGCCCGGAACTTCGCGATGCAGAAAAAGATATTTCAGACTCAAGATTTATATTTAATTGCATTGTTTATTGATTTAAAGCTTCTTTGACTTTAAGAACAACAGTTGACTAGATTGACTAATAACTAAAAATAATGACCATTGACTAATTATACTTAAATACAGAGTTTTCTTCATGCTCTTTCATTCTAACCTGAGTACGATACATCATGTAAATTAAAAATGGAAAGAATAAAAGTAAAACCCAGTTAATTCCTACCATTAATATAAAGTCATAAATTCCATGAAGTACAAACGGAGCGAAAAATGCAAGTATTAAAAACAAGGTTCGTTTCGGTTTAATAAATTTAGCCAGACCAAGGTAATAGCCCATCATAATACCAAACATGGCATGCGCCGGAACAGCGGTAAAAGCTCTGCCAACGCCCACGCTCATGCCGTTTGAAAAAACATACATGATGTTCTCAACCAGCGCAAAGCCCAGAGAAACAAAAACGGCATACACAATACCATCAAAGCGTTCGTTAAAATTGGGATTTTTCCATATTAAAATATAGACCGCTAGAAGTTTAAATGCTTCTTCCCATAAAGCCGCTACCAAAAAGGCATTGCCAAAAGCCATACCGGTTTTGCTTGAAAATAAGGACGGTAGTATGTCACTCACCCATTGTTCGGCAAAGATTACCGGAATCACAATAATCATTCCGCCAATAAGGCCTTTAATCAATAAGGAAACAGGTTCTTTTTCATATTTATCGCGATAGTAGATATATACCAAAATAATAGCAACCGGAGCAACAGCAATAAGGAGTAGGTTCATGATATTTTATTTTTGGTGGTGAATATAACTAGTATAAAGTTTATTGGCAAAAAGGAAAGAAAATCAAAAGGTATAAATTTTTAATATTCTCATTTAAAAAAGCATCCATTTGCTTTCATCTTTATACTTTTGCCTATACTAAACAAATTATGGAATGATCGAAAAAGTACAGCAGCTTCTGAAACAATCAAAATACAGCATTGCCTTTACGGGAGCAGGTATTTCTGTAGAGAGTGGTATTCCGCCATTTAGGGGAGAGTCGGGTATATGGAACAGGTATGATCCACAATTATTAGAACTGGATTATTTTTTGCAAAACCCTGAAACTTCCTGGGTAGCCATTCGTGAAATATTCTACGATTTTTTTACCGATGCCAAACCTAATGCAGCTCATGTAGGGCTGGCTAAACTCGAAGAAAAAGGCGTGCTAAAATCTGTGGTAACGCAAAATATAGATAATTTGCATTTTGAAGCAGGGAGCAAGGTGGTACATGAGTTTCATGGTAATTCACAAAAGCTAAAATGCATTCATTGTGCATATATGGTTGCTGCCAAAGACATTGATTTATCCATTATTCCTCCCAAGTGTGACAAATGCGGATCGTTATTAAAACCCGATTTTATATTTTTTGGAGAGGGTATTCCTCCTCTCGCTTATGAAAATAGTTTTAAAGATGCCCGCAAGGCCGATGTGGTATTGGTTATTGGCTCAACAGGTGAGGTGATGCCTGCCTGCCAGGTTCCCATTGAAGCTAAACGAAATGGAGCTATTATAGTTGAAATTAACCCGGGTACATCAAATTTTACCAATATGATTACTGATATACATGTACAAATGGAGGCAGGTAAAGCGATGGAACAAATTACACAAGCTTTTTAAAGTGATTCAGAAGATAAAGACAAGTTGATTGTTGGTAATTAAAATAAAGCAGAAAATACAAAAGATGATAGAACTAAATATTTGGGGAATACCGGAAGATTTTGATTCGGATTATAAATTCTTTACAAAGAAAAATATAAAATTTACCATAGAAGATACTGCAGCTATAGCTGTTGATTTAGTTTCAATGCTCGATTTAGAAAGTGGTTATAAAGTAGAGTTAGACGAAGGATCTTATACCCTGACGCTTGAAAGTGACGAGGTTTTTTACAAAGAAAACTTTGAAGTAACTGCCAATACAAACGATATTGAAATTCATCTTTATAAAAGAAAGTAGGCTTGCAGGGAGTTGAAAGGCAGTGGGTTATTGAATGTGTGGTTTGGGTAGATAGAGTTTGAATAATTTGTATAAATATTCAAATCTTCTTTCTTAAACAGATTAAAATTGATCTAAACCTATTATGTGTTTCAATATGGTTATAAATTATTACATTTGCCTCACATTTAATAAATGTATTGTAATATTAACTTTAAAAATGAAATGAATCTATATTTAAGATTTGTTTCATCCACTACGGTGGGGTAGGCAAAGACCTTTAAAAATAAATATTTAAACACATGAAACGAACAAGTAAATTTTGCATCCTAATTTGAAATTCAATAGGATGTTAAAATAAACTTGAGAGTTCCATATGACAAATAAAGTAAATTAATATCATATGAAATTATTAGAAGGAAAAACCGCGATTATTACTGGTGCTGCCAGAGGTATTGGTAAAGCTATTGCTGTAACTTATGCACAAAATGGTTGTAATGTAGCTTTTACTGACTTAGTAATTAACGAAGCTGCAGAAGAAACAGAAAAAGAGTTAAATGCTTTAGGTGTAAAAGCCAAAGGTTATGCTTCTGATGCTAGTGATTTTGAAGATACACAACGTGTTGTTGACGAGATTGTAAAAGATTTCGGACAGGTTGATATTTTAGTAAATAATGCAGGTATTACAAAGGATACTTTGTTAATGCGTATGACTGAAGAGCAGTGGGATATGGTAATTAAGGTAAACCTTAAATCTGTATTCAACTTTACTAAGGCTGTTCAAAAAACTATGTTAAAGCAACGTTCTGGTTCTATTATCAACATGAGCTCTGTTGTAGGTGTAAGTGGTAATGCAGGACAGGCTAATTACTCTGCTTCAAAAGCGGGTATGATTGGATTTACTAAGTCTATCGCTAAAGAGCTTGGTTCAAGAGGTGTTAGAAGTAATGCTATTGCTCCTGGATTCATCATTACTGAAATGACAGGTGTTTTAGCTGATGATGTGAAAAAAGCATGGGAAAGCCAAATTCCATTAAAACGAGGAGGTACTCCAGAGGATGTTGCAAACACATGTGTATACTTAGGATCTGATTTATCTAAGTATGTAACCGGACAAACAATTCACGTTTGTGGTGGTATGAATATGTAAGACATATCAAATCATAATATTTTTAAAGGGTATTCGTTTCGGATACCCTTTTTTTGGTTTCAATGGTTAATATTGCACGATTAAAGGAAATGCGTTTTTTATTCGAAACAAACCTTCATATCTTTAGACAATAAACATATAAAATACAGAAATTGAGAAGGGCAAAATGGCCTTTGTTTATTTGTTTTAGTAATTTGTCTTGACCTAAATAAAATAATTATGAAGAATTTTAATTTCCAGGCAGGTACCAAAATCCTTTTTGGTAAAAATAAAATCAACGAATTAGCTGACGAGGTATTAAATTATAGTAACAGGATTTTAATTACTTACGGACAGGGTTCTGTTGTTAAAAGCGGCCTGCTTGATGCGGTTAAAAATAAGCTTGAAGAAAAAGGTATTTTTTATAAAGAATTGAGTGGAATTCAACCTAATCCTCGTTTAACTTCGGTAAAAGAAGGTGTTCAGCTTTGTAAAGATCATAATCTTGGTTTTATTTTAGCTGTGGGGGGAGGTAGTATCATCGATGCAACAAAGGCCATGGCAGCCGGTTTTTCGTATGATGGCGATCCCTGGGATTTTATGCTACGAAAAGCAGTGCCTGAAAATCCACTTCCGCTTGGTAGTATATTAACTTTGGCTGCTACAGGATCAGAAATGAATGGAGGTGCAGTTATTACAAACGATGCTACAGAAGAAAAACTACCAATGGGAAGTGATTTGTTACGACCTAAATTTTCAATTCTGGATCCAACATATACATTTTCAGTGAATAAGTATCAGTCGGCCTCTGGAACGGTAGATATCATGAGCCATATCTTTGAGCAGTATTTTACGCCTGATTCAGGAACAGAAATTCAGGATTGTATTGCCGAATCTATCTTAAAAACCTGTATAATGTACGGGCCTGTAGTATTGGAAGAACCTGAAAATTATGAAGCAAGAGCTAATTTAATGTGGGCATCGAGTTTGGCCTTGAACGGATTAACAGTAACGGGTAAAATGATGGGAGACTGGTCAACTCATATGATTGAACATGAGGTGAGTGCCATTTATGATTTAACCCATGGCGTAGGTTTAGCAATTATCTTTCCGCATTGGATGGAATATGTGTTAAATGAAAGAAATGCCTTTAAATTTGCACGTTTGGGTAAAAATGTATTTGGAATAGCAGAGGAGAGTGAAATGGATGCTGCACATAAAACCATTGAAGCTATTCGTAATTTCTTTACATCGTTAAATATGCCAGCACAACTTACGGAAGTAGACATACCTTCAGATAGAATTAAAGAAATGGGAGAGAAGGCATGTAAATTCGGTCCTATTGGATATTTTAAGAGATTAAATGCAGAGGCTGTTACGGAGATTTTAGAAATGGCCAAATAAATAACCGCTTTTAAAGTGCCTAAGGTGATAGTATATCATTATCTTAGGCACTTTTTTTGTTGTGAAATTTAAGAATCCCATATTGCATTCTATGAGACAGCTTAATATTATTACACTCTTTATTTTATTACTAGCAACTTCGTGTTCCAGCTATCAGTATTTAGATATTGATGTTTTGATTCCGGCAAAACATACATTTAAACCAGAAATTAAATCGGTTGTGTTGGTTGATAATTCGGTGCCTTATCGCGATTCTCTGGTGCATAAAGTAGAACTTCCGGATAAAAAGTATTCAGTAGATACACTTTGGCAGGATGATTTTGCTGCATTAAGCTTATCCGGCTTAAAACAGGAGCTAGACCATCGTATGTTTTTCGACTCAGTATTTGTACATAAAAGTCCGTTAAAAGAGGACAGGCGTTTAAAAAACAGAGCTTTAAACTGGTATCTGGTTGATAGTTTATGTAAGCAGTATAATGTGGAGGCTGTTATTGCATTTGAGCAAAATATATATCATACCAAAACAAAAGTGGAGACCATGTACGATGGTTATATGTACGCCTATATGGATGTGAATGGAGCTATTATGTGGAGAGCATATGATAACTTAGATCAGAAGTTGGTTTATAAAGAAGTGCAGGTAGATACTATTTCGTGGGATGCAGTTGGCGGGACTTTAGGTCAGATTGCAAGGGAACTACCCGGAGTGCAGGAGGGCTTAGTGAGTTTAGCAGAATATATGGGCGCAAAGGCAGCTGATGATATAGCGCCTCGTTGGGAAACGCAAAAAAGAGGTTATTACCATGTTGGCAATTACCAGTTTATGCAGGCTACCGAGTTTGTACGTAAAGATCAATGGGGAGATGCTATTAAGCTGTGGAAATATGTCTTCGATCATTCTAAAAAGAAAACTAAAATGAAGGCAGCTTATAACCTGGCACTGGCATCAGAAATTTATGGAGATTACGAGTCGGCCATGTATTGGATAAAAGATGCAGAGGCAATAGTTTCAGAATTATCATCAAGTCATTCAAAGGCAGATAGAACACGAATCATTTATTATACGCAGTATATAAGCAGAAGGCAAAAAGTTGTTGATGATTTAAAAAATCAGGTGGGAGGTTTCGAATGAGGTATTTGAATTTATTGGTTCTTCTTATTTTTTGTGCCTGTTCATCAGAATCTCAATCTATTATTAGCGATGATGGAACTTCTGTTTCAGCCAAAGTAATAAATACAACAAACAGGCAGGATATTTATTCGTTCAACGAAAATCAGCGCCTTATACCTGCTTCCTTAATGAAGGTGTTGACTACAGCAACAGCTTTGGAGTTGTTGGGAAAAGATTATACTTATCAAACTCAGTTTGGTTATACGGGGGTAATTAAAAATGGTGTATTGTATGGTCATCTAGTGGTTAAAAGTAATGGAGATGCCACTTTAGGTTCTAAGTATTTTTCCGAAACAAATCCGGAGTACTTATTCGAACAGTTAAGCAAGGTTCTTCAATCATCAGGCATTATAAGCATTACAGGAGAAGTGCAGGTTGAAGGTTATTCACAAACATATCCGTCGCAACGTTTATGGGAGGATATGGGTAATTATTATGGAGCCTCTCCGCAATCTTTTTGTTGGAAGGATAATACAGCAACAGTCACTTTAAAGTCAGGTGATGTTGGATCATTGTGTAAAATTATTTCTATCTCTCCCCAAATAAAACCACATATAATTGAGTGCAGGGTAAGTGCAGCTTCCCACACCAAAGATAGTGCTTATGTGTATGGAATTAAGGAAATTTCTCGTTGGTGGATGGAAGGATCAATACCAGCAAACAGGTCAGGCTTTAAGGTAAAAGCAGCTCTACCTGATCCGCTACATACCTTTGCTACAGAACTTACATCTTACCTAAATAAAAATGGGGTTAGTGTTATGGGAAATACAGTAAACCATAATTTTGCTGATGCTGAATTTTTTAACCTATACACTCATAAATCACCATCGTTGGCAGAAATAATAAAAGTGGTTAATCATAAAAGTAATAATTTATTTGCCGATCAATTGTTGCTTACTCTGGCTAAGGAGTTTATAGGTGAAGTTTCGTGGGATAACGGAAATCAGGTTATTAATGAGTTTTGGAGTGATAAAATTGCTTTTGAAAAGCATTTTAGAGTTAAAGATGGGAGTGGTTTATCTCCCAAAAATTTATTTTCGGCTCAGGGTATGGTTGAAGTATTAACATGGATGAGCAATCATAGTTCTTCGATAGAGGTATTTGAACAATCATTAGCCAAAGGTGGAGAAACAGGTACTTTAAGGTCTGTTTTTAAGCATAAGGCAGTAAGCGGAAAAATAATTGGTAAAAGTGGCTCAATGGAAGGTGTTTTAGGATATTGTGGATATTTAACCTCCAGCTCAAAACAGAAGGCCGCTTTTTGTATCATCACTAATCATTATCTCCAACCCACCAAAGAAATCAGAACATCCTTGGACAATATTATTACTCAATGGGTATTGGAAAACTAATTGTATGAATTTTTTATTAGAAATTATATTGGTGTTGTTTTATGTGTTGGCACCAACGGGTATCTTGTATTTGTGTTATAGACATTCTTTTTTTAATCGTATTGGAGCGGTTATATTATCATATGTAGTAGGTATTGTCTTATCTCAGTTTGAGTTTTTGCACACAGCGCGAATCGATTTTATACAGGAAATACTCATGTCAGCATGTATCCCTCTGGCTATTCCGTTGTTGCTTTTTTCAAGCGATTTAAAACGATCTTTTCTACTTGCCCGCACCACCTTGCTTTCGTTGCTGGCAGCATTGATTAGTGTGGTGTTAGTGGTGGTGATAGGATATATTTATTTAAAACCCCAGGTTTCCGGAGAGTTTCATAAAATAGGAGGTTTGCTGGTGGGGGTATATACGGGAGGGACACCCAATTTAGCAGCATTAAAAATGGTGTTAGATGTTAAACCTGATGTATATATCGCTGTACATACTTACGATATGTTACTGTCAACCTTACATTTGTTTTTTTTAATGATACTTGGTAAAAAGCTTTTTGAACTGGTGTTGCCAGTTTTTAAAAGTCAGGGAGTTAAAAATGGAGATGAGGTAAATACTAATGGAGAGAATGAGTTTTTGTGGGGATTATTTAAAAAGGAAAACAGAATTCCTTTTTTAAAAGCTCTGGGTATTTCTTTGGTTATAGTTGCCTTGTCAGGTGCAGTCATGCTTTTAATGAACCAAAAATACCAGATGGTAGTGTTTATACTTACCATTACATCATTAAGTTTAGCTGCTTCGTTTAATAAAACAGTAAAAAGCATTCCAAAAACCTTTGAGTTAGGAATGTATTTTATTCTGGTGTTTAGTGTTGTGGTAGCTTCAAAAGTGCAATTTGAAAATTTAGTAAATATTAATCCGCTTATTTTTTATTATATCACTTTTGTAGTGTTTGGATCTTTGTTTTTGCATGTGGTTATATCCAGGTTTTTTAAGGTAGATGCCGATACCCTGATTATTACATCAGCAGCTTTAATTTGCAGTCCGCCTTTTGTGCCGGTTGTTGCAGGATCTCTTAAAAACAAAGAAATTATATTACCCGGCATAACCGTGGGGATAATCGGTTATGCCATAGGTAATTATTTAGGTTTTTTAATTAGTGAATTACTGTTGTTGCTATAGATGTTGATGGTTTAATATGGCGAATTTCGTCCTGATTCTTCAATGAGTTCTTTTAGTAGTTGATTAAAGGATTCTTCATTTTTTAAATCATCAATACTTTGTTGCATTCTAAATTTCCAATGATGACGTACATTGCTTGGGTAATTGATTTGCTCAAGTTGTGTTTTTTTCCATCTGAAATTTCCATCCATGGCAATTAAGTCCTGAATAGGAAAGGTTGTCCACATAGCAGGAGAATGCATGTGTTGATTTATAATTTGAACACAAATCCAGGGCTCGGCAAAATAAGGAGCTTCTCCAAAATTACCCAGCTCATGATTATAAAAATCCTTTATGAGCGCTTTGTCTTCTTCCCACCATCCCCTAATAGTTGACATGTCGTGCGTAGAGGTTGTGCAAACGGATAAATATGGTGCATTCGCAGGGTGTGCAAATTTAAGTTTGGGATTCTTCGACATGCGTTGAATTTCGAGGCTTAATATATTTAGTTTATGCATTACCGGAGGCACGCATTCGGGCACCATACCCAAGTCTTCTCCGCAAACCAACATATTACTCGCCTCAATTATGTGTGGCAGTTTTTCCATTCCTTTTTGGTACCAGAAATCATTGTGCTTTTGATAAAAGTAGTGGAAGTAAATTTTTGTGAGCTGACTTTTGGTGTGTTCATCCAAATCGGCAAACGATGAGGTGTCGTGAACAGAAATTCTGGGGTGAAATTCATTTTCACCGGTTTGAATAAACAATACATTGGCAACTAGTTCAAATAGACCATCCCTTATTTTAGTATCATGATCTGACAGATCTTCCTCTTCTTTATCCTTAAGAAAATAATTGTTGACTTTAACCTGGGTGTTATACTCCTCCTTAAGCTCATATTCGCAGTAACTTGTTTCTGTCACATATTTGTTAATTACTTCATCAGCATCTTCACCAAATATTGCTTTAATATGATGAAGCCTGATATGTGGTTTCACAAATCGCTTATAATCAAAGTGTATATCGTAGTTTCTTATTTCATCAGCTGTTAAGCCAAGAGCGGGATTAAAATATCCAAGAAGGCCCTCTACTGCATCAATGGGAATTTCCCAAATTCTAAAAAATCCAAGTATATGATCAATTCTATATGCATCAAAGTAATCAGCCATTTTCTGCAACCTGTCTCTCCACCATTTATAATTTTCTTTGGCCATGGCTCCCCAATTGTAGGTTGGGAATCCCCAGTTTTGACCTTTTATGGCAAAATCATCAGGCGGAGCGCCAGCTTGGGCATTTAAGTTAAAAAGATGTGGTTCGGTCCATGCTTCAACGCTGTTAGGGCTTATACCGATGGGAATATCACCTTTAAGCACCATTTTGTTTTCGCGAGCATAATTACTGACTTCTTTCAGCTGTTTATCCAAATGGTATTGAATAAAGTAATGGACAGCAATATCATCCCATTCTTTAGCCTTTGGTGTGCTTATTTGTTTAATTTTATTTTCATCGTACGTGCTAAATTCCTTCCATTTTCTAAAGTTCGGAGTCTTCATTTTGTCTCTTAAGTAAACAAAAGCTGCATAGGGAACCAGCCAGTGCTCATTGGCTTTGAAAAATAGTTTATAATCTTTTTGTTTAAAAAAGTTCTTTTTCTCCTGATCGAATAAAAGTTTATAATACTTTGATTTTAGATACAATACTTCTGTGTAATTTACATGGGTTTCATTGTTAAGTTCCCTTTGTTTTACCTTAAAACCCTGTATTAAATTATCATCTTTTAGTTTACCCATTTTTTCAAGGTTCATGTAGATGGGATGAAGAGCCATTACAGAAATTGATTTGTACGGGTAGGAGTCGAGCCAGTTGTGTGAAGCTATGGTTTCATTTATTGGTAACACCTGAACCATTTTCATACCAACGTTTTTGGCCCAGTCAATAAAGTCTTTTAGGTCGGAAAATTCACCTACCCCAAAGCTTTTTTCGCTTCTCAGTGAAAAAATAGGAACAGCAACACCTGCTGCCTTCCAGTTTCCTATAGGATATTTAAATGATTCGTCATGTTTTATATATAGAAAGCTTTTTTCGCTGGTGGGGATATCAAATATTTCTCGATTAACGCCTTCTTCAATGGTGACAACCTTTTTTGTTTTAAAATTATAGATGCCATATTTATATTGAACGGGAAACTCTATGTCAGACAAATTCAGTGTACCTTTCCATAGCGGAAAAGATTTATTGCATGATAATAGGAAAGGTTTTTCTTTATCCCAGTTCCCCAGAGAGCTTTGATTTCCTAAAATGCAAAGTTGAAAATCGGAACCTATGCGAGGAGCGTTTATTTTAAATTGTATAGCTTTTTTTGCTCTCGTAGGTTCTTCCTTTAGCGTTATATCGGGTTTCATTAATACATCACAAAAAGCTGAACTGTACATAACCTTTTCTTCATTTTCAGGAGCTCGCCAATTGTCATTTTCTAATATAAATGCTTGTTTTATTTTGGGAACGTTCAATGTTCTAGGTCTACCCCATTCCCAATAAATGTTGTTGTTTTCATCTTGTTTAAAGTACTTATATTCTATTTGCTTGGCACTGGAATCAATAATTACCGACCAGTTGCCATCTTCAATGTAGTTTAATGTGGCAGCTTTTGAAGTGTCCCAGTTACCTATTTCGTTAATGGATCCACATATATATATATGCTCACCCGGATTTGTATGAAAGTGGATGTTAAATTGAATTTTCATAGTATGTTGGTTTTCATTAGGAGCTTTTTTTTGATTAACCAACTTCAATATAGGTAATTATAATGTAAAGAAGTGTAATTTTTATCAGTTTTAAGACGCTGTTGAAAACATATTTCTAATGTTAAAATTAGATCCTATGATGAGATTTAGGAATAATATTTAACCTTATAAAAACAGGTATTAATTGGCTTAGATAATCAGTGATAGAATATAATTGAGCTATATAGTTTAAGAGACTATATAATAATAGATTTTTGGTTGAACCCGCATTAAGTATTAGAACTTCGTCATGAACGTTGAAATCACGATAAAACAAGGCTTTACTGAAACGAGGCATAGCATCGTTCTGGTGAGTTGAAGTGAAGAAACAAAGTGTCTTGTTTTGAAGTGATTTCAATGTGTAATAGATTTTCTAATGCATAAAGCGGGTTGAAATGATAAAAAGGAGGCAAATGATGAATTTTGCGTATAAAAAAAGGTGAGTCTTTACAACTCACCTTTGTATTTAATTTTATTAAAATAGGTTATTGAGCGCTGGAAGTATCAATTCCTCCTAAACTAGTATTGTAGTTGGTGTTGATTTTTGTTATAAAATCATTTAAAGCATTAAAGAATCCAGATAACTCTTCTTTAACATATGTTTCCATTGAAATCTTAGATTCATCTTTAAATACAAGTCTGAAATCTAAGTAGTAGTCTGTGTAAGAATATTCTTCGTTATTGTAATAGTAAGTTTCAGTATCTTCAACAGCATAAGGTTCGAGAGCAGCAATTAGACCATTATTATCTTCATAAACCAAAACAAATTTGGCATTTTCTTTTGCCAATGTAACTAAATTATCAGTTTCTTGTTTTTTGATAGCATCAGGATAGTCACCATATTCATCTCTGTCATTTTCGTGAGCAATATCAAACGCTTGCTCTCCATCAATCATAGCTTTGATATTTACTTGACCAATAGCTTTTAAGTTCATGAATTTAATATAGGCATTAGAGCTATTGATAATTTCTTCCATATGAACTTTTTCTTCCTCATAACTATACTCATGCCATTCATATTGTTGAGTATCATAATTGTACACTTCGTAATGTTCAAATTCAATTTCAGTATAGGTATTCTCTTCAATATTAGCACTTGACCAATTTCCTATTGCTTCAGCACCAAAACCAATAAGTACATCATCATTGTGTTTAAAACTGAAATCAAAACCTGCTTCTTTAAATTGCGAATGAGTTAATTCCTGAATAAAAGAAAATGCTCCAACTGTAACTGTATTTTTAAGGTTAGTAGGAACACCATCTGACATATAACTTGCCGTAAGGTTATAACTCATAATTTGAGCATCGTTGTATTTCAGTGTTGCATTTAAATTAGTTGGAACCTCAAGATAAGTTAACCCAGTTTCTGCAAATGGGGAAGTTATCTCTTTAACTTCGAAATCTCCAATTCTTATTTCTGCAGTATTGGTAGGGTCATTTTCTTTTCCTGGGAAAAGGATAACGATGGCATCTGCATTTTCTGATTTTTTAAAATCTTGAATGTTAGGATCGTATGTATAGGTAGCAGTTTGAGCTGCAAAAGAATCGCTTAATGCTAAACCTTGTTCAGAAGCTGCTTTTAATAAATTATATATCTCAACAGTGCTTTGGGATTCATTAGAAAGAACCTGAGTTACTTGTGCAAGTATGTTGAATTGACCTGCTGGAGCTTCTTCTTCACCACCCATAAGGTTAATCATTTCAAGCATTACATTAATAGCTTCTTCATCCTCAAGCAAATCAATCTTGTTAACTAATTCAATACCTGCATTTTCAACATCCTTTTTAGATTGCTCAGGAGTGCTTTGAGTGTATTCTGCCTCAAAAGCATTTACTTCATTATCAGGTTTAGTTGCTTCTTCTTCGCAACTTAAAAAAGATACAACAGCTAAAGCTGCAACAGCTAAATGTAATTTAAATAGTTTTTTCATGTGTGTTTAAATTAATGATTTAGATATTATTTAATTTGTAATTAGTTGTCAAGTATAAAATCAAAAGATACTTTAATGGGTGAAAATTATTTTCATTTTAGCTCGCTAAGCTAGAAATTAAATTCATTATAAAACTTAAAGTTTTATAAAATTCACATTAAGAATTCATTGGACAAATATTCGAGAATGCACACAATGTATACATAAGCTATAGATTCTTATTTTTTACTTTAGAACCCAGTAATTGATATAAGAGGTTGATATGAATGTTTTATTATTTTGATTTTTTTTACAATTCTAAACACAGCTTTGTCTCTTTTTACTATCATTACATTTTTTTTATTTCGGAATAAGGTTGTTGTAAGAATTTCAAGAAAATTATTTGTTGGGACTGAGTATTATAGAAAGTTGTGTTAAGAATGAAGATTGAATTATTTTTATTGTTTGTATTATTAACAATAAATAGTGTTGGAAAAACACAAACAGTAGAAAGAAATATTAAAGGTGTGATTTTTGATGTTGAAACTAATGAAGTAATTCCTTACGTTCATATTGTAGATGAGGGCAGTGAGCATGCAGCGATATCTGATAAAAATGGCAAATTTGATTTTTATATTGAACAACTGGAGGGTACTATTAATTTAACTTTTTTTCATACCGCTTATGAAAAGAAGACTATACCCATTAACTTGGAAGAGGATCAAGAAATAACTGTAATGCTTCATTCAAAACTATATCAGACTGAGGAAATTACCATCAATGCATCTTCACAATCAATGGTAAAAGGTATTATTCCCGGAAAAATTGAACTCAAACAAAAAGAGATTTTACTTACACCAGCTATCTTAGGAACACCAGATTTAGTAAGAACCCTTCAGTTGATGCCTGGTATTCAGTCGGTAAATGAAGGTAATTCAGGCATTTATGTTAGGGGTGGATCTCCCGGACATAACTATATTGTTTTTGATGATATTGAGTTAATGAATCCATCTCATTTGATGGGTATCTATTCTGTTTTTAATCCTTTATTGGTAAATAAGGTTGATTTTTATAAAGGAAATGCCCCTATCCACCAATCGTCAAGACTGGCATCATCCATAATTGTAAATACAAGAAATACCAGCGATCAATCGTACAATTGGGCAGGCAATATTGGCAATATTAGTTCCAATGTTACTTACAATGGTGTTTCAAAAAATAAAAAATGGTATACAAACTTTGGAGTCAGGAGCAGCTACCTCGAAGTTATTCAGGCTATGGCTAAGCCATTTATAGACGATCAGGCAAACTATTTTCAGAGTAACCATTTTAATTTTTATGATTTTAATGGTAAAATAAGGTATAAAAGCGGAGCTAATGCAGTAGCACTATCGTGGTATAAGGGTAATGATAAATTTAAATTTATCAATCCAACAGGTGACGTTAATTTAAATAACCAATGGGGGAATGAGGGAGCTTCTTTTGCTTGGAATCATATTTTTACTCCAGATTTATCCATGAAAAATGTAGTGTCTTATTCTCGCTATTTGTCAGCTTTAAATATTGATTTTATGGATCAGAATTTAAGGTTTGATACCGATTATAAACATTTTCAATTTAAAAACGACTTTTTATTTCAAAAGAATAAGCATCTACTCAGGTGGGGAGCACATTTGACACACCGTTTTGTTTCTCCTCAAAATATTGATGTTTCATTAAATACAAATACAAACAGTGCCTTTAATTCGTATGAACATTTTATGGCTAAATTATTAGTCAGCGATCATTTTATATACTCTGATAAGCTCCAGTTTTATGGAGGAGTAGCTGTTGAGTATTACCATCAATTAGCCATGGAACGAGAAGTCGGCATTTCTGCGCAGGAAAATAATCCCCTGGACAAGGATAAAGTTTTTTTTAATGGAGTATTTACCTTTAATTACCAGATAAACCCAACCATATTTATTAAGGGATCATATAGTTTTATAACTCAAAATATCCATTTAACATCTATTGCATCTATTCCTTTACCTTCCGATGTCTGGATGCCTGCCACTCAAAAGGTTCCATCGGAACAAGGACATCAATTTACTTTGGGGTTATTTAAGGATATTCAAAAGTACGGAGTTGAATATGGTGTCGAAGGCTATGGCAAGCTCTTACAAAATCAGGTGTTGATGAATGTACAAGTGGATGATGAAGCAGTAAGTAATTTTGAAGATATCTTTTATATAGGTAAGGGGCGGTCTGTTGGCGTAGAGTTTTTTATAAAAAAAACAGGCGCAAGGTTTAACTCAAATTTGTCGTATACTTTAGGTTGGGTAAAACAAAAATTTAATGAAATAAATGAAGGTAAATGGCATGATGCTAAATATGATAGAAGACATGATTTGAATTTACTGTGTTCCTATAAATTAAACTCACGCATTGAGTTAGGAGGAGTATTTATTTTTGCCACAGGCAACAAAGCAACCTTGCCTACAGGCAGATATTGGCTAATGGGTAGCATAGCAAACGATTATGAGGGTGTAAATAATTTCAGAATGCCGATATACCATAGGCTAGATCTGTCGATGAATTATTATTTAAAATCCCGGATATTTAAGGAGTCTGTTTTAAACTTTTCTTTGGTTAATGTATTAAATCGGAGTAATCCATATTTCATTTATTTTAATATAGAGGAAGGTTCGGCTAGTTATGAGTTAGATATTCAGGCAAAACAAGTTTCATTATTTCCCATATTGCCATCTGTGAGCTGGCGTTTTAAATTTTAGTCATGATCAGATATAGTATATTCATATTTATAATTGTTTGTTTGTCAGGTTGTATGAATGATATATTTGTAGAACAGCCTGATTATGAATCCAAAGTGGTAGTAGACGGATGGATTGAGAATGGGGATTATGCGCATGTAATATTAACCAAAAGTTCCCCGTTTTTAACACATTACGATTCCGCTTCCATACGAAATACATTTCTTAATTATGCCAAAGTAACCGTAACAAATAATAAAGGAGAGTCTGAAATTCTTACCCTTGTTAGAAAAGAGGAATTCTTTCCTCCGTTTATTTATAAGTCGGTTATGATGAGGGGAGAACTGGGTGGTGTATATGATCTTAAAATAGAGGTAGAAGGGAAATTGATTGAAAGTACAACATCTATTCCTGAATTACCTGAATTGTTAAACGTAACACCTTTAGCGGTATCTGATACTACCATGGATATTGAAGTACTGTTATCTGATGATATTGCAGAAGACAGGTATTACTATTCTGAGATTAAAGTTAAAGGAATTGATACAAACTTTCATCCTTCTTCATATCCCTTGCATAGTAATAAAAGCTTTAGTTCAGTAAGAGAAAAGATTAAGGTTTTACGCAGTAACCAACCCGATCCTTTGGGTATATACGGAATTGATGATAACAGAAATATTCCTCGTTATGAATTCCTTTTAAGTGATACTGTTTATCTAAAGTTTGCACGAATTGATAAAGCCTCGTTCAATGTATTAAACGATTTATATATCGATCAGCTGAATAGTCAAAATCCATTTTCATTTGTACACAAAAAAACAAATACAAATATTACAGGAGGAATTGGCCGATGGACTGGTTTAGGAACCAAAAACTATATTGTTATGTATTCCGATTGGTGATTATAAATTTTAAGTCTTGAGAATTAGCTTAAAACAAATAATTAAGCAAAATATAAACACCCGAAGTTCCATCATCATTTGATGTGGCATGACCATAATCTACTGATAAGATAAAGTTCTCATTTAAGGCAAATTTTAATCCGGTACCGAAGCTGACATGCATTTTCTCAGATTCATCTCTTACATAGCTAATTCTATCTTCTTCAGGAATTAAAGAGTAATCTACGTCGTATTGTTTGATCACCCTACCAAAGTCGATAAAGGTGTTGTTGGCCATGTAAAAATCTTGTTTAAAAAGTTTGGCTTCAAATATCTTCCATCTTAACTCCAGATTGCTTAAAAAAACACCTTCACCTACAATTCTGTTTCGTCTGATTCCGCGTAGTGTTTTACTTCCTCCCAAGCCTTGCGATGTGGCAGATGTTAAGTTTGACGATAAAAGGTGAGGTAATAGGTAAAACGGAATGTCTCCGGATATTTTACTTTGTACACCAAGTCTGTAGGCAAAAATCAGTTTATTTTTCTTTAATGAGAAGTATTGGCGATGAATGGCGGATATTTGTGCGTATGAGCTGTTGGTGGATAAGAAGCCGGGAGATATACTTAAAAATACTTCAGTCCACATTCCCTTACCGGGATTAGCTTCAAAATCACGATTGTCATAGGATAAACCGAGTTTTACGTAAGTATTTGTTCCTCCGTTAATTTCGCTTGGTTTAATTAGTCCCCATTCCGAATACAAATCATATAGGCCTGCAGTATCCGGAAGTAACTTGTCATCAGATATTCTTTTGTTTAGCTTATCTATTTTAGTAGAGCCAATATTCATATTAAACAGGGTAAATCCTGCCATCCACTTCAGGTTTGGGTAATTTTTTGAAATCTTGCCTTTAAAATTTGTCATAACACGGGTCATCTGCCTGTAATGACTATAAAAAACTCTTGTTTTGTATTCAGGATGATTTTGATCTTCCCAGTGGGGATTTAAGACAGCTCTATAACCGTTGAATCCATAAAAATCATTAGCTAAATCATTAAAGTATGTAAAATCTGCGGTAGTTCGAATACCTTTTATTAGATTTGGCGAATCGTAATAAACTCTGGCCAATCCTGTTCCAGAAGTATATTGAGAAGCTTCCAGGTAAAGAGAATGGTGATATACAGGATATGTTTTACCATCTCCATACCAAAAGAAGTTAACCAATCCTCCATATTGAAGACCAAGATCAGAGTCATAGGCAATGCTTGGAAGAATACCGTATTTCATGCCAGATTTATTATCTATTGAATCGGATTTTGCTTTATTGCTGGCCTGTAAGAAAAGAGGAAAGGATAAGGTTATGATTAAGGCTCTAAGATATAGTGACATAGCAAGGGTGTTGTATGAAACGTGATATTAACTTTTTGCAATATAATACATTTGTTGATTATCATTTGGCTTATTGGTATGTTACTTTTTTGTAAATTGCTTTTTTCACGGAGATTGATAATACAATTCTAAGTTAAGGAAATTGTTATGAACCTAAAGATTGCATTAATACAATACGATATTGTTTGGGAGGATGTTGAGTGCAATATTAAGCGATTAACAAAAATTATTTATGAACTACCAGAAAACGTAGACTTAATTGTTCTTCCGGAGATGTTTTGTACCGGATTTTCCATGAATACTGCTAAAATTGCTCAAACGATGGATGGGGAAGTAGTTGCATGGATGAAAAAAATAGCCAGGGATTTGGATGTGGTTATCATGGGAACAATAGCCATTAAGGAAGAAGGACTGGTTTACAATAGAGCCGTTTTTATTGAACCGGATGGAAATGTTCAATGCTACAATAAAAGGCATTTGTTTAGAATGGGAAAGGAGAATGAGTCATATACATTGGGGAAAGAGCGAAAGGTTTTTGAATGTAAGGGAGTTAGGGTGATGCCTCAGGTATGTTATGATTTAAGGTTTCCGGTTTGGAGCAGAAATAAAAATGAGTATGATGTATTGATTTATATGGCCAACTGGCCAAAATCAAGACGTTATGTCTGGGATGTTTTACTAAAAGCCAGGGCAATTGAAAATCAGGCTTTTGTTATGGGGGTTAATACGATAGGTGTTAAAGCTGATGTTGGATATTCAGGAGATTCTATGGCCATTGATTATAAAGGAATTGTAATAACGAGTTTAGGCAATATTGCCGACAGTGCAGAAGTTGTTGAGATAGATATGGATGCGTTAAATTTGTTTAGAGAAAAATTTCCTGTACATCTTGATGCTGATGAGTTTAGTATTCAAGGCTGATAAGATAGAATGGCCAAATTGGAATATTTGTTTTGTGTAGAAAATTATCTTTTGTTAAAATAAATGTTTTTTTAAGTAATTGATAGTTAGACTATTTTTTTATAAATTGGATATACGGAAGGACAGAATAAATAAATAAGGTATAGAAATAATAATTAGGGTTTGTAATTATGAAAAACTTTAAAGTTCAGGTGGACAACCACCAAGCAGAATTTTTTAAGCAGCTTATGGATCGCTTCGATTTTGTTACATATGAAGAGGTTGACGGTTTTCACGAACCAAGAGTTTATCCTGCTGCTGATTTTGAGATTCGTTCAGAAAAAGACAGAGCAGCTCAGGCTAAAGAAGGTATGGGTAAAGTTCGCACAAAAGTTTCGACAGATTCAGAAGAGAAAAGAAAAATGGATGCAATGAGTGATATCAGAGATGTAATATCACAGATCGATAGAATGCGCAGCAGATAACATTTCGGTTTGTCGTGATGATTTACAAATGCCCTTTATAAGGGCATTTTTTGTTATTGGTTGTAATGTCCTTTAATAGCATATGTATAATTTAGTATTAAAATACAGCAATAAGGCATGAAAATTGATAATAAGTATAAATAGCAAGGATCATAAGTATAGTAAACACTTGCTACTACACAAGTGTGGTTGGTTATGTTATTTGTGTTGGTTGGTGTGTTTTATAGAGAAAACGAGTCGTGAAGAGTTGGTATTGAGGGTTGTGTGGTACTGTGTTTTTTGTTGTAGGTTTGTTTCTGATTAAAATATTGTATATAAACTTGTTTAACGCTGCTAAATCTAAAAGATATGAAAACTATATTATTGTTATTTTCCATTTTAATAATTGTATCCTTAGTGCCTGTGTCAACAGTATTGGCAAATAATACTTATCAATCTGCAGATAGTGTTTATACAACGGTGGATAAAGTGCCTGTTTTAAAGCAAAATCGAGGTAATGTTCAAAAATATCTGGCAAAGCATATACAATATCCGGTAGATGCACTGGCTAAAGAAATTGAAGGTAAAGTGTTGGTTTCTTTTGTAATTACCCCTCAGGGAAAACTAATTAATGCACAAGTAGAAAAGGAGTTGTATGAAAGCTTAAATAAAGAGGCATTACGTGTTATTGGAACTATGCAGGATTGGAAGCCTGGCGAAATAAATGGCACTGCCGTAAATACAAAAGTTACTATTCCGGTACATTTTATTTTATCGGATGATAATAAAGCTTTAGCTCAACAATTAAAGCCGTTTTATGCCAATGATAAACCACCTATGTTTGTTCTGGACAATAAGAAAGTTATTGGCTTAACTAAACTAGAATATTATAACATTAAGTCAATAAGGGTGATGAAAGGAGAAAAGGCTGTTGCATTATATGGTAAGGGCGCTGAAAATGGTGTTGTTATTATTGAAACAAAAAGAGGAACATCTCCCGATTACCAAATGTATTAATCTACTTCATAACTTCTTGTAAATCATTCATAAATAATCAAGGGCGTTCATTATGATATTTATTCATATTGAGCGCTTTTTTAATATTTATTTATCGTTTATTGAACAATAGAAATTATAATGGTAAAATGATATTAAATATACTTCCTTTTCCTTTACTGCTGGTAACAGATATGGTACCGCCATTTAATTCAACAAATTCTTTACAAAGAACCAATCCAAGTCCTGTGCCAGGCTCATTGTGTGTGCCTGGAGTGGTGCAGTTTTCGTGTAATATAAAAAGTTTATCTAGCATATCCTCAGCTATACCTATGCCCGAGTCTGTTATAGAGATGCTTACTTTCTGTTTTTCTTTGTGAGCGTTAAAATCTATATTTCCTTCAGGGTAGGTGTATTTAATGGCATTGTTAAATAAATTTCGTAAAACCGTTAGGATAGTGTATTTATCTGCATGAATAAAAATGTCATTTGATACATTATTATTCACAACAATTTTTTTATGATTGGCATTGTTCATGTGCGACTCGGTGGCTAAATCAATGAATTCTTTAAGGTTAAAGCTTTCTTTATTTATTAATATACCACCTTGTTGCGCTCTGGCCCAGTTCAGTAAATTTTCCAATAAAAAAAAGGTTCTGTTCGATGTAGAGGATAATTCTTTAATGAAGCTTTTCCTTTGTTCTTCATTTAAATTATCATATTCGGTATTCAGTATATTCGAAAATCCCAATATGGTTGAGAAAGGACTTCTTAAATCGTGTGCGATTATAGAGAAGAATTTATTTTTTGCAGTATTAGCTTTTTTAAGATTTTGTTCGCTAACCATTAAAGCTTCTTTGGCTTTTTTTAATTCGGTAATATCAAAGCATACGCCTAGGGAGGCTATTTGTCCTTCGTAATCTATAAGCGAAAAGGAAATATCGACCCATTTAATCTCTTTTGACTTGGATAAAAGTTTTAAATCATATCTTTTAATAACATCTTCACCTTTTAGCCTTGAATCTGACCGCTGGCGAATTTCATCAACACAATCAGGATGAATAATTTGCATGGGGGATATTTTTAAAGCTTCTTCCTTGGTGTATCCGGTAAGTATTTCCCATGCTTTATTTACGTACAGATATTTGTTTGTTCTTTGAATGGAAATAGAGGCAGGAGAAAATTCAGAGAGTTTTTTAAATTTATTCTCGCTAATTTTTAAAGCTTTTTCTGTTTGTTTTTGTTTTGTAATATCCTTTGTAAAACAGGCTGCTCCTTCTATTTTGTTCTCTACAACAACCGGATTAAAGGCTGTTTCAACGTATTGCGGAATATTTTCCATATCGAACTTATCGATTACACTAAAATGTTCACCGGCCAAAGCTCTGTCGTATCTCTCTTTCCAAATGGTTTTTAAATCATCGGGTAAATAATCCAAAACTCTGTCGCCTAGTCTTAGCTCGTGATTAAACGCTATTTTAAAGTTTCTAAAAAATACCGAGTTAGTAATGGTAATTTTATAGTTTTTATCAACAGACCAAATAGAATCACTCGTATTTTCAATTTGAGCCACAAGGTCAGCTTCACTTTTTTTTACCTTGAGGTTATATTTCCTTTTTTCTGTTACATCTCTGGCTATACTTACAAAAACCTTTTCTCCTTTGTAATTTAATTCTCTTCTGCCTCCAATTTCAATGGGAATTAAAACGCCATCTTTTCGTTTTCCTAATATTTCATATTTATCCGGATTGTTTTCCTGAAGATTTTTATAGATGGTATTATGAAACTCCTTAGGTACCAGTAGTTCAATGAGGTTTTTACCAATTAACTCTTCTCTTTTAAAGCCTATGACATCCTCAAATGCTTTGTTAATGTCAATGCATACGCCGTTTTTATGAATTAATATGCCTTCTGTAGTAAGGTCAGAAAAGTTCTTTAGTCGCTCCTCACTTTCTTTTAATTTTATTCGAGTGCATATGCGCTCAGTGATGTCGGAGTGGGAAGCAATAAAAACTTTTCCATATATAGAATGGTTAAATGTTGAGATGTCAGCATGGCACCAGAAATGTGATCCATCTTTATTTTGATTTTTAATTTCACCATGCCAATTACCTTTTTTAAGTAGAGTTTGAAGTATTTCATGTGCAATTTTTTCGGGAGTTTGATGATCGGGGGCAATTAGTATAGACATATGCAAGCCAGGTAATTCGCCGTGGTCATACCCAAACATCTTTTCAAATGTTGGATTTGCATAAACGATTTCTCCGTCTGCAATTCGTACCATGTACAAACCGCTGGCCATATTGATTAGTATTTGCTCGTAGAGCCTTAATTGCTCGTCTTGATTTAAATTTTTCATGTGCAAACTTAAAATCGTGAACAAAATAAATTGATATATAGGTATGTTTCAAATCAGACCTGTCCTAAATAAAGCCAATTAGGCTCCAGTTTCCAGGAGCGATTATTTTTGTGGTATCTAATCATAAAAA
>NZ_VCHY01000350.1 GCF_005877885.1 Labilibacter sediminis
GTGAATAATAGTGGGGTAGATAAAGATTTAGAGCACAACCAAAATCGTTAAATAAGTTGCCCAAATATAACAACAACCACATTAATGAGAAATGAACACTGTGTTTAGACTTAAGGCGTTGTGTTGTCCGATTTTGGGGGACGGAGCCTGATCAACTACGTTTTTCCAGAATTTTACTAATGCACGCCTAGGGATAGACGGAGTGGGCAATTTAAGTGGGTAGAGGATAATTGTGTTTAGAGATTGAGTCTAGAATCGATGCCACTTCGCCACGTCAAATCTAAATGTCTTAAATAACCTTAAAAACTCATTGTAGCCCAAAAACTTATCGGCATATTCCCTTAGTTGTACACTTAGGAATATAGAGCGATGATGGACCGGCCAGATGACTCAGAGTTAACGACCGACCAGGTCGAGAAGAGGATCTAAAGAGTGATCAATAGAGGGCCCTTGAGGCCGGAACCATAGCTGCTAAGGAAGAAGGTCACTCGGAGATGAGTGAATTTGGAAACAGGGTCAGCG
>NZ_VCHY01000351.1 GCF_005877885.1 Labilibacter sediminis
GTTTGTGAGCTATTTGGGAGATCTTGTCCGACAGAAGGTGGGAATACGTGTCCATTCCTGGAAGGCTGTAACACCAGAAGACAGGGACTTACTATGGGAAGAGATTACATTAAAGAAATTATTTTTATTAATTTCATATAATATATTTATATTTAAAAAAATAATTTATACGGGTCGTGTTCGTGTCGACCCGCCAACCCGTTTACCAATAAAATTAGTGTAGGAAACATGAAAATTTAAACTGTAGGAAATTACATGGGTCATGCACCCGACCCGTGAACCCGCCAACACGCAAACCCGCCAACCCATATAAATATACGGGTTACACGGCTCGTGTCTGTGTTTGGGTTAAACGGGTTCGTGTCAACCCTCCTGACACGATTAATTATATGGGTCGTGTCCGTGTCAGCCCTTTTTGACACGCCAACCCGCCAACCCGCCAACCCGTGACATGATAACCCGAACACGACCCGATTTACACCCCTACATTTATACAGTATGCATTAAACCTTGTACCCT
>NZ_VCHY01000352.1 GCF_005877885.1 Labilibacter sediminis
TTATTTCTCGAAGATTGACCTGCGTTCTGGTTATCATCAACTCAAAGTTCATCATGATGATATACCTAAAACAGCCTTCCGCACAAGATACGGTCATTATGAATTCCTGGTCATGCCATTCGGTTTGACGAATGCTCCTGCTGCATTCATGGACATGATGAACCGTGTATGTCGCCCGATGTTAGACAAAACCGTCATTGTCTTCATTGACGACATCTTAGTGTATTCCAAGAATGAAAATGACCATACTTCACACCTTCGTGAAGTGTTGGAACTCCTCCGCAAAGAGAAATTATACGCTAAATTCTCAAAATGTGAATTCTGGCTTCGTCAAGTACAGTTTCTAGGTCACATGGTTTCCGGGGAAGGTATTTCTGTTGATCCTTCAAAAATTGAAGCAATCAAAAATTGGGAAGCACCTCGTAATGCTTCTGAGATCCGTAGTTTTTTGGGTCTTGCGGGGTATTACCGCCGATTCATTCAAGATTTTTCAAAGATTGCTGTTCCATTGACTAGCTT
>NZ_VCHY01000353.1 GCF_005877885.1 Labilibacter sediminis
GGTACTTCTTATGTGAATTTTGTGTTTATCGTCTCGCCTTCGAGCGAACGATATTTAGGGTCGATTGAAAGACGACAACCACGGTAGGATCGAATACCATGAGAATCATGAGGAACGACTCGATAAGGCGATATCGGATTGTGCGAAGCACGATTACCGAGCAACTTCGAGGACGAAGTTTTAGATAAATGGGGGAGAGTTGTAACATCCCAAATTTCCAATATTTGTAATTTAGACCCTGCAATTTAGCCAATTGCAGTTTGGTCCTTTGTGTTTAGGAAATTTACACTTTTAGACCCTGCAACTTAATGTAAATTAAATAAACATATTATTAGATAAAAATAATTAAATAATTATTGTAGAGCTTAAATAAATAAATTAGAGGGCTCGGGAATTTATTTGGGCTTAATTCATCGTTTTGGGCTTTCGGGTCCAAAATCGCGTAGTCGGGCCTAGGGTTTCGGGTCCGGCATATAAATAATTATGTTTTAGGGTTTTGGGAAACCCTAATCCCATTTG
>NZ_VCHY01000354.1 GCF_005877885.1 Labilibacter sediminis
ATGTTTTCATTCATCAATTCAAACTTAGGGTTTATGAGTTTTTACCTTCAATCAATGGCTAGAATGAGAAATTGATGTGTTTAGGTAGCTTGAATCACGAAATCCGGCCACCACCGGACCACCACCGCCAGCAGCCACCACCACAGCGCCGGTGGCGCTGTTTTCTTCCCCGAACAGCAGCAACGACAGCAGCTACTCGCTGCTGTCCTTCTTCCTCGACCTCCCTCTCTTGCTCGTCTCTCGCTATCTCCCTCTCTTCTCTGTCTCGCTCTATCTGTTTTGACGAGCACACACACACACGAGCACTGATTTGATTTTGTTTTTCTTTTCCTCCTCTTCTCTTTTGGTTCGTCGTCGCCCACAGGAAGCAAGAAACGAATTTTTAGTTTTCCTCCTGATTTTGACCAACTCAAAATCAGGTTTGACCCCCTTTTCCCCTTCCAATTACCACAATGTAACACTAGGTACCCCTTGGCTATCTCTTGTTTCAAAATAAGCATCATATGAGAGATGGGGAAT
>NZ_VCHY01000355.1 GCF_005877885.1 Labilibacter sediminis
ATGCCAAAACAGAAAAATGTCGTTTTGAGGTTCCAAATGACCCCGGAAGGCCCAAAACAGAAAAATGTCATTTTGAGGCTCCATATGTCCCGAAAGGCTAGAAACTGGCGTTGCTCATGTGGTAACGTTGAACCTTGCTCCTCGGCCCATTTTACATGCCAAAACAGAAAAATATCATTTTGAGGCTCCAAATGACCCCCGAAAGGTCCGAAACAGGAAAATGTCATTTTGAGGCTCCAAATGACCCCCGAAAGGCCCAAAACAGGAAAATTTCATTTTGAGGCTCCAAATGCCCCCCGAAGGGTCCAAAACAGGAAAATGTCATTTTGAGGCTCCAAATGACCCCGAAAGGCCAAAAACCAGCGTTGCTCATATGGTAAAGTTGAACCTTGCTCCTCGGCCCATTTTACATGCCAAAACAGAAAAACGTCGTTTTGAGGGTCCAAATGACCCCGAAAGGCCAAAAACAGAAAATTGTCATTTTGAGGCTCCATATGCCCCGAAAGGCTAAAAACTGG
>NZ_VCHY01000356.1 GCF_005877885.1 Labilibacter sediminis
ATGCAAGTATTATAATTCCCTCCATATATTTCTCTCTCTAAAAATATACTTCCACCATTGTTAGTTTCTAGGTATTAACTTCATCTTCTTTCTATTAATTTGATCTTTCTTTTATTGTTTCTAGCTTAGTTTTTATAGATTCTTCTTCTCCATCATCTTCTACACGTTTTGATATTAATTTTGCATTAGCTAGATTAGTATTTCTAATTGTAGATAAGGTGTTTGATGAAATGCCTAGGTGAAGTTCTAGTGTATAATTTGCTATGATTTGGCTTGAATTGATTGTTCTTCTTCTTCTATATGCTATGACATGCTAAATTTGTGCACTTGTTGCCAATTTATGTGTTGTCACATATGCCTATAGGTAGCATTCATCTCTTACCTAGAAGCATATGCATGATCTATGGTGTATGAATGTCTTTCTCCATGTTATGAGCTTGTAATTGCTAGAGTTTGCATATGTCTTTGTGGCTTTGACAAGGTTGATCACATGCTAGGGTTTATTTTGGTATTTTTT
>NZ_VCHY01000357.1 GCF_005877885.1 Labilibacter sediminis
TTAAATAATTTTTTAAATATTCATAAAAAATACTTTTTACACTTTTAAACGCAAAATATTCACTTAACAACATATTTTAAAACCTAATCTTACATTTTAAAACATTTCGAAAACTTTTTATTTTTATAAATATTTTCACGATAATAAAACTATAATAAAACATATTTTAAATAATTTTTAAAATATTCATAAAAAATACTTTTTAAAATTTAAAACACAAAATAATCACTTAACAACATATTTTAAAACCTAATCTTACATTTTAATACATTTCGAAAACTTTTTATTTTTTTAAATTTTTTCACGATAATAAAACTATAATAAAACATATTTTAAATAATTTTTAAAATATTCATAAAAAATACTTTTTAAACTTTTAAACACAAAATATTCACTTAACAACATATTTTAAAACATAATCTTACATTTTAAAACATTTCGAAAACTTTTTATTTTTATAAATTTTTTCACAATATAAAACTATAATAAAACATATTAATAATAATTTTTTTAAAAT
>NZ_VCHY01000358.1 GCF_005877885.1 Labilibacter sediminis
GGCGGCGGCGCGGGCGCGACTGGGCGCGGCGCGGGTGTCCCTCGTCCTTTTGGCGGGCTGGCTGCTGCCCGCCAAAGGGCCGAAGTCCCCCCGCGCCTGCTTTCCCGCCCTATGGGGCGGTGCGCCCGCGCCGCCATGCCTGTCGGGGCCCCTCCTGCGCTGCGCACCCCCGCACGGCGGGGAGAGTTGTAGCGTAGAGCTCCACAGAGCTCTACGGCTTTTTTATCGGCCTAACGGCGTTTGGCGGTTGCCCCAAGGGGGCAATGGGGTGTTTCCCTCCTGCTCCCACTTCGTGGGTTGCAGGGAAAATTTTTGTGCTTGACAGCGTTTGGATGCGTTAAAGTTGGTTAAATAGTGTTAAAATGCCTTTTGCCAAAAGTGTTAAAATAGACACTCCGCAGACACTCCGTACATCCTCCCCAGTTTCTCCGAGAAATGAAAAATTTGCATACATTTGTACTCGTTATTTTATGTTCAACCCTTATACCTTTTTTGTATTATGGCAAAATCCAAAGG
>NZ_VCHY01000359.1 GCF_005877885.1 Labilibacter sediminis
GAAGAGTGTTAGTTAAGGTGAAGGGAAAGGTTTATAGGATGGTGGTGATATTAGTTATGATGTATGGTTTAGAGAAAGTAGTAATAGGTAGAAGATAGGAGGCGGAGTTGGAGGTGGTAGAGTTAAAGATGTTAAGATTGTTTTTAGGGGTGATAAGAATGGATAGGATTAGGAATGAGGTTATTAGAGGGATAATATAGATAGGAAGGTTTGGAGAAAAAGTTAGAGAAGTTAGATTGAGATGGTTTGGATATGTGTAGAGGAGGGATAGTGGATATATTGGTAGAAGAATGTTAGAGATGGAGTTATTAGGTAGGAGAAAGAGGAAGGTTAAAGAGGAGATATATGGATGTATTGAGGGAAGATATGTAGATAGTTGGAGTTAGAGTAGAAGATATAGAGAATAGGGAGAGATGGAAATTAATGATTTGTTGTGGTAATTTTTGAAAAAAAAGGGATAAAGTCGAAAGAAAAAGAAGAATGGGTAAAATTGTTTTATTAAATAATTGTTTTAAT
>NZ_VCHY01000036.1 GCF_005877885.1 Labilibacter sediminis
ATGTCAGATACTTAAATATAACAAAATCCTTGTTTCTTTCCTTTTGTATTCAATATTTCTTACGTCGAACTCACGTTGCTTAAGGTGTTGGACTTTTTTTATTCAATAAAAGTCTTTTTAATTATCTAAACCTCTCTACACCAGAAAAAATTATTGATGCTTTCGCTTATATCTTACAACATTTTTCACACACCTTTGTTTCTGGTAAAGATGTTGTTAAACATCGATTAATAATTGAAGAAAAATATCTTCAATTAAAATGTACTATTTATATTTGTCAGGCTTAATAAATGGATAATCACGAAACAAAATATAGCAAAAATTAAAGTATTACAATTATGAAAGTAACCGTAGTTGGAGCAGGAAACGTTGGTGCTACCTGTGCAGATGTTTTGGCATATAGAGAAATTGCCAACGAAGTAGTTCTACTTGATATTAAAGAAGGTGTGGCTGAAGGAAAAGCTTTGGATATTTGGCAAAAGGCACCAATTAATTTATATGATACACGTACGGTTGGTTCTACCAATGACTATGAGAAGACAGCTGATTCTGATGTTGTGGTAATTACATCTGGTCTTCCTCGTAAACCTGGAATGACACGTGATGATTTAATTGAAACAAACGCCGGGATTGTAAAAACAGTAACTGAGAATGTTGTTAAGCATTCGCCTGATGCCATTATCATCATTGTTTCTAACCCACTAGATGTTATGACTTACCAAGCTCATATCTCATCTAAATTCCCTCGTACTAAAGTAATGGGAATGGCGGGTATCCTTGATACTGCTCGTTACAGAGCTTTCCTTGCTGAAGAACTTAATGTTTCTCCTAAAGATATTCAGGCAGTATTAATGGGTGGACACGGAGACACTATGGTACCCCTTCCTCGTTATACTACTGTTGGCGGAATTCCTGTAACTGAACTTATTGATGCTGACAAATTAGATGCTATTATTGAGCGCACTAAATTTGGAGGTGGTGAGTTAGTAAAACTTATGGGTACATCTGCATGGTATGCTCCTGGATCTGCTGCAGCTCAAATGGTTGAAGCTATTATAAGAGATCAAAAGAGAGTATTCCCTGTTTGTATTAAACTTGAAGGAGAATATGGTATTGACGACTGCTACCTTGGAGTTCCTGTAATTCTTGGTAAAAACGGAGTGGAAAAAGTAATTGAGCTTGATTTAAATGATGAAGAAAAAGCATTGCTTGAAACAAGTCGCTCTCATGTACTTGAAGTAATGGAAGTGCTTACAAAATAAGCCTTTGGAACTATAATATATGAACCGCTACCATGGTAGCGGTTTTTTTATTTAATTTTTTGCGATTTTTTGCGTTAATTTATACATCAATACACAACACAAAATAAAAAATGAACAACGTGAAAAATTTAATGACAACAGCACTGGTATTAGTTTGTATACTTTGTGCAGGAAATTCGATGGCTCAGGAAGGTGCAGCGCAGCCACAACAAGGACTTGAGGGAGGAACGCTTCAAAGTCAATTTGATTATATATACACCAAATCGGAATCATACGAAGCTTATAAAGTGATCAAAAAATCATCTTTAAACAAGCTCAAAACCAACACTCTGGATTCTGTAAAAGCACTAAAACAAGAAATCACAGACCTAGAAAATAACGTTCAGGAACAGCAAAAAGAAGTAAATGCACTAAAAACTGAGCTTCAGGAAACAAATGCTAAACTGGAGCAGGTTACAACAGAAAAAGATAGCTTTTCATTTTTGGGGATGATGATGAGCAAAGGATCTTATAACATGTTGGTTTGGTCTCTTGTTTTTATAATTTTAATTACTCTTTTAATTATGATTGTATTGTTTAAAAGAAGTAATTCAATCACAATTAAGACTAAAGAACTTTTAGAAGAGAAACAGGAAGAATTTGATGCCCACAGAAAATGGGCACTGGAAAGAGAACAAACTCTTGCCAGAGATCTCAATAAACTAAAACAAAAATATAAAGGGCTTGATTAGCCCTTTTTTTATATCCCAATTGGTTTAAACTTGTTACTGCTTTTGATATAGTTTAAATTTCTCCATTATAGCCGTTTTACAAGAATGTATTCCGGCCATTTTTATTTCTCTATATTTAAGTTTTATGTTGTACGAATTCGCACATAGATTCGTTCCAAACCGTTCAATTTATTTCCCTATCCGAAACCAGAAAACCCATCCAGAAATCTATCACACAACCACTTACATCCTACGGCACGGTAAATGAATAAGGTAAAGTACAAAACCTTAACTGGAGGATGAAAAGATGAAAACTCAAGTAAATCAACACCACGGACAACTAAGCTTAATAGCATTATTAGTAAGCACCTCTATTTTATTACTTGCTTTTGGAATTTACAAAACCATCATTTTTCAAAATAGCTATTTAGCAGATATATACACTCCTGCAACTGCTGCAAACAATCCTGCCCCTGCAGTAAGTAACGAATATGGCGAACTTTTATATTCACATATTTTTTCTGATGAAGTTACTGAAGCTCCTTTGGAAATTGAAGAATGGATGACCGACTTATCAGCATGGAATACTGCTCCTACAAGTACTTTCAACACTGTAGAAATGGAATTTTTTGAAGAAGATTTAGCACTAGAAGACTGGATGACAGATCCTTCATCATGGGTAACTACTCCTGCTGTTACAACCTATGACTCACATTATGAAGCACCATTAGAGATTGAGGATTGGATGACAGAACTTTCGGAATGGGAAATTGTGCCATCAGCTGAATTATTCAATGAAACTGAATTCTCTGAGCCTGGTTTAGAAGTGGAACCATGGATGCTAAATGATTCGGCCTGGTATAACTCTGAAATACCTGAAACCACTGATTTTGAATCATCATTAACAGTGGAAGACTGGATGACTGATTTAAGCGAATGGAACGTACCTGTTTTATCTCCTGACCAATTCGCAGAACTTAACCAGGAAAATGTTGACGAAGAACTGGTATTAGAACGATGGATGACTACCTGTTGTCTTTGGTTACCCAACCAAATGGAAATTGACATTTATGAATACAGTCGGTTTCATCAGGAAGATGCACTAGTATTAGAGGCCTGGATGCTTGATGACAAATCATGGTTAATAGAAGAAAAAAACATTGATATTCAATATCACAAAGCATAAACATATCATATAAGCTGTGGAAAACTTTAAAACTGTTACGCATACAATTAAAACAATAAACAAATGAAATACGCTCAACTCATATTGTCACTTATCATTTCCTTTGGATCATTATCCAGTTGCGATTACAATACTTCGTATGTAGAAGGCAACAAAAATCGCATTTCTGAAACCAGGGAATTAGAGTCTTTTGAAGATATACATATTACAGGAAACTTTAACATATCCTTTGTGCAGAACAACAAACACAAAGCTGACTTAACCTGCAGCAGCAATATTGGCAACTATATAATGAGTGAAGTACAAAACAACACCCTGTATATTTCGGTACCTGAAAACATATTAATAAAGGAAGATAAGCCCATTGATTTAACCATTCACTTAAAAACCTTAAACAGCCTCACAACCAAAGGAAAAACTAAAATTAAAACCACCGAAAAGCTTCATGCTAAATATTTAGAAATAGAATGCATTGGCTCCTCTAAACTAGATTTAAACATTGATGCAAATAAGCTTAACGTGAATTTACCAGGTGCCTCATCTTTTAATCTCAACGGAAAAATTAATGATGTTAATATTGTTAGCTCAGGAGCACTGCAATATAATGCCAATGACTGCGAAGTTGACTTCTATAATATTACCATGAACGGAGCAGGCAATGCCAAGGTTAAAGTCAACAAATCTTTAAAAGTCCAGATTAACGGTGCAGGTAATTTACTTTACACCGGCACACCTGACAAAGTTATCTCTAACATTGGTGGTATTGGCAAAGTAAAACGATCTGAAAAATAGCGCTCAGCATTTCATTCTTCAGTTTTACTTGTCTTAAATAACCATTACAGATTGTCCAAGACAAATCATCTCATTAAATTAAAATAAAAGAAGATTAACTAAGACGACTCGTTATTTTCTATTGACTCAATACTTTCATTTTTTAAAACAAATCTGTTGTAATATGAAAAAAGTAAAGTAGTAACAGGCAGCGCTATTAACATTCCCAGCAAACCAAGCAAACTTCCCCAAATAGAAAGAGATAATAAGATTATAGCAGGATGAAGTCCATAAACACGTCCCATAATTTTAGGCACTAAAATGGTTTCCTGAATAACTTGCACTACTGCCATCACAATAGCTGCCAATAATATTACATGCCAAAAACTTTGATTCATCTCCATAGCTTTAAGTAGTGACAAAAGGGTTACTGGAATAAATCCAACTACCTGTAAATAAGGAACAATATTTAAGGCACCAATAAACAATCCGATTATAATGGCCATTGGCAAACCAATAATCTTAAATCCTATGGCCAGCAATACGCCAACAATTAATGCAATTAGGCCTTGTGCCCTAAAATATATTTGCATCCCCGAAGTTAAATCTTTAAAAACTTCTTTTACAGGACCTCTGTACTGATCTGGTACCAGCTTCGACCATCCTTCTGATATCTGTTTAAAATCAATAAGTAAGAATACCAAATACACCAATATGATTAGTAAGCTCATCATTCCAAAAACTATACTCATCGATCCGGAAAATACATTCCAGGCCTGACCTAATATTTTTTTCAACGAATCAGCTACATTTTGTGGATTTAGAATCTCAGTAAAGTCGGTATTGTTTACATAGTTACTAATCCAGTCGATCACCTCCTGCGGCAATACTCCGGATATACTCGAATGCTGAATATACTTTCTAATTAATTGAATCATCTTGGTCATTTCACCAATAAACTGGGGCACTAACCAAATAAACAACATATATAAGCCCCCAAATACAATGACAAGGCTGGCAAACACCGACAATCCCCGATATTTAAAACGTAACTTATTTTGAAAGAAATCGACTAGAGGATTAATGAGATAAGCCATTAAAACAGCTACAAAAAAGGGCACTAAAGCACCACTTAATCTTCTGAGCAAAAAATACATTCCCAATAGGAAAGCAACTGAAATTATCATTCGAACTACCCGATCAAATGTATAAGGTTTGGGTTGAAGTGAATTCATAGAGAAAAATTTGTCGGCAATATAAAAAAAATAATAGATAAACTCTTTGGCATAATAAAAAGCTCACAATTCACGTTAAATAAACTAGAATAACCCACTGTAAATATTTGTTAATTGTTGTAAATAATTGCAAATTTTTATTAGTAAAACAATTGGTAATTGCCCAATAATTGTTTATTTTGTAAGCAGTTGACGCTGGCAATCGAGCCGATTTTAAAACCCACTAAATCAACACTTTAAGCCTTAATGTAATCTATGCAAGAATTTAAAAAATACTTATTTTTACTACTCTTACCTCTTTGTTTTCTTTCTTGCGAACGAGAATTTGAATTTCAAAGCAATTCAAACGGCTTTACGTTTTCTGTTGATACATTAATGTTTGACACTATCTTCTCTACCATTGGATCCGTAACAAAAAACTTTAAAGTCTATAATCCATATGATGAAGATCTGATCATAAACTTAATTAACTTAGCGGGTGGAGATGAAAGTCAGTTTAGGTTAAATATAAATGGTATCGCCAACAACAGTGCTGAAAATATAAAAATTAATGCATTGGATAGTTTATATATTTTTGTGGATTTAACCATTGACGAATTAAATAGTAATACACCACTAATTGTTGACGATTCTGTTATTGTTATCGCTGGCGAGAAAACACAAAAAATTGATTTAATAGCTTATGGTCAGGATGTGGTTAAACTAACAAAAGAGAACTTAAAAACAACCACTTTCACCAGTGATAAACCTTATTTAATTTATGATTTTATTGTAGTTGACAGTCTGGAAACTCTTACCATTGAGGCCGGAGCAAGACTCCATTTTCATAACGATGCCCGTTTGGTTGTATTTGGTAGTATGGTTGTAAACGGAACAACAGAAGAACCTGTTCAATTTTTAGGTCATCGACTTGAAGACTGGTATCAGGACAAACCCGGACAATGGGGACATATACATTTTATGCCAGGTAGTAGTAACAACTCTATTAATAATGCCATTATACGCAATAGTATGATGGGATTTTTTGTTGACTCGGTTGGTTTAGAAAGTGATCCTCCATTAATCATAGACAATACATTTATCAATCATACATCTCAGTTTGGCATACTTTCCCAAAACTCAAAAATAGATGTATCTAATACTGTAGTAGGCGATTGTGGTATTCACTCAGTTGCGCTTACCCTGGGAGGAACTTACAACTTTTACCACTGTACTTTTGCCAACTATTTTGGTTATGGAAGAAGCACTCCTGCCCTCTTTTTAAATAACTATTACACAGACAATAATGGAAAAGAAGTTATAAACCCTTTAATTGAAGCAAACTTTTACAACTCTATTGTTTATGGTCGAAATTATACCGAATTAGGTTTTGATTTCAAAGATTCTGATAAAACACTTAACGCAGATTACAATTATAAATTTGAAGATTGCCTGGTCAGAAGCGGCAATATAGACATTAGCGATCCCGAAAAGTTTATACGTATTATTGCCAATGAAGATCCCAATTTTATTGATCCATATGAATCCAATTTTCAACTGGATACATTATCTGTATGCAAAGATGTAGCCAATGAAAATATTTCTATTAACTTCCCATTTGATATTTTAGGAAACAGTCGTTTAGAAAATTTACCTGAATCTGGACCTGATCTGGGTGCTTATGAAAGAATTGAGAAAGAATAAACTCATACAATACCTTGCATTAAGCTTCTTACTTTTTGGTATTCCCCAAGTGATTTCGTCGCAAGACAATACATTTGGCGTGTTATTTTATAATGTTGAAAACCTGTTTGATACCAAAGACGATTCCTTAAAGCGAGATGAAGAATTTCTTCCGGATGGTGAAAAACACTGGAACAACTATCGTTACTCCCAAAAACTAAAAAATATTGCGCGGGTAATATATGAGTCAGGAGGCTGGAACCCTCCTGCATTGGTAGGATTATGCGAAGTAGAAAACAAAAAAGTAATCGATGACCTCATCTGGCAAACCGGACTCAATAACAAAAGCTATCATAGCATCCATTTTGAATCGCCTGATTTAAGGGGGATTGATGTAGCTCTCTTATATAGAAAAGAACACTTTACTCCGCTTGAATCTTCACCAATAAAAGTCAGTTTAGGACATCAGTCGAGACAAACTAGAGATATTTTGTATGTGTTTGGATTATTAAAAGATACCATTCCATTACATGTATTTGTAACACATTTTCCTTCCCGATATGGAGGTGTGGCAAAATCGAAACCTAAAAGATATGCTGCCGCCACCATTTTAAATGATACCATTCAGAGCATTTATAAACACGATCCCAATGCCAACATGATTATTATGGGGGATTTTAACGATAATCCAACGGATGAAAGTATGCAGAAAGTAATATCAGAAGTGCCATTACAGAACCTTTCTGTTAAGCCCGGCTCTTTAAATAATTCGACCGGAACCCTTAAACACAGATTTGAATGGAATATATTTGATCAGTTTATTGTTTCAAAAGAAATGCTTAGTACTGAAGGAACACTTGTTACAACACCTCAAAACAAAATATTAGACTATCAGTTTTTATTAGAAAAAGATAATGCTTATACAGGCAACAAACCTTTTAGAACATATCTTGGTTATAAGTTCATCAATGGTTTTAGTGACCATCTGCCAATTTGGATGAACCTGGAAATTATGACGCCTTAATTACCCAATGGTATAATTCTGTCTTACCCACTCGTACAAGGCCACACTGCAGGCATGTGATACATTCATGGACTTAACACCTCCTACCATAGGAATATGAAAAGTTTCGTGACACTGTTGAACCAGATCATTGGGTAACCCATATATTTCGTTACCCAATAACATAACCATTTTCGAAGGCAGCCTATTTTCACAAATATTTTTTGAATCCGTTGCAGTTTCAATAGCCACTATGGAATAATCCTCAGGAATCAAACTTTTCCAATGCTCCTCATCGCAAAAAAACCAATCGATCTGACCGGCAGCTGCACCTCCAACTTTTTTTATTTTACGCTCGCGCACCAAAGCCTTATCGCCAATAAAAATAACCTTGCTACACCCAAAATTTGACGCCAGACGAATAATATGCCCCATATTTTCGGGAGATTTAAACTGATAAGCCACAATAATAGGCCCCTCGGTTTTTAATGAATAACTGACATCGGAAAAAAGCGGCGATGATTTTGTATTGGAATTATCCATTATCGTTGACTTTCCTTTTTTAATCCAAGCTTGGTTCCTAACTCAATCATCAATTGAAATGCCTGATCTCTGTCATTTTCAATATCGCCATCTAAAATGGCCTCCTTAATGGCAGCTTTAATATCACCAATTTCCTTACAGGGATTAATGCCAAATGTTTCCATAATATCTTCACCGGTAACTGGTGGTTGAAAATTACGCACACGATCCTTTTCTTCAATTTCCCTTAATTTTCGGCGCACCACCTTAAAATTTCTCATGTAACGCTTAACTTTATCTTCATTTTTAGAAGTAATATCAGCCTCACATAAAGTCATTAAAGATTCTATGTCATCACCTGCATCAAAAAGCAACCTCCTTACTGCTGAATCCGAAACTTCATCTTCTGACAAAACAATGGGTCGCATATGCAAATACACCATCTTTTGAACAAACTTCATTTTTTCGTTCATCGGAAATTTCATTCGCTTAAAGATCTTAGGAACCATCTTTTGTCCAACATGATTATGGGCATGAAAAGTCCATCCTAACTTTGCATCAAAACGTTTGGTTACAGGCTTGGCAATATCATGAAAAATAGCAGACCATCTCAACCATACATCATTAGTATATGGAACAATACGATCCAACACTTCCAAGGTATGGTAAAAATTATCCTTATGTCGCTGACCATTCTTCTCCTCCACTCCTTTCATGTCCTGAAGCTCAGGCAATATCAATTTTAGCAGCCCTGTTATATCCAATAATTTAAAAGCCATTGATGGTTTATTAGACATGATCATCTTATTCAGCTCCTCAACAATCCTCTCACCTGAAACAATCTCAAGCCTCTCCTTATTTCTTTTAATACCTTCAAACGTATTTTCTTCAATCTGAAAACCAAACCTGCCAGCAAATCTAATGGCCCTTAACATACGTAACGGATCATCTGAGAATGTAATATCCGGATCTAATGGCGTTCGAACAATGCCTTCATTCAAGTCTTCAAAACCATTAAATGGATCTACAATTTCACCAAAGCTATCCTTATTTAAACTGATGGCCAATGCATTTATCGTGAAATCTCTTCTATTCTGGTCATCTTCAATAGTGCCATCTTCTACTATTGGTTTGCGTGAATTTCTCTGATATGATTCTTTTCTGGCCCCAACAAACTCAACCTCCACATCACGAAAACGAAACATGGCTGTTCCAAAATTTTTAAATACAGATACCTTTAATCGTCCCAGTTTGGCAGCCACCTTCTCAGCCATTTCAATGCCACTTCCTCTCACCACAATATCAATATCCTTCGATGGTGTGCCTAATATTAAATCCCTCACAAAACCACCAATCACATAGGTTTCTACCTTTTCCGAATCCGCTACATCTCTAACAGCCTTAAAAACAGGACCATCTAAAAACTTCTGAATATTTCTTACTGACATATTTTGCATTTAGGGTGACAAAATTACAACTTATTTACTTAAATCTTAAAATTGGATGACAAGAATGCCCTTTGAACAACAGACGTATCTGTTTATTTATCTGTAATAACAGCTTTACTGAGCATACACAATAACAGGCATAAATCAGATACAATGACAAGTAACCTGAACAAGCGTTTTATGCTTTTGTTGAAAAATTGTCAGGAATTACTCATTATTCAGACTATAAATATGATTAAAATTTAATGGCATACATTTTGATATTGATATATCGACATTTTTAGATATATTTGTATATCGAAATTTAAATAGTAAAAACTTTAAAATATTATAATCATGTTAGAGCATTTAACTAAGGAAACATTTAAGGAAAAAGTATTTGATTTTGAAGCAAACAAAGAGTGGAAATATGCTGGTGACAAACCTTGTTTAATTGACTTTTATGCTGATTGGTGTGGACCTTGTAAAGCGGTTGCTCCGATTCTGGAAGAATTATCAAAAGACTATGACGGAAAATTAGACATATATAAGATTGATACAGAAGTTGAAAGAGAACTTTCAGGAATGTTTGGCATACAAAGTATTCCTTCTTTATTATTTATTCCAAGCGAAGGCCAGCCTCAAATGGCTCAAGGTGCACTTCCTAAAGAATCACTTGAAAAAGCATTTAAAGATGTTTTAAAAGTGGAGAAATAAACCTGTAATAATGTAACCAATCAATAGTTTTATCAGTATCTGTACAGGTAACTTGAAACTTTATTAAAGACATTTAATTATGAAACGCATATTATTTATTAGCCTTATTTCATTTTTTACATTAACCTTAGTTTCAGGTTCAGACAAGGTGAACAGTGATGGAGAGAAAGGTGAGAACAAGGTGATATACCTAAACAAAGATACCTTTAAGGAGTTGGTGTTTAATTACGAAACCAACAAAGAATGGAAATACAATGGAAATGTGCCGGCTATCCTGGATTTTTACGCCGACTGGTGTGGTCCTTGTCGTCAGGTTGCTCCTATTTTGGATCAGTTACAAAAGGAATACGATGGTAAGATTCAGGTTTTTAAAGTAAATACTGATAAAGAAAAAGAGTTAGCTTCTGTATTTGGCATTAGAAGTTTACCAACTATTGTATTTATACCCTTAAATGGAGAACCACAAGCAGCGATGGGTTTCAGACCAAAAGCTGATATGGAAAAGATGGTAACGGAAATATTAAAAGTGAATAAATAACTCGAAATAATTAGATAAGAAATTTAAAAGCTGTCGTAAAGTTAAATACTTTTATGGCAGCTTTTTTTTATGCCATATAATCATGCAATACATTATTATCTCCAATCCGGAACCTCTTAAAAACGAAATTGACATTGTACATTCTCTCCTCAACCTTACGCCTGCTTTTTTTCATCTTAGAAAGCCGGATTTCTCAGAGGACCAAATGGCTGCATATCTTAATAATATTTCGCATGAACTACATCAAAGAATAGTGATACACAGTCATCACCAACTCTGTGAACGATACAATTTAAAAGGTATTCATTTTACAAACCGAAATAAACACCACATCAATGATTACCTGAATTATAAAGGATCAAAAAGTATTTCGTGTCATAGCACAAAAGAAATAGAAGATTTAAATCAAACATTTAACTATTGCTTTTTAAGTCCTATATTCCAAAGTGTTTCAAAACCGGGTTATGGTGGAGATACATATAACATGAAACAACTGGAGATCTTTATTAAGTCAAATCCGGGGCATAACATTGTAGCACTGGGAGGTATATCCTCATCAAACATCCAACAGGTTAAAAACATGGGTTTTTATGGAGCAGCTATACTGGGCTCCTTTTGGCAAAGCATTTCTGTTCATAATAAGGAAAACGATATCCGGAATTTCTTTAAAAACCTTGAATAAAAGTGTTTGTTTTTTCTTTTTGAAATAGTTGCATTATCTAATGCATTAGGTAAATTTGCGCCAAATGGATTATCAATACCATTACTATAAAAGCACAAACAGAATGAAAAAAAATATAGGCAAACTTCACTTTATTACATATCAAAATACTGAGCTTTCAGCCTCACAACAAACATTAAACTTCTGTGCCGGAGGTGGTAATTGGGTACAACTCAGAATTAAAGATCAAACAGAGGACGCCATCATATCGGACGCTCATAAATGTAATATGATTTGTCAGGAGTACGGTGCAACTTTTATCGTTAATGATTACGTTGATATAGCAGCCAAAGTAGATGCAGATGGTGTGCATCTTGGGAAGAACGATATTTCAGTTCAGGAAGCCAGAGCAATTCTTGGAGAATACAAGATTATTGGGGCTACAGCAAATTCATTTGAAGACATTGAAAACCTGGCTAATCAAGGTGTTGATTATATTGGTCTGGGTCCATTCAGGTTTACAGATACCAAAAAAAATCTTAGTCCTGTGCTTGGCATAGAAGGTTATTCCAGAATTATACAAAGCTGTACTGATAAAAACATTCGCATTCCCATCATTGCCATTGGAGGTATTATCCCTGAAGATTTTAATGATCTTTTTAAAACCGGAATTTATGGCATTGCTTTGTCTTCATATATTGCAAAGCAGGATAACATTGGTTTATCAACACTCGAAGTATTAAGTGAACTAGGAAAGTCTCAATCCAAATTCTTTGTAAAGCGCTAAATACAATAGTAATATATCACCAAAACCAGAAAGTTAGATTAAAAAAAACATGTTATCTTTATTTGAAAGTTGCTTTTAAGATATAAAGGTCTTAATTTCGCGTCCGATTTTCTACAATGGGGTGCCTGTTTTTAAGAATAGGCTGAGATTATACCCTTCGAACCTGGGCAGGTAATGCTGTCAAGGGAAAGAGTTATTCTCCTGTTTTTCCTCATTGCAGTATTTAAACATAAAAACTGTAATCATGAAGAATTTATTTTTATCAAGTATTTTATGCCTTATGGCATTTCAATTTTCCATGGCACAATATAAAGTCGCCGGAAAAGTAACTTCAACTGACAACGAAGCTTTGATTGGTGCCAGCGTTGTTTTAGGAAGCGGTAAATTAGGAATGAGCACCTCCACAAATGGCACTTTTGAATTTACCAACATTAAAGCTGGCAAATACACGCTCAACGTTACATACATTGGCTATGAGTCGTATTCAACAAGCCTTGAGGTAAAAGAGAATACAAATATCAACATTCAGCTTGCTGCAAAGTCGGTATTAACAGGCGAAGTGGTTGTATCATCCATTAAGGCCAGTGACAAAACACCTGTAGCCAAAACAAATATCTCGAAAGAACAGCTTCAATCATTGAATGCTGCCGACGATATTCCATTGCTATTAAGCATGACTCCTTCGGTTGTTTCTTCCACAGAGTCGGGTATTGGTGTTGGATACAGCAGCATGCGTATTAGAGGTACCGATGCAACACGCATTAACGTAACTGTAAATGGTATTCCTTTAAACGACTCAGAGAGTCAGGGAGTATTTTGGGTAAATATGCCTGACTTCTCATCATCAGTAGATGAGGTTCAAATACAAAGAGGTGTAGGTACATCAACCAATGGGGCTGCGGCATTTGGAGCAACAGTAAACTTTAATACCACAAGTTACCATGCCGAACCTTTTACCGAGATTAGTTCAACAGCGGGTTCTTTTAATACCTTTAAAAATAGCATCAGCGCAAGCACAGGCTTATTACACAATAAATTTTCATTTGACGTTAGATATAGTGATGTGCAGTCGGATGGATATATCGACTATGCTTTTTCTGACCATCAATCCTTATACCTAAGCGGTGCCATGCATCTCGAAAACAGCTTTTTAAAAGCCAATATTATTCACGGAAAGCAACGTACCGGCATTAGTTGGTGGGGTATAGATAAAGAAACTTTAGAAACTAACAGAACATACAACCCAGCGGGACAATATGAAGATGAAGATGGAGTGCAGAGGTATTACGAAGATCAGACGGATAATTATACACAAACACATTATCAATTATTTTACAGTCAAAATTTAAGTTCGGAATGGCTTTTAAACACAGCCCTGCATTACACAAAAGGTGAAGGTTATTACGAACAGTATAAAGAAGATGAAGCTTATGCTGATTATGGTTGGGATCCATACCTTATTGAAGGTACAGATCCAATTGAAACAACTGACTTAATCCGACAAAAATGGCTCACCAACGATTTCTACGGTTTCACCGCTTCATTAAACTACAATACAACAGAACTTCAAGCAACTTTTGGCGGAGGATGGAACCGATACGACGGTGATCATTTTGGTGAAGTTATTTGGGCTCGTTTTGCGGGAAAGTCTGAGAAAGGAGAAGAATGGTATCGCAACACCGGAGTAAAAACAGATTATAACATCTATGCCAAGATAAATTACCAACTGTCCGAAAAACTTAATGTATTCGGAGATATTCAATATAGAGGTATTAATTACAAAATGGATGGTTCTGATGATGACTTATCTACTTTAGATCAGGAACACAACTACAACTTTTTCAATCCCAAAGCAGGATTATTTTATGAACTAAATAAGAAGCATCAAATATACGCCTCTTATGCCGTTGCTCACAGAGAACCAACCAGGGCCAACTTTAAAGATGCCAATGGCGATCCTGAAGCAACTCCGCAGGAGGAAAGATTAAATGATCTGGAACTAGGTTATCATTTTCGCTCTCCTAAAGCATCTGCCAACATTAATTTTTACTACATGTATTATAAAGATCAATTGGTCCCAACCGGAGAAAAAAGCAGTGTTGGCTATGATATTATGACTAATGTAGATAAAAGTTATCGAACAGGTATAGAGCTTGATTTAGGCATTGAGTTACTTCCATTTTTAAGATGGGATGGTAATACCACTATCAGCAAAAACATCATTAAAGATTATGTGGAAACTGCAACTGCCCACAATGCTGACTGGAGTGAAATAAAAGACACTATTATATATCATGGAAATTCTCAAATAGCATTTTCTCCATCACTTATTGTCAACAGCATTTTTACATTTAAACCTTTCAAAAGTAACTCCATAAGTCTTGTCACAAAACACGTTGGCGATCAATACTTTGATAATACTCAAAGTGATCTACGCAAGCTTGATGCCTACACTGTATTCAATGGCATTATAACCCAAGAATTTAAACCTAAATGGATCAATAAAATTGAATTACAATTAACTGTTAATAATATCTTTAACAAACTATACGAAAGTAATGCCTACGTATGGGGAGGAACATATTATGAGTCTGGCAACGAATACTCCTGGAATTATTATTATCCACAGGCAGGAACCCATGCATTTATACGAGCTAGGTTTATATTTTAAAGCCTTACATATAAAACGAAATAAAAAACAAGCGGGTGAAATGGTTAACAATACCACTTCATCCGCTTGTTTTTTTAGGTATAAGATTAATGGTGTCCAAATTATTTTTTCACTCGAGCCGTGAAGGCTCTTACTTTTTTAGTTCGCTAACTAAAACATTATCAAAGGTGCTCATGATTTCCGCTTTGCTCCAATTCTACAGTCAAAAAAGTAAGCAAAAAGACCGTCGACTACACCCATTTCGCTCAAAAAACTAGGTTTCATGACTGAAATTGTTTTAAACTCACACTTTCTCGTTCCTCAAAGTGCTCAAACAGAAAACAATTTTTAATCGTCATCTCAATCCTGTTTTTTGGCTCTCTGGCTGAGGTCGAGACTAAACAAGGCGACCAGTATATTTCATTAAAACGTTTAGGACGCTATTGGTATAAGATATAAACTATGCCTAATCTTCTATTTCTTTTAAGATATTCTCTACCTCAACTTCTGTTTTATGGAGTTTATCCTTACATATCTTTAACAATGCTGAAACACGCTTAACCTTGTCGGATAATTCATCTACATCAAGCTCATTATCTTCAATTTTAGATAAGATATTCTCAATCTCCGTTATCGCATCAACATAACCAACTTTCTTCTTTGTCATTATACTCGCTATTTAATCATTATTTTTTAGCAAAGGTACAGTAAATTTAAAGGTACTTCCTTTTTCTAATTCACTTTCCACCCAAATTGTTCCTTTGTTAATTTCAACAAATTCTTTACATAAAACCAAACCTAAGCCTGTCCCCTTTTCTTTAAATGTACCTTCGGTAGTCGGGTTGGCATCCACCCTGAAAATTTTCTCCATATTTTCTTTACTGATACCCACTCCTGAGTCAGAAACAGAAATAATAACATTATCATGCTTAATCTGAGATGATACATTGATAACACTTCCTACCCTCGAAAATTTGATGGCATTGGTAATTAAATTTCGGAGTACAGCACTATACAAATCCTTATCAGCCCAGGCCATAAGATTCTCATCAATCTGTAAGGATATCACAATATCTTTTTCCTCGGCATTAATTTTTAAGATGGAGATTATGTTGGCTGAAACAAATTTTACATCAAGCTTAACGGGCTTATATTCTGTTGTACCCAATTGTGTTCTCGACCATTGTAACAAGGTTTCTACCAATGAATATAACTTTCGGGTTGAATTATGAATAACCTTACTAAACTCCATTATATCAGCATGACTTTTTGTTTCGACATGCAACGAAAGCATTTCAGAAAAACCCATCAATGAATTAAACGGACTTTTTAAGTCGTGAGCTATAATGGAAAAGAACTTATCCTTTGTGGCATTAAGTTTTTGAAGTTCAAGATTTTTACTCTTTAAAGCTTTACTTACCTTTAGTTTTGACCTGAACAACAATAGTAAAATAACAGTGAATACAAACAACAATACACTGGTTACCAAAAACAGGGAGCCTCTATTTTTCTCACGTAACCAATCCGTATTTAAGGAGATATTTTCCCGTTTCAGGATAGCTATAGCCTTTTTCTCTCCCTGTGAAGCTTCTTTGTTTTCTAACCTGCTTAGCACAACGATCAACTGTTCGTAATTTACAGAGTCCCGCAGCATCATGCTTTTATTCTTGTAGAAAAAGGCTGACTTATAATCTCCCAAATTGTCATATAACTGAGAAAAAACTTCGAAGCACTCCGCTTTCAGACTCCTGTCATCAATATGGTTGATTAGCTCTAACGTTTTTTGCGCATATGATCTTGAATCGGCAAAATCACCCTTTTCCATGTATAGCTTTGACAAAGCCAACAATACACGGGCCTTTAGTGCAACATCTGTATATTGATATAAACTGTTTAATGCACGATGATAATATGAGATGGACTTTTGAAAGTTCTGAATACTGTAATAATAATTACCCAATCCATAACGGGCTCTTATTATACCTAAAGTATCAGCATCTTCAAGGCTAGCCTCATATAAACTGTTGAATTGCTCCATTGCCTTTGCCGGCTTATCTTGATAACGATACACCTCACCTATCAGGTATTTAACCTGCGATAATTCTGATCTGTACTTACAGCAATCCTCTGCTTTTTGAAGCAATGCTAATGCTTTGTTGTATTGCTTAAGATGAATATACGCATCAGCCAGCTTCACTTTACGATCACAGCTTCCATTGAGTTCGCTTTTGTTAATATGGTTAGCTGCAACGTTTGTGCTGTCACTTGTTTTTCCGGAAAGACACAAGGGTACTAAAAATACAAATACAAGCGTTAATTCTTTGATTAGATGGCGCATATTAAATTTAGGCTAGTAATGCCATAAAGATAAAAAAAGGATTTTAATACGAAAATTGCATTTTTATGAGCTAATGGGTTAATGTGAGAATTTGACAATGGGGTAATATGAAAATTTGATGATTTGATGATTTGATGATTTGGTAATTTGTCAATGTGTTAATGTGTTAATTTGTCAATGTGTTAATGTGTTTATTTATTAATATATTAATGTGCTGATTTGTTGATTTGTTAATGTTTTAATTTGTTAACTGATAAATGTAAACTATGTGTTTTTCTGCCGAGGTAAGTTTTGGAGCAAGCGCGATAATTAGTACCGTGGGCATTTACGCCTACAAAAAAAGCACCCTTCGAGAACAGCGATTATTTGCATTAATACCCATATTATTTGGTGTTCAGCAGTTTTTTGAAGGATGGCTTTGGATTGCTTTACAAAATGAGGGCTATCAATTTATAGAATCGGTGGCCAGTTACGGTTTTTTAATATTTGCGCAGCTCATTTGGCCTGTTGTGGTTCCTCTTTCCGTTTTCCTCATGGAAAAAAACACCTCACGAAAAACACTCATGAAAATTCCATTGGCCCTGGGAATCTTTTTATTTATTCTTTTGGGCTACCGGATGATATTTTATGATGTGATCGCTCAAATAGATCAGCAGCATATATTTTATACCGTGGGACACTTTAAAAGCACAAACTGGTGGAGCGGTATTTTCTACCTTCTGCCTGCTGTTATTCCTTTTATATTATCAAGCTACCGCAAGGTAAACATACTAGGCGCTTTGATGCTGGTATTTTTTTTAATTGCAAAAGTGTTTTACCTAAAATACATGATTTCAGTATGGTGTATGTTTGCCGCTGTAATTAGCATTTATATCTATTTTATTTTAAAACACACAAATTATAAGCATGACCATCAACTGCTATAAATAGTTTTAACCTGTTATTTTATCTTCCATTTTCTTTAAGAAATTATCAAACATTGGAATAGAAATACCAATGATAAAGCGTAATCTATTCCAATGGATTTGAGATTTTTGATCCGGATTCAGGAGCTTAATATCATCTCCATCCGGAAAATGAATGGGGCGGCTAATTTCATAATCGGTAGTGGCCAGGCTGGCTCCCAAGGTGATATCTGCTCTTTTAAAATTGAGCATTACACCGCCTGCATAATGATTAATTTTTGAATGAAAGGTGGATGCATACACTAAACCATTGTTTTGACCATCATTTTTCTGATAATCAGGGGCAGCAGAATAATCTGCTGCATAGCTGATGTAGCCGTTAATTTTTTCGCTGAATTGGAAGTTATATCCCAAACCGTAATTAAAAACTGAATTAAGCTCGTCTTTTAGAAAAGGATCGATTTCAATATTTGTGCTTTGCCCAACAAAAGGATCGGCATCCATTAGTGTATATTGATTTACACTATGATAATACTCTGCACTTCCGTGCAAAACACCTTTAAATAATTTTACACCAAAACCACCAGCTACCGAAAATGGTGTTCTGTAAGTCATATCAATATCACTTTGAGTAGCACGTTCGTAAATGGGCTGATTGCCGTAAATACCGGTATATACCTGTTCGTAATGAAATGATCCACTCCCCTTAATTTGTATGGTGGGTGTAGTAACCGTTAAACCAAAGTTAAAGGGATCGTAATTCATAGCCAGTCCAATTTTCCAAAGGATGCCTACCGTATTGTAATCGTAACTTCTCTTGGCAAAATAACTTTCTACTTTACCTTCTTCGCTATAAGCCTGCAACTGGGTTTGAAGATGTGCTTTTTGATCGCGGATACTTAGAAAATTTGTTACACCAATACTCATGTTCGAATTAAAAGCATAAGACCAGGAAGCACCCATCCACTCTTCGTTAAACTTTTTACCTAAAGACATATTACCGCTGAAATACTCTTCTCCGGGAATACTTTCCATGACATCGCCAAATATTTCAGAGGAAGCATCCAGATCAACATCCATACCTTTGCGTCGCAGAAAAGCATAAGCAAAAGTATGCTTCTCGGCCCCTTTAATGGAATAGGTTCCGGCAACCAAACTTGGAGCTCCACCAAAGCTTGATGATTTTTTACTTGCTCCCGGTCCATTACCGGTTATATCGTTATACTTAGTAGTACTATGCTGATATACTTTTCCACTAATAACAAAGGCAGCATTTTCAATTAAACTCAGGCGTGCCGGATTGTAATACACAGCTCCTAAATCGTCGACACTACCCACTACTGAATTACTTAGCAACATGGAGCGCGTACCAAATTGTTCGGTCCAGTAATGAGCATCCTGTGCAAATGCAGTAGCGGAAACAAAAAATAATAAACACAGGGTATAAAAACGAGCAAGGCTATTCATAATAAGATTGATTGATTAAGGTTTCTTTTAATAAAAGTAAGGATTTAAGTCTGATGATGAAAAAAAAGCAGAAAAGCAGATAGAAATTAAAGCATATTTCAACAAAAAAGCAGAAAAAATTAATTTAACCATAAAAAAACAACCTTACACAATATCTTGAACAAGAAACCAATACACTTCTCCACAACATCTACAATCATAAAAAAACAGTTTTTTTTAATCCCTTCATTAAACCTTAGAAATAAATGCAAGTCTTAATAACTGAACGTTCGATAACATAGTTTAACTTTTAAAAAAACATCTTATGAAAACTTTAAAAAATATATCTATAGCATTATTAAGTACATTATTTATTTCAACAGGTTTATTTGCTCAGGAAGCAGAAGCTCCCAAAGAAGGTGTAAAACACAATGTTCACGAAAACCTTTCGGAAGAGCAAAAAGCCATGCTTACTGAACAAAAAGAGCTAAAAGAATCGCACCGCGAAGAATTAAGAGAAACCTTCACTGAAGAGCAATTAGCCATTTTAGAAAATGAAGAGCTTTCTGCAGAACAAAAAAGAGAACAGTTAAGGGCAACATTTACCGATGAGCAAAAAGCTTTAATTAAGAATCACAAAGAAGAAATGGCTGCTAAAAAAGAAGAGTTTAGAGCTACTTTAGATAAACAAAAGCATAAAGGTCCTCACACAAAACCTGGTATTAAAAACGCATTAACCGACGAGCAAAAAGAACTTCTTGCTTCTCAAAAAGAAGAAAGAGAAGCTGGTCGTGAAGCCATAGAAGCTACATTTTCTGATGAGCAATTGGCCATCTTAGAAAACGAAGAAATTTCGATGGAAGAAAGAAAAGAAATGCTTCGCGCTACTTTTACTGATGAGCAAAAAGAGATGATTAAAGCTCAAAAAGAAGCCGTAAAAGAAAACCGTCAGGAGTTTAAAGCTACCCTTACCGATGAGCAAAAGAAAAACGTTAAGCGCAGAATGGCTAAAAAACAAGGTAAAAGAGAAGGCGTTAAAAAGCAGGTAAGAGATGGAAACAAAGTAAAGGGTGATAACTAGGTTCACATTATAAACCGAGGCTTCCCTGAAAATTTAACACTTAGTTTTTGGGAAGCTCTCCACATTCTCCGGCATACCCTAATCCTGAAATTTAAAAGCTTGTTATGAAAATCTCTATAAACATACTTACGGCGTGTATTGTTATCCTTGTTGCCTGCGAAAGCGTATATGCTCAAAGTACAGATGAGATTTTAGATCAGCTAACCTATGACCTTAATGATGAAGATCAATCAGAGCTAACTGTACAGGAAAGTATTCTTGATGATCTTATAAAGGTAAATACCACTCACCACTTTTTATACTCAGGACTATCGTTAAGCAGCTCGGCTCCGTATGCAGGACGAGAGTATTATGCCGGATTAGGCAGCACCCTGCCTCAGGTATTTTACATTAACACCAAGGGATGGATGTTTGGATTAGGCATTGTAAAATACGAATCGCCTTTTCCTGTGAGTACGTCCTTTGTTATGTCGGGAGGGTATTCGTTTTACATGGACAAAAAGAAGAAAACCCGTATGCGTTTTGGTTATAGCAGGGGTACCTCCTTTGATAATACCGAAAAGCATGAAATCTCAAGCTCCAATACCTTTAGCACATCAATCACCTTTATAAAACCCAAATTTATCTCCTCCAGAATTGGCTATTCATATATGGTTAGCCAGTATAACAGTCACCAGTTTGCAGCCAGTTTTTACAAAAAAATAAGGTTGAAAAAATGGAGCAATGGCAATTCACTGGAAATTACCCCGGACTTAAACTTTTATTTTTCTGATCACGAATACCTGGCCGACATAAGCATAGCATCAGAAACGGATACCGAAATATTTTACAACTACCAATACGCCGAAACTTTTGGCTTACTCAATACCGCCCTTTCTATTCCTCTTGAGATAAATCTTGGGGATTTTGACCTGACTCTGGAATATACTCACAACATGCCACGCAGGTTTTCTTCTTACGAGGATTTTCATGTAAGTAGAAGTTTCTCGTTTAGTATTGGGTATTTTTTGTTTATTCAATAGCGAAAAAACGGTTTCTATTAAGCAATTTGCTTATAAGGAACCGTCCTTTATTCGTATAGAATAGTTCATTACTGTTATTTTATTAGTAAAGAAACGTTGTTTACAAGCACAAAAGCACGTATTGGCTAATTACCTGATTCAGCAGGACTTCAGAAAGGTATGAGATAGATTCAAAGAGGTTCAGACTTTATTCAGAGGGGTTCGAAGTTTATTCGATGGGGTCCAGGTTTTATTCAAAGAGGTTCGGCATTTAATCGAAGAGGTTCAGACTTCATTCAAGAAGGTAGCAACGTTGTTCGAAGAGGTTTACTTTTAATTCGATAAGGTTTTAATATTGTTCAAAGCTATATGAAACTCTTTCGAAACACTTTGATTTATATTCGAAGCACATCAAAATGCAAACAATGATGATTTTGATTAATTAAATTCATTTATAACACTTTGCAATATTAATCAATAAATGACAAATCAACTCTTAATATATATCATACACAAAACTATTAACCAACCACATACACCATATCACATCTATCACAATTAACATTCCTCATTGTTTTTAGAATTATTCTAATTAACAAGATTGTTAGAATATTAATTTGTGTTTTACATTATAAAAAGTATTTTCATTGTCGAAATCTTTATAATTCAAACCTAAAATCATATTCGATGAACAAAAATCAATCGAACATCTACCGGATGTTTTTGAGTACTCAAAGCTATTTAGATAATAACAACGGTATATGGAACGGTATTCCCCGCCTGGTAACCTACAAAAATGATCTGGATGAAGTAATTTCCAGAATTCATGAAAAAATTCAGGAAACAAAATTAGATGTTGGCGTAACACAAAAAAAAGACAATTTAAAAGATGTGATTGCCAATAAGGGATCGATGCTTGCCGGAGTTATTCATGTATTTGCTTTGGAGCAAGGCAACATTGATTTGGCTAACTCGGTTAAATTAACTCGGTCAGACATAAACCGACTAAAGGAAACTGACGTTTATCCTACAGTAAAAAATGTTACCAGTAAGGCTTCGGAACATATTGAGCCTTTGGGCGAATTTGGTTTAACACAGGAGCTGGTTACTGAAGTACAAACATCTATTGAAGATTTTAATGCCTTAATAGGTAAACCCAGAACCATACTAAGCCAGAAATATGCAACCCTTGGCTCCATTGAAGATTTATTTACGGAGGGGAATCAAATACTAAAACCTAAAATGGACAACATGATGACCATATTTAGGGATAACGAAGCCGAATTTTACAGCGGCTATCTTAGTGCCAGAACAATTATTGGGAATTAGATATGCAACAATTTGAAAGCCTCTCGAAAGGGGAGGCTTTGTTTTTAGATGACATCATGGAAGAAGCAACAAAAGCCGAGAATAAAAAAATAGAAGAATTTACAATGGGTGTTGGAACAGTTAATTTAATTGCTATCCTGTTGATGATTCCCATAACAGCAATAATTTTTTACCCATTTATTTTAATATGGGATTATGAGACATTTAAGGCTGGTAAAGAAGTATTTCATGACTATATCCTATACATCCTGATAGGTGGGATAATAATGCATGAATTGCTACATGGATTAACATGGGGACAATTTGCATCGAATGGACTTAAATCGATAAAATTTGGAATAAAATGGAAATTCCTGACTCCATATTGCCATTGTAAAGAACCATTAAAAGTAAAACATTACAAAATTGGTGGAGCAATGCCATTAATTATTATGGGCATAATTCCTTCAATAATAGGATTGATAATTGGACATGGAGGTATTCTGGCCTTTGGAATCTTTTTTTCCTGGACAGCCGGTGGAGACATAATCGCACTTTTTATGTTACGAAAACTTGACAATGATATTTATGTTTCAGACCATCCTAAAAAAATAGGATTTATAAGAGAAATCAGAGCTGTCCTAAACGATTTTGTATTTAGATATTCGAATTGATAAAATGTGGTTTTGGGACAGTTTTTCAGTTTTT
>NZ_VCHY01000360.1 GCF_005877885.1 Labilibacter sediminis
TTGATCAATTGTGCCTCGCGTGTACCCATGTTGTAGTAGATGCTCGGTCAAAGTAGCATACCAGGCGCGCGAAGCCTGATGCAGACCATAGAGCGCCTTGTCTAGCTTGTACACGTGGTTTGGGAATTTGTGATCGACAAATCCCGGTGGTTGATCGACGTAGATCTCCTCTTTCACTTCACCATATAAGAAGGCGGTCTTGACGTCCATTTGATAGACCGTGAAATTCATATACGAGGCATATGCTAGGAAAATACGAATCGCCTCCAATCGTGCAACTGGAGCATAAACTATCGCCAAGAGTAACACGCATCACTACCTATCATAAAATTTGTGCTGCTCTCGAATAAGGAAAGAGTAGGAGCTTCACATAAAAAGCTCTTCGAAGTCTATAATGACCTCGACATCGCATGGTTCCAATTTATTCTTAGCCGGTTCCACCACTTAGGCTAAGATTACTTGGCAACCCTTTGCTAAACACTTGCGTGTTTTCATCGCATAAGTGAAAGAGAAGGA
>NZ_VCHY01000361.1 GCF_005877885.1 Labilibacter sediminis
TCTTATCGCAACTGGTGGCAAACGTAAGGCGGATGCTTCCGCCAGTTCGCCGAAGGTTCCCAAGCCTAAGGCAAAGAAGGCGAAGAAAGGAAAGAAGCCTAAGGCTGCAAAGACCCTGGTCGATTACACCAATGATGATGAGGCTACAATTAGCGAGCGTGACCACGGGGTCACTGCTGAAGATGATGAGGAGGAAGTCCAACAGCTTGTTCGACGTTCTGCGCAGGCTTCCCCTGATCCAAATGCCTCTGAGGCAGGAGGTGATGGTGGAATTTCACATGCCGACACATCTGATGTGGAGGTCTCTGTGATCCCTGCGACTGTGGTTCCTCCCTCCTCCGTTCTCGAAACCAGATGGGGGCCTATTGTTGGTGGTCAATCAGTAGGGATGAGCACAACGATCGAGAGCATTTTGGTCTCGCTTCCCGATCCGATCGTACCAATAGTTTCAGCTATCCCTGACCCCTCCGTCTCCTCCCCATCCACGCAGCCTGAAAAAGGCATTTTTGATGATCT
>NZ_VCHY01000362.1 GCF_005877885.1 Labilibacter sediminis
CCTGCTCAAGTCTACGAGTTTTACTACACGGCCTCTGTGAATAATCAAAGTAACATCATCACCGGCACACTTGGGCGTGGCCGTCATTCAGTATCTATCACCGCTGATCTCCTACGTACTGCACTGAGATTGCCGATTTTTGAACCATACTCTGATTTTCCTACCCTTGAACGCTGTAGACATCTATTTGATCAACTGGGTTATGATCATTCAAAAGCTGGTGCCAGAGATGCCCTTATTCTCCGTCAGTACATGACTCCAGGGTGGAAATTTTTTACTGGAGCTATATGCAAGTGTATAGGTCACAAAACAAGAAGTCTTGATCAGCTCAATTTCTTCGAGCAACAAGTCGTGTGTTCCCTTCTTTTGAATAAGCGTGTCGACTATGGGGCTCTCTTCTTCGATCAGCTAGTCCAGCTTCTTCGCGCAAATGTCAGAGCTGATCATGTTCCATTTCCACGCTGGATTGCTCTTATTTTAGATATCTTTTATGCTGAAGCATATTACTCACACGCT
>NZ_VCHY01000363.1 GCF_005877885.1 Labilibacter sediminis
TATTATTTGATCTTAACATGACCATTAAAGGGATTAAGACATATTAAGTAGAATAACTTTGAACTAGACCAAAGGGATAAGTTACTTTCGAAATCAATACTTAACCATACCAAACAGCCTGATTTAATTAGAACTAAGCATAATGAAGTTGTGATTCGATTAATGAGAGTAATCTTTGTTTTTATTGATTGTTTTCATTCTAAGTATCTTATTTTCTATATATTCAGTAGATAATCGTATTAATTCCCCTACTCCCTGTGTTCGAACCTTAATCACTATTAGCTATACTATAATTGACCGGGTAATTCTTGCCTGGTTGAGAATTAGTAGCTAGTAGGTGATAAAGGATAAACTTGAGAATTTGAATAAAATAATATCATTACTAAATCTCACAACAAGTTTTTGCCGCCGCTGCCGGGGAGTAGTGCTAAGTTAATACGTTATTTACTGTTTATTTTCTTTTAGTAGGTATTATGCTATTTGGTTTTTGTGTTCTTATTGCAGGAGATGGATTT
>NZ_VCHY01000364.1 GCF_005877885.1 Labilibacter sediminis
TGGGACGGAGTTCAAGAATCACAATATGGAGCTGTTTTGCATACAAAACGGAATTCATCATCAATTTAGTGCTCCACGAACTCCACAACAGAATGGTGTCGCTGAGAGGAAGAATAGAACGCTGATTGAGACCGCAAGAACAATGCTAGCTGATTCAAAGCTGCCAATTACATTCTGGGCAGAAGCCGTGAATACAGCCTGCTACACACTCAATCGTGTTCTCACAGTGAAAAAGCATAACAAAACATGCTACGAGTTGATCAACAATCGAAAACCGAATCTGCAATTTTTAGAACCGTTTGGTGCTCCGTGTACTTTATTACTTCAGGCAAAGGACAGGAAATCCAAATTTGGGGAGAATGCTATTGAAGGCTATTATCTTGGACAAGTTGCCAACTCTCCAAATAAACGAGTATTTAACAAGTTAACTGGTAGGATTGAGGAATGGTATGAAGTTGATGTTCAGCGTTACACCATGCCCCAATCTAGCAAAGGACCAGATTGGTTTTTCGATT
>NZ_VCHY01000365.1 GCF_005877885.1 Labilibacter sediminis
ATAGCTTTAACGAACACGTCTTTTGTAAGAAGTACCTTGGCATCATTCCAGAGCGTCACTTGCACAGCTGTCGATTTTGCAGGAACAAATGCAGTTAGGGCACTCTTGAAGATGGCCTTCAACGGAATTAAAGACGTGACTTTTGTAAGAGCCGATGCTATTTTATGTTTTTGAAGAACCGCCACGATGATTCTCACAGATGCTTCATAATCCATTGGATTAAGCGACATTCGATAGTTCATGGTAGCAATAACGGGTTCCATCGGTTGTTGAACTGAAGAAGTAGAAACTTCCTTTGTGGCTTTTTCTTTTGTAGCGGAACGAGATGCTGTAGAACCTTGAGATTTCTTTGAACCAGCCATGAAGATTTTTCAGTTTTAACAGAGTTTTGATTTTGGAAGACAGGGGGAAGAGATTTGAGACCAAGAAAGCGTAACCTAGGAGAGAGAATAAAACAGATGTATATAGGTGATGGATGAGAGAGAAAAAGGCGGGAACTGAAACGGTGAGGTGA
>NZ_VCHY01000366.1 GCF_005877885.1 Labilibacter sediminis
TTCCCTCTTCATCCTCCTTGGAATTGCGAGCTTACAGTGATGCTAGTTGGGATAGTGATGTTTATGATCGCAAGTCCACTTCCGGATATTGCGTTTTCCTTGGAGATTCGTTGATTTCATGGAAGAGTAAGAAACAAGATGTTGTTTCCAGATCATCTACAGAGTCTGAGTATAGAGCCATGGCCCTGGCTACTTGTGAAGTTGTCTGGCTACGAAGACTGCTTGTGGATATGGGAGTTCAGATTTCCAAACCTACTCCTCTGTATTGTGACAATGAAAGTGCTATACAGATTGCTAAGAATTCTGTCTTCCATGAGCGTACAAAGCACATCGAGATTGATTGTCACTTTACTCGTCATCATTTCCAGCAGGGAACTATTTCCCTGCCGTTTGTTCCGTCTACTATGCAGATCGCGGATATCCTTACGAAGCCTTTGACTGCTCCTCTTTTTCAATTTTTGGCTGACAAACTCTCAATGCTAATTGTTGTAGCATTATGAGTTTGAGGGGGGAT
>NZ_VCHY01000367.1 GCF_005877885.1 Labilibacter sediminis
CACAAATGCCTCGAGGAAAAGTAATTGCTTTGTTAGCAAGATGAATCGCCATCCGAATTGGTTTAAGATCTGAAAGTTGAAGGCGTTGATAGTATGTGTACGACATTAAATTAATACTAGCTCCCGAATCGGCTAAAGCATTGGTTAAGATTGAATCTCCGAATTGACATGGAAGAGTGATTACACCAGGATCCTTCATCTTTTCTGGAATGACATATGCAGTACTTCTTTCATTTAAGGTGACGGATGAGACTTCTTCAATGTTCTTCCGGTTTGTGAGCAAGTCTTTGAGAAATTTCCCGAACTTTGGTATGTCTTTCATAGCATCAAGGAAAGGAATGTTGATATGAATGGAGCTTAGATGCTTGAAATACTTCTGGTATGCTGCCTCTTTCTGATGTTTCTTCAAACGATTTGGAAACGGAATCGGTGGTTGATACTTAGCAGGAATTGGAGCAGAATCGACTTTCTGGTCAGATATGCGCGGGCCGCCATCTTGCGACGCGGGGCGCAT
>NZ_VCHY01000368.1 GCF_005877885.1 Labilibacter sediminis
CTTATTTTACGTTGTTGACAATGTTTACAATGAAACTTAGCATTAGCAAAGATATTCGCTTTTCAAACTTTATATTGTGCACAAATAGCGCGCAATACCGAAATTACTATTAGATTTGATTGGGGTTGGGTTAGGTTGGAGTTTTTAACCAGACTCGTGTCATGATACCCAATTCCATAGAATTGGGTATACCAAACCAAGGGTAGTATAATTAACTCGTTGATTTCGGACAGGAAAAGATGAAAATTCCATATGAATTTTCATACGAAGAGTCCTGAACAAAAGTTGGTTTGTTTATCCACAACTGTAAAAAGATCGATTGGGTCCATTGAAATGAAATGCGTTTTTGCTTTTAGTTTGATATTCTACTTTAAATGATCCCCATGAATGGGCTTATAGGAATGATTATCTTTTGATGAAGCAATCAGTCAGTTAAAACAATAACGAGGAAATTCAAATAAAAATGAATATTCAAATAAAAAAATTGTATCATTTTTATTTTATAGGGC
>NZ_VCHY01000369.1 GCF_005877885.1 Labilibacter sediminis
GATCATCCGGAGTATGTCTACAAGTTGGACAAGGCACTGTATGGACTCCATCAGGCTCCTCGTGCGTGGTATGAAACACTTTCTCAACACCTTCTGAAGAATGGATTTACTCGAGGAAAGATTGACTGCACGTTGTTTATTAAGAAGTCGGGAGATGACTTACTTTTGGTACAAGTTTATGTTGATGACATAATCTTTGGGTCTACAAATGAAGAACTATGCCATGATTTTGAAATAGTGATGAAGTCAAAGTTTGAGATGAGCGCAATGGGAGAGATGTGTTTCTTTCTTGGTCTACAGGTTAAACAATCTACTCAAGGCATCTTTGTTCATCAAGCAAAGTATGTAAATGACATTTTGACACGGTTCAATATGTTGGATGCTAAACCTGCCAAGACTCCTATTTCTGTGACTCACAATCTGGGTCCTGATTCGGATTTGGAAGATGTTGATCCTCATCAATATCGTTCCATGATCGGCTCATTGATGTATTTGACTGCTTCACGTCC
>NZ_VCHY01000037.1 GCF_005877885.1 Labilibacter sediminis
CCGCCATTATCTTCTAAAAAATGACGACAAGCATTAATCCCAAACCCGGTTCCTGCTTCATTTGAAGTTCCGGAAGTAGTAAACCATTGATCCTTATCCTGGATATGTTCAATATTTTCTTCTGAGATTCCTACCCCGGAATGTTTAACAACAGTATATGTTTTACCATTTCTTACTTCTGTATAAACCTGAATTATACCAAAAATACCATGAAATGATTGATATAAATTCATTCTTTTGTTGTTTTTACTTCGTCATAAAATATCACCGTAGCTATGGCTATGCTTCTATTTTATTCCTTGTAGAAACACAAAATTGTTAAATTTATTTATCCATCATTTCATAATACATTTGGTATTACTCCATTTTCATTTGTAAACTTAAGGGCATTATGATACAAGTTTCTAAATAAAAATTTCACTAACTCTCTATTGGAAAGGATCGTATTATCTAATGTGCCAATTTTTAATTCAATATTCTTTCTCTTTCGAACATGGTCGAACAATTCAAATACATTATTGTATAACTCTTCAGGGTTTATAAATTCTTTTATTGTCTTGTTACTTTCTATTCCATACTTTGACCAATTCAATAAACTTTGAAGAAGCTCAACAACATTTTCAGCTCTTGCCTTAATTTTTTCGGTCTGCTTTTTGAATTCTAAAATATCCATACAACCGTCTTACAATAAACTCATAAAGACAAATAAGAAAACAAAGGGCTTTTTATTTCATGGTTTATACAGTTCTAATTCTCTTTTAGCCGAACACTTATAATGCAAACTTAATACTGTATTTATCTCATTGCAGGTATATTCCTCAATCCTGAGTACTTTTTGTCCAAAATCAAGCTTATCAAAACATTTCAGAGGGCACATTAAATGTCTGGTACCAAATGGGCATTTATATAAAACTCCATAAACCGTACACTCGTGTTGCATAGACCATGCTTTATCGCTCATAACTTTAATAGATATGTGAAAAATTACAATACAATTAAGGTTAGTATTTTCGTCTAAAGGGTATGGTTTTTAATCTTCATGCTTTGCATTCCAAACCATTAAGGCCAATATAACAGATATAATTGCAGCACCTAGCCAGAACCATTTGGCTATTGTAAAATCGTAGGTAGAAATATTTTCAACAGTGGATTTTCCATTGGCAATTAAAATACCACTTACCAAATCCTGTAAACCGGCACCAATGTAACTAGCTATACCTATAAGACCTAAAGCTGCTCCTGAAGCCTTTTTTGATGCAATATCAACAGCCATTAGGCCTCCAATAAAGGTGATAAGTATCCCAAAGGCAAATCCTGAAATAACCATACTAAAGCTATCCATCCATGCATTTCCATCAGGAAAAAATAAGAAAAGTGACATGGAGAAAATATTCAGTAAACCTGCTACAAGAGCGGGGACATTTCTACTGCTCTTAAACAGCTTATCGGAAATAATACCTGCAATAACAGTTCCTACAATTCCACTTATTGCGCTTACAGATATAATTGAGCTGGCTTCCATGTTTGTATATCCTTTTTGCGCTTCGAGGTAAAAAATCCCCCAACTCTCAATCGCATAACGGCTGATGTACATCATCGCACTAGAACCAGCCAAAATCCATATAAACGGATTTTTCAAAACTTGCTTCTGAACCTCTCCAACTGACTTATCTTTTGTTGCTACCTCGGCATGATCATTTTTATAATCTGCTATGGAAGGTAACCCTTTACTTTCAGGGTTGTCATGAAGAAAAAAGTAAACAATAACTGCTCCTATTAAACCGGAAATGCCAGCCCCATAAAAACCCCATCGCCACCCAAACATACTTACGATAAATGCTATGCCAATGAAAGTCATTGCTTTTCCTATACTATGGCTGGCACTCCATATTCCGTAATAAGTCCCTCTTTCACGGTTACTGAACCATCTGGATAATGACACCACACTTGGTGCGGCTCCCATAGATTGAAACCATCCATTTAAACCCCACAAAACAATAAAAGCCACAAATAAGGTTGTTGATCCTAAAGCCAGGTTAATGAGGGCTGTTAAAAACAATCCTGTTGCCATAAAGCGCTTAATATTACTCCTGTCAGCCAGAAAACCATTGGTTAATTTACCTACTGCATAGGTAAAAAACAAAGCAGATCCCACCATACCCAACTGTGACTCATTTAAAAAGCCTGCATCAACAATTGGTTTCTTCACCACACTTAAACTCAACCTACACACATAAAACAGGCTATAACCAATGGTAGCTGATAAAAAAACTGACCAACGAGATTGATTGTATAGTTTCTGCACCAATTTTGAATCTCTCAATGTAGATTTTGATGGAGAAACTGTATAAAAATTTAATATCTTCTTTATCATTATAATTATTTTATTGAAATGAAGGCCCACAACTCCTGTAAAACATTATTACTTGAAGCGTTGTGGGCCTAACATACCCAAACCAAACTGAACTAAGACTTTACAAAAACTAATCGTGCAATCCTTTTTCTCTTAAATATTCAAGTAAAAGTTCAGGGCGGTCTGTCTGAATAATATTGGCTCCTTGTTCGATAAGCCAATCCCAATCCTTCATAATATCATTTATATTTCTACCATTATTATTTTGGCTATTCATATTATGATATAACGATTCAACCCATAGATTACAACCCCTTTCTTTTACCATAGAGATTATATCTAACTTAAGAGAATCTTCCAGATTAAAAGACACCTCAAATGCATAAGGGTTAAACTCTATCAGAAAGTCATCAACGAAACCTTTTACATAGGGAGTTTTTGCATTAACAACTGGTACACATTTTATTCTATCCAAAACAGTTCCATATCTATCACTTACGTGATCGATATCTTCTTGAACTTTTATAATAACCTGGTTTATAGTACCTGTTTTATTTAAAATGCGTTCAACAATATCTAAATCTCCATTGTAATTATTAATGCAAACTAATATATTCCCGTCGATACCAAGCATGCACTCTTCAAGAGTCTGAATATCATTTTCTGCAGAGTTAGTTTTTAAGTCAAATATTTTCCCATGTTTATACACAGGACCATTTTCCTTACTTGGTGTTAATACTAGAACTGAATCTTTGTTTAATTTGATCTCAATTTCAACTATATCAACACCCTGATCTATAACCTTGTTTATCGAGGTTTTTGAGTAAACTAGTAAATCTTGATAGCTAACAGCAATCAATATCGTCCCTTTATCTTTATTAATACGCTTCAATAAATGCGTAACCTGATCATCATTACAATGATATGTTGTATTCGATCTAACAGCACTTTCTGTAATTAATCCACATATTAAAAACAGGCTGCATGTAAGTGTAAATATTAGAAGAAGTTTTGTCTTCATAGCTAATTAAACGAATTTCTCAATCAAATGAATTTTTCTCTATTACCTACTTTTATTTTTTTATAATTTTTTTTGCGTAGGAAGTTCCATTAAAATTTATTTTAACGAAATAGATCCCGTCAGAAAGGTCTGAGATGTCGATTCCTTTGTAGGAATTAGTACTAAATAGTACTTGACCAGTACTATTAATTATATCAATACTTTCAGGTATTTCGCCAAATAAATCAATATTAATTATATCATTCGTTGGATTTGGGTATACCTGAACCTCTTCATTTAAAAGTATGTGACTCGCATTGGACGTAGCTGTTGAATTAAGATAAATTTCTGCTATTCTGGTTGATGAATATCCAAGAATAATTATATCCTTTTTTGAATCACCATTAATATCACCAATTGCTACATCTGCATTATTTATACCTGTAAATGTTTCGGATGTTACTTCGGAAAAATTACCCAACCCATCGTTACTATATAATCTAGTATTACGATTAGGAGCAACCTCTTCATATCCTGAAAGTAGTACATCCATATCTCCGTCATTATCATAGTCAAAAAAATCAACAGTTCCTGCATTCCCTCCAGTAAAAGGTGTTCCTGCTACAAGGCTAAACTCTCCAGAACCATTATTTAAATAAAGTTCTGCCGTTCTGGTTGAAGTGCTATACCTTCCATTAATAAGAAGATCTTGATCACCATCTCCGTCAACATCTGCAAAATCAGCGTCAGAATCCCTCATGTCAGTAAAAAGTGTTGATTGTGTTACATCTTTAGTAAAAATCCCGGTTCCATCGTTTAAATACAAACTTGTAAGCTCACTAGGGCCAGTATCTCCTGTTATCAATATGTCTAAATCATTATCTCCATCTACATCTGCTACATCAACATCCCCTTCGTTTGCTAAATCAAAGGTTGGACTAGCTGTAAATAAGGTAAAGGATGCGCTTCCATCATTTTTATAAACTTCAGAAATTCGTGCAGCTGCAGTAGTATTATACCCGCTTATGATTACATCCAAATCTGAGTCACCATCCAAATCAGCTATAACAACATCGCCAACACTAACATCCTTAAATGGAGTTCCTGCAACTAATGAAAATTTACCAGCTCCATCATTAGTATACATATGAGCGATACGACCACCAGAAATACTTCCTGTTAAAATCAAATCCAGATCTCCATCATTATCTAAATCAGCAAACTCGCTGCTAGCACTTTCAACTCCTGAGAAGGGAGTACCTGATACCAATGTGAAGGAACCGGTTCCATCATTGGTATATAGCTCAGCAACACCTTGAAAACCTGATCCTCCTTGATCACCTGTGATAAAACAATCTAAATCTCCATCTGAATCTACATCTACTAAATGTACAGTACCGTCTGTAGTTCCTGTAAATGAAGTTCCATCACTTTTTATGAAGTTTTGAGAATATATCGAAGGGTTTATTGCTATTAAGCATATCATTAATAGTTTATATATTTTCATAGTATTTAGTTTTTAATTCTATTATTATTTAAAATAATCCCAGAGCAATATTCATATAAGTATTGTCCGTCAAGAAATTGATAGATTGAGAAATTCGTTTTATTGTAATAAGACTTATCAAGCAAACTGCCTTGATCTTTAGCTGAAGTTAATCATGTAATCCATTTTCCCTTAAATATTCAAGTAGAAGAGCAGGTCGATCGCTTTGGATCATATTAACACCTTTTGAAATTAACCATCCATAAGCCAAATCAGGATCCTCTAGATAAGCCAGATCATCATGATGTCCAGCATTATGATTTGGCCATAATGCATTTACCCAAACACGAGTTCCTTTCTCCCGAAGTTCAAAAAACTCATTAACGGTAGAGATAGTATCGGATACAAAAGTAAATTCAACTCCATTATGATGATTCTCTTTCACTTCTTTTACCCTGTCTTCGTAATTTTTTGCACCAAGTTTGATAATAGGCATATATTGAATTGAATCATAGTAAATTCCCAATTTGCCTTTTACTTCATCAATAGGTAGATTATAACCTTTCATGATAATCTGGTTCATTGTTCCTGTCTGTTTTAAAATCGGTAATACTTCTTCAAAATATTCATACGATTGATCCAGATTAACAAGAACTTTCCCCTTTGCTACTATTAGCGCCTCTTTCAAGGTAGGTACTTTAAATTCTGTTTTATGTCCAGCTCCGTCTTTCAAATACAAACCTTTAATTTCACTAAGCGTATAATCCCGAACTAATCCCGAACCTGTTGTGGTTCTATCCAAGCTGAAATCGTGCATTAATATTAATTGATTATCAAGGGTTTTTTTTAGATCAATCTCAACCATATCAACGCCCATTTCTATGGCATTTTCTATAGCTAAAATGGAGTTTTCACAAGCATTTCGCCAGTCACCACGATGTGCAATGACAAGAATATTACTTCCATTTATATACTCATCTAATAATATCTGCGTATTTTTCTGTACGGTTGAGTGATTGCTATTCTTTTTTTCACATATACATGAAAAAAAGGAAATTATTAAAACCAGATATACTAACTTTCTCATAACTAATTCTATAATTGATTTATTTTTTGAGCTTTATAAAATACAATAAGTAGGTATGAGCCTCAATAAAAAAATGAGGCTCATACCTACTTAGTTATTCATTGTCTTTCACACAACGGATGGCATATCCATTAAAATGCTCCCATGCTGCTCGACCAACACCATTGTTGTTGTATTTTACATAGCGAAGCCAAGCTCTGGTTTCAACATACTCATTCCCATCACCATCTGTTTTGATATTGAAATGACTTAACGAGGAAGTCCATAAATAAGCATATTCAGTTAAAAATTGAAATTTGTCCTTTTTCCATCTTCCACTAGGAAGTAGCGCAAATCCAACTTCATCAGTCCCTGAATTCTCCAACCAACTTGTTTCTGTTTTAAGTTTCATTCCTTCAGAGTTATCATTCCTGTAGCTTGTTTTGTCTGCTGTTTCTGCACTCATTCCTAAAGTTGCTTCCAAAACTTTAAAATCTTCATCAGTTGGCAGATGCCATCCTTCTGGAGCAATACCTTTAAGAGCTGTAGCAGATTGCAAGTAAGTTTTTAAGGATGTTGTATCTGTTACATTGTTAGGCATATTAATAGCTGCAAACCAGTTATACATTATACCATATTTGTTGTAATTCTCTTTTACTGAAGGATCGGAATTCACATCATCCATAGTCCCTCCATTATCCAATCCATATACATAGTAATGATTAGTGTAATTGGTAGTGTTGCTACCAACATTATTAGCAGAAAAGTTTGCGCCATCTGGAAGGTATTTTAAATTTTCTGCCATCCATACTTGCTCTCCTATTTTTATGGTTTTGTATCTCTTACCATCTCTAGAATCCGTCATTTCACCAGTTAAAATTTCAGCTGCAATTGGTGTCTCCTTTACTATACTACCTACAGACTTATTCGCATTCTTATCTACAGTTTTAACAGTAAAAGTATATTCTGTACCGTTTATTAAACCTTGAATTTCTTTAGATGGAAACCCAGGACTTAGAGGTATAGGTTGAACTAAATCATTTTTAGGCTCAAATGTTATTTGTACTTGTGCAAAATCCTCATCAGAAGGCTCATTCCACTCCAGAATAACTTTGGAATCACCAGCTGTAGCAATTAGGTTTGTAACTTCCTCTGGAGGAGTATTATCTTGAGGCTTCTCTTCTTGTGGATCACAACTATAAATGAGTAACGAAAAAGATAAAAATATTAGTAATAAATGAAATATATTTTTCATGATTATTATTTTAAAATTGTTATATGTTCCACCATAAGACGATTTGTAAATTGACAAATCATCTTAAAATGGTTTATTTATTAATTCAAACTTCTTGTTATTTTATTTAAAGGCTAATTCAGAAACAACAGGATAATGGTCTGACAAGAATGAGTTAGCACTTGGCTGTTTATCAACAATTTCATGCATTAATACATTCAATTTGTCATTTATAAACACGTAGTCTACAATTTTACCCTCCTCTATGCACTCTCCAAAACAATGACCTGAATAATTTGGACCAATTGGGCTTGCAACAAGTGTTCTTGAGTCAATTAACTTTGTCCCTGAAAATTCTGTTTCAGTTAAAATTCTATAGGTGTCGCTTATTGGCCAAAGATTGAAATCGCCAGTTACAATTATTGCAGTACCTTTTGAAATAGAATTTATTTTATTTTTTAGAAGTTTAGCACTATTAATTCTGGCCTCACATTTATCTATTGTTTTAGCAGTGCCAGTAACATGCGAAAAATGAGTATTAAAAAAATAAATGCTTTTACCAGATACTATTTGCTTAAACTTGCACCATGACACCTGTCGATGATATTTTGCATCCCAGCCAATACTTTCAACATCGGGGGTTTCAGACAACCAAAACCTACCAGATTCTAAAAGTTCAAACTTATCTCTTTTATAAAAAATGCCATTATATTCATATCCTGGTTTAGAACTGCTTGCTTTACCAAAATGACTATATTTATCAGATAAAAGAGTTCTTAAATCAGCCGTTTGGTCATTTTTTTCTTCCTGTAAACCTATAATATCTATATCATATGAATTTACAAAATCAACAACCCAGTCTTTTCTGACACTCCAGTTCCTATCACCTGTATCAGGATCATCATTACTATAACGAATGTTAAAACTGCAAGCTTTTATATTTTCATCTGTAAATACAGGAATCTGATCTTCATCAGCTTTAATCACCTCTTTTTTACATGATGAAGACAATAAAAGAGATGTTATTATTAAAGTGATTATTATCTCTATTAATTTCATAATATAAAAAATTATGGTTGAATTTTATCCCATTCGGGATTTTGTTTCAAGTTAGAATTTAACGTAATTTCCTCTAACGGGATAGGAGATAAGTATTCCCAGTCTCCAAACGGTGGAAGTGGTAAATCATATGGTAATAACCTTCCATTGGCACCGTTACTTAAGGACATGTTTTCACCAAGTTTAAAAAAATCCACTTTGGGGTAACTTCCTGCATCTGAAGGCTTACTGCTATCATATATATATAAATCAAAGATTCCATCTTTATCTCGGTCGATATATGTGTTAAGTTGTACATAAATACCTTCTGCATTATCCCTTAATAAATGACCTTCTTTCCATCTCATTAAATCATCAAACCTAAAGCCTTCTATAGCTAACTCTACTCGTCTTTCTCTTCTAATTTCGAGAATTAATGCATTAGAGGTACTTTGATATACATTGTTAAGGTATGGATCTAAAGCAGGAGATATATAAAGGTCTGGCATGTGCGCCCTTTTCCTCAATTGATTTATCGTTATATCAAGATCACTTTGTTCAATTATTCCTAGTTCTGCAGCAGCTTCGGCATAATTTAGCATTACTTCAGCTAACCTAAAAATGATAATATCACGAGGATCTCCATTATCATACTTCGCAGGACCAACTCTTTTAACAACCTGATAGCCGGTATGGTTTTGTCCAAACCATGGAAGTACAGTTTCAGTTTCATCAATTCTATTAAAATTTGGAGGCATTGATGTTTGTGCCAGGCGAGGATCTCTATTCGTAAATTCATCAAACCATGAAACATTTTCTGTTGAATTAAAAGGTGTTCCGTCTGAATTTAAATATTCGTGCACCAACGATTTTGTAATTCCTCTAGTACCTACTGAAGTGGTTGTGAAATTTTTATTATAATCTGAAATATTACCTTCTGCCAGGTCGATAGCCATGATAACCTCACTTGAGGTAGCTTCTTCAGCATTAAACAAATTATAATAATCCTTAATATTACCTGTATTATATATTGAATACGTACTGTTGGAGATAACTTCTTTAGCTGCACTAGCTGCTTCATTAAGGAATTTATCAGCATCAGGAAGACCTGCTTCTGGATGGTATTTTCTCCAAGTCCCTTCATAAAGACAGATTCTTGATTTTAATGCTAATGCAGACCATTTTGTCACCTTGTTTTTTGAGCTGCTTTCCTCTGCATGTAGCACAGCAAAATTAAGATCAGCCAAAACAGAATCCATTACTAAAGTTCTGGGATCTCTCGCTTTATATAACTGATCAATATCTTGGGAACCAATTGTATTGGAATACCATGGTACATCACCAAACCTTTTCACTTTTTCATGATAAAATCTCGCTCTGAAAAACTTTGCAATAGCTAAATGTTTGTTTTTATCTTTTTGCTTAATTCCATCTGCTTCTATACAATTCTCAATAAAAAAGTTAATATCTCTCAATCGGCTCCAATTCCAACCTCCAGAACCTAAAGAAATCGGCATTGTATATAAACCTGTTTTTACATCCTCAGGTGTGGCAAGGTTAGCCATATTATCACTTTCGTAATCATCCTGGTATTTATTTTTTGATAGATATCCATAAAAAGAATTCGTATATAATTCTAAAGCCTCCGCAGAAGTAAAAAATGTTTCAGCTGTCGGATCTGTTTCCGGTAGCCGTTCTAAATAATCGTCATTACATGATGTAAGTAGATATACGGCTATTGATATAAATATGATAATATATGTTTTCATCGAAATATGTTTTTAAAAGTTTAGCTGAACACCAAATGAATAAACACGTGATAGAGAGTACGCCGTACCATTTCCAGAGTATTTAGAACTTGCATCTGGATCTTTTTCCAATCCTTCAGGATCAAGAAAATGTTTTTTCAAGCTGGATAACTCCCAAAGGTTTTGACCATTGAAATAGACCCTAAGTTTATTTATTCTAATTTTTTGAGAAATATGCTTTGGGAGTGTATAACCAAAAGTCAAATTCTTTAAGCGAAGGTAGGCTGCACTTTGCAAATACCTTGTCTGTGGGATATCTAATTCATAACCTCCTTGAGCAATATACCCTCTTCGCCTTGGAAAATATGCATCAGGATTATCTTCTGTCCAACTATTTTTTACAACATGATCTAACAGTACAGAATACTTTCTATTATATGCGGACCAGAAATTATTGGTTTCTTTCTCAGGATAAAAATCTCTTTTGCCAACCCCATTAAAGAATATGTTAAAATCAAAATTATTCCACTCTGAATTCATAGTAAATCCAAATTGATAACGTGGTGTTTCATTTCCAATTATTCTATAATCTCCATGGTCTTGTAGAGTCCATTCACCCTTGCTAATTTTACCATCTTTATTCTTATCTTCAAATTTTAGATCTCCAGCCCTAATACCTCCTTTTTTATAAGCATAAAAATTGGTACTTGTTGGCCAATTCGCAGCTTCCTCATCTGTTTTAAACAAACCTAGAGTTGTTAAACCCCAAATCTCACCAATCTTCATTCCTTCATAATAATCACCTAAATATCCAGATGGATTATCATACTTAGTTATTTCACTCGTGTTGTCTGCGACAGAAAGTCTAAAACTGTATTTAAACGGCTTTTCTTTTAAATTAAATCTATTCTTATAACTAACAGATGTTTCCCAACCACTTGTTACCAACTCTGCATTATTCTCTTTTGGAACAGGAGCCCCATAAACAGATGGCAAGGAGTGTGATTTTACAAGCATGCCGCTTGTTTCCCTACGATATATATCAAAAGTTGTGGTAATCCTATTTTGGAAAAAGTTCATGTCAAAACCTAAGTTAACCGTTGTTGCTTTTTCCCATGTAAAATTTGATGATTTAGGGTTAGGGCTAGATGCAGTACTAACAACATTACCATCAAGCATATAATTCAAGGTACCAATAGGCATTTTTTCCAAATAATCAAAGGAGCCAATATTCTGGTTACCAAGTGTACCATAAGATGCTCTTAATTTAAGGTGATTCACCACATCTGTAAGAGTACTAAAGAAATTTTCATTTGACAAAACCCAACCAACAGAAACAGAAGGTTGCGTAGATAATCTGTTATCTTTATGAAATTTAGAGGATAAGAAGTATGCACCATTAACTTCTACAAGGTACTTTTTCTTGAAATCATAGTTAAATCTAAAAAAGGCACTTCGTAAAGCATACCTGTCATCGTCATCATTAGCAGTTGTTTCTCCAGTACCTAAACTTAAAGACCTTACGGGTAATATATTTAAAGGCGATTGTATGGTAGCCCAATACCGTATTTTTGTATAATCCTCCTGATTGAAACCAACCAATCCTTTCAAATAATGATCTCCAAAGTTTTTTTCAGCTGATGCAAACAGGTTAATGACATTTCTTACAGAACGATATGATGAACGATAATACTCTGAACTAAATTTTGAATGTATCGGAGCAATATTATTCCTGTTACTCGCAACATTGTCAATAAATGGACCAGTATTATCCCGGAAACGTTCCTTATTCCAGTTAACTGTTTCATAAGTGTAATCTCCATGAATTTTTACAACATCCTTAAAGGCGGACCAATCAAACCCAAAAGTATTACGAAGATTTCTCCAGTCTTCATTCCTAAAGGACTTTTCTCCGAGATATTCTCTCCACCATCCTGTATTTGTCGCTATTTTTTCTCCATTAACATCAACATATTCAGGCATCATTGGCATAACAAAATCCAAGAACCTGAAAATATTTGAACGAAATGAATATATTTCAGTATCAGGGATATCTGATTTTTTATTGGTAAATGATATGTTTTGGAAAATAGAGAAGTTATCACTTAACTTATAATTTAAGTTTGTTCGTGCATAAAATTTATCTATAACCGTCGGACTAAGTTTCAAGGGACCTTCAGTATGAGTATAATCTATTGAAGTGTATGCCTTAAGTTTTTCTCCACCACTACTTATTGAAAGATGATGCTGTTGTTTTGGTGAATAATCTCTGAACCATTCGTCATAATAGTTATGAAATTTACCCCCCATATATAGTTGTCCATTTTCATATTTTGCATGTGGTAAAGAAGGGTCTATAGCCACTTGTTTGGCATAATCAATTTGTTGTGGAGTAAAATATGATTGATTGATATTGGAACTAAACTCCTCCTGTATTTCCATATAATCATTACCTGTGTATACATCAGGAGTAATAATTGGTGTACTGTAGGAAAAGCTGTTTGAGTAGTCAACTGAGAACTTGTCCTTTTTAGCTTGTTTAGTTGTAACCAAAATTACACCAAAAGTTGCTTTCCCACCATATATAGCGGCAGAAGCTGCATCTTTTAATACCGATATACTTTCTATATCTTGCGGTGGAATAGCGTTTATATCACCGCCAGGAACACCATCAATTAATACTAATGGAGAACCGCCATTAATTGACGTAAATCCTCTAATATTAAAAGAAGCGTTTCGACCAGGTTTACCATCAGCAATACCAATCTGGACATTCGGCAATTGGCCTTGCAATACCTCACCAACACTACCAACCGGACTATTTTTCAGAGTTTCTGAAGTAATTTGATCAACTGCTCCAGTAAGGTTCGCTTTTTTCTGAGTTCCATAACCAACTACTACTAATTCATCCAATTCTGTTACATCAGACATTAGCTGTACATTTATCAAGGTCTGTTGAGCTATTGTTACTTCATGCACCTTAAAACCAATAAACGAAAATACCAGCACTTCATCTGAAGACTCTACATTCAATACGTACATTCCATCATAATCCGTTATTGTACCACGCGCGGTTCCTTTAACTCTAATAGACACACCAGGTAATGGTTCACCGTTTATATCAGTTACAGTACCGGTGATAGTTTTCTTATCAGTTTGAAGTTTTATCTCCGTTTTATCGTCTGGAGATTTTGTGGATGAAGTCTTTTTTAAGACAATTGCTTTATGCTTAATTTCAAACTCGAGGCCTGTTTCTTTTAGACATTCTTCAAGAACTTCATTTAAATCTGCATCTTTAACTTTTATATTTACCTTTTTCGCTGAATTAATATCTTCAGGGCTATAGAAAAAGGTAAAATCAGTTTTCTTTTGAACTTCCTTAATAAATTCTTTAAGTTCTGCTTCCTCCAACTCGATAGTTATTCGTGCATTCTGCCCATAGGAGCTTGCAGAAGCATGGATAAATCCAATAACCATGAATAACATTATCAGTTTCATAATCCTAAAAGTTTTTGCTCTACTTTCTTTAAACAGAAAGTAAGCATTCAAGTTTTTTTTCATACTTTTAAATGATTTTAGTGAACAATTGATTTGCATTGTTTATGAAGCAATTGTTTGCGCAGGAGGTGGTGCGAACACCTCCTGTTTTCATTGCTACATAAATGTTATTTTCTTTCCATTGATTTTATATTTTATTCTGCCTGTACTTTGCATAATTTCTAATACTGGAATTATATTTTCATATCTATTTAAGCCGCCCTCAAAATGAATATTCCTAACAGAATCGTTTGCAAATTCATATTCAAAGTCATACCATCTCCATAATGTTTTCATAATATCCTCCAGCGATTGGTCGGTAAACGAATAGACGCCATTTTTCCATCCAACAAATTGTTGCACATCGACATTCCTAACCATAACTTTATTGCTATTTTTTTCTAGTACCGCTTGCTGCTCTGGAGTAAGAATCCATTCATCATTACTCTTTATAGTATTCAACTTAATTTTTCCTTCAACCAAAGTGGTATAAATCTCATCTTCGTCAGAATAAGCTTTTACATTGAATGATGTTCCAAGAACTTCTATTTTCATTCCATTTATATTGACAAAGAACGGCCTATTTTCATCTCTTTCAATTTCAAAATATGCTTCACCTTCAAGGGTAACTTCACGTTTACTTTTACTAAAAGTAACAGGGTAGGTAAGTTTACTTACTGAATTAACATATACAACTGAACCATCTGATAATATTAATTTGTATTCCCCACCTCTCGGGACAATCAAGCTATTCTGTAACAATTTTTTCCTCCTTTCTGATTTTACATCTAAATAACTTAATTGGCCTTTTTCATTACGTATAACTGAACCGTCTTTCTCAACCAGTTGGTTTAGCTTCTCGTCTTCCAGGTTAATATTTTCACCATTATCAAGAACAATTATTGCATTCTGAGTGCCAGGATTGATTGATGCTATTTCTCTTCTGGTATCATCTTGGTTTCCTATAAAATAAAACAAAACAGAACCCACGATTAATAAAGGAATCATTATTGCGGCAGCATACCTTATGAAGGTCATTATTCTAAAGCGATTCTTTGGTTTGTAAATTTCAGTTGAAAACTGCTCCCAAGCTTGCTCTGCATCGAAGCTTTTATAGGTTTGATTTCTATTTTGGAAATTATCCCAATCTATAATTTTATCAAACAGGTTTTCATTCTTAGCTGATTCATTCTTCCATGCATTGAGGTCTTCCTTTTCTGATGGATTTATTTGATTGCAAATATATTTTGCAATTAAATCAGCTACTCTTATTAAACGGTGTATTTGCTTCATTTCATCTCCTTCTACACTTATATATGTAATGGGAATTAAAACAGGGTGAATAGGATGGCCTTTTTTTGTAAAAAAATCCAATTATTTAATAAAAGGTAATGAAATTATTCAAGGAGAGGAAGCTATTTTGCAATGAGGTAACCTACTTATAGATAGTCTTTCTGTTGCTTCGTGGATAACCTGCTAGATGTATATTGACTTTTAAAAATGCTTTTTTGTAGTTGACTTAAAGATATCAACGATGCTAATACATTAATTAGATAATACATTTAAGTATATATCAGTATTCCTGATCTCCTTGTTCAATGACGCACATTACTACATCAAACCAATAAATAAAATGCAATCCGTTTGTAGCTATGATTTATTAAAGCATAAGTTTGATCTAAAGGAAAAAAAACTTTGATAACAGCCGAAATACTTATGTATTTCTATTTATATATATACACATTTACAACTTTTAATTGTTTAAAAGTTGATTCAGAAGGAACAAAACAAATACATGATCTTGTAAATTTGATCTTAAAACTTTGTATGCATTTCCTTTTAAAGTTTTTATAGTATTAATAGAAACATCTAATTCGTTGGCTATTTCCGGGTTTTTATACCCCTTCATGCTTAATTCTATTATACGTCTACTTTGGGGTGGTAAATTTTCTATGGCTTTATGAATAATACGATAGGTTTCCTCTTCTAAAATTAGTTCATATAAATAATCTTCTTTATCCAAGCTATTCTTTGCTATCTCTGCGTGTAAGCCTTTTAATCTTAAATGATTTAAACACTTATTTTTAGTCGTTATGTATAGAAACCCTTTTAGTACATCTATATTCTCAAATTGTTTTTTACTTTCCCAATAAACTAAAAATGCTTCCTGGGCGATGTCTTCCACTATATCGGTTTCTGAAATATATTTTTTTGCAAAAACACAAAGAGAAGGATAGAAACTAATAAAAAAGTCTTTTAGCGCATATGAGTCTCTATTATTTAGTTTATCCAAGATATATTTAGTGGAGTTCATAAAGGTTTTCGTTTGTCAAATTTTAACAAAAGTATACATTTTAGAATTTAACTTGTCCTCTCTTCTCAAAAATTCTATTAATCTCCATATCTGATTTTTTGATCAAGCAATAAATAGTAACACTAAAAAAATCATTTCCTATTTAAACTTTACTCTTGTGTAACATCATCCGCAAACCCATAAAATAAAAATCCCCAATGCATTACATTAGGGAAAGTACTTACTGATTTTAGATGATTTAATATTCTACAAATTTATTATAGGGCCCAGAATATCAGTTAAAGAATATGATGAAGTAAAATGAATGCATTTTATTCCCAACTCTTTTGCAGGTTTAATGTTTTGAATGGAATCATCTATAAACAGAGTTTCATCTGGATTCAGTCTACTATCTTGAAGAAGGTATTTAAAGATCTCTTCAGAAGGCTTTCTTAATCCTATTTCATAAGAATAATATACTTTCTCGAACAATGAACGAAGCCCATTTTTTAAATTATGCTTTGATTCAAATATTTGATCATACATATCAATATGGATATCATTTGTATTGCTTAACAAAAAAATTCGGTACTTATTTCTTAATGATTTTAATAAATCTAAATTTTCCGCGGATGTTTCAAGAAGGACCGTAAACCAAGCCTCATCAATTTCATCATCAGATATTGTTACCGGAATCTGTTTGCGAAACTCTGCTCTAAACTCATCTGCAGAAATCTTTCCTATTTCATGTTGTTGAAATAGTTCTGACTGAAAAGTTTTGCAATAGAATTTCTCAAAATTATCTATCCCATATTTCACAAAAGCTTTCCGAGGGGCATCAAAATCAATACCGGTAATTACACCACCCCAGTCAAAAATGATGTTTTTGACGTTTTTAAAATCTATTTTCTCCATAATATTGCTAACAGGTTCCTAATTAATATTCTACCAATGGATAAGGTTTCTTTTTATATTTGATTACCTGAGGCGTATCACTATTAAAAAACTCAAACTCAACAATTACATCTTCACCACTTACCGTTTTCAAATTTTTTACTTTATATGTAGACTTGACCGACTTGGCCTCATGGATCAAACTATCAGAATACATTGCTATAGTTTGCAGGGTGATCGAATTTGCCTTTAGTTCCATATAAGATGGCGTTTTTATCCCTTTTTGACACTCCACTCTCTC
>NZ_VCHY01000370.1 GCF_005877885.1 Labilibacter sediminis
AAAAAGAATCTGAATTTTATTCCATGAATGAATTGAGAGATAATTTCAAAAACAAGTTTATCAGCAACACTTTTGTTAATCAAAGTCTTATTGATGAATACTGTGTTACTGATTCTAATGGTGTCACTGAGTGTGATATTGAGATCACCGGAATTGATCCTACTTCTTACCCTGCACATCTTGAAAGACCTGTTGCTACTGCTGAGAATATTATTGCTTTTCCTATCTCAAATGGAGTCTTTCATGCTGTTCATGAACAACTTAAGCACTATCCTGATTGTAGTGTCTCAGCACATAAGTCCAAATCTGATACTGATCTTAAAACATTGCACAATACTGATATCAGTTCATGTTTTGACACTGAGATCAGTTGTTCTTCAGCATCAGACAAAAGAAATCAAAGTTCTATTGGTGGATCTTACAAAACCAAATATGTTAACAATCGAAATCAGACCACTAAGAAGAACTTTGACACGAGAGTTTGTTATAGATGTGGTGATACTTCTCAC
>NZ_VCHY01000371.1 GCF_005877885.1 Labilibacter sediminis
CTTTTGTCATACTATATAACTATATAAGTTCATATATCTTCATAAATTTACTATCACCTACAAAATCGTAGTCAATATAGTACTGATACACATTCTCATAATTTCAACTAGTGTCCAAATGTACAACCATGTCACCACCTTGAACTGAAAATTCTTTGTTCTTTCACTATATTTTCATTCAACACTGCAAGTTCTACCTCCACGTGGCTTACTTTACGATTCCTTACTATGATTCCATTTCACATTGAAAATTAAAATGGTCGTTCTAGACTTCTAGTTGTATTATCTTTATTAACCTCACCTGGCTACTAACTCACAATTTCCACGTTATATATATATTCATAAAGTTAATTATAACAATTTAAGTTATTCTTCTTGATTCAGCCAACCTTCCATTACTTGTAAACTCTTAGCAATCCTTGAGATCTAAGTATAATATGGGTTTAAGTATATCTATCATTCACTTGTATAGTAATAGTATTACTCCTTTAATTCCCTGAACACTATT
>NZ_VCHY01000372.1 GCF_005877885.1 Labilibacter sediminis
CCCCGTCTAAGTTCCTTGGAACAGGACGTCAGAGAGGGTGAGAATCCCGTCTTGGGCGGGCGGCCCGCGCCCGTGTGAAGCTCCTTCGACGAGTCGAGTTGTTTGGGAATGCAGCTCTAAGCGGGTGGTAAATTTCATCTAAAGCTAAATACCGGCCGGAGACCGATAGCGCCCAAGTAGAGTGATCGAAAGGTTAAAAGCACCTTGAAAAGGGAGTTAAACAGCACGTGAAATTGTTGAAAGGGAAGCGCTTGCGGCCAGACTCGGGGGGCGGGGTTCAGCGGGCGCTCGTCGCCCGTGCACTGCCCGCTCCCCGGGCCAGCATCAGCTTCGACGGCCGGTCAAAGGCCCCCGGAATGTGTCGTCTCTAGGGACGTCTTATAGCCGGGGGTGCAATGCGGCCCGTCGAGACTGAGGAACGCGCTCCGGCTCGGATGCTGGCGTAATGGCCGTAAGCGGCCCGTCTTGAAACACGGACCAAGGAGTCTAACATCCACGCGAGTGTT
>NZ_VCHY01000373.1 GCF_005877885.1 Labilibacter sediminis
CTCGTCTTGAGGAGTATTGGCGTGGTCAATGAGCAAGGCGTTGTATTCTGCTAAGGTTTTAATTACCCTTCGAGTGGCTGCATGTCGGAATGGTCCAACTGTCATGGCTTCCCAGATGGTGAATCCATGGGTTTCAATGCCAAGAACATAGTCTTCCATGTGAAGAGCCCATAATTCGTATTCAGCCGGATACAATATAGGAACTCTTGTGGTAGATCCTATACTGTTAGATAAGCTATATGCTTGAGTGTAAGAATCTTCTTGAGCCATTTAAGTATCTTGTTATATCGGATGATAGAATCAGATGTGTTAAACAAAGTTTAGAATTTTTGATCTTACAAGAGAATAATGTATTGTTTACACAATCTCCTGCTCTGATACCAATTGTTGATTCAAAAAGAGTTGATCGATAGATTCTATAGTGCGGAATTATAAATAGATAATAACAAGATTATAAAGATTGAAGAAGAATGTAAATGGCAAGTCGAATGATTTGGATTGATAAT
>NZ_VCHY01000374.1 GCF_005877885.1 Labilibacter sediminis
CATTGGGTATTAATCGAGAGAGGGGAGCATAGAAGAAATCAGATTCAAGGTGGAGATTGTTGAATAATGAATATGATTTGAGTCTGTTGGACACGCGGCGCGCGCATAGGCCCACGCGGCGCGTGGACGGGTCCGGCCCAGAAATCAGATTCTGGAATATTCTACTGCTCACTATAAATACCTACTTAGTGTTAGGTTTTATGTAACCCTAATCTAGTCGATTTAACCTAGCCGTTTATGCTCTGTAACCCTCATATTCTCTCAATAAAGAATACTCTCTCCTCCCGTGGACGTAGGTCACATTGGACCGAACCACGTAAATCTGTGTGTCGTTTATTGCTTTGCTTGGTGGTTGTTTCTCGATTGCTTCTCGTATTGTTCTAATCAGTAAGGGATATTGAACCAAATCCCTAACAAGTGGTATCAGAGCCAGATCAATCGGGTCCAGGGGTTTCGGATCTCTTTGTGAAGATCGGTGGTTCGAAGAGGCAACGGGTTTTCGGGG
>NZ_VCHY01000375.1 GCF_005877885.1 Labilibacter sediminis
CACTAGATGCTTGCTTTTCTTTTTCTCTAACTTCATAACCTTGCATCTTTTTCTCTTTCACACTTTGACCATGATTTCTTGCTTTCCATTTATCCCTTTCACATTCATAACCATCCTTTGCTTGAACATTCTTCTTTCTTCCAACTACACACCTTTTCATTAGATCCCATTCCATGTATGCATCAATTGCATCCACATGAGCATATTTCCTTTTCCTCAACTTTGGCATGATGCTTGTAGCTTCAATCAAAGGCATGTGGTTCTTTAAAGATTTGGCTTGATCGAGGAACCTTTGATATTCTTCATCCTTTAGTTGTTGAGAAAAAATTATAGGCGATTGGTATGGATTATTTTGGGGTGTTGCTAGGATTAGATCGTCTGGTGGTTTTGGTGGGGTTTTCATTGGGATATCTTCATTGGGCTCTTTTTCCACCATTATCTCCTCTAGCTCTTCATTGTCTTCTTCTTCTTGTGTGATCATCATTGGCTCTACTTGAGGTTCTTT
>NZ_VCHY01000376.1 GCF_005877885.1 Labilibacter sediminis
AATCGCCATAATGTATTTTTCTTCTGCCATGATAATTCCTCCTAAACGTTTTTGAAATCGTTTTCTTTATGTCCCTATCTTACAAATAAAAGAATAACTAAACATGTCAAAAACTTTTTTTATTTAAAAAAAATTGAAAGGATTTCTACTAAAACCAACAAAGACAACGCTTTCAATAATACTTTTATTATCTCTAATTTTTCAATAAAAAGAAACATTTTTGTTTAAAAAAGCCTAATTTTCGACTTTTAATTGTAAAAAGGCTGGTGCGAGGATCAGATAATTTCTGTCACACCAACCTTTTGTTTATTTCTCCCGCAAGGTACGTATTTTCTTTTTTAATTGTTGCACATCATAGGTCGAACTTAATTCTGACAAAACATAGACTTCCGGTGTTCCTTGATAGCTCGTTTGCTGATAATTGGTCACAATTAAATCATATGTTTGTTCAGGCTGATACCTCTCCACCAGCGTGCCATTCATATTTTTAAGACTAAGCATTAAT
>NZ_VCHY01000377.1 GCF_005877885.1 Labilibacter sediminis
AGATAAAAGGAGATTGATCAGCGATCAAATATTGTTTCTAGAGGACGAACCCTCGACTTACAAAGAAGCGATGGCGAGCCCTGAGGCTGCGAAATGGAAGGAAGCTATGGATAGCGAGATGAAATCCATGTATGATAATCAAGTTTGGAACCTGATTGATCACACACCCGGCATTAAAACCGTGGGTTGCAAGTGGATCTTCAAGAAGAAGATCGACATGGATGGAAATGTACAAACGTATAAGGCTAGGTTGGTAGCTAAAGGTTATACTCAAACTCAAGGAATTGATTATGAGGAAACCTTCTCGCCTGTAGCCAAGATACAATCTATTAGGATTTTACTGGCCATTGCAGCATTTCATGATTATGAAATCTGGCAGATGGATGTGAAGACTGCTTTCCTTAATGGAAAACTGACTGAGAATGTTTACATGGTTCAGCCAGAAGGATTCATTGACAGCAAGTATCCAAATAGAGTGTGCAAGCTTGAAAGATCCATTTATGG
>NZ_VCHY01000378.1 GCF_005877885.1 Labilibacter sediminis
CGTACTACACGGCATAACAAGTAAAAATCAACACAATAAATACAAACCCAAGATCAGCCGGGTCGTTACAATTTAATTCTTACAATTAATTACAATAACAAGCTTTGCATCTAATGGACCTGTCTCTCAGGAAGAGTCCCAGCCCCACATGCATCTATACCTGTACACACGCACAACAAATCACACGTAAGCTATAAAGCTTAGTGAGTAATACAATATCACACTATAACTTAATATAAGTCAAACATATAAGCATCACACTAAACAATCACGCAAACCTGGCTACTCAGATTCACACTAAGTCCTCCTTCGTACCTCCAACACCCATAGGGTGGTCCCACTATCAGATTCTACAACCAATCGCTCTGTCTTGCCAAAAAGGCAACTTCGCACACTAATGCTCTGTTCTATGTCTCCTAGAGTCAAAGCATGGTGTCTACATTCTATTCGCACCACTTACTCTACTTCGCACACTATGTGAACACACAATACATATATAATGTA
>NZ_VCHY01000379.1 GCF_005877885.1 Labilibacter sediminis
GAAAGAAACGATTACTTAATTACAGTATTGATTTCGGAATCTGTATATTTTGTGGTAATTGTGTTGAGTATTGTCCAACAAATTGTTTATCAATGACTGAAGAATATGAACTTTCTACATATGATCGTCATGAATTGAATTATAATCAAATTGCTTTGGGTCGTTTACCAATGTCAGTAATTGACGATTACACAATTCGAACAATTTTCAATTTGCCTGAAATAAAAACTTAAGAACTCATTTTGATCTAAAAGAATGAGGGTTTTTATTTGGTGAATAATTAGAATTATATTGATTAGGGAGCGAGAATCCTGTTTTAATTTATATTAAAAATCTATTTATATAGTCTATATTGAGGATTTGAAAATATCTAGATTCAAATTACTCTTTCGAGAGATTAGGCCAATAATTATATCTGCATCAATCCATATCCATGAAAATGGAATTTTTTTAATTTAATAATTAAGAACTATTATAAAAAAGTAGAGTTACTTCTTTTTTCCT
>NZ_VCHY01000038.1 GCF_005877885.1 Labilibacter sediminis
GGACCGCTCAATAAAAGAGAGATTCGTTATGCTGATGTGCTTTTAATGTATGCTGAGGCTTGCCTCGAAAACAATAACCTGACAGATGCCAAAAGTGCACTTGAAGAAGTTAGGCAAAGAGCGCGACAAGGCAATGGAGCTATCTTACCAGCATTCCCGAATTACAACGGGTATACGGATACCAAGGATGACCTGAGAGCAGCCATCCGCCATGAGCGTCGTGTTGAATTAGCTATGGAAGGACACCGATGGTACGACATATGTCGATGGGGAATTGCCAAGGAAGTGATGGATGCTTATAAGGCTACTGAGTCGACCGAAGCCCAAAGTCATATGGCAGAATTCGTAAAAGGCAAGCACGAGCTATTGCCTATACCAAGTCAGGAAATTGATCTGAATCCCATGGATCAAAACCCGCAGTATTAAAAAATATTCAAATAACTATTAATAATTATTAAAACTATAAGCTAAAATAAGCAGGACAATATATTTCATCAAATGGTATTGTGACGGTAGATGCTTGAAATAGGTTCTGTTATTAAAGCTTAGTAAACATTAAACACATGAAAACAAAATCATTATTGTTAGTGGCAGTATTATTTGCCTTTATTTTTGCGAGTTGTTCAAGCGATGATAAAAAAGAAGACCCGAATATTGATGTTACCGGAATTTCAGTAGATCAAGAAACTCTTAGTGTTGAAGTAGAATCCACAGCTACGCTTGTGGCTTCGCTTGCCCCTGCAGGTGCTACAGGTGATGTGAGCTGGAGTTCTTCTGATCCTTCTGTTGCTTCGGTAAACAATGGTGTTATTATTGGTTTAAAAACAGGCGAGGCAACAATTGCAGCTTCTCATGGAGCTTTTTCTGCAAGCTGCGTTATCACTGTAACACCTAAAACTATTGATCCGGAAGATTTACCTGCTTCATTAAAAGGTAGTAACTATCACGTTGTTCATATGGATGGAATTTCTTTCGAATACATATCTGATAAAGTAGTGAATGATTTCCGTCCTGATGAAGAGAATAAATTCTTGTATGTATGGGAGAATACTTTCTCAGCAGGAACTTCTTCTGGTCTGAACTTTTACGGACAAGCAGAAGGATGGATTAGCCTGGTAGTAGGTTCTGTAGGATGGTCTGGCGCTGGTTATAATGTAGCAACAGGTTATGGCGACATTGATATGACAGACTTATATGCTAATCCTGAAGATTATTATTTTCATGCTGCCTTCAAAAGTGCCTCTGAATCTTCATATTTATTGATTTTTGAAGATGGTGCATCTGCAGCAAAAGTATGTATTGGCTCTTCAGATTTTAATGATGCAGGAACAATTTTCCCGGCTTATGCTGATTTTACTCGTGATAACGAATGGCATTCTGTGGAAATCCCTGTAACTAAATTGAAAGAGTTAGGTCTTTTCTATAATGATATATTCCAAAATAAGAATGTATTGTCATTCTTAGCTGGAGGAGTATCAGGTACAACCTTTGATATGGATGCTGCATTCTTCTATAAAAAAGCAGAATAAATAAAGTATATAGCTTATCTATTGGGGGACATTAATGTCCCCCTTAGTGCAAAAAAATGTATTATGAAATTAAAATCACTGCTCTTATTAGCCATTCTTCCTTGTTTCTTCTTTTCTTGTTCGGATTCAGACTCTGAAGAAGCAAAACCTAAAAGTTTAGAGCTTGATCAGAGCGAGCTAACTCTTTTGGTCGGAGAAAAAACTACTATAAATGTAATAGAAGCACCAGTTGCAACAGAACCTGTGGTATGGTCTTCTGACAATGAATCAGTAGCCACTGTGTTTTTAGGAGCTGTTACTGCTGTTAATAGCGGTACTGCAACCATTACAGCAACCATGGGGGAATATACTGCTGAATGCGTAATAACGGTTCCAGAAAGAACCTACGAATTGGTTTGGTCAGATGAATTTGAGGGTGCCAGTTTAAATACTGACAACTGGACCATTGAGGTAAATGGTAATGGTGGTGGTAACCAGGAATTACAATACTACACCGATCGTCCGGAGAATGTACGCCTTGAGGATGGATTCCTTATTCTGGAAGCCCGCAAAGAAGAATATCTGGGTAAAAACTACACCTCGGGTCGTATTGTCACCAAGAACAAACAAGATTTTAAGTATGGAAAAATAGAGGCTCGTTTTAAAGTGCCGTCAGGCAGAGGTACATGGCCGGCTTTCTGGATGTTGGGTTATGGTTCGTGGCCAAGAGCGGGAGAGATTGATATTATGGAACATGTAGGTTATGATCCGAAAACATTTCACTGTGCACTGCATACCTTAAATAAAAATGGGCTGAACGGACAGAACTTTAAAGCACATCAAACATTAGCAAATAATGCAGCCGATGAGTTTCATACCGTCACTATGGAATGGGTAGAAAATGAATTTATGGGATTTGATCGTATTCATATTTATATCGACGGTGTTAAAACAACCACCTTTGGAGAAACAAAACAACTCCAAGACACTGGCGACTGGCCATTCAACGACCAATTCTTCTTTATTTTAAACCTTGCCATTGGTGGCAAATGGGGAGGTTTACAGGGTGTTGATGATAGTATGTTTGACAATCCCGTATTGTACATGATAGACTATGTTAAGGTATATCAATTGCAATAAGTGATTTCTTAAGAGCCTCGATATTTATTTTTAGCATTATATAATGTTAGGGTTGATCCGAGGAAAAGAACAAACTTTGATTGAATAACTTAAGTTTTTTTTAGATATTGGTTTCAGATAAAATAAGGTCTAACTGATTAAAGATGTGAGATTAAGTTTGTTTGAAGATTGTTTTGACAAATAAAATCTACCAATAGGCAAAAGCAATATTTGCTTTTATACTCTTCTAAATTATGGTTTCGGTTAATAATCAATTCGAAGTAATTATAAGGAATTAAAACTTAAAAGATGGCAAAAGAAAATAGAATTTTAAATCTAAAAAGATATTGCTTGTTGTTAGTATTGGTAATGATACTGATTAATGCTAATAGTCAAATAATACCGGTTGGTAGTGGGAGTTATACCACTCAACACCCTGGCGTAGATGAAGCAGGCAGAAACGGATTTCCATCAGGCTCACCTCAAATAAGCGGAAATGCAGTAGGAAAGCCTGTGCCAACAAATGATTGGTGGAGTTTACTTATTAAGGAGAATCATGCTGCCAATATGTTTAATTATCCCTTGGGGCTTCAAACCAAAAATGAAGGGCTCGTAGTTAGTTATATACCATGGGGTGTATACGGCGATCAGGTACCAGTAGTTGTGGGTGTGGAATCTTTAAATGCATCCCAGGCAACGGTTTCTGATTATTCTGATTGGACGGTCACAATGGATTGGAATGATGGTACGCGCAATTTAAAAGCGACGGCTGGTATAGGTATGCCATTTTTATATTTTACCAAGGGAAGTAGTGATGTTGCTGAAATTACAGTTAACTCAGGTACAGCTACCATCTCTAACGAAATGCTCCTGATTGAGGATGCAGCAAGTGGAGCAGATTTTGTAGTGTATGCTCCAGTCGGTAGTACCTGGTCTAAGAATGGGGATGTGTATACTTCTACTTTAAATGGTAACAATTATTGGTCAATGGCTATGTTGCCATTAACAACTACGGATATTAATGCCGTGGCCAATGAGTATAAACAGTACGCTTATGTATTTCCTGTAAATTCTACTGTGGATTGGTCCTTTGATGAAAGTACATCGAAAATGACAACAGTATTCACTGTTACAACAGATGTGAAAGAAGGAACAGAAACCGATATGTTGCTTGGTTTATTACCGCATCAATGGGCTAACTTATCATCTGCTTCGCCTCAACCTCAGGGAGATAGTTATGCTACGGTTAGAGGTGAGATAAAAACTTTGGCTGGAAATACATTTACTGTTGAATATACTTATAAGGGGATTCTTCCAACTTTACCATACCTTGCCAATTATAGCAATAGTTTTAGTCCAGCTGATTTAAGTGCAAAAATCTCTCAGATTGAGAACGATGGATTAGCTACATGGACTGATTCCTATAACGAAGGTCAGGTGATGAACCGCTTGATTCAAACAGCTCGAATTGCTGACCAAATGGGAAATATAGAAGCTAGAGATAAAATGATAGCTACTGTAAAAGAAAGGTTAGAAGATTGGTTAAGCTATGAGTCAGGGGAAGTGGCATTTTTGTTTTATTACAATTCAACCTGGTCGGCTATGTTAGGATATCCTGCAGGTCACGGACAGGATAATAACATCAACGATCATCATTTTCACTGGGGATATTTTATTCATGCGGCTGCTTTTATGGAGCAATTTGAACCAGGATGGGCTGCAGACTGGGGAGAAATGATTAACAATCTGGTATATGATGCAGCAAGCCCTAGTCGTACACATGATAAATTCCCTTTCTTAAGAAACTTTAGTCCATACGCCGGGCATTGTTGGGCCAATGGTTTTGCAACTTTTCCAGGGGGGAACGATCAGGAATCAACATCGGAAAGTATGCAGTTTAATTCCTCATTAATTCATTGGGGGACGATAACCGGTAATGATGAAATTCGTGATTTAGGAATCTATCTGTATACAACTGAGCAAACAGCTGTTGAAGAATATTGGTTTGATATGCACGAGCGAAATTTTAAACCTGAGCAGCAATATAGTTTAGTTTCACGTGTCTGGGGTAATTCATACGATAATGGTACTTTCTGGACTTCGGACATCGCAGCATCTTATGGAATTGAGATGTATCCAATTCATGGTGGCTCCTTGTATTTAGGGCATAACAAGGCGTATGTTCAGAAATTATGGAATGAGATAAAAGCTAATACAGGTATTTTAAGTAATGAGGAAAATCCAAACCTGTGGCATGATGTAATGTGGGAATATTTGGCGTTTATTGATCCGGCAACTGCCATTGATATGTACAATTCATATCCTGAAAGGACGATTAAATTTGGGATTTCTGATGCTCAGACTTACCATTGGTTGCACAATATGAATGCTATGGGAAGTATCGATGCAAGTGTAACTGCGGATTATCCTATCGCATGTGTTTTTAATAATGAAGGCACAAAAACTTATGTAGCGCATAATTATTCCAATGCTTCGGTAACGGTTACTTTCTCTGATGGTTATACACTCGATGTTCCTGCCAATCAGATGGCGACAAGCCTTGATATTGAAGCTGGCGGTGTAATTACTTCAGATTTTACTAAAGCTTATGCAAATGGAAGTGTAAACCTAACAGTTGATGTTACAGGAAGTGGTATAACTAAAGTAGAATTTTATGATGGGAATTCATTGATAGGTACAAAAACAGAGGCTCCTTATACACATAAAGCATCCAACCTAATATTGGGAATGCATGGTATTTATGCAAAAGTATATATCAATGATAATTTTAATGTGACAAACATTATTTCTGTTCAAGTAGGTGAGCAGGTTCCTTATTTAGGTGCTGCTTTTGAGATTCCTGGTGTAATTGAATCAGGTAATTACGATAAGTTTGAAGGAGGAAAAGGTCAGGGTATTTCTTACGTTGATGTTTCGCAAAATAACGAAGGCGATTATAGAACTGATGAGTACGTTGATGCTGCTACCGATAATACAGAAGGTGATATCATCGGATGGATTGCTACTGGTGAATGGGTTGAGTACAGTGTTAATGTTACAGAATCTGGGTTATATTCTTTTTCATTCCGATATGCATCGGGTAATGCCAATGGAGGTGGTCCTTTTAATATTGAAGTAGATGGTGAAGTTGTATCAAGTGATATAAGTGTACCGTCGACCTCAACAACATCATGGGATGTTTGGGCTACTAAAACAGTTGCTGATATTCCATTAACAGTGGGCGAACATATTTTACGTGTAGCATTCTCTGCCGGAGAATTTAACTTGGGTAAAATGACCTTTGCACGTACTGGCGATATTCCATATGCATTTCCTATAGCTTCTGCAGGTGCCGATGTTAAAGTATTGTTACCGGCAACTACAGCTATCCTTAATGGAACAGCCAGTAGCGAGTCTGGAGATCAGGTTTTAACTTATAACTGGACACAAATTTATGGTCCATCAGTGGCTGTATTTACAGATAATACCATCGCAGAGCCAACCATTAGTAGCTTGGAAGAAGGAGTTTATCGCTTTAAGTTAACGGTAACCAATCCAGACGATCGCACTTCGTATGATGACGTTTTAGTGATTGTAAGTAGTACAGAAAATATTGTTCCAACTATTTCTATCACAGCACCTGAGGATGGCGCTTTTTATCCTGAAGGGACAGAGATTACGATATCAGCAAACGCTAGTGACTTGGATGGAACTGTTTCGCAAGTTGATTTTTACCAGAATGGAGAATGGATAGCTACGGATACTTCAGCGCCTTTTTCTATACAATGGACAAATACGGCTGGGGATTATGCATTAACCGCAACGGCTACAGATGATGGTGGTGCTGTTGGAAATTCACAAACAGTTGATATTTCTTATTTAGAAGTGCTGTCGTGCACCGGAACATCAGATGCAGCAAGAGAAGGTTCCTTTGATGTGGGCTATAAATATACGTTTGAAACTGTGGGTACAGATGTAACTGTTACTTTTGAACTTTATGATGATAAAACAGGAATAATTGCTTATTTATTTACAGAAAATCCTTTTTCTGAAAAAAGCATGAACCATGTTGAGGGTAAAAAATTCTCAACTGTACTTACAGGGCAAGCACCTGGCTCCACTTTAAGTTTGGCATGTAAATTTGCTTTTGCGGGAGGTTTGGCTGTTACAGAATACATCCCATATGTTGTTGGTGACAATTGTGAACCGGACTTTGAGAGTCCTACTGATTTTGTGGCTACTGTTGGTGAAGTTAGTCAATCAAGTATTGAATTGCTTTTAAGTGCAAATGATAATTCAGGTTCAGTAGTTTATAATATCACCTATGGAGCAACTACAAAAACGGTAACGGCAGCATCTGGCGAAACTGTTTCATATCCTGTCGCAGCACTTAATCCAAGTACAACTTATTCATTTTCGATTTCGGCATCTGATAATTCAGAAAATCAAGCTGCAAATAATCCGGTAGTATTAGAGGCAACTACATTAGAAAGTACCAACAATGCATGTGGCGGAACATCTGCAGAAGCATCTCAAGGATCATTTTCTGTAGGATATAATTATGGATTTCAAACTTCAGGAACAGATGTTAACGTTACATTTGAAATGTTGGATGATAAGTCAGGTGTTGTTGCATATCTTTGGAATACTACATCAGGATTTGTTGAAACTGCAATGGCAAATAATAATGGAGTATTTACTATTGCCTTAACAGGTCAAACAGAAGGATCGGTTCTTCAACTGGCATGTAAGTTTGCATATGCTGGTGGAATGTCTGTTACAAAAACCTTTTCGTACACAGTTGGAGACGATTGTACGGCTACCTCAATTAAAGATAACATACTTGAGAATGTAACTATTTATCCAAATCCTGTTACCGATTATCTAAATATGAATTTGCCTGTAAATGATTGTATGATTCGTATTTATGATATTAGAGGCAGACTGGTGGATGAGTTGCAAAGTAATTCCTCCAGCTTAAAGTATAATATGGGCTTTATGCCACAGGGAATTTATATTGTAGAAGTTTCATCTGGTAACTTAAAGCGAAATATTAAAGTAGTTAAAAAGTAAGTGAGTCTTATCGTTTGATTATTTATTTCAAGAGGGCATTTATCATTAGGTGCCCTCTTTTTAAAGATTTCTTAGTGAGGTGAAATTTGGAGTGATATCCTCTGGTGCATGAAAAGAGGTTACATTATTAGCTCCGGGTTTTAACCCGGAGAAATTAACAGGTTTCAAAGTGGGTTTTAACCCAAATACGGATAGGCTAAAGCAAGTTCCTATAATATCATAATCTACCCAGGTTAAAACCCGGGTCTAGTGAACGAAATATTAGTTTTTAAGGCAATGGTTTCAGGATAATACGTTCACGTTTATTCAGGCTTTTTGCTCATTCGTGTTAATTTCAACCATTGACTAAAGCCTAATCACCAATCACCAATCACCAATAACTAATAGCTAACAAAAACAACAAAACAATGCGTCTTTTTTTACTCAGTTTATTTTTATTATCGTCGATATATTCATACTCACAAGAGTTGATATGGTCGGATGAGTTTGATATCGATGGAGCAGTCAATCCGGATAATTGGCACCACCAAACCCAAATACCTGCCGGAGGAAGTTGGTATAATGGCGAAGTTCAGCATTATACAGACCGATTAGATAATTCTTATGTAAGTGATGGTGTTTTGTATATCGTTGCAAAAAAAGAATCATTTACAGATCAGGGTTATACCAAACAGTATACCTCTGCAAGGTTAAACTCGAAGTTTGCTTTTAAGTATGGAAGAGTAGAGGTACGGGCAAAACTGCCAACAGGAGTTGGAACCTGGCCGGCTATTTGGATGTTAGGCAAAAATATTAATGAAGATGGCGGTTATTGGGATAACCAGGGATTTGGCACCACAGGATGGCCTGCTTGTGGCGAGATTGATATTATGGAACATTGGGGGAGTAATCAAAACTATGTGCAAAGTGCTATGCATACACCTTCAAGCTATGGAGGGACAATCAATCATGGTGGACAAACTATTTCAACCGTTTCGAGTGAATTTCATGTATACGAACTGGAATGGACATCAGAGAAAATGGTATTTAGCGTAGATGGCGTAGAGCATTATACCTACAATCCGGCTGTTAAAGATGCAAGTACCTGGCCATATGATGCCGATCAATATTTTTTATTAAACATAGCCATAGAGCCCGGCATCGACCAATCGTTCACCCAGAGTGCAATGGAGATTGATTATATAAGGGTTTATGAAATAATTGAAGGAGAAACTACAGATCCAACCAGCGCTACTAATATATATGATGACTTTGAAGGGAATGGAACTATTACAACCTGGGCAGAAGATGCATCATTAATGGATGTTTCATTCACAAATCCATACCAAACCGGAATAAACACCTCATCAACTGTTTTAAAGTACGAAGACAATGGAGGAACTTATGCGAATATTCGTTTTGATACCAATGACAATTTTGATTTATCATTAAATAGCTCTTTTGCATTAAAGGTATATATTCCTTCCGATGGTATTACCGGAAGTCAACCTAATCAAATTTCATTAAAACTTCAGAATGGTAATTTAGGAGAGCCCTGGTCTACGCAATGTGAAATTATAAAGCCTCTTTTATTAGATCAATGGCAGGAAGTACAATTTGATTTTGCCACGGATAACTATATCAATTTAGATATTAATTCACCTGCACCACTTAACAGATCAGATTTTAACAGAGTAGTTCTGCAGGTAAACGGAGAGAATAATTCAGATGCAGTAATAGCTTATATCGATGATTTTATATATGACAGGCCAACTTCATATGAGGAAATTTCTTTTGGAGAGCATATAATTGCACCAAACCCAACAAGTGGTTTAATAACAATTTCAGGGGTAGTAGACGAGGTTGTAGTATATGACCTTATGGGTAAAAAGGTTTTGCATGGATATGAAAATACTCTCGACATGCAATTGTTACCTAAAGGGATTTACCTTTTGAAAATAATGGCTAATGGTGTTTTTTCTACCACTAAGGTGTTTAAAAAGTAAAAAGTAGTTTATTTGGTAGTTTTTTTTGGTTTATAGAAAGGCCTTTACTCCATTATGGATAAAGGCCTTTCTTCTTTGTCTTAGTATGTCTTTTTATTCAAAATCAACACCTAATGATTCACCTATCTTTTTAAGGTCTTCAATAACAGGAGGAAGAAGGTCAATGCCTTCTTTTAATCGTTTGGCAGTTAATTCTCTTTCCGGATCTCCCGGAACAAAAACCTGGTCATGGCCTTCTGATGGAACAGCATTTTTAAAAGTGGTAATCCAATTGTCCATATGTTCTTTAAACTCATCAGCAGGTCGGAAAGCATCCACTCTCATAGCACCTAAAAAATGACCAATTCCGTCACCTACCGGATTTTCAGGAACAGGAACGTATGAAACAAAAGGAGGAACCCAGGGACCGTAGTTAGCACCCGGTAATACAGCTGATAAAATATCTACCAGGCCACCCAGGCAATATCCTTTATGGCTACCATGCACACGGTCGCTACCCAAAGGAAGCATAGCACCTCCCTTTTTAAGGATAGCAGCATCTGTCGATGGATTTCCATTTTCGTCCTGTGCCCAACCTAAAGGAATATCTTCACCTTTACGCTGTAATACTTCTAATTTTCCATTGGCTACAGGTGTAGTTGCCATGTCAATAACTACAGGAGGTTGCTTGTCTGCAGGTATAGAAACCGAAATAGGGTTGGTGCCTAAAAATTTACTTTTGGAGAAAGTTGGAGAAACAAGCGGGCTTGCGTTTGTCATAGACCAGCCAATCATATCTTCTTCAAGTGCAAGCATCGAATGGTAGCCTGCAATGCCATAATGGTTTGAGTTTTTAACTGCAACCCAACCCGTACCAACGTTTTTAGCCTTCTCCATGGCAATTTTCATGGCTTTAGGAGCCACTACTAAACCTGCACCCAGGTCAGCATCAATGACTGCCGTGCTGGGTGTTTCGTGCACAACCTTAATATTAGGTGTAGCATTTAATCTTCCTTTCTCCCAAAGACGAACATATCCGCCTAAGCGGGCAACACCATGCGAGTCAACGCCTCTTAAATCGGCAGAAAGTAATACGTCTGCTGCTAATTTCGCATCTTCATTGCTGCTTCCCATCTTTAGGAAGACTTTTTCGGTGAATTCTTTTAAATATTTAACTGTGTACATGGGAACCTTGATAACTTAATTTTGGACAGCAAAGATAATTAAACAAAGCATTTACTAATTAGACAAACCAAGGATAATTCATTTCTAATTATTTGAATTGATAACAAATAACATTTTGACAATTAAAACTATGGTGTTTAGTTTTTTTGTTAACCTGAAATCTTTATTTTAGTCATCAATTTTAAACCCTAAACATATAAGTGATGATGAAACGAATCGCAGTAGTATCCTTCTGTTTATTAGTTGCATTTCAAATTTGCAACGCAAAAGCCCCCATTAAATTCGGAAAAGTAAGTATTGAAGATCTTAAAATGACAGTGTACGAACCAGATACCAGTGCCGCTGCAGTGGTGTTGTGTAAGTATGGGTATTTTAATGGAAACGACTATACCTTTCGAACAGTAAAGAGAGTTAAGATTCTAAAAAAATCAGGTGTTTCATTATCCGAGTTTACCTTTCCCGGGCCGGAAAATATGAATGTTAGAGGCAGGGTGTTTAACCTGGTTAATGGTGAGGTAGTTGAAGAAAAATTAAAAAAAGAATCTGTTTTTAAAGTCAGGATTACTGAGGATTGGTATAATGTACGTGTTGCATTGCCTAACATTAAAGTAGGTAGTGTATATGATATAGAAACAGTACAAAGCTGGTTACCTCCTGAGTTTGCTTTTCAGGAACAAATACCTGTTAAATATGGTGAGGTAGTGCTGGAAGAAACCATGGCGGTTGATTTTAGAAAAAGAACCAGAGGTTTTGAGCCCATATTTAATGATGGAACCACTCGCTTCTACGTAAAAGAAATGCCTGCATTTAAAGCGGAGTCATTCATGGACTCAAAAGAAAATTATTTAACCAAGTTTGAGTTTGATATACTAAATATTAATATTCCCGGAGTTCTGTATAGAGAATTTACAACGTCATGGGAGGCTGTTAATGATCGTTTGGCAGCACATACTTATTTTGGAAAAGTATTAAATAGCGGAGGAGGATTTTTAAATTCAATAAAAAAAGAAATTCAAGAGAAGTATTCTGATCCGTATGATAAAATGGAAGCCGCTTATGAAGCTATTAAAAAGATTAAGTGGAACGAGCATGAATCTGTATACTCTTCAGAAGAGCATTTAGGAGGTCCTTTTAAAGACAAAGAGGGTAATTCAGCTGATGTAAATATGATGTTGTATTTATTACTTCATAAATTAGATATTAACAGTTGGCCAATGGTGATGAGTACAAGAGAAAATGGTCAGCTACACCGGTTTTATCCAAGCTTAGATAAATTAAACTATATGTTTGTTTGGGCTAAAGTAGATGGTAAAGAATATCTTTTAGATGCCACAGATGAGTTGTTGCCAATAGGATTATTACCTGAACGTTGTTTAAATCAATTTGGTCGCTTGGTAAATAACGAAAGCGGTAGGTGGATTGATCTGAAAACAGAGAAAAAGGACAGGCAAACATTTGTTTACGATTTGGTAATTGGTGATGACCTGGAAGTGGAAGGTACATTGCAGTGTGCAAAATATGATTATGCAGCTTATCACTTTAGATCGAAATATAAGGATTTTGCCAGCGATGAAGAATTTCTTCAGCATTTGGAATCAAATAACTCCGGATTAAGAGTAAAGGATTTTGAGCTTACTGATGTTGATTCAATTAAAAAACCCATAAAGGAAAAGTACAGTATCAAGATTAGTAACCTTGCCCAGCAAGTGGGAGATATGGTGATGATCAATCCTTTTGTATTTCAGAAACTGGATGACAATCCTTTTAAACTCGAAGAAAGAAAGTATCCGGTTGATTTTGCTTATAAGAAAGAGCGCTTAATCATGACTAAGATTACCATTCCAAGTGGTTATAGTGTTGCAGAATTGCCAAAGCCATCGAAAATTGCGTTACCCGAAAAAGGAGGTACAGCTTTAATAACCTATAACGCATTGGGGAATGTGGTAAGTCTTACCTATAAGTTAAAGATTAATAAGGCTGTATTTACTCCACAGGAATATGGTTATTTAAAACAACTTTATGGATTGTTGATTGAAAAGCATGCTGCACCAATTGTAATTAAAAGAAATGAGAATGAGGCGTCACTTTAAATATTTATTTATAATCATGTTTTTGCCTACTTTATTGTGGGCCAAAAAAACACCCAAATATCCGGTTGCAGATATTCCGGCTGAATTACTTAAAAATGCAGATGCTGTTATTCGTGATAAGAGTACTGTTCTGGAGATTGTTTCAGATAGTAAGATTATTTTCGAAGAGAAGTATGTTATAACAGTTTTGAAAGAAAGTGGTGTTGATAAAGCACTTTTTAGGCGTGGATACGATAAACTGAGTGGTATTAGCAATATTGAGGCTGTTATATATGATGGAGAAGGAAAAAAGATAAAGACGATTTCAAATGATGAAATTAAAGATTTTACATCTATTTCCGGATTTTCATTGTATGAGGATAATAGGGTAAAACTCATTGATCCTATGCAGTCGGAATATCCTTTTACTGTGGAGTATTCATATGCAAAAAAGTATAATTCAGCATATTATGTTCGGGGGTGGGATGCGTTTTATGGTTATAATACTGCTGTAGAAAAGCATAATTTTAAGATTGTTTATCCGCTGGATTATGATATTCATTACAAAGAGTTTCACCTAAAAGCTCCTGGTAAAAAAGAGGAAGTAGATGGTAAATATGAATTGTCTTGGTCTCTTAGTAATTGGAAAGCTCCTGTGAAGGAGTATTTTAGTGATTATAATGAAACCTGGGTTCCGGGAGTAAAGATAGCTCCAAGTAGTTTTAAACTAGAGGGGTATTCAGGAAATTTGAATAGCTGGGAGGATTTTGGAAGATTCACATATTCATTAAATCAGGGTAAAGATTTTATTCCGGAGGAGACTTTGAAAAAAGTCGAAGGTTTGTTAAATGAACAGATGGATGATTACCAGAAAATCAGTACAATATATAACTATTCGCAAGGTAAGAACAGGTATATTAGTATTCAGGTCGGGATAGGAGGATTGCAACCATTTGAGGCAGAAACAGTGGATAGGTTGTCGTACGGAGATTGTAAAGCATTATCAAATTATACAGTGTCTTTATTGCGTCATTTTGGATATGATGCTTATTATACTTTGGTTCATGCTGGTGAGCAAACCTATGAAGATAAGTCATTTGTAAGCGATTATTTTAATCATATTATTGCATGTGTTCCTTTGCAGAATGATACCATTTGGTTAGAGTGTACCAATTCTTATGTACCATGTGGATACCTGGGAGATTTTACTGATGACAGGTATGTTTTGTTGGTAAAGGAAAGTGGAGGTGAGTTGGTTCGTACACCTAAATTTAGTGCTAATGAAAATAATCAAAGTACTAATGCCAAGGTTTTGGTCGGTGCAGATGGTTCTGCAGAGGTGGATGTAACTTTAACTTATAAAGGAGGTTTGTTTGGTGATCAGTTGTCTTTGGTTCAAATGGATGAAACAGATAGACGAAAAAAGATTATTAAATCAATTGATTTACCTCATTTTGAACTGAAAGAATATAATGTAGTTGCACATAGTGCGAGAAAACCAAGTTTTGACAAAGAGCTAAAGCTTACTATGCCAAAATATGCCAGTCATGTGGGTTCAAGAATGTTTGTGCCTTTAAATCCGATGAATAAATCCGATTGGATTCCTCCATATTCAAGGAGCAGAAAAACACCCATGATGATTTCCAGAGATTATAGTGAGAATGATACTCTGGTTTACCAGATTCCGGAAGGTTTTAAGCTGGAGGCATTGCCTAAAGCAGTTGAGCTTAATTCTGAATTTGGAGTATATCAAAGCTCATCAAAGTTTGAAGGAGGTTCAATATTATATCATCGTGAATTGGTTATAAATAAAGGACATTATCCAAAAGAAAAATACAATGAGTTTGTAGAGTTTTTAGAGAAAATTGCCAAGCACGATGAAGCTAAAGCTGTTTTAGTTAAAGGAAGTTAGATATTTGGACATACCACTTAAATATAGCCACATGTTTATTAATGCATGTGGCTTTTTTAAACTCGGATTCCTAAGACTTTTTGAAAAGTAAAACCGAGTAACTAACTATTTCAAGTATTTTAGTTCTATCTCGATAAAAATGAGTGTTGGCCGGTTCAATTGGCCCGGGCCGGTAATAGCGCGACGCAGTTGAATGGGGGTGAATAAGGGATGTGTGACGGCAATAGATTCAACAAGGAGGTGGGCTGAAGGATGAATTGAACTTGAGCTTTTGCCTGCCTGAAGGAAGGCAGGTTTCTTTTTGATCAAGCAAAAAGAAAGCTTGTTTGGCAAAACCATATTAGTTAGATGGAATATGTATTAGAACTTCGTTAAGAACATTGAAAGCACAACCTGCCAGCCGGCAGGCTGGTAAAACAAGGCTTTACTGAAACGAGGCATAGCATCGTTCTGGTGAGTTGAAGTGAAGCAACAAAGTGTCTTGTTTTGAAGTGATTTCAATGTGTAATAG
>NZ_VCHY01000380.1 GCF_005877885.1 Labilibacter sediminis
CTCGCTTATGGACGAAATCCTGCTCAATTGATCACTGAGATTAGAATTACTAAGACGAGTTCTTTTCAGACTATCACTTATGTTTGAAACTGTAAAGTTTAAGTCCTCTAATTCAGTGTCATAGGTAGTAGGACAAATATTAAGATCTTTGAGTATAGTGTGTACCTTGGCAACCATGTCCTTGCACTCCTTGACCTGCTCCGAGATTGGTCTTTCCGACATCGGTTTCGCAGCAAAGCAGCTTCCTGAAGAAGTTCCTCCATCAGTGGAGTAGCCTCGTTGTTCCTTGACCATGAAGCATTTTCCATGAGCTGGATTTCGGACTTCTTCATCTTCAGAATCGGATGACCAAACTTCGACTTGCCCATCATCACTTTCTTGCACCATGTAGGCCGGTTTTGCACTTCCGACTTCTTTCTTTCTGAGCTCCTCTATTTTCCGAACATAGTAGGCCTCATCCTTCTCAGTTGCCTTCTTCTCATTTTGCTTTCTTAGAAGGCAGT
>NZ_VCHY01000381.1 GCF_005877885.1 Labilibacter sediminis
TTATGACATTTAAATACATACTCATGAATAGTTATGTAACCTACAAATCATATAATGCCCACATAATGATTATAATTTATAATATATAATAAATAATATTATAAAGTCTAACAATCTCCCACTTGGGTATTATATGCTTAAAACTGTGTTACTTATTCTTTAGGCGCGCTGCTATTCATCAACTTTATATTCTGAAGGACAATCTAGTCCATCTTCTGCATAGATGTGGAACCAAGGCGGCTTTGATCATATATATAATGCATGACTAAACCACCATGATCACCATACCTACACACTTAATGACATAGATCAAATGTGGATGAAAATGACATATAACATTATATACACATGTCTATTTTCAGTTGGTCCAACAGTAGTCTTTAGTGAGGTCAATTGAAAGATCCGTGTCCCGGTTTTTACACATTTACCAAATATTCCTAGGTTACTAGTCCAATTACCATTTTACATAATACATCATTTAACCAAAATACAAATACATGATT
>NZ_VCHY01000382.1 GCF_005877885.1 Labilibacter sediminis
AACAGATTTCCTGGGATGTTCCACCTGTATTCTTACAGTCTTTTGTTTTTGTGGTCTCTGTGGACATTGTGGCGCCTCATGTCTCGTTTCTTTGTTCTTGTATTGACAATCTGCAAAAACATGACCAACTATTCCACATTGAAAACAGGTTCTTCTCTCAACATACGTCCATTGATGTGAATTTCTGTGTGAGGAAGAATCATTATTTTTATGTCCACAGTGGTCTGATGTTGAAGGTTGCGATGATACAGACTTATCAGGACATCTAGGTGGTTGATTATTTTTCAAAATTTTCTTTTGAATAAATTCAGCATTAGAAGATTTTTCAATCTTCTGTGCCTCATCGTTCAATTTTCCACCTTGCACAAATTTAACACGTTTTACAGGTTTGTTTTTGTCAGACATTTCAATAGGTTCATTTTCAGCAAGAACAGCAGAATTAGATGAAACATGACAAGTATCAGACTTCAAAACATGCAAATTGTTCAAATTCGAAACAC
>NZ_VCHY01000039.1 GCF_005877885.1 Labilibacter sediminis
AAAATAAAAAAAGCCCGCATTCGTTTATGCGAGCTTTTCAATCTTTAACCAAACCTAACCCTAAACTATGAGTTTAAGGGTAGCAATATATTAAATATTTGCCACAATTAAAATTTATCGTATATTTAAATATAACAATGATATTGATCGTTAGGATACAATATGGTTTGGGAATCAGGTAAGGAGTAGCATTTGGGGTGTTACTCCTTTTTTTTAGGATCAATATAACTATCTAAGCAAATCATCTGTGACAGTAAGCTAATTAGTCCTATATAACTTACGGTAAGGATATGTGATTAAAGGAATAGTCTCCTTCGAATTGTTTACTTTTTATATTAACATTCTGCCGTAAGAGTAGTAGTAAATTTCATACCCATCCCTCTCTACATATAACAACATTTGTAAGTTATTGCTGCAAAAAATATCATTATACACTATTTTTCATAATCCCTTTTTGGGGGCTGACTCCCCTCTTTCACTATTTTCCTTACATTTTTAAACTTGAGTGACTCATATTGAACCAACTCAGGCGTACTTACTTTAACTTCAGGTTTCATCATCGCCTTCCCAAAAGCTAAGTTTGATTTTTGCATTTGATTTTCATCGAAGGCTCTTTCTGAATAAATTCTTTTTAGAATTTTCATAGTAATATTTTTTAATTAACTAATATTGGAATGCAATGATGCATAGCTTGACAATACCTGGTTGCCATAAGGTGCCACTTTCCCTCATTCTCTTCATCAATCTTAATTTGATCATCACTATCCATCGCAATAATGACCTCCACATTACTTTTCTTATCAAATAAAGGTACACCTAAAGCAAATTTTGTACCACTCGTTTTTTCCATTTGAAAATCTGTTAAATTATAGATTTCTTTAGTATTACTTGATTCTAATTCATCATCATAAATCATTGATCTCTCATCATAAACATATCCTACGATTCCTTGTTTCTTTGGTTTCACTTCAAATTTTAATCCATCTGTATTGCCAATATTTGCTAGTCCTGGTATATTTCTTATTTCAAATTCAATTTTTCCTCTAAAAAGTCCATTAATCCATGCACATAACCCTTTCCTTTTTGTAAATATTCTAATGTTTAAATGAATATTCTGTTGTCCAACCTCGGATTTAATTGCTTCAACAAATATCTTTTTCTTATTTTCAAGCGTCTTAAGGTAGTTATCTTTGATTTTTCTATTTTTCTCTACGGCATAAGCAAGTCTGGTAGGGATTATTAATCCTGAAAAAAATATACCAACAAAAAAGGAAACACTCATAAGATCTGCTACCTCGGTACCTGGAAATATGCCAATTTTATCCTGCAACCATTCTGCACTACTAACAGATTTTCCGATATAAACCAAAATCACGGGTAAAAGAGACAGTAACACAATTTTTAAATATGTTTTCATTTAAATATCAATTTAGTAATAGGTTTTATCATTATCAATAACCCTCTTAAAACTAACAAGATAAGGACATATACATTTAACATCAATAGAGATTTATCAGATAAAAAACCGCAGAATATCACCTAACTTCCAACCTTGAGTTTCCCCAAATGATACCTCTTGATAAAAATTGTTATACATCGTTTAACTTCTATTATTAGAAGCATCACTAAAGAGTTCCCGCTTCAGATAATAATATTGTTTTGCACTTAGAGTTTTTAACTCTCATAACATAACTTACTAATGTAACTTTCCTCTACAACGTTTCTTTTAACTAATTAATCTCCAGATTTTTCAATACGTATAAAACGACTAAAATATTTTATTACTTAACGCTCAATGTACCTTTTTCATTCATATCTAAAGAAGTATTACTTTAATCTTCAAATCTAATTTCAAACTTTTTATACCAACTTAGATGTGATGGGCGTCATTAATTTAAGTGTTTATATTCTGCATTTTTACTACAATGCAACCCATGTTAAAATGAATAATTTATTCCTATTGTTACTTGCATGAAATCCAGATCTTTTTCAATGTCATTTGTAGGTACAAGATCAAAATCAAGTCCCTTAAATATTTTGTGATAATCAGCTCCCAAATTTAAAGCTATAGCGTTATTAAAGTGATAGAGCAATCCTACCCCGGTATTAACTCCAGGCTTAGCCCAATTATTAGCTGTCGAATAATAACCAGCTCCTCCCCGAACATAGACAGATATCGGATTTATGACCAGTTGTCGATATTGTGCATCTATATTAAAATTGAAGATCGTTCTGTCGCTGTCAATAGAACTTGCATTTGTCTCTTTGAAGGAATTCAAGCCGAAAAGTCCAATCAACGATAATTTCGGCGACACGGTATAGGCGGCATCGCCATATAAGCACCATCCTGATGAATAATAATCACTCATCAATCCGATTGGTAGTGCAATACCCCCGTGCATACTAAGCTGAAATTTTCGAATACCACGTTCTGTTGTCAGGTTTACACCTCCAATAATTTCTCCATCCAGATAATTGGTCACCGAAAACTCAGTAACAACACCAGGTTCTACATAGGTGTGATCCGGATCTGCAGTAACCGTAATTTCCGTTTCAGCGTTAGGTTCCAATACCTGCGGATCAGGATGCTTAATCATAGTATGCCAAATCGGAGGTACACGTTTACCCTTATTCGGATAGAGCTGTCGTACCTCATAATGTAATGCTCTGGAAACGTCTGATGGATTTCTTACTGAAAATGTCACACTTAAAGGTGAAGAAGTTGGACCCACATTACAATTTTCCTGACCTGAATTATTGGAGGTGTAGATGTCTTCATTGTGGTATATTTCAACTTTTACGCATAGATGACCTGTAATAGGTGGGACCCACTGAACCTGAGCAATTAAATTATTGTTGGGTCCAACAGTAATTTGATCTGTTCCGATTGTGGTCCATGTTCGTTGTGCCGAACCAAAATTCGCCCACTTAAAAGTAACAGATGCATTATTGGCCGTAAAATTAGATTTATTCCGGATTCTTGCGTTGATGTTATATTGATTTCCTAAAATCAAATTATTCGACCCTACCACATCATTATTTGTGTCTGCTAAATAAATATCCGGATTGTTCCAGGTAGGATTATCACCATTGTAAATGTAGTAGGTAGTTGGATCCCATTGGCTGTATAACAACAGGTCAACAGGGTTGGGATCCCTTACATGAAAAACATCCACGCCATATTTGTCAGAATTTTCTCCTTTAAACATGACATTGTATTTCCCTTTTGATAAATCTGCCGGTACTGTTATTGAGATATCCTGCACTCCTGATTGGCCAAGTTGACCTCCGGAAGCAGCTTCGGTTTTCATCAGTTGGTTATCCATATAAATCGCCACATTTTCTGATCCGGTAAAATTGATGCCTCCAACATTAAAAGGCTGACCAATTGTTCCGTTATCAGGATTTAACCGATTTAAATAACCCCCACTGGGTGATACTTTTATAGTCTCCATAACGGGGATAAATTCATCTGCGGTCACTGTGAGCTGCAATTCACTACCATAAAATGTACGTAACAAACGACTTTCTCCTCCTGCATTTGTTATAGCAGCATCCACCAGTTGACCGTCAGTAGTGCACAAACTTACTATGGCATTATTTACCGGATTATTATCCTGATCAAATACTTTAACCATAAAATCCTGAGGATAACCTTCCCCAACACCTTCAGGAAACGATACTCTAAGATCTTCAGGAACCTCTACATGAATATTCATGTTAGGATCACCAAATAAGTGGTATAATTCAAAAGCTTCCTCCCTAAAAATGCTATTTGCATATGCGTTTGCCATATAGATCTTTCCGAAATTCATTATCTGCCCCATTTCCCGAAGTGGATTACCAGTTATATTGGGAATTGCAGGATAAGCGGCACTATAGGGAGGGTTCGGACTGAAATCATTCCAGATGGACTTGATAAACCCTAATCCCATAAAATCATTATACCCTGTTACACTATTTCTACTAGAAGCCACAATGGCCACTGTACCATCACTATTGTTGCGTTGAAAATGCTCACTAAAACATTCCTCTGTATCTGTTGTCCCTGGGTTATCTATGGTAACAGGGGTATCTTCATCCGATTCATTATCAAACCAACCCGTCTGACAGGCCAATGAAAAAACTACAGGTTGTTGTTCTCCATTGGCAAGATTATCTACGTTGTTATTTCCAAAAAAAGGATCAGTCCAGGATTCCCTGTCTCCATGGTTTCGGTAGAGTAGCATGAATCGGCCATTATTTATAGCCGTGCTTATTACATTGGCATTACCATTCCATTGAAAACCGTTGGCTACTAACAAGTCATTAGGTAGGTTGGTGCCGTTGTTATATCGGGCCGGATCCGTTGCGGCACCCTGGTCAGCATATATCCTGTCAACAGCATATCCTTCATTTATTAAAAAAGTACGAATTGTTTCCACGGTTTCGATCCATGGCCTATCTTCTGTACCATCATCTAATGTGTCTTCAAAACGAGCCAGCATCGCAGCATTCTGATAAAAATTCGGATTGATGGCAGCATCAGGAGGATCTTGCTCATAGTCCATCATTTTATCTATAATATCAGTTGCTTGGATATCAGAATCTGCAGATAACCTGCCAATATAAATATCTGGAAAATAATCCGCACCATCCAAAGTGCTATAATATATGTCGGTCCCCCTCAAAGTATTTGAGTGAGAAGGATCCTGCGTCCTGTAATTGGTCGGAATGATCATATTTCCTGCATTATCACCTGCATCACCAATTAATAATACATAGGTTGGAGCTGGATACCATGTGTCGTATGCTGTTTGGATATAATCAATCAGATCTTCCTCATCCCGATCTCCACTGTTGTCAGAATCCGGTATATCCTCGAATAAAACAACTTCAGTAATCAGTCCTTTTCTCCTTTTCCAGTTACGGAAACGTAATACAGCATTATTAGGATCTGTATCATTATAGAAAGTACCCGTTGTGATAATTAAGTATTCACACCCTTTAACAGTTTCATCTTCATCATAATTATCATCTTCTGTAATAACATCCAATGCCTGGGTACTTCCTCCGGTATTCAGCGAGCCTTGATTTAGGTTAAGAGCTTTTTTTTGCATATAACCCAATTGTGGATACTTCGCATCCTTATATAAGTGTGTATTATATCGGTTAATGTTTTTATAATTGAGCACAAGGCTTTCAAGCATTTTCTCAAAGGGCTCAGAAACTAGTCGCTGATCAATTTGTTGAACCTGTGCAGGCTTGCTATAAGTTACCTGTACCTCAACTTTTGAGTATAAACGCAACTCTCTGCTAACAGGATTATATTGTAATGGATTTACTTTTAGAAACGCAACACGATGCCCTCGCATAATACCAATATCCGCTGATGTAATTAGGGAGAGTTCATCCGGATAAAATCTATTGCTTGCATACAGTTTATAATCTTTAACAAAAAGCGAGTCTGATTGATATGGATCAATCTCAGGGATTTGATAGGGTAATATTGTATAATCCTGAAGTGTAACATACTCCGACTTATAAACACTCACATCAACATTAATATCATATGGAATTTCTATTATTCTTCCAATAACCGGGAGTTCTGGCTTTCCTAAATCAGTATTGGTACCTTGTCCGGGTATAGAAATCCGTTGATAGATTGTATCATTTCTAACAACCTCATGCACATAAATCCCTGGTATGTCAAAATTAATGAGCATTCCGGAAGTAGTCTCACCTTTTAGATACACCTTCTGTTTTGCATCTGATGGTGTTTGTGTAGTTGTAGGGATCCATCCTGTTTGTGCCTGACCAGTAACATTACTGCAACAGCCAATAAAAACAGTTAGTAGTAAAATCTTAGTAATGCTATTCTGCATAACCAGACAAAAAGATTTATTTTCCATCAGAGCTGTCCTAAAAATATATTGTATTGGGATTTCATCCCAAACCCGACTTACTTTTTGATCTTGATGTCAAAAACTAAGGAAAAAACATCAAGGCTGCACCTGCTTCACTCAATAAACTACGGTTGTTTGACTGAAATCGTTTAAACTCACTTCGTTCAAACAAAAACGATTTTTAACTGTCAAACTAACCTTGTTTATTGGTTCACCAGCTAAGGCCGAGGCTAAACAAGACGTTCTGAGCATTAACTTATATTTATTTAGGACAGGTGTGATTTTCCATATTAAAAAGGTTTATTTGGTTGAATAAGTATTTAATTCATTCTCAAACATTCCATTTATTCAATAATATATGTCTAGTATAAAAAAAATTGCCTGTATAGATTTTTTTGATAGATTGAGATTGTAGTATTTCACTAAGTTATAACCAGATAATAAATCTTGTCAACCAAATTGGCGTGACAAAAACGTGACATAGTGTTATGTCTAAAATTTATGGTATAACATCAGTTATAGCATAGCCCTATCGGTTTATTGGATGCTTTGGTGTTCTTACGTGGGAAGGATGAATTAGTATCACTAGATCTATTTATATTAAATTGCCTACGGTGTGGCGTTTGAGATTACTCGTGCCCATTTCCACTGGCCAGCCTGTTTTTTAAATATCCATAAGTAATTACCTTCATCCTTTAGTACAGAATCATTTGGCAAAGTAAATTCCGTTGTGTATGTTCCTATTTGAAATGCCCAGTTATCACTTACAACAAACTCATCAGGGCTAAAATTCATTTCTTTATGTTTCAAGGTTTTAATGAACTCTTTCCAAGTTGAAAAGTACATCTGGTAATCCTGTATACCGGTAATTCTTTTAGCGTTTGGCGGCATTTCTATTATATCATCAGCAATACTTTTTAGCAATTTTACTGAATCTAATTCATCTACTGACTCTAGGTGCTCATCAATAATTAACTGAATGGCAGCTTTTTCTTTTTCTCATTAATACTGGATGTATGTTTCTGACAACCTGCGATTAATGCTATGGTTATGGATAATGTTAGCATAAATGCTGTTTTACCAATCAGATGCATAATATGCCAGTATCAATAAGGCATTCTATTCGAGATTAATACATTTCTATAATTTAATCTGCCAAAACGCTGGAAATTAAACCAATATATGGGGAGAAATCATCCAATTATTTAAGATCAGCCTAAGTTTTGTGTCATTGTTAATGCTTTCTCCCAATTAGTAATCATTAAAAAGGAGGAAAATAAGAAGTAAATCGTTTTCTGCCAATGTTTGATTTTTCAATTTCCCAGTAATTGTTTTCAATATATTCTAGAAATTGGTCAACCTCCATATGTGCTTCTTGTTTTGTCCTTTTATCAGCTCTCCTTTTTTTGTGGAAATCACGCCTATTTTTTATTTGCATATTAATCTTTCCCATAATCAACTGTTTTATAGAATTTAGATTTAAAAAACTCCCTTACGCCAATACTTAATAAAAAGGCTTTGAGATGCATAATTAACTAAAGCTCATTTAATTAATAATCGAAAATGCTCTTTCAAGAGGTAGATTAATTTTTTCTTTAAATACAAATTAATGTATAAATGGAGCTTAGTCAATAGAAAATCAGAGCATTCCTTTAGGTAAAGAGAGTTATTATATGGTAATACCTCTGATCTTGATAATTTGGTTGAAAAAATAAATAGTGAAAAGAAATTTCCATCTAAGTATAAAAAATAGTTTTACTTGCCAAATAAAGCTAAAAAAACCGCATTCATCCATACGAGCTTTTCAATCTTTAACCAAACCTAACCACGCTGGCGCTGATTTGCAATCAGTGCCTATTCTAAAAATTCGCAATTAGAATATGCTTATATTTCCAAACAGCAATGAATCACTTAAAAATAGTTCTTTTGGTCCATCGGTGTTCGTCATCCCTCGTCAGCAAAAGATCACGCCAGCTTTTGTAACCATTATTTAGTAACTATATAAATTAAGGCATTAATACACTCCACAATACTTCTAAGGCAATATCAAAAATTTAGTTTCCATCCAAATTTTATCAATTTTCACTTTCAATAAGTAAACTCCTGAATGCATCGTATTTAAGGATACTAGAAATCCATTGCTATTTGTAGGCACAAATAATTCATTTGACTGATATAGCTTTTCTCCCTGCATATTATATATGCAAAACTCCTCTAATCTACCAATTTCACTATTTGATAAAATTCTAAATGTTCCATTATTAGGATTTGGAAAAACAGATACATTTATTGTAGATCCATCTTTCTCATTTTTTTTAACAGAGGTGGCTGATGATTCTTTAATCCAAACGCCTCCATATGATAAGGCAGCATAAAGATAATTAGGGTTTGAATTTGTAAAATTGAGTCCTGTAATGGTTGAACCATCAAACTCGTCATCAAACAATATCCAGTTTTGTCCTTCATCCTTTGTACAGTATATACCCTCACTTGAACCAACATAGATACAAGAAGGTATTGTATTATTATCAATTGACATTACAGATATTGCATCAACAGGTGGTTGAGGAATATCGATCCAATCTGTTTCACCCATCCATTTTTTAATAACTCCATCTACTTCTGCAAAGACATGAGAATCATTATCTACAACTATTTTATTAATAATCCAGGCCCAATCGTTTTCATCTCTTGTCCTCTTCCATCCATAATTATCATCTTTCGGACTTATAAATTTCCAAGATTCACCAAAATCTGTAGAACACCTCACATAACCAGGTGTACTATTAGTATAATACACCGTATTAAGATTGTTAGGATCTTGAACCAAAGTATTTGCATAAAATCCAGATTTCAATACCCAGTTCTCACCTTTGTCATAACTTTTATAAATACCACCAAAACCACCACCACCTCCTATTGCATATAATATCTCATCTGAATTATTGGAATAAAACAATGGTGAACATCCTTTAATCAGAAAACTTAAACCAGTATCCATATTTTCAGTATAACCAATGAGAATAGCATTCCATGATGTTCCTTCGTCTTTAGAGATGTATATATATATGTTCGCTGTGGCTGGATATGTATTAAAAAATCCGCTTACCGGATCATAACTTGAATAAGCACTACCTAAATACACATCAGGTGCTACAATAATAAAATTTGGATCATTTGGATCAATTGATACTTGATTTGCATTATCATAGAAACTTGGCATCTTTCCAATTACACTGAATTCTTGACCAAACTGATTAGTTTTAACTAATTGATTTTCTACATAAAAAACCCTTTGATATTTCCTCGATATCATCATTGCTGAAGAATTATCAATACCATAACATGCAATATCTAGAACATTAAAATTGTTAATTCCATTTATTTTAGCCTTCCAGTATGAATCTGTAGCAACAGCATCTAATAAATAAATTCCTTCAATCTCGGAACTAAACGAAACGAAAAACTTATAAGGGTAATCTACTCCTGGTACAGGTGCGATTGAAGTAGGCTTTCCAATTGGGTTTGTACTGGAAGCCAGAAATGACTCATTGTCTGAGTCATATACCATAATTGAGTATAGTTCGTCATTAACTCCAAAATATACATATTGCGGGAAATTAATATCAATAGCTAAAACATTTCCTAAGCTTATATCAACGTTAATTTTCTCCCAGTTTATACCATTATCAATTGACCTTATAAAACTGCCTGTACTGAATGCTTTATGGGCAATTGCATATACGGTAGGTATTTCATATCCTTCAGGTGTAATTGCCATAGCTTCAATAGATCCCCACTCCGAAGTTGCAGAAGAAACCTCCCAGCTTTCACCTCTGTCTCTACTAATCACAATATCAGATCGATCTTTAAAAGCAGCATATATTACTGAATCATTATCAGGATCACACATGATTACATTAAGGGGTTTATAATAGGAAGCCTGGCTTTCTGTATAAAGGTCAGACCTTAATTCCCACGTATTTCCAAAGTCAGAACTGTAATATAAGGTGGGTAAAGTATTGGCTTTATTAATAATATTACCACCAGCAAATATTAGCTGCGGCTCTCTTGGCAGAACTTCTATTACACTCACATCGGCCAAAGAATCAAGCCCTGCCTGCAACCAGGTACTCCCACCATCTATACTTTTATAAATACCATAATTGTCTGTGCCTACAAAAACCATTGCTGTATTTGTCGGATTCCATTCGATACATGTGATATTAGTATTAGGAATAGCTTCAACCTTATACCAGTCATTAGCTGAATTTGTTGTCCTGTATAATCCATTAATCGTACCTGCCAACATGATATTACCGTTACCCGGATTAATGGCCACACAATTAACATATGCTTTATCAGGAGTGATGCTAGTCCAAGATGATTGTGCTAAACTCATTTCAGATCCTAATACTAGGATTGAAAATCCTACAATAAGAAAGTAAATATTTCTCATGCTTTTCCATTAATATTATTAATCACGAAAACGGCATATAGAGAGAGTGGGAATACTCTCTTGAAGAGAGGTTAATTGTTACTAAGTAATAACACTGTTTAAAGGGCGGCCTATAAATACGGTAAACAAGTATGTTATACCGCATTATGTGAGTTAATGATGTTATAACTCTTTTTATTACGCAAAATTACACCCTTATCCTTCAGGTGTCAATAAAAAGAATACAATGAGTAATAGTGGATTATGAACCCCTTGCTGGTGCACTAATCCTTACGCGTTCCTTTGTAAATAGATAGCTAGTCTCACAATACTAAGGATAGCTAAATCATTTGAGATTAAAACAAAAAAGCCCGCATTCGTTTATGCGAGCTTTTCAATCTTTAACCAAACCTAACCCTAAACTATGAGTTTAGGAGTAGCAATATATTAAATATTTGTAAAATATTAAACTAAAGCCTAATTTTAAACAACACCATATTATCTTTCACCATGATCGAAACAGAAACCCTATTAGGCCCTCAATCAAAATCAGATAATAAATTTGCAACTCAAGCTCGCCTCTTACAGTCTTCCTATCGTGCAAAAAAGGGATGGGCGATTGGCTATGGGCCAAACAAGACCTCAAAAACAAAATATGGCAATATGATTCACAATGGTGAATCTAACGGCTTTAATTTTCTATTACCGGAAACATTCGCCTATGCTAAAAGCAGAATAAAAAATAAAACAAAAGTTGAAACGATTGATGAATACCGGCTTTTTTGCAACATGCTAAGCAGCATGCCTATGTGTTTTAATCTTTTTCACCCTTTAATGTTATTAAAAGATAAAAATCCAACAGCCATCAACTCTATCTTTCGCGAATTATTTCCTCTACTCAAGATTGCATATATTGATCACATCAAACTAGAATTTATTCCTGAACCAATAACAAACTATACAAACGACAAGTCAGCCTTTGATGCTTTCGTCCAATACACAGACACTTCAGATTCAAAAGGTATTATAGCCATTGAAACAAAATACGTTGAACCGCTAGGCCAAAACATAGGATCAAATAATACCCTCAAAGAAACCGTAGCCATTAAATCAGGCCTATTTACTAACGATGGTATTAAATACATTGCCGGTGACTGTAACCAGGCTTATCGAAACCTCCTGTTAACAGAAGCTTACCGTATGGTAAATCTTTATGACCAGTCACATTCCATCATCTTATCGCCTTCTGAAAATAATTCTTCTTTGTCTGAAATCAACCATGTCAAACAAAATCTAAAGGATGTATACAAAAATAAAATAGCATTCTATCCCTTAGAAGATTTTGTTAATACCATACGCGAAGTAATTCCAGAAACAGAATATCATTGGATAAATGAATTTCAGATTCGTTACCTGGATTTGTAGATAGTCCTTGAGGGTCTGGGTCCATCGGTGTTCGTCATCCCTCTTATTTACTGTATAATATCTTTCTAGTCAGTTGAATTTCTTTTGATGTATATTGTATGAAATATATACCTTTTACTTGAGCAGACAAATCAAAATATTCTTCGTGACTATTACCTGATAGTTTTACTCTTCTTACTTCAACTACTTGTCCTAAAGCATTAATCAACTTTAAGTTAACTTCTTTTATGGTTTGAGATTCAAATTTACACATGAAACTTCCAGTATTGGGATTTGGAATAATTTTGAAATCATTATTAATTCGGTCATATTCATCAATTTGAACAGGATCCGCAATTGATATTTCCCAATTATTTTGGGTTAATCCATCCTCACTAGTTACCTGAAAAAAAAGAGGTTGCTTAATTTCAAAATTATTTCCGTTAGCTTGCTCTATACTTGCCCAATCTGAGCAAACTGGTATAAATATTAGTGTATCCGGGATAAGATCTTTATTAATATTAACCTCGATTCTATATTCATTTTCATCTATAGTATAATCATAAATTGGCATGTTTAACGCCAAAGAAATAATCTCTGCTTCTTCATTTAAATTGTGAAAGGGTTTTGAAGCATATTTACTATAATAACTCCAGAAATCACTTGAATTACATCCGTCAAGCGAATCCAATTTATAATCGATTTTCTGTTGTAGTCTGGTTGTTACACTATCTAATTCTGTCTGATCATCATAGTACTGTGATATACCAAAATAATCCAAAATATAATTAATGTCTTGATTTTGTGAGCAATACAAGTGCAATATATTGTATGGTAAATATTCTAGAATATACTTAATTTTGTAATTAATGTTCTTTTCTTCCAAGTCCGGATCGAATAGCTGTGTATACAAACTTAAATCAAATAATAATTTGTCTATTTCTAATCTTGGACTTGTTTTTGCACTTGATGAATATAAATCGTCAGCATGACACATAAAAACATTAATTCCGGGAAAAACAGGTTGAGAATGAACAACTCCAAAATCGGGAAACACAGTATAGCTATCGGACACTTCAATATTCAATACTCTGCAAATTCCTTTTAAAAAACCAGTTGTTCCATGACACCCCTTTGTCCAGTGAGATATTCGATCGACCATTCCATCCTCTACCCCTTCAATTACAACTTTAATGGGAGGATAACTTCCTTGAAAACCGTCAAAGCATCTTAAATAGGACTGCTCGTAAGTTTCTCCTGATCTTTTGCTGTAATGTAACAAATTATCGCGCCCCCAGTCCAGAATTCTTAATATGGTATTATCTTCTGATGGTCCAATTAAATTATTATTTTTTAAAAAGTTAAATGAAAAAAGCGGATCTCCTAAAGTAGCACAACCATGCTTGTACTGTACTGCATAATAATCTACCTCCCTTTTGTAAAAAGAACTGCCATCAAACAGGTGAATTAACTTCTCTTCACTGGCTTCATTTAGTTTCCAACTTACATAGTCATACACGTCTGTAACAATACTCTGAGCAATATGTGCCAGATAAATTCTCCATGCATCTTCAGGATACAGAGTAGTAGGCACGACTTCTCCAACATCCGGTTTTATGAACAACTCCGGCGGGTCTTGTATATCAAGGCTCTTATGCAGGATAACTTTTCTGATGGCAGAATCCAGAGCTGTTTTCATATCTGAACCCCAACTTTCATAATTTAAAAACTGATCTGGATTTACTTCCCAATTTATATGTTTTTTTACCTGATCATTTTCATCTAGCCAGATTCTAACATCAAAGGAATTTTGAGCATATAAGTTATCCGATAATATTGATAATAAGATGAGCTGAATCATAAACCACCAAGAACTTTTAAGTAGGAGTAACTGATTCATGGTAGTAATTTTAAGTTAATAGCTGTCGGCTCGGCCAGAAAATTAAATATTGAAGTTACGAAATCTCAAATCGTAATTCAAGACCTATTATCTATAAATCAATACATTCAGAATAACAATTACCCTTGCTGGTGCACTAATCCTTTCGCGTTCCTTTGTAAATAGATAGGCTAGTCTCACAATACCAAGGACAATTGAATCATTTGAGATTAAAAATAAAAAAAGCCCGCATTCGTTTATGCGAGCTTTTCAATCTTTAACCAAACCTAACCCTAAACTATGAGTTTAAG
>NZ_VCHY01000004.1 GCF_005877885.1 Labilibacter sediminis
ATTATGAACAATCGGGAAGAGCGGGTTGGCATTCTCCTCGACTAGACTTTTTTGCTTCCTTTTTGTGGCAATGACAATTATTGCGATAAGTGAGAACAGTGCCAAGCTTGCTTGAGCAATGTTGAACGAAGCAATAATCTTTAAAAAAAAGGAAGTAGGGTATGGGACAAAGTCCCATTCTTAAGAAATTCATGAAATGAATTTCTTAACTAAACGACATTGATATTGCCGGTTAAAAACTTAAATATGAAAAACATAAAAATATACGGCTTGTTATTTTTTATTTTTTGTGCAATAATGGTATATGTATCAGTATCAAATGATTCAGCAAGAGGTCAAGAGGTATCGGAACATGAATGGATTTCTCTTTTTGATGGAAAAACCCTTAATGGATGGAAAAGATATAACGCTGATACTACCGGTACAATATGGAAGGTAGAGGAAGGTGCTATTCATTGTTCTAAGCCGGTTAACAAAAATATTAATGGAGGAAAATCTCTGATTACACTTGAGCATTTTAAAAATTTTGAACTTGAGTTAGAATGGAAGATTGAAAGAGGGGGTAATAGTGGGATATTTTATCATGTTATAGAAGACACGAAACTATCTCGAGCTTTTGCTTCGGGTCCGGAGTATCAAATAATTGATGCCGAAAATTGGAAGGAGCCGTTGTCTAATAATCGTAAAACAGCAGGCTGTTATGATATGTTTGCAGCAAATCAAAAGACTGAATTGTATCCTCCCGGTCAATGGAATTCCAGCAGAATTAAATATTATAATGGTAATGTTCAGCATTGGTTAAATGGCGTAAAAGTGCTGGAGTTTACCGAAAAAAGTGAAGAGTGGTATCAAAACTATAAGAAAAGTAAGTGGGTTGATTTTCCATTTTGGTGTTCAGAAAAAAAAGGAGCCATAGGTTTACAATTTGAAGGCCGTCCTACCTGGTTTAAAAGTATTCGTATTAGGCATATATAAATTTTTTAAGATGTTTTCTTTAGCAATATTTAAGAAAGTGTGGAATACTATTTTCTAAAAAGAACTTTAGTACATTAATATTTCGGTAGTTATCGATATTGGGGTTTGGGTAAAAGTATTGTGGAAATAATATTAAAAAAAAATTAAAATAGGAGTAGGGTTGTAGATGTGTAATAATGTTTTGTATTAAAGGACAACTATAATCAATAAAATTATTGAAGGTATGTTGACTTTTGAAATACAAGTAATACCTATTTTTAATTTAAATAAATAAGATGATGAAAATTCTACTTCTTAAAAATGTAATTAAAAGCATTTTCTTAACTGTTGTTATTGCTTGCTTAAGTCAAACAACAATAAATGCTCAAAATTTAATCTCCAATGGAGATTTTGAACTTCATACACCCGCGGATAATACATATTCTGAATTTTCAGCAATATTTAATGATTGGGATATGGATATCACTGATAATAATAGAAATAATACCCGGGATGTAAGGTATTCTCCAGATGGAGGTATTAGTAGTTCTAAAGCAGCTATTATTTTTTCTAAAAGTGGTAACACTAAAGGAAAGCTTTGGCAAGTTGTTAATGGTATTGACAGTAGTAAAACATATGTTTATTCGGTATATATTAAGGCTGGCAATGCAGCTACAGAAGGTGAACCGTTTACATTACTTTGTAATGCACTAAATGAGGGCGTTAATAACGGGAATAAGAACATTGTTTCAAATGGTACCAGCGAATATGTAAGGTATGGATTTCCTGTAATAATAAACGCTAAATATGATGCTATTAAAGCTCAAATTCAATGTAATCCTGGAGGTGATGTCAATACTCAGTTTTATATTGATAACGCTAGTTTGGTTGAAACTTCTGAATTTGTGAATCTCGATTTTGAAGAAGGTGTTGATTATGTTTGGCGAAAAACACTTAAAGGTACAGCAAGCGTTACCAACGAAGGGGTAGAAGTAAATAGTGGAAGTAATGCTGCTAATCTTGCTATTATGGCGGATGGTGACTCAGCTCTTATTCACAATGATATACGTGTCCCTATTAGCAACGGAAAAATGTACACTGTTTCTGCAATGGCAAAAGTGTTGACTGATAATGGAGATTTAGATAGCATTAATGTAATCACCAAAACATATACTGAGGATCATGACCTTGCAAATACAACAAGAAGTAAGTATGATATTTCTGCATTATACGAAAGTTATTCTCACACATGTATTCCTGATGTCAATGAAAAGTATATGACCATTCAAGTTTTAGCATACAGCCAAGTTGGTAATTATATAATTGATGATGTTGAAGTTGTGGAAGAAATTGCTAATTCTGTAGGGGATAAAATAGAAACGAATGATTTAAAAATTTACCCTAATCCAACTACTAATATTATCACTGTTGATTATACAAAAGGAAATAAAGCTTCGATAAAAATATATGATACAACAGGTAAAGTTGTTGTATCAAAGGTTAATCTTCAACCTAATAATCAGGTTGATTTAAGTGCACTTTCAAAAGGAGTGTATATTGTTGAGTTAGTTACAGATGTACAAACCAGTATATCAAAGGTGATTAAAAAATAATTTTACGATTTCAATTTTATATTCAAAAGCCCCGTTTGGGGCTTTTCGTGTTTTAAGTAGGAATATTTTAGTGTATAGTTAGGTAAAGACCAAACTTTCATATTCTCGTCGTTCTGTCTATGAAATGCATCTTCTTAAGTTTTCATTGTAAAAATTTAAAAAGAGTATTTATTAAAAAAGGATTGTGTGCATTGTAATATTTTAAAATTTACCTGTTGGTTCATAATGAGGTATTAGTTAAATAAAATATTAAAATATGTAAAAAAAAAGGTAGGGTTGTTAAAAGTTTTTTGTGTTTAATAATTATAGAATGATCTAACGGATTGAGTTTTATTTCGTAAAGGCCATTCTTTTATCAAATTGATTAAAATAATTTAAAAATTAAACACTAGTTATGAAAAACAGAATTCTACCAGTAGCTATTTTAAAGCAGGTATTTCGCTTGCTTATTGTTTCCGTATTATTTGCTAGTTCAGCAGTAACTTTAAATGCACAAAACTTATTAAAAAATGGAGGTTTTGAATCATATTCGTTTCTTGCCGGCTCCAATACTAATGTAAATTTTGATCATTGGACTTTTGATGTACCTGATGATTCAAGAAATGGTAAGCAAAATTTGCGCATAAAAACTGCATTTGTATGCCAAGGAGAAACAACGGCAAAAGTTCTGTCAAATGGAAGTAAGGGAAAGCTTAATCAAGTAGTGACAGAAATAGATTCAGCACAAACTTATTTGCTTTCCGTATATGTTAAGCCTGGTACAATTACAGTTGACGAAGAAGTTGTAGCAAGCTATGACAATGTAGATTTTCATTTAAAGGCAAGAGCTCAAAAAGATGGTGTTTCTATGGGGTTATGGAAAAAAGAAGTTTATACAACAAGTACTACAAGCGACCCATATATTAGATATGGCTATCCATTGTTTTTTAATGAAGATTGCAATGAAATTGATGTGCAGTTAACTTTTAATCAGGCAAGAGAATCAGATGGTACAACAAAAATTGTTGGGGAGTTTGCTGTTGATAGTGCCATGTTAGTGCCAGTAACAGAATTTATTAATTTGGATTTTGAGGAAGGAATAGATTATGTGTGGAGAAAAACTTTGACAGGTACTGCAACCTGTTCAAATGAAACAGTTGAAATGAATGCAGGTGAAGTTGCAGCAAGGCTATCTTTAGCTGCTAACGAGGATACTGCTATCCTTAAAAACCAAATAAGAATACCTGTTACCTTTGGAATGGATTATACCATTTCTGCTATGGCTAAAACATTAATTGATAATGGAGATGCAGATAGTTTAAAAATTGTATCAAAGACTTATAATGGTGATCACGATTTAGTAGTTTCGCAAGGCACTCGTTATGATATAAACAGCACTTTTACCAGTTACTCACATATTGCAACACCAACAGCTGATACAAAATACATGGCTTTTGAGATTGAAGTATGGAATCAGGCAGGAAATTATATTATTGATGATGTTACTGTGGTTGAGAGTATTTCTACTGATGTTAAAAATATAGCAAGTGATAATGATTTAAGAATTTATCCTAACCCGGCCACAGATGCAATAAACATTAATTACACTAAAGGAAATAAAGCTTCATTAAAAATATTTGATACTACTGGTAAGGTTGTTGTATCAAAGGTTAATGTTCAACCTAATGATCAGGTTGAATTAAGCGGACTTTCGAACGGTGTGTATATTGTTGAGTTGGTTACAGAAATTCAAACCAGCATTTCAAAAGTTATAAAAAAATAGTTTTAATATCTTCTTTATTATACTTAAAAGCCCCGTTAGGGGCTTTTTTGTTTTAATAAACACTTATCGTGTATGCTTATGCATAAAACAGGTCTTTGGATTATAATCGCTCTATTTTAATAATGGTTTGATAAACTTTCAGTAAAAAACAATAGAACTAAAAAAAAGCATTTACTAAAAGGGTTTACTAATTTGCAATACATTGAAATGTAGTTTATTAGGTGATTGTTTTGTTTTGGTTTGAAGAAAATATTAAAAAATGTAAAAAATAAGGTAGGGTAGTTAAATCTTTATTGTGTTTTACTTACAACAGGGGGATTAACTTTTGTTAATATATAAGGGATAGGAATGAAAAGATAAGGTGTTGGTAATTGTAAGGAGGAATAGGAGGTAGTATATATGATTAAACGATTGAGTAATAATAAATGAAGTAGTATAAGAGATACCATAACACATCAAGAAAATGTGTTGCATAAGTATCTCTTGTAGTAAATTAGAATAAACAAATAAACCAAAACATGAAAAAAAGTCGAGTGATTATGGAAAGTAGGATGCTCAAAACCCCAAAGGTTAGAAAAAATTGGGTTCTTGCATTATTCATGTCGGCTCTAATGATTTCGATGCAGAGTGTTACATTTAATGTAAGTGCATCTAATGATACTGGAGTTGAGTATAATATGCAAGACGGTAAAACAATTACAGGTGTTGTTCAGGACACGCAAGGTTTACCTCTTCCTGGTGTTACCGTTATGGTAAAGGGAACAAATATTGGTAATATAACAGATGTAAATGGTCAGTTTTCTATTGTGGTTCCTGAAGGGAAAGAAGTGTTGGTGTTTTCTTTTATTGGTATGAAGACCAAAGAGATAACTTTAGCAGCAAAAACTCATTTAAAAATTATTTTAAAAGAAGAGTCGATTGGTCTTAACGAGGTAATTGCTGTGGGGTATGGTTCTCAGCGTAAATCAGATTTAACAGGAGCTGTTGCTCGTATCGACCAAGATTTATTTGAAAACTCAGTTAAAACAAATGTTGCTGAAGGATTAAAAGGGTTAGCTTCAGGGGTACATGTAACGCAAGCATCTGCTCAGCCAGGTGGTGGTATGAATATTCGTATTCGTGGTATCTCTTCAATTAATGCCAGTTCACAACCGTTGTATGTTGTTGATGGTGTACCTATTGATAACACAGGTGAAAATACAGATGCTGGTGATGGACCTACAATCGATCCTTTATCGAATATTAATTCAGACGATATTGAATCCATTGATATATTAAAAGATGCATCAGCAACTGCTATTTATGGAGCAAGAGGATCCAATGGAGTTGTTATTGTAACTACCAAAAGAGGTAAAGAAGGTAAGGCAAGATTATCAATTAATGTTTCTTCCGGAGTTCAAACTGTAGCAAAGAAGTTAGAAATGCTGGATGCACAAGAGTTCTTGCGCATGAAAAACCTGGCGGCTTATAACGATAGTGTCTCAAATCCTACGGAAGATCCTATCAATTATTATTCAGAGGGTTATATTGATTCTGCAAGAACAGTGAACTGGCAGGATGAAATATTCCGAACCAGTACTTTCCATAATGCTCAGGCTTCGTTATCCGGAGGTGAGAATGGTACGGCGTATTTTCTTTCTTTAGGAAATACCATTAATAATGGAGTTATTGAAAACTCAAAATTTGAAAGAACTTCCTTAAGAGTTAACCTAAGTAAAAAGATAAATAAAAAGCTCGAAATAGGTCAAAATTTAAGTTTTAGTTATATCGAATCTGATGTTATTAGAACAGAAACTGATAATATGTCAGGACCGGCAGCTAGTGTTATCTTTTCAGCACTAAGGTATTCTCCTGTACGTGGAGACTCATTTGATGCAGATGGAAATTTTGTTGGCGATGGTGATAATGCAAACCTTGACAGTCCGGATGCTTTAGTTAACGACGTTACTAATGTAGTTGAAAAACAAAGGTTAAATGGTAATATTTATCTATCCTATAAATTACTACCTAAACTTACCTTTAAAACAACACTGGGGTACGATTTTTCAAATAGTGTAGGTAGTCTGTATTCTCCGCGTACAACGCGTAAAGGAAGAGAACTTAATGGTATTGCAAAAATCAGTATCAAGAGAAATAAGCGTATAACAAGTGCTACTTCATTACGTTACTCTCCTAATATTGGAAAAAACAACAAACTAAATATTTTAGGAGTATATGAGGTCAATCAAAATGAATACAATAGTAATTTTCAGGAAGGAACTGGCTTTTTTACAGACGCACTAAGAGAGCATAATATTCAAATGGCTGAAAATCCTGGAACTCCGATTAATAGTAAAAGAGAAACAGCCTTAATTTCTTACTTATCCAGAGTTAACTATTCGTATAAAGGAAAATATCTTTTAACTGCTTCAGGCCGTTACGATGGATCTTCTCAGTTAACTAAAAACAGATGGGCCTTTTTCCCTTCTGCATCAGTTGCCTGGAGGATATCTCAGGAAAGCTTTTTAAAGAATGTGGAGGCACTTTCTAATTTAAAATTACGTGTTAGTTATGGTGTTGCGGGTAATCAGGATATTCCATCGTACTCAACCTTTTCAACATATTCAACTAATTATTACGCTTTTGGTGAAGATGGAGGAAGTACTGCTATTGGAGCACACCAATCCTCTTTACATAATCCAGACTTGAAGTGGGAAATTAAAAAGCAATTAAACTTAGGTGTTGATTTTGGATTGATTAATGGACGTATATCAGGTTCTGTAGAGTACTATAATGATAGAACAGACGACCTTCTTTTTCAACGAGATGTTGCAACCAGTTCAGGATTTAATAATACTTGGGTAAACCTGGGAGCTATTGAAAATACAGGTTGGGAATTTGCAATTACTACATTTAATATTGAGCAAAGTAACTTTAGGTGGAAAACATCTTTTAACTTGTCTATCCCTCGTAACAAGGTATTAGATTTAGGAGGTGATGACAATATAAGAGTTGGACTTTCTACTACAAGTATTAAGAATTCTCAAATTCTTCAGGTTGGTAAACCTTTAGGACAGTTCTGGGGCTATGTTATTGATGGCATCGCTAAGCCGGGGCAAAATGGTCAGCCTGATGATGATGTATCATTAACTTATAGTGGTAATCAGTTTGGGGATTATTTAAGAAGAGATATTAGCGGTCCTGATGGAGTACCTGATGGAGTTATTGATGATTACGATAAAGTAATAATAGGTAATGCATTCCCTAAGTTTTATGGAAGTATATCTAATACATTTACCTACAAGAATTTAGAATTATCATTCTTGTTTACAGGTAATTATGGTAATGATATTATGAATGTAAATAAGGTAAAAATTGAGTGGTCGAAGATGTCAGGAAACCAGCTGGCTACAATATTGGATGCATACGATCCGGTAACAAATCCTAATGGTGAAATTCGTCAGGTAAGAGCCAATACTTATGGAACTATTGGTGAAGATACTGATACCCGCTTAATTGAAGACGGATCATACTTAAGGTTAGATAATGTGGTGTTGAGTTATAGAATGCCATTCCTTAAAAAGATTAATATACATAATGCTGTATTTTCATTTACGGCTACAAACTTGTTTGTATTAACTAATTACTCAGGATTTGATCCGGAAGTTGATGCCAGATCTTCAGGCGCTTCCATTATTGGTCACGACCAATTTGGTTATCCTAAAAACAGGTCTTACTTGTTAGGGTTAAGATTTGATATTTAATATAATACGATAGAAATTATGAATAAGGTAAAACAAATTATATATGCAGTTGTGTTAGGTTTTGTTTTTACAAGCTGTCACGACTTACTAGATGTAGAAGCATATTCCAAATTAACAGATGATAACTTCTGGCAAAATGCAGATGATATTGAAGCAGGTGTTAATGGGGTATATGATGTACTGGGAGATAAAAATGCAGGACTATATAATAAAGATCTCTTGTTATTAAATATTCTTTCAACAGATGAGTCTTATACAACAAGAAACGGAGGAGAAAAACAGATTTCCCAATTCTTATATACACCTGCAACTTCATATTTAAATAATTTATGGAAAGGTTCTTATAAATTAATCAATAGAGCTAATGTTGTAATAAACAGTGTTCAGGATTTAGACTCAACAAAAGTTAGTTTTGATGAAAAAAGAAGATACTTAGGAGAAGTTAAATTTCTAAGAGCATTGAGTTATTTTAATCTGGTGCGTAACTATAATAATGTTCCTTTAAAATTAAAGCCAAGTGAGGGTATGGAAAGCACTCATGTTCCGGTTGCTGAAGTAGAGGATATTTATGAAGTAATTTTACAAGATCTTGATTCTGCTATTGTTGGTTTACCTGATCATTTTGGTGGAGGTGATTTAGGACGTGCAGATAAAGCTGCGGCAATTGCTTTAAAAGCAAAAGTCTATTTAACTATGGCAGGCTATCCATTGCTTGGAGGAGATAATGGTACAACGGATGAGTATCAAAATGCTTTAGATTTAGCGAAAGAACTTATTGATAATGCAGCCACTTATAGTCTTGGTTTATGGGATAATTATTCAGATGCATATACATTGGAGAATGATAATGGTAAGGAAGATATATTTTGTGTACAGTTTAGTTCTACAGTTGGTTTATCTCCATCGTTCGAAGGTAGCTTAATTCATAAGGAGTGTTTTAAAGGAAAAACCATTAATGGATTCAAATACGATGGAAAGTTAACTTATCGTCCTTCTACATATCTTATAAAAGCATTTGAAAAGAATGACACCCGGGCAGCTATGATTAGTCCAAAGTATACTGTAAATGGAGATGAATATTCTGCAGGAAATAAAAACCCTATGTTTACAAAGTGGTTGGATCAGAATATTTTGGATAATCAGCTTAATGCTCAGGTGAGTGATCAGGAATTTAAAGTGTTCAGGTTTGCTGAGATTTATTTAATTGCGGCTGAGGCAGAAAACGAGTTAAATGGTCCGGAAAATGCCTATCAGTATATTAATGTAATTAGAGCAAGAGCAAGGGAGCTTGATGAGTCAGGGAACCCTATTGAAGGAGCTGTACCAGATTTAGAGGGATTAACCCAGGTAGATTTTAGGGCTGCAGTATTAAATGAAAGGTTAGTTGAGCTGCATGCAGAAGCGAAAAGGTGGTATGATTTGGTTCGTACTCAAACATTTGATGAGCAAATATTAGCAGCTCAGGCCGCAAAATCTTCTGAATTTCCAAATCCCGCACCGGAGACCTTATTCTTCCCAATACCTTATGATGAGTATACCGTTAATGACTCAATAGACTACGTTTATCAGTAAGCTATTAGTAAAAGGTTATTTTATTTTTTTAGGATTTAAGATATTAATCATCTTTGGAGCACGCTGGAATTTAAATTTCTAGCGTGCTTCTTAGGTTATGAATATCGATTAAACCCGCATTATGTATTAGAACTTCGTCATGAACATTGAAAGCATGATAAAACACGGCTTTACTGAAATGAGGCATAGGATCGTTCTGGTGAGTTGAAGTGAAGCAACAAAGTGTCTTGTTTTGAAGTGATTTCAATGTGTAATAGATTTTCTAATGCATAAAGCGGGTTAAATTTAAGTAGGTATTTTTTAAGCAAGTGATATAACGTTTTATGAATACTATTCGCAGGATCAATTTGTTATACTGATTTAGTGTTTGTAAAATAATTCATAAATTATAGAGAATACTTATAAAAAGTTATAGATTTGTTCAACTAAAATGAATGTTACGTGGGTATGCAGCAATCAGATGGGCAGTTGTTGGTTGGAATCAAAAGAGATGATTCTCAGAGTTTTGAGCTTTTGTTTCGGAGATATTTTCCGCGACTAAAAGCAATTAGCTATAGCTTTGTTAAAGATGATAGTATTGCAAAAGATATTGTCCAGGAAGTATTTATAAAAGTTTGGGAAAAACGTTCTGAAATTAAAGATATTGCTATCGAATCATTCTTATTTAAAATGGTTCGGAATCAATGCCTAAATTACCTTCGTCATGTAAAAGTGGTTGATAATAGAGTGGGAGGATTAAAGGATGCCACTCAAATGGAAGAGCTTTATCGCATCGATATAATTAAAGATGAACCATATCTTTTAATTGAAAAAGAGTTAGAACAAGAGATTGTTAGTGTTTTAAATGAGCTTCCCGAAAAGTGCAGAGAGGTTTTTAAACTTAGTAGAATTGATGGATTAATGAATTCAGAAATAGCTGAAAAATTAGATGTATCAATTAAAAACGTTGAAAAGCACATGACAAAAGCGTTAAAACATTTTAGAGAGCATTTTAAAGATCGTTTACCTGTTCAAATAATTATACTTGTGCTTCTTAACTATTTTGATAAGCTCTAGATGTTGTTTGAAGATTAAAAAAATGAAAAAAGATCTGTTTTTAGGTAGGGTATCTAGCTAAAACATGTGTTATAGTGTTAGAAAGGATATAACATGGAAGATGGATATAGAATATTAATAGATAAATATTTATCAGGAAATTTAACAACAAGTGAAGTTGAGGAATTAACTGCTTGGTTAAAAGAAGATAAAGCTCATCAACAATTACTAAGTGATGCTAAGCGTAATTGGATGCCTGAATTTGGTGCTGATGAGTCATTGGAAGAGGCTACCCGAGAACTTAAATACAAACTTAATTTAACCGAATCTCTAAATAATAGTTTTAGTAGTGAAACTAAATCTGTGAAAAAACTATTTATTAATGCAATGAAAATTGCTGCAATTTTTATTGCAGGTATTTTAGTTACTCAGGTTTTACAGCAGATTGATTTTAGTGGTTCTTCCGAAGCATTGTATTGTTCTGTAAATGCGGATAGAGGGCAAAAATCAAGATTAACCTTACCTGATGGAACAGAAGTTTGGTTAAACTCAGAAACCAGAGTGAAATTTTCAAACAAAGACTTCTTAAAAAACAGGTATGTTGAATTAAATGGAGAGGCTTATTTCAGTGTAAAGCACAACAAAAAATCTCCTTTTGTAGTTAAAACAAAGTCATACGATATTGAGGTTTTAGGTACAGAGTTTAATGTAATGGCATATGAAGATGTAGGTAGAACAGAAACTATACTTGTAAAGGGTAAAGTAAAAATTAAAAAAGGAGAGAAAGAAGTTAATTTAAATCCTGGTCAGAAAGCAACTTTCGAGGCCAATCGTTTAAGGGTATCAAAAACCGATATCGATAATGCAAGTAGTTGGAAAAGTAATGAACTGCGTTATGAAGGAGTTTCATTTCAAGAGCTTGTATTTAGTTTAGAAAGATGGTTTGATGTTGAAATTCAGGTAGGTGATCCACGATTATATGATGTTGTTTATTCCGGAGTATTTAAAAATGGTGAAACTTTTGAAGAAGTTATGGAAGCGCTGAAATTCACAACCAATATCAACTATCAGACAAAAGGTCTAAAGAGATACGAAATTACCTTTGAAGAATAAGTTTTTTCGGATAACATTTTAAGCTTTTGCATAATTTATTCTTGTTATATTTAATTAAAAGCTTAATTTGGCAATATCATTGGAAATTAATAGTGCATGACTGGAAGAAAGTGGATATTAGCCTTTTCGATAATCGTTTTGTTAGCTTTTCAGGAGCTACATGCACAAAGTAATAAAATAGACCTAAATCTTAAACGAGCCACTCTTAAAGAATTCTTCCGGGAAATCGAACGCCAGTCTGATTACTCGATTTTCTATAAAGAAAAAATCCTTGATAACTCTAAAGAACTCAATGTTACTTATACCGATAAGGATGTAAAAAAAATTTTAGATGATGTACTGATAAAGTATAATTTAAAATATCAAATTAAAAATAAACTTATCCTAATAACTCCTTTAAATACAGGAGCAAACAAAAGAAGTCAAAATAATCGTATTGAAATAAAGGGGATAGTAAAAGATCATAAAGGAGACTTACTACCCGGAGTAAATATTCTGCTAAAAGGTACTGACAGAGGAACCATAACCAATTTAAACGGCCAATTTCGCTTACTTGTTGATAATCTAAAAGCAAGTCTTGTTATTTCTTTTTTAGGTTTTGAAACCAAAGAAATTAAACTTAAAGGAAGACGAAATGTTAACATTACTTTAAAGGAGTCTTCAATAGGTATTGATGAAGTTATTGCCATCGGCTATGGCGTTGTTAAAAAGAGTGATTTAACCGGCTCTGTTACGTCTATTAAACCAGCACAAATACAGGAATCTCCTTATGCATCTATTGACCAGGGACTCGTAGGTCTGGCTGCAGGAGTTAATGTTTCGCAAGCCTCCGGTATGCCTGGTGCCACTGCACGAATAAGGATAAGGGGAATAAGTTCAATTGAAGGTGGTAATGAACCACTTTTTGTCATAGATGGTTTCCCAATTTATAATGGAGGTGGTTTTGGAAATACAGGAGGTAACGTTAAGTTAAGCGGCCTTTCGTTTTTTAATCCTTCAGATATTGAGTCTATAGAAATTCTTAAAGATGCTTCAGCCACGTCTATCTATGGTGCGAGGGCTTCCAATGGAGTAGTTTTAATTGAAACAATGCAACCCGATATAGGACCTGATAAAGTTGTGGTTGATTCGTATTTTGGTGTTCAAAGTGTTGTTAAAAAGCTGGACTTAATGAACGCTGCTCAATATGCAGAGTTGGTTAATGAAGTGCAGGAAAATGAAGGTTTAAATCCAATATACGATGAGGATCAATTAGAGTTAATTAGAAAAAATCCAAAGGGAACAGATTGGCAAGGTGAACTTTACCGTTTGGCTCCGGTTCGCAATCATCAAATTCGTTTTTCAGGTGGATTTTGGAAAACAAGGTATGTTGTTTCTGCAAATTATTACAATCAGGAAGGAATAATTAAAAACTCCGGGTATAATAGACTCTCAGCAAGAATTAACCTGGATCGTACCATGCGAAATAACCTGAGAGTAGGAACATATACAACTATAAGTTATGGCAAGTACGACAATGTTAGAACAAATACAAATGCAGGTTCCAGAGGTGTAGTTAATGCTGCGTTAAAAATGAATCCGATTCTGCCGGTATATCAAGATAAAGAACAAGGATTATATACCCCAAGCAATTCTCCCGGTACAGATTACCCAAACCCTATTGCTACGGTCAATGAGCAAGTTCTTGAAAATAAAACTGTTAGATTGTTGGTGAATGCATTTGCTGAATGGGATATAAGAGCTGATTTAAAAGCTAAGTTTACTATTGGCGGTGATTTATTTGTTAATAAAAACGATGCTTATACCCCGTCAACAATATATGAAAGTAATAATGGAAGTGCTGCCATTAGAACAGATTTAGGCTTTAATTGGCTCAATGAGAATACTATAACATGGAATAAAACTATTAATGATATTCATGATTTGTTGTTTTTGGCAGGTATAACTTTTCAGGAAAACAAAGAAGAGGGAGTTTTGGCTTCTGCTGAAGGATTTATAAATGATGAATTGGGTAAAAATAATATAGGATCAGGACAGATATATAATCAACCTCAGTCAGGAAATAGCAGGTGGGGATTAATATCTTATTTAGGTCGTATAAATTATGATTTTGCCAATAAGTTACTGGTAACCTATAATATGCGGGTCGATGGTTCTTCGCGTTTTAGCGGGAAAAATAAGTATGCATTTTTTCCTTCAGGTGCAATTGGTTGGCGGCTAATAGAGGAGGACTTTATTTCTGATTTAAATGTTTTTTCCAATTTAAAAGCCAGACTAAGCTATGGAATAACAGGGAATCAGGAGATAGGCCTATACAGTTCGTTGGCTACCTTAACAGATAATAGCTATACATTTGGAAGAGATAATGTAACCGGCTTTTTCCCGGATAAGATTTCCAATCCGGATTTAAAATGGGAAAAAACAGCTCAATTAAATGTTGGTTTAGATGTTGGTTTTGTAAATAATAAATTAACGTTTACTACAGACTGGTATTACAAAAAAACAACAGATTTAATTTTTGGTACTTCTATTCCTTTAATAACAGGATTCGAAACAACAGTTGATAACATTGGAAGTATTGAAAATAAAGGATTAGAGTTAGAGGTTTTAGCCAATATAGTTAACAGGAGATTTAGGTGGCAGTCTGGTTTGAATTTAGCTTTTAACAGAAGTAAGGTACTTGATCTCGGCAGAGTTTCATATGCAGATGTGGAACCCTCTGCTGATTTATTTAAAACCGGAAGTGTTCATAGGTTAATGGTTGGTCAACCGGTGGGTATTTTTTACGGCTACAAGTTTGATGGTATTTTTCAAAACGAAAACGAAGTCAATGCCGGATCTGAAGGGCCTACCAATTGGGTAGGAGGTCAACGTTATAAAGATTTAAGTGGTGAAGGTAATGTTCCAGATGGTGTTATTGATGCAATATATGATAGAACAATAATCGGAAATCCAAATCCTAAATTTCACGGAGGTTTAACCAATACGTTGTTTTTTGAAGGAGTTGAGTTAAATTTATTTTGTCAGTTTTCATATGGAAATGATATTTTAAATTACAACACTATTGAGCTGGAACAACCATCAGGTGGTAATAATGTATATGCTGATTTGGTTAATCGATGGAAGCCTGAGAAACCAAGTAATATTTATCCGAAGGCAAGTTCAAACAGAACTGTTTTATTTAATGACAGGCACGTTGAAGATGGTTCGTATTTTAAAATAAAAACGGTAACTCTCTCTTATGATTTTCCTAAGCTTCAGATTAAGAGACTGGATAGGTTAAAAGTTTATTTAACCGGGCATAACTTATTTACTTTTACTAGTTATTCGGGCTATGACCCGGAAGTAAGTTATAAAGGAGCTTCAAACCTAGAAATGGGTGAGGATTTTGGAGGTTACCCTCCGGCCAGAAGTATTATTTTAGGAGTTAAATTAACCTTGAGGTGATGGTAGTTGGTTTATACATAGAACGGTTAAATAAAGTTGTCTTTATCTTGCTTAGTTGTTTGATGTTAAGTGCATGTAGCTCATTTCTTGATGAAGATCCTCAGGATAGATTTGTAATTGACGACTTTTATAAAAATGCTGGTGATGCCGAAGCAGCTGTAAATGCCATTTATGCTCAGCTGTACGAAATATATAAAAGAAGAATGTATTTGATGGCTGATTTACCAACCGATGATCATAAAAATGGTAAAGGTATGCCTAACACTCAATTGATAAACTTAGAGTACGCAAGGTTTACTGCCGATAATCAGTTTGTTCGAGAAATGTGGTTATACAATTACACGGGTATTATGAGTGCCAATGCGGCAATTATTAATATACCAGGTATTGTAATGGATGAAGAATTAAAAAATAGATTGCTGGCCGAGGCCAAGTTTTTACGGGCTTTATATTATTTTAATTTAGTCAGGTTTTATGGCGATGTACCATTGATAAAAAAGTTATTTACAGTAAATAATATTCATGTAGAAAGAATACCCAAAGAAGAGGTATATGAAAGTATTATTGAGGATTTAACTTTTGCCGGGGAAAAATTACCCAAAACATATGATTTTACAGATGTAGGAAGAGCTACGTCTGGCGCAGCCAAGATTTTATTAGCCAAGGTATACCTTACGATTCATGAATATGGATTGGCTGAAGCCAAAATAAAGGAAGTGGTATTAAAAGAGGGTGATTATGGTTATGGTTTACATGATGAGTATAAAGCTAACTGGAAAGAAGATACAGAATTGGGTAAAGAAATGGTGTTTTCAATAGAATACCTTTCAGAAGGAGGTGAAAGCAATAATCAAATGGCTTTGGACGGACCTAAATTCTCCATTCATAAAGGAGCTGGTGTACCCGGATTAAAAAGTGCCAAGGAAGCAGATATTCCTTCCCAGGAACTTTACAACCTATTTTTAGAAGAGGATAGCAGAAAGCATCATACTTTTAAATTAGAATATGAAAGTCCTAATAATGGTGAAATCTATCAATCATTTATTCCTCTTTTTGGTAAATATTGGGAAGACGGTCAGATTCAATTAAATAAATCATCAGTAAATATGCATATTTTGCGTTATGCAGATGCATTGTTAATGTATGCAGAAGTGCTAAATGAAAATGATAACACTGCTGATGCCATCATATATTTAAATAAAGTAAGGCAAAGGGCTTTTCAATCGGAGGATTATAATTATCAAAATTTAAGCAAAGACGATTTAAGGTTAGCCATTTACAAAGAAAGAAGGCTGGAACTGGCCCATGAAGGCCATCGGTGGTTCGATTTGGTGAGGACTAATCGATTTATCGAACGAATGAGAGAACATGGCACGATAGAAGCAGAACTAGCCGAGGAAGATAAAAATGATATCTCTCAAAATATACAAGATCATATGGTATTAATGCCAATCCCTCAATACGAAATCGACTTAAATCCTGAAGTAGTCCAAAATCCAGGATATTAGCCAAATCTTTCCGGAAAATTTATTTTTCAGATAATTTTCTTCATAAATATCAATATCAACCCTGCTTTACAGGTAGGGTTCAACCTGTGTGGTGTTGTTATAAGAGTATAATTCGAAAGTTTCAGACAAAAATTATATCGTATGAAGAAAAATTTAATGTACCTGCTTGCAGGCTTTGTATTTCAAGGATGTTTGGCAGGAGAACCGGAAAAACGACCTGTAGACTATATAAACCCTATTATAGGAGCTAGTACAAGTAACGAAATCGGAGGAAGTACACATGGCTTAGGAAAAACATTTCCGGGAGCAGCTACCCCTTTTGGAATGGTTCAGCTTAGTCCTGACACTAGAACAGGAGATGATACGGGACCAGGATACTCTTGGCATCATACAACCATTGAAGGATTTAGTTTTGTCCATATGAGTGGAATAGGTTGGTTTGGAGATTTTGGAAATTTCCTGGTGATGCCAACTACCGGAGATTTAAAAACAGCTAAAGGTTCAGATGAAAATCCTGAATTGGGCTATCGCTCACGTTTTAGAAACGAAACAGAAGTGGCAAAAGCAGGATATTACTCTGTATTTTTAGATGACTATAAAATTAAAGCAGAATTAACAGCAGCCCCAAAGGCCGGTTTTATTCGTTTTACTTATCCTAAAAACAAAACATCTCGTATTCAAATTGATTTATCTCGCCGAATTGGAGGAACCTCAACAGAGCAATATGTAGAGTTTGTTGATGACCATACCATTAAGGGTTGGATGAAATGCCCGCCAGAAGGAGGTGGTTGGGGTAATGGTAAAGGTAAGTCAGATTATACGGTTTATTTTTACTGCCAATTCTCAAAACCATTAAAGAATACAGGAGTATGGAGCGTTGATGTTCCGGAAGGTATGGTGCGCCTGCGTGATGAAGTGGCCGGAAAAGAATTTCAGGATTTGGTAGCTAAAGCTAAGGTTGATCGTAATGTTAAAAAGAAACAAGGAAAACATTTAGGTGTGTTCTTGGAGTTTAAGACTAAAGAGGGTGAAGAAGTATTGTTACGCAACGGTATTTCATTTGTAAGCATGGAAGGTGCGCAAAAGAACCTGGAAAGCAATATTGATCACTGGAACTTTGATCAAACACGAAAAGAAGCAGAACAGCTTTGGGCCAATACCTTAAACAAAATTCAGGTTGAAGGTGGAACAGATGATGATAAAATTGTATTTAATACAGCTATGTACCACTCTTTTATCGATCCTCGTGAAGTAAATGATGTTGATGGTAACTACTTTGGCATAGATAAAAAAGTACACCAGTTAGATGGATTTAAGTATCGTTCTATCTTTAGTGGATGGGATGTATTTCGTAGTCAGTTTCCTTTAATGACCTTAATTGATCCGAGCTTGGTTAATGATGAAATAAATTCGTTAATGCAAATGGCTGAGTTTAGTGGTCGTGAATACTATCCTCGTTGGGAAATCATGAATTCTTATTCAGGATGTATGCTTGGTAATCCTGCCGTATCAGTTTTAGCTGATGCTTATGCAAAGGGAATCCGTAATTATGATATTGAGAAGGCTTATAAATATGCCAAAAATAGTGTAGAAGTTTTTGGTAATGGTGAAAAAGGATATACTTCTAAATCAGCTACTAATCCAAAAATTAAGTCGGTATCTCATACTTTAGAGTATGCGTATTTCGAATGGTGTGTATCAGAGATGGCCAAACAGCTTAATAAAGAAGATGATGCTACGTTGTATTTCGAAAGAAGTAAGAGCTACAAAAATATTTGGAATGATGAAGTAAAGTGGTTTAGAGGTCGCGATGTAGATGGTTCCTGGTTTAAATGGAAAGGTAAAACTAAACATGGTCAGGGATGTAAAGAAAGTAACCCATATCAGCAAGGATGGTTCGTTCCTCACGATGTAGAAGGTCACATTGAATTAATGGGAGCTGAATTATTTGAAAAGGAGCTTATTAAGTTCTTCGAAAAAGTGCCGGAGGATTTTATGTGGAACGATTATTACAATCATGCCAATGAGCCTGTTCACCATGTTCCGTTTTACTTTAACCTGATTAAAAAACCTTGGTTAACGCAAAAATGGACCCGTATTATTTGCGAAAGGGCTTATGGTACAGATGTTTTAGGGTTAGTAGGAAATGAAGATGTTGGTCAGATGTCAGCATGGTACATTATGTCTGCAATGGGATTTCATCCGGTTTGTCCTGGCGATACCAAATATCAGATTACAAGTCCGGTATTTAACAAAATCACTATTCCGTTGGATGAGAAATATTATGGTGGAGGAAGCTTTACGGTTATAGCCAACAACAATTCCAAAGAGAACATCTACATACAATCAGCCAAATTAAATGGTAAGCCAATGAATCGCAGCTGGATAGATCATAAAGAAATTGTAGCAGGTGGTGAATTGTACTTAGAAATGGGACCTGAACCAAATAAAAGTTGGGGAATAGAGTAATTTCAACCAGCCAGAGGATTTTGAGGTAAATCATAATTCCCGAAGAAAAATAGACAATCTAAAAGTTTACGATAGAAACAGTCATGGTAAAAAAAGTAATAACAATATTAATAAGTGCACTTCCTTTGCTGTCGTGTGCCACAGAAAAAAAAGCACCTGAAAAAAAACCAAATATCATTATTTTATTAGCAGATGATATGGGTTATGGAGACATTAGTGCTTTAAACGAAAATACCGATCTTAAAACTCCATATTTAGATGGATTTGCTCAACAAAGTGTGGTGTTTTCTGATGCTCATACTCCGTCATCTGTTTGTACTCCTACAAGGTATGGCTTACTTACCGGCCGTTATTGTTGGCGAACAAGATTAAAAAAAGGAGTATTGCGAGGCTATGATGAGCCGTTGATTGAAGATGATAGAACAACCATAGCAAGTGTGTTGAAACAACAGGGATATACGACAGGTATTATTGGTAAATGGCATTTAGGGCTTGGGTTTCAGAAAGATGAAGCTAAGAGTACTAAAAAGAAAAAAGCGTATGATATCACCAAGACCTTAAAGACTACACCAAATAATAATGGTTTTGATTATTCATATGTATTACCGGCATCTCTCGATTTTGCACCGTATGTGTATGTGAAAAACAAAAATGTGGTTGACACTAACTTTATCGAAGTTAAACATACTGATTTTCCAATTCTTAGAAGAAAAGGTTTGACATCAGAAAGCTTTGAGTTTCAAGGGGTGTTAGATAACTTTTTAGCAGAGGCCAAAACTTTTATTCGTAAAGAGACACAAAAGGATAATCCGTTCTTCCTGTATTTTCCATTTACAGCGCCGCATACACCATTATTGCCTACTGAACAGTTTAAAGGAAAATCAGGTAAAGGTATTTATGGCGATTTTATTCAGCAAGTAGATTGGACAGCCGGCCAAGTGCTTAATTTATTAGATGAATTAGGAATTGCTGAAAATACAATTGTAATTTACACAAGCGATAATGGATCTCCAATGGCGAGAGTTGATGGTAGTTCAGATCCTGATCATATTACTTATGATTCCATTCAGCATTATAATGCTGAAAATCATCAATCAAACCATATTTTCAGTGGTATTAAAGGAGATGTATTAGAAGGAGGGCACAGAGTTCCGTTTATGGTTAGATGGCCTAAAGAACTTATACCTTCAAAAGTAGAAGGTTCTGCTATCTGTTTAACTGATGTTATTACAACTATTGCAGATATAGTAGATGCTGAAATTCCTGCCGGAGCCGCTGAAGATAGCTATAGTTTTTATGCTTTGCTAAAAGGAAAAGAGCAGGCAGAACGTCCGGCCATCATTCATCACTCAGGTAAAGGTATGTTTGCGCTTCGTAAAGGAGATTGGAAATATATTTTAGGAGACGGATCTGGTGCCAGAACCGAACCTGTTGGAAAACCTTTTGGTGAGCCATTTCAACTTTATAATTTAAAAAGTGATATTACAGAGAAAAACAATTTGCTAAATGATAACCAAGATGTTGTAAGTGAAATGCAAAATGCTTTTGATGTTATTAAAGGAGATGACTAAAGGTATTTATTAAATTAAAGAATAGTTTGAGATTTTAGTTATATCGATTTATAAATGCATATGGTGTGTCTTTATTATTGGTTTTTGTTTTTGTACACTCATTGTTAATTTAACAGATGTATTCCATAACATCTTGGGAGTTAATAATGTATAAGTTTTATAAAACGATTAACTAATTTTCTCAAACTAAGAATATTATATTCGCCTGAGATCGAAAAAAATTTTGAAAGGATAGATTAAAGAGGTTGTCTTTTTAGGCAGCCTCTTTTGCTATGTAAATTTGTCCAGTTCATTTTTTTGTAGAAGCCAGAAGAGGTTGATAGTAGTTTTGGTATTATTTATAATCCTAATCTATAATTTTACTATAGTTTGGTGTAGGGACTTCGAATTAGTGGTTAGTGCTGATTGGTAAAACATCCAGTCTTATGGGATAAGGCTAACTACAGTTTTATTCAGGTAGGGTTGCGCAGATTTAATGGTGTTTACTATTATGAACTCACTTTAAAATCACACATTTAAACTATCATTAAATGAAAAACAATCTACTTAAAATTTTCTACCTATTATTGATTGCATTTATAATGCTGCCATTCGTTGCTAAGGCTCAATTGGTTGTGAATGAAATGCCATTAAAAGTTGTTGAGGCCGGAGAATGGGACGAAGTGCAACGTAACAATGGAACCTCTGGTTGGATATCAGGAGATGGGCAAATGACAATTCCAATGGATGGAGTTGATAGTATAGGCCATGCTCAGCATGTGAAAACCTTTTGGATCAATAGTGATTCTCGTTTTTGTGCAGAATTAGATCCTTTTAATTTAAGAGTAACCGATGGTCGGGCATTTATTAACCATACAGTAGCCATTATGAATCAGGTAAACCAAAATTCAGCACCAGGTTTTGAGGATATGGACTATTGGTTTGGAGCCAACAACGATAAAGTAACCAAAGGGAACTTATTTCCAATTGGTCATGATCATGCGTGGACCATTGATGGTTGGGCTGATGGAGATACAGTGTACGCATTTTTGTTAGATAAGGATAAAGTAGATGGAGTGCTGAATGATGTGGGTGTACACATGGTTAAAATTCCAATTATAAAGGATGCAGATGGTGAAATTATTAATGCGGATTATTCAAATTATAAGTATGAAGAATATATCCCCTGGTTGTTAAGAGATCCCGATTTATCCGGATATACGGAACCTAAAACTGTGATGGCTTCGTGCATACATGATAACACAGTTGAGGGTGGAGCAACATTAAATGCAGATGGTTATATTTATAACTATGGTGTTAGAAAGTTAAAAACCAGCAGAAATGTTGTTTTAAGTCGCGTATTAAGAGAGAATTTTACCAACTGGGATGCATACGAATATTGGAACCATGAAACACAAACCTGGACAAATGATTCGGATGTTTTGTGGGATGGCAGAGGTAATATTGTTAACAGAGTTGGAGGAATATTTAGTATTACACCTATTACAACAGGGGTTTATAAGGGTAAATATTTGTTAGTTACTATCCGTAAACAAGATGATCCGGCTATCGCCTATCGTATTGGAGAATCGTTAACGGGGCCCTTTAGCGATGAATATGTTGCTTATGGAGCATTAAAAGAAATGGATGCATACGGAACTCGCGATGTAAATTTTTACAATGGTAAGGCACATCCACATATCTCAAATCCGGGCGAACTTTTAATTTCTTATAGTGCCAACCGGAAAGAGACAACATTAACTACAGATAAAAACAGAGTACGTTTTATCAAATTAAAGCTTGATGAATTAGCTGAAGAAGCTCCATTATTTATTGTATCGGAAGGAGCAGGAAATAATACTTCAGCCTCCGGTTATACAAGTACATCAACAAAACCGAATAAAGGCTTTGATAAAAATTGTGAAGATAAAAATAAGTGGGTTGACGATACTCCTGGAGATAAATGGCTTGCAGTAGATTTGGAGCGTGCATTTTATGTTGAGCGCTGGCAAGTAATCCACGAAGAAGAAATATATCCTGCAGAATCGGGAGATCCATTAAAAAATACCAGAGATTTTAAGCTTCAGGTAAGTGATGATGAAATAAATTGGACAACCGTTGATGAAGTAATTGGGAACACTAATGGATTTACAGAAAGAGATATTCCGGAAACAGAAGGACGGTATTGGAGACTGTACATTACTAACCCAAGTCAGGATGGTACGGATGTAGCCAATATTGTGAATTTTAACTTAATCGGTAGGGTTTTGCCAACTGGTAAAAAGGTTGATACTGTTAATATGGCTTCAGGTAAAGATGTGATAGTAAGTTCAGGAACAAGTGCATCTTATATTTTAGATGAAGAATACGATACTAAATGGAGTGTTGATGCAGCTGACGGACAACAGTGGTTTTCTGTAGATTTAGGAGAAGAAAAGGATATATATCGTTGGTGTTTAAGAACAGCCGGAATTGCTGGGGAGCCTAATGCCAAAAATATATTTGATTTTGATGTATTGGTAAGTAATGATGCAGAAAACTGGGTTGAAGTAAACACTATTCGAAATAATATTCGCGAATCGATTAGAGGCTATGTAGGCTATAAAGCACGCCATATTAAAGTAAAGGTTATTACACCAACTTTAGCCACCGATCCCGAGGTTAGTATTAATGAGCTTGAAGTATATAGTGGAACAGGAGCTACTATGAAACAAATTGAAGTTACCTCTAACCTAAATGACATAGAGAGCATTAGTAGGGGATTAACAGTATATCAAAATAACCCGAACCCATTTAAAATAAATACCTCCATTGCTTTTAAAATACAGGAGTCGATGCTGGTTAATGTTTCATTATTTGATGTAAGTGGTAAGCTGGTAAAAGTATTACAAAACGAATTTTTAATTCCGGGTGATCATAAGGTTCAATTAAATGGATCTCAACTTCATTCAGGAATTTATTTTTATACTATTAGCACACCTAAAGCAAAAGTAACCAAAAGATTAGTTAAACTTTAGCTTAATCAATATTCCAAATCTGATTGTGTTTTTTATTATTTCCACTAGACAAGTTTTAGTTTTTACTTGTCTAGTGTTTTTCTTCTTTCACTATAGTTTTAGCTTCAAAATTTTAAGGTAAAATCAGACTTATCCAGTTCTTTACCATTAACAATTAAGGAAACCTGATGAAGTCCTTCATGAAACTTTCGTGTAGAAATAGGCTTAAAAGCTTGTTTTCTAATCAACGCTGTTTGCGAGTTGGCAGTATAATTCTTTTCACTGATTTTATATACTTTTTTACTCAAACTGCCATTTGCCTTTTGATAATAAATAGCATATTCAAGGCGAATTAATACTTCTTCATCAGCTTTATTATTTACCTTGAAACTAAACGACAGATGATCACCAAAGCTTATCTGAGGAGTTACTAACTTAAAATCATCAATGCTTATATGTTCAAGATTACCATAGCCAAACATTGCTAAGGCTTTTGAATTTCCCTGTTTTAGTAAAGTTCTGAAAGCATGTTTTACAATCCAATCAGTATTTTTTGACTTCCCCATCCATCTTTTACCAAGCTCAAGTACCAAATCCGGATGATCTTTTGAAATATCGTTGAGATTATTTGCGACACTTTTTCTCACAAACTCCGATTCATCATCTTTTAAATTTTCAAGAATGGGAAGTATTGGAGACGGATCTTTTTTTAATTCTGGCAGAGCCATGGCCCAGGGTAATCTCGACCTGCAACCTTCAGATGAAAAGCGCCTGATATTTTGATGAGGATGTATTGACCATTTTAACATTTGCTCCATCATTTGTTCCGGGTACTTAATAATGAATGGACGAACAGCAAATTCGCAACTGGTAAACTGTGTTATTCTTTCCATTGCCTTAATTGAAATATCTAAATGATTGATTCCGAATTGTTCAATAAAATTGGGTAGAAACATATAAACAAAAGACATCTCAGAACTATGTTCTTCAGCTTTATCCGTTAAAGACAATATGATATCAACGGCTTCTTTATATTTTTTTGGCAGTTGTTTACTAATAACCATTGAAATGTGCTGCATTCGTTCCTTCAATTCCAGACTATGCCAATGGTGATTAAAAACTCCTTTTACAAATGATTCTTTATTAAATCCATCAATTAAATCCTCAATTATTGTACTTAAATGTTCAATAAATTCCTTATTAAACATGTTTTTTAATGCTTCTGCCATCCTATGTTTTTTTTACCTGGGTTTAAGCAGCATCTAAAATAAGAAAGAATTCCAATACACTTTTGGCTATTCTGTTTTTAACCCGCTTTATGCATTAGAAAATCTATTACACATTGAAATCACTTCAAAACAAGACACTTTGTTGCTTCACTTCAACTCACCAGAACGATGCTATGCCTCATTTCAGTAAAGCATTGTTTTATCATGCTTTCAATGTTCATGACGAAGTTCTAATACTTAATGCGGGTTTAACCGGATAAAAAATAAAATTAAAGGTAGGGGAAGGTAAGCGTTATCGTGTTTTTAGAATAGTAACACGAGTCAAACACTTAAAACAAACTTTCGGATGAAAACACTTTCATTTATATTTCTAATATTATTAATAAACTTTAACGCGATTTTTGCCCAGACAGATAAGCCTAATGTAATTGTTATTTTTACAGATGATCAGGGATCAATAGATTTAAACTGTTATGGAGCTAAAGATTTAAAAACTCCACATCTTGATCAGCTTGCTAGTGAAGGAGTAAGATTTACCCAATTCTATGCAGGTTCTTCTGTATGCTCACCATCAAGAGCAACTCTTTTAACCGGGAAAACTAATCTTAAAGCCGGACTTCAGGGAAATGTTCCAATACCTGAATATCAAAAGGAAAAAGGTAAAGCAGGATTACCAACTGAGCAAATTACAATGGCCGAGATGCTTAAGGCAAACGGATATTATACAGCGTTGGTAGGAAAGTGGCATCTGGGGCATTCTCCTGAACAGCTTCCTAATGGTCAGGGATTTGATTACTTTTTTGGACATGAAAGAGGATGCATAGATAATTACTCTCACTTCTTTTATTGGAAAGGACCTAATAAGCATGATTTACATCGCAATAACGAGGAAGTGTATTATCCAGGACAAAACTTTGGTGATTTAATGGTTAAGGAGATGAAGGAGATTATTGCGAATAAGAAAAACGATCCATTCTTTATTTACTGGGCATTTAATGCACCTCACTATCCATATCAGGGAACAGTTGAATGGTTTGATTATTACAAAGATCTTCCATCACCACGAAGAGAGTATGCAGCCTTTGTATCAAGTATGGACGAACAAATTGGTTTGGTATTGGATGAGCTTAAAAAACAAGGATTGTACGATAACACTATTGTTATCTTTCAATCGGATCAGGGTCATTCAACAGAAGAGCGTGCTTTTTGGGGAGGTGGTAATTCAGGACCTTATAGAGGCTGTAAATTTACCTTTTTCGAAGGAGGAATCAGAGTTCCCGCCATTATACGATATCCTGGTGTAGTTCCTGCAAATGAGGTTCGGAAGCAAATGGTTAGTGGTATGGATTGGTTTCCTACAGTTGCAGAGCTAACAAATTCACCTGTACTGGATGAATCCATTGAAGGAAAGAGCTTAATGCCTGTTATAGAAAATGCTATATCATCATCTCAGCATAAAGTACTGCATTGGCAAGTAGGGACTTATGATGATACTAAAAGTCAGTGGGCCGTTCGTAAAGGAGATTGGAAACTACTTGCGAATGCTAAAGATCCTAAGAGCAAAAAGAAGTTAAAAAAGGAAGATACCCTGTATTTAGTAAACCTTAAAATGGATGTTTCTGAAGAGAGCAATTTGGCAGCTCAATATCCGGAAAAAGTTGAGGAGCTAAAAAAGCTACACGATGAGTGGTTAAAAAATGTAGTTGAAGAACATAAAAAGTAGAAAACATTAAGATATGAGAAAGATATTATTGATTGTTGTTCTTGTATTACCCTTCTTATTAGAAGGGTGTAATACAGAGACCGTTAAACAACCGGTTGATTATGTTGATCCGATAATAGGAAGTGTAGCTAAAAGTAAGTACTACGGTCGTACTTTCCCAGGTGCAGTAGTTCCGTTCGGCTTAGTTCAGTTAAGTCCGGATACACAAACAGCCAAGGACAATACAACTGGTTATTCATATAAACACAATACTATTGAAGGATTTAGTTTCCTGCACTTAAGTGGTGTAGGTTGGTTTGGAGAATTTGGAAATTTATTAGTTACACCTACAAATGGTGATTTAAAAACATCGCGAGGAGAAGTTATTAGAACAAAAACGGGTTATCGTTCAAGATATTCTCATGATCGTGAAGAAGCTGAAGCAGGATATTATTCTGTACATTTAGATGATTATGGTGTAAAGGCAGAGATGACAGTGGCCGAACATTCCGGCATGTTACGTTTTACTTTTCCTAAAGATAGTACCAATAGAATACAAATTGATTTAGCTCGACGCATCGGAGGTACATCCGTTAGACAATATATAAAAGTACTCGATGATAAACGTATTGAAGGTTGGATGCATTGCAATACCGATGGTGGCGGTTGGGGTGATGGTCGTATTCATAAGGCTAAGTATACCGTGTATTTTTCTGCAGAATTTTCAAAGCCATTTGCATCATCTGGTATTTGGTCGGCAGATATACCTGATGGGCAATCCCGAAAATATGCTAATGTAAATAGTAAAAAATATCAAAAAATAATCGCCAATAGTAAGATTATTAATGGAATAACGGAGTTTGAAGGAGATCATATTGGATTCTTTGCTAATTTTCCTAACCTGATTAATGATGAAGAGGTTTTATTTAAAGCAGGTATTTCTTTTGTTGACTTAGACGGAGCCAGAAATAACTTAAAAAAAGAGATTAGCCACTGGAATTTTAATAAAGTTCGCAAACAAGCTAAGGAGAAATGGGATAAAGCTCTGAATGTTATAAATATAGAAGGGGCCACTGAAGAGCAAAAGCAAGTTTTCTATACTTCTATGTATCATACCATGATAGATCCAAGAAAATTTTCGGATGTAGATGGTAGGTATTATGGTGGAGATCACAAAGTACATCAATCAAAAGATTTTACATGCAGAACCGTTTTTAGTGGATGGGATGCATTTAGAAGTCATTTGCCCTTACTTACCATAATTGATCCTGAGGCGACTAATGATGTGGTTTGCAGTTTAGTTGAAAAGGCAGAGTTAAGTGGAAAAGGATTACCTAAATGGGAAATAGTTTCAAGTTACTCAAATTGCATGTTAGGTGATCCGGCTACTTCGGTCATACTTGATGCTTACCGAAAAGGAATTAGAAACTTTGATATTCAATCAGCCTATAAGCAAAGTAAACAAACTGTTTTGGGTCCAAATACCTTACGCAATGGCTGGGAACAGTACAATAAGTTAGGGTATGTGCCTTGTGACTCAACTGACAGATGGAGAGGTTACTACAAAGGCCTGTCTGCAACATTAGAAAACTGTTATGCAGATTGGTGTGTAGGCGAATTAGCTAAGGATTTAGGGTATGAAGATGATTATCAGTTATTTTTTGAACGTGCACAAAATTATAAAAACGTTTATGATCCTTCGGTTGGATGTGTTAGGGGTAGGTTAAGTGATGGAAGCTGGTTACCATGGAAAGGGAAATTAGAATTCCCTGCAACAGGTTGTATCGAAAGTAATCCATTTCAACAAATGTGGTTTGTACCTCACGATATTAAAGGATTAAAAGAATTGATGGGAGAGGAGCGATTTTTAAGTGAGTTAGAAGAGTTGTTTGATAAAACACCATTAGACTTCAATTTTAATAAATACTATAACCATGCTAATGAGCCGGTACACCATGTGCCATATTTATTTAATTATACCAGCAAACCTTGGTTAACGCAAAAATGGGTTCGCACCATCATGAATCAGGCTTATGGCGTAGGACCTTATGGAATTAAAGGTAATGAGGATGTTGGGCAAATGTCTGCTTGGTATATTCTGAGTTCTATGGGTTTTCACCCGATTTGCCCAGGCGATAATAAATATCAGTTAGGTAGTCCATTGTTCGGTAAGGTAGTCGTAAAACTGGATCCCAAATACTACCCGGGAAAAACATTTACAGTTACAGCAATTAATAACTCACCAGAAAATGTATATGTAAAAAGTATCTCTTTAAACGGAGAAAAGCTTGATCGTACATACATAACTCATGAGGAAATAGTTAACGGAGGTGAATTGATTTTTGAAATGTGCAGTTCGCCTACAGTTAATGAAATAAGTTTAAATAACGGAGGTAAATAAAAATGAAGATAGTTTTAATAAAACAGTGGGTGCTTTCAGCCCTTATGTTAATGTTCACTGCATCTTTTTTACATGCAAATGAGCCACAGAAAAGACCAAATGTTTTAATCATTCAGCCCGATCAACATCGTGGATCAGTGATGGGGGTTGATGGAGATGTAGATGCTATTACTCCTAATTTGGATGCCTTGGCTAATCAAGGTATACGCTTTACAAATGCGATTAGTGGAGCACCTGTTTGTTCACCTTACAGAGCCACTCTTCTTTCAGGCATGTATATACATAAAAATGGGGTAGTAGGAAACAATATACTACTAAACCCTGAATTTAATACATTAGGTAATGTCTTTGAAGATGCAGGTTATGCCACCGGATATATTGGTAAATGGCATCTTGATGGTGGTATCCCGGAAGAAAAAGTAGGTGGTTACATCGAGGTGGGTGAGCGCCGGCAGGGATGGCAAGAGTTTATGGGATATGAGAAATCACATGAGTTTATTGAAGTATGGAAATATGATGAAAATAAACAAAAAGTTAGGGTGAAAGGGTATGACTGGGAACCTACTTGGCATACCGATATGGCTGTTGATTTCATCAAAAGAAAAACCGAAGAGGGTAAACCATGGTGTTATTATTTAGCTTATGGACCTCCGCACCTGCCAGAGCAATGCCCTGAGGACTTTTTAGGCATGTACGATCCTGCTAAATTTACCTTACCTCCTGATGTTGAAAGAGATTTAAATGAGGCTGAAAAAAAGGATTTACGAGATAGACTGCAAATGTACTATGCTCAGGTTACAGCCATCGATTATGAGATAGGGCGTTTAATGAAAAGCCTTAAAGAAATGGGGCTTGATGAAAATACTATCGTTGTTTATACAAGTGATCATGGTGATGTATTAGGTAGTCATAACCATGATATTGCTGAAAATTATAAACGAATAGGAATTAAAAAGAAATCGACTTTACGAACTAAAGGTAAGCCTTATTTATCAGCGATGGATGTTCCTTTACTAATTCGTTGGCCTCAAAAAATTAAATCAAACCAGGTTAGTGAAGCCTTGGTAAACACAGTGGATATTACTGCGACATTGCTTGATATGGCCAATCTTGAGAAACCAGGTAATATGCAAGGCGTTAGTATGAAAGATTGGTGTTTTAAAGGTCAGGGGACCGAAAAAGATGCGCTTTATATTGGTTTAGCAAAAGGAAGCAAAGGTTGGCGTGGAGTTTATGATGGACGCTATTTATATTCTACCATAGGGTGGCAGGTGTTATACGATCACCAAACAGATCCATATGAAATGAATAATTTGTATCATTCAGAAGAGCATAGCGAGCTTAGAAAACGTCTGCATCAATTAACTATTGATAAGGCTATTCAGTTTGAGGATCCTGCAATTAAGGCTTTGAAGAAACAGTAGTTTCATTTAAACATAAATGTAAAAATTGTAATGATGAAGGGAATTAGAACATTTAAATTATTAGCACTATTAGGAGTCGTGTTAATGGGATGTGTAAATGCACAAAAACCAAAAACAAATCAAAAACAACCCAATATACTCTTTATTTTATCCGATGACCACACTTCACAAGCTTGGGGAGTGTATGGTGGTAAGCTTAAAGATTTTGTGCAAGCACCAAATATCAGCCGTTTAGCTGATGAAGGTATTGTTTTGGATAACTGTTTTTGTACTAACTCCATTTGTACGCCAAGTAGAGCTGCTATTTTAACAGGTCAGTATAGTAATAAAAATAAGGTTTATAATCTTTCTCATGAGTTGGATAGAGGTAGGGAGAATGTAGCCAAGGTTTTACAAAAAAGTGGTTATCAGACAGCTGTTGTGGGTAAGTGGCATCTTTATACAAAGCCTGCTGGTTTCGATTATTTTAATGTTTTGCCAGGTCAGGGGCGCTATCATAATCCGTTATTGAAATCTGAAGATAGTTGGGAATATGGACATGAGGGTGGCGTTGAGCATAAAGGTTTCTCAACAGATGTTATTGCTGATTTATCTATAGATTGGATGAAAAACAGGGATAAAAAGAAGCCATTTATGATGATGTGTCACTTTAAAGCTACCCACGAACCATTTGATTATCCTGATAGATATAAAGACCTTTATAAAGATATTGAGATTCCTGAAGTTGAATCGTTGTTTGAGTTTGGTCGTTTAAGTTCAGGAAGAACATTTGATGGACAGACTTTTGAAGAGTTGGCAAAGAGATATACATTAAATAAAAAGGGCGATTACCCTGATATGCCATTTACCACTGAGGGGCTGGATAGTGTTGAAGTTCGTAAAAAAGTATACCAAAAGTTAGTAAAAGATTTTATGCGCTCCGGTGCTGCCATCGACGACAATATTGGTAAACTCCTTAAGTTTTTAGATGATGAAGGTATTTCAGATAATACAATTGTTATTTATACCGCTGACCAAGGGTACTATTTAGGAGAGCATGGATTTTTCGACAAACGTCTAATGTATGAAGAGTCATTACGTATGCCATTTGTTATTCGTTATCCGGAAGAAGTGCCGGCAAATAAACGTAATAAAGAGTTAATCCAGAATATCGATTTTGCACCAACATTAATAGATTATGCAGGTATTGAAGTTCCTGTAGAAATGCAAGGGAAGAGCTTTAGAAATAACCTGATTGGTAAAACTCCGGATGACTGGCGAAAAGCAATTTATTATCGTTATTGGATGCACCAGGTAAATCGTCCTGCTCACTTTGGTATTAGAAACGAGCGTTATAAGCTTATATTCTTTTATGGTTCACCTCTCGACTTTAAAAAAGTTAGTAAAAAATCAACCAAGCCAAGTTGGGAATTCTTTGATCTTAAAAACGATCCTAACGAGATGCATAATGCATACAAAGATCCTAAATACGCTAAAATCATTAAGCAAATGAAGCTTGACCTAATTAAGTTAAGGGAAGAGGCAGGAGATACCGATGAGCAGTGGCCTGTGATGCAAGAAATCATTAGTAAACATTGGGATAAGTAAAAAAAAAGAATGATTAAGGTAAGTTTTAAAATACAAGGCTGGAAATCATATATCAGTTGTATTTTTTACTGAGTTTATTAGCCTCTATCTTAAAACTTCCATTATATATTTTGTATTAGATATGAGAAGGATTATAGGAATTTTGGTAGTATTTATTGTTGCTTTTAGTTTTTCAGCAAAAAGCACCAATGAAATCAAGAATACAGAAAAGAAGGCGGCCGTAGCTAAAGAAAATGCGGAACGACCTAATATTATCTTCGTTTTTGCGGATGATATGGGTTATGGCGATGTAAAGTGTAATAACCCAAAATCAAGAGTTAATACACCTAATGTGGATAAACTGGCTTCTCAAGGGGCTCGTTTTACAGATGCACATACTGTAGGATCTTTGTGTGCACCGTCGAGGTATGGTTTGTTAACAGGTCGAAATCCATCCATCTGGACGAACTATGTAGATATTGAGTCGGAAGCATGGAATTGTTTAACCATGCCGCAAATGCTAAAAAAGCAAGGTTATAATACAGTATGTGTTGGTAAGTGGCATTTTGGGGTGTTGTTTGAAGGTAAAGATGGACGTTGGGGTGCACCAAGTCCGGTAGGTAAAAAATTTCCTAAACCTGCAGATAACTGGTTATTAACCAACCCAACCCGTTTAGGACCTATTGACAGAGGCTTCGACTACTTTTTTGGTACTCCATTGCAGCCAGGCGGTAAATGGTATGCTAATATGGAAGGAAACACATTGTTAGGAAAGCCTAAACTAAGTCCTAATTTACCGGCAACAAAAGATTTTGTGATTGAAAAGTGGATGGGTGTAATTTTAAATAAAACACAGGAAAAAATAAATGAGTATTCTAAAAAAGATGATCCTTTTTTCCTTTATTTTCCACTAAACTCGCCACATAAACCTATCGTTCCGGATGAGCCGTTTAAAGGTAAATCTGTCATTGGACAGTATGGTGATTACTGCGAGCAGGTAGATTGGTGTTTGGGAGAGGTAATGAAAACAATTGATGAGGCTGGTATTGCAGATAACACCATCTTAATTTTCACCAGTGATAATGGATCGTATTATTATCCGGGTTCTGTAAACAGTAGTGAAGAAGATGAGCAAGAGTTGATTAAAAACAAACACAAAGCTAATGGAGTATATAGTGAAGGTAAAGGTCAGCCAGAAGAAGGAGGTCACAGAGTTCCTTATATCATCCGTTGGCCAGGACAAATTGAGCCGGGTTCAGTAAATAATACAACCATTTCATTAGGTGATCATTTGGCAACTTTTGCTGCTTTAACAGGGTATGAATTGGCACAAGAAGATGCTATAGATAGTTGGAATATCCTTCCAATCTTAAAAGGAGAAAATCCTGGTAAGCAATACCAGAACAGAGCATTTTTTCACTTTAATAATAATCCAAGGGTTGATGCAGTAAGAGTGGGTAAATGGAAAATGATACCAGAATGTTACTACAAGGAAAAAAAACCAAACAAGGGTAAAAAAGGTAAGTTAACTTCTGAAGAAAAGAAGAAACTTAAAACCTTTATTCCTGGACAGTTATACGATTTAAGCACTGATCCGGGCGAACAGGTAAACCTTTGGGATCAAAATCCGGAAGTTGTAGCAAAGCTTAAAGCACGTTTATCGCGTTACAAGAAGAATAAGCACAATGCTTCTCATATAAATTAATGTAGTATGACAATGATTAAACTTTGGACTTTAGCCTTGATCTGTACTGTATTGTTATCGTGCAGCACAGATTCTGAGGCAAGGGATAAAAATAAAAAAAAGCAACATAAAGAAGAGTTATCCTATAGCCAAATGCCCGAAGGCATTTATGTAAGAATGATAACTCTTGCTGCTCCATTTAATACGAAGGCAAAAACAGGAAACTGGATGTTGCCGGATTATACAGCTCAGGATGTTTTAGCCTATATCGAAGAGCTTAAGCCGGATTGTTTGGAACGTTTTATTACCGGAAAGCAGGATATTCATAAGTTAGTGCCTGTAGATAAAGGAGAGGAGCCTATGACTGTACTGCAGTTTTTAAATGCTGCTATTGCTGCCGGAAGCGAGAATTGCATCATCATTCCTAAATTGAATTTAAAGTGGGGCGAAAAGTTTTTTTGGGATTGTGCACAGAGTCTTTACGACATGCCTTTAGACAGGCCAATTAGAAACATCAATCTGGATTGCTGGCCTGATTACTGGAAAGAGCATACTGAAGAAGAGATTGAAGCTATGCTTAAAAGGTTAAAAAATATCGGTTACGAAGTAATTGGTATCAACATGACCGGTGGTTATCATCATGGCTATGGATATGTGGATTATATGGATTTTAATATCAATAAAGAAGACTGGTCGGTAAATACAAAAACGCTGAACAGGCTTAAAAAGGATCCTGATTTAAAGCAGTTTTTTATGTATATAGATTATCCTGGTGCCATGGATGAATTCAGGGAAAAGAATACGGTGGATGAGCAAGCTGCGATCTATATAAATAATATCCATCCATATCAGGAAACAGAAGGCTTTACCTTTGTTTATGCCATATTTCAGGATGACTGGGATGCTACCAAAGAGTTTACTTCAAAAAAAGGAGAGTTCAAGGGAAAATCAATGTTTGAAATTACCAAAGAACTTATTGAAAAAACACGAGGTGGCAAATAAGTAATTTAACCCAATCAAAGTATTTGTTATGATTAAAGTTTTAAAATCAATTATTGTTTTTGTTATCGTATTAGGATTTTGTTCTTTTGTTGCGGTGAATGAAAATATTGGATCCAAACGCTTAGCCAGGATTGAGGAGAATGTTGATAAAATGGTTAGGGTTATGAATTTAACAGAAAAGCAAAGAGCGGATATATTAGAGCTTAAAAAAGTAGCTGAAATAAAGGTTCAGCAAGCCAATAAAAAATATGAAAAGGGCACCGAAGAACATAATGCAGCCCGTAAAACAATAAGCAGAAATTATCAGGTAGCTTTAAAGCGAATTTGCTCTTTAGAGCAAATTTCGAAATGGAAAGAGTATAAGAAAGCTCTAATAGAACAACAATCTCCAGAAGGAAATCAATAATTATAAATATATTAATGTTGGTTGCCGCAATAGGTTACTATTAGTGTCAGCATAGATAACAGAAATTGAGTTGATTACAATGAATACAATGTCCCCATGTCATTAATTTGGCATGGGTTTTTTAGTGTCTACTGGGTTTATCCCGGATTATGCATTAGATTTTCGTTATGAACATTGAAAATGCATTAAAACAAACACTTACTGAAATGAGGCATAGCACCGCTATGGTGAGTTGAAGCAAGTGAGTAAAACGATTTGTTTTAAAGTAGTTTCAATGTGCAATAGATTAGCTAATGCATATTCCGGGTTTATGTCAGTTTTTCTAAAACTTCATTATATTGTTTGCTGCAAAGACGCTGCCTTCGACAAATAGTTATAATTTACGATCCTTAATATCGTGCTTAGCCGTTCAGTTTATAAGATTCTAGAATGCGGTACTCAATACCATGAGGGGTAGAGCAACTTTCAAATAACTGAATTTCCTTGATGTTTTGTATACTACTGTGATGCTTTGAGAGTAATTCAGGCATTAGTTTTTTTATATTGATGTTTCTTTTATATCGGGCAATAGTGATGTGAGGAGTGTAGCTGTCGTATTCTTCTTTATGCTCCGGAAGAAGCTTAGTTACCAAACCTGCAATGTTTTGTTGTATGTGTAAAAGTTTTTTGTGTGGGACTACCTTTAGCCATAAAATGCTTTTTTTATGTCTTTTGCTGAAAGTGTCTGATCCGTTAATTTTAAGGTTAAAGTTAGGATAATCAGAAACACTTTGTTTTAAATTCTTATTGAGGACTCTTAAAGTCATAGGGGAAATGTTACCAATAAAACATAGAGTGAGGTGCAAGTTCTCCTTTTTTACCCATTTAAAATGCTCGGAGTATGAATGATTAATCATCGTCTTGATTTCACTCAGCTGCGAAGGTTCAGAAATTTTAATGCCAATAAATACTCTCATGACCTGTATGATTGTATAGTCAATTTACTAATCTTATTGCTGATTTTCCAGTTAGCATGTTATGGAAATCTTATAATTATAAGACTTTTGATAAAAGCCACTGGTTGCATAGTTTGTCAGTGGCTTTTCTGTTTAACCCGGATTATGTGTTAGAACATCGTAATGAGGAATGAAAGTGCAAACAATCAAGGACTTGTTGAGACGACTCATAGCACCGCTATGGTGAGTTGAAACAAGTTAGTTTACGCCTTGATTGGCAGTAGTTTCATTACGTAATAGGTTTTCTAATGCATATTGTGGGTTTAAACACCACTGAAGTGTATTTTAAGTATACTTATTAATCTTGTCATAAGTTATCAGGTTTCATGGGAGATAAATGTTATCCAGGTGAATAAGGATCTAAAATCTTCAAATAAGCGAAATGATTTTAAAATATTGGCCAGATTTAGGTGTCAAATCATTCTACATAGGTTGATAATCTGTTCTGGATAGGAGTGTAAATGAACCATTTTTCATGAAATAATGAAGAATAAATATTTTAGTTGTTGCTGTAAGTGTTTGTTTGTGTGTGGAATATGGGTGTTGTAGAGGGCTTTGTTTTAAATGTAGTATTTAAAAAATATATACGAACGATTGAACCCTAATAGATGAGACTGGTAAACATTAATATTGTAGAGGTTATTTATTTCATTCATTTAAACCTCTTTGAAAGTCCAATGAAAACTACTTTAATCCTTATTTCGATATCTCTAACTTTATTCGTGTACGTAGGTTGTTCAAAAGATAAGAAAGGCAGAGTAAAAATACCATATGAGCCACCGGTTAAGCTAACTGAATATGTGAATAATCTGGATACTGCATTACAAAAAACATTGCTTGCTTCTAATGAGGATATGCAATGGTGGAAGGATGCTCAGTTTGGATTTTTTATTCATTGGAACCCGTCTTCAGTGATGGATATTGGTCCCATATCATGGAAGAGATTTGGCCCAAGACCCGGTCATGGTAAAAAAGCAACAGATGGCATTCCACTGGAGGTGTACGATAACCTTTATAAACAATTTAATCCTGTAAGTTTTAATGCTGAGGAATGGATACAAATTGTTAAAGAGAGTGGTGCAAAGTACTTGATTTTTACAACCAAACACCATGATGGGTTTTGCATGTTCGACAGTAAGGTGACCGATTATGATATTATGAGTAGTCCGTTTGGTCGTGATGTATGTAAGGAAATTGCAGATGCTTGTCATAAACATGGTATTAAATTATTTTGGTACTACAGCCAGCCCGATTGGCACCATCCTGATTATTTTGCGGGCAATCATGAAAAATATGTTAGGGACTACCTTTATGTGCAGATACGTGAATTGCTGACAAATTATGGTAAGATAGATGGAATGTGGTTTGATGGTTTAGGAAAACATCCGGAAACCTGGCACACACCAGAAATGTTAAAGATGGTGCGGGAATTACAACCAGGTATTATAGTAAATCATCGCATAGGCCCTCGCGATTGGCGAATGGGCGACTTTGACGGGCCGGAAAGGGAGATTGGTCATTTTCAAATTAATCGTCCCTGGGAAACTTGCACAACAATAGGTGGTACATGGGGTTGGGGAGGAGATGTTGACCCTATGTCATATAATTCGGCTATTCATTTATTATTAAACTGTGCTGGTAATGGAGGAAATCTGGCATTAAATACCGGTCCCAATTCTAAAGGAATTATTAATCCAAAGCATGCCAAAAGATATCGGGAAATTGGAACATGGCTTAACAAATATGGTGAATCAGTTTACGGTACTGAAGGAGGACCATATATGTCAGGTCCGTGGGGTGTTTGTACTCAAAAAAAGGGAAAAGTTTATTTACACCTGCTGGCCTCATGGAATGGAGGAAACATCACTTTCCCTCCCTTATCTATTAAGGTAAATAAAGCTCGATTACTGACCGGGGGTAATGTACATTTTCATCAGGATAATCAGGGACTTTATTTAACTATTGATAAAAAATACCTGAACCCCTTAAATACCATTGTTGAACTTTCAGTGGCTGATCATTCAGGATTGATTTTATCTATTGCAACTATGCCTAAGGATACCATTACCATAGGAGCAGAAGTGTTGGCTTCCAGCGGACAGGAAAGTGCTGGTAACCTGGTAGTTTTAGAAGCTAAAGAGTTTTCAGAAGGGGCTTTTGTAAAATCAAAGTGGAAGACCGACAGAAAAGATCTAAATCCTTGTTTAATATTAAAATTAAAAAACGAAAATATATTTAAGCAGATCCTAATTAAAAGTAAGGACTCAAATATCAGATCTTATGATATCGATATTTTTAATGGAGAGAAGTGGGTTAATATTTTCAAAGGAAATGAACTGAGTGATATAACAGGAATCATTTTGGATAAACCGGTAAAATCTTCTCAGCTTCGTTTTCAGTTCTATTCTTCGAAAGGACAATTACAAATCTCATCTATCAATTTATTTAATTATTAATGTATATCTAATGAAAAGTTTCTATACTTATTTTTTAACCTTATTGATTTCTGGCCTATCCCTGGTATCAATAGCCCAGAAGCAAGCGGAAGTTGATGAATTTCAGTTATATAAAACAGATAAAAGCATAATAGTAAAAAAGGCTGGCCCTAAAGCGGTTGAAGCATGGAAAGATCAACGATTTGGTATGTTTATTCATTGGGGACCAATTAGTCAAAAGGGTAAACAGCTTAGTCACTCAAGAAACAGCCCATCTCACAGGCCGGGAGGTAAACCATATAAAAAAGCTCAAATTGAGCCCGAGGAATATGATGTCTTGTATAAGACTTTTAACCCTCAAAAGTTTGATCCGGACAGACTTGTTAAGCTGGCGCAAAGTGCCGGGGTTGACTATTTGGTTTTTACGGCCAAACATCACGCAGGTTTTTCTATGTTCGATTCAAAAGTTAGCGATTATGATATTATGAGTGCACCATACGGTAAGGATATTTTAAAAGAATTGGAATTGGCTTGCCGAAAAAATGATTGTGATTTTGGGTTTTATTACTCACCTCGTGATTGGTATCATCCTGATTGTGATTCAGAGAATAATCATGGTCGCTATATTGAGTTCTATAAAGTTCAAATGGAAGAATTATTGAATAATTACGGCCCCATCCATGAAATATGGTTTGATGGATTGGGACCTGGTGATTGGGGCAATACCTCTGCTGAGGTGATGAATCGTATCCGTACATTACATCCGGATGCTATGGTTAATGACCGTGGTGGAGTTGGTGCTGATTTTTATACACCGGAACACACAGTAAGTTACTTTAACAGGGAACAGCTGTGGGAAGCTTGTCATACCACAACAGGTCAGTGGGGATATAATCCTGATGTTGGGGCTAAAAAACTATCTCAATTAATGGAAATTTTACTTTATACCTGGGGAGCAGATGGCAATATGTTGCTAAATATTGGACCACGTGGTGATGGTTCTTTAAATCCGGTTGAGGTGGAGCGTTTAGAGCAAATTGCTCAATGGTGGGCGGTAAATGGAGAACAGAGTATTAGAGGTACCAGAGGAGGGCCTTTTTTCCCGGGACCATGGGGTGTTTCTACCTGCAAAGGGAATAAAGTATTTCTTCATGTTTTTAATTGGGAAAAAAACAATACGCTTACCTTACCTTCTCTTCATAAAAGAAAAATTACCAATGCTAAACTACTCAATGGAGGAAATATAGCCCTACAAACAGGAAAAGGCGGGTATTCTTTAAGTATAGATGAAGAAAGTAAAGAAGAAATTGTGACAACCATTGAGCTCCGGTTAGACGAGAGTGTAATGAATATGGAGCCCGTATTAGTTCAAAAGCCATTAACGCTTGAGGCTAAACTATCAGCATCGCATAATCAGGAAGATATTCATTTAGTAAAAGATCAGGATGCAACTACGAGTTGGCATGCGCATCTAAAAAAAGATGAAAAAGAAATATGGATAGAAGCAAGTTTTGAAAAGCCCGTAACCATAGGTAGCCTGGTAACAGGAAGAGGGGAAGAGTGGGTGCCTAAAAATACACCTGAATTGCAGATTCCGGATGGCAATGGAGGTTGGGAAACTGTATTTAAATGGAAGCCCAAATGGGAGCCGGTGAAGCACCTGGAAAAACCAGTAACTACAGACAAAGTTCGTTTGTGTATATCAGGAACCAACAAATACGTATTAGCAGAATTTGAACTATATGCACCACAGTAAGCAAAGTTCGATATAAAAGAGAATTGAAACAGGTTTTTAAAGTATTTAATCAGAAGTAATAAATACATGACTAATAAAAATATATATCCCAAAGCAGGTTTTTATAAGAGAGCTTTTTGCCTACTTGTTTTTAGTGTATTTGCAATGTTAAGCAATGAGGCATATGCTGTAACAAAGAAGGTTAAAGAGGGCAGACCTAATATTATTTTAATACTGGCGGATGATTTAGGATACAACGGGTTAGGTTGTTATGGAAACGATTTTGTTGAAACTCCAAATATTGACAAGCTATGTGCTCAAGGTATGCGCTTTACTGCTGGTTATGCTGCAGCACCAACCTGTGCACCTTCACGAGCAGCAATAATGAGTGGTCAGTATGCTCCACGTACAGATGTGTATCGTGTTAAAAATCATCATGCAGGGAAAGAAGAATATATGCGTTATTTTATGCCGGAAGATGCTTTGAGGTTAAGGTTAGAAAAAGTGACCATTGCAGAAGCACTAAAAGCAGGAGGGTATGCAACTGCGATGTTTGGGAAATGGCATTTGGGTTATGATCCTAAAAATCATCCCGTAAATCAAGGGTTTGATATAGCTATTGAGAGTCATGGCGCCCACTTTAATTTTAAAACTACTCCTAAAGTAGACTACCCTGAAGGTGCGTATGTTGGTGATTTTTTTACGGATAAGGCACTTGGTTTTATTGATGATCAGGAGAAGAAAGAAAAACCATTTTTCTTATACATGCCCTATTTTCTGATACATGGTCCTTATGAAGCCAAACAAGAACATTTAGATTATTTTAAAAAGAAACTGCCTAAATCCTTTCCGGAGAGATACATTTACTGGTCGGCAATGACAAAAAGCCTGGATGAAAATGTAGGTCGTATTATGAACCGTTTAGAAGAGTTGGGGATTGCAGAAAACACATTGGTCATCTTTGCTTCGGATAATGGTGGTGCACCTGATAAATATCCTCAAAATAGCTTTAACCAACCTCTGCGCATGTATAAAGGAGAGACATTTGAAGGAGGTATTCGTGTGCCATATATATTTCGATGGCCTGAAAAAATAAAAGCAGGAACCGTTTGTAATGAACCTATACAGGGTATCGATTTATATCCTACATGTGTTGATGCAGCCGGCCTCCAACCTCCAAAACAATATATTCTGGATGGTTTAAGCCTGATGTCTATTTTGACATCGGATGGTTCGGTCCGGTTGAACAGGGAAGCATTGTATTGGTACTATCCTAAATGTGCTGGTTATAATGCTAAAACTGATACCTGGAAGGATACGTGGCGTAATGTCATTCGTACCAAAGATTATAAGCTAATTGAATATATCGAGTATAATAAGGTGGAGCTTTATAACCTAAAGGAAGATGTAAGCGAATCCAATGATTTATCTACTCAAATGCCGGAAAAGGTAAAGGAGTTAAAAGATCAGTTGGAAAAATGGAAAGAGAGTATTAAGGCGGCTAAACCTATACCGAATGTTAATCGGAAAAGTCATTAAATCATTTTCTTAAAAATCAATACAAGCATAAAGTGTAGGGTTCTTTCTGAGCTCTACATTTTATTCATTTTCATTATTTACAATTCAGAACCCTAAAGTCTATGAAAAACAAAGGTTCTTTGTATTATTTTATAATACTTATCTGGTTTGCAGGTAAAGGAGTGTTTGCTCAAAGCGAGAGAAATGGTTCTTTACCTAATGTCATTTTAATCTATACCGATGATCAGAAACGTGATGAGTTTAATTTTCTTCCCGAAGGACAGGAAAATGGTGTTGGTCGTAACCTGTCACCCCATATGGATTATTTATGTAGGGATGGTATGGTATTTACGCATTTTTATGTGTCTGCCCCTGTATGTACACCAAGCAGATACAACCTTTTAACCGGGAATTATGCCAGCCGTGCAGCAACAGCTAAAGAGGGTGAGGATGGAATGATTCGTCTGGGGTGGAATGTGAGTATTAAAGAGGAAACTCCCCATATTGCCTCATACCTTAAGGATGCCGGTTATTATACAGGATTTATTGGTAAAAATCATACCTATAATATAAGAGGAAAGGAATTTGTAAAAGGGCTAGATTTTACAGACAGACAGCCTGATGACCCTGAAGTATTGGATTCCTTAAAAAAGATGCAGAATGCGATGGCAGAGGATCTGCGAAATGTATTTGATTATGATTTCGCAGGCTATCTTTATAAAGGAAACATCACCACCGGAACATATCCTGCATCCCTGGGATATCATAATTTAGAATGGTTGGTTAAAGGGGCTTATGATTTTCTGGATTCAGCTAAAGTTTCTGAAAAACCTTTCTTTCTTCATTTTGCCACCACATTAACCCATTCTCCTTTTGAAGATGGCACAGCATATACAGGTGATGTGAGGGCAACACCTGTTGGTTTGAGTGATGATCATTTAGGTATTATGCCAAGCCGCGAATCAATTATTGAACGGGTAATTAGTGCCGGAAAAGATTCAAGCCAGGCTGATATCACTTGGATTGATGATGGTATTGGGGCAATTCTTGATAAATTGGAAGAAATAGGAGAGTTGGATAATACCATAATTTTTTATTTCAATGACAATGGTCCGGTACCCGGCAAAAGCTCTTTGTATGAAGTAGGGGCCAGAACCTTTGGTTTTATTTGGGGCTATGGACAAAAAGGAGCAATCTGCGATCAATACATCAGTAACATTGATATTATGCCCACAGTTTTGGAGTTGGCTCAAGTGCCAAAAAATAGCTGGCCTTCGATGGATGGGGTAAGTTTGGTTGATCTGCTGAATAATCCTTCATTAACTATGCATGAATCAATTTATTTGGAAATTGGATTTACCAGAGCGGTTGTAAAGGATGGATATAAGTATTTAGCTTTTCGACTACCCGAAGAGGTGAAAAATGCAGAGAATCAAGCCTATCATTTAGGGCGTCCCAACAAGATTATGAACCTTGAGTTATGGGCTGAAGAAGCTCATCCGCATTATTTTGATCAGAATCAGCTTTATGACATACGCGAAAGTGTTGCTGACACCATTAATCTGTATGATGATATAGATAAACAAGATTTAGTAGAGGATTTAAAGACAGAACTCAGAAAACATTTGTGCGTTGTTCCCGGATTGTTTCAGGAACTTAAGCCGGAAGAATGTGATGTAAGCAATAAGCATGCTGTTCAGGCTTTTAGTCCTCAGGTGATTCATCAGGGAAGCTACTTATATATTAATAGTTTAAAACAGGTAAGTAGGGTGCAGTTATTTGACCTTCAGGGGAGAATATTGCTTGATGATATAACCAATTGTGTTCATGTAGGTGCCTTTAAACATTCGGTTTATATTATTCAGGTATTTTCTGATGGTCAGGTGTATACAAAAAAAATAGTCTTATAATTCTTTAAAAATTATCATGATTACAAACACTTATTATCGACAGTTACTACAATTATTGCTCTTTCTTTTAATTCCATTTCGCACATTTTCAGCTGAAGTGGTTACTGAAAAAGGATTGCCTAATTGTATAGAATTAAAAAATAATACCACTCGGGTTGTACTTGATCCAAATATTGGGGGGAGGGTTTTAGTTTATGAGGTGAAAGGAAAAAATATTCTTTATTTCAATCCAAAACATGAAGGTATTATCGATGGAAGTAAAATAGCAAGGATAGATGCAGGACGGTTTGATTTTGGTCCAACTGCCATCTTACCCAAAAGATTCCTGTACTTTAAAGGTAAGTGGAAGGCAACAGTAACAGGTGATTACTCTGTTCGTATGGTTAGTCAGGTTGATACAGCTTTAAATGTATTGGTTACAAGAGATTTTAAACTTGATAAAAACTCATCTAAATTAATTTGTACCCAGAAATTAACAAATGTTGGAGATACAGATAAATACTTATTCTGTTGGAGTCGCACTTTTGTTAAAGGAGGTGGCATAAGTCTTACCCCGATTAATCCCGATAGCAGGTATCCTAAGGGACATATTGGTTATGAAAATTGTGATGGCGAAACAGTGATGAAATATAAACATAAACATGATCCAAATGTGAGAATTCGGAAAAACATACTGGAAACGTTAGGTGTAACGAGATATGGCAAATTTTGCATGGATGGAGAAGAGGGATGGATGGGCTATATTTCTCCTGAAAATCTTCTTTTTATTAAGAAATTCAAACACTATCAGAATAAAGAATATGGTGAGATGACTGCTGCAACAACTTCTATCTGGCAATCAGAAAACTTAATTTATGAAATAGAACCCTATGGCCCAATGGAAAGAGTAAAACCGGGTAAATCAATTTCTTTCACTGAGGAGTGGTTTTTAAAACCGTACCTGTTTCCTGAAAATATGTTACCTGATTTGGGAGAAATACGTAGTATGGTAAAGAAATGTAAATAGTAAAGATACAGAAATAAGATTCCATAAAACGGAGGCCTGATCGCTTTTTCTATTTGTTTTAAAGTATGCTGTAAAATGTATTTTATGGGCTGGGATTTATTTTACACTACGCAAGTAAATGGCCTCTTTAAAAATTACTTTTGTTTTGAATAAAGATTTAGCAAGACCAAGAAGCTGAGAGCTTTGCTCGAAGATCGCTCGGCCGCACTTGATCTTTATGCAAATAAGAACGTTATTTTTAAAGCAGCCTTGATGTTTTTTCCTTAGTTTTTGTCATCAAGAACATCGGAAGGATTAAGAATTGAGTATTCTTAATTATTTCAGCTAAGTCTGGTTTGGGCGAAGCACCAATTATTTAGGACAGTTCTGATCAGGGAACCTAAGTTTATCTTTTAATTAGTATATACCATGGTAAGTAAATTAAAATAGGATGTCACATCGTTCAGGGTGTTCGTTGAAGTATAATTTGTATGATATGTAAGTGTAAGTAAATGAGGGTGTAGTGTGTTTTAGGAAGCCGTTATTTAAATAAGAACTGACCACCATACAAAATCTAATATTTACCCATTTAAATTTGATTTAATTCATTTTAAAAAATTAAATCATTATGAAAAGATTATTTACAACTGTTTGCGCTTGCGCATTTACGCTTTTTAGTTTTGCTCAAATTCCTGACATTGCTAATCTGCCGTATCAGGGAAGTTTTGAATCTGCAGAAGGTTATACTTTAGGTGGCTCTGCTTCCGGAACAGCAAGTTTTGAAGGAAAGATTAATACTTCGGTTTCCTTTTTTAATAATTGTCATTCGGGAGGAGAAAAAGCAACTACTGTAACCGTTGTTGCGGATGCACAGGAAGGGGATCAGGCACTTAAAATAACTGTGGGACCGGGTGTAACAGACCCAACTACGGATATTCGATTAAGAACGGAATCTTATGTTGTTGAGGGCACTGATTTTTTATATGATAATGGCATGTTGCATAAATTAACGTGTTGGGCAAAAACAGATGCTGCAGGTGTTGCTTTAGGGAATGCCACAGGAGGTATCATAGGTTTAAAAAAAGGTGAATGCACTACACAATTAACAGAATCTTATCAGAAAATTGAAATTTATGGAAAAGTAAGTAACAAAAGGGTTCAAATTTGGTTTCAAAACCAACCGGATGCTGCAACTACTTATAATATCTGGATAGATAATGTAACTATTGAGGAGGTTGATTTTATACCTGTAGAGCCTGAATTTACTACCTTCCCTTATACTGAAACGTTTGAATCTACTGACTATGTAGTCTCAGCAACACCATTTGCTTCTTATGATGGTGTAACAGCAAGTGATACCTGGTTAACAACTACACCTCAGGTTTTTCAAGGATTTTGGAAAGGCGCCTCAACAGCAAGTTATGGAGCCACTGTTGATGCCGATGCTAACAATGGAAGTAAGGCCTTTAAGCTTAATATATCTGGTTTGGCAGATGTTGGTTTTTGGTTAAGAACAGTTCCAATTCCGGCAGGAGATTATACCGTAAGCTTCTATGCAAAAACAGATGCTGCAGGAGTAAGTAGCAACGCTCAATTTGGTTTCGAAAATGATCCTAATACATTTAATGACCTGACGACAAGTTATCAACTGTTTACAGGTACAGGTTCTGCAGTAGAAGGTAATAATAAGTTGACTTTTTTCTATACCGGTTATAATACAAATAATGTGAATATATGGATTGATGATATTACTATTGAAGAAGGTATAGAAACTAGTATTGATGAAGATATGGCAGTGGAGTTAAAACTTTATCCATCACCGGTAATCTCAACTCTTTATATAAATGCAGATGGCAATATTGATAAAGTGACTATATATAATATTTCAGGACAAAAGATGAAAGAGTTTACCAATGTAACAAACGCTTTAGATGTTTCTGATTTAGAGAAAGGTTTATATGTATCATCGATAATCATTGATGGAAACAATGTTATTAGAAAGTTTTTAAAGCAATAAATTAAAACTGCACTTTTATAATGTGTTGATTATAAAAGTGCTTTGCTTTATATTGAGAATATTTGAACAAGAAAATATATTTATGAAAGGAATTAGAAAAGTTGTTTTAGGAGGGTTGTTACTGATATTGGGATTTTCTGCATTTGGTCAAAAAAAGCCAAATATTATTTTCATTCTTGCAGATGATCACTCATATCTATCTGCAGGATTTAATGGAAGTGAAGTGGTTAAAACACCAAATTTAGATAATTTGGCCCAACAAGGCATGGTTTTCGACAACTACTATAATACAACTGCAATTTGTATGGCCAGTAGAGCGCAAATAATGACTGGTATGATGGAATACAAAACAGGCTGTAATTTTATGCATGGATCATTAACCCAACAGCAATTCCAAAAGTCGTATCCTGTAATGTTAAAAAATGCGGGTTATCAAGTGGCATTTGCCGGTAAATTTGGTTTTCCTGTTACAGCAGAGAAAAGTAAAGACATCAACCATCATTCCTATGATAAGCTTCCTGTGGCCGAATTTCATGAATGGAGAGGAGGGATTGGCCAAACAGAATATGAAACAGGTAAAAATGAATATATAAAAGAGTATGCAGCTGAATACCCACACTCTACCAGGGCATATGGAGCATGGGCTTCCGATTATATTACGGAACAGGTAAAATCGGATGAGCCATTTTGTTTGTCAATCAGCTTTAAAGCACCGCATATACCCAATACGCCAGATCCGCTTTTTGATGAGGTATACGAGGGAGTTACTTTCCCATACCCTGAGAATTATGGTCCTGAAAATGGAGCTCATCTGGCAGAACAGGCGAAAAATGGCCGACAGATGATGACGCTCTTTACTAAATATGGGTATCAGCCTGAAGACTTTCAGGAAAGTGTTAGAAATTATTACCAGTTGATTTATGGAGTTGATTATGCCGTTGGGATGATTTTGGATGCCCTTAAGGAAAGTGGATTAGATAAGAATACCGTGATTATTTATACCTCGGATAACGGATATCATTTAGGAGCACACGGTTTTGGCGGCAAGGTATTACCGTATGAAGAAGCAGCAAAGGCTCCATTCATATATTTCGACCCAAGAAATAAGAATATGGATAAGCAGATCAGAACCAATTCACTGGCCGGAAATATTGACGTAGCTCCAACTATTTTAACATTGGCAGGAGAGGATATTCCTGAAAACATGGACGGTAAGAGTATACTACCAATCATTAATAATCCCAAAACAGACATCAGACCTTATTTACCGGTAGTTAACATGTGGGGAACCGCTCCAACGCAAGTATTATCCATTCATACCAAGGATTTAAAATATATTTACTGGCCTTATGAAGGTCATCTTATGCAGGCAAGTGAAGAGTTATTTGATAAAGAGCATGATGCTTTAGAGATGAGTAACGAGGTGAATAATAGTAAGTTTAAAAAAGAATTGGAAAAACTTAGAAAGTACTATGATGAAGAAGTGGCTTATATTCAAAAGAATGGTATCGATTACAACAGCTATGGTTTTTACAAAACTTTTTTTGACAGGAGTGTTTCCTGGGATGTAAAAGAAAAACAATTACCCAATTCATTTATCTCGAATTATGAACGCGAAGTGAAAAAATCAGAGGCTTTGCACAAGAAAAAAATGAAGAAATAATTTAACCTGAGTTCGATTAAAATTTTAGAATTCAGATTGACATAAAAAGCTGATATACAAGGCAAATTTTGCAGGGCTAGCAAGCTAGCTTGAAAAATTTAACGTAGTAGATTAGTTTTTTATGGTAAAGCATAAAAATTTCACTTATAAACAGCGATCTTCTTTCTGAAAATTATTCAAAATAGCCCGCTATTCTTTCATAATTTTCAGTTGAACCTCACTATTTATAAGCGCTCTGAATCCAAAACTTTATGTCGAACTCAGGTTAATTTAGTTCCTTTAAGTATACCAAGCCAGGATTTTCTTTAAGCAATTGTGTCCATACTATAGCTTAAGGAAAATCCTTTTTTTGTGCAATTTACATTAGCTTTATAAAAAAGTCTAAAAGAAATAGTGGCTGTCTTAAAAGTCAATATTTTTCAAAGTCACCTTACAAATTAAAATTTAACAGCTGATTGCTCTTCCCTTTGCTCCTGAGAGTAAGGGGAAGTACCGCACTGTAGGTGTGGAGATGGGGATCCTTTAGTCACCAAGCTTTCAATCCGTAAGTCTCACTATCGAATAAAATATTTTTGAGACCGCCATGTATGTTATGGTGATTTCTGTTTAAAGAATCAGTAAAAAGAGATATTTCCGTTTTCATATAATCCGGAACGATTCAGGTTGTAGATTGGGAAACAGGTATTCAAACTACTTTTCCTCCTTTGCAAACTGACTGGGTGTTATGCCGAATTGTTTTTTAAAGGCATTGCTAAAATATTTCTGATCAGTAAAACCAATCATAATGGTTATTTCGCCAATGCTCCTTTTCTCTGTTTTAAGTATGCGGGCTGCCTCTTTCAATCTAACAAGTAAAACAAACTGTTGTGGCGACATGTTTGTTAAGGCCTTTATTTTTCGATATAGTACCGGCCTGCTCATATTAAATTGCTGTGCCAGGGTTTCTACGGACAGACTCTCGTTTAAAAGGTTTTTTAAGATATAACTCCTTATTTTCTCAAGGAATATGGAGTCTTTTTTTGTTGGAGCAGAATCTTCAATGCTATTGGTAGGTATTAAGAACTTATTTTTAAGCATTGATCTATTCCTTAGAAGATTAGCTATCTGGGATAAAAGAATTTTAAGATCAAATGGTTTCTCAATATAAGCATCGGCACCATATTCCAGTCCTTCGTTTTTAAAGTCGTCGGAGTTTAATGCAGTAAGCAGTATAACCGGAATATGACATATACTAATGTCGTTTTTTACGTTTAAACATAATTGATGTCCGCTCATTTTGGGCATCATCACATCAGAAATAATCAAGTCAGGAACTATTTTCTTAGCCAGTTGCAAGCCGGCCTCTCCATTATCAGCGGTACTAACTATATATTGACCCGAGAGTTCATGTTGAAGTGATTCGAGAAGTTCTTGATTGTCTTCAACCAGTAGTATTTTTGGAGCTTTTTTACTTAAGTTAGTTTCACTGTGTTCCGTTTCTTCAACTTCAATGATCTTTTTACTGTCCTCAATGTCAAAACTGAAAAAATCTTCAGGTTTATATACTTTTTCACTTAAAGGAAGATAAAATGAAAAAGTAGTTCCCTCATCAACTATACTTTTAAAGTGAATTTCACCATGATGAAGTTCCACCAGGTGTTTTGTCAATACCAAGCCCAATCCACTGCCAACCTCAGTTGAATTAATGGCATTAGAAGCGCGGAAATATCTTTGGAAAATGTTCTTTTGCTGCTTTTTAGGAATTCCTTCACCTGTATCAGAAATGGAAAAATAACATCTTTTCTTATCTACCTTGGTTTCAATTTTAATGGTTCCTTTATTTTTATTGTATTTAATTGCGTTTGACAATAGGTTGTATAAAATTTTCTCCATTTTATCTTTATCAAACCATAGTTGTATTTCATCCTGGCACGACATAAACTGGATGTTAATTTCCTTTTCTTTTGCCAAGGGTTTAAAGAAATCAATGCGTTCTTTTATAAACTGATTAAATGCATATTGCTTAATTTGAAGATCCATTTTCTTCAGGTCAGCCTTTTGAAAATCCAATAGTTGATTAACCAGATTTGTTAAGCGGTCAATGTTACGTTTTACGATTTTCAAACTTCCTTCTTCATTAACTTTTAGTTTACCAGATGATAATATTTTTTCAACCGGTAGTTTAATTAGTGATAGAGGAGTACGTAAGTCATGGGCAATAGTAATGAAAAATTGCTGCTTTTCGGCAAAGTGCTTTTCATGAATAATAGTATGGTAATAGTGTAGAATTAGAAAAATCAGGCTGGCAACAATGAGCATATAGATGAAGAATGCTAAAGGTTTTTCCCAAAAAGGTTTCTCAACATATATGTTCAGAGTTCTAACCTGGTCTTGCCATATGTTATCATCATTGGTTACCTGTAACTGAAAAGTATAATTTCCGGGAGGTAGTTTGGAGTATATGGCTTCTGTAACCTCAGAAGAGATATTCCATTGTGATTCAAAACCATCCAGTTTCCATTTATATTTTATTTTTTCAGGAGCAGTAAATCCAATTGCTCCAAATGATAGACTCAGTGAGTTTTGGTTGTGATTAAGTGATATATCAGATTGCAACTCAATGCTTTGCTTAAGAGGCCCGTCTTCGTCCACCTTTAATTCTTTGCCAAAAAGCTTAATGCCCGTTAGTATAGGTATTGTTTTTTGCTTTGAAATTTTAATGTCGTTAGGGTAAAAGCTCGTAACGCCATTTATACTACCTAATTGCATTAAACCGGATTTTAACAGGTAAACAGAGTTTTCTTTAAACTCCTTATTCGCTAACCCGTCTGCCGGGCCGTAGTTTTGTATTTTGTTGCCTGTTTCATTAAACGAGGTTAACCCTCCGGTGGATGAAATCCACATGGTATTTTGTTTGTCCCAAACAATACTTTTTATATTATTTGAAGGAAGACCATCCTCCCTGGTAATGGTATAAATTGAGTCATCATTTCTGTTCCATACAATTATACCTTGCAGTTCAGTGCCTATATAAACTAAATCTTTTACAGGGTGACGGTTTATGGTGATGATTCGGGCCGAATTGAGGATGTTGTTGGAAGAACGTTCAACCGTTAGTGTTTCCGAATTTACTATAAATAACCCGAATAAGGTACCTACGAGTACTTGCTGCTTATCATCATAAATAGAGCGAATACCAGATACATTTACGTGATGTGTTTTTTTATTCTTGGGATCAATAACTGACATGTTTCCCCAAATGCCCCCTGTCCATATTCGATCTTTATGGTCGGCGATAACATGGTATAAGTGGTTTGTTGCTGTTTGGTTATAGTTCTTTTGAGATTTATTGAAATACTCTTTTGTATAATTGTTTTGGTTTATTTTTATCAATCCGTTTCCATATGTGGCTACCCATACATTGTTAAAGCGATCTGTTGTCATGTGCATAACGTGCATAGGCGTAATCTCGGTATTGGCAATAGAAGGTATATGTGTCCAGTCTGAACTGCTGGCATTGAATATGCTGATTCCTTTAATTGTTCCGTACCATACATTTTCCGAGTCATCTTCAATTATACTGTTTATAGTGTTAACCCTTAAACTGTTATTTACAAATGGAATATGCTGTATGACATTAAAAGGTTTAATATTAGGGTCATAATAATTTACGCCACCGCCATAAGTGGCCATCCAAAATATACCATCTTTACTCGTATGTAATTCACGAACTCCATTGGATGAAAGGCTATGCTCATAGTCACTATCCACATATAAATGATCCGTAATATTAAACGAATCATCAGTTAAAACAACACCGGCACCATCAAAAGAAATAGCATATTTACTTAAAGGGGATAGCTGAATATCATTTACCTGGTAGCTTTTATTGTTGAACATGAACTTTTTGTATTCCACTATACGCACATGTTCATTCTGAATTTCCAGAATATAAACTTCTCCTTCGGAGTTACCTACAGCCAGTCTTTTTTCACTGATAGGAAATATGCTGGTTATGTTGTTGCTTTTTAGGTTATTGGCCTGATCAGTTGAGAATGATAGATTTTTAAGAGTATCTTGTTTAATATTATATAATAAAAGCCCTTTGCGACTTCCTAACCAGATATTTTCCTGATCGTTCTTAACAATTTTATTAATGCCTTCTTTTATGCCTTCTATTTTTGTAATCTTTTTTAAATTTCCATTGTAGTGATACAATCCTTGAGGCGAACCAATCCAAAGACCCTTGTTTTTTTCAGAATAAAGCGAACTGACATTCAGGAAATCATCGTGAGGTATGTCTGCAAGCAATGGAAAAAATTTATCCTTGGTACGGTCGAAATAATATATTTTTCCACTTTTTACACCGCATAAAATGTCGTATTCATCAGATATTTCAATACAGCTGATAAAGTTATCCTGACTTATGCGATGGTTAACTATAGGTAAGGTATAATGACTGATTTTAGAGCCATTAAATTTTTCCATGCCATTATGTGTACCAAACCACATAAATCCCATCTTATCCTGCTTTATTGCAGATACTATGCTACTATTAAGCCCTTCGTTTATTGACAAATGTTGAACTTTAATATTACTTGCATTTATGGCAAAACAGATAAAAAGAAAGTGAATGACAGAAACGAACTTGTACATTATGCTGTTTTTGTGTTTAAAAAGATTCATTGCTTTATTATAAAAGAGTATGTCTAGTTGAGTAAAAAATATCCAAAATGGATACAAATTCAAATGGTGGATTGGCACTTAAAAAAGGTCTTTTTGATCCATTGTTTTATAAAAATAACCATTCCAGATGTAAACAGGAAAAATTAGTCTCAATCAAAAGGTGTCTAATCATTCATAAAGGTTAGATGTTTAGTTCTTATGAGGAGGTGATTTGATTCAATTTTTAACTTAAAGCCACTTTTTGCTATCATTACAATAGTGGGTGTGTGGTGGTTAAAGTGCAGTTTTATAGTGGTTTATGTGTGGTTTTGTGGGTTTAGGTATCGATTAGCGGTATACAGGCAATTTTACGAACGATTGAGCCCTTAAGATTAGTGTATGCAACAGTTAATATTGTAATGACTAATCTATGTAAATAAAAATCGTATGAAAAAAACAGTCATTTTTACTTTAATTTATTTGGTATCTCTTTGTGCCTTTGCTCAGGAAACGATCACTGGAGTCGTTTCCGGGAAAGACGGAGAAACAATACCTGGTGTAAATGTGGTGCTCAAAGGAAGCTCACAGGGTGTAATAACAGATTTGCAAGGAAGGTATTCCTTTGATGTACCCAAGGATGGAACCTTAATTTTCTCCTTTATTGGGTTTAAAACATTAGAAGTGCCTGTACAAGGGCGTTCAATCGTAAATGTAGTACTTGAATCAGATATGGAGTCTATTGATGAAGTAGTGGTAGTAGGGTATGGTCAAATGCGAAAGAGTGATATCACCGGAAGTGTTTCTTCTGTGAGGTTGGATGAAGCCAATACTGCCGGAGGTAATATTGATGCACTTTTGCAAGGCCGATCAAGTGGTGTTTATGTTGCCACAAACTCTTCGGAGCCAGGGGCTAATGTAAATGTTCGTATTCGCGGATTAAATTCCTTAAGTGTATCCAATCAACCACTTTATGTTATTGATGGTGTGCCTTATGATACGGATATAAACACACCAAATGCTATGGGACAGAATTCTGCAGCACCAACCCAAAGTCCTTTAGTAGGGCTAAATCCTGAAGATGTTGAATCTATCGAAATTTTAAAAGATGCTTCTGCTACAGCTATTTACGGTTCGCGTGGAGCCAATGGTGTAGTTTTAATTACTACTAAAGGAGGAAAGAATACAAAATCACAAGTTGTATTTAGTTCTGCATTAACATTCTCGCAGGTAACCGAAAAAATAGATGTTCTTTCGGCTCAGGACTTCGCTCGATACCGCAACGAATGGGAAGGAGTAAGAGCCGAAGAAGCCGGTGAGGAACCTAACTATCCTTATGATGGTTCTGAAGGAAAACCATTACCTGAGGATGTATGGGGTTACGATTGGCAGGATGAAGTTTTTCGTACAGCAATTTCCCAAGATTATAATTTAGGTTTTTTCGGTGCGGGAGAAAAAAGTGATTACTATGTTTCGCTTGGCTTAAGCGATAACCAGGGAGTTGTTCGTAACTCTTCATTAGAACGTTATTCATTTAGTGCTAAATTAAATTCAGAATTAAAAGACTGGATTAAACTGAATACATCTATAGCGTATACAAGAGCCGAAGGTGAAGGTACGTCAACAAGTGGTGATACCGAAAATATTACTTACAATGCTATTAGCTGGACTTTACGTAAGAGTCCAATTGGTAATGAGTGGACTGATGATGAATTTCTTGATCCTGAGGACTTGGAACAAACTACTCCGCTTGATTTTGTAAATCAATATATATCACATCCTATTTCCAATTCAATACGGGGAAAAGTGGGATTAACTTTTGATGTACTTAATTGGTTGAAGTTTGAAAGTAGTCTTGGGGTAAATTACATTTATAATAAACGCGGGCAATATTGGCCCTCAACTTTACCAATGGTTCAGGATAAAGGAAGAGCAGGATATTCTACTAGTGAATCTATTAGTTATACCTTAAATAATTTAGCTCACTTTAATTTTGATATCAACAAAACTCATAAGATTAGTGGTGTAGTTGGTACAGAAACAAATCATAAAGTTAAAGACCAGTTTCAGGTAAGCGGTGATGGATTTTCAGATGATGCTTTAGGGTATTTTGGTTTGGAAAGTGCCAGTACTTTTTCTCCTGCTGATCTTGATCGAGAGAAAACTACCCTGTTTTCGGTGTTAGCCCGTGCCAATTATAGTTATAAAAACAAATACCTGGCAACAGTTACAGGACGTTATGATGGTTCATCTAAATTTGCAGAAACCAAAAAGTATGGCTTCTTTCCTTCGTTCTCACTTGCTTGGCGTGTCAGCCAGGAGGGCTTTTTGAAAAATAATGAAGTAATATCTAACTTAAAATTACGTGCAGGCTGGGGACAGGTTGGTAATCAGGGACTACCTGCTTATAGTTCATTAGGTTTGTATGCATCCAGAATTTATCCATTGGGAGGAGCTTCTGTAAGTGGATATGTTACAGAGGATTTTCCAAAGGATATAACCTGGGAAACAACAGAACAGGTAAATGTTGGTACTGACATCGGAGTGTTTAATAACCGGTTTATGTTATCTGTTGACGCATATAGAAAAGTATCTAAAGATATTTTACAACGTCTTTCAATGCCTGGTTCTTCGGGTTATACAACAGCATGGACTAATCTCGGAGAAATAGAAAACAAAGGGATTGATGTTGAACTCAATTCTGTAATATTTGAAGGTGACTTTAGATGGGAATTAGGAGGAAACTTTTCGCTATACCGAAACAAGATTCAAAAGTTAAACCTGCCTGAATCATCATATGGTTATTCTCAATTCTGGGGTAGTAAGGTTGGCGGATTTAATGTACCCGTAAATACTTTTATTGAGGGTGAGCCTATCGGATTATTCTGGGGTTATGAAATGGAAGGAATATTTCAAAATGAGCAGGAAATAGCAGAGCGTGACCAAGCAGCCATTGATGCAGGAAAAGGTCCATATCATCAATTTGGTGTGCCGCAATATCCGGGAGACATTAAATATAAAGATATTAATGGTGACGGTGTTGTAAATGGAGAGGACAATAAGATCATTGGTAATCCAAACCCTGACTTTACTTATGGTATAAATACAACCTTTAGCTATAAAGGATTAAGCCTGAATGCCTTTTTTACCGGGGTTGAGGGAACAGAAGTGCTTAATCAAAACCTGCTTAAGATGACAAATGTATCCCAGAGTGGAAACAATGTATTGTCAGACGCTTATTTTAAAGCCTGGAGAAAAGAGGGTGATACCGATTTATGGCCTCGTATACAGAGTGATAGTAAGCGTAATGTGTTATTGCCATCGGATCGGTTGGTTGAAGATGGTAGTTATTTCAGACTATCTCAGGCTACATTATCTTATGAAGTACCAGTGAGAAATATCAGTTGGTTAAGTGGACTAAATATTTCTGCGATTGGTAATAATTTGTTTACAATCACTAACTATAGCTGGTGGAATCCGGAAACAAGCACATATGGTGATTCCAATAGTGCAATTGGGATTGATAGAAATTCTTATCCTTTTTCAAGATCTTATACATTTAGAGTTAGGCTAACCTTATAATTTTTAAGTTATGTTTAAAAAAATAGCATATTACTATATTCTTTCCTCAATATTATTCTTGACTTCCTGTCAGGACTTTCTTCAAGAGGAAGCTTATGACATGAAAACCAATACCAACTTTTTTCTTACGCCTGAAGATGCAGAAATGGCTATGATAGGTACATATAGTTATTTAGCAGATGCGTATCGTCAGTCTACAATTGAAATGTTAACGCAAAATTCTGGTGCATTTAATAAGGGTAAGAAAACCAATATGTGGGTAGCCGGCTCTTTTGATGCCACCACAAAAGAAGTTTATGAAACGTGGGATTTTTTCTTTGCCTTAATTGATCGTTCTAATGACCTTATAGCAAATGTTTCGCAAATGGACGTATTGGAAGATGAAGATAAAGCAGCGATTCTGGGTGAGGCACGTTTTTTAAGAGCCTGGAGTAATTTTGTACTGGTACGTATGTATGGAAGAATTCCACTCAGGTTAGAACCTACACGTGGTATTGATGCGGGTGCAGTTCCATTATCTTCTTCTGAAGAGGTGTATAGTAAAGTAATATTACCCGATTTAAAATATGCAAAGCAAAATTGTGCGGCAGAGTACGATGCTTCACATGCCGGACGTATAACAAGTGGAGCTGCCGCTGCGGCATTGTCGAAAGTATATTTAACATTGGCCGGAAATGTTGATGGCTCAGCATATTGGGATTCTGCAAGAGTAGAGGCCAAATGGGTAATGGATACTGGTCTTTATCAGTTAACGGATGACTTTAATGACTTATGGACTTCAAAAAATACATCAGAATCTGTTTTTGAAGTGCAGTATATAAGAGGTATTTATGGTTCGGGTTATTCAAAAATATTTACACCTGCTAAAAGTGGATGGTCGGCTAAAAATGGCGGATGGTCGCGTTCAACGGCTACTCAAAAAACGTATGATGATTTTAGAATGACTTATGAACCTGCATTTCCCGGAAATGCTGATGGCAAGGAAAATGGAAGTAATGACTACGGAATTCCGGCTGATTATAGGGTGCAGTGTACATATGTAGATCAGTATGTGCGTACAGATAACGGAAGAACTACTTTTATTTATCCTACACAAGGTTACAAAGCATCTAATGATTCCTGGCCACAAATAGCAAAATGGAAAGACCCTGAAGCACCGGATAATTTTCAGGGAGATAACAACTTTATTGTAATTCGTTATGCAGATGTGTTGCTTATGTATGCAGAGGCTGAAAATGAAGTAAACGGACCTACTGATCTGGCTTATGATGCAATTGATGCAATTTTAGAAAGAGCACGAAAAGCGGATGGAACAGCCCGTACTGCACCTGCAAACTGGGATCGCACTGCAGGACTTACCAAAGAAGAATTCAGAGAAAAAGTATTTAACGAACGAAGATTTGAGTTGTGTGCAGAACAGCATTTATGGTTCGATTTAGTACGTAAGGGCGTGGATACATTTATGGCTTTTAAAACTGCCGATAATGAGCATGGAAGAAAAACTGCAAAGCATGGAGTTTATGAAAGAGGAATTCTATTTCCAATTCCAGCTACCGAAATGGCAGCAAATAGCAAAATTGATGTAACGGATCAAAATCCGGGTTATTAGTACGTGTAGTTGTTGGGCAAATAGTTAAATGTAGCTATTTGCCCTGCTTTTAAGAGTAATAGTATAATTTATTTATTATCATTATGAGGTATTATCTTGCATATATACTATTAGGTGTATGGTTATTTATTCCTACTGCCTTGAATAGCCAAAAGCCAAATGTCATTTTACTTATGGCTGATGACTTAGGGTGGGGAGATACCGGGTATAACGGAAATCCTGTTATCAAAACTCCTTATTTAGATCAAATGGCAAGTGAAGGCGTACAGTTTAACCGTTTTTACTCAGCTTCAGCAGTATGTTCACCTACCAGGGCAAGTGTATTAACAGGAAGAAACCCCTTTAGAACAGGTGTTTTTAAAGCAAATCATGGTATTCTTAGACCAGAAGAAATAACCCTGGCAGAATTGTTAAGTGAGGAGGGGTATGCCACCGGTCATTTTGGAAAATGGCACCTGGGAACATTAACGCATACAGAGAAAGATGCCAATAGAGGAAAGGCAGGTAATATAAAAGAGTATAATCCACCTCAAAAGCATGGCTATCAGGTCGCATTTGTTACCGAGTCTAAAGTACCGACCTGGGATCCTATGAAAAAACCCATTGAGCGAGCGGCTAAAGTTGGGTGGGATTATTTACAGAAAGGTGAATCATATAAACCTTTTGGAACTGCATATTGGGATATTGATGGAAATAAAGTCACCGATAATTTAGAAGGAGATGACAGTCGTGTGATAATGGATAGGGTTTTGCCCTTTATTGACACGAGTGTTAAAAACGATAAGCCCTTTTTGGCTGTGGTGTGGTTTCATACTCCACACGAACCTTGTGTAGCCGGTCCAAAATATCAGGCTATGTATGAAGGTCAGGATTCAAAAATGAAGAATTATGCAGGATGTATTACTGCTATGGATGAGCAGATTGGACGCTTAAGACAGCATCTGAAAGAAATAGGAGTGGATGAGAATACTATGATCTGGTTTTGCAGTGATAATGGTCCGGAAAATAAAAACAGTGGAGTTACGGGCGGTTTTCGTGAACGCAAAAGAAGTTTGCATGAAGGAGGTATAAGGGTTCCCGGTTTATTGGTATGGCCGACTATGGTAAAAGAACCTTTTAAAACAGATATGCCATGTGTAACCTCTGATTATTTGCCTACAGTTGCTGATGCACTTCAGTTAGATAAGTCAAAGCTGCCATATAAACTCGATGGAGAAAGTTTAATCCCATTATTGGGGAGAAAACAAATGTTTAGAAACAGCTACATAGGCTTTTGTTTTGATAATCAGATCAGCTTTTCAGGGAATAGGTATAAGGTATATGAGAAAAACGGGATACTTGAGTTTTATGATATTGTTAATGATCCTTATGAAAAAGAACCAATCCAGAAAAGTGAGGAACTGGTATCTTTAAAAGAGGGTATGGATCATTTTCTGAATTCTCTTCAACAGAGTTTTGAAGGGAAAGAGTATGGAACTGAATCATATGATAGAATGCAACAGCAGTGGATAAATCCATATACTTATCAAAAAACAAAAAGTAAAAAATCTAAAAAGTAGTCATGAAGAAAATTGTTTTTGTTTTAATAGCACTATCCGTTATTGCTAATGGTTATGCAAAGAAATTTCTGGAAAAACCGAATGTGGTATTAATTTTTTCGGATGATTTAGGGTGGACAGGTTTGGGATCTTTCGGAAGTGATTATTACGAAACACCAAATCTTGATCTCTTGTGCAATAATGGGATGAAGTTTACCCAGGGTTACGCTACAGCACCGGTTTGTGCACCATCAAGAGCAGCCCTGATCAGTGGACAATATGCGCCGAGAAATGGGACATACAGGGTGACGGATGTACCGAGAAGTAAGCGCTTTAAAATGGAAGATTACCTGGCTGTACAACCTAAAAACAGGGATTTTGAATTGGAAATATTTACCATGGCTGAAATGTTTAAGTCAGTAGATTATACTACAGGTATGTTTGGAAAATGGCATATTCACCCAACTTCTCCGGGCGATTGTGGTTTTGATAAATGGATTGCTTCGCAGGGGGCTCATTATGGCTTTAAAACCTCACCACATTATGATGTTCCCAAGGATGTTTATTTGAGTGATTTTATGGCCGACCATGCCATTGAATTTATTAATGAAAATAAAGAGCAGCCTTTTTTTCTTTATTTACCCGATTTTTTAGTGCACAAACCACATGAGGCTAAAGCTCCTCTAATTGAAAAGTACAAGAAAAAGAAACCTGTACGAGGCCAGAAAGATCCTGTTTATGCAGCCATGACCGAGAGCCTGGATCAAACAGTGGGACGTATTTATCAGGCTTTAAAAGAAAATGGATTATTAGAGAATACCCTTATTGTTTTTACATCAGATAATGGAGCAAATTGTCATATGAACAGCGATTTCTCTTTAAAAGATAATGTATTCACGGATAATTTGCCTTTGCGCGAAGGAAAAGGAAAAATGTATGAGGGCGGATTAAGGGTACCTTATATCTTTTATTGGAAAGGAGAAATTAATGCAGGTACAGTTTGTGATAAACCAATTATTAATGTGGATTTATACCCCACCTTTATGGAACTTGCCGGTGCTCAAAAGCCTGATCAGCCACTTGATGGAGAAAGTGTAGTGTCAAGCCTGAAAGAGCAGGATAAAAAGTCGGATAAGCGTGCCTTGTATTGGCATTATCCCAATTACGGACCGGTTAACCGAAAAAGTGGAACACCAAAATATGCTTATATCCCAACGGATGTAATCAGGTATGGAGATTATAAACTGTTGGAGTTTTACCATTATGACACAGAGCATATTGAATTGTATAATCTTAAAGAAGATATTGGTGAGCGTAATGATTTGGCAGAAAAGATGCCTGAAAAAGCTAAAGAGTTGCATCAAATGTTGAAGGATTGGCGAAAAGAAGTTGGTGCAGAATATCCATATAAAAACCCGGATTTTAAACAAAAGTAATAATTAAAAATCATGAAGAGTTCCATGTACGCATTTAGCAGGTATGTGGTAATTAACCTTAAAAATTAAACGGATGAAACGACCATGTAAAATTTAATTATCCAATTTTACACACAAGAGGATGATTGAATTTTCTTGGGAGTTCCATGCAACAAATGAAAATTTTAAACGCATGAAAAGAAATCTCTTATTGGTTTTAATATTTGGTGTGCTGGCAGTTTCTGCTATTGCTCAGGAAAAGTTACCCAATATTGTTTATATCATGGTTGATGATATGGGTATTGGTGATGTATCGGTTTATAATCCGGATTCAAAAATTAAAACACCAAATATTGATCAACTGGCTAAGCAAGGCCTTTTGTTTACTGATGCACATACAGCAGCGGCAGTATGTACACCTACTCGTTACGGATTAATTACAGGTAGATATTGCTGGCGATCACCTTTAAAGGAAAGAGTGATTAGTGGTTATGATCCGTGTTTGATTCCAAAAGAAAGGGAGACAGTGGCAACTTTACTAAAACGTAATGGATATAGTACTGCATTAGTGGGTAAATGGCATCTGGGATTAAACTGGACTTGTAAGCAAGGTGAATACATTAAGGGTATTAAGAATGATTTGGGTGAAACAGAAGACAAAATTGATTTTTCAAACCCCATACAGCATGGGCCTACTCATGTAGGATTTGATTATTACTTTGGTATTGCAGCATCCTGGGATATGCCACCTTATATTTTTATTGAGAATGACAAACTGGTGGAAAAACCGGGTGAAAAGATAGGAGGTTGGGTAGGTTTTGTCACTGAAGGAAAAAGTTTAAAAGACGTAACAAATAATGACTCTGTGCCTAAGCAAGCTTGGCGTAAAGGGTATTCAGGAAGTCTGAAACCTGATGAGGCTATTCAGGTAATAACTGATAAAACTGTAGAGTATATACAGAATGTTTCAACCGAGAAGCCTTTCTTTTTGCTGGTAACTTATGCTGCACCGCATACGCCTGTAGTTCCGGGAAAAGAGTTTCGGGGTAAGTCGGCGTGCGGTCTTTATGGTGATTTCTGTCAGGAGCTGGACCAAGGAATTGGTGCGATTGTCCAAAGTCTGAAAGAACTAAAGCTATCGGAAAATACCATGATTGTTTTTACCGCAGATAATGGAGCCAGCTTAAAAGCAATTCCTCCGGGTGCGCAAAAAAAATATGATCACTCACCAAGTTATAACTTGTCCGGGTTTAAAGCACGACTAACAGAGGGAGGGCATCGTGTGCCTTATATAGTTTCATGGCCGGGTCATACACCCCAAGGCCTAGAAAGCGATGAACTAATTTGTTTAAACGATTTGTATGCCACATGTGCCGCTTTAGTAGATGAAAAGGTGAAAGACAATGCAGCAGAGGATAGCTATAATATTTTACCCATTCTAAAGGGAGAAAAGATGATGTCTAATGCTGAACGTATTGTAATTCATTCTGACGCAGGTGGTTATTTTGGGATAAGGTATAAGAACTGGAAACTCTCTTTCCCAAGAAATAAAAGACCTGTATTAAATGATTTGGCGACAGACATTACCGAGGAAAATAATTTGTATGAAGAACATCCTGAGATGGTACAAAAGTTAACCGCCATGTTAACGGATGCTATTATGCAAGGGCGAACAACTCAAGGCCTGAAACAGAATAATGTTGAACCAAAAAGCTGGGAGCAATTGTATTGGCTGAATGAGAAGTAGATCTAAATCTTTAGGAAACACTCAATTTTAAAAAGAAATGAAAATGAATAGAATACTATTTATTGCCTGCTTATTTTATATAGGGGTAGCTAATGTTTTATCTCAAAATAACTTACCTAATATTGTGTATGTATTAGTCGATGATATGGGTATAGGAGATATTTCTGCGTATAACCCTGATTCCAAAATACAAACCCCTCACATCGATCAACTGGCCCAACAAGGTATCATGTTTAATGATGCTCATACAGCTGCTTCTATATGTACGCCTACACGTTATGGTTTAATGACAGGTAGATACTGTTGGCGCACTCCATTAAAAGAGCGTGTAGTAACAGGTTATGATGGATGTTTGATACCCAAAGAGCGAGAAACAGTAGCATCGTTGTTAAAACGAAATGGCTACAATACAGCTTTAATTGGTAAGTGGCATATAGGTCTCGATTGGACACCTAAACAAGGAGATTCTTTTACCTGCGATATGAGAGATATTCCGGCTTACGAAGACCAAATTGATTTTTCAAAACCGATAAAGCATGGACCTAACCAATTGGGGTTTGATTATTTTTATGGAATAGCGGCTTCATGGGATTTTCCTCCATATATCTTCATCGAAAATGATAAACTGGTGGAAAAACCAGTAGAGAAATCTGGAGGATGGGTTGGTGATATCCCGGAAGGAAAAACGGCAGAAGATATGTCGAAAGATAAGGGCATGCCGAAACAGCTTTGGCGCGAGGGATATTCAGGAAGTCTAAAGCCAGATGATGCAATAGGTGTTATTACAGATAAATCAGTAGAGTATATTCAAAACGCAACTAAAAAAGATCCATTCTTTTTAATGGTAACATACGCTGCGCCACATACTCCTGTGGTGCCAAGTGATGATTTTAAAAGAGGATCAGAATGTGGTATTTACGGTGATTTTTGTCAGGAATTGGATCATGGTATTGGGCAAATTATAAAAAGCCTCCAGCAACAAAAATTATTGGAAAACACCATGATTGTGTTTACTGCTGATAATGGAGCTAGTCTGAAAGCAATTCCAATGGCTATACAGAAGAAATATAAACATTCCCCAAGTTATCATTTTAAGGGATATAAGGCCCGTCTGGATGAGGGTGGGCATCGTGTACCGTTTATAGTTTCATGGCCAAATGTTTCTCCGGAAGGTACAAAAAATGATGAGCTCATCTGTTTAAATGACTGGTATGCAACATGTGCAGCTTTGGTGAACGAAAAAGTGCAGGATCATGTGGCTGAAGACAGTTATAATATTCTGCCTGTTCTTAAGGGAGAAGAGATGAAAGAAAATGATGAGCGTGTGGTTATTCACTCTGACTTTACCGGGTATTTTGGTATTCGTTACAAAAATTGGAAACTCACTTATCCAAAAACAAAAGAGCCTGTTCTAATTGATCTTTCAAATGATTTATCAGAGAAAAATAATCTTTCTGAGAACCATCCGGAAGTAGTGAAAGATTTAACCTTAATGTTAACCAACGCCGTCAAAAACGGAAGAACAACTCCCGGAAAAAATCAACTTAATGATGGAGTTGATCAATGGGAACAATTGTATTGGATGAAATAAGAATAATACTAAACAATTAATTTTTTAAGATGAAGAAGTTATTTTATGTATGCTTGTTGCCACTATTGTTGCAAACGGCATGTGCTCAAAAATCAGTTAAATACGATAATATACCAGATAATTTAGTGCCTTATATATATGCTAAACCTTCAGATACGGAATGGTTTACAGATGCGAAGTTTGGTGTTTTTATGCACTGGGGATCTTATTCATTGGCTAAAGTACCGGCTAGTTGGGGAAGACATGGCGATAGACCTGGTGCAGGAAGACAAGCCACATCTGGCGTGCCGGCTGAAAAGTATGATGAATTGTATAAAGTATTTAATCCGGTGAATTTTGACGCTGATCAATGGATTAAGATGGTGAAAGATGCAGGAGCCAAATACTTTATTTTCACCACCAAACACCACGATGGATTTTGCATGTTTGATGCAAAAAATACAGACTATAAAATTACAAACACACCTTTGGGTCGCGACGTTGCTAAAGAGTTAGCGGAGGCTTGTCATAAATACGGGATTAAAGTATTTTGGTATTACTCACAGCCCGATTGGCATCATCCCGATTGCCTAACAGAGAACAATGCTAACTATCGAAAATATATGTTTGAGCATTTAGAACAGTTGTTAACGGAGTACGGAAAAATAGATGGCCTCTTTTTTGACGGATTGGGTACAAAATATTCTGATTGGGATACTCCAGCTATGCTGAAGATGATACGTACCTTGCAACCGGGTATAATGGTAAACCGCAGATGGGGCGGTGGAATCCCTGGATTTCCTGTGAATGGAGATTATGACAATCCGGAACAGGAGTTTGGTACTTTTGAAGTGGAGCGTCCCTGGGAAATGAACTGTACCATTAGCGAGGCGTGGTCGTGGACAGGAGGTAAGCGCTTTAAGAGTTATTATACCAACCAGCGTATGTTTATTCAAACCATGGTGTCGGGAGGTAACATGGCTTTAAATACCGGCCCGTCTCCACTTGGAGCAATAAATCCACCTGAGGTTGAGATTTATAATAAAATGGGAGAGTGGTTAGGCCAATACGGCGAAAGTATTTATAATACCAAAGGTGGTCCATATAAACCTAGCGCCTGGGGAGGAGCTACTTGCAAAGAGAATACAGTTTACTTGCATTTGCTAGCAGATTTTTCTGATGAAAATTCTAAAGAAATTGTTCTACCTGCATTACCGGGTAAAATTAAAAAAACAACTATGCTTACCGGAGGTAAGGCAAAAATATCTAATGCCGGAGATAAGATGGTGGTTACCTTAAGTGGAGATATCAATAAGCTTGATAACATAGTGAAATTGGAATTAGATATTAATGCGGAAGAGCTGGAACCAATTGAAACAATGGTGGCTGAGGCAGAGATAATTAATATTAAAGGTCAGGCTTCTTCTTCTCCGGTAAAAGCAAAAAGTCCGGAAGCAGTATTCGGAACAGGAAAGCAAGTATTTGCAGAAGGAAAAAAACATAAAGTATGGTGGTCACCGGCGAATGATGACAAGCAACCATGGATTCAGGCAGATTTTGAGAAAGAAGAGGAAATTGAATATATCATGTTAGCGGAGCAAATTAGAAATTGCTCCATTAGAAAGTTTAAACTGGAGTATTTATCTGAAGGAAAATGGCTTACCTTTTATCAGGGAGACGAAGTTGGTATGGATTTTTGCTTAAAGGTTAATAAGGTTAAAACAAAATCAGTTAGAATGACTGCTTTAGAACTTAACCAGGGTAGAACACCTGCCATTGGCGTTTTTAGAATATTTAAAAACATTTAAATAAGTTATTTAATTGACATAGAGGGGACACATTTTTTAATTCATTACTTAGTTTTTTAGTATAAATAGATAGAATATACAGTGTCGATTTAGTGATATCCCTCTTGGAGGGTGCCTAAAGTAGTGTATGAAATGTACACATTTTAGGTACCCTTGTTAAAAGAATCCAGATATTTAGGAATGAATTTAAAATCTGGGTGACTTTTAAATAAATCACACCAAACAATCCAAGGATCTCGCCCCTGTTAATCGGTTTTTAATTCTTGATTAGAATTATTGTAATTACTACACGAATTTAATTCTCCAAGTTTATAAAGAAGGATGATTAAATTTTCTTGAGAGTTCTCCGCCTGCATCAGACAGGCATGCCACAAATAAAAAACATAAACAAATGAAAATTAGACATATAATACTGATAATGTTTTTTTGTTTCTTGTGCAGTATCTTTGCCTTTTCAGTAAAGAAGAGTAAAACAAAAGACAGGCCAAATGTGCTCTTCATTATGTCCGATGATCACACTTCGCAGGCGTTTGGAGTGTATGGCAGTCGCTTAGCCTCCTTAAACCCAACCCCCATTATTGACCGTTTGGCACATGAAGGAATTGTATTTGAAAATGCGTTTTGTACCAACTCTATTTGTACGCCTTCTCGTGCATCTATTTTAACAGGACAGTACAGTCAGACAAATGGAGTGTTAACTCTTAATGGGCACCTTCCGGAAGCAAGACAACATCTGTCTCGTGAAATGAATGCTTTGGGTTATGAGACCGCAGTAATTGGAAAATGGCACCTCAAAGATGCTCCTTCATCTTTTGATTATTATAATGTGTTATATGGTCAGGGAAAATATTTTGATCCGGTAATGAATGTAAAAGGCAACCGTGATTCCTTAGAGATAATAGAGAATAGGCAAAAAAGGAAGGTGCCGGGAATTAAATACAAAGGACACTCTACAGATGTAATTACGGATATCTCATTAAACTGGTTAGAAAACAGGGAGGATAATGAAGCGCCGTTCTGCTTATTCTTGCATTATAAAGCTCCGCATGAGGGTTTTGATTTTGCTCCTCGTTATGCCAATTATCTCGAAGACGTTGAAATACCAGAACCGGAAAGTTTATGGGATAATCAAAACAATGGTTCAATAGCCACCAAAGGAGTAAACAATAGTTTAATAGATACCATTGGTTCTTCCATTGGGCGAAGGAATGTAGTTCGCAATATGGCATCGCGAATGCGAATCAATAAAAAACTGGATGATGATGCTTATAAAAAGGCTGCATATCAGGAATATTTAAAAAGATATTTACGTTGTGTAAAGGGAATTGACGACAATGTGAAAAGGGTGTTTGATTATTTGGAGAGAACCAATCAAATGGATAATACCATCATAGTTTATACCGGTGATCAGGGTTTTTTTCTGGGCGAACATGATTATATTGACAAAAGATGGATGTATGAAGAAAGCATTCGAATGCCTTTACTCATCCGTTATCCTAAAGTTATAAAAGCAGGAACTCGCTCTGATGCGATTGTTAATAACACGGATTTTGCACCTACCATCCTAAATTTGGCAGGAGGTACAACTCCTGAGTATATGCAGGGTGCTAGTTTTGATTATATATTAAAAACAGGTAAGGAGCCGGAGGGGTGGAAGCAAGCCACCTATTATCGTTACTGGATGCATATGGCGCATCGTCATAATGTACCAGCTCACTTTGGTATTCGAACCAAGAGGTATAAGCTTATTTTCTTATACGGAATTAACTTTAAAGAGCAACCGGTGAATCCTAAAACGCTGGAACATATTCAAACACCTGTAGACTGGGAGTTTTACGATTTAAGTAAAGATCCATTTGAAATGGATAACCGTTACGATGACCCGGCTTATGCCAAAGAAATAGCAGATTTAAAAAATCAACTTAAGCAGTTGAGATCTGAGTTAAGAGAAGAGGATGAAAACTATCCTGTGATTCAGCAGATTATAAATAAAAATTGGTAATAGGTTGAACATAACTTCAGGATTATAGCATATGAAATCACAAAAAGGAAGAATAATGAAATTAAGGTATAAAGCTATAATGATTAGTTTGCTCGCTTGTGTATGGGTTATACAGGCTCAAAAGCAGCCCAATGTACTTTTTATAATGTCGGATGATCATACCACTCAAGCTATTGGCGCTTACAATAGCATGCTGGCAAAATTAAATCCAACACCTGTGCTGGATAAAATTGCTAAAGAAGGCATTGTTATGGAGAATGCTTTTTGCCATAATGCAATTTGTACACCAAGCAGAGCCTGCATTATGACAGGACAATATAGTTCTATTAATGGTATTGTAACCTTATCTGGTGATTTGCCCAAAGAAAAGCAATACCTGGCTCTGGAGATGAAAAAAGCCGGGTACTCTACAGCAGTTGTGGGAAAATGGCATTTGCACGACCGCCCGGAGGCTTTTGATTACTATAAGGTTTTGCCCGGACAAGGATATTATTTTGATCCTGTGTTCTTTGAAAAAGGAATAGAAAGTTCTGTAAAAGTTGGAAGAAAAGATTTTGGAAAAGGTTCGGTTCAAATGAATGGCCACTCCTCAGACTGTATTGCAGAGTCAGCTTTAAGCTGGTTAAAGGATGGCAGAGATCAAAATAAACCATTCTTTCTTAAATTACATTTTAAGGCGCCTCATGGTAAATGGGAATATGCTCCAAGATATAAGGATTACCTGGAAGATGTGGAGATTCCGGAACCCGCAAATTTGTGGGATACAAAAAATAACGGATCAATTGCGACCAAAGGTTACAATGGTGAATTAGAAAAATATATTGGCACTTCTGTCGGACGAAGAAATGTGGTTCGAAATTATACACAAAAGCATCCAATGTGGGAGATTTCCCAATCAGTTCCGGATAAAGAGGCTAAAGCACAAGCCTATCAGGCTTATTTAAAATCTTATTTACGTTGTGTAAAAGGGGTAGATGATAACCTGAAAAAAGTGGTTGATTATTTAAAAGAAATTGGAGAGTACGATAACACAGTTATTATGTACACAGGTGATCAGGGTTTCTTTTTAGGAGAACATGACTATGTCGATAAAAGATGGGGATATGAAGAAAGTATGCGCATGCCCTTTATTGTCCGTTACCCTAAAACAATTAAAGCAGGAAGCAGCTCCAATGCTATTGTGGAGAATGTGGATTATGCTCCAACTATTCTTGATTTTGCAGGATTAACTACTCCTGAATACATGCAAGGCAGGAGTTTTAAAAATATTTTAGAGAACAAGGGAAAAGAGCCGGAAGATTGGAAAGATGCAGCCTATTATCATTATCAATTACATATGGCTCACCACATGGTTCCTGCACATATGGCCATCCGAACAAAAGAGTACAAATTAATACTGTTTTACGGAACGCATTTTCGAAATAAAACAATACCGGATTCTCCTCCGGCCTGGGAGTTATATGATTTAAAGAATGATCCTACAGAAGACAATAATGTGTTTGATGACCCAAAGTACGCGCAGGTAGTAAAAGAATTAAAAGTGCGCTTAAAAGAAATGCGTCATCAGTATAAAGTGGATGGAGAAGAGTTTGCTTATAATAAGGTCATTAACGATTATTGGGATTATGACGAAGAGGCTAAAAATAAATCAATAGAGGTGTCTCATGATATGCTGAAAAGAATTGAGAATCAAGAATACCATTACTTTAAGAAGTACTACGAAAAACAAGGTAAAGTCCTTAAAAAATAATACCCGGTATAACGCCATTGTTTGTTAAGAAATAAGATATAATTATGAAGTATTTACATATAGCCTTAATGATTGGGTTAATGAGTTTTGCAGGAATTTTGCAGGCTCAAAAACAGCCCAATGTCCTGTATATAATGGCTGATGATCACGCCGCTACAGCTATTGGAGCATATAATTCAAGGTTAGCTCAGTATAATCCTACACCGGCAATTGATCAGCTGGCCAAAGAAGGGGTTCGATTAAATCAGGTTTTTTGTACAAATTCAATTTGTGTACCTAGCCGAGGGACCATATTAACCGGGCAATACAACAAAACCAGTGGGTGTAAAGTTAATGCATCAAGCCTGCCGGCCAAAAAACAGTATTTGGCTATTGAAATGAAGAAAGCAGGTTATCATACTGCGGTTATTGGCAAATGGCATTTAAAAGAAGAGCCGGCAGCTTTTGATTACTATAAGATATTACCTGGGCAGGGTGATTATATTAATCCGGAATTCAGAGAGTTTGGAAAGGGGGCTTTTCCTGAAAATATCGTTCAACATGAGGGACATTCATCCGATGTAATCGGAGATATCGGAGTCGAATGGTTATCGAATCATGATAAAAATAAACCATTTTTTCTAAGCCTTCATTTTAAGGCACCACATGGTCCATGGAAAAATGCAAAACGTTTTGATTCGTACCTGGCAGATGTTGAGGTGGAATACCCGGATAACCTTTTTGATAAAGGTAACCAAGGCTCTATAGCAACAAGGGGGCATAATGATGAGTTGGTGAATTATATAGGTACCTCTATAGGGCGTAGAAATCATTTACGTAATGCAACCCGAGGTATGGATAAAACTAATGCGGATGCATTATCCGATGAAGAGCTGAAGAGAAAATCATACCAGTTATATATTAAGCAATATTTGAGGTGTGTTAGAGGGGTAGATGAGAATGTGCAGAAAGTAATTAGTTATCTAAAGGAGAATAACCTGTATGATAATACGGTGATTGTTTATACCGGTGATCAGGGAATGTGGCTGGGCGAACACGATTATATTGATAAACGATGGATGTATGAGGAGTCGATGAGAATGCCGTTAATTATTCGATATCCTAAAGGTATAAAAGCCGGAACGCAGTGTGAAACGTTAATAAACAATACAGATTTTGCGCCAACCATTTTGGATTTTGCAGGTGTTGAAAATCCTGAATATATGCATGGTAGCAGCTTTAAAAGTATTGTTGAAACAGGAGAAGAACCAAAGGGTTGGCGAAAGGCAACTTATTATCGTTATTGGTTGCATATGAAAGCGCATTATAATCCCGCTCATTTTGGAATTCGTACAAAACAGTATAAGCTCATTTTCTTTTATGGGTGTAATGAAAAGGGTAATTATTTAACCACGCCTCCTGGCTGGGAGTTTTACGACTTAAAAGAAGATCCTTTTGAAATGAATAACTTATACGGTGAAGAAAAGTATGCTGAGGTTATTGAAGATTTAAAAGAGCAATTAAAGGAGATTCGCAAAAAGTATAACGAAACAGATGAGGACAATCCGGTAATTCAGGCGGTCATTGAAAAACATTGGAATACAACAGATGAAAGTATTGCTGAGGCAATTGCCATTTCGCACAAGGCTAAAGCCGAATTGTCTGCATTGGCTCAAACGAATAAAAACAAACCAAAGAAAAAGCATAAGAAGAAAAACAAAGCTGATTAAACCCAATGTTTGTGTCTGATGAGAATAACGTATTGAGATACAAATATTCTGGTGTATTTTTAATAAGATCTGATATTCAATAGCCCTGCGCTTTAGCGTAGGTGATTAATATAAAATATTCCCCCCTTCTCCCTGGCCAAAGCTTAAGCTTTGGCCAGGGAGAAGGGGAAAAGGCAATCATACCTTACATAAACACCACCTTAAAAGGATGGTGCTATTTATAAAAAAAAAGATTTAACTCTTGGTTTATATCTAATTAAAAATATTCACTGCGATGACCATGAAGAATATTCTATTTTACATTTTTGGAGTTGTAATCATTTCAATCACTCCAATCCAAGCACAGTCACTTACAGGAGCAAAAATAAAGAGTGGTAAGTACAAACCCGCATGGGAATCGTTGGAGCAATATCCGGGTGCACCGGAGTGGTTCCTGGATGCTAAATTTGGAATTTATACCCACTGGGGGCCAATAACCAAAGCAAACGAGCATCGTCCTGATCATGCCTATGGAAGAGATATGTATGATCCTAAGACAGATGAATATGAGTATCATGTAAAAACATATGGTGATCCCAAAGAGGTGGGATATAAGGATATCATTCCTTTGTTTCAGCCCAATGATTTTAATGCGGAAGAGTGGGCCAGGATTTTTAAAGAGTCAGGCGCGCGTTTTGCCGGCCCTGTAGCCATGCATCATGATAACTTTGCCATGTGGGATAGTAAGGTTACACCGTGGAATATTAAGCGAACATTTGGGAGAGATATTACCGGAGAGCTTGAGAAAGCCATACGTGCCCAGGGGATGAAGTTTGTGACTTCTTTTCATCATGCCTATACCTGGAGGTATTACAAAAGTGCCTACGATGATGATGCAGGTGTACCCGGAAATGAGTCACTGTATTGTATTCCTCATAGCGATGATGTGAGACAGGATGCACCGGAAGCAGCTGAATTTAGGAAGGCATGGTTAGGAAAGCTGGTTGAAGTAATTGATAACTATCAGCCTGATTTTATTTGGTTTGATTGGGGTATAGCGGCTATGCCCAAAGAGCCGGTTCTCGATTTTTTTACGCATTATTTTAACAGCGCGGAAGAGTGGAATAAAGAAGTTCTGGTTACTTTTAAAAAGAATCCTAAGAAACGCTACCCGGGCGACTTTACCGTATTGGATCATGAAAGGGGAGGCGAAATGGAATTGTCAGAAGAGCCTTGGGTAAATGATACGTCAATTGGTCCGTGGTTTTACAACGCTAAATTCGGATCTAAAGGAAATCCTTTAACCGATAGTTTGCTCGAACTATTTATTGATTTGGTGAGTAAGAACGGGTGTTTATTGCTAAATGTTCCTCCGGATCCGCAAGGAAACTTAACACCGGCTACTGTTCGTATCCTGAAAGAGTTTGGTACCTGGTTACAGCTTAATGGTGAAGCCATTTATGAAACGCGCCCCTGGGTGGTGGCAGAAGAGGGTGATGGTGAAATACAGGGCAGAGTGCACATCAAATCAAAAATGACTTCTTCAGATATTCGTTTTACCCGTTCAAAAGATAGCAGTATACTTTATGCGATAACCTTAGACTGGCCCGAATCAGGAGAGTTACTGATAAAAACACTGGCTAAAGATAAAATTGATATTAGCCATGTTGAAGATATTCAATTACTGGGAGGAAAAGAAAAGCTTAATTGGGAGCAAACACCAGAAGGATTGCAAATTACATTGGGAACTCAACAACCAGCAAACAATTGGGCTCATTCATTAAAAATTAGGTTTAAGAATAAGATTCCCGAATTAAACAGGTAAAACGAGCATGTAAAATTTAATTATTAAATTTTTATGGGAGTTCTATACAACAAATGAAAATTGTAAATTCATGAAAACACTTCGACTAATCATATTAATAATTGCCTTGTTATGCATGGAAGGTCTGATGCGTATGGAAGCATCAGAAAAAATATCTAAGCCCAATGTAGTGTTTATTTATGCCGATGATTTAGGAAGAGGAATGCTCTCTTATTATGGGCAGAACATAGTTTCTACCCCAAATATCGATCGCTTAGCCAATAAGGGTGTTGTGTTTAACAATGTACGAGGTTGTATGTTTTGCGCACCTGCACGGGCAAGTTTACTCACTGGTTATCATGATTGTCATCCGGATAAGTGGGATATTAACCAGGGAGGAGCTTATCTGGCCGTTTCCGAAGGAATTAAGCCTGAGCATATTTCAACTAAAATAGATGAGCAAAGAGGCACAAAAGGCGAGGAGATACAGCATTTAGCCCAGGTATTTAAAGAGGCTGGCTATGTAACGGGTCAGTTTGGAAAACTGGAATGGGGGTTTTCAGTAAGTCTGAAAGAAATGGAAAACCATGGATGGGATCATTATTGTGGATATCTTGATCATATCAGGGCGCATGGTTTTTACCCCCCATTTTTATTTGAGGATGGTAAAAAGCTGATTGTAGAAGGTAATACTCGTAAAGATTGTGGTAAGATAAAGGAGAAATACAATGGTAATGATACCCTTCGTCACGATATGACGGGTAAGTCAGTATATGTTCAGAATTTACTGTTGGATAAAATATTAAGCTTTATCAACGAACACCAGGATAGTTCTTTTTTTGTATATCACCCTACCACGCTTCCTCATGGTCCGGTGGCTATTCCGGAGGTGCATCCGGATTTTGTAAACAATACAGAACTAACGCAGATAGAAAAAGAATATGCCTCTATGGTAAAGATGTTAGACGACCATGTAGGTGTGATTATTCAGGAGCTTGAAAAGTTAAATTTAATGCAGAATACAATGATCATTTTTTCATCAGACAATGGTCATGAACTGTATTATTCATTAAACGGAAGGTGTACAAAAAAGCCCTTTAATATTCACACAAACCAACCTTATAATAATGTGAGTACCAAGTATTATAGCGAGTTAGGTTTTGACGTTTTTGATGGTAACGACGGAATGGCCGGACGTAAACGTGATAATTGGGAAGGGGGATTAAGAGTTCCTTTGTTTTTTTACTGGCCCCACCATTTCCCGTCAGGAAAACAACTAAATAATTTGGTGGCCAACTACGATATTATTACAACTATGGCTGATGTGGTAAATGTGAAAGTGAAAGATCGAAAAGATGGTATATCATTACTGCCAATTTTAAAAGGAGAGGATACAACTATAGAACACAAGTATGTTGTTAATGCCTCATTTATGGGGGCTTCCTTGGTAACCAATGAAGGATGGAAACTAAGGCATTATGCGCCGAAAGATATATTTCAACTTTATTATTTACCAGATGATTACCGTGAGGAGAGTGATTTAGCCGATCAGTATCCAAATAAAGTCGCGCTTTTAAAAGATCTACTCATAAGGGAGTGTCATGGTGACTTAAACAATGGTTTTTTCAGGAAAGAAACAGGGATGTTACCTCCGGTTAAATATGAATTTTAACCTACTCGGAGCTGCCAATAAATGATGTAATAGGTTTACAATATACATCGTAAAGAGCTTCCGATGCACGGTGTAATGAGTTTACAATGTAGTATAAAGGTGTTTTTATAATAACTTTAGTACATACCTGCCTGAAGAACACTCTTATAATGCATGTTGCGGATTTAAGGACTAGCTAGCATTTATATACCCTTATTTCATTAATTAAAAGTAAAATTTAAACACATGAAGAATGTTGTATTAATGAGCATTGTTGCTCTGTTTATTGGGTGTTCTCCTCAATACAAAAAAGAAAAGTATGAGGCTGACTGGGAGTCTTTGTCCCAACACAATGAATCACCCGACTGGTTTTCAGATGCCAAGCTGGGCATTTATTTTCACTGGGGTGTATATTCGGTTCCGGCCTACGGTAACGAATGGTATCCGCGCAATATGCACATGGTAAATTCAGATGTTTATAAGCATCATACTAATACTTACGGACCTATTGATGAATTTGGATACCATCATTTTGTACCCATGTTTAAAGCCGAAAAGTTTAATGCAGCCGAATGGGTTAATTTATTTGAGAAGGCAGGTGCACGTTTTATAGGTCCGGTTGCAGAACATCATGATGGATTTTCTATGTGGGATAGTAAAATTACACCCTGGAATTCCATGGATAAAGGTCCGCGTAGAGATATTGTGGGAGAGATTAAAACGCAACTAGATAAAAGAGGTATTAAAATGATTACCACTTTTCATCATTCCAGAAATCTTCAAAGATATCACGGAGTTGAAGGTGAAGTAAAGTTTCATAGGAGTCATTACCCATTGGTAAAGGAAACCTTTCCTGCCAGTACTGATGATGAACTGAAGTACCTGTATGGGAATATGCCTGAAGAACAATGGAATGAAGAGGTTTGGTTTGGTAAGCTCAAGGAGGTGATTGATAACTATCAACCCGATATTATTTGGTTTGACTCATGGTTAGATCAGTTACCTGAGAATTATCGACAAAAGTTTTGTGCGTATTATCTCAATCAGGCAGAAAAGTGGGGCAAGGAGGTTGTTATTGTTCGTAAGCAAGATGATTTGCCACTGGATTGTAGTGTGGATGATTTGGAGAAATCACGCAAGAATAAAATGGGCGAAAAAGTATGGATGACAGACGAAACTATCAGTAAAGGTAGTTGGTGTTATACTTCTGATATGACGATTAAACCGGCAAACGAAGTATTGCATGTGCTAATTGATATTGTGAGTAAAAATGGCGTTTTGTTGTTAAATGTTTCTCCAAAAGCAGATGGTTCAATTCCTTCTAATCAGCAAGATGTTCTTTTAACCATGGGCGAGTGGCTGCAAAAATATGGCGAAGCTATATATGATACCCGGCCTTGGTATACATATGGCGAAGGACCAACCAAAGAACCTGAAGGACATTTTAAAAACCATAAGGCTTTTCTTAAAGTTAAGTACACCAAGGATGATATTCGTTATACAAAAAAAGCCAATACCATTTATGCAACTACATTAGGAAAGCCTGCCAGTAATGCAAATATTTTATTGGAGGCATTTGGAGCAAAGCATATGGCTAAATGCGGACGTGTAAAGGGAGTTGAAATATTAGGATGTGACGATCGTATTTCGTGGTCCCAAACAGATCAGGGATTAATCGTAAAGATGACAGAAAAAGTTCCGGATGAAATGTCGGTAGTGATAAAGATTAATGTTGAGCGTTAGGATATTGATTTTTTTGGTTTGTTTATTCAAACCTGAAAGTGTAAAAGAAAACAGGCTGTAAAATGATTTTTACAGCCTGTTTTTTTGCCATGCCTGATATTATTTTTTGTAAAACTTTTGTTGGGCTATTTGTCCGTCAATGGTGGCAACAACAATATAAATCCCTTGTTTAAGCTGACTTATATCTTTTCCTTCAGAAACTTTTATCCCTGCCATATTATAAATCTCTACCTTTTCCAGTGTGCCTATTGTTGATATTTGAATAGTCCTGGTAGCCGGGTTTGGGTAAACAGAAAAAGCAACTGCGCTCTTGGTTTTAACAGATGTTTGAGTCAAAAGAACCAAGGATAAATTGTCAAATGTTACTGTTTGGGATAATGCTTCCAAATCCGATCCACATTGGATAAAGAATCTATCAACAGCATTTGCCGTTGTATTAGGGGTGAAGTTTTTTGTAAAAAGTTCCCAAGTGTTGGATTTTGAGAAAGTTCCAGTAATAGTATGAGTTGAACTATCGTTAAACTTTACTTTCATTTTACATTTTTCTCCGGCATTACCCTTGGCCCCAAATGACATTGTATATTCTTTTTGATCAACGGTAATTAAACCACTAGGCTGATATTGCGCTCCCTTGTTCAGAGAACCGGTTATTTGATAAGCATTTAAGGATCCGTCAAAACCAGGTTGTACTAATGAACGAGTGTCTGCACCACTGTTACTCCAGCCTGTTTCTCCTTCTTCAAAATCAGCATTAGGAATGAGGTTTTCAGCGGAATGGCTACTGCTTATAGGTGGCATTTCAGGATCCTTAGCCGGGTACAAATCATTGCGCGACAATACAGAAACCTCTTTATCACTTAGTACACGATTGTAAACATGAAAATCATCAATATAACCATTAAAGTTAATGTCATCTACGATGGTAAAACTGTTGGTTGAGTTGCTATATATTCTGGTATTCCCCTGCACTCCTCCCAGCGTTACTTTTGAGTTTACTGCTAAGTTTGAGGATGCAAAAGGTAGTGATAGTTTTGTTCTGGATACCGGACGATTCTCGTTATATAAAGCCAATTTAAATTCTTGTTTGGTTCCGTCAAAAATTGTAGTGATAGCATACCATTTGTGATTACTTATGACATGATTAAGATATACCTCTTGTAATGTACCTATATTTTCACTCCATGCACTTGCTACAATTTTACCGCCGGATATGGCAACAGACATGCCATTTGTTTCATCACCTTCGGAATATAAAACTTGCTCTTTAGCAGTACTGCCTGCCATAAACCTAAAATGCACCGTTCTGTTTGTTAAGTCCAGAAAATCATCTGAGGGGATATCGATTAAGTTTGAGTTGTTAAATAACATAGCTCCGTTTGTGCTTAAGTTATCGCCGATTAAGGTGCCGGTATTTGCGCTTCCCTGGTCGGCCTGATTTGAAATAGTTTCATTTGTAACAGATGTAAATTCGTAACCTACAATGTAATTGGCATCATGAATAAAGGGCATTTTGTCATCTAAACCTGTTAAGGCAAAATCAAAATCCTGATCACCTTGTTTTTCGTCATGCGTTCGCGGCCATGTATTGTTGTTAACTTCATCAATGGTGTTTATACCGTCTAAATCATGATCGTATGTTTCGTCATCGTATTGGGTAGAACCATTAATACCACCGGGAAGAAATGTTTTGGTATGATTAAGGTTAAACCCTAATATAGATTCCCATACATTTGGAATGCTACCTGCCAGGCTGCTTTCTGAGTCATCCGGATTGGAGATGTTTAAAAGTTGTGTAACTGTTTTTGAGTTAATGTTGTAGGTGGCAAATTCTAATTCTTTAGCATTACTAATACCATCTCCATCAAAATCAGCTTCTACTGAACTATCGCTATAAGGGCTGCCATCCTGGCTATTGTTTGGATCAAGTTCATCTATGGCATTTTCAATAAAATCAGAAATATTATCCATATCACTGTCTGAATTATTAGGATTTGTTTTACTGATATTTATTTCATAATCCGTTGATAGAAAATCACCATCCGGGTCATTGGGATCAACGCTGGCTTCTCCATTGATAGCTTCCAGCCGTGCGCGTATATCAAAATCCTCAACCCATCCTGTATTATCATCCCAGAATTCTCTAAGCTTTAAAAATGTTATAGGAATAGGAAGATCTCCCTGGTTAACATCGTTAAGTAGTTGCTTTATTTCTTCTACGCGCTTAACAGTAGGGTATGGAACCCGGTCATTTGCATTACAGGCACTCATAATTAGTGGTATGTTGGTACGTGCCATCCAATCCAATGCAGCTGCAATGTTTTCTTCATAAGTTTGTTCTCCGGGATGCCATCCACCACCTGCAAAACCTTTGTGAAAATCGGAAAAGTAATACTTTCCTGATCCCGTGTAAGGTAAAGTCAGATCATCAAGTCTTTTTGAGTAGTTGATTCGTGGAGGAGCATATATAATGTTACGCGTTGCATCATAATAACGAATGGTATCTGTGAGTTTTTGGTAGTGTGGGTTTAGCATATTGGCATTGCCGCTTTTAAACATTTCTAACCGACCTGTTTCTAAATAGGTATGAAAGGCAAAGCGGTGCGAGGTGTACTGGTATCGTTTAGCAATCATACCCCACCATTCAGTCAGTTCTTTGTCAAAGGCATCATGAAATAAAGGATCATGTTCTCCTTCAGGAAGTGTTACTGATGCTATTGAATTGGTTTTGTTTCCCAGATGACACATCATCCCGTGTCGAGTTATTTGTTCAACCCACCTGTCTAAATTTTTAAAATAGTTTGCATCAATAGGGTTGGGTGTTTTTTTATCTTTTTCAAGCCTGCCAATATGTATACGCACATGACCAATCCCTGCCTTTTTCATGGCAACAACCGATTTTTCGGGTAGTACATTTGCATGGTCGTCTCCTTCAACTATTAAACCGGCAGAACCCATCATATGAACATAGTCGGTAGGAAGGATCGGATTATCCACATGGCCGGTTAAACTTCCTCCTTCAAGCGTAATCACTTTATGGGTTGTAGAACCGTTGGTATCTTTTAAGGTGATTCGTATATGCTGATCTGTCTCTTTTTTATAAAAATAAAGGTCTTCATGAAAGTCATAAGCCGAAATTCCTGCCCATGAAGTGGGGATGTTATCATCTTCAGATAGTTTGTAAGTAGCTGATGTGTAGTTTGCAAAGTTAGATACGGTAATGTGAATGTGGTCAGAACTAACTGTTGATGAGTTACTGACATCATCACCTTTTCGATTAGTAATGGTTATGTTATTCGCAAAAACCAGGCTGGAGCCCAGTAAAAGATATAAGACAAAAATTACAGAGACTATATAGTCCCGATGGTGTTTGTTTGTTGATTTCATAAAAATATGGATTTAGAATATTGTGTTTTTGTAATAGCGATGAACATGGTTGCTATTCATTGTAATACAAAGTAAAGTTAGTAAGGGAGCACTATTGGGGGTAAGGTTAAATGATCAGTTTTACTTTTGTATGAAAGATGTGGTAAGGTGTTGTATGTGAGGGTGTAGGAAGATGAGGTTGGTGCAATTTGGGGTACTTGTGAACGATTGGGCCCTTATTTAATATTCATCAGATGTTTCTTAAAGCTCATTAAAATAGAGGTTATCTATCTTCATTATACGTGGTTAACCACAGGGTGTTTTTAGGTTTGGAAATCCCAAAGTGAGGGAACTAAATAATGCCATTTTAATGCATTTGCTTCGTATACTATAGTATTTAATGAGCATAAGTTATGTGTGATCTTATTTTTGAATATATGTATAGATATGTGAAGTTTCTGCTCTTAAAATGGCAGCTCAATTACTTCCTTAATTAATACTTTCATCATGCAGCCAGTAAGGATCGTTGATGAATTTTTTCCAGTCTTGCATTAGCGTTTTGCTTACTTCATTTAATAAAGTTCTATCTATGTCGGCATCGCTTTGTTTAAGTTCGATACAATACTTTAAAAGATTATAACAGGTGGTAAACTGTCCGCAGGCTACCATGTTTTTAAGCCTGTTTACCTTTGTATCCTCCTTGTTAAACCATAGTGTTGTACCCATTTCGCTGGCAATTTTAGCAGCAGCATAAATTCTGTCCTTTGGCTCAGGTATTAATTTTGATTTTTTTTCTTCGCCTTTTTCATCCGACTCGTTAAGCTTGTACTGCTTTTGTGTTAGCTCATAAATTAATGTAGAAACCCGGCGATTTTTTAGTTTATCATCAGTATAAAAAAGTTGATAGTTTAAACGTCTGATTTGTTTCAGGAAAATTTCATTAATCATCTTTACACTTGAAGATAAACGTTCTTCCGTCATCCTTTTTACAAGGCGTAACTTAAGGTTATCAAAAAAATGAAGCTTATCTTTTAAAAACTCGGGGCATATATTCATTACCCAATCCCAGAGTTTTAGTGCCCGTTTTTTTAGAACAGCCAGGCAGATTTTTATGGCTATTCCAACTAAAGTCAGTGATGCCATGGCACCTCCGGCAATATGGTAGCTTATGCAATTTTCATAGTAATATGCAAGATAAAACAAGGCCGGACTTAAAGCAGCAGGTAAAAACAGCCACCAGGTATTTTTAATTTTATTACCTAAAATAATGACTATTTGTTTAGGGCTTTTACCATGATGAGTTTTTGTAACATCAAGTTCCGACGATTCCCATGGATCCATCATATATGAACCTACATCACAAACCATTATCAAGTCAAACTTATTGTCTTTTTTTCTTCGCTCATCAGCTTTCATAATGCTGCCAATACCCTGATTGTCTACGATGCCACCGTCCATTAAGCCAATGCCTTTTTTATATAATTCCTGATTTTTAATGGCAATATAGGCAGGATGCTGCTGTTCATTAATAAAATCATCAGGCATAATGATGGGTTCAAAACCTAAGGGAAAGCAAGATGAAGCGGCAATAAAATCACCAATTTTCATTTGATTGGCCAGTAAATCGAGGTTTGTATTTTTTAACCTGTAATTTCCAAAATTACCAGTGTTTTGAAAACGAAATGCCAATCCGAAAGAAAAGTCGGTGGAGTTAAAGCAGATATCCTGAAGTTGTGACGAGTTGTTTTTAATGAGCTCAAACTTATCAGGTGTAAACAACTCTTGATAGGCTAAGGCAAACGCATTAATAAGGGTTCTTCTTTTATGCGAGGTTTTCCAGATTTTCTCGTCACTTAAGTTTTTAAGCGCAGTTGCTAAAAGCTGATCTTCTTTTAAATTCTTATAATATTCGTTCAGGTACTCCTTAAAACTTTTTTGTTTAGCCATTGCACACGCAAAAGTTGCACCCGTTATGGTTCCTCCACTTACCGTACTTAGGCCTTTTACGTTTTGTAATAATGGTTTGTCGTTTACTTTAATGTGATTGAGGTAAGATAAAACCCCCAGGCTAAAGCTCGCTGCTCTGTATCCTCCACCGCTAAAGGTAAGGCCTATATTACGAAATAATTTTACTGTAGCAGGATTAGATTGGTGTTGTTTCATAATAGATTTTAATGCGTGGATGAAATTAGTATTTGTTTGTGTATTGTCAATATCCGAATATTATTTTTATGTGTGATTTTTTGCCGTTATTCCTTATTTGTTTGGAGTGCTGCATTTTATCATATAGTTGTCTAGTAAAGATTTTTATTTTTGAGTACAATTTTCTTTTGGCTATAATAATTCTGAATGTTACTGTTATAAGATTAAAAGTGTTAAATTCAAACAAAATTTACAAAACCTTTACAAAAACCTTTACTATGAATTGGAAAGACTTAACTATTAGAGTTAAATTATTGGTCAGTTTTGGTCTAATTTTATTATTGCTTCTTGCAGTAGGTATAATATCCAGTATTGGAATTAATAGCATCAAAGTTGATGCAGATCAGGTGATTGCCGGTAATAAACTGCGGGGTGAACTGGAAGCTCGATATACGCAGCATTTGCTTTGGGCAAAAGATGTTAGTGAATTTCTCTCTAGTTCAGAATCAACAGAACTACATGTGCAAACAGATCACCATAAATGTGATTTTGGGAAATGGTATTACGGCGAAGGAAGGAAAGAGGCCGAAGAACTGATTCCTGAGTTGCATGATTTGTTAATCCTTTTTGAGAAACCTCATGAAGAATTGCATAAATCAGCAATAGATATAGAATCATTACATGCGAATGTGGATTTAGGTTTATCCATTGCTTTAAATAAGGCAAAGTCAGACCACCTTTTGTGGATGATGAATTTAAAAGATGCCATTAATCTTAAGCATAATAACGTTGGTGTTCAGATGGATCCAACAAAATGTGGATTTGGGCGCTGGTTAAATTCAGAGGAGACTCAAGAGCTTATCAATAACAATGAGCAATTGAAAATTTATTTTGATCGAATTATAGAGCCGCATGAGCAATTGCATCATTCTACCAGAACTGTTCAAAGATATATTTCTTCAGGAGATTATAGTGGAGCAATGAGCTATTACAAAAAGAACACCCAACAATCAGCTAAACAAGTATTGAGTATACTGAATGAGTTGCTACAAACCAATCAGGAACAATTAGAAGGATTTAAGGCTGCCAATAAGATATTCTCGACATCAACACTCGTTCAATTAGATACTATTGGGAAGTTGTTTAAACAAACCATAGAAACATCAAATGCTAATATTCTCTCAGAGGAGAGTCTGGTTGACGGAGCTCGTCGTTTTAGTACCATTTCTATTGTTATTTTAATTCTGTCTCTTGGACTTGGTGTATTTTTGGCCTATTATATTTCAGGGATGCTAGTGAAAAGTATAAAAATGGGTGTTTCTTTTGCTAAAAAGGTAGCAGCAGGAGATTTAAGCTCAAAATTAATCGTGACTCAGAATGATGAAATAGGAGAACTTAGCCGTTCTTTAAATTCAATGGTTGATGGAATTTCAAGTTTAATAGCTCAAATTAAAGATAGCTCGGTATCATTAGCTGGTGCAAGTTCTCAGATGAATACCACTTCGTTAAGTATTTCGTCGGGAGCCAATCAGCAGGCATCTTCAACAGAAGAGGTGTCTGCTTCTATGGAAGAGATGGGATCTGCCATAGAGCAAAATACAGACTACAGTAAACAGGCAGAAGTGAAAACTAATTTTATGGCAGTTAGTATTAAAGAGGGTAGTAAGGCTTCTGATGAGAATGAAAAGATTATGCGAGATATTGCTGAAAAAGTTGTATTGATTAATGAGGTGTCCAGGCAAACCAATATTTTGGCTTTAAACGCAGCAGTGGAAGCGGCCAGAGCAGGAGTGGAGGGTAGAGGATTTGCCGTAGTTGCTGCTGAAGTTCGTAAATTGGCGGAGAGAAGTAAAGAGTCAGCTGATGAAATTACAGCTCTCATAAACAAGGGAGTAGAGGTAGCATCAGTGGCAGGTAGTAAACTTCGTGGAGCACTCGAAGAGATAGAAAGAACAGCGAAGATGGTGCAAGAAATTGCGGCTTCCAGTACAGAACAGAGTACGGGAGCCAAGCAGGTGAATCAGGCTATCCAGGAATTAAATCAAGTTACACAATCTAATGCTGCAGCATCAGAGGAATTGGCTTCTACTTCTACCGAGATGGAAAGACATGCTGAAGACTTAAAAGGTATGGTTGGTAAGTTTAAGCTGAATTAATATTAAACCCACATTATGTATTAGAACTTCGTCATGAACATTGAAAGCACGATAAAACAAGGCTTTACTGAAATGAGGCATAGCATCGTTCTGGTGAGTTGAAGTGAAGCAACAAAGTGTCTTGTTTTGAAGTGATTTCAATGTGTAATAGATTTTCTAATGCATAATGCGGGTTAAAAGTTGTCAAAAGGAGATTTTAGTTTTTTGATAATGGGAATTATAGTATGGTTAATATTTATGATGGAATATTAATGCTTAAGCATAATAAAAAGCAAAAGGCAGATCTTATTTCAAGACCTGCCTTTTTTTTCTTCTATATGGGCTGTTAGTTTACATTTATACGTTCACTTAAACCATATAATCTGTCTGCCGTTTCAATCAGTTCTGTTTCAAAACGGTATATCGCTACTCTGTCTTTGCTTTCATTAATAAGCTGACGAACAAGGTGTTTTTGTGCTTGCTTCATTTGTTTTTCAAAAACACTTTTTGTTGGAAATTCTTTTTTGTCAATGGCATGGTCTCCAACTACTTTATAACGCAATACATCAGAAATAGTGGCATATAAATTCAGGAATATGTCATTGGTAGCTTTATTAATTACAAAGTCTTTTTTTAATCTTTGTTCAGCAGCTTTGGCCAGATTTTTTGAAACAATATCTGCAGCCATTTCAATGGAATAAGCAATGTTAAGCTGGCGCTGTAAATGATCTAAATCTTTATCATTTAAATTCAATTTTTGTAGTTCTCCCAAGTAATATAGAATATTCGAATGCCCATTGTTAATGGTTTTATTCTTTCTGCGTAATACTTTTTGTTTTTTTGCGCTTCCACTTAGCACAATTGCAGGAGCGGCATCAACCATATCTAAAAGTAGTTCGCCTAATGTGTTAAGTTCTTTATTAACCATTTCAAACGCAGTTGAACTATCCTTTAAAAAGTATGGGTCAAGATCCCCGACAGCATGCTTAACTTTTTCCTCGGCAGGAATAAGGGACTCTACAATATTAGCCAGGCCTTTAGTAAAACCTATAAACAAAAAGGCATTAATAATATTAAAAATGGTATGTGCATTAGCTACCTGTCGGGCAACATCTTTGGGAGTGAAACCTTCTACAATGTTGGCTAGTTTAGGTATGAAAAACAACCAAAGTAAAGCACCAATAACGTTAAACAATATATGAGATAGAGCAACTTGTTGTGCAATTTTGGGTTTGCCTAAGGCTGATAAAACGGCAGTTATACATGTACCAATATTTGCTCCAATGACTAATGCAATGCCTCCTTCTATATTAATTAAACCTTGTGATGCCATTACAATAACAATACCTGTTGTGGCCGATGAGCTTTGTACCACGGCAGTAAATAGCATACCCATTAATATTCCCCAAAAAGGATTGTCAAGGTCGCGCATTAAGGCAATAAAAGGCTCATATGATCTTAAAGGAGAAGTGCCTTCTGACATGAGATTCATGCCTAAAAATACTAAACCAAGCCCCAGAAAAACCAAGCCACTATCTTTAATAACCTTTCTCTTAAAAACGGTATTCATTAAAAAACCACCCGCAACAAACACCAATGATGCCTTGGTTATTTTAAAGGCAATAATTTGTGCCGTAATTGTAGTTCCTATATTGGCACCCAAAATTATGCCAATGGTATTCTGAAATGATAATAAGCCGGCAGACACAAAGCCAACAACCAAAACTGTAGTTACAGAAGAGGATTGTATGATAGCTGTTATAGAAGCTCCGGCAAACATACCTTTCCATCTATTTGATGTCATTTTAGCTAAAAACGTGCGGAGTCTGTCTCCCGCAACAAGTTTTAAACCATCAGTCATTACGGCCATACCATATAAAAAAATGGCAAGTCCCCCAAATACTTGAACCAACAAGGGTCCCCAGTTCAATTCCATGTTAATAAATTATTAAATTTTGAGGGTTCAAAAGTATTTAAATAACCAAACTTTCCAGTTTTTTCTTTGCTTTTTTTAGTTATTGTGCTGTAAAAATCTGAGTTGGAAGCAAAAAGTAGTGTCATTCCTGTGTTAACTCAGTGTTTCTCAAAGATTAATTTAATGTTATGCCAGGAGATTGCTTTTTTATAATGAGGGTAGATATTCATATTAATGTTTTGATTTTTTTGAGTTTGAGGTACTTATACCAAATGAGCTTCAAAGTGCGCCTTAATATTTATCGAATTTATTTGATAAAGTTTTCGTCGATAAATTTCTGGAACTCATCTTTGTATTGCTCGCTAACAGGGATGCGTACATCATCATCGAATAAAATACGCATACGTTCAATAGTGGTTATTTTATTCAGATTTACAATGTATGACCGATGAACGCGCATAAAACTTTCCGAAGGTAGTTTTTCCAGTAATTTTTTGAAGCTTAAAAGAGTCATCACCGGTTTTTGGTCCGTAAGATAAATCCGCACATATTCCCGTTGTCCTTCAATGTACTTGATATTGTTTAAATCTATACGTAATATTTTGTATTCAGATTTTATAAAAAGATAACCCTCTTTTTGGTCAACCTCCTCATTGTTTTTAATACTTTCTGACTTCTTGATTCGTAATTTTGCTTTATTAACAGCTTCCATAAATCTGTCGTAACCAATAGGTTTAAGAATATAGTCAATAGCATCCACTTTAAAACCTTCAACAGCATATTCGCTATAGGCTGTGGTAAAAATTACACCTGGTGTATGTTTTAATGACTTGATAAAGTCCATTCCATTTAATTCGGGCATATTAATATCACAAAATAGCAAATCAACATCATTGTCTTCCAAAATACTATAGGCATCAATAGCACTGCTGACCGCCTCAATTAGCTCCAGATGAGGAGTTTTTTCTATGTAGGCTGTAATTTGTTTTAAGGCCAAAGGCTCATCATCTATAGCAATACATTTAAGCTTCATATGTTGGTAATTTAATGGTGCTAATATAATTATCTTTGTTGTCGAAAATCTCCCAGCTGTATTTATCTCCGTAATACATATTTAAACGTTTACGGGTGTTGACCAAACCAATTCCATGGCCTTCACTCATTAAGGTCACCCTTTTTTCTGTTTTACTATTGTTACAGGTAAAAATTAACGTACTGTTTTCATGTTTAATTGAAATATTAATATATCCCGGTTTGTTGGGAACAACCCCGTGTTTAAAGGCGTTTTCTATAATAGTGATAAATACAAAAGGCGGAACTGATAGTTGAGGAAGTTCTTTATCTATAGAAACATCTATTTTTAGTTTTTCGCTATAACGCAGTCTCATCAAGTCTATATAGCTTTCAATAAACTCTATTTCTCGTGATAGAGTGGTTATTTTATCTTCCTTTTCATACAATAAATAACGCAACATATGGGATAGCCTGATAATGGAGCTTTGTGCAACCTTAGTGTCAATATCTATCAATGAATGTATGTTGTTTAATGTATTCATTAAAAAGTGTGGACTGATCTGATGTTTCAGAAAAGCCAGTTCAGTTTGTAGTTTCTGTTCTTGTAAATTATGTCTTAACTGTTCTTCTATTATTAATTTACCAGACTGTTTTATGGCTGTATTAAAGCCTATAACCAAAAAACCAATTAAAAAGTTGGCGAGAAACTTAGATGTTTTTCCCTTTAAGGTATTGTCAACTCTTCCGTTGTTGTTAATTGCTCTTCTGGCGTTTTTTGGCGGCTTTAAATGAGGGGGTAAAGAGCCTTCTCGTTGAACTTCAGGAGGAGGTAAAGTCCTGTTTTGGAACCTCTGTGCTTTAAATTGCATTGAATCGGGAGCAATACTTTGGTGTAGTGTTTTGGTTATCTGGGAGAGACTAACAGCAGTTATTAATATAAAAGAGATGGTGAAATATGCGAAATATTTCTTTTTAAATAACAAGTATGGAGCTAAGAGGTTGTTATTGATAAAATAAATAAAAAAGAAAGGGATAAGCCATATTACACTATATAATGCCGCCTTCCATTTAAAATCACCTTCGTTTTGATCAACAAAAAGAGCAACAAGCAGAATGACCAACCATAATGCAAGGTTTATTATTGGTTCAATGTGTTTTTTGGATATTGTAATTTTCATGCAAAGAAAATGATTTGCTGTAAAAATAATTATTCTGTAGATCTAACCAGTCTAATGTAGTTAAAAATGCGTCGCACATCGCCTTGCGGGCCTAAGCCATATGGATAATCTTTAGGATTTCCTGTTTTTGGATCGCTGCGTTGAGCGCCTGCTCCGTGTACATCTATAAGAGTGCGGGTGTGATTACGACGGTTGGGCATCCATCCCAAAGCTGTTCCAAAACTGATATATACGGCTTGTGAACCACCTCCTCTGTTATTGGCATGTGTTGTAGATGTCCAGTAAAATGGAAAATCTTTTGTGTTATCTTCAACAGTGATTGGGGAACAATTAAAAAATGACTGATCAATGGCCGGGAGCTCGTGTGTTTGAGGAGATTGATTGTAGTTTACAATGCTTTGAAGTTCTTTAGCATCAGGAAGGCGCCAGTCGTTGAAGCCTAAATATTGCTCTTTGTTTTTTTTCTGAACCCATTCGAGGGCATCTTTCCAATTCATACCTTTCTTACTGTCGTCTTTGCTCCACATTAATCCGGTAGCCAGGTCTGTAATGGTTCCATTGTTGTTGTCAATAAAATTGTTTTTTCCGTAATCGGGATTACCTCTAACCAAACGAACTTCAAATAGCTTTTCGCCACGAGGAGAAGTGATGGGATACCCCTTAATGCGTCCATCAGCAAAATTTACCCCAAAGGCAGTTGGATTACCGTTCATGGTAGTGCCAATATATTTGGTACTGCTAGCATATTGTGCATCTATGATCCGTTCATTATTTTCCGAATTTCCATATCTGAAGTTAAAATATTTGGTATCGATAAATGGTTGATTATTATTGGATTTGTACGTTTTAATGCCAATATCTTTCCCATAAAACATAATCAGAGAGTATAGTTCTTTAATGGAGGGAAGGCGCCAGTCGTTATATCCCGCTAAGTCAGAATTGTTTGCCAGTTTAGTTGCATCCTTGTAGGTGTATTTTTCGGGGAGTAGTTTTTTTTGCCACATCAGTCCTGTAACAAGGTCTGTAACTGTACCGTCACCATTGTCTTTATAATTGGGAACGTTGTTGGTGTAATGAGCGTCCTGTCCGTAAAAAGGTTCTCCTTTTTCGGGTTTTGCTATAGAGGAGTTGTTATCGTAATATGTTTTTACACCCGTATCAACGATAGGGTAGGCATACTTTTGCTGGTTCTGTGCTTGCGATACAAGGTGAAATAATAATTCGCATATTATAAAAAAACAAATCAAGGTAAATTTAATGGATGTAGCCTTTGTTTTCATAAGGTGGCAATTTAAAATTGTTTTCTACAAGAATACAATTAAAGCAAACGATGTTCAAAACTAATCAACGGTTTGGTACTTTTTATCAATGAATTTTGGCTGTTATAGTTTTAGCTCATAAAGCAGCCTTGATGTTTTTTCCCTGCCTGACGGAAGGCAGGCTTAGTTTTTGTCATCAAGAACATCGGAATGATTAAGAATTGAGTATTCTTAATTATTTCAGCGAAGTCTGGTTTGGGCGACGCACCAATTATTTTGGACAGCTCTGAAAATAAATAAATGTTCGGATTTGTATGTTTGAAACCTATCTCGTTATGAGGTAGGTTTTTTTGTGTGTTATAATGTTGGGTGTTGAAGATCATCGACAAAAGTTTGAGCTTAGTTTATGGGTATAATAAAGAGCTTACCAAATAAATGATAAGCTCTTTAGTTGCAGAGAGAGGGATTCGAATTGACAGTCTAAAGCTTACTATTTATAGTAAATAAAATATACAACATGCTTGTTGTTCACTATTGAGTTCACTATCATAGTTATAAACTAAAAGAGTATATGAATAGTTTGAAGAATAATAGAAGTAGAAGCTTGACGTGATATTTTTTGTCGAAATTGAATATATTACTGAATGATATTCCAAGAGTCATAATTTGAAACAAAGAAATACCTTCCGATACAGGATTTTCTAAATGCTGCAAATCAATTCAATACAAAACAAGTTTAAGAGGGAAGGATTTGGGCCATAATATCAATGCAAGCAAATACATTTTTGATATTTAGTCAATAACATCACAAGTTAAAAACTATATAAGCTGCGTAAACCAACTCTTAAACTCAGCCGACTTATTTTTACTTACAAAAATTTTTTCAGGTGTCTCTATTTTGAGTTGCACCTGTAAGCGATTATCATAGCGGATCAGCATTTCTTCAATGCTGTCACGCGACAGAATGTATTGTTTATTGGCCCTGATGAAGTCTTTGGGATTGAGGTCGTGAAGAATCTGTTCCAGCGTTTTTGAATACTGGTAATGCTCACCATTATTCAGATAGATTTCCGTTACCTTACCCGTGGTGTAAAAGCAACTCACTTCACTAATGTCAATCGGAATCAGCTTATTATTATCACGGATCAGCATCTTACCAATGTAAGTATTTGGTGGCGTAAGCTCCTGTTGATTGCTTAGGTACTTTAGTTCATCACCCGGGCTAAACTTTTTAAACTTTTCAATGGCACGCCCAAGCTCCACCACCTTAATCGGCTTCAGCAGATAATCAATGCTGTTCACCTTAAATGCATCAATCGCATAATCATCATATGCCGTGATAAAGATGATTGGGATTTCAATGGTAATGTGCTGGAAAATGGTAAAAGCATTGCCGTCCGACAGATGAATATCCATCATAATAAGATCAGGCGCTTCCTTGGTATTTAGCCAGGTGATGGTTTGCCGGATGCTCTCCGTATTGCCAAGGATTTCAATGGATGAATCAATGCCTTTTAGTATCTCGGCCAGGTTTTCAAAGGCCACGGTTTCATCCTCCACGATTAATACTCTCATTCTTTACTTCTTTAAGGGTAAAAATACAATAAATGTCTGACCATCATCACTTACCCTTATTTTTTTATTCATCATGATCTGAAAGCGGTTCTCCAGGTTTTTAAGGCCGGTACCGTTTGTTTTATCTGGTGAGAGTTTGGGGTATATCGGATTGCGAATTTCCAGTTCATCGTTTTCATTCAGCCTGATCTGAACTTCCATTTTGTGTTCGCTATCAATCGTATTGTGTACAACCACATTATCAATAACCGGCAAAATGGATAAACTTGGCAGCTTCAAAATCTTTTGGTTTTCTTCAATGTTAATATGAAAATTAAGCTTATTAGCAAAGCGGACTTCCATTAAATAGCGGAATGAAGCCACAAATTCAAGCTCTTCGCCAAGGGTTACAAGGCCTTTGTTTTCACTGTTTAATATGTATCTGAACATGTCTGAGAGCTTATTCACAAACTCAATCGTTTTTTCATCATTTCCTTTGCGTACCAGGGCCGTGACACTATTTAGTGAATTAAAGAAGAAATGTGGATTAATTTGATTAGATAAGGCATTGCAACGGCTTTCCAGGTTGTCAATTTTCAATTGCTCAATCTCCTGTTCTTTCTGGCGCTGATCTTTATACATGTGATAAACATGGCCTATAAAGGCGGCCATAAGGCAAATGAAAAAGAACTGGAAAATAAGGATGCTTCCGAAGCAATCTACGAAGGTGCAATACGAATAAGAAATAAGCACATAAGTCAGATAGGCGACCGCGCAAACGGCCATATTTAACATTAAGCGCCTTCTAAATATGGAGGTAGATATTTTTTTCAGGTTAATATGAAATAGAATACCTGCCAGTATGGCAAAAAATACAAAGCGGATGATCGAAAAATTAATATGTTTCGCTCGTTCGATACCTTCCAGATAACTCAGCTTCCAGGGGAGCTGAGTAAAGTTGGGATAGGTGATGAGTGCAGCGCCCAACAAGCTGATCAGGATAAGCTTATATGGATTGTATTTTTGTAAAAAAATCATTACTGAAAGACGTTTAATGTTTCTGTTTATTGGCTGATGGAATACGCCATCAGGGCGTTACCGTGACGAATGTATAAAATTCCCTTGTGAATTACCGGATGTGCCCAAAAAGGTCCTTCGCCTTTCGTGATTTTAAATTCACTTTTTACCTCGAATCTTTCCGGAGTTGCCGGTACCAGTCCCACATAGCCTCTTTTTTCATCCAGGCAATACAGCATGCCGTTGGCCGTAATAATGGAACCTTTACTTTTTCCTTCCCAGGTGGATTCATATTTAGTTTCACCTGAATTCCAATCAACGGCCACCCAGTTACCTGTGGCATTGCTCAGCCAGTTCGAGCCGTAAATGGTTTCATTCACCATCACAAATCCACCGTGGTGGGTATCCAGATCGGTATTTTCCCAGAGTTTGCTTACCGACTTACAGTCATCACTTAACTGCAGTTTGTAGGCGTTCAGGTTGTAGCCATTGCAATAGAAAATCTGGCCATCTCTGTATAATGGCGTATTGGTGGCAGTTTTACCCCGGCCTCTTAATTTACTGTTTAGACCCCATTCTTCAAACGACCACATCATTTCGCCGGTGTCAGGATCTACACCAAAAATACTTACCCCAACAAAACCAAGTATTTGTTTAATTCCCTTGTATTCGATCATTAAAGGTGATACATAATTGGTGGTACCTGAGAGGGTATCACTTTTCCAGATGAGCTCACCGTTCTTTCGATTAAGGGCAATCATGGCAGCTTGCTCACCACCAGGAGTGAAGATGACTTTGTCGTCATACACCAATGGTGCTTCTGCAATGCCAAACCGGTGGGGTTTAGCGCCATACTCTGCAACTCCGTCCACTTTCCAGACTATATCACCTTTTTTAATGCTAATACAAACGACTTCTCCCATACCACTTACTACATAGGCCTTATTGCCCACAATGGTTGGTGTGGTTCGGGTGTCCGGGTAAGATTTGTTCCATGGGTTTCCGTATTCAATGGAGTAAATCTTTTCACCTTTAATCGTATAGGCCGAGAAGATTTCCTTCGTTTCATCTTCATTCATTCCGGTAAGGTACAAACGGTCCTCCACAATTACCGGGGAAGACCAGCCTTTACCGACATCCAGGGTTTCCCAGAGTAATTCAGGGCCTTCTGCAGGCCACTCTTTTAATAATTCAGTATCCGGATAGGCACCATCACGGTTTGGGCCGCGCCAGCCGTGTTGATCTTGTGCGTCGGCAGTTTGTATAGCCAGATAGCAAGTGATGAAAGCTATGATGCTGAATTGGAGTTTGTTCATTGTTCTCATATCATCAGTATAGTTAATCATTATTAATGGTCTGTTTGTAGATTTCCTGTAGTTTGCCGGCCAATACCTTGTCGTTGTAAACCTGCCTGGCCTTCTCTTTTGCTTTTGATGCAGCTGCCTCATAGAGAGTCTGATTATTAAGAAGTTTTTCCAGTGCCTCAGCTAGTTTATCAGGCGTATTGGGTTTGTATAAAAGGCCTGCTTCGTCAATAATTTCCGGAAAGGAACCGGTGGCAGGAGCCACGGCAGGTACACCCGATGCAAAGGCTTCGCACAGGTATAAGCCCACACCTTCCTCAAAAGTCAGGGGTACGGAAATGACAGAAATGGAACCGTAAAAAGTGGCATGGTCGGCCATCGAATAGCCATCCAGGAATTCCACGTCATGCATCACCGGTGCCAGAATATCCCTGACCTCTTTCACAAATTTCTTGTCATGATCCGTGTAACCTCCGCCGATTTTAAGTTTGAGGTCGGGGATGCCGTTTTTCCTTTTCAGGCTTACAAATGCCTTGGCCAGAATATCCAGTCCGTTCTCTTTGTTCAGTCGGTAATAATAGCCGATTACGTTATTGCCGATTGCTTCTGACTCTTTGTAATTGCTTAGATTGATGCCCGGGTAGGCTACTTCAACACCTGAAGCATCCGGCAATCTTTCCTCTGCTATTCCTTTGTAGAATTTACTGGTGGTCACTAAGCGGTCCACGTAAAGAAGGCTCTCATTAATGCTGTCCCAAGCCAGGCGGGCGTATTTTTCTTTCATGCTGTCAATCCACACCTCCTCATCCTGTAGCGAGCACACCACGGGGGTATCTATCTTTTCTTTAATCGCTTTGGCAATGCCGATGAGCAATGAGCTTGACAAATGAATAATATCCGGTTTTTCATCCTGGCTTAACCAGGTAATCAGGCGCTCCACTTCTTTCTGAAACACCGGGTCATTTCCCCTGATCATGGATAATGTCATGCCCTCCATGCCTTTGGCTGAAGTGGTGCCTGACATGGAAGAAGCCATTTTAAGCATGGAATCTGATCCTGTGAAGCGCTCCAGCCACGTGGGCATGGTGACGCGTTTGAATAATTTCTGCGCAAGGTAATATGTGGTGGCCGGGAAGAAGATCGGGCTTTTCGGTTGAAAAGTGTGCTTATTCAGGGGCAGGTACAAAGGTATAACAATCACCTCATGTCCTTGTTTTTGCAGTGCAGAGGCTTGCAGGTTATCGCGCATGCAATTGCCGCAATAAAACGAATCACCAACTCCCGGAATAATAAAGACGACCTTCATTTTACTTATAATTTCGTTGAACTTCACGTTTAACCACACGGCTTATAAAAATAAGCGTTAAAAGCGTAAATAAACCTGTTAGTATCAGTGCTGTGACCCAGACTGAAAAACTGACATTAGTGTAATTGGTGCCAATGCTGATCACGGCACTGATCAATCCAGTGACAATAGCATACAAGGGCACCGGTATATTCTCACGGTAAAGTATGGCTTCCGTTTTTTGCTTGCTGAAACCCAGGCGGGCGTACATTTCAATTTCGTACTGCCGCACATTCAGGTTTTTACGGATAACAATCACGAATCCCATGATACCTATTAGCAGACCGATTCCACCTAATGTCATGAAGATGGTAAGGTAAGTATCGGTGACTGTATTAAATTGTGCCAGTCTTTCGCTGGTGGTACTAACCCTTACGCCATACTCGTACATTGCTTGTGACAGCATCGTTTTAGTTTGATTAATCGCATCCGGTTCAGTGTCTAAAAGGAATATTTCACTTCCGGTAATATCCGGCCAGATCTGTGAAAACAGCTCTTTATCCATCAGAACATGTCCCTGGAAAATTGTATTTGGTAAGGTGCAGACAAGTTGAACGGCCACTTCCTGACCATTATTGCCCGTGTAATATATGGTATCGCCCAGACTTTTAACCAGGCTCCATTGCAATACCGTGGCATCAACCAGTACCGGGTAAACATTATCTTTTGCCTGCAATAAACGTTTTAACAGTCCGTCCTTATCGGTCTCATACATGTTATTGACAATGCCAAGCTCACTTTCAAACAACTGATGCATATCTACCCCCAACACAGTGGGTGTACTCACTTTATTCAGGTTCAGGCAGCTGGCTTCATCCGCCTTGTATCGAAGGCACTGAAGAACATCCGGATTACCGGACAAGCCAGATAAGTTTAGTTTTTTCTTACCTTCTGCCGTATTCATGTTATGGTACACCGGGATGGAGCTATCGCACCATAAATCATAGCCTCCGGTTGTCTGGCTTAGCTTTGACGGATTGTTAAAATCCTGCCGGTTTAAGCCCACAGAGAATACAATAAATACACCTGTGGCCAGCGAAAGGTAAGATAGCACAGCCTGCTTTTTGTTGGCCAAAAGCGTACGCCAGGTCAGCTTCTCCTGCTTAAAATCCTTAGTTGTTGCACCACCTCTTTTACTAATGTGATATTCGCCCCATAAAGCAAAGGTGAGCATTAGCATTACACCAGTGATGGCGAAGAGTGCTACCGAACTAATGAAAAACAGGTTGTAAACAGCAATGGTTAAGGTTAGTGTAAGCGCAACGAACAAAAGTGTTTTCTTCATCAGGAGGGATGAAGCTTCGGATTTGACTGAAGATACCTTATCCTTTAGGTGCCTGGAAATAACACGGCGTAAAACAATCAGGGAGAGGACAATGCCAACCACAAAGGCCATTCCCAGGGTAAACACATTCGAATATACCGAAAGGCTGCTAGTATGCGTTGCACCTGACCAAAATGTATTTAAAAGAAAGATGATCAGAGCAGTATAGAGTAAACCCGTTAGCACGCCGGCAATTGAAGAAAACACAACCACGGGGGCCGATTCCATCCACAAGAGGTAGCGGATGCGTTTAATCGTATAGCCAAGCGCTTTTAATAATTCAAGTTCAGATTTTCGCTTGTGAATCATTTCAGACAGTGGCACAATCATGAGCAGAATTGCCCCCATGATAATGAAAAAGCCCAGTGCTAAAAATAAGCCGGCAAAATCAACCCCGTTTTTAGCTGCATAAATCCCGGACTCCCTCGGATGAACCACTTGTACGCCAAACATAGCGGCATTCAGGGCTGATAGATCAGGTTTTTCTCCCGGAATCCGAACGCCTGTGGCATAGCCGTAGGTATGGCCCCATAAGTCTTCCACAGCCTCATAAGGTAAAATAGCTTTGGGTGTGGAATGGTACAGTTCCCAATACTTTTCATCCTCTTCCGTGATCAGATCCATGTCAATGGGCAGGTCGCTGTCCCAGGCCGTACAGGATTCCACATCTGAAATGCCCGGGAAGTGGGCGCTTAATGTGTTGTCCTTTACCAGCTCTGAAAGAGGCACGATTTGTTTAATCTTTAGTTGCAGCGAATCTGTCACAAGCGTTTTAAAATCCTGTGAAGTAAAAAAGCTTATCCAGACTTCATCTCCCACATCTGCATTTAATCGTTTGGCCGAATAATCCGCTAAAATCACTTCATCAGATAGTAACGTTTGCCCCTGATATTCATCCATAGCTGTGATGAAGGAGTAGGGGATAGATTCAGATTCCAAGCGGATTGAATTACCCAGGTAGGAATACATCCGGTTCATTTCGGAATTCGTCAGGCCAAGCGCTTCCAATACCTCGTATTGTAAAAACACCCGGTCTGAACTCAATTCGGAATAGCCTTTTCGGGCCTGTACAGAAAGTCCGGATACTTCATGGTGCCAGGCACTATTGATTTCATCCGTTCCTATTATTCTGTCCGACATGATCAGGTTGATCTTTCCCGGGACTTCCATTGTTTCGGACAATTCATGGCGGTTCACAAAGATATTCAGAGGGAGTCGTTGCTCATTGAGTAAACTGATATTACCGCCCGCTTCTGTCTCAAGGATGCCCTCATACTCCAGTCTCAAACTTGTGGTATACGTTTCTGTCACAAACAAAGAGCCCGAAGGTACAAGGCCCGGTGCCGGCAAACGCAGCACCAGTGATTCATTCTCATTCAGCCTGAGCTCGCTTGCTAAGGTCGGGTTAATCATTGCCTGGCCTTTCTCCAGATTCAGATCATCCACACCCCAGACCATGACCGGAATAAGGGTTCCCTTTCGTGCGATAAATCCATTGCTCAACAGGATGCCCTTTGCAGAAGACTTGAATACAGCGTCTTTGGCGAAAGTTTCTTCAAGGTAACTATTGTGGGCAAAGATGACGGTTTCCGTGTCACCCAGTCGTTCAGAAACCTGATTAATCAAACTGCTCCGCACTGAATCACCAATGATCAGACTTCCGGCAATCACCGCTACTGATATGAGCACCGCCAAACCTACCAGTATAAAATAACGGGCAAAGAAACGGATGTTCTTTTTTATGAGGTCGTTGGTTTTCAATTTAGTATTCCGTTTTTAAGTGTGACAATCTGTTTAGCTGCCTTTGCCATTTCTTCCGAATGCGTCACCATGAGGATGGTGGTATTCAGCGTCTGGTTAATTTCAGAAAGTAAGGCCACAATGTTAAGGGCATTTTCCATGTCCAGCTGTCCGGTTGGTTCGTCTGCCAGCAGAATAGCCGGTTTCATTATTAAGGCTCTACACACGGCCACGCGGCTGGCTTCACCGCCGGAAAGGTGATCAGGGCTTTGATTGGTCACATGTTCAATCCGTGTGAGCTTCATCAGTTTCCTGGCATAATCAATATAGGGTTGCGGCGCTTCGGAGTGATATGCCAATACTGGCAATAGGATATTCTCAAGTGCTGAAAACTGGGGCAATAAGCGGTGATCCTGAAACACAAAGCCGATTTTCTCATTACGCAGCTTATGCACGTCGGTCTGAGTGCCTGTTATCTCCTGACCATCCAGAATGTATGAACCTTTATCCGCCATCAGGAGAGTGCCCAGAATCGAAAGTAAAGTAGTTTTTCCGGAACCGGAAGCGCCTTTTACTGCAATGAAATCGCCCTTGTTCACTTCCAGGTTCAGCCCTTTCAGAACTGCATTAAGCCTGTTATCACCGTCCTGGTAGCTCTTATGTATCTTGGTTAATTTTAATATACTCATTGTATTAAGTTCTTTTCGAATTTTCACCAAAGCAGAAAAGCGTGCCTTTGGTGGTTAATATCATAAAGTGATCAGAAATCACGGCAGGAGAAGCCACAATCTGCTCGCCTGTGTCATATTCCCATAGGAGTTCACCTGTTTTATTATCCAGAATTGATACAATACCGTCTTTGGTACACACAATTAGTTTATTGCGGCAAACCACCGGGGCGCTGTCGCCCACATTGCCTTTCAGCATGTATTTGAAATTGGTTTTACCTGTTTCCCGATCAATGGATAAAAGGTGACGATCGCCCGCATATACATAAACGCTTTTGCAACTCACCGCCGGAATCGACACAAAGGATTCGTTATCCGACTCCGGTTCTCTGATTTTTTTGGACCCTTCGATCTTGCCATCCGATAGAAGAATCTCATATACGTTTCCGGTATAATCACCCACATATGCGTATTTACCCATGATTGCCGGTGAGGAGGGAAGATAGGCATCCAGCAGCAGGGAGTCGGTCGGGATTCCTGTCTGGCAATTTATAATCCGCAACCAGGCATCACAGCCTCCGAACAAGACATGCTTGCCTTTCAATGCAGCAGCGCCGTTAATGTAATAACCCGATTCAAATTTATTGACAAGTTCGCCATTTTCATGATCCAGGCAATAGAAATAATTGTCGTAGCTGCCAAAGCAAATGGTTGACGTATTTTTAAAACGGGCCATGTTGGGCGAGGCTGAGATCTGACCAAGTGTTTCATAGTTCCAGACCGTGTCTTTATCAGCCAATGACAGCGCCGTCAGGTAGCCGTCAATACGGCCGATGTATAAAATCGAATCATGGATCATCGGGGTGGCTTCCACCGGAGTATTCAGGTTATAGGATAAGCTCAGGTTGCCGTGAATATCCACTCCGTTTATTTGTCCTTTTCGGTCGCACCAGTAGGTGGTTCCATTATCAATCACCGGAGATGAAACTGTTCGTTTACCGCCCTTGTACGTCCACAGTAACACAGGCTTTTCCGGCAGGTACTTCTCCACATATCCATTCAATCGGGGATTACCTCTGAAGAGTTTCCAGTTCAGGTCATCCACCGAAGCCTCACCTTCCGGCTTGTGCTTGCAGGCCATGAAAGTGATCAGGATTAATCCGATACAGATAAAACGGTTCATATTACTCACTTTTAATTCTCTACTATATACAGTGCACCGGTCGGGCATAGCGAAGCCAGCTCAACACGGATGTTCTTCTTATTCTCTTCCGGCAGAATCACCTCCATGCCAAAACCACGGTCTTTGAAGGTAAAGCCGTTGTCACTATTGTAAACACACAGGCCGCAACGGATGCATTTGGATGGCTCGAAATACATGATGTCATTCACCTTAGTTTTTGACATCACCTGCAACTCACTGCTCATATCATAGCCGGGCCGTTTAATTTTATGAGCTGTCGCATGAGTCCTCAATTGACAATCGGATCTGCCGGTGCAGGCACAATGCAGGCAATTGGAAGGTGTAGAAACCGTTTCCTTTAACCGTATTTTTTCACTGTCACTAAAACGGCCTAAACGGGATTGAAACAGTTTTTTATCAATCGCCACATTTTCAACTTCGTCCACAACAGCTGCATCCATTTCGTCAGTCAATTCTTTAATCAGCTTACGAATCGATACCGGAGCATCGATGTTCCCCCTTCTGCACGCTTTTTCACATGGGGCTTTACAGTCTTCACAAGCCAGCTTCGGCAAATCAAAAGCATGTTTGATCAGGCCAACTGCTTTTTCCTTTTGCCCCTTATCATAGTAGTCCAGCATCCGCTCGATGTCCAGTTTAGCCGGGCACACCAGCGAGCAGGGAGCTTCACAATCGGCCCGGTGGTCGCTGAGTAAAAGCTCCAGTGACATGGTCCGAACCTGCATCACTTCTTCGCTTTGTGTATCGATTTGCATCCCTTCCACCGGTTTGCTTGTACATGACGGAATAATCTGGCCACGCGACATATCCTTTACCGCACATAACATGCACGACGATTTATGCTTTGCATCCTTCGACCAGCAGAGTGACGGGATTTCGAAGCCTTCGTGCCGTGCAATCTCCAGCAAGGTATCCTGGCCCTGCACTTCTATGGTTTTATCGTTAATTGTTATTTGCATACACTTCTTCTTTAACCGGCACTTTAATAATGGTGTTGAATTCACATTCATCCACGCACAAGCCGCATTTTACACAGGCATCCTGATCGATATTGTGCACTTCATATGGTTCATAAGCGATGGCATCTACCGGACACGCCTTCGCACACTTTGTACAACCGGTACAATCTTTCGTGATTACAAACTGCATCATATCTTTGCACTTACCGGTTTTACAAAGGCCGTTGATGTGTTCCTCATATTCTTCACGGAAATACTTTAAGGTGGTTAGCACAGGGTTAGGTGCTGTCTTTCCAAGGCCACAAAGCGATGATTTCTTTACATTCAGTGCCAGTTCTTCCAGCTTGTCAATTTCTTCCATTTTGGCTTTACCACTACAGATGCGATCCAGTATGTCGAGCATACGACGAATACCCACACGGCAGAAGGTACATTTGCCACAGGATTCCTCGCAGGTGAAACTTAAAAAGTAGCGTGCCACATCAACCATGCAGTCGCTTTCACTCAATACTACCAATCCGCCGGAGCCCATCATCGCACCCATTCGGTTGAAAGAGTCAAAGTCCACAGGTACATCACAGAGGTGTGCCGGGATACAACCGCCTGAAGGGCCACCAATCTGTACGGCTTTCAGTTTCTCACCACCTTCCACGCCTCCGCCAATCTCTTCAATAATCTGGTTAAGGCTGATGCCCATAGGAACTTCGATCAATCCTCCGTTTTTAATTTTACCTGCCAGGGCAAATACTTTTGTGCCTTTACTGTTCTGGGTTCCAGTTTCCGCATAATGCTCTGCTCCGTTTCGGATTATATAGGGGATCTGGCTGAGTGTTTCCACATTATTGACCAGGGTTGGCAATCCATTCAAGCCTTCCACCGCCGGGAAAGGAGGTTTTTGTCTTGGGAACCCTCTGTCACCTTCGATGGAAGCGATTAATGCGGTTTCTTCGCCACACACAAAGGCACCGGCTCCTTCAAAGACAGAAATTTCAAAGGAAAAATCACCACCGAGAATGTTCTTGCCAATCAGGTTTCGCTCCAGGCAGAGTTCCAATGCGCGTTTGATGCGTTGAACGGCCAGAGGGTACTCTGCGCGGATATAAAAGATGCCCTTGGTTGCACCTGTGGCAAAGGCCTCAATCACCATGCCTTCAATCACACGATAAGGGTAAGATTCCAATATCATCCGATCCATAAAGGCTCCCGGATCACCTTCATCGCCATTGCATATCAGGTATTTGTCCTTTTTATCGGAGGATGCGACAATCTTCATTTTCTCACCAGTCGGAAAACCACCACCACCGCGGCCACGGATACCACTTGTGAGTACATCCATAACCACCTGATGTGGCTTGTTTTCTGTAATCACTTTTTTCAGGGACTCAAAGCCTTGGTGGTGAATGTATTCATCCAGATCCAGCGGAGCCAGAAAACCATAGCCCTCTGTGGAGATATGCTTTTGTTCTGACAGAAAACTGTCAATCAAACCTGTTCGTTCGGCTTCAGACTTCCATACCACATTGTCCCAGGTAGTGTCGGTATGGTAGGTGTCCAGGCGATTGATGATGCTGTTCTTAAAACGTTTAATCAGGCTGCCCGATTTAAAATGGTGGTGCAGGATTTCTTTAATTTCCGAGGCATTCACATTAGGGTAGCGTTTCACAGAGCCATCTTCCAGCACAACATCAATCAATGGCACCTGGTTGCATACTCCTACACAACCCACGGATTTAATATCCACTTTGATGCCCAGTTCATTTGATTTTTTAAGAAGCTCTTTGTAAATATCCGAAGAACCGCTGGCCTGGCAGCAGGAACCCATGCCCAGACGCACTTCACCGGATATCTTGTATTTTTTTGTCTTCTCTGCCTTTTCTTCTCCGGCTTCGGTGGTTTCAATAAACTCTGAAATTACTTCGCTTACTTTCCCCGGTGCCACATGCCCGTATATCTTATTATCAATCTGAACCACAGGAGCAAGTGTGCAGCAGCCGAGGCAGGCCACTTTCTCAATGGAGAACAGTTCGTCATCCGTGGTGATCTTGTCATTCTTTATTTTTAATTCCCTGACAAATGAATCGTATACATTATTGGCGCCTTTTACATGGCAGGCCGTTCCTGCGCATACCTTAATCAGGTGTTTGCCATAAGGAATGTGACGGAACTGAGAATAAAAAGTAGAGACGCTGATAAGCTGTGCCCGGTCAATCTCCGTTTTTTCATAAATTCGTTCAATCGCTTCTCCCGGCAGGTAATTGAATTCATCCTGTATCGCTTGCAATAATGGAATAATCACCTTGCGGGAGGTGCCGACGCGTTCGATGATGGTATCCATTTTGGCCATCACTTCATCGTGACTCAGCTTGTCGTTATTTTCACACGTACAATGACTCATGTTAGTTGACCTTTACACAGTAAATACTATTATCCGTTCTCACCACAATACGCTCATTGGTGAATGCTGGTGTGGCGTAGGTGTTTTCTCCCGTGGCGAAGGAATCCAGCAGGGCAAATTCATCATCGGCTTTGAAAATGTGCATGGTGCCGTCGTTGCTGATGATGTATATTTTTCCTTCTGCCAGGATAGGTGAGGAGTAGAACTCCGCATTGGTTTCGTGTTCTTTCTTAAGCTCACCGGTAAGCGGATCAAAGGAAGCTACAACGCCATAACTTGTTGCGATGTATAAGTTTGTTTTTGTTGCGACAGGACTTGCTACTTCCGGCAGGTAGTCCATTGATTCCCACAATACCGAGCCATCTGTACCGTTGATGGCCACCATTTTGGCATATTCACTGGCACCGAAGATTATACCGTTCATGCTGCAGGCACTGGCGCCTACTTCACCCATCAGGCATTCCACGCGCCACAACTGATCGCCGGTAGTAGGATTGTAGCCTGTAATGCCGGGATTACCCATTAGAACCAGTTGAGGGCTTCCATTTACATCGGCAATCATCGGCGAACTCCAGGTAATTCTTTCTTTACGGTCTTTATTCCAGATCTCATCCCCGGTGGCCGGGTTGAGGGCCATTACCTTTTGGACATTGTTATTGTCGTACTGGATGAACAGTTTATTGTCGTAAATCAGCAGGGAAGAGGCATAGCCATAGTGATTATCCGGCACCCCCAGGTTTTTGGCCCACAGTTTATTACCATTCATGTCTGTACAAACCAGATCGCCTGTGCCGAAAATTGCACAAACCTGCTTGCCATTGGTGGCTACACTGGCCGACGCCAATCCGGTATCATCTGTAGTTTCCGGTACCTTTGCAGGCGATCCGGGTATGCCTGTGACATTTAATGTCCACAGGTTTTCACCTGTATTCAGATCGTAACATAATAACTCCCGGGCTTTTTCGTCACCACATGTGATGAATATTTTATTGCCATAAATGACAGGTGAACTCTGGCCTTTCCCGTTGATCTTTGCCTGCCACGCAATGTTAGTGCCCTTGGCCAGATCCCATTTCATTGGCAGGTTTTTGGCCGGTGAGATGCCGTTTGACTTGTTCCCCCTGAAGGCAGAGCTGTTGATTTTATTGAGCGGCACTGCTTTTTCTGCTTTTTCAGATTCTGATGGTTCTGTTACTTCAGCCTCTTCTGTCTCCCCTGATTTTTCTGTGACTTTCTGATCTGAAGAAGGGCTTTCCTCAGTCGATACCGTGCTTTGCGCATCTGCGGCAACACTCACTTCATTCACGGTACTACTTACTTTATCTGTGGTATTCACTACTTCATCTACCGCATCACCTGCCTCTTCTATGGCAGTGCTTACATCATCCGCAGTAGTGTTAACTCCTTTCGCAGGTCTAACCACTTCCTGTTCTTCTGAACCCTCTGCTTCGACAACCTCAGCCACTAATTCTTTTTTCGCATCCGGAGATGCCTTCTTCATAAACGGCATGCTGAAGACGATAAACACCACAGCTACAGCTACCACGCCAACAGCGCCGTAATTTACATATTTGCGAGCCTGGCTCTTCACAGCCCATTCATCAATCGGATCCAGTTCTTTATCAGGCACATCTTTAAAATGAGTATAATACAGGCGTGTACATACAATAAACACGGCCAGCATGCCTAACAACAAGTATACGCCATTCATCAGGTGGTCCATGCTGATAAAGTAGGCCTTCCGTGCCATTAAGTCGAGCTGTCGGATTTGCTCCTGCAATTCCGTATTCCCAGCATTTTGATCATTTAATTGTTTTAAAGTCTCCACCACCTGAGATTGCAGAGGCGATACTTCTTTTACCTGGAAATAATTTGTGATCAGCATGATTGCCAGGGTAATAATGAAAATGGCCGATACAATGGCTATATTTCTGAATATTTTCTGTTTCATTTACCGGTGTATTTGAGATTCAGGAAGTCATTTTGTGGACAATAGCTGAAGCACCTTCCGCATGCCACGCAATCGCCGTGTTCTATTTCATATGTTTTTCTGGAACGCTTAAGTGATAAATTGATTAGGGTTAATCCGAGCACTAAACCTATTAAAGCACCGGCAATGGTCCCGAAAAATTTAAAATCCTGCTTAACTGCGCCTACCTTTTCCTCAAGAGTTTCGATGTTTCCTCCATCTATGTAAAAGGCCTCCAACTCGATGGAAATTAAACTCTGCGGATTGCGTTCCTGTTCCATGACCATCTCATAAAGCTTCAGGTCTTTATGTGATTTGCTTAGCTCCGGGCTGAATTGGCGTAATACATATGCGGAAGTACCCACAATCAGTGGCAGAAAGAGGAAATACATCAACAGACGTTTCACGCCCTGCATCCGCTCTTCTTTCACCTTGTTTTCATAGGGGTTTTTTATGGCATCCACCGGGCAGGCATTGTGGCACAAATCACAATTGATACAATCTTTCTTCGTAATCTGAATCTTCCAGATCGACACTTCTGAGAATAAGCTCAACAAAGCACTGTAGGGGCACAGGAAGCGACAGAACGGGCGGCCTGTGAATATGGAAGCAAGCAACAAAAGTGATCCGAAAACGATCAATCCAAAGTCACCACCCAACCTAAATATGCCTATAAAGGGATCGTAAAGGCAAATGATGAAACTGGTGCGTGTGACTGCATATAATAAGGCGAAAATAAGGTATAACCAGGGGATTACGCCTAGTACGGCCGTGACTGATTTCGACAGTCTGTAATTTCGGATGTTCACCAACTCCTGCAAAGCACCGAAAGGGCATACCCCTGCACAAAAGACACGCCCAAATAAGAAGGCGAAGGCAATAGGCAGAATAAAAAACAGGAACACCGAAACAGGTATTACATAAGAGGAATCTGCAAAGGCAAGTGCCACATTCTGGATGGAGCCGATGCTGCATACGCATCCGCTGCGGAAAAAGCCAAAATAGGCGACCGATATAACGGATACCCAGATAATTGGTATACGTCTTTGTTTTTTGAGTATGGCCCAGGCCACAAAGCTCATCAGCGCCACCAACAAGAAGATGTCGATGAACAGCCAGAGTTGTTCATTGGGCAGGGCATAATGTGTATCCGGGTACTGGTAACCCGATTCAAAATCCGGTTTCGGGAACCGGTTCAGATTTTGCGCACCTGATGTTGCGGCCAGGAACAGAGTAACTAATATCGTGTATATTCGCTTCATTTATCCTTTCAGTTTATATGCTTGCGCAAGTGGAACCCTTGTGATGGCATTGGATGGACAAACCTTTGCGATCTGGCATTCATTGCAATCGACGCACAGGTCGCGTTTTATTTGCAGGTAAAGTGAGCCGTTGCCAAAGGAGGTACAGCCTTTTACACATTTTGCACAACCGTTACATAAGTCCTCATCAATTTTATATTCGAAGTAGGGGTCTTCCACGAACTTGCGTTGGATGGCACCGGTGGGGCACATCAGGTTTTCCGCGGCCGTGTTCAGGTCCTTGACATTGGAACGGTAATAGCCGCCACATAAATCGCAATAGCCGCATATTTTATTTGCGTGGAAGCACTTTACAGCGGACACAGTCAATACGCAATCTGTTTCACATTTCCCACAGTGCGTGCATTTCTGAGGATCAATCTGCCAGTAATGCGTTTCTTCACCGGTTCTGAATTTCGTAAACAGGACACCCGTGGTTGCCAGTATGGTACTACCGGCTACGGCTGATCCGAGCATCTTTACAAATTTCCGGCGTTCAATCGGGCTTTTATGAGTGGTCTCTTTTTTCATTTCCATTAGATTGTCACGCCCTTGCGTAAAGGACAGTTTTTAACTTTGCATTTGGGGCATTTCGCAGCGGCAGGCGTACTCGTGCACTGAATCCCTTCCTGGCCTCTGTTGAGCAAAAGGTACGCACTCGTACCGATGATGCCCGCACCTGCCAGCAGGGTGGCGCCGAGTTGAAAAAACTTCTGTCTGCTTATTTTTTTTCTATACATGTCTTATTTATTCTTTAGCTCAAAGACCTTAATCTGATTTTTCACCGCAGTCACCAGCTTGTTGTCAAATGTTTTAAGCTGGTATGGCAGATGACCTCCTCCCAACAGGCTGTGATTAAGTAGAATCTGGTTAAAGGCGCCGGATTGATCATAGTGGCTGATCCGTGGATTCCCTTTCTCAGAGGTGAGCAGGCGACCCTGTTCGTCGAAATGGATATAGGACGGATTGCAACATCCGACAAAAGCACCGGCATCACTTCCGGCACGCCCAAAGGCGGCAATAAATTCTCCGTTCAGGGTATAGGATTCCACACGATGCCTGCCTGGGTTGGCGCAGTAAATGGTGTCGTTTTTATGCGTGATGTCAAAGAAATGGCTCGGGGTAATAAATTTATCCGGGCTCTCAATGAACTGTACAAAATTACCTTCACGCGTATATTTACAGATGTTTTTATGGCCCACATCGCTTACAAATACGAAATCATTCGATATTGTAAATGATGAGTAATCAGATAACTCACTGCAGGCATCCCACGCATTCAGGGAATCGCCATTCAGCGAATAGTTTTCAATGAAAGCAGGGTAGAGAATAAACAGACTTTTATTACTGATGGCAATATCCCTCACATTAGCTTTAATTTTAAACGATGACACCTGTTCACCACGCAAATTATAGATGCTGACGGATTCTTTACCAGCCACATAAAGGCGCGTTCCGTGCAATTCGAAAGCCACCACGCTGTCCTTTACCTCAATGCCCGAACGCAGTTGGTAATCACTGTCAAATGTATGCGTTGCAGGGTTTTGTATCAGTACTTGTTTCTCATCACCATCCGGTCGTAGCACATAGATGATAAACCCGATCACTATCAGGAGAATCACAATATTAACAGCCACCTTTATTGATTTGTCCATAATTAAATGATTTTAAGGCACAGAACGGTGTGTGCATCCCGTATAATCAGCATCCCGTCGGCATAAGCCATCGGACCCCAGGCATCCCGACCATCCATGATGCGTTGTTTCTTCAAAAGTTTCATGCCTTTGCCTTCAATATCATACACATACAGTTCACCATCATCCTTAAAGGCAAAGAGGTGTTTGTTGATGATGAGGTAGGGGCCAAGTCCGAACTTTTCATCAGCGGCAGAAGTCCAGATCGGCGTGTGTAGATCATCGGGTGAATAGCAAACCAGCTTTCCTCTGAGACGTCCGCCATCTTTAGGCATCACACTGATGAGCATATTGTCATAAAAAATCGGCGATTGCTGCTCACTTGACAAACCCTTATTGGGCTTGTATTGATCAAGTACCTTGATATCCCAGTTACTGCCGGCCTTATACACTTCGAGAAGTACACCACCCGAACCGTATCCGGCCGTCATAAAAAAGCGGTTCTTCGCCACTTGTACGGGCGAGGGAGCCACTACCGAAGGTTGCCATTGATTGGTGTGCCAGAGTAGGCTGCCCCGGTTTTCAGCTTCGGCAGATACACCGCAGATGCCACCTATACCCACATATACGTATGTCTTTACTCCATCTAAAGTCATTGGCATAATCGATGAATGCGACATTTTGAATGCAGGTGTATTATCAGTTGTCCAAAGTGTTTCGCCGGTTCGGCAATCCAGTCCGGTCATTAAGGCTTTCTTACCTGCAGGCGCCAGAATCAATACATCCTTATCCACCAGCGGACATTGCCCGGTATACCAGAACGGCACTTCCGTTTCGTATTCTTTTTGCATATCCAACGACCAGAGCATGTCGCCGCTTTCCGGATCACAGCACATCACATGTCCTTCCGGCCCGATTGTGATAATGTAGTCATCTGTAATTACCGGTATCGATCGGGAAAAGCCGTGGTTACGTTTAATTGGCACACGGTACCAGCGGCGCCAGAGTTCTTTCCCTGTACCCAAATCAAAGCAGCGTAAAGCATCCGAGCTCAACTGTTCATCGTAGTCCAGGAAATACACTTTTCCGTTGTATATAACCGGTGAGGCATGGCCTTCGCCGGTTTCCACACGCCAGATTTCCGGATAGTCACCCACTGCCACATTAATGGCTTCAGGTGTTTTTATGATATTCGTATTGGCTGAGCCTCTAAAGCTTGTCCATTTTCCCGTAAGGGAGGAAGCAGCCTCCTCATAACGCATGAAAAATTCACCGATCTTTACATCGTTGGCTGAGCGTGTGAGCCCTTCCGGACGGTTATCCGCGCCCGGTGCCTGTATGCTGAAGTCTGTTTTGGGTGGCATCAGGTGCCACCCAAGAATCAGACCTGCATATAGTAATACGGTTGACAACGTAATGATTTGGACGATCTTGTTTTGCTTCACGTTTACTTTAAGTTATAAGCCATTAAAGTGTCGCCATGACGAACGTATAATAATCCTTTGTAAATCACAGGGTGCGCCCAGTGCTGAGCCGTACCCATGGTGATATTGAATCGGCTTACCACATCCAGTTTTTCCGGATTCTCTCTGGCCAGCACCATTTCACCGCGATCGGTGTACATATAAAGCATGCCATCGTTATAGATGATGTTACCCGTGGCCATATCTTTGGCTTCGTACTTGATTTCACCTGTATTCCAGTCCACACAAAACCAGGAACGATTTGTGTCACCTGATCCGTAGGCATAGTCACCAATTTTAACCATAGCACCCATGCGGTTGTCTAATTTCTCTGCGAACCAGGCTTTTTCTACAGCCTTGCCACCTGCAGTTAGTTTCAGCATCACCGAACCTTTACCATAACCACTGGTACATAATAACATGTTGTCGCTGTAAATCGGTGTATTAGCGTGTACCGACCAACGGTTGGTCTGATCGTAGGACCACAATTTTACACCCGATTTGGCATCCACGCCAATAATGTGGTTAGCGGTCATGGTCACAATAATTCCATGTTCCTCAATGTACATAGGCGAACAATAAGCTGACAGGTCGCCTTCGCCGGGAGTGCTCCAGACTGTTTTGCCATTTTTCTTGTTTAATGCAACCAGGTTATTTTTCTTACCACCCGGTGTGGCGATTACCATATCATCCACGATCAGCGGCGCCTCATTAATTCCCCAGGTAATGTTGGAACCTTCAAATTCATCGAAAATATTCTTCTTCCAGATCAGACTCAGGTCTTTTTGTTTGTAGCAGAACAATTCGCCAAGGCCACTCATGATATACAGCTTGCCTTCATTAATAGTAACGGTGCCGCGTGGCCCTACATAGTTCTTTGACCATTCTTTGCCGTACTTTACTTTGTTTAAAAGTTTACCTGACAGATCAAATACGTATAAGTAACCGGTTTCTTCAATCATTCCGGTCAGGTAAATTTTGTTGTCATCAATGGCAACTGAAGAGTGTCCTTCTCCGAGCCCGTCAAAGTGCCATTTCAATTCAGGCCCGTTGGCGGGCCATTCCTTTAATAAGCCTTTTTCCTGATAGATACCTGTCCGGTCGGTACCGCGCCACTGAATATTGTCTTGTGCATTTAATCCAAATGCAATCAGTAATATACATGCGATTAGTCCATGTTTCATCTGAGTAAGTTTTAGTTTGTTAAACCATTATTTTTGTCTGTGATAATTTCTTTTTATAAGCGTTTAATGCATTCAATACAAAAGTGATATTGTACATATCTTCTGAATACCACAGCCTTGCAAAGTAAAGTCCGATAGGCTCCGGTTTCAGTATTTTCTTTGATTCATATTTTAAATATAGAAAGTTGAAAGCATTATCCAGTATGCTTTCCTCTACATTGTCTATTGTGCTTAAGGCGCTTAAAGCTCTGGCTGTTAGTGTGACCTTTGAACGTACACCTATGGCACCGCCCCAGCCGCCGTCTGTATTTTGGGCGCTTAAAAGGAAAGATGCTCCTTTGGCCACCATTTCTTCTGCAAGCGGATGGTCAATGCCGGAAAGGTATTCCACAGATAATGCAGTACCGTATACCGGCGAGCGTTCATCCTGTGCATCCTGATCGCCAAACCAAAGCGGATACCAGCAACCTTCAGGGCTTTGTTTCTTTTTCATCCAGCGCAACATCCGGTTGGCGCCATTGTCACATTTCTTTTTAAGCGCATTAGGTAAGTGATCACGCCACAGGCTAAAGGCCAGCAGAGCATGAGCTGTAATATCCGGGCTGCTTCGGTCGAAGGGCAGTTTACCCCATCCTTTGCAGAAAGTCGGGATGCCGCCATCTGCATTTTGAAGGGAGAGGAGCCACTCGAGGCCTTTTTCAATTTCCGGACTCATTTCCCCATTGCTCAAATCGTAAAGTGCTACCAGTGCGCCGGAGGTGTCATCGGCATCGGGGGCCGCACCAGGCAGGTTAGTCCAGCCCCAGCCACCTTCTTTTGCACCTGTAAAGGGGTGCTGACATTTGAAGGCATTCTGCTTAATCTGATTGGCGAGGTTTAGCCGGTCAGGGATATTTTCTCCCATTGCCCTGACGCTTAGTGAAGTTACCCAGGCAGCCAGATTGGTGTCAATTGGCCAGGAACCGTCTTTGCGTACAGTGTCGGTCAGGAAGCCGATGCCTTTTCGTACTGCTTCATGATCTCCGTATCCGGCGCCACACATGCACATGGCCACAAAGCTGGTTAGCGGTGCTGCCTCCAGAAAACCGCCATGTTTCGGCTGAAGTTTAATTAGTACTTTTAAGGAACCCGGTATAAACTTTTCCCTCAGCAGGTTCTTGCTTCCTTTTTTATAGCGCAGGATGCCCACGGCTATTAAAGCTGGTATGGCATAACTCACCACCGGCAGGCGCAGGAAGCGGAATAGTTTCTGCGGCAGAACAGACAGTTCAAAAGGTAATTGTGGTATGTTTTTCCAGGAAGAAATGACGCCGGCCAGTGCACACATCACAAGGATGGGGGCAGAGAAGGTGAGATCTTTTCCGTAATACTTTAATACACCTTCAATAATGTGGGCATCGCTGATGCCTCCGAATTTATCGTTCAAAAATGCTTTTGTTGGCTCCGGTGTTTCCCCCACAGCAGTTAACGTGGCAAAGGTCAGCAGGGTGGCAGTCATGTTCGAAGGGCTCTCCGGACTGTCGCCCCAGGAACCATCTTCAAGCATTGTCTTTTTCAACCAGGCCACCCCGTTTTCAATGCCTGACTGATGTTTATCCTTGTTAGACATAAAAAGCGCAAATACAGCTACAGATGTCGAAATCGCACTGGACGACAGGTAACCGCTCCACAAACCTCCGTCTTTCGGACGTTTGTCAATCAGCTCTCCGCTGAGGTAATCGATCATCTTATGTATTTTTTCTTCCTGCATTTAACTTTCTTCATTAATTAATAAGGCTGATCCTATAGCTAATAATCCGTAAAAACAGTATTCCACATCGCTTTTATCATCCAGTAAGGTAGCGATAAAACCACCAGATTCTGCCCAATGGGCTTCAATAAATTCCAGTGCCTGGTAGTTGGGCTTTTCCTTGTAGGACTTTAATACAAACAAGGCAGTGGCAGTTGATAACAGATCCGGCACTGGTGCCGAAGGTGCAGCCTTAAATCCGCCTGAAATATCCTGCATGGATTTGAGGAACCCGATTGCTTTCTCTTGCTTACCATTGCTTATTTGCCCTAATACAGATAAGGCAGCTGTGGTGGCATTGGTGGTGGCGGTAAGTCCATCTGAGACATTCATGAAGCCTCCTGTTTCGTGGCGGTATTGCTCCAGGTTCTTTTCAATTTTGCTTTTCTCTGGGAGCTTATTCCCGGTATCTTCCAATAACGAAATCCAGATGAATTGGGTATAAGGGGAGCTGATGTTCTGGTGTGGCATATGCTTAAAATCATTCAGGTCCCTGACTCGCTGTTTACTTTGGGTTTTCAACCAGGTTAATGCACGACCCTTTTTGCGCATGTAAAGTATTAGTTCACACCGTTTAAAGGCTGTATAGTGAATGAGGTCCAGATCGTCTTCATGCTGGTGCGACAGATAACCGGCCATTTTATCTGTATCAAGATGAATTCCGAGTACCAGACATAACATCCAGCCAAAAGAAGTATAGTACAGGTCTGATTCACCGCTTTTATTCATAAATGAGTGATCCTGCAGTAATTGAGATCGTACAAATGCAGATAAGTGATCAATGGCTTCTCTTCCAAGCTGACCCTTTCCTGATTTTAGCGTATCCAATATGTTGGCTGAAATACTCTGCATATTATTTTAAAATGCGCCCTGTAACCCGAAAGAGCAGACGTTTTAGTTCTGTATTAGTAATCTGGTTCAGGGCTGTCAGTGCTTCTTTTCGAAAGCTGTCAACCATTGTCTGAACACGTGAAATGGCGCTTTCAAGCATGTGTTCATGATCAGCTGATCTTAAGAAACCTTTCAGATCGTCGGTATGTAGCAAGGAATGCACAAACAGCTCATCATTGCTATTTTCGCAAATGGCGGCTATTACAGCCGAGGGTCGGATAACCAGTGGGTCGTCTGTCTCGAAATCTTCAATGTCATCCTTTAGCTGGTAAGCAATACCCAATGCATTGGAGTATCGGCTAAGTACCTGACGAGTTTCTTCGTGGTTATCAACACAGAGCGAACCTATTAACAGTGATACTTCAAAGGCCGGTACCGTCTTGTGTTTAAAAATGTCAAGTATATAATCCATGCTTAAAGGCTGTGGATCTTTACTCCATTCCAATTCCATACCTTGACCTTTGCACAGGGCAATGTGTGCATCGGAGGCTACCTTTATTAACCTCATGTGGTCGCATTGCGCAAGGAGGCGATAACCTTCGCCCAGGTACATGTCACCCACATTAATGGCGATCGGCACACCATGTGTGGCATTTACCGTTTCCTTACCATAGCGTATTAAATCTTCATCCTCTATGTCATCGTGCACCAGTGAAGCCTTGTGAAAGCACTCAATAGCAATGGCTGCACGCTGTACTTTTTCCGGTATTTCGTTTTTCCCGCTTATGGCCATGTAAGTGGCAGCCAGCAGGTACGGACGCCAACGTTTTCCGTCACCACCCATCCATTGCCTTGCAATGACGGATGTCTGGTCATCAAGGGGTGAAAGAACCTTACTCAGATTTTCAGGCTGAAACCAGGTTTTGATGGTTGTTTTCAGCAGATCATAGTTCAGCAGACTGGCGGTTTGTTCCGATCTCATTTCCATGATCCGGTACACATAGTTTTCGTCTACCGTGGTTTCCTTGCAACCTTCCTCATTCAGGGGAATGGCTAAGCCCGGTACGGCATTGTTGATCAGAAGCGGAAAGGCTTTCTCCAGTGAATCTAGGCAACTTACGCCAATCACCGTATCCACGACACCGCTTTCAACCAGGCCAACCACTGATGTAAATCCTTCGGCCACCAGACTCATCATGCCCAACTCTTCGGCACGGGTTTGCAAATCAGGAATGTTACACTGTGTGCACAGGTTGCAGAGTAAGCCGAGCTCATCAATATCTGCCTTACAGGATGATGAATCGCTCAGGCATTTAGGGAGCAGCAAAATTCGCTTGTTATGCGGAATTGATGCAACAGTATCGAACCATACGGCGTTATGCAGTTCCACCATTAACCAGCTTTTTCCTGCCGTATCAAGTTGCCGTTCATTGATCAGCTGCAGTGCCATGTCCGAAAGCTGATCCATTGAAACAGGAGGTGTCAGGTTTTGCTTACCCGCGAACGTGCGTATGGCATTTCGTAATACCAGACGTTCTTCCTTCGTCCCCGGAACTTTATATTTAAATTGCGTTTTTTCCATACTGCCAAGCTCTTTTAACCATATGCGCCAAATCCGAAGAAGTATTTTTTCTTCATGATTTTATATAATACATTCTCTTCCGGGATTTCACAGCCTTTCTGATCGTGGCCGGCTACCGGTGCCATGCTTCTGTACTCCTGCAACACCGTTTGCCGTGATGAGGAATCCTGTGCTTTATATTGTTCGGCGAAATCTGCCAGTTTGTGAGGGTCCTCCAAAAGGATGCATCCCCTTGTGCCATCTACTGTCAACGCTCTTAAATCTGCCAGAAATTCTGATTCTTCAAATAAGGCCTGGAGGTTACTCCCGTCTGCATTAATGAAATCACGGGCCATTTGAATGGGTGGGCAAAATTCCACTGCTCCACCTGGTGAAATGTGGTGACTCATGCCTGTGGCAGCCGGGCAAAGTGCATTACCCTGTGCATCCCAATAGGTGTCGATGAGGAAAAGCGGGGCATCCCTGCGTTGTTTCACGATGAATTTGCGTAATTCAAGAATCTGATCTTCGTTCAGGGCGTTGGCAGGGTCAGGCTTGGCACCCACCGGACGGTAAATGTAATACCAGAGGTAATGCACGCCTTCCTTAGCCAGCAAATCAATGTATTTTCTGTTTACAAGATCATTATAATTGCCCTTGCAGATACTTGCGGCTGCACCAAACATTAACTTGTTTTTCTTGCAGGCTCTCACACCTGCAAGTGTTTTATTGTATACATCATCACTTCCCCGACGTTTTTCACTTTCTTCTTTCAGGCCTTCGATGCTAATAAGCGGGGTGATGTTGCCAAGCTTCTTCATACGGGCAGCTATTGCATCGGTGATGAGCATGCCGTTGGTGAACAGCTGGAAGTAGCAGTCGGAATGTTTCTCAATAATGTCGAACAAACCTTTGTATAATAAAGGTTCACCACCTAAGACACCAAAGAAGTAGGAGCCACGTTTTTTACTTTCTGTAATGATGCCGTCCAGTTGTTCTTTGCTAAGTGATTTTTTACCACCTGTCGAAACCCAGCAGCCACTGCATGCAAGGTTGCAGCTTTCTGTTACGGAAATCATCACGAAAGCGGGGAAGAAAGGCTCCCCTTTTGCCTGTCGCTTTTCAAATTGCCGCATGTTTTTTAGGTTGCGCCAGGCAAAATTGTAAAGGATTTTCCAGACAAGCCAAGGCGATACTTCCATTGGCACACGCAGCATCGTCCTGAAATTGGCCGTATATTCTCTTATTGTCATTATGATTTGTCTCTTTTAAGCATCGAAAAACGATTTCGGTTTTGTTGTAAGCGGTACTGTAAACGCTTTTGATACATTTCAGCTTTGTCTTCTTCCGTGAATACTTCTTCCATTTCCGTACCACCGTTAATCGGTGATTTCTCGTACTTTGGAAAAATGATAGCCTGGCATGGGCACATGCGTGCACATGCCGGACAATTGGTTTTGCAGTTGTGTGGATTTGTTACTTTAACTTGTTTGTTTTCAGTTGTGTAAACCCCAAATAAGCAGAAGTCGTGGCACTTGCCGCATTCGGTGCATTTTGATTTGTCAATCACCGGATACCAGGCGTCGTGGTCTTTATGGACGGGTAGTGCATCTATTTCTTTATATATGTCATCAGTCGTTTGAGAAGTTTTGTCTTCCTCCAATCCAAATTCCGATAATATTTCTTCAGAACTATTCTTTCTGGCTTCAATGATGGTGCCGGGGGTAATGCCCAGCCAGTTCATATGATTATTAACAACCCTGGTATGGCAGGCGATAATGGTACCTTCTTTAACCTTTATTATTTGATTGGGATCGTCGGCAACCAGACGGCATAGGTCATCTTTTATATCAACCAGATAGCCATTGCTCCTTAAAGTAGCAGTTATACCGGCCACCTTTTTTTTATCCATAAATGTGCGCGAGGTGCATGCGCAAATAGTTACAGCCTTACAGTGCATCTTCATAAATTGGGATTTGAACCATTAATTTACAGGGAAAATCCAAGTTATAAATTAAAGACTACACAAAAAGGAAAAAATAATGAATAAAAACGAATTTTAATTAAGATATAAGACTCCTAAAATCGTAAAATACATAAATTTATCATACTTAAAATTTGGGTTGTTTGTAAACGAGGCGTTGTAATTCGTTTGTTTTTTGTGTTAAAAAGCAGTCGTAACCCAACACAAAAATTTTCCATCAAAATTAACTTCATAAAACTTTTACAAATGAGTTTTTTTTAAACAAAAAAGGATGAGGGTGAGGTGATAATTTTTTTTTTTTTTTAATAAAAACTCCGTAAGCTTGTTTAAACATCTTTTTACATAAAAGAAACTACGCGAAAAGCAGAAACGGGATATACCCCATTCAATAACAATACCCTCATATTTTCCTGATAACAACTACGGAACTGCGTGCTAACTCAATGCGATATAACTCACTATTAACTCACTATTAATTCACATCAAACTCACATTAAATTCACGTATATGTGAATTTGTATTGTATTAATTCTGAATATTCTCTGATATAAAACTAATTTTTAACCGAAGTAATTACTAAGTAGTCCCTAATCAACCCCGAACCAATATAAACTCAGATATTGGTGGTGATCCCTGATCCGACAAAAGTTGAGATTAAATTTTTGGGTATAAAAAAATGAGGCCATCTCATTTGAGACAGCCTCGATTCAGGATTAAATCTTTAAGAGAATTATTCTATTTCGTAATTGGTTTCATGATAAAAGCATAACTGTATTCTTTTCCGGTTAACCTGTATTTTTCATGCGTTAATGCACCCCAACTGGTATCACCCCCAACACCCATTTGTTTGAAGTCGATGTTTACCGAAGTAAGATTACGTTGTTTAACATCCGTTATATGGCGATGTACTGGTTTTATACCTTTGCGATGACGACCATCTGTCCGTTCCGTTGAGATGAAATCGTCGATGAGGTTATGATGTGCAGAAACTTCCAACAATTGCTTTCCGGTAAACAATAACCCATTACCGTTAGTATTAGTAATGGATACCCACCGTACATCTGTTTTATTGCCGTTCTCCTGTGGACGTACATATGCAAAATACTGATCGGCCACTGAGCCGGAATAAACATCAATAAACGCTCCTGTTTTGCGATCCCAATAAGATTCTTGCGGACCACGACCAAGCCAGCTCATCTGATTAAACTCACGTGGCATTACCAGGTTCATACCCATTTTTGGTATTTCAGGCAATTCACCTTTGACCATTTTGAAATGGTTATCTACTTCTATCTCACTGTTGCTTTTTACCAGGTATGTACTGGAGTAGCTACCTATTTTATTTTTTTCACCATCTACCAGATCAAACATAAAGTTTACTTTCACTTTTTTCTGATCGGTTGTAACTACATTGGCTTTGGTAACTACACGGTTTTCCCCCGCTTTGGCCCAGATAGCAGCCCGCTGATGCAGCTGGTTACCAAAATCATTGTCAATAGGTGCTCTCCAAAAATTAGGGATTGGCCCGGATTGAATCAACTCCTTTTCACCTGTTTTATAACTGGTCATCTCACCCTTTTTCATATCAAATATCACAGAAAAACTATCGCCTGTAATAATTAAACTATCGTCGTCTTGTTGATGGTCTAGCGAAGCAAACCTTTCATTGACAGCTTTAGGTGCTCTATATTGAGGCATTTTAAACTGCTCAGCAGCCAACCGGGATTCGGCAGGTATCAGATCAAGCGCTTCTTTTAATTGAGCAGAGATAGTCAGGAAATATTCGATTCCTGGTTCAACCTGAAAATCACTATCCACAGTAAAATCTCCCTTGGCATCCGGTGCCAGATTCACGTCGTTTAGTTTTCCTGATTTAATCAATTTTCCTTCACCTTTAATCTCCCAATGGAAATCAAACTTATCGGTATTCAGGAAACCATATCTATTCTCGATGGTGATAAGTCCATTATTCAAATTTTTGGGATAGAACTTAAGGTATTGGTATACTTTCTTCACTTCTTTCAAAGCAGGCTTGATACCACGGTCAGGATCAACCAATCCGTTCAAACAGAAAGTGCCATCACTGGGTACTGTATCCGGCCCAAAGTCTCCTCCATAGGCCCAAAACGGTTCACCTTCTTCATTTTTTGTGAGAATCCCCTGATCTATCCAATCCCAAATAAAACCGCCTTGCAGCACATCATGCGATTCGATCAGGTTCCAATAATCTATCAGGTTTCCCACACTGTTTCCCATGGCATGTGCGTACTCACACATTATAAGGGGTTTATCAGCTTTTTCTTTGGCAAACTTTTCAATATCCGGAATGCGGGCATACATGGGACAGTTGATATCCGTATTCTTACCTCCGTGAGCTTGCTCGTACTGAACCGGACGCGTTGAATCTAAAGACTTTAAATAATCATAGGTGGCGTGGAAATTTACTCCATTTCCAGCTTCATTTCCTAAAGACCAGATTATGATCGATGGCTGGTTTTTATCACGTTCAAACATGTTGCGGGTGCGGTAGAGGTGGGCATCCTTCCATGCAGAATCCTTGGCCAGGGATTCCTTTCCATAACCCATGTCATGGGACTCTATATTGGCCTCATCTACCAGGTATAACCCATATTGGTTACATAACTCGTACCAGCGTTCAGGCTGTGGGTAATGGGATGTTCTTACCGCATTGATATTGTGTGTTTTCATCAAACGGATATCCTTTAGCATGGTTTCTTCATCCACTACATGGCCGGTTGAATCAAGGTGTTCATGTAGGTTCACGCCTTTGATGTAGACATATTGACCGTTAACCAGAAGTGTTTTATTCCTGATCTCTACACGGCGGAAACCTACATCCTGGCGTAGCACCTCAATGACTTTATTATTTTGATCTTTGAGAGTTAACTCTAATTCATAGAGGTTTGGTACTTCGGCTGTCCAGGTTTTGATATCAGGAAATTCAGCTGCAAATTCAGCGGTACTATTAGTCAGGTTGACGTTGAATGATTTAATTTCATTTCCATTATCCTTCAATATGGCATCCACAGAAACAGGTTTTTCGGCGGATACATTTACTACCTGGGCAGTCAAATGAAAAGTACCGGTTGTATAATCATCGGCTAATCCAGCTGTGACCCTAAAATCACGAATATGTTGTTCGTTGCGTGCCATTAGAAATACATCGCGGGTAATACCGGCCAAACGCCACATATCCTGATCTTCCAGATAACTTCCGTCACACCATTTATAAACCTCAACAGCGAGGGAGTTATTACCTGGTTTCAGGTATTTTGTGATGTTGAATTCTGCAGGTGTTTTACTGTCTTCACTATAGCCTACTTGTTGCTCATTCACCCATAAATACATAGCTGAGCTAACGGCTCCAAAATGGATAAATATCTCTTTTCCTTTCCAATCAGCAGGAATGGTAAAAGTGTGTTTATAGGACCCCACCGGATTATAGTGTTTCTGAATGGTTGGTGGCGTCTTTTCGTGAGGATATTGCACATTGGTGTAGATGGGATATTCATAACCTTCCAACTCCCAGTTTGAAGGAACAGGAATAGTTTTCCATTGACGTGTGTCAAAATCATCCTTAAAGAAATAACAGGGCCTTTCAGTAGGGTTTGGTGAGCAATGAAACAACCAATCTCCGTTTAATGACTGCATGAGTGAAGAGGCCCATTTATTATCGCGATCCACTTCTGCGGAACTGGCAAATGGAATGTACCAGGCTCTGGGTGATTCTTTATTGATTTGATTAACCGCTGGATTTTCCCAGTCGGCTGGTTGTTTTTCTTTAAATGTTACTCCCTCGTAATTGTTATAGGGTGCGCATGATAGGAGCGTTGTAGCTAAAGCCACAGCTAACCAGTAATTTTTATTTTTCATTTTCATAAATTGTACATTATGGAGGAAATACCTCTGTGTGTATAGTTATTATCAACCTTGCCAGTAGGAATAAAGCAGGGCATTTAATACCAAGGATCTGTTACATGAATAGCTTACTTTAGCTATATTGATATCCCCATGATGATTATGTCCTTGGAAGACAGCAATAACATTATCATTTATTTCCAGTATCTCACATACCTCTTTTGCATTCTTAACACAAAGGGGATTGTCTTCTCACCTGTTCATGCATCTCATTGATCCATTCGACGTATAAATCATCAGGGAAACTGAATTTTTATTACAAATTGACTAAATCGTTTTCAGCAATTAGGTTAACCTCCCTTGATAAACCATGTTGGAATGACAATTCTAAAGTAGTGGTTTTATTTGTTTGGTGAATTATCGTACAATTTTCTGTTTTGTTTTTCAGGTTCCATACACCATGTACACAAACAATAATTTTTGACACAGCTCCTTCCTTATAAAACCAGGGGCGGGAGTAAATACTTCGTTCAATTCGTTTGGCATTGGTATCTAATAATACATCCGCATTACCTTCATATAAATGTAAATCCGGATCACAAATACTTATTTGAAGTGTATCATTGTTCATTTTTGACATTGCCATTACAGGTGCAGATACTGATTGGAAAACACCTTTTTTTAATAAGTGGTTTTCTTTGAATAATGCATATGCAGTAATATCGGTTTTTTTGTCATGCACGATGTGAGCAGTTGAATCTTTTTGAAGCACACTATATGGTTTGCTCGCTGTAGTTTTGAATAATGAAGCAAATGATTTAGCCTCCGGAATTGACGGTTTTACTAAGATGCAATATTCATATGCCCGGTTTTTCGGTGCTTTTCCATGGTTGATAACACCAGTCATGAAGTCTCCCTCAGTCGGGGTACGTGATGATTGATCGAACGAGTATTGCTTTTTTTTCTCGATCCATATGTTGCTGCTGTCCGGAATGTAATAGAATATTCCCTGATTATCGCTTATCCAAACTAATTTTTCATTTTTGAATTTTGCACTATAAGGGAATGATGAGGTTTGATTACCATTCACCATAATAGTATCATGCTTTGCTTTTAGCACGTCCTGAAACAGTATTGTTTCGGTATGGTTGTCGGTATTAACGTTTTCAATATTGCTCCCCAGGCAGATTATTCGGTTGTCAAAGAAAAAGAATGATTTATGAGCCCGGTGGGAACCATTGTATTTATCGTGTTCATGAAGTTTCATGGCATACATACCATGTTTGTTTTCAAATGAAAGGGCACCGGCAAATGCTTCATCCGAAAAAAGCATCTCTTCAAATCCTGAAAATTGATCAACCTTTTTAACATCAGCTATGAGTTTGTTAAAGGGTAGGTTGATCACAGTTGTCCCTGGCCAGCGATTCCAATCCCACCCAATTTGTTGGTATCCACTATCAAAGTTGTTAACCGGTTTTCCATTCGCCATTATCTGAAGATGTCCATGTGCCAGGTACCGTCCATACCAGTTGGCATTAATATAGGTTTCAGCTGCCCATATATAGCGGCTATGACCTCTGACAGTCGCCATCCAGTTATTGCGACGGTGTATACCCAGGCTTGCATAATTCATCGACCAGTTACCGGATGGATCTGGTTCCACATTAATACCAGTTTCTTTGAACAGTTTTGAATAATTGTCTGCTTGGTCAAATTTGGTAAGTCTGAGATAAGCACCTGCAAGATCTGTATCAATAGTCTCAGTTTTATCCGGAGAACCTGTTGTAGCAAGTTTTGCAAAGTGCCAGGGTTTTAGTTTACCAGTTCCTTTGGGATGGCGCCCGGATATTGACAAAGGCCACTCTTGAAGATTGCAGTATAACCTGAATGTAAGCAATGCGTTTTTCAGGTTTTCTTTTCCCTGCCTGGAAACTTCAAATTCTGTATTGTTCAGACACCAAACCATATTAACAGCACCATCCAAACCTCCGACCGCATATGCTGGATAATGATTTCCATGATGGAAAATTGATCCATCCGGTTTAAAGCTGTCTTCCAGTCCGTCGGCTATTTGCAATCCATTGTCAATATACCGGCTAAAACATTTCAGATAAGTTACTTTTTTCGGAGAATCAGGCATCATTAAGATACTGGCCAGTCTTCCTATTACTGAAGTATTATAGGCATCAATGCTGATACCCTTGTTTTCCGGAGTCAATTTGACTTCACCAGTACCGGAAAACCATTCCATCGCTTTTTGGGCTTTTTTTGTCAAACCAGCTTCAGTCAGTTCATCACGGAACAGAAACAGCGCACGGTAAAAATTTCGAAATGAATATCCAAGGTGGTGTAAGGTACCCATAGAGCTACCTTCCTGCCACCCCTGGTCAAATATATGCTCTGTCAGAAGCAGAAATTTATTCTTTAACTCATTTTTTACAACGCTATCAGTTGTCGAACAATAAGCATTTGCAATTTCAAACATAAAATCACAATAATGCCTTATATCCTGTCCATACTTTTTATACATGCCTTTACTATCAATTTGGAGGATGTCGTAAATTTCAGCATACCTTGCAAACCAAAGATTTTTACCTGTTAATATTTCTCCTGATTTGGAGATATTAAATTGGCTGAATTGATTCTGTATATTTTCCAGTCTCCTATTATCGACATTAATGGGTTTAAATATCAGTTCTTTAAACTTATGTTCGATTTTTTCAATATCATCAATTTGTTGTTGAGTAATTTCATCCTTTACCTCCAGATCAAATGTATTTTGGCTGGAGTTGTAGAGTTCCAACCAGTGGTTTTTTGTTTTTTTATTTATAAATGGAGCCTGATAATCCGGGGTGTGCCAACGATTATCCATGGGGATGCATAAAATTACATGATCCAGATATAAACTCCCTTTTCCGCTTCCCGGAGCAGTTATTTCCAGATTATCCATTGTTGGTTCAGGTTTACCTTGCATATCTCTTTCAAAGGCAATCCAGGCTCCTCTCCACCCGCTAAAGTTTAAATCATATTCAAATTGGCAGTTTGTTGTATTTGCTGTTTTAAATTTGAAAGTCAATTTATCGTTTATCGGATTTTCATTATAAATCCAAAAAACAAATGTTGGGATAAACTTGTCATTAACTGTTGAATCAAACTTTTTACTATTAATTGGTGAATTGAAATTTAGTCTGGAGTCAGCTTTCCAGCTCCATTGCAGGCTTTTACTTCCATGTTTGAAATGTTTTTCTGAGACTTTGATTCCAGATCCTTCTGTACAGGTAATATTCTCAGGGATGTCATCTTCGAATGATAAGATTATTGGATGGTTAATATATTGTGCATAGGATTTTAAATGAGTAATTGCCGGAAGCAATAAAATCACAAGCATAAATAGTTTAATTATTTTCATGATATAGTTTTTTTCGGTTTATACCGATAGGTGATTAAAATGACCATTTAATGCGCTGCGCTTTTAACTGTTCTTTAATCACCTATCGGCATTACATCCATGTAAATTTGAATGGTATTTGATATTATTTTTGTTCTAGTTTTCTTTTTCTGTTTAAAGCTTCCAGGAAATAATAATCAGCATAATTCAGTGGGACATCAATTTCTCCACCACCAGGGAGGTTCCCTACAGAATGCATAAGCAAGAAATAATTGTTCTTGCCAATTTCAGCTTTGTATTCCGAAGAAGAAAGGCTTTCCATTATTTGGTCAGCTTTTAATTTAATTTCATTACCAACATTTGAGTAGAGGCTAAGTTCGTACAATGCAGAGGCTATAATGGCTGCGGCAGATACATCCCTCGGCTCTTCAGGAATTTTTGGTGCATCGAAATCCCAATAGGGGATCAAATCCTGAGGAAGATTAGGGTGATTTAAAATGAAGTTGGCAATTTGTTCAGCCATTTTGAGGTATTGGGGATCATTTGTTTCGCGGTAACAAACGGTATAGCCATAAAGTCCCCAAGCCTGGCCTCGCGCCCATGCTGATTCATGAGCATAACCTTGTGCAGTGTTCTTCTTCCGTACAGAACCTGTTTCAGGATCATAATCTATGACATGGTATGAGCTGTAATCCGGACGAAAATGATTTTGCATTGTTTTGTCAGCATGGCTCACTGCAATATTATAAAAAGTCGAATCTCCGCTTAATTGAGTAGCTTTAAAGAGTAACTCAAGGTTCATCATATTATCAATAATTACCGGGCATTTCCATCCACGTGTAGCTTGCCACCCTCTATCTACATTCCACGATTGGGTAATGCCTGCCACGTGGCGGAAGCGTGTGCTCAATGATTCAGCTGCTTTTATCATCACCTGTTTATATTCTTCATTTCCGGTGAGTCGATATGCGTTTCCAAAACTACAATTGATCATAAACCCAACATCGTGATGCCAGGTCAGATATTTTACTGAGTCAAGGGATTCGGTTATCTTAATTCCGTAGTTTTTCCATTTTTCATTTCCGGTTAATTCATATAAATACCACATTGTCCCTGGAAAGAAACCACTAGTCCAATCCTCCTTAATAATATAACGGGTTGATCCATCTTCATTTATTGTTCTGGGATTAAGTACACCGCCTTGTTTATTTATTTCTTTGAGTTGTAGTCCGATTTGGGTTGAAGCATGATTTATATTCTCCTGAATAAAGAAATTTGATAAATCATTTTGGTTACAATGCGCAAATGTGGTCATTAATAAAATTGCTAATACTTGTATACCTATTTTTTTCATTCTATTCCGTTTTTTCATTTTTTACTGTTTTTAAATGTGAAACTTAAAACTAGAATACTTATGAAATAGGTTTTATCCTTTTTTCGAGAAAGGAGTAATAAATACGACATTTTAGGGTTTCAAATTGTATTGGTAATTTATTAACGCTCTTAAAGTCAGAGCGGTATGGGTTTGTGTCGTTTTTGAAATGATAATTCTTACAAACTGATGATCTAAACAGTTTGTATCTCAATAAAATATTTCACAAATACATAAGGCTGTTAATCAGGGTGTAAGCGAAGGTGATGATATTTTCAAAATTAAATTCGATAAAATTCTTTTATAAAACTGTAGTCTACGAGTAGGATAAATTAAAGAAAATGATGAATAAATGTATAAAATCAGCACAATGAAGTTTCAATCTGTTAATAAATATTAAAATCCTGTAAGATGTGCTAATGATTTGTGGTAGAGTATGTAGAGAGTGCCAAATAAATGCGTAAGAGTACCAAAAACAACTTTTGGTTCCACATTTCGGATTTGGGAATTCGAAAAGTTCTCCATTTCATACTTTAGCAAGTGCTCTAATTAAAATTCAGAATTGATTGCTGTAATTGAAGAAAGAGAATTGAGTTAATTAAGTTAAATTAAATTAAAATCTTATGAGAAAAAAAACTAATTCGAAAGGATTGAAACTCGCATTATTAGGTATTGTATGCTTGGTTATGAATTTCAACCTGACGGCACAAACTGCTAAACAAGTAACAGGGATCGTTACAGATGAGGATGGGCTACCACTTCCGGGCGTAACGGTGGTTGAAAAAGGAACCACAAACGGAACAATTACCAATACTGACGGTGTCTATACAGTTATGGTGGCCGATAATGTGGTTTTAACCTGTTCATTTGTGGGGATGCTAAACCATGAAGTTTCGGTAGATGGGAGAACAAGAATCGATATTACATTAATACCCGATTTAATTGGACTGGAAGAAGTTATTGCTGTTGGTTACAGCACACAGAAAAAAGCAGATCTAACCGGTGCAGTATCAACTGTTGAAGGCGAAGCTCTTGTAAAAGGGGCAACACCTGCACTGGCAGAAAGTCTGGCCGGTAAAATTACAGGTGTTACAGCAATGTCACGTTCAGGTAAGCCTGGCGGAGAGGATGTGGATTTCTATATCCGGGGTAAAAGTACCTTCAGCGACAACAATAACTCTCCTTTGGTGTTGGTTGATGGAATTGAAAGAGGTATGAACCGACTGAATCCGAATGACATTAAAAGTGTTACTGTTCTAAAAGATGCTGCTTCAGCTTCAATTTATGGAGTAAAAGGTGCAAACGGAGTAATTTTAATTACAACTAAACGTGCTAAAAGTGGCGAAGCTGAAATTATATACGATGTTAAAGTTGGTATTCAAACTCCTCTGTATTTGCCTGATCGTTTAAATTCCTACGATTATGCAACCCATTTGAATGAAGCTATATACAATCTTGCTGAGCGATCTGGCGGGGAATACATTCCTGTATATTCTGACGAAGAGATTGAAGCATTCCGAAACGGAACTGGAACGAACACCGACTGGTGGTCGGAGGCCATTGAAGACAACGCATCGATTCAAACGCATGCTTTAACTATCTCAAACGGAACAAAAAACGTCCGCTATAGGACATCTTTTGAATACCTGGATCAGGATGGTTTATATGATGCGTCAGGTTATGAACGTTATAATATTCGGACAAATATTGATGGTGACATAACAAAAGATCTAAGTATGTCATTAAACATTGCAGGACGTATAAGCGAACAAAACCAGTCACCATTTGAGAGCACGGGGTGGAGTTTGGTAAACCAAAGTTACCCTACATTTGAGCCATACATTGAGATTAATGGAAACCAGGAATTACATTGGAATGGTTTAAACAATTCTCCAATTGGAGCAATGAATCATTCTGGTTATGATCGAAATAAAGGTTCTGTTTTCGAAAGTTCATTAACTTTTCAATACAACATTCCATTTATAAAAGGTATGGTTGCGAAATATACCTATGCTTTCGACCGTGAAAATTATCAGCGCAAAATTTTTGCAACGCCTTATATTTTCTATGATGGACCTGATCCGGTTGCCAATAAAAAACAATCAATACCTGAAATTACCTTAGATCAGCGTTTTACTGAAAGGACGCGTAATACTGGTCAGTTTGTTCTAACCTACGATAAAGATTTTGGAGATCATGGATTAAGCGGGTTGTTTGTTTTTGAACACTCTGATTATTACAGTGAGGGGATTGAAGCTTTCCGCGATGGTTTTATATCTGATGCATTAGACCAAATGTTTGCAGGTTCTACCGCACGTATAAATAATGATGGCTCAGCTAACGAAAATGCACGGTTGGGGTATGCTGGTCGCATTAATTATAACTACAAAGATAAGTATTTATTACAGTTGAATACCCGTTTCGATAAATCATTCAATTTTCCAAAAGATAAAGCCGGTGGATGGTTCCCTGCATTCTCCGCAGCATGGAGGATATCTGAGGAAGGATTTATGAGTGGCGCTGACTGGCTTTCAAATTTAAAAATTAGAGTAGCAGGTGGTATCTACGGGAACGACCGCATTACACCTTATCAATATCTCTCATTATTTGGATTTAGTTCAACAAGAGGTCGGCCGTCAGGTACTATTACCGACGACGGTTATCAGCAGGGTATTAATCCAGGTGTAATTCCTAATCCCGATGTAAGCTGGGAAAAGGCCAGGAACCTGAATCTGGGTTTGGATTTTGCTTTCTTTAAAGGAAAACTTTCCGGTGAATTCGAGATTTTTAAGAAACGCACAGAAGATTTGCTGATTGCCCGTAAAGATATTCCTCTTGAAGTAGGTGCAAGTCTCGCTCCATTTAATATCGGTATTGTGGATAATCGTGGGTTTGAAACTGCACTTCGTTACAAAAACACCTTCAATGAATTTACATTGAGTGTGGAAGGAACTGTAACTTATGCCACCAGCGAAATTGTTGAAATGTCGGAAGCTCCTAATGTTCCTGATGCCTTAAAGCAAACGGGCCGTCCGTTTAACTCTCGCTATGGATATATAGCACTTGGTTTTTTCGAAGATGCTGACGATGTAGTTAATTCTCCTGATCAGTCTTATTTCGGAGATTATCAATCGGGTGATATTAAATACAAAGATATTTCAGGGCCTGAGGGTGTTCCAGATGGCAAAATTGATGGAAATGACCGCACCTACATTGGTCGTTCCGGTATGCCGGAATTGGTATTCGGATTGAACACCTTTATGGCTTGGAAAGGTTTTGAATTAACTGCAAATTTTCAGGGAGCAACACGCTATACCCATCGCTATAAACCTACTCCATTTGTTAACAACAGCAATGGTATTTATGGATATACTGATGCATGGACGGAAGAAAACAAGGATACCTGGTTGCCTCGTAACTATCAGGGCGCTTCAGCTAATAACAATGCAGAATCTACTCATTGGCTAACCGATGGTAAATTTATAAAACTAAGAAATGCAGAGTTTGCCTATAACCTTCCACAATTGGATTTATTACAAAACGCAGGTATTGATGCATTACGACTATCTGTTTCAGGAAGTAACTTATTGTCGTTCTCTAATATCGATTTCTGGGATCCTGAAGCATCAGATTTAGGATCTCATCCATGGTACTACATGCAAATGAGGACCATAAACTTTGGAGTACAGGTAACTTTCTAAACGCTAAAAAATTGTAAAAATGAAAACGTTAAATGCTTTATTTTTAATAATGATTGCATCCCTTATTTTAGTGGGGTGTGGAGATGATTACCTAGATAGTGAACCTTTAAATAAAATATCGAGTGCAGCTGTTTTTGAAAGTGAGGGATATACCGAAGCTTTTCTGTATGATATATACAGCTACATGCCCAATGGTTTCGGCTGGGAAAGCACCGGGCACAAAGCCCGTGGTTACGGAAGACGCAGTTTTTTTGATTGCGCCACCGATCTTATTGTCAACAAAAGTGGTTATGTTGAGGCTTGGCACTATGTAAATTATGGACAAACCCCAACCAAGTCACAACAATTTGGCAACTGGAATGAAAATTATAAAGCAATTTACCAATGTAATACTCTTATTGAGGGAGTAGAAGCATCAACTTTGGTTAATAATCCGGCAATGCAATTAATGAAAGAAGAGGCCCGCTTTTTACGTGCTTTCTTTTACTTCGACCTGGTTCGTCGTTACGGCGATGTACCCCTGATTGATGCTATTCCTGACATTTCTGATCCGGAAGCCTTGTATGTTGGGAGAACAGACAAGGAAGAGATTTACAACTTTATCGATTCAGAATGGAAAGATATAGCCGATAAATTTCCCATGGCAAAAGAGATGAAGGAATACGGTTCGTCATGGGGACGTATATGCCGCGAGGCTGTTTGGGGCTTTCATGGAAGGATGCTGTTACACGCAGAGCGTTATGTCGAATCAGCTGCCATGTCGAAAAAAGTGATTGATGCAGTGGAAAACGGATCCAGCGACAGAAAATTGGCAGAAGATTATGAATCCTTGTTCATTTCGCAGGGAAATAATCCGGAAGTGCTTTTCGAAATTCTGTTCGACGGTGTAAACAAGGGAGGTACAGTTGACAACTTCTCTCGCCCACCAAGTCATCGTGGATCCTGGGGGGGGCAGCACAATCCAACTCACGATTTGATTTTAGCTTACGAAATGGTAGATGGAAAACCTTCTACTCCTGAAAATGGTTTCGATCCGCAACAGCCTTATACCAATCGCGATCCACGTTTGGAACAAACCGTTTTACATCATGGTTCTGATTTTTATGGAATCTCTATGAATCTGGCCTGGGTAAAAGATGGTAATAAGTGGACACCAAAAGGTCCGGGAGCAGATGGTAATGCAGCACATGCACAAGGTTTGGCAACCATTACGGGCTATTACCTGCGTAAATTCATGGATCCGGCAGCAGTAGTAGGTGACTTTGGTTTCTCGAAACAAAGCTGGATTGTATTGCGTTTAGCTGAAGTTTATTTGAACTACGCCGAAGCTCAAAATGAAGCCAATGGTCCTGATCAATCTGTTTACGATGCTATTAACATTGTTCGTACTCGTTCGAATATGCCAAATGTTGATTTAAATTATCCAAGCCTGGACAGAGCCGGAATGTTCGAAAGAATTAAGCATGAGCGTAAAGTTGAGCTGGCTTTTGAAGGACATCGTTTTTGGGACATCCGTCGTTGGAAAATTGGTGCAGAAGTTTGTAACGGGAGCGTACCTATTAATCCTGCTAATCCGTTGGATGGTGGTTATATGAGTTGTTGTTATCCACTTCTCCAGCCCGATGGTTCTGTGCTTTACTGTACGCCACAAACAATGGATGATGTACTTCAGGAGGGAGAAACTTTGTTTAAAAATCCTTATACCAGTATGCGCCGAGTTTACATTTGGGATGATAAAAATTATTTGATGCCTATACCGCAGACGGCTATAGATAAAAATCCTGCCTTAACACAAAATCCGGGTTACTAACAGGTATTAAGCTAGTTGTATGTACAAACCCGAATCTTTTTTAAGATTCGGGTTTATCTTTCAGACAAAATGTTTAAGGAAAAAAATAAATAATACTCAAAGTGTAAATTGAAATGTATGTGATGCTAATTGTTTTTTTTATAAGATTGTTAAAGGAACATTTAGAACTACTAAAATTCAATTGATTAAAAGAACTTAAATGAATAAAGTAGATGCAAAAATAATATTGGTAATAATATTGGTATTTATATCAAGTGGTATTTGTTCTCAAAAAATCCTTCCAATGCCATTTGAGATAAAAGAACTAAAAGGAACATTTCAATTCCGTGAAACAACCATTATTTCCTGGGATGTATTGGGAGAGAAGACAGCTGTTTACCTGAAAGGGAAATTTCCGAATGAAAGAATATTGGCTAAAAAAGGGCAACCTCTGGCGGATATTTTGTTTAAAAGGATTGATGATGAAGATCTTGGTGATGAGGGTTATAACCTCAAAATTTTATCGGGGCAGATAATTATATCTGCAAATACTGAAACGGGGTGCTTTTATGGTGTTCAAAGTTTGTTGCATCTTCTACCTCCTGATGTGGCATATGGATCTCAGGAACTTCAGAATGCAAGCCTGGCCTGCATGGAAATAATAGATAAACCAAAGTATTCGTGGCGTAGTTTTATGCTCGATTCCGGAAGGCAGTATCAGACACCGGAATTCATAAAACAGTACCTCGACCGGATGGCCATGCTTAAATTGAATGTTTTTCACTGGCATCTGACTGAAGGGCAGGGGTGGAGGATTGAGATTAAAAAGTATCCTAAACTTACATCAATAGGTTCTAAAGTGGCAAAAGGGGAGGAGCAGCAGGGATTTTACACTCAGGATGAGATTAGGGATATTGTTAAATATGCTGAAAGACTACACATAACAGTGGTGCCTGAAATAGATGTGCCCGGCCACTCTGAAGCTGCCATGATAGCTTACCCTGAACTGACATGTTTTGGCAAAGCTCCTGAAACTGTTATGGCATTTTCTCCTAATCTTTTTTGTGGTGGGAAAGAGGAGACCTACACCTTTCTTCAAAATGTATTGCAGGAGGTATGTGACCTGTTCCCATCAGAGTATATCCACCTTGGGGGTGATGAGGCTCCTAAAGACATTTGGGATAAGTGTCCCGATTGCCAGGCAAAAATCAAAAATGAGAACCTAATAAACAGCCATGACCTACAGCTCTATTTTTCCAAAAGGCTTGCGCGATTTTTAGGCACAAAAAAACGTAAAGTCATTTTTTGGGGTGATGTTGTTTATCAGGAAGGGGTTGAACTTCCTGATAATGTTGTTGTTTATTGGTGGAACTGGCGTGGACATAAGGATAAGGCTTTGGTAAACGCTATCGCTAAGGGGCATCAGGTAATTTGCGGTACCAACTATTATACTTACCTAAATTTTCCGGTCACCCCCTGGAATAATTACAGGGAGCATAGGACATTTGATATTAAAACTGTGTATGAAGAAAATCCATCAGACCTGGAGATTCCCCACAACCTTGTTTTGGGGATGGGAACCTGTCTTTGGACCGATTGGTATGTAAAACAAAATATGATTGACAGGAGAGTTTTTCCGCGTATTTTTGCTCTTGCAGAACAAATGTGGAGTTCAGGCCAAAGGTTACCATTCGATACATTTTATGATTTAGTAAAATCAAAATATCAGCTACTCGAAAAAATGGGTATTGATTACGGTCCGGCAATGGGTTATGAAGTGCCAGACGGTTATAAATGGGATTAAAAATTATTGTTGGGGAGTTATTTTTCAGTTTAATAACAGGTAGGTTAATAAAGTTATGTTTTAAACATAATAAAAGATCACATTATTAGTAAAATCACTAATGAAATAAATCACAAATAACTAAAATATATAGAAATAGGATATAAGTTTAAAACTTCTAATTTATAAATATATGAAACTAAACGGAGGGATTTTTTTAGTATTGCAGCTTATTTTGTTGCTCTCAGGTTGTAAAAAAAATGAAAAGCGTCCAAATGTAGTATTTATTTTTGCAGATCAGTACCGGAGAGCTTCCATGGGCTTTCTAAACGAAGATCCGGTGGTTACTCCAAACATCGACAAGTTGGCCCAAGAAGGGGTGTTTTTTTCCAAGGCAGTTTCTAATCATCCGCTGTGTAGCCCTTACAGGGGCATGCTCATGACAGGGCAGTATCCTTTGTCCAACGGGGTAATATCCAACTGCCATTCCGGGCGTAACCAATATGGAAATTTTATCAAAAAGGATGCAGTATGTTTGTCTGACGTTTTAACTCAAAACGGGTATAATGCTGGCTTTATCGGTAAATGGCACCTTGATGGCCCAAAACCCGAGCTCGGCAGTAATATAAATATATGGGATTCCTGGACACCTTTCGACCATAGGCACGGATTTGATTTCTGGTATGCCTATGGTTGCAGTAACAATCACCTTAATCCACATTATTGGACGACTCACGCAAAAGAGGATGAAAAACACTATATTGAGCAATGGTCTTCAGAACACGAAGCCGATATTGTAATAAGGTATATCGAAAACAAGGGCGACAGCTTGCGAAACTCAGCCAAGCCTTTTGCCCTTATCTGGGCTCCCAATCCTCCGCATGCGCCTTACGACCTCTACCCCGATAAATACAAAGAACATTACAATGGAAAAACAATTGAAGATGTATTGAACCGGCCCAATGTGAGATATAAAAATGATACAACCTTCAAAGCCGGCGATCCATATGTGGAATCGAATATACACCATGCTATTAACTATTTTGCCATGGTAAACGGTGTAGATGAGCAAATTGGGCGCGTTATAGAGAAACTCAAGCAAGAAGGGCTATATGATAATACAATCATTATATTTTCATCGGATCACGGAGAGATGATGGGCAGTCACGGGCTGATGCAAAAGAACATTTGGTTCAAGGAGTCATACGAAATACCATTTATTGTACATTGGCCCCAAAAAATAGAGCCTAAAACGGATGATCTCCTTATAAGCGTTCCGGATTATATGCCTACCATACTGGGACTTGTGGGGTTGGAGGACAAAATACCGGAAAGTGTTGAAGGCAATGATTATTCAGGAGTCCTTTGGGGAAGGGATGTAGAACGCCCCTCCCTACAGTTGTATTTTGGTACAACACCCGATAAAAAGCACTTGGGACTGCGTGGCTTTCGTAACCATCAATACACCTTTGCAGTGAATAAACTAAGTGAGAGAGAAAAAATATATTTCTTGTACGATGATGTGAACGATCCGTACCAAATGAATAATATTTGGGGCAAAGACACCATCACAGACAATAGTATGAAGTTTCAACTCGACAGTTTATTAAACAGTATGGATGATCCCTGGATAGGTCATGACCGTATTTCTCAATAAAACGGCTACAGTGAAGAATTATATCTTTCTAACCACATTGGCCTTTCTGTTAATACCATGTAAAGAGATACAATAAAACACAATATTATTCTTTTCCTGGTTGAGGTTAATATTGGTAGGATACATGCTTTCCTTTTTGAAAGGAGGAATCACAATTGAATGGGAATTTCCATACCTCAAGCATTGAGAAACTTGCAGAAAAAGGTATGGAATTTTCATGTGGATATGCTAATCCTGCTTATTAACCAACACGTATCAGTCGTATGTCAGGCCTGAATGCTTCAATGCACAGGATTGCCAACTGGACTCCCTGCAAGAATAGCTCTAATGACAAAAGAATAAAAATCAATTATAAAAAAACGTATTTTTGAGCATTATTGGAATGCAGAAGAGAGAGAATGAATAATAATATAATAAAAGGGGAATAATCATCTATGAGACTGCTATTAACATTCTTTTTTTGTTTCTTATCCTTGATCTTGTTCTCTCAGGAGATCAGGTTTCATCGGTTATTTGTAGAAGACGGATTACCCTCGAATGTTGTTTTGTGCTTATATCAGGACTCCCACGGATTTATTTGGGTAGGTACAAAAGAAGGATTGGCGCGCTATGACGGGCATCATATATTACCTGTTAATATGCCTTTTAATGGGAACAATATGATTTCAGACTTAAGGATAAAGTCTATTTGCGAAGATCATTCCGATAATCTTTGGATTGGCACCGATTATGGTGTGTTTAAGTATAATCTCGAATTCGGGACATTTTCTCATTATGATTTAGATCTTGACAATAGCTTAAATTTAAGTAGGATCGTAAATAGTATAGTCGTTAGCCCAAAAGGGTTAATATGGGCGGGGACCCGGAATGGAATTTTTTTCTATAATGAAAGTAAAGATCGTTTCGAAAATTACCCTCATTTTGCTCATCATAAAAAATACCTAAGTATTTCTAAGAGTGAGCGTATCGTCAACACCATCTTTTTTGATCGTTTGGGGTATTTATGGATAGGCTCTGGAGGAAATGGAATAACCCGGTTGAATTTAGAGGATAACTCAAAAAAAATATTTGTCAACAATCCATTAGATAAAAATTCTGTTTCTAGTAATTTCATTAATGCAATTTTCGAAGATAGCTTCGGGATATTATGGTTTGCCACTACAAATGGGATCGCAAGATTCAATCGGGAAGATGAAGAATTTCTGAATTTTTTAAAGAATGAAGATGGGACAGGGCTGTCTGATAATATTGTCAGTTCAATTATGGAAGACGAAGCAGGTAACCTGTTTATTGGAACCCAGGAAGGATTAGATTATTTCAACCGCCGGCAGAACAGGTTTACTTATTACCAAAACCATCCTGAAAAAGATAGCTCAATTAGTAGTAATACTATAAGTTGTTGTTTGAAAGATAATACCGGAGCCTATTGGGTTGGTACAATGCAGGGGATGAACAGCTTCAGCAAGCATGAATATTCCTTTGAATTGCATAGGGCAATTCCAGGGAATTTGAATTCGTTAAGCGAAAATGCTTTAAGGGCAATTGTTGAAGATAATGAAGGCATGATTTGGATTGGTACTCAAAACAAGGGTGTTAACAGGTATGAGATATCGACAAATAGTTTTACTCTGTTCACTTCAAATGATGTACATCGAAATCAGATTTTGACAGGTTTCACTAATAGAAAGGGGGAAGTATTTTTTGGTACTACCGGGGGAATGATAAAATTTAATCATAAAAAGGAGTGTTTTGAGGAATTCGATTTTCAAGGGAAATATAAATTTTCTAAAGGTGTTTATACTTTTACTGAAGATGCTGATAATAATTATTGGTTTACAGAACTTGATCGTGGTATGTTTAAATACGATAGCAAACTAGATTCAGTCAGTCATGTTGATTTAAAAATGCCTGGAAAAGGAGATTCTTTTACGAAAAATATTAAAGTCCTGCATTTTGATAAAAATGGCCGGTTATGGTTTTCTATTCATTTGGGTGGTTTAGGAATTTATGATCCAGAAACAGAAATAACAAACCTGTTGGAGTTTGGAGACAAAGGTTTGGAGACCATTCAGATATGGGATATCTATGAAGATCATAGGGGGATATGGCTCGGCTCTGAAAATGGATTGTTTCATTACACCTATGAAGATGACAGATTCATAAATTATAATGTATCCCATGGGTTGCCGGGAAATTTGGTTGTTAGCATATTAAAAGATGATTCTGGACGGTTATGGTTGGGTACAAATAAGGGATTAAGTTGTTTTTATCCTGAAGCTAAAACATTTATTAATTATAATTCGCCTGATGGATTACAAGGTGAAATATTTGAGTATAAAGTCAAATTAAAATCAGGGAAGTATCTTATTTTTGGAGGGAATCATGGTTTCAATGTTTTTAAACCGGAGCTATTTGGATTAAATGAATATGTTCCTATCCCCCGTTTTACAAATCTGACTATTTCTAATCATTTGGTGAAAACAGGTGAAAAGGTGGGTTTCAATGTTCCCTTAGAGAATGATATGTCATTTGGAAAATCAATCAGTCTTATAGATACTTATAGCAATATTGAATTTGAATTTTCAGCTTTTTCTTATGTCGATGCACCAAAAAACAGGTATAAATATCAATTTTCAGGGGCTAATGATACTTCCTGGGTTTATTTGGAAGGAAATAAAAACAGTATATCCTTTCCTCTGTTTAAACCAGGTGTATATCAATTAAAAGTGATGGCTTCCAATAACGATGGACTATGGTCAAAGACACCTGCTTTAATTGATATTCATGTTAGCAGGAATTACCGCAGTATCCTAGGGTATATAAGCAATGTGTTTTTAGTTTTAATCATCATATGGATGCTTTTTATTTACAGGAAATCACTAAGGAAAGCTATCGTAAGAATGGGCAGAAATGAAAAATCAAGGGCTACATATATGAATGAGCCCTATCCACATTTTAAATTAGATCCAAATTTATCGCCGCGAATTAAAAAAGATTTACAAGCATTAATAGATAGCATGGAAAAAGAGAGGCTATTCCTGGATAAACAATTGACTAAAAATCAGTTGATGTCGCATCTTAAAATTTCTCTTCCCCATTTAACTATGCTGCTTAAAGATCATCTGAATGTTGGGTTTAACGACTTTGTAAATTATTACCGTGTCGAAGCTGTAAAAAAGATGTTGGATGATCCTAAAAATAGGGATTATACACTGCTTGCAGTATCAGAAGATTGCGGGTTTAATTCCAAAACATCCTTTTATAGAATATTTAAAAAATTTACAGGAAAAACTCCCGCCGAGTATCAAGAGGTTTGATGTTATTCAAATAAAAGACTATTTAATACACGATCAATAATCATCAAGCTTATTGGAGCAGTTTTGATTATTGTTCTTATGGTATCGATTTTTTAAAATATGGCAGTCTCCAAACCTAGTTTTATGAATCTGTTTCACGGTTTAACGGATCAGTGACAAAAGTTGGGATTAAATTTTAGGGCATAAAAAAAGAGCTTATCAAATAAATGATAAGCTCTTTAGTTGCGGAGAGAGAGGGAACTGAAAATTTGCTTTAAGTGCCCTATTCTCAATATTTTACGAATTCAATTTTTTAAGTCCTCTGTAAGTCCACCAAAAATGGCTAAAAAATGCCCGTTTTAAATGCGTTTTAATGAACTCATTTCCCTCCAAAAGTAGCAAAAAGGAACCGAACCTAAAAATGGATTTTTCGTCAAGTATTTTGTTCAAAAAAACTTGACATGTTATTATAATTTGTAATCTGACTTATAGGTGCACTCATCAAAAGAAGAAGTATTAGTGTATATTTGCACTTTTAAGTTATATGAATAAAGAAGAATTAATACAGAAACTCAGTTCTCTTGAATGGGAAGATTTTGAAGTGAAAGCTGCAAAAAGTGAATTGCCAAAGTCAGTTTGGGAAACAGTTTCAGCTTTCTCTAATACCAGTGGTGGTTGGATTGTGTTAGGCGTAAAAGAGAAAGGTAAAGAATTTGAAATTATAGGTGTTGATAATGCTGAAAAGTTGGAGCAGGATTTTCTGAACACTTTGAGGGGAACCAAGTTCAATGTTTTTGTAGATACTAAACAGGAAATATATCAAATTGAAGATAAGATAGTTTTGGCATTTTATATCCCTGTACATAAAAATAAACCTGTTTATTATAACAATCAGACAAATACATACATACGCAGGGGAAGTTCTGACCAACGAGCTACTCGGGAAGAAATTGACAGCATGTTGCGTGATAGGGCTTTTGGTACAAAAACAGCAGAACTGGCTCCGGACACGAATCGTGATAGTTTAAACAATACTTCTTTAAATCGATATAGGGATTATATGTCAAGATTTAATCCCAATGCAAGTTACAATCGCTTCGATGAAACCGAATTTCTGAATAAGCTTCGAATAATGGAAAAAGGCAAATGTACTTTTGCTGGCTTACTAATGTTTGGTAATCGTGATGTGATTGAAAAATACTTTGCCGATTTTCGTATAGATTTACTTGAAATACCAGGAACGTCATACTCTGATGCCAAACAGCGTTATACATTTCGTATCGAAGAACATGAAAATCTTTGGGAGTATTACTTTGAATGCTTTGCTCGTTTAAAGCAAAAGGTTGATATTCAATTTTCATTAACAGCCGAAGGCTTTGGACAAGAATTATCATCTGGTCTTGAAAGTATTAGGGAGGCGTTGGTTAATATGCTAATGCATGCCGATTATTTTTCTTCAGGATGCCCTCGTGTTCGCATATTTACTAGTCATATCGAGTTTTATAATCCTGGCGGATTACCTAAGCCCTTTGAGGAACTAAAAGGCAAAGATATGTCATTGCCCAGAAATCCAATATTGGCGAAGTTGTTTCGTATGGTTAAACTTGCTGAGAATGCCGGTTTTGGTTTTGATAAAATTGATGAGAACTGGAAAGCTTATAATTCAACAGTTCCGGACTATCAAATAGAGTTTGATTCAGTCATTGTTGATTTTAAATTAGAATCACATGCACCAGAGTTGGGTGATAAGTTGGGTGATAAGTTGGGTGATAAGTTGGGTGATAATCAATTGAAAATTTTATCTGAAATTGAAAAGGATAATACAATAAGCATAACCAAACTATCAAAGGTTATTGGTATTAGTACTACCGCTATTGAAAACAACATTTCTAAACTGAAAACTGCCGGTTATTTAAAAAGATCAGGATCAGCTAAAAGTGGATATTGGGTTATAATAAATAAAGTATAGATGATCCAGAGCTGTTTGCATACCTGAATATTGTGAAATGATTATCAATTGTACCCCTGAGGGGGATAATTGATTCATGTTTGTAGCAGAAATTAACAGTTTCCCCTTGTTTATTGGTGGCAATTACTAAAGCCCCTCAAACTCTTCCTGACTAATGCAAAAGTGTTCCAGGATAATCTCCAGTTCTTTGTGGGTATAATAATGTGCCCGTTTATTACGTGTCAATTTATCAAGCTTACAGCTTAATTCCTGTGAAAGTTTAATTTCCTTACGCAGTAACTGCATGGCGGAAGTTACATTTGAACTTTGAGGGTATAGTTTTATGGCTAAATCTTGTTTTAGTATTGTTCGGGGTAATATCATCGTATTGCGCTTAATGTTATTCTACTTAATTTTGATGACTGTAAAATTATATTATTAATCACAATACTAGCGACTTATGACAATGCCAATTTCGGACACAGCTATGCCAATTGACGACAATTTGATTTTTTTTTCGTTTCATGTGCGACAGCCCCTACCATCTCCAATAAAGTACTCAAAATACACTCTTAAAAACGAAGCATTTTTCCTAATTCAACAATGATGTCGTATTAATATTGGTGGTGATTTACACCAAGCACTATTGATAATGAGCAAAGCATCCTAAAAGCACTCTCAGAAATTTTGAAAGTTCAAAAAGCATGCTGAATATGGTCTTCAAATAAAGCAAAGCACTCAAAAGCAAGCGAAATATACTCTGAATATGGTCTGTATATACTCTGAAAGTACTCTCAAGCATGAAAAAGCACTTAAAAGCTATCTGTTGATTGGTGCATACAGTGCTTTTGAGCTTGTTTTGCATGGTTTTTCGTGTGTTTTACCATGATTTCCCTTAAGAAGTCCCTATAACAACTCAAATTCTTCCTGGCTTATACAATAATGTTCCAGAATTGCTTCCAATTCTTTGTGCGTATAATAATGAGCTCGTTTATTTCTCGTCAACAAATCAAGTCTGTTATTTAATTCCGGGGACAGTTTTATTTCTTTTCTGAGCAATTGCATCGCTGCATTGATATTTGAACTTTGAGGGTATAGTTTAACGGCCAAATCTTGTTTTAATATCGTTCGTCTAAATATCATTTTGATGGTTGTTTATTGCATTATTTTGGTCAATAATAAAGAAATAGAAAGCAATGACAAAAGGATTGAAGCATAAGGAAATAAATAGCAATAAAAGTCAAAACATTTGATTTTTAGATGGTAATAAAAAGCAGTCAATAGAAAAATGTCGAGAATTATTGCTTTGAAGTAATTTACTCTGTACTCAATAATATTTACTTGCGCTTAATTAAAAACAGCTAAAACGATAAAATACGATATAAAACAATTTTTTACTTGCTTTTACTCTCCTTTACTTTCCGTTACTATCTTTTACTAGGAAGTGAGTGTACCGTATTGCTTAGGTTTGACGAAATAAATTTTAATAACACATTTAAATCGTATAAAAATGAGCAAGACAGTTGTAATTGTAGATGAGCATCTCTTCAATAAGTTAATGGGCAAGATAGACCACATTAACGATAAGATTGACAGTATCAATGTAGCCAAGAATGATGGATTTAAAGACCGCTGGTATGTTACCGAAGAAGTATGCAAACTATTAAATGTAAGTAGGAGGACTTTGCAAACTATGCGTGACAATAAGGTTATTGCCTACAAGAAAACCGGACGCAAAATATACTATAAGGCTTCTGAAATTGAAGCTTATTTGGAAAGTATTAATGGATAATCCCCTTAAATAGTATGGAATCATTTGAAAAAGAAAAAACGGAACTGGGGAAATCACATTTGAAATTTGGAAAGATGTCGATCCACGAAGCTAACTTTAGACTTAAAATGGCAGAGGAATCGGATTTTCCATTGACCATCTTTCCAAAGTTTATCCAGGATACTATTATAGAATTGCATGATCACGGGAATTATAACATCGACTATACATCGGTAAGCATTTTTACAGCCTTGGCCGGGATTATTGGCAACTCGTATCATTTACGTAAACATATTGAGTGGATAGAAAACCCATCTATGTGGGTGGTGTTGGTTGGTAAGTCAGGGCAGAATAAAAGTGCCCCATTAAAAACGGCTTTTAAAGCTGTGAAGAATCAACAGAAGCAATTTGATAAAGAATACGAGGCTGCTGTGTCCAACTTTGATCCTGATTCAGGAGAGAAAAAGCCAACAAAGAGGAAACTCTATTCCACAGACCCAACATTCGAGGCATTAATCAATATGCATAAGCAAAACCCTAATGGAATGATATTGATGCCAGATGAGTTTAAGAGCTTTATTTTAAATCTTATTGGATATAGTGGAGCATCAAAGCAGAGTCAGTTTTTGTCCATTTGGGACGGAGCGCCAATTTCATTGGATAGAAAAGAAGCCGAAAGTTCATCATTAAGTATGCCCTGTGTTTCCATTATTGGAAGCATACAGGATGACGTTATCGCATCATTTAAAGCCAAGGATATTAAGGATGGATTTTTTGAGCGTATCTTATTTGCTATTCCATTGAAGATGGAGAAGAAATATGTGAAGCGGACAAATCCCAATGATTATTTGATCGAACAGTTCCATTCAAAAATGAAAGATTTTATTGATTCTGTTTCTCAGAAGAGTAGTACTGAAGAGTTAGTATTGTCTGATATGGCTGACGAACTATTCATTAATGAAGTGAATAAGCATGTAGCACCATCCAATAAAGATGCTATGATTTCCGGTATACTTTCAAAGCTGGATAGGTACATTTTAAGGTTCGCACTTGTTCTGGAAGTTTCGAATAGTTTTTTCGATAATCTGCCCATTGAGCGTGTTGGTGAGAGTGCTATGAAGAAAGCCATTATGCTAAAGGATTACTTCTATGTCAACGCTTTAAAACTCAATAATATGGTTTTAAATGTATATGAGGATAACTCCAAGGAGGGTAAAGTTCTACAAGTCATAAAAAAGATTGGGAAAAAGGAATTTACCAACAAAGAGTTTATTCAAATGGCAGACCATATGGGGATTGCTAAAGAATCATATGCCTACCAATTACTCAGTAATACAAAGCTAGCTCATAAGGTGCAAAAGGGCGTGTATGAAACAGATGTTTTAAACTAGAATACTGTAGAGTTTGTGGAGTTGTGGAGTTTGTTTGATTCACAGTGTTTTACGTGTGGAGTTTGAGTGTAGTGAGTGTGGAGTAGCGGAGTGAAAATATGTATTTTGAGATCAGATTCATTTTCATATCTACCAAAAATAATAACGTCATACTTTCAATTGTGGATATAAGGGCATCAGCAGGTGCGCCAAAAAACAAGGTTGATTGGACGGTTAAAGAAGGATGGCTGTTTGAGGCGTTTGAGGAACGAAAAAAGTCGAGTTCCAGCCATCTCAGTCCAAAACCGTAGTTTTTTGAGTGAAGCTGGTGCAGCTTTGATTTTCTTTGCTTCTGTTTCTTGTATTAAGACAAGAAATGGAGTCGGGTTTCGGCGAAGCGCCATTTTATCAATTAGAAAATATCAAGTTGTGGAGTGAGTGGAGTTGTATGGAGTAGTAAGTGCTTGAAAAACAACAATCCTCCACAACTCCATAAACTCCACTGAAACAAAAACTTTCCTTTATGCCAGATATTCGCTATTCATTGGAAAAATACAAAGGACGGTCAACCAGGTATCATTGTCCGCAATGTCACCAGCGTACTTTTACCAGATATGTAGATAATCATACCAATAAACATTTGTCTGATTATACAGGTAGGTGTAACCGTGTGGAAAAATGCGGTTACCATTTCACGCCCAAAATGTACTTCGAGAAAACTGGATACGAACCGGATGATTTTCATATTCCAGCATCTAAGCCAAAACCTATCATCAAACCTCCTTCATGCATTGACAAGAAGTTAATGCAAGCATCTCTTAGTAATTATCACCAAAATAACTTTGCTATTGGCTTGAGTAAATACTTTCCGGAACATATGGTTTTGGAGGTATTACAGAAGTATTGCGTAGGCACTGCCAAAGGGAATAAAACCATCTTTTGGCAAGTCAACCGATTGGGACAAGTAAGGACGGGTAAAGTGATGCAGTATAATTCAGCAACTCTAAAGCGAGTTGGTTATATTAATTGGGTGCATCATATCATTAAGCAAAAGGATTTCAATTTAAAACAGGTATTCTTTGGAGCGCACTTACTAACTGACAAATTAAGACCTGTTGCTATTGCCGAAGGCGAAAAGAATGCCATCTTCGGAGCGTTGTATTATCCGCAATACAATTGGGTTGCTGTTGGTTCTATTGAGATGTTGAATGTACAGAAGCTAAATACTCTCAAGGGTTACCAGGTCACTTTATTTCCGGATAAAGGGAAAGCCTTTAAGAAATGGAGCAAAATAGCTGAAAGTGCATGTTTCAAAGTTAATGTGAATACAGTATTGGAGAATACCGACTTGAGTGAAGGTGATGATATTGCCGATTTAGTTATTTCTATCAAAAAGACACAGTATCTGGCAGGTCCAGATGCTCTTATAAGTAAGCTTAAAAAGAAAAATAAGTACCTGGGTTTATTGATGGATGAATTTGATTTGAAGCTGACTTCTCTATCAGGTCATGCTTAAAATAATTGTATCTATCTTTTCTTGAAAATGTATGACTATATTACAAATGGTAATAATTTTAATACAGAGAATAGCTATGACCTATTTTTTTTATATTCAGTGGGTGTACAATTATATTTCTCTTTAAAGCACTTGGTAAAGTAGGCTGGAGTAGCAAACCCGCAAGAGTATGCTATCTCAGAAATATTAGCGCCATTCTTGTCCAGATACTGTTTTGCGCGTTTAAGTCTCATTTCCTTAATTAATTCAATTGGTGTTTGATCGGTTAATGCTTTAATTTTCCTATAAAGTTGTTTGCTGCTGATTTTCAGTTCACTTGCTAGATTATCAACACTTAAGTCGAAATTAGCAATGTTTTCTTCAATTATAGCCAGTGTCGATCGCAGAAATTTCTCATCAAGTGACTCAATTTTAATTTCATTTGGCCCGATGATCAGGTTTTCTGAATACTTCTTTTTTAGTTTTTCTCTATTTACTATTAAATTATCTATTGTAACTTTTAAATGTGTGAAATCAAATGGTTTAGTTATGTATGCATCAGCACCCTCAGACAATCCTTGTATTTTCTGGTCTATAGAGGATTTTGCAGTCAGCATAATGAATGGTATGTGAGAATATAAAACATCCTCCTTAACAATCTGGCAAAATTCATTACCTCCCATAATTGGCATCATTAAGTCTGAAATTATTAATGAAACCTCCGTATCTTTTACTTTCTTCAGTGCTTCTTTACCATCAGCTGCCTCAATAAAATTGTAAAAAGGGTGTAAATGCTTGATGATATACTTCCTGATCTCATCATTATCTTCTGCGATAAGGATAGTGTTCTTTTCCTTTTGTCCTTCAACTGAATCACCATCATTAATATTTTGTGATGATGTATTATGGACTATATCAATTTCCGGATATTCATTTTTCTCAGTAGATGTGAATGCAAAATCAGTATTTGAATCAAAATGACTTTTCCCTTTTAATAATTTCACCTTGAAACAGGAGCCTTTTCCAGCTTCGCTTTCAACCGCAACACTGCCATGATGCAATTCTGCAATATCTTTCACTAAATTTAATCCAATGCCAGTCCCTGATTGGTTTCGGTTATGGTCATCCTGATAAAAACGTTCAAAGATATGCTTTTGGTTTTCTTTACTAATGCCCTTGCCGGAATCACTAACTGATACTATTATGTATTTTGCTTTTTCCTCAATAGATAGCTTAATACTACCGTGTCTTTGGGTGAATTTTAATGCATTCGAAAGAAGATTATTTAATAGCATTTCCATTTTTTGTTGGTCAAACCACAATTGAATTTTAGTTTCAGAAGTGATTAATCGTGTATCAAGTTCTTTATCCTTAAAGCTGAATTCAAAAGTCTTAAAGATACTTTGAGCAAAATCAACAAAATTATACTGATTAACTGCCAGTCTCATTTTTCCAGCATCTATCTTTCTAAATAGCATCAATTGATCAATGAGATTTTTTAATTTTATAGCATTCTTATGAGCTATATTTACAGATTCAATATATTCTTCTGGGTGGATAGGTTTAGTTCTTAGGATATTTTCAAGGGGAAGGAGAATCAGAGTTAAAGGGGTTTTAAACTCATGTGAAATATTCGTAAAGAATTGGAGTTTAATCTTATTAATTAATTTAATATGACTTTTTTCCTTGTCAGCTATAATTAGTTTAATACCCATATAGGTGAATGAGAATATTAATATGGCATATAGTACAAAAGCCAAAGGACTGGCATACCAATATGGTGCCACTTTAAATTTGATTATTTTCTCATCAGGCATCCAAATATCATCATTATTGGTAGCCTTAAGAATGAATGTGTAATTTCCTTTTCTAAGGTTCGAATATCGAGCGTAATTTTTATCACCAGTGGTATAATTCCATTCTGTATCAAATCCTTCTAGTTTATAACTGTAATTATTTTCATAGAGGCCGGAGAAGTGCATGGAAGCAAAGTTAATTACAATGTTTCTGTCAGATTCCTTAAGATGTATCAGGTCTTCAAAATGAATGGGTTTGCTAATTGTCTTTTGGTTATTTAAATCTTTACCAGGAAGAATCATCTCGTTATTTACTTCAATTGAACTAATTTGAATTGGTGCAATGAAATTATTGGAAGTAAATTGCTGAGGGTAAAATGATATTACCCCATTTATAGCTCCAAATAGTAGCTGTCCATTTTCAGTTAATAAAGACGAACGTTTGTTAAATACACCTATTGGCAAGGTCCGTTCGATTTCAAAACTTTGGTAGGTATCGTGAGAGTAGTTGGCAAATCTGTAAAGTTTTGTATAATCTGATAGCCATAATGATCCTTCCGGAGTTAATATCCCATTTATTACTTTGGAATTTGAGATGCCTGGTATAATAATTTCTCGGAAATGTCCCTTTTCAAATAAGCATATTCCTTTAGATGTGCAGAATAATAAACTCTTGTTAGGTAGTTTAATTATATCATAGCAAGTATTTGACAGGAGGTTGCCTTTAGTCGTTTTAACGGTATAAACCTCATATTCATTAGTATTTATATTAATCCTAAAAACTCCATTTCCATTGGTGCTGACCCATAAATAATTTTGATCTTCCAATAATGTTTGAATTTTATCTGATGGTATGGAGAATCCAGAATGATTACTATAATGGGCAACACTGTCTTCTTTTAATTCACCGTTAATGCTTCTTGAACGAAATATTCTATTGATACCATGACCACTTGTTCCAATCCAAATACTATTATCCTCAGTTTCAATTACTGTGTTGGTAAAGTTTGTAGATAATCCAAGTTTAGAGGTGTTTTCCGAGAAGATATCGAATGTATTCCTTTTTTCATTAATTTTGAATACCCCCTGAACTGTTGCAGCCCAAAGACTACCTTCCCTATCGATATGAAGATCATTGGTTTTTGAATCAGTAGGATAACTATTGAATTTCCCGGTCTTTTTATTTACAAAAGCTATTCCATTACCACTGCCAAACCAAATATTTTTATCTGACTCTGCGAAACATGCAATATCATAATCAGTAAAATCAAGATTGGTATTATTTATCCTATTGAAGCTAAATTGTGCTTTGTTGATGTCAAAAATATTTATCCCATTGTTAGTGCCAATCCACATTGTACCCGAGGCATCAATATATGTGCATTTTATCACATTATTAGATATGCTTCTGATATTATTAGGTTGATAAAAAAAGTGCTCAAATGTTCTTTCAAATGGAGAAAATAAATTAAAACCAAAATCTGTTCCTAAAGGAATTTTACCATTAATATAAGGCCCAATGGATTTAATGGTATTATTTGATGGCGATTTATACTTATCCTTGGTAACATAGAATGTTTGGAATTCCTTTGAAGATATGTCAATTTTGAATAAACCTTTATTGGTGCCGGCAAAAATATGATTAGGTAATATGCTATACGTTTTTAAATCTAATACGAGATCATTAGGTGCTTGATTATCCAGCTTATTAGTTAATTTAAGTTTAGTAAACGATTCGGTTACCGGGGAGAATATATTTAAACCATCATACGTGCCTACCCAAATATTCCCTTTTGAGTCTTCTGCTATTGCACGAACAATATTATGGCTTAATGAGGTCTCTACATTAGGTTGATGGTAATAATTTTTGAATGATTGATCTCCCGGATTAAATACAGATAAGCCATTTTTCGTCCCAATCCAAACTTGGTCATTTTTATTAATAAACAAAGCTCTGACTTCGTTACTGCATAAAGAGTTGTTGTTATTTGGCTTATTTACATATGCTTTTGTTTTGTAAGTGTTTAAATCAATGAGCAACAGGCCATTATTGGTGGCTGCCCATAATGAATTATTTTTGTCGACAATAAGAGCTGATATAGCCGATTCAATACCTAAACCTATATTATTGGTATAAAACGGTTGTTCGAATGTGTACCCATCATACCGGAATAATCCGTTTGAAGTTCCAACCCACATAAATCCATCATGATCCTGGGCAAAAGAAAGAACACTATTAGTAGGTAATCCCTCCTTTAATCCTATATGCTCAAATCTAATATCTATAGAATTGGAATAAGTGAGTTGAAATGAAGTTAAAAATAACCAAAGAACCCATACTCCTTTTCTGGAATTTGTAATTTTCATTAAGGCTTAAATTTTAATATCTCTAAAATAAGGGAAAATGTCGACTTAAAAATCGCAATGTCTTATTATTTATTTTAATTGTCTGATTTGTTGTATTGCAAAGTGATATTGTATGTATTGTGCTGTCTATCAGGTAATATTGAGCGACGATTGCTTCTATTGTCTTAAAAATTGTTGAATTATGTCTTTTTGTTATATGCATTTATTTTGATAGACCTTACTATTGTATCATGAAATTAAAAGTACGTTTTCAGGTTATGACGCTTTCCTTATTTATTGCATCAATAATTATAGTATTACTATTAATTATTATTTAGTTGGTTTATTGAATCATCAAAAAAAACCGAAGGTCTGGACGCCCCCGGTTTTAATTTTAAATATTGGAAAATATTCAGGTTAATTAATTCAAAAGTATGAAAAAAAAACATGTGATAAGGTGCTTATCGAGAATAGCAGCATCTGAATTGAATTTAAAAAGGAAGCTTATTTTTTTATTCCTGATATTGTTGTTAGGGGTTACCTCTACACAGAATAGTTATTCGCAAGATGCAAGTTCCAGGAAAAAGAAGACCATTAGTGGAAGCATAAAGGATGAAACAGGCGAGACTCTTCCGGGTGTAAATGTGTTAATAAAAGGAACAACAAATGGTACGATTTCCGATATGAATGGCAACTATATTATATCCGATGTGCCTGTTGGTTCCGTCTTGAAATTCTCATTTATAGGGATGGCTACCCAGGAGGTGGTAGTAGGTAGGGAATTGACCATTGACGTGCAGATGATGCCTGCTGCCATTGGCCTGGATGAAGTAGTAGCTGTTGGTTATGGTACTCAGAAAAAGAGGGATGTTACAGGAGCGGTTGCATCTGTATCAAGTGAAGATATACCTAAGGGATTAAATAAAGATGTGGGAAGCACTTTATCTGGAATGACTGCAGGTGTTAATGTTATACAATCAGGAGGTGCAGATCCAAATGCTTTGCCTAAGATCAGGATTCGAGGAAGTAATAGTATCAATTTATCAAGTGAACCTTTATACGTGGTAGATGGAATTCCCATTGACCCGGAGATGAACAATACGATAGACCCCTCGATAATTGAACGTATTGATATTTTAAAAGATGCAAGTGCTGCAGCAATTTATGGAATAAGGGGAGCTAATGGTGTAATACTAATTAAAACAAAAGATGCGGCAGAAACAGAAGGGCTTATTGCATATAATTCTAAGTTCGGTATTCAAAAATTAATCAGACCATTTGAGTATGCCCCGGCATCTGAGTTGGCAAAGATTGAAAATGAAGTTGCAGAAGCCGAAGGGAATGATCCTATTTATTCAGATGAGGAAATTGCAAATATGGGTGATGGCTATGATTATATAGATGAAACATTCCGTACGGCTTTTTATCAGGATCATAACCTTAATTTTATAAAAGGGAATAAAAAAAACCAGGTATTTGTTTCATTAGGCTATACTAATCAAGAAGGAATATTGAAAAATACTGATTTTGAAAGGTATACTTTTAGTGTTAAAACAAGTAGTCAATTATCTAAAAATTTTTCTATCAGAAATAATATAAAAACAGCTTTCATCGATGCTAATTATACCAATTATTCTCCTGGGTCTAGTAGTGAAAGTGTAATGTATAATATATTACAGGTTAATCCCTTAATTCCTTTTTATAACGAGGATGGTACATATGGTGAGCCTCCGGTTGGTGTAGCTGGTACAAATCCATTACCATATCTATATGATGTAGAAAAAAACAATAAAGTTTATAATGTTCTTTTAAGTACACAATTAAATTATAAACTGACAAAAAAAATAGATGTTAAGCTTACTGGTAGTTATATATATAATAATGATTTAAAGAATAGATTCTTCCCAAGCACTACTAAAGAAGGTGCAATAGACGCAAATGGATTGTCAGGGATGGCCAAAAAAAGTAGTGCAAGATCTTCAAAATTATTAGGCGACTTTTTAGTGACTTACAATAATAAATGGAACAAACACAAACTAGTAACCTTAGCTGGTGTATCAGCAGAAAAGAACAGAAAAGAGTTGTTTGACATAACAGCTAAAGGTTTTGCAACCGAAGACGTTTCGTTTAACAATCTCGGTATGGCTAGTTCATTTACCAATCCTGCTAGTTCTGTGATAAGTCCTTCAACATTAGGTTATTTAGCACGTGCAGAGTATAGCTTTGGACTAAAATATAACCTGACAGCTTCGATGCGTTATGATGGGGCAAGCGTTCTACCAAAGGATAATAGATGGGGTTTTTTCCCTTCTGCAGGTGCTTCTTGGTGGTTAAGTGAAGAAGGGTTTGTCGGAAACCTTAAAGATAAATTAGGTATTAAAATAAGACTGGGTTATGGGTTAACAGGTAATATTAATGGTATTGCCGAAGGAGCTTCTTTGGTAAAAATGGATGGAGTTTATACGAAATATACTTTTGATGGAAACAACCTCATTACCGGACTAGCACCTGGGAATATTGCGAACACAGACTTACAGTGGGAAAAGACAAAACAAAGCAATGTTGGGTTAGATTTAATATTAACCAATACGCCATGGTCTTTGAGTTTTGATTATTATAATAAGCAGACAACCAATCTAATTTTTAACATGCCCATAAATCAATATTATGGTCATAAAACGATTATAGTAAGTGATGGTGTCGTCTCAAACGAAGGGTTTGAAATAAATTTATCGGGGAAAATTAAATTAGCCAATCATTTGAGTCTCGAAATGAATGGTAACTTCAGTTATAACGATAATAAAGTAGATGTCTTGCCTAATGAAAATACGATGTTATTAACAGGCTATAATGTAGGTATTGGACAAGGTACGATTGATTATAACAGATGGATGGTTGGTCAACCAATTAGTACGTTCTATGGCTATAAAGCCGACCGAATTATTCAAGAAAATGATGAGCAAACATTGCAGCCTAATAGTGAACCCGGAGATTATCTATTCAAGGATCTTAATGAAGATGGAGTTATAGATGAACAAGACAAAACTATTTTAGGTCATGGACTTCCAAAATACAGAGCTGCTTTAAATTTAAATTTATCCTATAAAAGATGGTATTTAGGTGCCCAATTTACCGGTAGCTTTGATGTGGATAGGTTCAATGTGAATAGAGCAAAAAATGAATCTCGATTCTGGGATACTGCTTTAGACAGGTGGACCCCAATTAATACGGATACTCCAATTGCAAAAAGTGGCTCATGGAAAACAACTCAGTACGGTAGTTTTGCCAGCGACTATTTTGTTGAAGATGCTAGTTATGTACGATTACAAAATCTAACATTGGGTTATGACTTAAATTTAAATCGAAGTGAATTCTTAAAAAGTTGTAACATATCTGTAACAGCACAAAACTTATTTACTATAACCAATTACAGCGGGTTTGATCCGGAGAGTAGCACCGGCAATACGAATACTAACCTAGGACTGGATCAGAATGGATCTCCTCAGAGTCGTAATTATCTATTAACCCTTAATTTAAAATTTTAATAAGATGAAATTTATAAAAAAATATATAATTCTGTTCTTATCGCTTGCTACAATTACATCTGCTTGTGATGGATTTCTGGAGGAAGAGTTATTAAGTACTCCTGTAAGTAAAAAATTCACTACACAACAGGAACTAAACTCATCATTAACAGGTTTGTACTCTAGCCTGTTGGGCATGAAAAAAGGGGGCTATTATCAGCGATGGTATCTTTTTTTGCAAGAGGTGCCAACCGATATCTCTCAGGGAAGTGGTGTAACAAAAATATTTAACGAGTTTACCTACACACCAGAAGAATCTGTTTTTCAAGATATATATGGCGATATATACAATACCGTTAACAGGGCAAATGTTATGCTTGAGAAAATGCCTGAACCACTTAATGATGAATATTTCATTAAAGTAAAAGGGGAAATTAAATTTTTACGTGCATTGGCTTATTACGATTTAACTTCATTATTTGAAAGCGTGGTATTGATTACTAACTCGCATTATGACCCAGAAAAAAAATATGAATTATCAAGTTGGGAAGATATTAACAAATTTATTACTGATGAATTAAATGAGGCCATAAATCTATTAGATGTGGATGCGCCAGAGCAGCGACCAGGAGCTGTAACAAAAGGTGCGGCATTAGGCCTGTTATTAAAAACACACTTAAGAACCAAGCAATGGAATGAGGTGGTTAGTGTGGCTGAAAAAATAAGGCAATTAAATAAATATGACTTGTTGCCCGAGTACAATGACCTTTGGGATCCAACCAATCCATTAAATCATGAAGTTTTGTTCAATGTAATGATATCAGATGATGCTTTTGATAAAAATTTAGGTTCAGCAAATTCAGGATCGACTGATTTGGCAATTTTTCAATATGATTTTGCTTCAGATTATTTTGGATCAGGCAAGATATTCCCGATGGAACTAAAATTCTATTATTCATTTGATCAGGAGAATGATAAACGATGGCTTGATGTTATGCGCCATCAATGGATAAACAGAGATGGTGAAATAATTAAACCAGTGGCTGCAAATGGTAAACCTCAGCCAGGGTTTAAGGGGCCTGGACCGAAAGGAAAATCACTTCTATTCTTCCATAATAAATATCCACATGGAGATGCTGGCAAAGGCATTGATTTACGAAATGATATGTTTCAAAAAGTCAACTTACCCGTGCTACGATATGCTGATGTTTTACTAAGTGAGGCAGAGGCTCTAAATGAGATTAATGCAGGTGATACTGAATCTTTTGCTAAAGTCAATGCCATTCGTCAACGAGCTGGTCTTGAAGCTTTACCTTCTGATTTAACTCAAGATCAATTAAGAGAAGCCATATTGCAGGAAAGAGCATGGGAGTTCTTTAATGAAGGAAAGAGAAAAGAAGACTTAATCAGACACGATAAATTCGTCGAAAAAATAGAAAATAGTGGTAAAAAACCAATTGTTGTAGATGATACAAATCGATACTATCCTTTACCAAAAAATGAATTAGAATTAAATATGGAGTTGTAAGATGAGAAGAATAATATTAATTTTTAGTCTGCTTACGCAGTTAGTTTGGCACGTAGCTATAGTTGCTCAAAATAGAGAGAACATTAATTTTAATAACGATTGGTTGTTCCGATTAGGGGATATAACTGACTTTGAAAAAACAAATTACGATGATACCTCCTGGAGGCAAATTGACATCCCTCATGATTGGTCTATTGAAGGTAATTATTCAGAAAAAAATCCTTCAGGCACACATGGTGCCTTTTTGCCAACAGGTATAGCTTGTTATCGAAAGCATTTCGAATATAGCCCGAAATGGGATTCAAAGAAAGTAACCGTAATATTTGACGCCATTTATTGTAACAGTACAATATATATAAATGGTCAAAAATTAGGTTTTCATCCCAATGGCTATTTACCTATTCGTTATACACTTAATCAATATTTGAAACCAGGAGAGAATGTTATTGCCGTAAAGGTAGATCATTCAAAAACGCCCAGCGGAAGATGGTACACAGGTAGTGGGATTTATAGAGCTGCAAGGTTGCAAATAACAGAACCTGTTCACCTTGATGAAACGAGTTTGTTCGTAACAACCAAAGATAACCGGGAAGTTACAGTAAAGTATGAGCTTACTGGAGTAAATGACAAAGAGGCCTCTGCTTATTCAATGATTGTGCGCATATACAATCAGGATAATAGAGAAGTTGCTAAAAAGCGTTTGACTCACAAGGAAATTACGAATGAAACTACCATAAAGCTTAAGAATCCAAATACCTGGAGTGCTCAAACACCTTATTTGTATACCTGCGAAATAGAATTACTAAAGGGTAAAGAAGCCATTGATTTACATCAAACCAAATTTGGTTTTCGACACATTGAAGTTAGTAGCACTAAGGGTTTGTGGATCAATGGTCAAAAGGAAATATTAAAAGGAGTTTGCCTACATCAGGATGGAGGTCCTGTTGGAACTGCAGTGCCACGTGACCTTTGGCTGTATCGACTAAAACTATTAAAGGAGATGGGGTGTAATGCTGTTCGTACTGCACACAATCCTTTTCAAACTGATTTTTACGAAATATGCGATAGTATTGGTTTGTATGTAGTAGATGAGATTTTTGATGGCTGGGAAACACCAAAAGCAGAATACGATTACGGTTTATATTTCGAAGAAAATTGGCAGAATGATCTGGAAACATTTATAAAACGTGACAGAAACCATCCGAGCATACTGTTTTGGAGTATTGGCAATGAAGTTAAAAAGGCAACTCCAGAAACAGAGAAAAAACTGTATGATTTCATTAAACAGTACGATACAACCCGATTGATCACTCAAGGGCGCAGTTATAATGGGAAATCTGTTGACATTATTGGTTTTAATGGTAAAGGTGAATATTTAAATGCTCTTGTTAAGTACCATGAAAAGTATCCTGAAAAAATTCTTTTAGGGACTGAGATGACACACAACTATCAAACCCGAGGTTTTTACAGAACCAAAACATTATACAGACTTCGTGACTTCCCAGCACCTTGGGAACTAGAACGCAAACAAAGTTTTGAGGATATTAAAAACAGGATTTATCACGTAGAAGATCTATCACCCACAGAAATATTCCCTGATGATAATTTAGTTTATCAGTCCAGCTACGACAATAGTATTGTGAGAATGGGTATCAGGGATTACTGGAAAGCCACAAAAGATTTGCCTTATTATATTGGAGGTTTTCGCTGGACAGGTATCGATTACCTGGGAGAATCGTTTCAATGGCCTGCACGAACAGCAAACTTCGGCGTGATTGATTTGGCTAACCTGCCAACAGATAGTTATTATCTCTATCAAAGTTTATGGTCTTACACTCCTATGGTTCATATTTTACCTCATTGGACCCACAAGGTAAAAGAAGGTACCGAAATACCTGTTGTAGTGTATACCAATTGCGCGGAGGCTGAATTGTTTCTAAATGGCAAGTCTTTGGGTAAGAAAAAGATGACTGACGATTTGCAAATTGTATGGAATGTGCCTTATCAACCCGGTGAATTAAAAGTAGTAGCCACAGATAGTAAAAAGAAAACGATAAGCAAAAAGGTTCAAACTGCCGGATTGCCCTATAGAATCAATCTACGTACTTCTCATAAAGTGCTGTCTGAAAAGCATAATGATGCAATAATTGTGTTTGCTGAAGTTGTAGATGAAAACAATGTTCCGGTGCCCTATGCTGATAATTGGATAGAATTTAGCTCCACAGAGCACCTGGAGTTAATTGGTGTGGAAAATGGTGATGTACTGGATTTAACAAACAATAAAATTAAAGCTAGAAAAGCTTTCCATGGTCAATGTATAGCAATATATAAGCCAGTTAAAAAAGGCAACAACGTTAAAATTAAGGCAACTAGCCTGGGATTAATAGGGAAAGAAATTAACATTAATATACGGGAATAATAGAATGAAACGAAGATGAATGTTAATGGTGCTAAGCTATATGCTTTAGCATGATTAACATTCATTGAGAGTTGCATCTGACATACTAAATATAAATTTTAAACAGATGAACAAGTATATTTTTAGCATTCTGATTGTGATGCTGAGCTATCAGAGCGTATTATCAAAAGGGCAAAAACAAAGTAAAAGACCTAATATAATTTGGTTAATGGCTGAAGATATTGCCCCTGATTTGGCATGTTATGGTACTAAAGCTGTAAAAACACCAAATTTAGACGCATTAGCTGCAAAGGGAACACGCTTTACAAAGTGTTATGCTACTAATTCAATTTGTAGCCCAAGCCGAAGTGCCATGATGATCGGTACACATCAGTTAGCCATTAATGCAGGTAATCATAGAAGTAATCGTGATATTCCTTTAGATAAAGATTTTAAGCCCTTTACATATTACTTACGGGAGGCAGGGTATACATGTATTCTGGGCCACAGTAAGGTAATGGATAAGGGAACAAAAATTGATTGTAACTTTAAACATACAGCCATTGGCCCTTGGGATGGGGTTGATAATTTTGGCCTGTTTGATAAGAAGTTTGAATTCTCAAAAGCGGATGAGCCTTTTTTCTCACAGATACAATTAAAAGTAACACATAGAGGTGATTGGTGGAATGATGTACGGAAGCAGTCGGAATATCCAGTCAACCTGAATGATGTTGAGTTACCACCTTATATTGCAGATACTCCGGAAACTCGACTTGATTATGCGAAGTATTTAGATATGATCGAATATGCTGATAATGAAGTCGGCATGCTAATTCAAGAGCTTAAAGAAAAAGGATTGTATGATAACACTATTATTATTTTCATTGGAGATAATGGTAGGTGCAATATACGTGGTAAAGGTTATTTATTTGATTCCGGCCTTCATATACCATTAATCATTTCAGGCAATAAGTTTTTTGACCAGAGTATTGTTAATGAAAATCTAGTTTGTGCTACAGACATTACCGCCACGATTCTTGATTTGGCAGGCATAGAAAAACCCAAAAATGTCAGCGGTAAATCATTATTACAAAATAATTTTAAAAGAACCTATGTGTTTGGGGCACGCGATACATGGGATGAAATACATGATCAGAGTAGGTGTTTAATAGGGAGAAACTATTATTATGTACGTCATGATAAGCCTGAAATACCTTTTGATGCTCATCAGGGGTATCTTGAATTTTACCGGCCTGCAGTTCATATAATGCGACAATTAAATGAACAGAATAAGTTAAATGCAGCCCAAAAATATTTCTTTGAAGAAGAAAAAATGGCAGAGGAATTTTACTCAATGAAAAATGATCCTTATCAGATAAATAACCTAATACATAAATCCGGTAGTCAGGATAAAATAGAAAAATACAAGTCAAAACTATTGGAGTTAGAAGAAAAATTTGCACCAAAAGATGATGTTGTTCACCATACAACCCCACAATCTGTGAAAATATTAGAATGGTTAAAAAATGAACATCCTGAGGTAATTGAGCGGATGAAGGCAGGAGAAGAAGTTGGTTTGAGTTATTGGAAGGAAGAATTTGATAAAGCTCATGGTATAACTAAAAAGAAAAAGAAGAAAAATGAATAAAACAGCCTTAATTATTTTAATCGGTATAATTTGTTTTAGTTGCCAGTCTTCCAGGAAAGGAAGTATTAACGCAAACAAAGGTCAAAAACCTAATATCATTTATATCCTGGCGGATGATTTAGGTTATGGAGATTTAGGTTACAACGGCCAAAAAAAGATTCATACACCCAACATTGATCAATTGGCTAACGAGGGAATGGTGTTTACTAATCACTATGCAGGAAGTGCTGTGTGCGGACCTTCAAGGGCCAGTTTAATGACAGGTCTACATACTGGGCATGGAATTATCCGTGAAAATCCAAGATGGACTGCCAGTGGAAAACCTGCCACATTTGATGAAAACACAATAACCGTAGCGGATGAATTGAAAAAGGCAGGGTATACCACCGGGGTAATTGGTAAATGGGGATTGGCTGAACTGTGTGGTAAAGGTGTTCCCAACAAGCAGGGCTTTGATTATTTCTATGGTTTTAACCGTCATAGGACTGCTCATCACTATTATGCTGATAGTGTTTATGAAAATCAAACTCAGATTAGAATTGAAGGAAATAACGTGCTTGAAAAGAAAGGCAAGTATATTCATAACCTATTCACAGAAAAAGCAGTCGACTTTATTAATACTAATAAAGATGAGAAATTCTTTTTGTACCTGGCTTACACATTACCTCATTACGAATTAACGATACCCGATGAGTATAAATCTCAATATAAAGATTTGGATTGGCCATTACGAGAAATGAAACCAGGTCACTATTTACATGATGAAAACGGGCATGTAACTTATGCCTCGATGGTTTCAAAACTCGATAGCGATGTAGGATTGATTAATCAGCTTTTAAAAGACCTCGGAATAGAGGAGAATACTATTGTGATTTTCACAAGTGACAACGGGCACGAATATGACAATATTAAAGCTGAGTTCTTTAACAGTAATGGGGAATTCAAAGGAAAGAAGAGGGATTTGTATGAAGGTGGAATTCATTCACCATTTGTAATGAAATGGCCACAAAAAATAACGCCTGGCTCAGTCAATCATCACATTAGTGCTTTCTGGGATTTCTACCCTACTGCCTGTGAAATAGCCGGTGTTAGACCTTCTGGTAAGATAGATGGAATTTCATTCTTGCCCTCTGTTATTGGTGATAATGAAAATCAAAAGACACATGAGTATTTGTATTGGGAATTCAATGAGAAAAGAGGTCCTGTACAGGCTATTCGTCAAAATGAATGGAAAGCTGTAAGGTATAAAGGAAAAAATATGGAACTGTATAACCTGAATGAGGATTCAGGTGAAGAAAATAATCTGGCGGAAAAATATCCGGATAAGGTTAAGGAATTTGAAATCCTTATGAAAATAGGCAGGACAGAACACCCTGAGTTTCCATTAGAAAAAATGCATAACCGAAAAGATTGATAAATAATAATGAGGGGTTCTCCCCTCTATTTAAAATAAATAATTAAAATCCAAGCATTATGAAAAAGTTTTTACTATTGGTTGTTGCTGCATTATTAACAAATATAATGAATGCGCAGGAAATAGATTATTCAATGACTTATAACATTCAGGGAAGCACAGATGTGTTTGATGTTACAGAGTTAAACGATAATGATTTAAATACATACAAAAGAATAGCAGGTGTAAACTCTACATTAACGATTAATACAGATATGAATACTGAGCTTACCAGTTATAGTTTAGTGGCAGCTAATGAAAGTGATGTATTGTTTCAGTCAGGAATGAGTGAGAACGCAACAGGAACCGAATCCATTTCTATTGGCTCTGGTATTAATGGAAACTCTGTTATTATTGGGGGGAATAAAAATACGCTTGTTGCTTCTTTAACTGGAAAAGCCTGTTATTTAAATGATTTAACCTTTGCTTCTTTAATAAAATTACCATCTGGCACTACAGGAGAGATTGATTTTTTGAGTATCGAAACATCGGCCAGTGAGCATGTAACTTTTGCGTATAATATTACAAACCAACAGTTAGTTTGTAACTACAAAGGTAGTGCGAAACAACAAGATGGGGTTAATATTCCCGCAGATACCAAACAGCAACTTGGCATAACCATTAACACAAGCAATATTAAAGTATTTATCGATCAAGTAGCTGTGGCATCCTGGACAATTGGAACAGGTATACCGGCTGATGAAATAGGGATAGTATATTTAGGATATAATAGTCAGAACTCAACTTCTGGGTCACTTATTGAGTTTGACGAAGTGTATTTCTACAATTATTTCGAATCAAAACCATTGAAAAATCTGGCTAAGATCCATGATTATACTAAAGTATGGAATAAATTATCCGTGGCAGGAAGTGATTTTGAATTCGGACCTCAAAATTGGAGTTTATATGGCGTTAATGCTGACCTTACAGCTGTGTTAATTGATGAACAAACAAATCAATTTTTCACTAATGGAGAACAAAAAGATTTTGTTATTGCACCGGGTAAACAATTCAATCAATACCAACTTAAATTTAAAGGTTTTGCACTGAGTGAGTTTAAGGTTTTTGGAGATACCCCTACAGCAATTGGTGCGATATCCGAAGACGATATTACTATAAAACAGGATTACGATAGGATTACAATAAGTTGCAATGAACATTTCACATATAAAGTTTATGACCTTACAGGAAACTTGGTAGAAGCGCAGTCTAAAAAAATACTATCTTCTACTGTTCAGTTAGCTAAGCATAAAGTGTATGTATTAAAAATTCAAGTAGGAAATCAGGTTGTTGGCCGGAAGGTTATTTTATAAAAGGGCTTGATAAAAGGTATTGCAAGTACTGATCTTCGATTCTCAATGATAGAATCGAAGATCAGTAAAGTCAATATTATATTTCTCCGAACTCTCTCGATATTCAGATAGTTAGGAAAAAGGTACAGGCGACCTTACCATTTTTTTAAAAAAATATAGGCATGAAAAAATATTTAGTTTCCATTCTTATCGCACTTGTAAAAGTATTCTCAGTTACAGGTCAGGAGGTGGAAGTGTATAGTGTTGATTTGCATCAGAATGCAAAAGAAATAGCTGATGGAGTTAATGGGTTAGGAATGCTTGATAGATGTAGTACAAGTGAGTTTGCTAAAAGCAGTCAATACACAGATGCTATAAAAAACTACGGAGCCGGCTCATTAAGATGGCCAAGTGCCGGACACGATAATTTGTTAATTACTCATTGGGACAATAATCATACAACCTATTACGGTAAAAAGAACCCATACGGGACTAAAGCGGCAGGGAATATCTGGGATCAAAATTACGATATAAATAATAGTGCGCCGCGTAATGAGATGATTGATTTGGATGCCTTTGTGGATGTACTAAAAACAACAAATGCAAAGCCAATAATTTGTATGACATGGCGTTCGGGCGAATTGTATAGTTACGATGAAAACAATAATCGTTTGTTTTATCGTGATCCGGAGCCATATACATTACATGGTGAATTAATGACTCCCGAACAAACAGCTAAATTATCAAGCAGGGAGATGCAGTTTTTGGAAAATCGACGATTTCTTAAAAGATATTTTGAACTGGGTGGCCCTGATTACCCGGTTATTCAGGTAGGAGGTGAAATTTTTATCGGATGGGACGATAATATATACCCATGGAAATTAGTAAATAAAAACAAAGGGGAGTGGCTTGCAGAAACAATACAAGCATACATAAATGATGCTGATAGTTTTGCTAAAGAATTAGGTAAGAATATTCAGTGGATGGTGCAGTTTAAGGAATGTGAAAAAGGTGGAACTAAAATTCCAACACCTGTAAAGTTTTTAAGAGGTGAACTGGATAAAATGTTAGATGCTTCCGGTGATGATGTTAGTTTCTTAGGTTGTTCAATGCACTATCGTCGCTCATGGAATCAGTGGTTGGATGAAAGCGATATGACATTTGGCTTTATTGCCGACCAAGGAATGGGTAATACAAAACAGATTTATAATTGGTTAACTTCATATTGTGAATCTAAAGGCTATCCCGGAATTCAATTGATACCTCATGCAAATGGGATTGATACTAGAGCAAAAGTAAGTAAGTTACCTGATTACACAACTTTTCAAATAGGATTGGTAAATACTCAATTTGTAATGGAATTAACAGAAGCCGGATTTCCGTATGCTTGTTTTTATGGAGGTATCAAGGGAAATTATGAAGGTAATACAGGATTAAAGGATAATCAAAGTATCTCCTATACTAAAAATGGAGAATATCGTTATAACCCAATACTCTATAGCACCGGATTAATAGGTGAAGGAATAAGACAAGTAAACGAGAAACCTTCAAAACTATTTGAATATCAATCGAAAAGTGGTAATACAGAAGCCAAAACTCAGGTATTTATTGTTGAGCCATCAGCTAAGATGGGCAGCTGTAACGCCGAAGTGCCAAAAATTATTTATGCCTATTTATTGAATAAAAAGGATGTAGAGCAAAAAGTGAAACTAAACTTCAACGAGGTAGTTGAGTTTGGCAATTATGCTAAAAGGTTTTCAGAAAATGAAATTACAGCTCTTGAATTGTCTGATTTTGGTAAAACAATTACAATAGGTGGTAATCAGAGGGAAATGGAATTCTCATTACAGCCACTAAGCCTTACAATGGTGCAAATCAATGTAAAAACAGGAAATTTCGACAATCGCATTGCACCTCGTTTTCAGTTCAGGAAGAGAAAAATTAAAACAGTTAATGTATTTAATGATTACGAAGAGGACTTGAATCAGAGTGTTACAAATCCTGAAAATTGTGACTTACGTTTTGAAAAAGTTACCGGACCATCTTTTGTTTCTATCGATGCAAAAGGGAAGTTGCGTATTGATAGTAACAATGCTCAAGAAGGAAGGTGTATTACACAAGTAACTGTTTCCGATGGCAAAAACACAGATACTTGTTATTTATATTTCAAATTAAAATAAATAGGATGGCAGCTGCGGTAGTGTTAATAATGCTGTGTGCATTGGGGGAGATATTTGGGGGAGATATTCCTAATAATAGCAATAATGAAAGTCGTCAGTCAATAAACTTTGAAGTATATCCCGATAGTGTTAAATGGAAAATCAGCGATTATCTGGTTGGCATGCACTCTGTTTATTGTAACGACGGCGATTCACTCTATGAGCGAAGCAATTTCACAAATTGGATGAGAATAGCTGATGTAGGTACTATGAGGTATCCTGGCGGTGGAGTTGTTAAGTATTGGGATTGGGAAAACCCCACAGGAGTTATGCAAGGCGACCCATTCAACCCTGATTGGGATAACTCCAAAAATACAGTATCGAAAGATTGGACCAGTCTGGATGAATATCTTGAAATGGTAAAAATTTCGGGAATAACACCTTTGCTTGGAGTAAACATCACGTCAGGTTACAGGTACGGTAAAGTAGATGAGAGTATTGCACGCGCGGTAAGAATGGTTGAATATGTAAAAAGCAAAGGTTTTGGTGGTGCATTTTGGTATTTAGGAAATGAAGGCAAAAACGGAGGTTGGGAAAACGAAGCTCATCTATTTGTTCAACATGTTAAAGCAATGAAGAAGGTTGATCCTGATATCAAATGTATGTTTAACCATAATAACATGACAAAAAAGTACCTGAGGCAATACCTTAAGATTGCAGGGGATTATGCAGACATTGTCGAAACCCATGGAAAGTGGCCATACGGAGGTAATCCAAAGGAGTACGAGCCGGGAACATTTAATGAATGGCAGATTGAAAGACCTTTGCGGGATAGAAAAAATCACAATCGTGCATGGCGAACCGAAGCAGACTCATTAAGAAAATGGGCTAGAGAATTAGGTTACCCAGGTTTAAAATTTGCAAACAACGAATATGGCACGGGTAAAAAATCGAATTTAATTGGTTTTGATCGATATACAACGAGTTTATTGATGATAGATATGTTGCAGGAGCACTTTATTGGTAACTGGTATATGACCTGCTATTGGTATTGGGTAAGCAACAGAAAAGATGATAAAGATGCCTTGATCGCTTTTAATCATAGTATGCGATACAATCCCATGAGATACGGTTTTGAATTGCTGGCTAAAGCCCAAGGAGGGAATATGTTACAAATGTTGGATGAAAACAACCCCTCAACTTATGGTTTTGCAGTGGAAAAAGATGGGGAGTATCTGCTCTATCTTATTAATAAATCAAATCATGAAAAGGTTGCTAATGTCTTTATTGATAAGGGTAGTAATTTGGAAATTGTGGAAAGCAAATCCCTGGTGAATACGCTTGATGAATTTGGTGAGCTTGTTTCAACAAATGTGGATTCAATACAAGAAAACCATATTCCCATAACCCTTCCCCCGCTATCATATTCACGTTTTATTTTTAAGGAATCTTCTGACATTACACCTTCTGCATCAGTCAAAGGATTGTCTGAACTCAATATTAAGCTGTATCCCACTTCCACCACTGGGGCAGATGTATATCAATGGTTGCAGAGCCAAATATGTCGAAATCTACAAGCTCATGAGACAAAAACAATGCGTAATATAGGTTTATCAGAATCAGCTTAACGTATCTTGGATTACCTCAAGGAACCTATATCGTTAAACTTAACTGCAACGGTGGGAAGGTGTTCGTGAAACCTGTCAACAAAATCAAAAAAAAAGATGAAACGAGCATGCAAATTCAATTGTTTAAGTTGCATACAGGGAAATGATTGAAATTATTTGCGAGATACATGTGGCCATTGTAAATAAATTTAAACATGAATAAACACATTTTTATCATATTAAGCATCTTTGGTTTGTTTTTTATAGCACAAGAAAGCGTTGCTGTGCCAGGAATAAAAAATAATAAAACGACCAATTCATCATATCACATTAAAGTACTTAACCTTAATGGGCTAAATGCTTATCGTCTGAAGGTTATCAACAAAGGTGATGTGGTGAAACAAAAAATCATTGGCTCAACATATAATTACGATGTGTTTGGAACCAATATGGAGGGAGAAAAATTGTGGCAAGATAAAACAGGAGGCTTTTGTTTCGATATCTGTACAGGAGACATTATTGGTGATGAATCTGAAGAGGTAATACTTGGCTGCGCCGATGATTCGGTCTATTGTTATAACAGCAAAGGGGATCGGCTATGGACAACCGGATTGCAAAGTGGACCTGTATTTTCTGTAGCTCACATAAAATCTGAAGGTGAGAATTACATATTAGCAGGCACTGTACTTAATTATGTTTTTGTTATAAACACAGAAGGTGCCATTATCTCGAAACATAAGTTTGATGGAGCAATTAGGGAGCTGTTGGTTTATGACTTTGACCGCAACGGTACAGAAGATGTGTACCTAAACAGGGCATACAGAGACAACGAGCAATATGGCAATATTTATGCTTTCCCTTCCTTTGCGCCTATCAGTTCCTTTTCAGAGGTCGAACTGGGATTAAATCGTAGTGATCATGGTCAAAATGCACTTCTGTATACAAAAGAGAATGGAGAAGCTCTTATTTTTGATGACAAAGGTTTTATTGACCCTTTGGATGGAATGAAACGTGTTACGTACAGTAATAGTGGATTTTCTATTGAAAAAGATGATTATGCCTCTGGTTACCGTGCAAAATACCTGAGTTGTGGCAACTACCTGCTTGGGAGTGATGAAAAACAGGTGGCTATGGTCTATGGTGATGATGTCTTTTTGTACTCATCTAGTGCTCAGCTTTTAGCCTATAGGCGAACTAATCAACTGTCTTTTAATGATGTAACTACGGTATCTGAGAGTGGGCAGGACAAAATGCTTTTGGCTGGTGCTCCTAATGGCGATGACAACCTTTACTTGATAAGCCCTGATAATTCTTCCGAATGGCTTACAGAACTAGCTCAGAGGGACTGGAGTGGTCAGATGAAGAGTATTTCGGATGCTTATTCTAATATTCAAACCAATATTAACAATTGGGCTGGTGTTGCAGTTGATCTGCCTTCTGATAAGCCCATTATAATTCAGGTTAATGGTACTCAGGGAAATGGCCTTAATGATGTTACTATGGAAGATTGGATTAGCATCTGGAAGAATGAGTTAGCTTATTACAATCAAAAATTCCCATATCCCGATCGCATTAAGTTTGCTTTTAGAGTTCAACTATATGAAAATTGGACAGGTTACTTCCAATATCAAAATCCTGATGGTACTTGGGTTACTGAAGCAGAAAAAGGGTTATCGAAAGAAACACTTCTTACCTTTGCCAGAAGAATGGAGGAAGAAGGTATTCCGTTCTATTCCAAAGCGCACGGCATTCAGGTTTCGCTTGATACATATAAAGCCATGATGGATGTCGCACCCAATGCCTATCTGGGAGTCGGTATTGTCGAATATGGTTTTGCCTATAGTCCTTTTGAAGTGAACGAGAAGGGTAAGCAGGATTTTTTTATTCGTGACTTTATGTTACCATTAATGGACTATGCAAAGGAAAAGGGCAAAAATGTGTGGTTTCATAACAAGGGTGCTGTTTGGGCCGTTCGATCCCAAATGTCCTGGATGCAATCAGGAATCATTTCCGAGAAATACAAAGATGTTTTAATCATGAGCAATGAAGACAGCAACTCACGAACTCCTGACTTAAATACAGCGGGACGTGTAGGTGCATGGTATGCAGGATACGTTAACAATTGGGGGTATCGATGGGTGAGCGATATACCTGCCTATTCCCGCCTTTGGGACTGGAGCCGGGTCAATACAGGTCATCCGGCATCTCGTTCGTTGTTAACAGCGGTGTCTTTGGGTGCAAATTATTTAAATATATGCAGTCGCCAGTACAATCAGCAAAAAAGAGAGGAAATGCATTCGATGTCAACTGGTGTTGAGCAGTTTATTCACCTCTTAGGTAAAGGTATTATCGCACCTCCTCAAAGAGAAAACTTATTGAATATTTCGCCTGTTACCCTAACGCTCAAAGAAGAGTTAGTTCCAGAAGCTTATTGGACGAGTGGCGGACATGACTTTAATACTGGAAGTCAAACGCATAAAGGTTATATTCAGGCCGATGGCTTTGGTCTATTATCCAAAATGGGTGTTGAATGGGGTAGTGCCACAACTCCTAAAACAGACTGGGCAGCTTATACTTACGGACGTTACCAACAGACCCATAATCACATTCCAAACCTAGGGCATGGTTATGGCTACGCCCCTATAATCGGAAAACCAAACAATCGTTCTGACATTGATATTTCATACTTCACAACACAAATTGAATCCGACGGAGAAACGGCTTCAATAGATGACGAAGTTTTATCTCTAAGTCAAACGAAAGAACGAGTACTTGAAGCTATGAGCAAGGGAACTGAAGATATAGATATGTTCCCTGTGATTATTACCGGAGAAGTTTTTTCTTCAGTCAACCGAATTGCCGAAGACCACTACTTGCTTTACCTTGTAGATCCAAACCTCATGAGTCCGGGTGGTGATTACCTAAGTAGTATTACGGCCAATAAAGAAGGTGAGTGGTCCGTGAAGGACAGGATCAGTAATGAAGAAATGGGGACACTTAACCCAACTATGAACGTAATTATTCCGGCAGGAGCTTTTAGAATACTGGAAATCAAAAGTGACACTAATTTATTAGCAAAATCAGAAGTATCTGAAAACAAAATTAGAATCTACCCTAATCCGGTAATTAATGAACTAAATGTATTTTTTCCTAACGACATAGAAAGCTCTAAATTGGTTGTTTATAGCTTGAGTGGAGAAAAAGTTTCATGTCAAGAATTAGAAAATAAGAACACTTGCGTTGACTTCAGGTCTTGTCAGCCAGGTGCTTATCTGCTGCATTTCTCTTTGAAGAATAGTTTCGAAGTGCACAAAGTAATTAAATATTAGGCAGCTATCTAGTGTTAAATGATACATCGTTTTTAAGTAAAAAAATTTATTACACATTAACAATACATTATGAATATTATGAGAAAAGGCTATTACCTGCTTTTTGTAATTCTTGTTTTCGGCTTTCAGCATACTACTGTCAATGCCCAGTCGCCAAACGTAATCCTTATCGTTTCAGACGACCATGGCTATGCAGATATGAACTATTTGGGTGTCCATGATTTAAAAACACCGAATCTGGATCAATTGGCAGCAGAAAGCATGTCGTTTACAAATGCATATGTAACGAGTCCTATTTGTAGTCCTTCTCGCGTTGGCTTAATAACCGGGCAGTACCAGGCACGTAATGGTAATTATTTTTACGGCGGATCAGGAATTGCCGATGGCACTAAAACCATAGCTCAGGGATTTAAAGATTTAGGATATGTAACCGGTTATTTTGGGAAATTGCACTATGGTGAAGATGATAGTCATGCTTCGTATAATTACCCTAATAATCACGGTTTTGATGAATGTGTCACAGCCGGCCATGGAGGTAGGGTGCACTACTTATACCATAATGATGAAGCGATGAAGCACCATGGGCTTCCAGCTGAACATTGGCTAAGGAACGGAAAGGAACTTGCGGAAGATGGTTTTTCCACAGAACAAATATCAAGTTGGTCTCAGGAGTTTATTGAAAAGAATCAGAAGAAACCTTTTTTTCTTCAAATAGCTTTTAATGCAGTCCATAATTTTACCTTTCAATTACCTAAAAAGTATCTAAAAGAATGGAATCTTCCTTACTATCCTGATTTTGAAGAATTAGATGGTTCAATATCTCGAAATGTATGGTATGATCAATCCATTATTCCTAACCTACCTCATGGCAGAGATTATTACCATGCACAGCTGCATTATATGGATAGGGAAATTGGTGCCATTCGAAAGAAATTAGAGGAACTTGGATTGGATGATAATACTGTTATAGTTTATACCACAGACAATGGCGGTTCAAACTGTAGCGGAGGCGACAATACTCCCCTATATAGTACTAAATATTCTCTTTACGAGGGTGGAATTCGAGTGCCAATGTTGATCCATTGGGAAAATAAGATTGAAAAAAACACTACTAATGATATTATGGTTAGTACTTTGGATTTGATGCCAACATTATTGTCTGCTGCAGGTGCGACAGAAGAAGCTTATACAGAATCAGACGGTTTAAATCTTTTGCCTAATATTTTGCATGAGAAAGAAATTGAACGGAATACAATGGTTTGGGATGTTGAATTTGCATGGGCCGTTCGCAAAGGTGATTGGAAGCTAAAAGTAGTTCTGGATCAAAAGAGAGCCAATAAAATAGCAAAAAAGCAACATACTAATTTAGGTAAGGGTGTTGAGCTTTTCAATTTGGCAGAAGACATATCAGAGCAAAACAATGTAGCTGAATCATTCCCGGAGATAATCGAGGAACTTACAAAAATACATGAAGAATGGAAAAAGGAAGTAACTCAAAAATAAGTGATCATCATTAGCAGGCTGAAGTCGGAATTCATAAATATATTAGATAAGACATACTCTGACCAATTGAACTATCCGTAAACTATTTTTTTTTATTAAACGTCATTTAATTATTGAAGATCAGAAAAAATGGGAGTTAAATTGGGCTCTTTGTTGTTAATAATTATTTCAAACAAAGAGCCCGAAGAGATTCCTAATACAAATTCTTAATCTTCACCATATTTTTCTTTATCAAAGCTTCCGTTGTTCTGGCATAACGCTGAGTCATCTTTGTACTTGAATGGCCAAGTGTTTTTGATACAACTTCCAGGGGCATATTATTTTCCAAAGCAACCGTAGTTGCAAAAGTGTGCCTGGCTGTATGAGTTGATATTGGCTTATCAATACCACATATGATTCCTATTTCTTTCAAAAATGCATTCATTTTTTGGTTACTGAGAACGGGAAGAACTGTACCTTTTTCAATAAGTTCCGGTTCGTATTCATACTTTGCCATAAGTTTCTTGGCAGCCTCAATAACAAAGATGGTACTCATCTGATCGGTTTTCTTTCGTTTTTTATGAATCCAAGTAATTCCGTTTCCATCGGTTGTAATGTGCTCACGTTTTAGTGACTTGGCATCTGAGAAGGCCAGTCCGGTAAAACAACAGAATACAAAAACATCACGTACCTGTCTTAAACGAGCTATGCTTATTTCCTTATTGATTACTATATCTAGTTCCTCTTTGCTAAGATATACTGCATCGACTGGCTTTAGTTTAAATTTAATAGTAGCAAATGGATCCTTTTTCATCCAACCATTAGCCAGAGCAATTCTAACTATTTTCTTAAAGTTCTTCAGGTATTTGATAGCAGTATTGTGGGCACATTTACGTTCTGTTTTTAGGTATAATTCATAGTTGCGTACAAACTGATAATTCAGGTCTTCCAAAGCCATGTCTTCACGTTGATACTGCCATCGAATAAAATCTTTTGTATGCATATAACTGGTTTCATAGCGTTGAACTGTATCAGGAGCGAAGTCAATACCAATTAATTTTCTGGCATTGTCGTTATGCTCCTGGAATACTTTTAAGATAGTTCTGCGATTTTCTTTTTTGCCAATTAGCTTTTCCTGAATAATTCGGGCAGTGACTGTTTGGTTATCCAAAATCATAAAATCAATATAGGATTGTATTTTCCGTTGATATTGGTCGATGAATTCATTGATCTCAACAGCTGCTGGTGTTTTGCCTTTAGTTCTTTCTTTTTTGTCATCCCAAATTTTAGGGGAAACATGTTTTTTAAGAGAAAACTCTGTTCTTTCTTTGTTAATAGTGATTCTTACGAAGATTGTAGCATCTCCTGTTTTGGTAAGTTTTGTTCTTTTGATGAAGAACAGGATTTTGACATTTTCAAGTCCACTCATAATGATAATTTTTAACGTTAAAATTATTTTTATGAGTTCATTTTGTAACGATTCAAAACCGAGTAATAGAGCGCAATACAGAGTGTTTTGCAACTGTCAATCGAGGACTTTTTTTGAGAAAATCAAGTCCTCGATAAGTCCGCTCAAAAACTGCGTTTTTTTGCATCTTTTTGCAAAATATTGCGCATAAAAAAACCCTGTAAGCGTTGACTTACAGGGTTTTACTTTAAATTGCTTTCGCAGTCAGCGGAGAGAGAGGGATTCGAACCCCCGGTACCTCGCAGTACAATGGTTTTCAAGACCACCGCATTCGACCACTCTGCCATCTCTCCAAAATCTTTATATCTCTTCTGAAACCCTTGCTGTTGCTGTTGTTTCAGTGTGTATCTCTTTTGATAACGGGTGCAAATATAGAGGGTTTTTTTGAACTGCAAAAATAAAAATGAAAAAAAATATAAACTTTATTTTGGCTTTGTGTGTAAGTCCTTTTTTTTCAAACTTGTATGGGTGAAAAAAAGTTTTGTATTTTTTTTAAAAGATTTGAATCAGGAAATGATTTAAGCCACTTTATTTCTTTTTATGCATGGTGAATAAATCATTATTGGTATAAGATTCAGTTTTATTTTTGTAGCAAAATCAGTCGGCAGGTATTAAAACTTACCAAATTTAAAAGCCATACCCACATTCCATCCACAAAGCATATCTTTTGAACCTATTGCAGAATTGTTGTCAAGAGGCGTTTTGTAGTTAAGATTGATGTTACTGGTGTATCTGTAGCTTCCTGTTATGGCAACACGCATGAATTTAACCATATTAAATTCAATTTCAATTCCGGGTTCAACCACAAAAAAGGCATCGCTGTCTTCGTATGTTTGATCTGAGTATTCATAATCACCATGATAATAATCTGTAATGTAAGCTATTCCTCCGGCTCCAATTAATATTGGGAATGACAAGTGAACAGGTTTTTTGGCACCAACAATAGGTTCAAGCAAAAGACCTCCATAACCACCGGCAAATTCATAATCCTTGTTTAAAACAGGGTCATCTTTAGGTTCTGTGATAAAACCGTAGCCGCCTGCACCCAGGGTAAAAGAATGATTGATGACCCAACCGCCCTTTGCACCCATTAATAAGGCGTCTCTTTGTGCTATTTTAGAGTAGTTAAACATTAAGGCACCATAGCCACCATTACTTCTTTCTGATGAGCTATTGAATATTGTTTTTATCTCATCATTGTTTTGTGGCTCCTGAGCAAAGCTTAAGCTTGTAATTAGAATGCCAGCTAGTATTGTTATTATCTTTTTCATGATATGTTATTTTAGTATTGTTGGTTTAAAATGTGTAAGCAAGATTTATAGAAACCATATCCAGATTTACTTTAAAGGAATAGGCACCGCCAAACTCAAAATTTGGACTTATGTCGGAAGAGATTACAAAGGGATACTTTAAAAAGCGGAACTCCAGTCCAACCATGCCGCCAAAACCCAGAGCAAAATAATTTCCTTCATATTTTTGTTGTGGTCGGAAAGGTTTAAAAGGATTTGAATGGAAATACCTGGTGTAATATCTAAAATGAGCACCATATCCATAATACAGAAACCACTTGTAACTTTTATCCGGAAATGCCAGTTGATGAAATAATCGTTGGCCGCTAATGGTTACACCTTGGTCTCTAAAGGTTAATTGACCTGCAAAAGCTGTTTCGTTAGGAAGTAGTCGTTTGTACATAAAACCGTTACTAACTCCCGTTCTAAATGCTACCATGTTTTTATAATCCTGTGCTTTGAGAGACGAGCACATAACTAGACCAAACAATAACATAGTAAAAAGTGGTATAAGGTTTTTCATTGTTTTTAAGAAATGTAATGTTTATGACAATGGTATGGCTTATTCGATATTTAAATCAGCATTTGAAATACTGATGGTTACATTTGTTTTTTTATCATTACTTAAATAATGACCGGTCTTTTCAATGGTTCCTTTGTCATCAATAACATTCGCAGGATTCCAGGTAATGGGTTTATTGCAGTTTAGGCTGGCCTTTAAATAAGAAGTTTTAATGGAGAAGTCATGTTCATCAGGTAATTTTAAAAAGACATCAGCATTTTGACTCTTAATTTTTATAGATTCATAATTAAAATCACAGTTAAGCTCCTTAAGAATTCCGTATTTAAGCATTATATTGGCTTCGGTATTAACTTTGTTCAGCATTAATTCGCAAAATTCTGTTTCAGCAATCACATAATCAATTTCAGATCCGTTAATTTTTCCTCTTTTGGCATTAAGCTTTAAAAGGCCTGATTTGCCAATATAAATATCTGAAGATTTACTTTCTATAGTGAGCTTTTCAGCTTTTGAAATTTGCGTCTCCATAAAATTTAGAGTCAGGTTACCCTGATCTACTTCTTTAATATTGAGCATTCCAAATGAAAGGTTGAGAGTATTATTACCTTTAAGTTTTCTGGCCTGAAGATCTCCATTGGCTAGTTTTACATTTACGTCTCCAATTAAGTCTGGCAATATAACGTTACCATATTTGTTTTGAATTTTAAGGTTAATATAATTGGGGATAGTGATATGATAATCAACATGGGTTTGGTCTTCATTCGAAGTAAACAAATTGGTAGCCTCTTTAAAATCTTTTATAAGAGAAGAGTAGTTACTTCCATATTGTGTTTTAACAGAGCGATAAAGATTGTTACCCGAAAAATCAAAGTTTACACTGTTTTTTATCTTTTGAAAACGGTTTTCATTCTTTTCAGATATAGTAAAGTCTATATCAACCTTAACGGAGTCGTTATCCCAAACATCAATATAAATTGAACCATATTTATTGCTAATATCCAGTGTGCCTGATGGTGCAATTTTAAAGGTCTCTGATAATTTAATTTGTTCTTTAATATTTTGGGCATTCAATAAATTTGAAATGCTGAATAAAACAGTAAAGAGCAGTATGTTGTGTATATAGTACATATGAAATTGTTTGTTTGTGTTTAGATTTTTCAAGCACTATATGCTTGAAATACCGGTTTTTTTTTCAGGTTCAGAATCGGGTTCGAGGTATTTAAGGATATCCTCTAAAATTTGAAGTTTCATCCTGTAGTTTTGAATCATGGCTTCAATAACTTCCTCGTTGGCAATGTTTTCGTCCAAATCGTTTTTTAACTCCAGCATTACTGTGTCAAGAAGAGCCAGTTCTTTTTCAACGTCTTTCTTTATTTCCGGTTGATTCGAAGTTAGATTAAATACTTTCTGTTTCTTGACCATTACCTTATTGTGGTAGTATTGTTCTGTTTCAAGAATTTCAGTGTTTAATTCGGATAAAGTGTTTGTTTTGTTTTTTTGAGTAGTAAAATAAGGGTAGCTCAATAACAATATCAGAAACACTGCTGCAGCTCCGGATATGCGATACCAAATAATTTTAGTGCTGTTTTTTTTATTGGATTTATTGTGTTGCGAAATTTTATCCCATAAATCAGCCGAAGGTGATAGATCATCAAATGAACTACGATTTTCGTTAATGTATTTTTCGAGTTTATCAGTCATCATTCAATGTTTTTAATTAATGCTAAATTCAAAGCTTCCAGCTTTAATAATCTCCATCAGTTTCTTTTTGGCTCTGGCCAATTGCGATTTTGAGGTCGATTCGGATATTCCTAATATCTCCGAAATTTCCTGATGGTCGTATCCTTCCATAAGATAGAGTGAAAAAACAACTCTGTACCCGTCGGGAAGGAGGCCCATGGCTCGTTTTATTTTTTCAAGTTGTAAATAACTTTCATCTTTTGGTTCTTCATCGCTTATCTCTAATTGATATACATGATTGGTATATTCCAGTTCAATTTTTTTACGTTTTAAGGCGTTAATACATTTGTTAACTACTATTCGTTTTAACCATGCGCCAAACGTCGATTCAAACCTAAACGAGTCTAGTCTTACAAAGGCTTCGCAAAATGCCTCTTGCAAAACATCTTCTGCTTCAGGAACATTATTCATCATTCTATAGCAAATATTAAACATGGCTTTAGAATATAGCTCGTAAAGCTTTTTTTGAGCTTTATTATTGCCCTTTTTTGCTTTGGCGATGATGGGTTTGTGTATGTCGATATTAATTGTACTCAAAAAACTAATTTTATCAAATGACAATGCTAAATTTAAATAGTTGCATGAAAGATTAAAAAAACGATATTTTTTATGATGAAAGATATAAATAGTGATGAAATAGGTAAATGATTATTTTATGAGTTTCCTTTATTTTCTTATAAACTAAGAGAGTTGCTTTTTGTTAATGTTTAACGTAGAAAAGTGTCGTTTATGGAAAATATTAAGCCATTCAGCTAATTTTTATAAACTTTGGGGTTTATTGTTCGTATGGATTTGAATGTTTAGAATACCGAAAATTAATATTATATAATGATTAGGAGGGGATTTGTTTGATGAAGCAAAGGGATGAATTGCAGGTGTTAAGAGATAATATTGTAAATAAGGCTTTATCCTTGGGTTTTATTTTTGGTATGATTTCTTACATAGTTACGTTTATTCGTTGTTTCACTTACGGGTTTGATGTGGCTTTTGGAATTATTACCACCGTGATGGTACTCTTTGCTATGGTAGTATGGAGGCGAAAGAAGCTTTCTCTAAATCTAAAAGTGTATTTTATTATGCTTTTTGTACTCATGGCTATGGTTTCCGGGTTAATGAGGTTTGGCTATCTGGTTTCTTCTAAAGCGTATATTATTCTCATACCAATTTTTGTATCCTTTATTCTGGAGTATCGTCGGGCTCTTTTATTGTTGATCTTTTACGGTGGAGTATATGGTATCTTCGGTTATGGTTATGTCAGCGGAATAATACCATCAACCGTAGATGCTAATGAATATGTTCTTTCGGCAAATGCCTGGTTAATGGATTTGTCCATTATTCTGTTGACGGCTTTAGCAATATTGTTTGTTGGTAACCAGTTTTCACAAACTTTAATTGAAAAGTTAAAGATTATTAGGCAAAAAAATAAAGACCTGAATGATAGGGAAAAGCGTTTTAGCGTTTTGTTTGAACATTCTTTAGATGCTATTATTATTTTAAAGGATGGTTTATATTATGAAGCTAATCAAAGGGCTTTGGAAATGTTTGGGTGTGATATGGATTATTTATTAGGAAGATCGCCAAAAGTAACTAGTCCTCAGTATCAACCGGATGGAGCCATTTCCGAAGTAAAAGCCAGGGAGTTAATTGGAAAAGCCATGGCAGGAGAACCTCAATTGTTCGAATGGCAACATACGCGTGCAGATGGTCAGGTGTTTGATGCCTCCATAAGTTTAGTTGCGATTAAGTATGACAATAAAGATTTTTTGCAGGCAGTGCTGCAAAATATAACCGAGAAAAAGAAACAACAGGCAGAATTGAAGCGGTACAGGTTGCATCTTGAAAATCTGGTTCAGCAAAGAACGGAAGAGCTAGAGGCTGCAAATGAAGAGTTAACGCAGAGTAATACTGATTTAATTCATCAGCGCAATGAATTAGAGAATACTTTATTAAAACTTCATAAAACACAGAAAAAGTTAATAGAATCTGAGAAAATGGCTTCGGTTGGTGTGCTTACTGCCGGTGTGGCGCATGAAATTAATAATCCTTTAAACTTTATTCAGTCCGGTCTGTATGGATTACAAAGCTTAAATTCTGATCAGTATAATGATATTGAAGAATCAGAACAGGTAGAATTAAGAGGAGAGATTATTGAAAGTATGGAAGAGGGCGTGCGTCGTATCTCGGATATTGTATATAGTTTAAATCAGTTTAATCGAAAAAGTGAGGATGATTATTCGTCATGTAGCATTCATGGTATAATTGACAATTGTTTAAAAATACTGGCGCATAAAACCAAAAATAGAATTACGGTTCAAAAGATTTATTTTAAGGAAGCTTTAATTGTGCAAGGTAATGAAGGGGAGTTACATCAATTGTTCTTAAATTTACTTCACAATGCCATTCAGGCCATTCCGAATGAAGGAACGGTGCAGGTAAAAACAACCTGTAATAATAAGGTAGAAGTTGAAATAATGGATAGTGGAGAAGGGATAGATAATGATGTTATCGGAAGGATATTTGAACCTTTTTTTACAACCAAAGAGGCAGGTAGTGGTGTTGGATTAGGTTTGTCCATTGTATATAATATTATAAAGAAACATAAGGGAGAGGTGTTAGTGGATTCAGCGAAGGGGAATGGTGCAAAATTTACAGTTATAATTCCAATAAATTACGTTGTTGAAAATGAAAAGCAATGATACAATAATATATGTAGATGATGAGGCTATTAATTTAAAGCTGTTTTCCATCATGTTTCACGGGATTTATGAAGTACTTACTTTTGAATCTCCGCAGATGGCTTTGGAGGAGCTAAAGGTTTGTCCGGAGGTGAAAGCAGTTATTACAGATATGAAAATGCCGGTGATGAATGGATTGCAGTTTGTGGAATTGGCCCGGGAGATTAATAATACTATTCCGTATTTTTTATTGTCAGGGTATGGATTAACCCGTGAAATTAATGAAGCTTTAAAGAATGAATCTTTAAATGGTTATTTTCAAAAACCCTTTAGAAAGGAATTAATTATTTTAGAATTGAGTAAATACATATAATTATCTTTTCTGGTAATAAAGTTAAAGAGGTACGCTTTAATAAATAGCCGATGCAATTTGTATCGGTTTTTTTGTGCTTTTATGAAATGTACTTGACATTGTGTGACTTACAGATAAATACTCTGGATGTGGGTGATTCTTTATTTAAACCCGGATTATGCATTAGGTCTTCGTTATGAATATTGAAAATGCAACCTGCCTGTCCGGTAGGCAGGTAAAACAAACACTTACTGAAACGAGGCATAGCGCCGCTACGGTGAGTTGAAGCAAGTGAGTAAAACGATTTGTTTTAAAGTAGTTTCAATGTGTAATACCTGCCGGCAGGCTGGGATTAGTTAATGCATATTTCCATCTAACTAATATTGTTTTGCCAAACAGGCTTTCTTTTTGCTTGATCAAAAAGAAACAAAAAAATCAAGTTCAATTCATCCTTCAGCGCACCTCCTTGTTGAATCTATTGCCATCACACATCCCCTTATTTACCCGCATTCAACTGCGTCGCGCTATTACCGGCCCGGGCCAATTGAACCGGCCAACACACATTTTTATCGAGATAGAACTAAAATACTTGAAATAGTTAGCTACTCGGTTTTACTTTTCAAAAAGTCTTAGGAATCCGGATTAAAATTATAATAACGTTTGTTGAGTGTGAAATATGAAAAATATCTTTTTTTACACCTGGGGTGTTTTTTTCAGGGGTTATTGTGTTCTTAAAATACATTAGAGATAAATAACCCCTCAAAAAATAGGGTGTATGATTTAAAAAAGCATTAAAAATTTGGTTGACACCTGCAAAAATTATATGTTTGTGCCGAGAAATGATAATTACCTATTAAGTTTATAAAATGAAGAGAGCAATTCTATTAGCAACAATGTTGATGGGCTTTTTTGTCACAGGTTGGGCCAATGATGGTTCGCAAGTTGATACAGGAGCCACAGCGTGGATGATAACATCTACTGCGTTAGTACTTTTAATGGTACCTGGATTAGCCATGTTTTATGGTGGATTAGTAAGATCAAAAAATGTATTGGGAACTATGATGCACAGTTTCGCAGCCATGGGTGTAATGAGTGTGCTTTGGGTAATCTTTGGTTATTCAATGTGTTTCGGTGACAGAGTGTTAGGTGGCTGGTGTGGTTGGAATAGTGACTATGTTTTCTTAAACGGTATAGATACTGCAGTAACAAATGGTATTCCGGATCTTGTATTTTCTATGTTTCAGGGAAAATTTGCCATTATCACTCCGGCCCTTATTGCAGGAGCTTTTGCTGAGCGTGTTAAATTCAAAGGTTATTTAGTGTTTATTGCCATTTGGGGTATATTAGTATATAATCCGTTATGTCACTGGGTGTGGGCCGAAGATGGTTTCTTGCATCACTGGGGAGCTGCCGGTGCTATTGACTTTGCAGGAGGAACTGTGGTACATATTTCAGCAGGTATTAGCGGATTAGTTGCGGCTATTTATTTAGGTGCTCGTCGAGGTTATCCACAGCGTCAGTTGCGTCCAAATAACCTGGTAATGACTATGATGGGAGTTGGTTTACTTTGGGTAGGCTGGTTCGGATTTAATGCAGGAAGTAGTGTGTCTAGTGGAATTGAAACAGCTCAGGCTTTAACAGCAACGCAGGTTGCAGGTGCTGCAGGTGCTTTAATGTGGGTGATTGTTGAGTTACTTCACCATGGAAAAGCAACAGCTTTAGGTTTTGCATCTGGTATTCTTGCCGGTCTTGTAGCGGTAACTCCGGCTGCGGGTGTTGTTCAGCCAATGGGAGCTATGGCTTTAGGAGCAATTTCTACGGTGATTTGTTATGGAGGATTATTATTAAAAGATAAGCTTGGATACGACGATTCGTTGGATGCTTTTGGTGTTCACGGAGTTGGAGGTATTGTAGGAGCTATTTTACTTGTATTCTTTATTAGAGATTCATGGATGGCTGATGCGGCTGCTGTTTCTGCAGATGGTGTATGGTCTGTTTGGGATCAGTTTGGTGTGCAGTTGATTACTGTTGTAATTGCCATTGCTTATTCAGTTGTATTAACTCTTGCTATTATTTGGTTTGTTGAAAAAGTATTTGGATTAAAATCAACAGACGAAGAAGAGATGATGGGATTAGATCATGCTTATCATGGAGAGCGTGGTTATGGTATGACAAACCCGAACTAATAATAGTTAAAAAGTTAAAAGTACTTAGTTGAAAGTGAAATTTAAGGTTTAAGTAAATAAGTTTGATGCAAGTGGTATCTTTATATTTATTCTTAATACTTTATACTAAAACTTATTTAAAATGAAATTAATAACAGCAATTATAAGAGAATATCAGCTTGATCAGGTTCGTGAATCCTTGATTAGTGAAGGTATTACACGTATTACAGTAACCAGAGTGTCAGGTCACGGTAATCAAGTCAGAAAAGAAGTATATCGAGGAAAGGAAGTTGTACCTAACCTTACACCCAAAATGAGAGTTGAAATTGCAGTCAACGATGATTTTGTTGAGGTTACTATCGATGCCATTATTAAAGCGGCTAAGTCGCATAACGGGCATGAGGGGGAAGTTGGTGATGGTAAGATATTTGTTACCCCGCTCGAAGAGTGTATAAGAATTCGAACTGAAGAAAGAGGCACTTCTGCGATATAATATCATTGATTATACTCTAATCTAGATAATAAAACCCTTTGTTTGTTTTAGCAGGCAAAGGGTTTTTCTTTTTACAAGCTTCTTAAGATTCAGAATAGCTCTAAAATAATTGATATAGGAGTCATGTCTGTTTCTCTTTTTTTACCTTTTCACATTCGGGTTTAGGTTAGTTTGGCAGTGTGAGACACTGTTTCATGTATGTTCTGTCATTCTTTCTGCCGATCTGTCACAAACCTGTTGTTGGCATACAGTTTGAGTGCTTGCATGCAAAAATATGTTTCATCATAAAAACTTATAATACTATGGCAAAAGGTAATATTGGGGTTACTACCGAAAATATTTTCCCAATCATTAAAAAATTCCTTTACTCGGATCATGAAATTTTCTTGCGTGAGTTAGTATCAAACGCAGTAGATGCATCTCAAAAACTTAGAACACTATCAAGTATAGGTGAGTTTAAAGGTGAGTTGGGTGAGCTTAAGGTTACTATTAGCGTTGATGAGAAAAATAAAACGCTTACTATCTCAGATAGAGGTATCGGTATGACAGCCGATGAGATTGAAAAGTATATCAATCAAATTGCATTTTCAGGAGCTGAAGAATTTTTGGATAAATATAAAGATGATGCCAATGCGATTATTGGTCATTTTGGATTAGGTTTTTATTCATCATTTATGGTGGCTAAAAAAGTGGAAATCCATACGCTTTCTCATAAAGAAGGTGCTCAGGCTGTAAAGTGGAGTTGTGATGGAAGTCCGGAATATACGCTTGACGAAATCGAAAAAGCAGACAGAGGTACAGATATTGTTCTTTATATTGACGATGAGAATAAGCAATTCCTTGAAAAAGGAGAAATTACCAGCTTATTAAATAAATATTGTCGCTTTTTACCTGTTGAAGTTGTTTTTGGTAAAAAAACAGAGTGGAAAGATGGTAAAGAAGTAGAGTTGGATGAGGACAATGTGGTTAATGATACTAACCCGCTATGGACTCGTAAGCCGGCTGACTTAAAAGATGAGGACTATAACAAGTTCTATTCATCTTTATATCCAATGAGTGAAGATCCAATCTTTAACATTCACTTAAATGTAGATTATCCATTTAATCTTACAGGAGTTCTTTATTTCCCAAAAATTAAGAACAATGTGGAGGTTCAGAAAAATAAAATTCAGCTTTATAGTAACCAGGTATTTATTACCGATTCTGTAGAGAATATTGTGCCTGAATTCCTTACTTTATTACACGGGGTAATCGATTCTCCAGATATTCCATTGAACGTTTCTCGTTCTTACTTACAGGCTGATGGTAATGTAAAGAAAATTTCAAATCACATTACTAAAAAAGTAGCTGACCGTTTGGCAGAGATATTTAAGGCTGACAGAAAAGGGTTTGAAGAAAAGTGGGATTCATTAAAGTTATTTATTGAATACGGAATGTTAACTGAAGAGAAGTTTTACGATAAGGCTCAGAAGTTTTCATTATTTAAAAATACAGACGATAAGTACTTTACATTAGAAGAGTACAAAGATATTGTAAAAGATAACCAAACTGACAAAGATGGACAATTGGTGTATCTTTACGCTACTGATGCTGAAGAGCAACACAGCTTTATTGAGGCTGCCAATGCCAAAGGTTACGATGTGTTGTTAATGGATGGTCAGTTAGATTCGCACTTCATCAACCATTTAGAGCAAAAATTAGAGAAAACACGTTTTGTTCGTGTTGATGGTGATGTTGTAGAAAAACTGATACCAAAAGAAAATTCAATTGAATCTCAGCTTTCAGCTGGAGACAAGGATGATTTAACGGCTGTATTTACTGCTCAGGTTCCTAATGGAGATAAAATGAACTTTATCGTTGCATTTGAAGCTATGGGTGCTGAATCCAATCCAGCTATCATTACTCAGCAAGAGTTTATGCGTCGTATGAAAGAGATGAGTGCAATGCAAGGTGGTGGAATGAATTTTTATGGTGAAATGCCAGACAGTTACCAATTAGTGGTAAATGAAAATCACCCATTGGTAGAGCGTATTTTAGCTGATAAAAATGCAAGCGTTGGTGAGCAGGTAGATTCTTTAAGAGGAAAAATAGAAAGCTTAAATACTAAGCGTTCTGAGCTTGAGAAAGCAAAAGAGGGTAAGAAAGATGAAGAAGTTCCTCAGGCAGAAAAAGATGAGTTAGCAGATGTTGACAAGAAAATAAGTGAGTTAAATACAAAGAAAACGGAAATCTTAAATGGTTTTAGTTCTGAAAACAAGCTTGTTTCTCAGTTGATTGACCTGGCTTTATTATCAAATAATATGCTTAAAGGTGAAGCTTTAACTAAGTTTGTTAAAAGAAGTATCGATTTAATTTAATCATCAGATATAATGATATAATTAAGCCGTTCGGAATTATTCGAGCGGCTTTTTTGGTTAAACGAAAAAAGGAAATTGTTAATATCTACTTTCTAAATTTTGTAACAAAATATGGAAAGATGGTGTAAGTAATCTTCTAACATCACCAGTGCGATTTGTTGTATGTTTTTACGAGAGAAGATAAAAATATGGTTTACACAGGTATTTAAGACATTCAGATATCATCTGTTGTTTTGGAATGCTTCATTGTTTTTCTTTGTTTTTATTTCCGGCAACCAGTCGTTTTTTATTAATTACTTTAACCTGTTAAGTGTTGATTCTATATATACCAATACTGTATTTTTGAGTGTTGCTATAACAGTATTGTTTACTTTTTTAGATATGATTTTTTCTGACAGGATTATGCGATTTTCCCCTGTCAGATCCATGGTTTTTCTTCGTTCGCTGTTGTATTTCGCACTTGCGTTTGTTATACTTTATCTGGCCGCCAATCAGTCTTTAAATATTAAAACTATAGTTGACGTAGAATCTTTTCTGAAATATGTACCCGATTGGGAGATTGAGCAGATGAGGTTTATGGCTTATTTTTATGTGTCGTGTATTATCAATAATACATTTAAAGAGATGTATAAAAAAATTGGGGTAGGTAACTTCTTTAATTGGTTTTTTGGACGATTAAATAAACCACGTGAGGAGAAGAAAATTTTCATGTTTATTGATATGAAAGCGTCTACACGTTTGGCAGAGCAATTGGGGCATGAGCGCTTCTCCAGGTTGGTACAGGATGTTTTTAATGATATGTCGGTGTTGTATAATTATCATGGCGAAATATATCAGTATCTGGGTGATGGGGCAATAGTTTCATGGGATGTAAGGAAAGGTGTGAGTAATAATAATTGTTTAAAGTCGTTTTACGCTTTTTTGCGTGTTATTGAGCGAAGGCAAAGATATTACACAAGAAAATATGGAGAGGTGCCGGCTTTTAAAGCAGGTTTGCATGTGGGTAAAACCATGGTGTTACAGGTGGGGAGTATTCGTAGGGATATTTCATATAACGGAGATACGATTAATACAGCTGCTCGTATAGAGTCCATGTGTAATGAGTATAAACAAAACCTGTTGATATCAGGTGTATTGTATGAAGCGCTGGAGGATTCTTCAGAATTTAATCTTAAAGAAGTTGGTAATATTAAGTTGAAAGGTAAGCAGCGAGGGGTGGTAATTTACCAGGTAAAGCAAAAGGGTAAAAAAGCACGAAAGAAAAAGAAAAAAGTAGTTGAGTATTGATGTGCTTGCAAATAAAAAGTATTGGTTTTTAGCCTTGTATTTTATATCAAAAAAATTTAAAAAAATGAGTGACGGAAGAAACAGGAAAGATATTCAGATTGGTTCGGAGGTAGAAGTTGTGCAAAAACACCACCAGAGAACAGGAGAGTTGACCGAGGGAATTGTAGCTAAAATTCTTACTAAATCATCATTTCACCCTCACGGGATAAAAGTTCAATTACAGTCAGGAGTGGTTGGACGGGTTAAAAACGTCCTTGATCAGGATGCTTAATAAGGGGTTACTTTTTTAAATTTTATTTGTTAAAAACTGTTAAAAAATCAATTATCTTTCTTACCTTTCTTTTCTGAATTTCTGAAGTATACCGTGGTTTTAAATAAGTTTTCTTAAGTTCTCATCGGGTTGTTTTTAGCGACCTGTTGAATATGTATTATGCTGATTTTATTAGTATGAAATAAAACAATGAAGAGGGTTGGTGTCTCCATATTATTTTTGTTTGTTTTTTATTCTGTTTGGTGTATAAGGCCATATTATAAGCTTGCAGAATTAAATAAGTCAATTGATTTAGCAGCAACAGAAATAACAAATTGTCTTTTAAAGCATAATTTTGAAGTATTAGGGGAGTATAATCCTGCAGCTAAATCAGAATTAAAGGTTATTGTTTTTACCTGTGATGAACTTACCAGCCTGGCCACCGGAGTTTCGGATAAAGGTGCTTTTGGTGCAACGTTAAAGGTAGGCTTAATCCAGGAAGGAAATAAAACCCTGGTTACCCTGATTAATCCATGTTATTTTAGTCATGCTTACTTTATTAATGAAGCCAATACTGATGAGGTGGATATGATGACCCATAGGATTGATTCTTTGGTGAGTAGTGCTTTGTTGCCTTTGAGTTCTTCGAAAGAATATTACGGTAAAGATATACCTAAGGATGAGTTAAAGAAATATCGGTTTTTACCTTATATGGCCGACTATGAAGATGTGGTTGAATTGGCGGAATATGATGAATATTTAGATGCTGTGGCTTCAGTTAAAAAAAATATTTTAAAAGGAGTTGATGATAGTAAGCTGATTTATGAATTGGCTTTTGATGACAAAGAAATATGTGTTTTTGGTATCGCTTTTAATGGTGAAAATGTACTGGAGAATCAGTTGATAGACTTGCTTGGTTATCATTGTGTTACTTCGTTTCCTCTTGAGGTTTTAATACAGGGTAATAAGGCCTATATATTAAATGGTAAATATCGAATACCGCTATACAAATCAGATATAAGCAGGCTTAAATTATTTAAAATTATGAGCCTGTCATCGGAGATAAAGGGGTGTATGGAAAATATTGCTTCCCTGTAGGAGTTTTTCTTTCAATTAATTTTATGCCTCATTAAGCTTTAAAAGGTATCCACTACCATGAATATTAACTATCTCTAATCTGGGTTCTTCACGAAGGTACTTTCTTAATTTTGTAATATATACATCCATGCTTCGGGTGGTGAAATAACTGTTTTCGCCCCAAATAGTTTTAAGTGCTTTTTCGCGCGACATTACTTTATTCATATCCAGACAAAGCAATTTAAGCAATTCAGCCTCTTTAGGAGATAGTTGATTAACTTTACTGCCCGATGTTAAAGTACGTAGTTCAAAATTAAACTCAATACTTCCAAGTTGAAAAAGACTTGGAGTTGATTCATCGTCTATGTTTTTACTTCTGTTTAAGATGGCATTTATCTTAGCAATAAGTATTTCAGAATCAAAAGGTTTTGTTACGTAATCGTCGGCGCCAATGCCAAAGCCTTGTAAAACATCTTCCTTGAGGGTTTTGGCGGTTAAAAAAATAAGCGGAATATTCTCTTCTTTGGCTTTAATTTCTTTTCCAATGGTAAAGCCGTCAACGTTTGGAAGCATGACGTCCAAAATGCAAATATCAAAATGACCGCTTAAAAAAGTCTTCAGTGCATTAATCCCGTCTTTTACCCAGGTAACATTAAAGCCATTAATTTCAAGATATGATTTCATAACGGTACCAAAGTTTTGGTCATCTTCCACCATAAATACTTTTTTTATATCGCTCATATGAATTGTTTTTTACTTAGAATCGTAAAATTAGATATTCTTTAATTAAAAGGTAAAAATAGTTTAAAAGTAGAACCTTCGCCTAATTTACTTTTTACATACACATTTCCGTGGTGCTGAATCATTATTGCTTTTACATAGCTAAGTCCTAATCCAAAACCTTTCACATTATGGATATTGCCTCGTGTGGCTCTAAAAAACTTTTCAAAAACCTTGGCCTGTTGCTCTTTGGTCATTCCAATACCATTATCGGTAACACTAATCTCAATTCCATTTTTATTATTTATTGATGAAATCAATATCTGAGGTTGTTTGCTTGTATATTTTAAAGCATTCTCCAGCAGGTTCATAATAACATTGGTAAAATGCACTTCATCAACATTAAAAACAGTTAAGTCAGCTTTTAAATCGGTATCAATATGTGCTGATTTTTGTTCTGCCAGTAGTTTTATCTTGTCAACAGCATTGTTTATTAAAAGGTGAATGTCTGTTTTTACGGGGAGTAACTGAAAGTCTCTCTTTTCAATCAACGACATTTGTAATACCCGCTCTACCTGGTTGTTCATTCGTTTATTTTCTTCCTTTATAATGTTTAAAAAGGGTGAAATTTGTTCAGGCTTTTGTATAATCATTGGATTGGCAATGTTATCAGTAGCAAGGTTTATTGTGGCAATTGGGGTTTTAAACTCATGGGTCATATTATTGATAAAATCCGATTTTATCTCTGATAGCTTTTTCTGGTTAAGGATAGTTTTTAGAGTAAAAAAGAAAGTGATGAGTATGCAGAGTGTAAACAAAAACGAAAAGCCCAGTAACACATTAAGCGATTTGTAAATAAAAAATTCCTGGTTGGGAAAATAAATATCAATAGCCAGCGGGGACCAGCTTCTGAAAATGTCATCCGGGAAAAGGTTGGCTAAAAAATTAAAATCACTTTTCTCTCTATTGTATGCGTTGGAAACATATGAAGTTAATGTTCCGTTATTTTTATTAAGTATAGCATATTCATAGTCCAGATCTATACCTCTGGCTTTTAGTTCGTAGTCTAAAACTTTGGTCAGCGTTTTTTCATCTATCCTATTGGATAAAGTAGATGATCGCATTTCAAATTCATAACTGAACTGATTAAAAAAGTTGAGGGCATCCAGGTTGTTATTTTGTTTAATGACTTTTTTTATGGAGTCTTCCATGAACTCAATGGCTTTTTCTACTCTTTTAATGTCCTTTTCATCGTTGAGGTCAATGTGGTCTTTCGAGATAGAAAACTGTTGCAACTTACCATTGTTCTGAATTTCAATATGCGCTTCAAAGCTACCCTTATCATAAGGAGTATTGTTGTCCTTACTATTGTCCGGAATTACTGCAATAGGTGATTTTCTTTTAGGACTTTTTTCCGGTGTAGGAAAATGTGGTATAGTAACTATTTTACTGGAGTCTGTATGTTTGTATATCTGTCTTCTTTTTGAAGGTGCTGGTATAAATTGCTGAATAAAATAATCGGCAGCTTGCTCTCTTTGAACGCGCTGAACAGTAGCGTTTAGAGCATCGTAAATGGTAGCGTTAAATTTTTCTTTTTGAACCTTAATGGCATTGTTCACCCAAAAAAACTGTACCATAATAATTCCCAAAAGAGAAAAGCCCATTAAAATTACCAAGCCTGTGAGTGATTTATTTTTCATTCTTGATTTATGTTACGCTAAGCAAATATATTATTGTGATGTAAATATAAGCTAAATTAGGCATCGTGCTTTGACTTTAACTATTCCTTAACTGATTTTAACCCGGCTTTAACCGCATGTCATTACTTACTTAGTTAACTTTGATCTATCAATATCTAAAACCCCCTGTCATGAAAAAATTAAGTTACAAAATTGGTTTTCTCGCACTGGCAATTGCCATTCTTATTCCAACAAGCATTTTTGCCCAGCAAAAAGAAGTGCATGTTTTTATGCATAAAGATTCTTCAAAGTGTGATTCTTTAATATCTAAATTTTGGAGCACAACCTTTAAGGTTGAATCAGTAAAAAAGATGCATGAAAAGCTCGATAGTATTTTTGAAGTTTTAGATGAAGATTTACAAAAGCAAATAAAGATTTTGGCTTATGATGCAGAATCAATGTTGAATGATTTTGAATTTAAAGTAGGTTTTGATTCTGTTTTTTCTTTGCATAAACTAAGTACCAATGATATGCGGATAGATGCATTATTAAAAGCACATCAGCCAAAAGGCGGACTAAATAAAATAGTGATTAAAGATGGGCGTATTATAAATGAACATGGCGTTCATCCCGATGAGTTAAATATTGAGGTAATTACGGATACAGTTATAAAAAATGGGAAAACCCTTATTACAAAAGAGGTAATTGTTATGAGTGATGATTCCTTATTAGGGGCAGATGCGCCAATGGTTATTAAAAAATATGGAGAAGAGGGAGAGCCAAATAAGGAAATTGTTATCGCTTATAAGCATAAAGAAGGATTTAAGCAGCCGGGTGAGCATATTAAATTGGAGAGAGCACAACGTACGATTAAGGAAGGAAAGGTTGTAGGTAGAAAGGAGTATGTGGTTAAAATTGATATTGCAGATGCCGAGCTTTTAGTAAAAGGAGGAGTGTCGCCAAAGGTAATTTCAGCCCCTGCTTTAAAACCAGCTAAAATTGGCGTAAATATTAAAGTAGAAAACAAGTTTGGAAATCAGCTAAAGAGTGTTGGTATGTCTGTTGATTTTGAAGATTCTGCACCTCTTCATGTGTTGGTGTTGGATAATCGTGGGCGTAAAGTTTTTGAAGATAAAAGAAAGAGTTTTACGGGTACTTATTCGTATAATGTAGAAATCAATGAAAGCCTGACTCCATATTATTTTTTAATGATCAGGAATAAACAATTGTTTGGTCGTAAAATTCAGGATTAATTGTGTAAAAAGTGTTTTAATAAAAAGATAAGACAAGGTTTAAATTGAAATACATGGATCAGGGTTGCTGGTTCATGTTTTTTTTATAACCTTGTTGTTCAATTTAAAAGCCAGCTGTATTATGAACCTTAAGTATTTATTTAATTTAATATTGATCGTAAGTGCGTTAGTGCTATTTTCTTGCAATTCAGCCCATAAAAAGGTCAGGGTATCTTCTATTCAACAAGATTCAATAATTGTTTCAGATGAATTTAGTGATATAAAGGTAAATTATCCGTTAACCAATTATAGTTTGTTGGATGACTCTATTCAAAATAAACTGAACTCTTTGGTGCATGAGTTTGAAAAATTATCAAACAGTATACCGGATACTTTTTATCGACCTTATCAAATGATAGTAGATTACGAATATAAAAGTGCTTATAAAAAATATTTGTCTGTTTCTTTTTCAATCTATCAGTTTACGGGCGGTGCACATGGTAATACCTTTTATCAAACTTATTTGTATGACACCTCAAAGGGACAGCTTTTATCATTAAATGATATATTGCCTAAAGGAACTTTTGCAGAGTTAAGAAGTCAGGTAAAAGCTAAGCTTAAAGCTAAATTAAGCTATCAGGATTTTATTGATGACGGAACTGAGTCTATTGAAAGTTTTGAACGTTTTCTGGTAACTGATTCATCTGTTATATTTTTATTTCAGCCTTATGATGTAGCTCCTTATTCAGAAGGCAGTCAGCAGGTGGAAATTTTTAATGAAGAATTTTCATTTTTATTACATGAATAGATTTGATGCAAGAATATGATTTAAGAGCCGTTTATTGTATAATTCGGCTCTTAATTTTCATACAGGGATTTCCTCTGTAAATAGAGAATGCTTCTAGTTCTCCGGAAGCCACTGATTGTACAGAAATAACAGAATGGGTTTTGCATACCGTTCCGGGTGTTAACATCGATTTTGCACCGACCCAAACGCCATCTTCAAGCGTGATGGTACCTGTCATTAAATCAAAAGTTTCTTTCTTGTAATTATGATTTCCGCATAGTAATAAAGCTCCTTGCGAGAGGCAGCAGTTTTTACCAATGGTAACCTGGTCTAAATTGTCAATCCAAACATTTTCTCCTATCCAGGAGTGGTCATCAATGCTCAATTTCCAGGGGTACTTAATGTTAACCCCTGGTTTAATGGTAACTCCTTTACCTATTTTTGCTCCAAACAGTTTTAGGAGAATTTTTTTAATGGCAGAAGAAGGATTTAACGGATTGATAAAAAATAGCACATTGATAAAATACCAAACTAATCTTTTAATGGCTCCACCCGGATTGTACCAGCTGTTATTGTATTTCGATAAGTCAGTTGTTTTATGTTGTTCCATAGTTGAGTGTTTGTTGAAAATAAACGCAGTACTATTGGCTTGTACCAAAAATAAGTAATGCAATACCTATCAATATTCCAACCAAATATATGGTTTTTGTTTTTATATTTTTTTCTTTAAAAAGGTAGGCTCCAAATGCAAAAGCTATTATTACACTTCCTCTGCGCAAAGCAGAAACAATAGAAATCATACTGTCGGGAATATGTAAAGCGTAAAAGTAAAAGAAGTCGGCAATAATTAGGAATAAGCCAATTAAGGGAATACTCCATCTCCATTTAAAAGAGCCGTATTTAGTTCGTTTGGGCCACCAGATGAAAAAAACAATGGGTATAAATAGGGCTACCTGGTAAAATGTAAAGTAGCATTGTACTGCCATTCTGTTTATCTGGCGAAGCAGGTATTTATCGTATAATCCACTGGCTGCACCAAACAATGTGCCCATGATGATAAAGAATATCCATTTGTTTTTTCTAAAAGAAATCCCTTCTGTTTTTCCTGCAACAGAAAACATATAAAAAAAAGTTAGTGTGGTTATAATCCCCATCCATTGATACATGCTTAGTTGTTCCGAAAAAATAATGATGGCTCCAATTAAGGTCCATAAGGGACCGGTTGCTCTAATAGGCGACACAATGGTTAAAGGAAGGTGCTTAAGTGCGAAGAAAGAGAAAATCCAGGAGGTGACCACAATTACTGATTTCAGAAATAGCATAGCATGTTCAAGAAGAGTGATCCCGGGTATGTAAAACAGGTGATTGCTGGAAATTAGTTGAAGGTGTGAAAGGGTTAAAAGAGGGATGAAAATAACGGCACCACTTAAAGAGCTAATGAGTAAAACCGGTAAAACCGCATTGTTATTAACCGATATTTTTTTTACAACATCATAAATTCCCAAAAATAAGGCTGAAACAAGAGCCAGTAACCACCACATAAAACATATTTATTCAATTCGGGCCAAAAGTATATAAATGTAAAATAGCCTCCTAAATAAAAATAATAATACTTTGAAAGGTGTGTCAGGGAAGGGCCTCAGCCGGTGCGCCAAAAAACAAGGTTGTTTTGACGATTAAAAATTGATTTCTGTTTGAGCCTTTTGGAGGTACGAAAAAGGTGAGTTTAATCAATTTCAGTCAAACTACTGTAGTTTTTGAGTAAAGCGGGTGTAGTCTTGATCTTCTTTGCTTCGTTTCTTGCATCAAGGCAAGAAATGAAGTCTGGTTTGGGTGAAGCGCCAATTTTGCATAAACGTTTAACACAAGATTGATAAAAGTATTTGAGGGTAAAAGTAATTGTGTAAAAGTTTTGTGTTGTACTGATATTTCAAGTAAATTTATAAGTAAGCTATTGTGTCAGGGGCGCTTGGAGTGTCCTTTTTTTTAACGCAATCTTTTTATTGGTACCAAGCAATACGTGTAATATGAATTACCTTTTAGTTAAAAATGGTTTTGTAGTTAAGGGTTCGGAAATCATAACTGAAGATATTTTGGTGGGGGGTAATAAGATATTGCAAATGGGCGAAGGTATAGATCGTCCAACAAGTGATACGCCTGTCATCGATGCGTCAGATAAATATATAATTCCCGGTGCTATAGATATGAATCGTCATTTTCTGGATTTAGTGGCAAATGATGCATCTCCTGATGAACTGGTGAAATTAAATCAGGCTCAAATATTTAATGGAACAACTACAATGCTCGATGCCTTGGAGGATTGTTACGAAAAAAACTACTTATATAATATCTATAAAGCCAAAGAAAAGTCAAAGAAAAATATGATAGATTATGGGTTTCATTTGACTTTTGCAGATCTTAAAAAGAGTACGGCAAATGCCTTTGATTATAGTTATATTCATGAAGGGATTTCAACTTTTTGGGTAAATATTGCGCAGCTGGTAGAAGAAAAGCGCGAAGTATTGGATGATATTTTTGCACATGCAGCCAATCATCAACTGTTAATTGTTTGTGACCTTAGCTTGCCTGAAGTTAGAAAAAGTGATGTGGATGATATTGCTTTAAGTAATCCTGAAGCTCTTAAAAGGCATTTCTTAACCTTATCTAAAGTTGTAGAAATGGGAATTGGTTTTGCGTGCCCTGTCTTGTTTATGAACGTTAAGTTTAAAGAGGAGTTAGAGTTAATTCAGGAGGCCTTAAAAAAAGGAGGTAATTTTTTTGCAAGCCTGAGTCTTCCGTTTGCTATTGGTTTCTCAGATCAGGTTATTCATGACGACCATCAGGTAATTACCGGAATCGCAAGTGCTAATAGTTTGGTGCCCATATGGGAAGAGGAGGTATTGTCCTTACTTCAAAGTTCACGATATCTTATTAATCCACCAGTGTATAACCTTACTTTCGAAGAGGATTCTTCTGAAGAATTGGTTTATAATCGGCCCGACAAATATTTTTATTTACGAAATCATTTGAGCATGTTGTACACGGTTGGTGTGATGCAAAATAAAATAACCATGCAGCAATTGGTTGATATTGTTTCTACACGACCGTCGAAAATGATGGGGTTATGGCCTCAAAAGGGCTTGTTGCAGCATGGTTCAGATGCCGATTTTGTTATTTGGAACCCAACGTTTGATAGGAATTTGTATTGTTCATTACCTAATGCAGAACATCCGTCAGGAGAGAGTTTTAAGCTGCAGGGAAGGCCCGATTTTGTTTTTGTTAAAGGCCGAATGTTGTATAATGGCGAAACCTTTTATCCAAAACAGTCCGATGGTTCATTTGTATTTAGAACCGCTAAGATTTTCGACTAAACTTATAGGGTTTATACTGCTGTTTCTACGTTGTTTTCTTCTTTAAGTCTGGCATCTTCGCACTTTAGGGTACGACCCTTGTATTTCTCAATCATTTGGTAATTATGGGTAGCCATAATTACTGTTTTTCCCAGATCTGAAATGTCTTGTAGAAGTTTCATCAAATCATTGGTGGTTTCGGGATCTAAATTTCCGGTTGGCTCATCAGCCAGAATTAATTCTGGTTCATTGAGCAATGCACGTGCAATTCCAATACGTTGTTGTTCTCCTCCCGAAAGCATATGGGGCATTTTATATCCCTTATGAACCATGTCTACTTGAGAAAGTACTTCTCTTATTCGCTTGTCCATTTGTTTTTTATTTTTCCAACCGGTGGCTTTTAAAACAAAATTTAGATTCTCATACACAGATCTGTCACTTAATAATTGAAAATCCTGAAATATGATTCCCATTTTTCGTCGCAAAAAAGGAATCTGACGCGATTTTATTTTATTTAAATTGTATCCAACAGCAAAAACATAACCTTCATTAATGGGTACTTCACCATAAATTGCTTTGAGTAAGCTCGATTTTCCGCTTCCCACTTTTCCAATGAGGTAAACAAACTCACCTTTCTTTACCTCCATATTTACGTCTTTAAGAACTATATTTTCTTGATGACGAATAACTGTATTTTTAAATTCAACAATGTTATTTTGTTGATTCTCTATGGATTCAGGCGTTTTGTTCTTCATTTTTAAACGGTTTACTCAGCGCTTAATTTGTGTATCAAACTTTGCGTGTATCAATCTATCTGCTAAATATTTGGTGAAAATAAAAAAATAAATTGTGATTACGCTGCGTTTAACCAATTGAAAACCGTTATCACCTTCATTAGAAATAGATATTGATGATTGTTTTTGAGATATTGATGCATAAAATAGAGAACTGTTAATTTGGATAATCTCATATTTTATATCTTTAGGCCCGGAATCATTTTTGAGCAGTACATAAATACATTAGTTAAAAGCCTTAGAATACCAATTATAAGTAGCAACCTTCGGTTATAAAGTTATTTGTCATAGTTCACTATGTGTTTTAACTGAATTTGACCATTAATATAGAGGTTGAGCATGTATATTATATATTCGTCAGGGTTTATAGCTATTTTGTGTTGTAACAAATTAAAAGATTAAAGCTTTTTTTGAATGATAAATATAAAACACCTATCCGTAACTATTATTGCTTTATTGTTGAGTGCGAATGTTATTTCGCAGCAATCATTGGGTTTTAGCCAACCAGAAAGGGAATTTGAGAAAGCCATGGAGCTCTTTCGTTTAAATAAATTTGGCTCTGCCCGGGATCAATTCGAAAAAGTAATTAATCGATCCGTCTCCGGAGAATCTAATCAATTTGCTGAAGCATGCTTTTATCAGGCCTTATGTGCTAAAAACCTGGAGAATGGAGATGCTGATTATCTTTTTGAAAAATTTATATCAGATCATCCTGAAAGTAACAAAAAAGCTTATGCTCATTTTCATCTGGGCGATATGAAAATGAGCAATAAAAAATATCGTCAAGCCTTGCGGGATTTTGAGAAAGTAGAGGCGCGTAAACTTGACGACGAAACTGAAAAAGCTTTCTTTTTTAAGAAAGGATATTGTCATTTTATGGAAGAGGAGTATGATGTCGCCAGTCGATACTTTTACGACCTGAAGGATGTAGACAGTAAATATTATGATGCATCAAATTACTATTATGCCCATATTCAATATCAGAAAGAAAATTACGAAACTGCTTTAAAAGGTTTTGAACGATTGGCGGATGTGCCTGCTTTTAAAAAAGTGGTTCCCTTTTATATTGCTCAAATCCATTACCTAAAAGGCGATTATGATACAGCCATAGAGTATGCTTTGCCTATGCTGGGCCAGGGTACAGATAAGCGTAAAGCAGATATGATGCGTATTGTAGGCGAGTCTTATTTTGCAAAAAAAGATTATTCAAAATCGACGCAGTATTTTGAAAAAACCATTGAATTGTCAGAAAAACCAAGGAGAGAGGACTATTACCATTTAGGATTTGCATATTATTTTCAAAAGAAATTCAATAAAGCAGCGGAGTATTTGAGTATGGTTACTTCAGCCAATGATGAGATGGCGCAAAATGCCTACTATCATTTGGCTGATTGTCATCTGAAATTAAATGATAAAAAAAGAGCAAGGGTAGCTTTTGAGGCTGCTTCACAATATGATTTTGATAAAGATATTCAGGAAGATGCACTCTTTAATACCATTAAGTTAAACTATGAGTTATCATATTCGCCATTTAATGAGATCATAAACTCGTTTTTAAGTTTTATAGATAAGTTTCCGGAAAGTGATAAAATAGATTTAGCCTATGATTATCTGGGAAAGGTATTTTTAACAACCAAAAATTATAAGCAGGCACTGGATGCGCTGGAAAGCATAAAAATTAAAAATGCCAGAGTTTATCAAGCCTTGCAAAGAGTGTCTTATTATCATGCCATCGATTTATTTACCAATTTGCGCTTTACAGAAGCCATAAGTTATTTTGATTATAGCCTGAAGTATGGTAAATATGACAATTCACTTAAAGTAAAGTCATATTACTGGAGAGGAGAAGCAAAATATCGTTTAAATAACTACTCAGAAGCGGTAAAAGATTATAATGCTTTTATACTGGCGCCCGGAAGTTTTGAAACAGGATATTTTGATTTGGCTCATTATAATATTGCATATGCAGAGTTTAAAGCAAAAAACTATGAATCTGCTAAAACCTGGTGGCGCAAATATCTAAATATTGAAAAGGACAAGGAACAGGCAACCGTTGGAGATACATATAACAGGGTTGGAGATTGCTATTTTGTTCAGCGTGATTTTTCACAAGCCATTAATTATTATACTCAAGGAGCTCAGATAGTAAAAGGAGCACCGGATTATTCCATGTATCAGAAAGGAATATCGTTGGGTATAAAAAAACTGCACAATGAAAAAATAGAAGAACTGAATGCCTTAATTAACAAATATCCAAAATCAAATTATGTAGATGATGCTTTGTTTGAAATGGGTAAATCTTATGTGGCATTAAATGATTTAGAAAATGCCATTCGAAAATATAAAACCATTAAAGAAAAATATCCTGCAAGTAGTTATTCGAAAAAAGCCATGTTACAATTAGGCTTAGTGTATTATAACTCCAATGACTACGATAATTCAATGCTGTTTTATAAGCGCGTTGTAAATGAATTTCCGGGTACTATTGAGGCTACAGAATCTTTGTTGGGTATTCGCAATATTTATATGGATAGGAATGATTTAGACGGGTATGTGACGTATACAAAGGGATTAGGAAGTTTTGCCCAGGTGGATGTGCGTGAACAGGACTCGTTAAGTTACGTGTCGGCCGAGAAATATTATATGCAGAATAATTGTGGGGTGGCAATTAAAAGTTTCCAGAACTACCTAAAGAAGTATCCTCAAGGTATGTTTGTTTTAAATGCCAATTATTATATGGCAGATTGTCTGTACAGAAATAAAGAAAAGTACGATGCCTTAAGAGCATATAAGGAAGTTATAAAAAGAGGTAAAAATATATTTACAGAAGATGCATTGATTCGTTCAGGCGAAATAAACTACGGAATGTCAAAGTACTCTGAGGCTTTAAGTAATTTTCAGGAACTGGAACAGATAGCTGAAATTAAAGAAAATAAAATGGAGGCCAAAATTGGAGTGATGCGCTGTCAGTATAAACTTCAAAATGCTGAGCAATCTATTGTTTCAGCTGATCAGGTAATGAATGAACCTAAAGTGGCCGGAGAAATAATTCGCGAAGCCCGATATATTAAGGCTGGTGCTCATCTCATAAGTGGAGAAAAAGATCAGGCTATAAATGAATATCAGATGCTGGCTGAAAATACCCAAAGTGCCGAAGGGGCAGAAGCGAAGTATATTGTAACTCAGCATTATTACGATTCAGGGGATATTGAAAAGGCGGAGACGGAGATTTTTGATTTTGCCAATAAAGGGACATCTCATCAATATTGGTTGGCGCGAAGTTTTATTGTGTTGGCAGATATATATGAATCCCGACAGGAGTATTTTCAGGCTAAGCAATATTTGCAAAGCATAGTAGAAAACTATACAGGCGATGATGATATTCAGGATATGGTGCAAGAGCGTTTAAATAGTCTTTCGCAAAAAATGGCCGTGTCTACCGAAAAGGAATCAGTTGATTCATTAAATATCCAATAATATCCTAACAATTATCTTTTGAATAATAATTCAGCAATGAAGCATATATATAAAATATTCTCACTAACGGTTTCTCTTGTTATAAGTTTATCTGTGCAAGCTCAAGAGTTAAATAAGGATGTAAAAGTAGTGAGGGAGTATAATCCTATTATTTCGGATGCCTATAAGATTAACCAATTGCCATCTAATGAGGTTGATTCTTCGTCATTTAATCCGCAATTCTCTTATGATATCTTGTCAAAAGCACTTGGTTCGGGATTGGCCATAGAACCAATTACAGCAGCACGTTTAATTCCGGAAAGAAAAACGGTGTTGGATAAGTCGTATGTCAAAGGTGGGTTGGGAAATTACGTTACCTTGTTCGGAGAGCTTAATTATAATGTGTTGCGTTCTGAGGAGTATGCCCTGGGGTTAAATCTTGGACATACAACATCGGCAGGGGAGGTAAAGCTTGAAGATGGATCTAAATCTTCTTCTCCATTTCATGATACATGGTCATCTTTATATTTCAGAAGATTTTGGAAAGATTACACCTTGTCTATAGATGCTGATTTTATGCACAATATTTATAATTATTATGGATATCAATCAATAGAGGATGATCTTGTTTATCAATTGCCTGATGTTACCGATGTTGCAGTTTTGGGTGAGGATCTTATGGCAGACAGAAGGCAGCGATTGAGTTCTTTTGGTGTTAATGTGGGGCTGAATAATAAGGTGTTGGATGATAATGATATTCCGTTTGATATAAATATGAAATTTGGAACCTTTGGTAATGTTACAGGCGTACGTGAAAATAATTTTGGTTTAAACGGAAAGGCAAGGTTCTATTTAAATACCCTGTTTTTAGATGTACAGGCAGGAATTGATCATTTTGGTACTTCTGTTCCTGATTCTATATCTCCGCTTTACAATTTTATAGATAGAAAGATGACGGTTGTAAACCTTTCGCCAAGTGTTGGTTTTGCTTTTGAAGGAGTAAATCTGAAGGTGGGATTTGACATGTTTAGCCAATTGGGAGGCACTGAAGATGAATTTAATATTGCACCACATGTTGTTGCTGATTTTGTAATTGCAGAAGGTATAGTTACTGCCTTTGGAGGTGTTAAGGGCGATTATAATATCAATAACTATCAGAAAATACAACGAGAAAATCGCTATGTTGCAGCAGACCAAATGGTAAAGAATAGTTTTCATGGTATTCATCTTTTTGGTGGAATAAAAGGGAACTTTAGTTCACAAACGAGTTTTGTAGCTCGTGTTGATTATTCAATGTTCGATAATGAGCATTTTTTTGTGAATAGATCATATTTGCTAATGTTGCCTTTAACTACAGGTTTTGTTGGTGTAGTTAGTCAAAGCAATTTGTTTGATGTGCGATATGATGATGGTAAACTTTTAACAGTTTCAGGGGAGCTTAAATATGAACCTTCAAAAGATTTAAATGTTTTGCTAAAGGGGAAGTATAATGGTTGGAACCTTGATGAGCAGGAGCATGCCTGGCATAAACCGGAGGTTGAACTAGGTGTAAACGCAAATTATTCACCAAAAGAGGATTTGTGGTTGAATGCAGGTTTATATGTGATGGGAAAAAGATATGCTTTCGATCCTGAGTTTCAGCAGGCAAAAAAGCTTGATTCTGCTTTTGATTTAAGTATTGGAGCTAAGTATTTACTTAGCTCTAAGTGGACTGTATTTGCTAATCTCAATAATATTTTAATTTCTAAGTATTATCAATGGAACGGTTACCCTAATCAGGGATTAAATGTAAGAGCCGGTGTAGGGTATTCTTTTTAGATTGTGATTAGTGCCTTGTTTTATGCCAAATTAAAGGGCGTTTTTAGTGATTTTATTTAGTGTTGTGAGCTCAAAAATAATGGTGTTATGCCTTAAAAAGAGCTTTATATTTATGGTGTTTTTAATCTTAAATTAAAAATGTTGTCGATATTTGTGTAACATACAGATTTTTAGCATGTTTCGCTGTTGATAAAAAGCTATCTGATCCCCTTTTTTAAGTCGCTATTTTTGCTATATTTGTAAGGCTTTAGTCAAAGGTAATTTGCTTTGTTAAAGAATCTTGCACTATAGTCTGTTTTCTGTTGAAAAGAAGTATAGTGCCATTGAAATTTCTAGTATTTTCACACTTAGGTGTTGAGATGCATTTATTAAAAAAATTCGAAATCTATAATTGATGAGCGAAGAAAATATTAAGGAAAACAACCAGGAAAAGGAAAATGGCTACTCGGCCAATAGTATTACCGTATTAGAAGGTTTAGAGGCGGTTAGAAAGAGACCTGCCATGTATATTGGAGATGTTGGAGTTAAGGGATTACATCATTTGGTATATGAGGTTGTAGATAATTCTATCGATGAGGCTTTGGCTGGTCACTGTGATACTATTTCTGTTATTATACATGAAGATAACTCTATTTCAGTAAAGGATAATGGTAGGGGAATTCCTGTTGATCATCATGAAAAAGAAGGTAAGTCGGCTCTTGAGGTAGTGATGACTGTACTTCATGCCGGAGGTAAATTTGATAAAGATACTTATAAAGTTTCCGGAGGTTTGCATGGTGTAGGTGTTTCTTGTGTGAATGCACTTTCTACTTATTTAAAAGCTGAGGTTCATAGAGAAGGAAAATACTACCAGCAGGAGTATTCTATCGGTATTCCGCAAGGCGGTTTGCAAGAGTTAGGTGCAACAGAAGAAACAGGTACTATAGTTACATTTAAGCCTGATGCATCCATCTTTACTGTTACAGAGTATAAGTATTCTATATTGGCGAATCGATTACGTGAGTTGGCATACCTAAATAAAGGAATTCATATTTATTTGTCAGATGAGCGTGAAATAGATGAAGAGGGTAAGGCTAAGAGTGAGGAATTTTTCTCAGAAAAAGGATTAGAGGAATTCGTTACTTTTATTGATGAAACCAGAGAAAAGTTAACCGATAACATTATTCATATTACAACAGAAAAGAATGATGTTCCTGTTGAGTTAGCAATTCAATATAATACTTCCTTTAGTGAGAATGTTTATTCATACGTAAATAACATTAATACTATTGAAGGAGGTACGCACCTGACAGGATTCAGACGTGGTTTAACAAGGACTTTGAAGAACTTTGCTGAAAAATCAGGAATGCTTTCTAAGCTTAAGTTTGATATTAATGGTGACGATTTTCGTGAAGGTTTAACTGCAGTTATTTCGGTAAAAGTAGCTGAGCCTCAGTTCGAAGGTCAAACGAAAACTAAATTAGGAAACTCAGAAGTTAGTTTAGCTGTGGATCAAGCGGTAAGTGTAGCTTTGGGTAATTACCTGGAAGAAAATCCAAAGGATTCTAAGGTAATTGTTAATAAAGTGATTTTGGCAGCCACAGCACGTCACGCAGCTCGTAAAGCACGAGAAATGGTGCAGCGTAAAACTGTAATGTCGGGTGGAGGTTTGCCTGGTAAATTAGCTGACTGTTCAGATAAAGATCCGGCAATGTGCGAGGTTTTTCTTGTCGAGGGTGACTCGGCGGGTGGAACTGCTAAGCAAGGACGAAATAGACGTTTTCAGGCAATTTTGCCTTTGAGAGGTAAGATCTTGAATGTTGAAAAAGCACTTCAGCATAAAGTATTTGAAAACGATGAGATAAAAAATATTTTTACTGCTCTTGGAGTTACTATTGGTACCGAAGAAGATAGTAAAGCATTAAACCTTGAAAAATTAAGATACCATAAGGTTGTGATCATGACAGATGCCGATGTGGATGGTAGCCACATTACAACTTTAATTATGACTTTCTTTTTCCGTTATATGCGTGATTTAATCAAGCAAGGATATTTATATATTGCAACTCCACCTCTTTATTTATGTAAGAAAGGCAAAAAAGAAGAGTATTGCTGGAATGAGCAACAACGTCAGGATTTTATAGCTCGATTCAGTGGTGGAAAAGAAGATTCAGTTCATATTCAACGATATAAAGGTCTTGGTGAGATGAATGCTGAACAGTTGTGGACAACAACAATGAATCCAGAAGATAGAACGCTTCGTCAGGTAACTATTGAAAGTGCAGCTGAAGCAGATCGCGTATTTTCTATGTTGATGGGAGATGATGTTCCTCCACGTAAGGAGTTTATCGAAGAAAATGCAACTTACGCAAATATTGATGTTTAATCGATATTTGCCTGTATAATAAAATATTAAAACCACTCAATTTTCATTGAGTGGTTTTTTTTCGCAAAAAAAAATCCACCTCAATTTTTGAAGTGAATTTTCAAGAATATGATATTTTAACCCGGATTATGCATTAGATTTTCGTTATGAACATTGAAAATGCAATAAAACAAACACTTACTGAAACGAGGCATAGTACCGCTACGGTGAGTTGAAGCAAGTGAGTAAAACGATTTGTTTTAAAGTAGTTTCAATGTGTAATAGATTAGCTAATGCATATTCCGGGTTTAATATTATCTGTCGGCTTTTAATCTATCGGCCATTGCTTTACCTAGATTTAAGCAAGCTTCATATTTGTCAGCTTTAAGCGCATGTTTCTCTTCAACACTCTCGCCAATAATTTCCCATTTAAGCTCTTCTCCAATTGCTGTTAATTTTTTTACTGCAGCTCCGGCCCATGAGAATGATCCTAAAATACCTAAATAATGCTTTTGTACTCCCATGTGTACTAACTTAGTAGTTAAAGATTCCATGTTCGGATGTAGTTCGTTGCAATAAGTAGGGCTGGCTAAAATCAAACCTTTATACTTAAAGATGTCTGATATTACAAATGAAGCGTGAGATTTAGAAACGTCATGTACTCTAATGTGTTTGATGCCATTTTCAGCTAATTCGCGGGCAACGGCCTCAGCCATTTCTTCAGTATTTCCATACATCGAAGCATATGCAACAACAACACCTTCTTCGGTTTCGTATTTACTCCATCTGTCGTACATTCCGATAACTTCTGTAATGTAGTTTCTCCAAATCGGCCCATGAGTAGAAGCGATCATTTTAATCTCTAATCCACCTAATTTTGCAAGAGCCTTTTGTACCGGAGAGCCATATTTACCAACAATGTTAGAGTAGTATCTTCTCATTTCATCGCGGTAATACTCAAAGTCAAATTCATCATCAAAAATACCTCCGTCCAGAGTACCAAAAGTACCAAAGGCATCAGCAGAGAAAAGAATTTTTTCTGTTGATTCAAAGGTTACCATGGTTTCAGGCCAGTGTACCATAGGTACCATATAAAAATTCAGGGTATGTTTACCAAGGCTTAAAGACTCTCCTTCTTTAACTTCAATAGTGTTTTCAGAAATATCAAAAAATCCTTTTAACATAGGTAAAGTCTTTTTATTACCTACGATTTGGATATTTGGGTACATCTTTCTAATGATATCAATTGATCCACCATGGTCAGGTTCCATGTGGTTTACAATTAAATAATCAATTGGTCTGTCTCCAATTACTGCTTTTATTTTTTTAAGGTATTTCTCAACCTGACCAATTTCTACGGAATCAATAAGGGCCACTTTTTCATCATCAATAACGTAAGAGTTGTAAGCAACTCCTCTGTCAATAGGCCACATGTTTTCAAAAAGGTGAGTTCTTCGATCGTTAACCCCAACGTAGTACACGTCGTCAGTTAATTTAACTGGCTTATACATATCTATCGTTTATTTATTTTTATTTCGGTATTTAAGTGCTGCAAAAGTAAAATAAAACATTCAATTCTGAAAAATAATCGTGACTTTTGCGTTTATTACATGCTGTAAATTATTTAATTAAAGCTTTCTGATTAGTAGCCATGTATCGTTATACTTTTCATATGTATTGCGAATTTGATCTACCTTTGTACGTGCATCTGTTTCTATATTATATGCTGCAACAGAAACTCTGTAAAGTCCACTTTCGTTTTCCAGAATTACAGGTGTAAAACCTTCTTCGGAAAGGGTGTTTTTGTAATTTTTAGCGTTGTTTAATACTTTAAATGATCCGATTATTACATAATATTTGTGGTCTTTGTTGTCAATATCTTCAACAATAGTAATCTTTTCTTCTTTTACAACGATAGGCTTTTTCTCTTTCTTAACAATAGGTTTTACTTTAGGTTCTTCTTTTACATATGGCGATTCGCTATCGCTAAAACTTGAACTTCCTGAATCTTGAAGAGATCTACAACTAAACAGAGAAAATACAATAACTGACCCCAATAATAATTTATGCATTGTGTTAATTTTTATATTTCATTTTTTTTTAATTCACCAAAAATAATCATTCTTTGCAAAAGTTTTTATTTATTTTGAACAATGAAGATTCCTCTTATATTTTTTTATCAAAGATTTGTAAAATTAGCCATAAAGATGTTTTTTTAAGATAGGAATTGTAGTTTTATATATATATGAAGAATAAGGTAAGAAAGACAAGGCGAAGGATGACAAGGACAATAAAAAGAATGGGACTTTTTGTTAGTGTTTTGGTGTTACTCGCAATATTGATTGGAGGACGATTTTATAGATATATAAATGGTAATAATGTTGATATATCTAAAGCAGAAACGCCTTATATATATATACCTAACGGGACTTCTTTTTCTGAACTGAAATGTATTCTTGAGGAATCATCGGTTGTTAAGGATATGGAAAGCTTTGTGTGGGTAGCGCAGAAAAAGAATTACATAACGCGCATTAAAGGCGGAAGGTATAAATTAGAACAAGGAATGTCTAATAATCAATTGATAAACCTTCTTCGTTCAGGAAAACAGGAGCCTTTAAATATTACCTTCAATAATATTAGAAAGTTAGAGCAATTGGCTTCTGTAGTAGGAAAAAAAATTATGGCTGATTCAGTTGAATTGGTGAATTTGCTTAGTGATCGTAGTTATATAAAGGAGTGTGGATTCAATAAGCAAACTTTTCCTACGATGTTTATTCCAAATACCTATCAAATGTATTGGAATTCAGATGCAAAGCATTTTGTTCAACGAATGGAACTTGAATATAAACGTTTTTGGACAGATGAAAAAAAGGACAAAGCCAAGGCTGTTGGCTTGTCGCCGGTTGAAGTTGGAGTATTGGCTTCTATTGTTGATGAGGAAACGCAAAAATCAGATGAGAAGCCAATGGTTGCTGGGTTGTATTTGAACAGATTGAAAAAAGGAATGAAGCTACAGGCTGATCCAACCTTAAAATATGCATTGGGTGATTTTACTATAAAAAGGTTACTTAATGAAGATAAAAATGTAGATTCGCCTTATAATACCTATAAGTATTATGGTTTGCCTCCTGGGCCTATTCGAATTCCTTCAATTACTGGAATTAATGCGGTATTAAATCATTCATCACATAACTATTTGTATATGTGTGCAAAAGAAGATTTTTCAGGATATCATAACTTTGCAAAAACATTAAGACAACACAATCAAAATGCTGCAAAGTATCAAAGAGAGTTGAATAAAAGAGGGATTAGGAGATAATAATCTCCTAACCGAGCTCAGATATTTTATAAGGTAACTTCAATAGCACCGTAAAAAACAAAAGTAGCAGGACCAATAAGCCAGATGTTTTTAAATCCGTCGTGCTTGTTGCCTTCAAAATTCACTTTTAGTTTACCGCCTTTTACGTCAATATTGAAAGAGGAACTTTTGTTGTTTTTAACAAAGGTGCTTATGGCAGAAGCCACAACTCCTGTTCCGCATGAGTATGTTTCATCCTCAACACCTCTTTCGTAAGTACGAACTTTTAGGTGGTTGTCAGATAATTCTTCCACAATGTTTACATTTGTTCCACCTGGTTTAAATTGATCAGAATATCTTATTTCACTTCCATATTTTACAATGTCGACATCATCAATGTTTTGTTTGTGGGCAATGTAATGAGGAGAACCAGTATCTAAGAAATAATAATTATCTCCCAGTTCAATATGATCCACTTCGCTCATTTTTAAACTTACAATTCCATTGTCATACTTGGCAATATGCAGACCATCGACAGCCTCAAAGCTAAATTCAGCAGAATTTTGAACAGCCTTTTGGTGAACAGCAAAGGCAGCAATGCATCTTCCTCCATTACCGCACATGGATGCCTCTTTTCCATCGCTATTGTAATAACGCATGGTAAAATCTATATCAGGAGAATGGTGATTTTCAAGTAACATTAATCCATCAGCTCCAATACCCATACGTCGATCACATAAAAAACTGACAAGAGTATAGTTTTTACTGTCAAATTTTCCATCTCTATTGTCGATGATTACAAAATCATTGCCTGTTCCTTGATATTTATAAAATTCAATTTTCATTTATATTCTGCTAAAAGTCGTTGATTTTTAATGTATTTTGCGGTAAATTCTTTCGAAATTTGGTGAACAAAGTTAGTGAAAAATCAGTTAAAATTAAGTTAAGGTTCTTTTTATGGGATGATAAAGGCATATAATTTGCCAAATTTGAAGTGATGCTTATTCCTTGCTGGAATATGGATCATATCAATTTTGAGTAATGATTTTAAAAATTATTAGTTATGAATATTAAGAGAATATTTTTTGTGTTTTTAACTGCTGTTATAGGTGCAATTGTTGGCGTTTATGCTTTTATTTTAATCGTAAAACCATCAAAGGAGATTGTTACCATTGAAAAACAAGCTGTTCCTGCAGCTTTATATACGTCATTAGATTCTGCCGTACCGCCAAATGTGCCTGACTTTACAGTTGCTGCCGGCAAATCTGTAGAAGCAGTTGTGCATGTTATGACTAAAGCAAAGGCATCTAATAATGGGAATTCATACGGTAATCCATTTTATGATTTCTTTTTTGGTCCTCGCGGTGGTGGTTCACCAAATCAAAGACCTGTGATGGGATCAGGATCGGGAGTTATTATTTCTGAAGAGGGATTGATTGTAACCAATAATCATGTGATTGATGGAGCTGATGAAATTGAAGTTATTTTAAACGACAGAAGGTCGTATACGGCAACTCTGGTAGGAGCAGATCCATCAACCGATATTGCTCTTTTAAAAATAGAAGAGAAGGATCTGAGCTGGTTGACATTTGGTAATTCGGATGATTTAAAAATTGGAGAATGGGTATTGGCTGTGGGAAATCCTTTTAATTTAACATCTACGGTAACAGCTGGTATTGTAAGTGCTAAATCTCGTAGTATAAATATTTTGGCCAATAGAAATCAGCCTATGGGTATTGAGTCCTTTATTCAAACTGATGCAGCTGTAAATCCGGGTAATAGTGGAGGGGCATTGGTAAATACTTATGGAGAACTTGTTGGGATAAATACCGCTATTGCTTCTCGAACTGGATCGTTTACAGGGTATTCGTTTGCAGTACCGGTGGCTATAGTACAAAAGGTTGTAGCTGACCTTAAGGAGTTTGGAGAGGTGCAAAGAGCATTTATTGGAGTTACCATTCAGGGAGTTACTGCAGAGTTGGCAAAGGAACTTGATTTGAAAGAAGTTGAAGGTGTTTATGTAAATGGAGTTACAGTAAATGGCGGGGCTGACGCTGCCGGTATTAAAAGAGGTGATGTGATATTAAGTATTGATGATGTAGATGTAAACACTAATTCGCAGTTGATTGAACAGGTAAGTAAGCATCGTCCCGGGGATAAGGTAAATTTAATTGTAAAAAGGGATGGAAAAAGAAAACAATTTACCGTAATTTTACGTAATAGCTACGGTTCAACTGATTTGGTGAAAGAGGAGGATGGTATATTTAATTTACTCGGAGCTGAAATGAGAGAGTTATCAGATAAAGAGAAATCTCAAATTGGTGTAAATTATGGTATGAAAATTGAGAAATTAGCCAATGGAAAATTTAAAGAGAGTGGTATTGACGAAGGCTTTATTATTTTAAAAGCCAATAGAGAACCGGTTAGGGTTATTTCGGATCTAAAAAAAGTGATAGCATCATCAGATGGTGGTTTATTTATCACAGGCGTTTATCCTAATGGACAGGTTGCATATTATGCTATTAATCTGGAATAGTAGTATATAATTAATTTGTCTCAACACCTAACAAATAGTTGGATATATTATTTAAAAAGTATAATTTTGCGCCACATTTGGCATATCGAATATGAGACAACTTAAAATAACAAAATCAATTACCAATCGTGAGAGTGCTTCCTTAGATAAATATCTTCAGGAAATAGGTCGCGAGGAATTGATATCTGTAGAAGAAGAAGTAGAACTGGCTCAGCGTATTAAAAAAGGCGATCAGATAGCTTTAGAAAAGTTAACCAGAGCTAATCTAAGGTTCGTTGTATCAGTAGCTAAGCAATATCAAAATCAAGGCTTAAGTCTTCCCGATTTAATTAATGAAGGAAACTTAGGATTGATTAAGGCAGCTGAGAAATTTGATGAAACACGAGGGTTTAAGTTTATTTCTTATGCAGTTTGGTGGATTCGTCAATCGATATTGCAGGCTTTGGCCGAGCAATCAAGGATTGTTCGTCTGCCATTGAATCAGGTTGGTTCATTAAATAAAATTAATAAAGCTTACTCAAAATTTGAGCAGGAGAATGAGCGTAAGCCATCACCTGAAGAATTAGCTGATAAGCTAGAGTTGCCTGTTGATAAAGTAGCGGATACGCTTCGTGTATCAGGTAGACATATTTCTGTGGATGCTCCGTTTGTTGAAGGAGAAGACAATAGTTTATTGGATGTATTGGTAAACGGTGATTCACCGAATGCTGATAAAACATTAATAAATGAATCGTTAGCTCGTGAGATTGAACGTGCTTTGGCTACATTAACAGAGCGTGAGTCTGATATCATCAAATTATTTTTTGGTATTCAAACTCAGGAAATGACTTTAGAAGAAATTGGTGAGCGCTTCGGATTAACGCGTGAAAGGGTTCGTCAGATTAAAGAAAAAGCAATCAGAAGGTTGCGTCATACTTCTCGCAGTAAATTGTTAAAATCGTACTTAGGTTAAGCTAAGTATTACACGATATTTTTAAAAGCTGTCTTGTTTAAGGCAGCTTTTTTTTTGGTGTGCCGTGCACGATAAATAGCTAGGTGGTGTAAGTCCGCCATGGGGCTATGTAGTCGCCCAACCATTAGCTGACGGCAAGGGTGCTTACCGTGGGGTATAATCTGAAGGATTATTTGAGATTGAATAAAGAGCAAATATCGGCAAATTTCCGACCCGAGGAACACGAACATCATTAGGCAAAATCGTTGGGATGAGTTTGCCAAATAAAACGAAGTTCAAATCTCGAACAACAGCTTTGGATTTCGCCCTAAACGAAGTGCTCATAAAGCTTTGTTCCAATGTAAGCAGTTTATATCGGAAGATTATAAGTGCGCTATTGATATGGATATGGCAAAGTTCTTCGATACGGTCAATCACAGCAAGTTGATTGAAGTATTATCTCGTACCATCAAAGATGGTCGGGTAACCTCACTAATTCATTGGTATTTAAATGCAGGTGTTGTAGTTGATCACAAGTTTGAGAAAACAGAAACAGACGTTCCTTAAGCAGGTCCATTGAGTCCATTATTAAGTAATATAATGCTTTATAAACTGGACAAAGAACTCCATAAGCGAGGTCATAAATTTGTTCGTTATGCGGATGACTTGGTTATTTTGTGCAAAAGCAAAAGGGCAGGAGAAAGGATAATGAGCAGTGTGATTGAGTTTATTGAAGGGTACTCTTTTCTTGAAAGTAAACAGGGATAAAACATCGGTGGTTTACTATAGTCGAATTAGGTTTCTAGGTTACTCCTTTTATAAAACCAAAGGCGAAATACGATTCTGAATTCATGCCCATAGTATTAAGCAACTAAAGTCAAAACTCAAAGTTTTAATTTATAGAAGTAATGGCTGGGGAAATGATAAGCGTAAAAGAAGGTTGTCGTCTTTTATAAAAGGATGGGGTAACTACTATAAATACGCTGACATTTTAGGTTTGATGAAACGTATCGATGAGTGGTATTGTCGTAGATTGCGGATGGTAATCTGGAAACAATGGAAGAAATTAAAGCCCAAAGGATGAAATCTCATAAAGCTGGGTATAAATAAATACTAAGCATGGGAATTTGCCAATACTCGCATTTGTGCTGGCGGACGTCTAAAAGTCTGATTATTCAAAGAAGTGTGACGAGTGAGCGATTAAGGTAAGCTGACTAAATCTTCTTTGCAGATTATTATAAAAAGTTAGAGTGTGATTACGAAACCGCCTTGGTGCGGAACCTTATACCGGGTGGTGAGGGAGGTGGATTAGAGAGACAATTTATTTATTTCTCTAATCATCTACGCGATTACTTCTTTTTAAGACAATCTGGATCATGCACAAAATTTGCCATATAAATAACAACATCTTCAATAAAGAAGACTGCTTTTAAATAAGCAATTGGTTTTTGATTGATGCGTATAATTATTTAATTTTAGAGCACTATACAATGTTGTTATGTGCTATTTTATCACATCAAATCTTAATAAGACAGGAAAAGGCCTTTACGAGTGCTGGATCTGTTGATTTCTTTCTTTCCTTTTTCTAGCTGTAATAATTCAATTACGGTTTTTATTTCTTGTGTTTTTATTTCAGTTTAAATTACTGATGTAACGGATGTACTTACTTTATAACATCAATAGCTTGATGATATATCGGAATTTCAAAATAAAGTACACCATTATTTTTTTGACTTACACCAATTATATTCATAATATCTTGGGTATGATACCAATTGTAGAATGGAAGGAAAAATTTTCGATATTAAAAGATTCGCTTTAAATGATGGTCCGGGAATTAGGACTACAGTATTTTTTAAAGGATGCCCGTTAAAGTGTTCGTGGTGTCATAATCCGGAAAGTATATCAACTAAAATTGAAGAATTTGAGCAAGTAAGAGAGTTGGGAGGACAGCGTTTTTCATCAATTCAAACCATAGGAAAAATAATATCTTCAGATTCTCTTTTATCTGAATTAAGTAAAGATGAACAGTTTTTTCAACAGAGTGAGGGAGGAATTACTTTTTCTGGAGGAGAACCAATGCTTCAGGTTGAATTTTTATCAGACATCATTACAAAGTGTAAAAATAAGAACTACAATGTAGTGATTGATACAGCAGGATTTTGCAAACAAGCAGATTTTGATCACATATTAGATCAGGTAGATCTGTTCTTGTATGATATTAAAATTATTGATGAGAAAAAGCATATGGATTATACAGGTGTGTCTAATTCTGTTGTTTTACGAAACCTTGAATTTATACTTGATAAAGGTGCAAATGTAATAATTCGTGTTCCCATAATACCAGATATTAATAATGAAGATCAAGATTTGAAACTTCTGGAGGAATACCTTATAGATAAGAAAGATAGGATCCGGGAGATTCACTTTCTGCCCTTTCATAATGCTGCAGAATCTAAGTATAAGAGATTCAATAAAGATTATGATTTAAATGGCATAAAAAGTCAAAATCCACAAGAGTTAATAGACATAAAAGAACGATTTGAATCAAAAGGGTTCAATGTAATGATTGGAGGATTATAAAATGAATATCAGAATAAATAAATTAAGAAATCAAAGCTTACAAGCTATTAATAAATTGTCAACGGAGCGAGCAGAATTATTAACAGAATTTTATAAAAGTGATGAAGCACAAAATTGTTCAATTCCTGTAAAAAGGGCTTTAGCATTTAAATATATTCTCGAAAATAAAAAGATATGTATTAATGAAGGAGAATTAATTGTTGGAGAAAGGGGGCCTGAACCTAAGGCAACTCCAACTTATCCTGAAGTATCGTTGCATTCTTTGGATGACCTTGAAATTTTGGATCAGAGAGAAAAAGTAAGCTTTAAGGTTGATGCAGTAGTAAAATCCCTTTATGAATCATCTATTATTCCTTTCTGGAAAGGTAATAGTAATCGTGATAAAATTATGTTTCAGATGGCTCCTGAGTGGATTGAGGCATATAAAGCTGGGATTTTTACAGAGTTTCAGGAACAAAGGGCGCCAGGGCATACTGTTTTAGGTGATAAGATCTATAAAAAGGGGATTTCAGATATTTTAGTTGATATTACAGAAGCCAGAAAGGGTATAGCCTTAAATGAAAAAGAAAGACAGGAAGAGTTGAAAGCTATGGAAATAGCCGCACAGTCTATTGTCAATTATGCCCATAGGAATGCTAGTGAGCTGGAGAAATTAGCTATAAAGGAAAAGGATGAGGATAGGAAAAAAGAGTTGCTGGAAATGGCCTGTGTTTGTCGGCAGGTACCTGAAAATTCACCAAAAACTTTTCACGAGGCTCTTCAGTATTATTGGTTTGTTCATATAGGAGTTATAATAGAAGTTAATCCATGGGATTCTTTTAATCCGGGTAGATTAGATCAGCATCTGTTACCATTTTACAAAAACGATATTGAAAAAGGAATCCTTACTAAAGAAAGGGCCAAGGAACTTTTGATGTCGTTTTGGATCAAGTTTAATAATCAACCTGCTCCACCAAAAATGGGTGTAACGGCAAAAGAGAGTAATACCTATACTGATTTTGCACTGATTAATCTGGGAGGATTGAAGCATGATGGTACTGATGCTGTAAATGAATTATCATTTCTAATTTTGGATGTAATTGAGGAGATGAGATTGTTGCAACCTAGTTCGATGGTACAAATCAGTAAAAAAAATCCTGATGAGTTTATTAAAAGGACTTTGCACATTACAAAAACAGGTTTTGGTCAGCCATCTTATTTTAATACAGATGCTATAGTCGAGGAATTGGTTAATCAGGGAAAGGATATTGTGGATGCCAGAAATGGTGGTGCGAGCGGATGTGTTGAGGCCGGAGCGTTTGGAACAGAGGCCTATTGGTTAACAGGATATTTTAATATCCCTAAAGTGTTGGAAATTACATTACATAATGGGTTTGATCCGAAAACAGGGAAAAAACTTGGAGTAGAAACAGGTGAATTGGATACTTTTGATACATTCGATAAATTGATGAGTGCATTTAAAGTGCAGATGAAAAATTTTTTGGATATAAAGGTTGAGGGGAATCGCAGAATCGAAACGATTATAATGAAAGAATTGCCAGTACCATTCCTTAGTTTATTTATAGATGATTGTATTGGCTGGGCAAAAGATTATAATTCCGGAGGTGCAAGATATAATACTAGTTATATCCAAGGTGTAGGTTTGGGTAGTATCACTGATTCACTGACATCAATAAAATATCAAGTTTACGATAGGAAAAATATTTCACTGGAAGAGTTGGTGCTGGCAACAGATTGTAATTTTAAGGGATATGAAGAGTTGAGGTATAATCTAATTTATGAAACGCCCAGGTTTGGTAATGATGATGAATATGCGGATGAAAATGCAGTAAAGGTATTTGATATACTATATGAGGCTGTTAATGGACTGGAAACACCAAGAGGTGGAACATTTAGAGTAAATCTGCTTCCAACTACTTGTCACGTATATTTTGGTCAGGTAATGCAGGCCTCTGTTGATGGGAGAAAGGATGGAGAACCACTTTCGGAAGGGATTTCACCGGTACAAGGAGCTGATAAAAATGGGCCAACTGCTGTGGTAAACTCTATGCTTAAAATTGATCATACAAAAACCGGAGGAACCTTGCTAAACCAGAAATTTGCGCCTCAGTTTTTTAGTACAGAGGATGGAATAATTAAGCTTATGCATTTAATCAGAACTTATTTTAACCAGCTGGGACATCATATTCAGTTTAATGTGGTTGATGCTGATACCTTGAGAGAAGCACAGAAACATCCGGAAAAATATCAGGACTTAATTGTGAGAGTGGCTGGTTATAGTGATTATTTTAATGATTTAACAGTGGAGTTACAAGAGGAAATCATCCATAGGACAGCGCATTGCGGAATGTGATTATTATCTAATCAGTAGATGAAGATTGGGGTGTGTTGGTAATCATTTGGGATTTTAATCGGGAATCCTGAAATGATTTTAGTGATGATTTTTATAAACAGTGATAAAAGATTTTTTTAGGAATAAACATATTATTTATGAGTAAATTACAAATGTTATATGTGATGGTTTTCTTACCGTTAATCCATCTGAATATTTATGCTAATAGTAGTGTTGAAAGTAGCCTAATAGTTCTTCACCAACTTAAAGTAAAAAAAATTAAAACCTATTCAGGATATCATGAATCATATTTGATAATGATTACTCAACCTTTAGATCATGAGAAACCAGAGTTAGGATCTTTTTCTCAAAGAATTTGGTTGAACCATTTGGATGAAAATGCACCAATGGTAATGGTAACGGAAGGATATTCTGCAAACAGAAATTATCAAACAGAATTGGCAAGGGAATTAAAGGCTAATCAGTTGATTGTTGAGCACCGGTATTTTGAATCATCAACGCCAGAGGTTAAAGATTGGAAATTTCTTACTGTAAAAAATGCAGCCGCAGATCATCATGAAGTTATTGAATTATTTAAGGAAATTTACAAAGGTAAATGGCTTACAACCGGCATAAGTAAGGGTGGTCAAACTACTTTGTTTCATAGGGCATTGTATCCAAAAGATGTGGACGTTTCTGTGCCATATGTTGCTCCAATAAACATGGAAAGGGAAGATCAAAGACTGCTTGATTTTTTTGAAACTGTAGGTACTCAGGAAGAGCGAAATAAAATATATGAGTTTCAAAGATTGGTATTGAAAAGGAAAGAAAATCTACTTCCTTTGTTTGAAGATTATTCAAAGAAAAATGGTTTGGAGTTTTCTTTTGGCATTGAAAAGGCTTATGAGTGTGGGGTATTGGAATACCCTTTTGCTTTTTGGCAATGGGGCCGTTCTGTTGATGAAATTCCTGATGAAAGTGCAGATGATCAGATGATTTTAAAGCATTTTATTTTTGCAGCTAGTGTTGACTATTTTGCAGATCGGACTATGAAAAGGTTTGAGTCATTTTTTTATCAAGCATATAGGGAATTAGGGTATTATAACTATGTACCAGGTGATTTAAAATCCTTAATGAATGAGATAAAGATAGATACTATCTCAAGTTGTATGTTTGCACCGGGAGGAGATACATTGATGTTTAAGCCTCAAGTAATGCAGATGGTTGTTTCCAGATTGAACAAGTATAATCCGAAATTGGTCTTGATATGTGGAGAGTATGATCCCTGGGGGGCTACATCGCTTGATGTCGAAGGAATGTCAAAGTCCCTAAAAGTTGTTAAACCCAAAGGATCTCATAGGACTAGAATTAATAACCTTTCAGAAGCAAAGCGGGATGAAGTGTGGGCTTTGTTGAAAAAATGGATGAAGGTTAGGGAGTGAAAATTTTTATTACTTATAATACAAAAACTGCTCCTAATTCCCAGGAGCAGTTTTTGTATTTAATAAGCAGAGCTTATTATTTTAGAATTTGAAATGTAGTCCTCCTAATATCATTGTTGGAGTTTGGTCCATAAAGGCAAATTCTGCCGATTTTTGATTTAGGATGTTTCTACCGTTTACGTAAAAAGTAAGATTGTCTGTAGTTTTGTATGATACTTTAGCATTTAACAAGAACTTACTATCTATTTCAACAATGTCGTATTGATTTTCAAAAGTTTGCTCACCATAAAAATAAGCTTGTGGGAAAATTTCAAACTTCTTTGTAGGACGATAAGTCAACGAAAATCCTCCAAAGTAACTAGGTGTTGCTTTGTGTTTATAATCGTTTTGAGCAAATTCAGTAGGAATAGCATCTGAAGATATTAACGAACCGGGATTAGGTACGGTTCCTGTCATGATAGCCGCTCCAATCATATTTTCAATTGATTTTCCAACCTGATATTCAATGGTTTCGTCTCTACTAAAACCAATGTAATTGTCTAGTTTCGTTTGTTGAACGGTTAGGTGTCCATTAGCAACAAGTTTTTCATTGATTACCCAGTCTATATTAACGCTGGCACCTAATTGTTTCGATTTTAAACCTTGGCTTTGAAACTGCATGTGAACTGAGTCAGGAACAGCAAGAGGTATAACAGAATTTAGTTGCCCATCATCTGCAGCATCTCCAATTATTTCTGCCGGATTGTAAACTCTGGAAGCAGTAAATGTTGGCATTAGCGCACCATAGTTTTTAGTGGAATTGTAGAATGCCTCAAAGTCAATCAGAATATTTTTAGCAGGACGAAGTCTATATCCAATTTCAATCATATCATTGGTTACCAGGTCATGTTCCTTATTTCCGTCGAATTGCATTACCCTGGGGTATGGACGATTGATTAGATTCCAGGTATAATTAGAGTGGGCGTTTATAAGAAATGAAGATTGGTTTGCTCTGGAGTATACAACTCTCAAGAGGTTGTTCTCATTAATTTTATAAGATCCAATTAATTGCCATGAAGCATAGATGTCATCCGGGTAATTATATTTTTCCGCTCTCAAGGCAGCAATTAGCCTAAGTTTTTCTGTTGGTTTATAATCTAACCTTAAGCTGGAAGCAAGAATATTGATAGTCTTCTCACCATTCAAGTAACCCCTTCCTTTTTTTGTAATGTATGGAGAATCATCATAAGCTACCGATTGGTAATTCAACCCGGGACGAATATCAATTTTATTTAATTGAATGTTGTATTCGGCAAGAGCATTGATTTGCTTAATATCTAATTCAAAACCTTCATTTCCTGTCATAAAGTCAATGGTACCGCCATTGTAGTTGGCCTGAATAGATAAATCTTTAATGTTAGCTCTTACATCAATGTAACCTGTATTTGATGTTTTTCCGGCAAAAGGAGTTGGCATATCCCCCATGGTAGAGGTTAATGCATCTGACTGTTGGTAACCTCCGGAGATATTGATATTTGTGGTTTCGTTAGGAGAATATCCAATGTAACCATTTATACCCAAACGTTTTTTTGATTGTGAAGGATCGGTAAAGATTTCATCAATACCATAAATAGTTATTGGTGTATATCCTGCATCCGGAAATATCATATAAGGTTTAGGATCCCCATTTTCATCCTTATTTCTGGGATTTAACATTTGCTCTCCTGTTTCAGAATCAGCTAATGATAATTTCCTGATCTGTTCTTTAGTAAGATGAGCATTGCCAATTAATTCGCCATCAAGCAAATATTTAGGATTTCCGTTGTCATAAACTCCATTATAAATGTAAATCTCGTCTCTTTCGCGTTTTCTTACTTCGTAATTTCCGGTAATTCCTACATTAAGTTTATCATTTAACTGTTTACGAAATGCAATATCTCCAATATAAGAACTTAAGCTTCCGCCCTGAAAATTACCTGATACAAGTGGAGTTTCATTGGTAATGGTTTGTGTAATAATATTGATCACTCCAGATACAGCATTGGCACCATATAAAGCACTGGAAGGTCCTCTTACTACTTCAATTCTATCAATGTCTTCAAAGCTGATAGGTAATGATTCCCAAAGAGTTCCTCCGTGTGAATAATTAAAAACCTGACGACCGTTAATCATTACCAAGGTATTGGCATTTTCAGAATAAAGAAGCATATTCTTTCCTGGAATATTATCATTACCTCTAATGTGAACGTCATAATTCCCGTTTGTTTTTTCACGCACTATAACACCTGGTACTAACCTAAGTGCCTCTTCAATGGATGTGGCACCAGAGCTTATGATTTGATCGTGGCTTAATACAGTTGTGGAAAGAGGTGAGTCAAAAACACTTTCTTCAGACTTTGAAGCAGAGGTTACATCCTTGTTTAAAAGTAATTCATAAAGTTCTTCAATGCTTGATGCACCAACAATATCCATTAACTTCATGATTTCTTCTAAATCGTAATCAGAAAGTTCTTCAATCTTCATTTCAAGCACTTCTTTTCGAGTAAGCTTGTTGACGTCTTTTTTTGTTTCCTGAGCTATTATTGTCGCTGAAAACAGCATCAATAAAAACAGTGTAATATATTTTCGTAATAACATGGTATTTTTTTTCAATTATTTAACAGCAATTCCTAGAGCTATCAGTTTTTGATCAATTTTTAAGTTGTGAGATGTAATGTTTGCTTTACAGATCTCATACTTCATTTTTCCGCTTTGAACAGTGTAATTAATACCGGCACCTTTTTTGCAAAGTCCCGGTTTATCACTTACAATTAAGGTTGGCTTCTGCGCAAAATAGGATGTAACCTCGTTTATGCTACCGGATTTAGAATTTGGAATGTAAAACATGTTTGCGTTAGGTACTTCGGAAGGTGATTTAACGCTCTTAACAACTATGTTTTTGTTGTTAATTTTACGGGCTGCAGCTAGTTTTTTTAATTCGGAAATAATATCATCATTACCGTAAACGCCGATAATAAAATCCTTATTTCCTTCTTGGTTAGGCCATTCGATATATTTAGCAAAGTTAAATATAAACAGTGCTTTAAACATCGATTGTTGACCAGAAATGGATAACGACATAAGCGCCATTATCACTACAATCAACTTTGTTTTCATACTTATTTTGATTTAGGTTTTATGTGTTTAACTGGTTGCAAATTAACAAATCTTTATTCGGAAGTCATAGTTGAAGGTTACGCCTCAAGTAGTTACATAAGATATAATTATATTATATATAGAATCGAAATGTGTATAAAAATCAAATTTATTATAAGCTTTTACTAGTGAAAATAAGATTTGTAAAAATTGTAACTTGTTGGTATGTATTGAGATGTGTAATATTGTGTATTTTAGGAGTGCTTGTTGTTTTTGTTTAAAGGATTGGTTTTTGTATTAAGATAGGCATTATGGATAGCATTGTTTGTTTGATGAAAGTTGTGTTTTATTACACAAAAGCACAGTTGTTGCTGAAGTTATCAGCTCAATATTTTTCGTTATCTTTGGGGAATAAATTTATTTGCTAAAAGCAAAAAATCAATTAATGGATTATACGACTTTCATACGATTATTCATTCCTTTATTGCTATTCGTAAACATTAAGAATAGAGACTCCTTTCAATAGTTTTATCATAGATAAACGTATTTTATTAACCTTTTTATTGACAGTTAGATAAGAATAGATAGTCTTTTCTGTACTGCCTTATCTTTTTATTTAATTATTGAGTAAAAGCATTTGTTATGGAGTTACCTTTTGCAGAATCATATAAAATTAAGATGGTTGAACCCATCAGAAAAAGCACAAGAGAAGAACGTGAGCGATGGATAAAGAAAGCCAATTATAATTTGTTTAATCTTCGTAGTAATCAGGTATTTATTGATTTGCTTACCGATAGCGGAACAGGAGCAATGAGCGATAGGCAATGGGCAAGTATGATGTTAGGAGATGAAAGTTATGCCGGTGCATCATCTTACTATAATTTAAAGCAGGCCATTAAAAATATTACAGGTTTCGATTATTTTTTACCAACGCATCAGGGAAGAGCAGCTGAAAATGTTTTATTTTCCGCTTTAGTTTCAGAGGGTAATGTGGTGCCTGGAAACACTCACTTTGATACAACTAAAGGACATATAGAGTTCAGAAAAGCATCGGCTATTGATTGTACTATTGAAGAAGCTTTTGATACAACAGTAGATCATCCGTTTAAAGGAAATATTGACTTAAATAAACTAGAGTCAGTTTATCTAAAATACACAAATGAACAGATACCAATGGTTATTGTAACAGTTACCTGTAATTCTTCGGGTGGCCAGCCTGTTTCAATGGAAAACCTTAAAGATGTGTATGACTTATCGAAGAAATATGGTATCCGCGTAATTTTTGATTCTGCACGTTTTGCTGAAAATGCATATTTTATAAAGACTCGGGAGCAGGGATATGCACATCATACCATCAAAGATATTGTGGCTGAAATGTTTTCGTATGCAGATGGTATGACCATGAGTAGTAAAAAAGATGCCATAGTAAATATGGGTGGTTTTATAGCTTTAAAAGAAGAAGAAGTTTTTAAGCAAGCGGCGCAATATAATATTATCTATGAGGGTTTTATTACCTACGGAGGAATGTCGGGAAGAGATATGAATGCTTTGGCTCAGGGCTTGGATGAAGGTACTGAGTTTGATTATTTGGAATCAAGAATAAAGCAGGTTGCTTATTTGGGGCAGAAACTAAAAGAATATGGTGTGCCTGTTCAGGAGCCGTTTGGAGGGCATGCAATTTTTGTGGATGCCAAACGTTTTTTACCGCATATTCCGGTAGAACAATATGTAGCACAAACCCTGGCCATTGAATTGTACAAAGAAGCGGGTGTAAGAGGTGTTGAGATTGGAACCCTACTTGCAGATAGAGATCCGGCAACCAGAGAAAATAGGTATCCTAAACTTGAGTTACTTCGTTTAGCCATACCTCGCAGAACTTATACAAATAATCATATGGATGTGGTCGCAGCAGCTCTAAAAAATGTGTATGATAGAAGAAATGATATAAAAACCGGATATAAAATAATTAATGAAGCACCGATACTTCGTCATTTTACGGTTGAGTTAGAACCGTATGTAAAGGAATCGATGGGAGTTTAAACCCGCATTATGTATTAGAACTTCGTCATGAGGATTGAAAGTGCAATAAAACAAGACTTTACCGAAACGAGGCATAGCATCGTTCTGGTGAGTTGAGGTGAAGTAACGAAGTGACTTGTTTTGAAGGAATTTCAATGTGTAATAGATTTTCTAATGCATATTGTGGGTTAAAGAGACAAATTATACTTATTTTGAAATTTAGGCGTTATTTTTGTAGTTGAAGGTAGCGCTTTTTTAGACATAAAAGCACACAATTAATTTAATCACACAACACATTTTTTTATGATGAAAAGTAAATTTTTAGTTATTGCAGCTCTGCTGTTAGTTGTATTTGCATCTTGTTCTAAAGATGGAGAAAAAGGAGATGCAGTTTTTAGCGTTAGGTTAACAGATTCTCCTGCTGAATATGAGGAAGTTTTAATTGATGTTCAGGAAATAAAAATTAATTTATCAAGCGAGGATGATGAAGGCGGATGGATTACTTTATCCGATGTAAACACAGGTGTTTATGATCTGCTTGAATTAACCAATGGAGTAGATACTTTACTGGCGGAGGAGATGTTGTCTGCCGGGACAATTTCTCAAATGAGGTTGGTTTTAGGGGATAATAATCAACTAAAAAAAGACGGAGTGTATCATCCTTTGGATACGCCTTCGGGTCAGCAGTCAGGTTTAAAGTTTAATATTCACGCCACCTTGGAGCCGGGATTAACCTATAAAATCTGGATTGATTTTGATGCAGCACGTTCTATTGTAGAGAAAGGAAATGGAACCTATTCTTTAAAACCGGTAATTAGGACATTCACGGAAGCTACGAGTGGTGCTATTGAAGGAAATATTATTCCTGTGGAGTCAAGACCTTATATTCATGCTATAACTGCAGAGAATGATACTTTTTCTACTTATGCTGATGAGGAGACAGGTTATTTCCTAATTAGAGCTCTTCCTGAAGATGTTTATAAAATAGAAATTAATCCACAAGAAGGATATGAACAAAAAGTTATTGAGGATATTGATGTAACAATAGGTAATGTTTATTCATTAGAAGATGTAACAATCAATACAAAGTAAACAGCTGTTATTAGGTTGGTAAAAAGTAGGCGTTATGCATTTTTATGTGTAACGCCTTTTTTATTTGGAGTATGGCGTTCTTGTCTTTTTTTAGTAACTACTAACTGTTATTGTATTTAAATTATGAAGGTTATTGAATTACTCTATAGCTTCAAGGTTTGACTGAAATGCTTAAATCCATTACCTTGTCTACTAATTTTAAAGAGAGGTTGGTTACTTTAAAGGCTTATTTCATGTGTCTAAATTTGATTTAAATGTCACATGGAACTCGCCAAATTTAAGCATGCTCTCATGGCTCGTTTCATATTTTAATGTAACCTGCAGAAATCAAATTATATGACCAATTGTTAAATTATAAACTTCTTTTTTATGAGATCATTAATTGTGGTTTTAGTATTGTTTTTGGGTATGTGTACTATTAATGCGCAGATGAAGGATAGTATTTCTGAGGCATCAAAATTTAGAGATTTTTCATTTATCCCATTGCCCGTAATTGCTGCTAATCCAACAACAGGATGGATGTTTGGATTGGCTCCGGGAGCAACTTGGTATATGGGAGATCCGTCGAATACAAGTATATCATCAGGTTTAGGTACTGTAATTTATACAACCAATAAACAGTGGATATTAACGGCAAAAACCAATGTGTTTTTAGAAGGTGACAGCTGGAATTTGTTAGGGGATTATAGATTTTTTATTACATCCCAACCAACCTATGGACTGGGTACTGGACCTCAATCAGGTAAGCCTGTGGGGACTGGAATAGAATATGAGGATGGGATGTTTAGTAAACCTATCTCCATAGGTCAAATGATGGAGTTTAATTATTTTCGATTTCATCAAACGGTATTAAAAAGAATTGAAGATACTCGGTTCTTTGCAGGGATTGGTTATCATCTCGACTACCATTATAATATTGTGGATAATTTACTTGATTTAGAAGCAGAAGAACCTGTGTTAACCAGTCATTATTCATATAATACCATGCATGGATTAAGTACTGATAATTATTTACTCTCAGGAATTTCAGTTAATGCGCTGTATGATAGTCGGGATAATGCGGTAAATCCATATAGTGGTAGATATGCTTTCGCAAATATTAGGATTAACCCAACCTTTTTAGGAAATGAGAAATCATCATCGTTACTTTGGCTGGAGTATCGCGATTATTTAAACTTAAATAAACAGCGTCCAAGGCACATGATTGGCTTTTGGACTTACGGATGGTTTGTAACCAGCGGAGAAGTGCCGTACCTTGATTTGCCTGCAGTTGGTTGGGATCAGTTTGGAAGATCTGGAAGAGCTTATACGCAAGGTAGGTTTAGAGGAGAAAATTTAATGTATGGCGAAATCGAATACCGCTTTCCTTTGCAAAAGAACAAAGAAACATTTGGTGGGGTAGTTTTTGTTAATACAACTACGGCCACAAATGAAATGGCAGATATAAACCTGATGCAAAATTTAGATTATGGATATGGTGTTGGATTGAGAGTGATGCTTAATAAAAAATCCAGAGCCAATTTAAATATCGATTTTGCCTGGGGCAAGTATGGAGCTAGCGGATTTTATCTTGGGTTAAATGAGGTTTTTTAATCTTATTGATAGCGTCGGGTAAAAGTTGTAAGAGGAACTATTTTTTTGAAATCATATTTGTTAAAAAGAGTGGTTAACAAGATGAGCAGTATTATTTAGTTAGATGAAGAGTTGGGGTGTTGTGAAAGATGTTGGGGTTTTAACTTTTTAATATTCAATTTGTTTTCATAAATTAAGATGCAATGTCGTTAAATAACTAAAACTCCACTTATGAAATACAGAATTCTTTTAACCTTTAGTCTTGTTGTGATAGCTGCCTTTTGTATCAAAATATTTGTGTTTTCAAGTGAAAGTAAGCAGAAAACAGAAGTGGCTACGGTCTTCAAAAATTACTGTTTAGGATGTCATAACGATAAAAAATCTTCTTTTGTGAATCGTCAATGGTTGTTTGGTAATGGTCGCGACGATGTGTTTAAGAGTATCAAGCATGGGAGGGTTGCTCATGGAATGCCTTCTTTTAATCAGGGATTTACAGATGAAGAAATTTATCAATTGGCCGATTATATTTTAGGCTTATCTGCAATGGTAAAACTAAGCGATAAGGAACCTTCTAAAAATACTTCTGGAATAGAGAAGAGTAAAGTTCAAAAGTTTAGAGTAGATACCGTGGTTACAGGTCTTGAGGTGCCATGGGGAATGGAGTTTTTGCCAAATGGCGATATACTTGTTTCAGAAAGAGGTGGGGAACTTCTACGTTTTACCATGAATAAATCTTTACAAAGAATTACAGGATTACCACCTGTTGCTGCCCGTGGGCAAGGAGGCTTGCTCGATTTAGAGCTTCATCCTGACTACGAAAGTAATGGTTGGTTGTACCTGGCTTATTCATCACCTGATGAAAGCGATGCAAAAATATCCAACACAGCTATTATGCGAGCCAGATTAAAAGGGAATGAATTGGTTGATAAACAAGTGATATTTAAGGCATCACCCCAAACCGATAAAAGACATCATTTTGGGTGTAAGCTTGAGTTTGATAAAGAAGGGTATTTGTATTTTTCAGTTGGGGATAGAGGTAATCGTGATGAGCATCCGCAGAGCCTGGGTAATGATTGTGGTAAAATTCACCGTATATATGATGATGGCCGTATTCCTGATGATAATCCTTTTGTGAATACTCCGGGTGCTAAACCCAGTATTTATTCATATGGCCATAGGAATCCGCAGGGTTTATGCATGCATCCCGAAACCGGAAAAATTTGGAGTGATGAGCACGGGCCCAAAGGTGGCGATGAGCTTAATTTAATTGAGGCCGGAAAGAATTATGGGTGGCCGGTTATTTCATTTGGCATTAACTATAACGGAACCGTTTTTACCAATGATACTGCAAAAGCCGGTATGGAACAGCCTGTAGTGTATTGGGTGCCTTCTATTGCACCTTGCGGGATGACATTTGTAAAAGGAAACAGATATCCCAACTGGAAAAACAATATTTTAACCGGTTCATTACGTTTTGAGTATTTACATCGGTGCGTGTTGGAGGGAAATAAAGTGGTTTATCAGGAGAAACTATTGCAAAATATTGGTCGTGTACGAAATGTAGAAATGAGCCCGGATGGCTTTGTTTATGTAGCTATTGAAAAACCAGGTAAGTTATTGAAGTTAGTGCCTCTTGAATAGTTTTGTTTTTATAAAAGTTTAAAACTTTTTATCCGCCAATAGCCGTTGGGGAAGAAGGGCATTTATTTATATTTACTGTCAACTGTTTATAATGCATCGACTTAGCGTTAGTTTATTATTACTTATTTTTTGTAGGATTTTAAGTGCGCAGTCGAGTGTTGACACAAGTCAGGTTGCAGAACAAGCCATAAAGGAAGTGACCGTTCAGGCGCCCATCAGTTTTTTATCTAAGCTTAGTTTTGCAGGCTCCTATGCTGAACTAAATAATCAGGATATAGTTTCGGGAAATGCTTATTTGTTATCGGAGCAGATTAACACCATTCCCGGCGTATTTATGCAACAGGGAACCTTGAATACCAATCGAATAACCATACGAGGAATTGGTTCACGAACACCATACAATTCAAATCGAATTAAAGCTTATTGGGGACAGATGCCCTTAACAGATGCCGAAGGAGTTACGTCTATTGAAGATATTGGCTTAAATGATATGAGCGGTATTAAAGTTGTTAAAGGACCTTCTTCATCGTTATATGGATCGGGGATGGGCGGAGCCATTGTTATTGATCCTTTTAATTTTAGCAAGGACCAGCCAGGTTTCAGTTATCAGGGAGAATTGGGAAGCTATTCAACCTATTCAAATAATTTTAATGCGGATTTAATTCAATCCCCAAAACGCAATGTTTCGTTGGTTGGTAGTGCTTTAAACTCAGAGGGGTATCGACAAAATAGTAATTTTGAACGTTATTCTATTACCTTAAAAGGGCAACAGAAAATAAACCGAAGTTATTTAAATGTTTTGTATAACTATCGATTCTTAAACGGACAAATTCCCAGTTCGTTAGATAGTAGTGACTTTATTAATCATCCACAAAAGGCTGCAGATAATTGGTATCGTGTGCTAGGATATGAACAAAGTAACAGGCATTTGCTGAGTATTGGTTTGGTATCAGCATTTAAAGCATGTTGGGTAAATTCCTTTACGTTATTTGGTGGGTATAGCAAAAGTAAGGAAGTGCGTCCTTTTAATGAACAAAGGGACGACAGGCTAACCTTAGGATTTAGGGAAAAATTATCGTACACAGGTAAAGCAGTCAGGGCTGAAATAGGAGTGGAGTATTTGCATGAATTATATGATGTTTCTTTTTATGAGGTGGATGAAGAGATAAAGGGGGATTTTATTAATGGCAATAAGCAAAGGCATTGGTATTATAATGTGTTTGCATTAATGCATTGGAATATCAACAGTCGTTTAAATCTGCAGGCCTCTGTTAATATCAATCAAACGGGCTATCGAATCATTTCGTCTAAACCGGTAAGCCAGGCTGATAATTATAAGTATGCGCCTATTGTATCACCCAGACTGGGGATTAATTATAATATTTTTGCGTCAACATTTTTATTTGGATCGGTAGGGCACGGTTTTTCATCTCCTTCGGTAGAAGAAGCTCAAATGCCCAATGGTTTGTTTAATCCATCTATTAATCCGGAAGAAGGTATGAATTATGAACTGGGTTTAAGATCGGAGTCGGGCAATAAAAAATGGTATGCAGATGCAACTTTCTACCTTATGAAAATGAAAAATCTGTTGGTAACCAAACGCGAAAGTGAAGAGGTGTTTTATGGTATAAATGCCGGGAAAACATCGCATGCGGGCTTTGAAGCATTAGTTACGTATAGATTATTTACTACAGATAACAATAGGGCTTTGGAGTTATCTGCCAATTATTTTACTTCAGAAAATACTTTTGATGTTTTTGTAGATGATGGGATAGATTATGGAGGTAAGCACCTGCCTGGAATTCCTGCCCATAATTTTGGATTTAACTTATTTGGAAAGCACAAGGCGTTTTCCCTTAATGCAAATTATAAAAAGGTAGGCAGTCAGTTTTTAACGGATGACAATACTAAAAAATATCAGGCTTACGATAAGGTTGGAGCCAAATTGACGTATAATTTCATATTTAATAGGATAGGGGCCGCAGTTTATATAGGTTGCGATAATGTATTTGACAACCATTATGCTTCGATGGTATTGATTAATGCGCCTTCTTTCGGGGGTAAAGCACCTCGTTATTATTATCCAGGCCTTCCTTTTAATGTGTTTGGAGGCGTAAATATTCATTTCTAAAAGTATCACACGTTTACTACAGGTTTTTAGTAAAGAATATATTTTAATGATAATGTAAGTTAATATGATATCTCTTAATAAGGTATATATTAAGCTTAAATTAAAATGTAGTCTTCTAATTTATATATTACGATATCTGTATTATTATTACTGTATTCTAATAGTAAAAAGTATATTTCGGATATATAAAATAATTAATGTATATGAAATATATATATCTACAATTAAAAATCAGAAAGCTATAATGGAAAATAAGATATGTTTAAAATATATGAATATTTACTCTATCTTTTGGCTATATATCTAGTTGATAAAGAATAGATAATGATTTTTTATCTTTATATATGTAGCTAAAAATTATTAATCGACTTCAAAATTTGGGTCCAAATATAGTATTGCTATATCCAGCATAGTTTTTTATTAACCTAAAGAAGAGGTATTTTATATCTACAAAACCTATAAACAGCCTCATAATTTTCTTGTTTCTGGCAAGGGTTAATTTGGTTGGGGTAAGTGATTTTGAGTTGTTTGCAATGAAGTTTTCGTTTCAAAAAAAAACATCATGAGTATCAGCTCTGCTTTTTAATTAATATATGCAGTATTCATACGTATTGAAAACTACGTCCTGAAGGCACAGTTTAACTTAGCCACAGGCATCGCCTGGGGGGTGTGAAATAGGAATCAGCGTTTGATTGAACGAAAAGTCATCCATTTGGAACCATTTCAATCCATCATGAGCAGCCTATTGTTTCTATTTTAGGTGCATTAAATTCAACACGTTAATTCAGTAATTCTATGGGAAAACTATCTGTTTATAAATTGTACTTTTTATTGATGGCTATAATGGTAACTGGTTCTAGCTGTTCGCGTCAGGAACTAAAAGAGCAGTTGGCACCTAATATCATTTTAATAATGGCTGATGATATGGGCTTTTCAGATCTGGGTTTTATGGGCTCTGGAATAGAAACACCTAACATTGATAAATTGGCAGCTAATGGAATCACATATACCCAATTTTATAATACCTCACGCTGCTGTCCTACACGAGCCAGTTTAATGACGGGACTTTATCAGCACCAAACAGGTATGGGCTGGATGACGGCCGCCAATTTAGGTACAGAAGGCTATACCGGTGACTTAAATGAGCATTGTGTGACCATCGCTCAAATGCTACAAGAGTGCGATTATTCGTGCTATATGACCGGAAAATGGCACATTACTGCTGATAAATATATGCATCCTGATAGCTCAAAGCATAACTGGCCCATCCAGCGAGGCTTCGATAAATATTATGGTCATCTATCAGGAGGGGGAGGTTACTATAAGCCCAAAAACCTCATTCATGATAACGAATGGTTGCAAATCCCAGATGATTTTTACCTGACGACTGCAGTTAGCGACTCTACAGTTAGTTTTTTACGTCAGCACTTTGAGTCAGGCAATAAAAATCCATTATTCACATATGTGGCCTTTTATGCACCTCATCGTCCATTACATGCTTTAGAAAAAGATGTTGCCAAGTACCGAGGTAAGTTTATGAAAGGCTGGGATAAGCTTCGTGAAGAGAAATTGCAGAAGTTATATGAAATTGGTATAGCTGACTCTACCTGGCAACTTTCTGAAAGAGGCGAGGGTATACTGGCGTGGGATGAACTTAGTCCAGATGATCAAAAAATATGGGATGCACGAATGGCTGTTTATGCCGCACAGATTGATTGCATGGATCAAGGTATTGGGCAGATTATGGATGTATTGAAAACCTATAATCAGCTAGATAATACGCTCATTGTATTTTTGTCGGATAACGGCGGTTGTGCTGAACCACAGGAACCTAGTAATAAAACAGAACTTACCTTGGCAAACATCGACAGTTTGGGTCACCAATACCCGATGTCAAGCTACGAGAAGCCGTGGGCTAATTTGAGCAACGTACCTTTTAAAATGTACAAGCAATATGTTCATGAGGGTGGTATAGCCACGCCACTGATTGCACATTGGCCAAAAAAAATTAAAGCAAAAGGCACACTGGTCAAACAGGTAGGCCATGTAATCGATATAATGCCAACCTTTCTGGAAATAGCAGGAGTGGATTATCCGGAACATTATAATGGACACAAATTAAAATCTTTAGCAGGCAATAGTTTACTACGTAATTTTAATGGTGAAATTTTTGAACGGGATGCTATCTTTTTTGAGCATAATGGGAATAAGGCTGTAAGGCAAGGAGATTGGAAATTGGTTTCGAAAAAAAACTATACAATACCAGCTACTAAAGGAGAATGGGAGTTGTACCACCTCGCAGTAGATAGATCTGAAATAAATAATTTAGCTGAAATACATCCAGATAAAGTTAAAGAGCTTGAACAACTATGGAATAAATGGGCTGCAGCAAACAATGTATTACCAGTTGATTACAGATATTGGGGAGAAAAAACGAAAAAATAATTTGATATAAATGGGTATCAGGGTGTTGTCCAAAGGTTCATCATCGGTACTTAATTCAACAACCGTTTAACCCGCATTATGTATTAGAACTTCGTCATGAACATTGAAAGCACGACCTGCCAGCCGGCAGGCTGGTAAAACAAGGCTTTACTGAAACGAGGCATAGCATCGTTCTGGTGAGTTGAAGTGAAGCAACAAAGTGTCTTGTTTTGAAGTGACTTCAATGTGTAATAGATTTTCTAAGGGCATATTGGGGGTTTAAATCCTTTGAATGGGGCGTTTCCCAGATTGTCGGCGTTATTGGTTAGGGAGATAACCGATAAAGGATTCTGTTCTACAAAAGGAATGTACTATTATGGTATGAAGTTGCACATGTTGAGCTTCAGAAGAGAAGGAGCATTGCCGTTCCCAGAACAAATACTCTATACGCCTGAATCGGTAAACGATATTAATGTTTATAAAGAAGCTTGGTCAGAAATGTACAACCGGATTTTCTTTGGTGACAAAACTTTATATGAATCACGAATTTAATGAACAAATGAAACGACCATGTAAAATTTAATTATTCATGTTTACACACAAGCGAATCTTTAGATCGACGTAGTCAATGATTAAATTTTCCAGGGAGTTCCATGCAGTAATTGAAAATTATAAACGCATGAAAATAAGTTTTAATTCAGAAATGCTAACGCCCGTAAAGGCCGTGAAAGGTATGTCCGATATAATAAAACAGAGAATCAAAGCCGCTGATGATTTGTTTTCAACAGTTGTTTCCAGAATAAGACAGCCTATTGAAGCAATGTTCTTATAACTTATTGAGAAAACTGACACCCCCGGGTGACACTTCGTTTTACCCGGGGCTAGGTTCAGTTAGGCTTACAGCCTAATATTGTTCCTGATATAAAACATAAAGGAGATATAAATAAAAAGACCCGATAACAAAAGCTATCGGGTCTTACCTGTATTCTTATAGTAGAGGAGTAAACTATGCTTCTACCTCTTTAGTCACCAATTCTCCTTCTAATGAAAATTTGGCTGCATTGCTTACTTTAAGTTCCACAATTTGTCCAATTAAATCCATGTTATCGGATTCGAAACGGATAACAAGCTTACCGGCAGTGTGTCCTGAAAGGTATCCAGTCTTACGGTCCTTTTCGCGTACCAAAACTTTAATGGTTTGTCCGATTAACGATTTATTATATTCGTAAGTATGTTTCGAAAGTTCTTCACTTAATATGGCAAAGCGCTTTTTCTTGTCTTCCAGGCTTACGCTGTCCTCCCATCGGTAAGCAGCCGCTCCCGGACGAGGAGAGTACATGGCAATGTAAGCCATATTGTATTTAAACTCTTCCATGGCTTTGCGTGTGTTTTCGAACTGCTCATCTGTTTCATCGGTAAAACCAACAATAATATCGGTAAACACAGTAGCCTGAGGTATAATGGCGCGTAGTGACTCCATGGTGCTACGATACTTAGCTAAGGAGTGTTTGCGGTTCATTTTTATTAGTACTTTTTCGTCACCACTTTGTAATGGCAGGTGAATTTGTTTACCAAGGCAATCGTATTTGGCAATGATATGGAAAATATCATCCGACATATCGCGCGGATGCGGAGATGTAAAGTAAACCCAAAATTCTTTCTGAACCTCTTCGCCAATTTGTCCTACTTTTTCAAGTAGTTCAGGGAAAGATACTTCCTTACCATCTTTATCTAACCCGTATGAATTAACATTTTGCCCAAGCAAAGTGATGGTTTTATATCCTTTTTCGGCAAGTTCTTTTACTTCAGCAAGTATTTCTTCCGAAGGTCGGGATATTTCGCGACCGCGGGTATAAGGTACTGCGCAAAAAGTACAGAATTTGTTACAACCATTTTGAATCGGGATGAAAGCCTCAAATTTTGAATCGTATTTAGGTTTAACATTCCAAAAAAGCTTAATTTCTTCAGATGCCGTTTGTGGTTCCGATGATAATGAAAGTGGATTGGTAATGCCATATTCGCCCAGCATCTTTGGAAGCTGTGGCAGTTCAGGCATGGTGAAAATAATATCAAATAGTTTTAAAAACTTCTCTTTATCGGCAGGTAAAATACATCCCGAAACAAAAGTAATCAGATTCTTTTTTTCTTTCCATCTGTTCCACTTCGATATTTTTGAATATACCTTATCAATGGCTTTTTGACGAACTGAACACGCAAGTATTCCAATAATATTTGCTTCTTCTTCACTCTCAACTCTCTCACAACCTGCAGCATTTAACACTGATGCCACACGTTCTGAATCACTCATGTTCATTTGACAACCTAATGTCAGTAAAAAGTACTTCACTATCCTTTAAAATTAATTTTCAATACCCATGCTTTTACCATGCATACACTTTTGTACATGCTTTATACTGTAATATGATGTAAAAGGTTTTTAGCCTTTTGTCTTAAAAGTAAACTTCGGCATGTATCTGCTCATTCGGTATTCCTTTGTTCTCCAGAATATCATAAGCATCATGTATCATGTTGCAATTTCCGCACAAATATACTTCAGAATCTTTATCAATCTGTATTTCTTGCAAATAATTTGTTAATCTTCCGGCATAATCTCCACTTTTATCTCGAGAAGAGCAAAGCGTGTACCTTTTTTGTGTGTATTCTGTTCTTTCATAACCTTCCTCGGCAGTTCTTACGCCATGTATAATTTCGTATTTTAAATCAGGATTTGACTTTACCATGCAATGAAAGGGAGAGATTCCGGTTCCGGTGGCAATGAATAAGTATTTTTTATTGAGTTTTTCTTTTTCGTTGAGAGAAAAGTAACCAACAGGTTCTTCAACAACAACAGAGTCTCCTGCTTTAAGCTTTTTTAGTACAGGTGTAATCAGTCCGTTTTCAACTTCCTTCACCAGTATTTCAATGTATGGATCTTCCACAGCGCTGTAAATTGAATATTCGCGTGTATGAATTCCGTTTGGAGGTCCAACGCAAACATGCTGACCAGCTGTAAAATTCAAATCATTCTTTTCAAAGCGAATAACAAAGGTTGAATCTGTTAAGTGTCTAACTTCTAATATTTCATGTAGGTTTAGTCTGTTTCTGTTGTTCTTCATTGTCTTGTAATTCTATTATATAATCTGCTTGTATTGAGTTATAGAACCCTTGTTTTAATAAATTGTTCATCTATTTTTATATCTAAAAACAAACCGTGTTTATTCGAGATATTTTATAATTTTAGTCTCGCTTTCAAAAATTGAACAATTACTACAACCACTAAATAGAACAATATGGGCTCAGTAAACTTTAGGAGTAAAGAAATTAGTTGGCTATCGTTTAATGCCAGGGTGCTGCAGGAGGCGGCACGGGATAACGTGCCTTTAATTGAGCGAATAAAGTTTTTAGGTATTTATTCAAACAATATGGATGAGTTTTTTAGGGTGCGGGTAGCCATTTTAAAACGCATTGTTCAGTTGGATAAACACACTGTTTTTGAAGGAGGTTCGCCTCGTGATATACTTCGAAATATTCATACAATGGTTATTGAACAAACCAGGATGTTTGATAAAACCTATGATAAGATAATACAGGATCTTGGCAAGCAGGATATCTACATTATTAATGAATTCGATTTAACCCGGGATCAGGGCGAATTTGTTAAGCGTTACTTCCAAAAAAAGGTCCGGGGTAATTTAATGCCTATTATTTTATCTAAACGAAGAGAATTACCTGATTTAGCTGATGACGGGATTTATCTGGCGGTGTATTTAAAGGATAATATTGAGGGAAAAGTTAACTATGCGCTAATAGAAATACCTTCGGTACTTGATCGTTTTGTTTTGCTACCCTCAAATGATGGTAAAAAGTATGTGATGCTATTGGATGATGTGATTAGATACGAGCTGGATGATATTTTTTACATGTTTAATTACGATGAAATAGGAGCCTATACATTTAAGCTAACACGGGATGCTGAGCTGGATATCAATGATGATATTTCGGAGAGTTACGTAAAAAAAATATCAAAAGGATTAGAGCGACGCAAGGAAGCTATACCTGTTCGTTTTGTACATGATAAAAATATGCCGGAGGAGTTGCTGCGTATCCTGCTTAAAAAACTTAATTACTCTACAGATGACGCAGTAATCCGTGGAGGAAGATATCATAACTTTAAAGATTTTATTGATTTTCCTAAGTTTGGAAGTAAGCATTTGACATATCCGTCCGTGCCATCTATACCTCATAAGCATTTTAAACCATCGTCTTCACTTTTCGATGTGGTAACCAAGCGGGATATATTATTGCATTTCCCTTATCATTCGTTTCATCATTTTATCGATTACCTGAGAGAGGCATCGATAGATCCTAACGTAAGAGAAATAAAAATTACCATATATCGAGTAGGCAAAAACTCCGGGGTGGTAAAGGCGCTAAGAAATGCTGCACGAAACGGCAAAAAGGTTACTGCTGTTATGGAGCTACAAGCCCGATTCGATGAAAAAGCAAACATCTCCTGGGCCAATAAGCTGAAAAATGACGGCGTTAAGGTAATTTTTGGTGTTCCGGGGTTAAAAGTCCATTCGAAACTTTGCCTGGTTACGCGTAAAGAAAACGGAGGCTTAAGTAAGTATGCGTGTGTAGGAACCGGTAACTTTAATGAGGATTCGGCCGGTATTTTTGCAGATCATCTTTTAATGACAAAGCATAATGGTATTGCATCAGAGGTGTGTGCGGTATTTGATTTCTTTAGCAAAAACTATAATATTCCGGAATTTAACCATTTGTTGGTGTCGCCATTTTCTCTGCGTAAAAGCATGGAAGATTATATTGAAAAGGAAATGGAGAATGCCGCTAAGGGTGAAGAAGCATATATGTATATTAAAGTCAATAATCTGGTTGATTATGATTTAATACAGTTGCTTTATAAAGCCCGCAAAGCTGGCGTTAAAATCTATTTAAATGTTAGAGGAATGTTTTCTGTGGTATCGGAGTTTGATAAACCTGAAAATAAAATAGAGTCCATTGGAATCATCGACAGGTATCTTGAGCATTCACGAATATTTGTGTTTTGTAATAGAGGTGATGAAAAAGTATATATATCATCGGCTGATTTTATGACACGTAACCTCGATAGAAGGATAGAGGTTGTTTGTCCTATTTATGATAAGAAGCTTAAGCAGGAAATAAAAATTATGCTGGATATGCAGCGAAAAGATAATTGTTCGGCACGCATATTAAACAATGATATGGATAATTTTATTAGGAGTAAAAAAGAGGATGAACAGGAGTTTCGGTCGCAGTTAGAATTTTACAACTGGCTAAAAGAACTATCTAATTAATAAGAGAATTTATACTTTATAATGGTAAAGCTCAATAAATGTATTTTTATTGAGCTTTATCATTGATGAACCCTGATGTATTCCTCATCTTTATCCTATTATACCAGTTCTGGTTTAAAGTGGCTTTAAATTATTTTGAATATTTTTAGTTTAGACAAGGCGAGAAATTGAGACATAGCCATAGCTACGGCGATATTTTTTAACGAAGTATAAGTAAAAAAGAACGAAAGAATAAGGCTCATTTTAATGTAGTATTGGTATTAATTTACGCTTTCCTAAAAAAACAAATTATGGCTAAAATGAAGGCTCTAGTAAAAGCAAAGCCCGAACGAGGAATATGGATGCAGGAAATAGCAGTTCCTGAAATTGGTGTAAATGATGTATTGATAAAGGTAGTGAAGTCTGCCATTTGTGGAACAGATTTACATATTTATTTATGGGACCAGTGGGCTCAAAATACAATCAATACTCCTATGACTATTGGTCATGAGTATGTAGGGTATATAGCTCAGGTTGGGGATGAGGTAACTGAGTTTAAAGAGGGAGACAGAGTTACCGGTGAAGGTCATATTGCATGCGGGCATTGTCGAAACTGCCGCAGGGGGCGTCAGCATATTTGTGAAACAACCATAGGTATAGGAGTTAATATTGATGGTGCTTTTGCAGAGTATGTTAAAGTTCCTTCAACCAATGTAATGAAAGTCCACCCCAAAATTCCTGATGAGATAGCTGCTATTATGGATCCCTTTGGTAATGCTACGCATACTACCCTTAGTTTTCCTATTATAGGTGAAGATGTATTGGTAACCGGATCTGGTTTAATAGGCAGCATGTGTGTGGCTATTGCAAAATTTGCCGGTGCCCGTTATGTTGTGGCAACAGAAACCAATGAGTACAGAGCTGAACTGGCACGTCGAATGGGGGCAACCAGGGTAGTAAATCCTTTAAAAGAGGATTTAAAAGATGTTGTGGCCGAACTGGATATGAAAGGCTTTGATATTGGATTGGAATGCTCGGGTAATCCGATGGCTTTTAATTCAATGATCGAAACCATGTATAATTCAGGTAAAATCTCGATGCTGGGAATTTTACCAACTACCGCAACGGCCGATTGGAATAAAATTATCTTTAAAGGCTTAACCTTAAAAGGAATTTATGGTCGCGAAATGTACGAAACATGGTACCATATGGAACAAATGCTATTATCAGGCATTGATCTAACCCCAATGTTGACACATCATTTTTCTGTAGATGATTTTCAAAAAGGCTTTGATATCATGGAAACAGGAAATAGTGGAAAGGTGATTTTGAACTGGGATTAATTGATTAATGAAAATAAAATATAGTGCAGCTCAACTTAATAGTGGGCTGCATTTTTTATTTAAACGATAATACTAATCCTGCAACAGATCCGTATATAATACTGGATAAAGGATTGGAGGTGATGGGACAGGTGCCTGATGTACATCCAATAAAGTAGTAGTATGCATAACCTAAAACTGCCCCTATGGTCACGCCTAAAATAATTTTAAGAGGTTGTTGTTGTTTTATTTTCTCCCAAATCTTCATAATTTCGACAACTATTAATAATGATCTTACAAAGATATTAAAATATATAAAAATGTACATATATAGGTTTGTATTTTTTCTTTTATTGCTCTTTTCTGCTGCTTTAAATGCTCAAAATAGTCTTAATTTGTATGATAAAACGGTAAAAGAAATAGCGCATTTAGAAGATGAAAGAGAGCAGGAATACCAGTTGGCAGAGTTTTCGAAGTCGTTTATGAAACACCTGGAGAGTTATACTTCATTTACTTCCATCGAAGATACTTCTCATATAAAAATGACCAGATCGAGCGATTCAAAATATACTGTATTTTATTATAACTCATATAAAAACGGTGTTGTTTACAGGCTCGATTGGTATATTTTATCTGGTGAAGTCAATCAAAAAAAAGTGATTCATTTCTATGACAAAAACATATCTGCTAAAGTCAAAAAAGGAAATGGGGAATTACAATTGCATTTGTCGCGTCAAACCAATGGAGAAATTGATTTGTATCCTTTAACGGTTTCGTTTAAGGCAGACATGAAAATTTATAAGGAATACCGTGATGTTGCGTCTATAAGTTTATTCGAAGAAATATTATCGTATAAAACAGCAGAGGAGCGTATAGCAATAAACGACAGTATTAAAAATCGTTTGAATTTGTTGTGGAGTAATCCGGAGCTGTTTGAAGATAAGTTTGAAGGTTTAAAAAGGGTTTCTACGTTAATATCGGAAGATAAAAAAGTCAAGATATGTACATGGAACATTGAGTTACCTGATGCCACAAATGTTTTTTTTGGTGCTGTAATCGTTAAAAATAAGGGCGGTGAAGTAGAAGTTTCTTTATTAAAAGATAATACCAAAGGAGTACGTTCTCCTAAAAAATCGATGCTTTCTCCTAAGAAATGGTATGGTGCTATTTATTACGATATTATTTCAGTTAAAGAAAAAACAAGTACGTATTATATGTTGTTAGGTTATAAGCCCAATAATGAAATGACCCGGATGAAAGTAGTGGATGCTATGGTGTTGTTGAATAATACTCAGCCACGTTTCGGTAAGTCGGTTTTTCAGAGTGACAGAATTGTGGATAAAAGGTTGGTTTTTGAGTATGCAGCAAGCACCAATATGATGCTTCGTTACGATAGAGTTTCAGAAACAATTGTGATGGACCATCTGGCTCCGCCCAATAATACGTACAAAGGAAATTATCGTTTTTATGGACCGGATTTTTCGTATGATGCCTATATATACACTAAGGGAAAGTGGGTTTTAAATAAAGATGTGGATCTTAGAAATCCCAAAGAAGAACTATAATTAGTTGAAGAATTTAAGAAGAAAAAAATGAATGTATTTGCTGAGAAGTTTGATGATATAAAGATTTTTAGATTTGAGGTTCCCGGTTTTGAGAAACTCAGTTTAAAAAAGAAATTATTTATTTATTACCTGGGTCAGGCAACCATTGCCGGACGCGACATTTTATGGGACCAACATGGAAAGTATAATCTTTACCTGCGTGATGTGTTGGAAGCGATTTACCTGTCAAATCCCCAAAAGGAAGGTGAAGAGTGGGAAAGTTTTGAAGTGTACTTGAAGAAAGTATGGTTTTCCAGTGGCCCGCATCATCATTATAGTACCGAAAAATTTACTCCTGAATTTAGCCGTAAATCATTTAAAGAATGGTTAAATAATTTAGAGGAGGGGGTTAATAAAATAAAAAAAGAACATCTGTCACCGGGGAATATAAGTATTCTTGAAAAAATGATCTTTGATCCTAAGTTTCATTCAAAAAGAGTGAATACCAATCCTGCCGAAGATATGATAAGTACATCGGCCAATAACTTTTATGAGGATGTTACACAGGGGGAGACAGAATCTTTTTACAAAGAATTACGCAGTAAAGCCGACAATAAGAAATTATCCTTTGGACTTAATTCCAGGCTTACTAAAGTAAACGGGACTATAAAGGAAGAGGTCTATTGTATAAAAGGTAAGTATGGAAGTGCAATTGAAAAGATACATGCCTATTTAAAGCAGGCAGCTGTTTATGTTGAAAATAACGAGCAGCAGATAGTGCTGAATTTGCTGATTGAATTTTATGAAACAGGAGATCTGGAATTGTTCGATCAGTATTGCATTAAGTGGGTAGAAACCCTGGGCGGTGATATTGATTACATTAACGGTTTTATTGAAACTTATGGGGATCCACTGGGTATTAAAGCTACATGGGAAGGTGTGGTTCAGTTTATAGATATTGAGGAAACAAAAAAAGCAGAGGTCATTGCCGAGTATGCCGGTTGGTTTGAGCAAAATGCACCAGTGAATCCGACATATAAAAAAGATGAAATAAAAGGAATCTCGTTAAAAGCCATCAATGCAGTTGTGTTAGGTGGCGATTGTTATCCTGCAAGTCCCTTGGGAATTAATCTGCCCAATGCCGAGTGGATCAGGGAACAGCATGGTTCAAAGTCGGTAACACTCACTAATATTTCCAATTCTCATCATAAAGCTTCTTTAAGTACCGGTTTTACCGAAGAGTTTACGCTAAATTCGGAGGAGGTTCGTTTAGAGAAGGAATATGGTGCTATATCAGATAATTTGCATACTCATTTGCACGAGTGTGTAGGCCATGGTTCAGGTAAAATGATGGAAGGTGTCACATCAGAGTCGTTAAAGTCGTATGGTTCGGTGATTGAAGAAACCAGGGCCGATTTATACGGACTTTATTATATGTACGACCCTAAGATGACAGAGCTTGGTTTGTTGCCAAACATGGATGCTGCAAAGGCCCATTACAATGGTTATATTCGTAATGGTTTGTTAACACAAATAACAAGGATAAAACTGGGAAGTGATGTGGAGCAGGCGCATATGCGTAACCGACAACTCATAGCCAGGTGGGTTTATGAAAAAGGGGAAGATCAGGTTATTAAAAAAGTGGTCGAAAATGGTAAAAGTTATTTTGTCATTAATGATTATGAAAAGTTACGCATACTGTTTGGCGATCTCTTAAATGAAATTCAACGCATTAAATCGGAAGGGGATTACGAAGCTGCAAAACAAATCGTTGAAAGTTATGGAGTTAAGATTGATCAGGACTTGCATCGGGAAGTATTGGAAAGGTTTGAAAAACTTAAAGTACCTCCATTTACAGGTTTTTTAAATCCAAACTACACACTTGTAAATCGCGATGGCGAGATAGAGGATGTGATTGTAGATTATGAAACAAATTATTCCGATCAAATGTTGTATTACTCAAAGGAATATGGGTTTTTAAAGCCGGCTTTTTAAATATTAAGCCATATCATTATGGCTAGTTTATAGGAATTTAATGTTTTTTAATAGTATTGTTGAAACGTTAGGGAATTATATTCGTAAGATGCATTTAAGTTGTTATTAGGTAGAGGTTTATAGAAGGTTGGAAGGGGTTGTTGATAAAGAAGCTATAACTTCAAAGTATGTAAAAAGGACTTTGGAGTCTTTTTTTAGAGTATTATGGTTTTGTATATATTAAAAATCTGACTTTCTTTGTATCGTTCTTACTGAATTTGAAAATTTTAAAAAATAATTATCATATGGAAATTTCAAGAAACAAGTATGTAACACTTTCTTATGTGTTACGATTGAAGGGTTTTGAGGGGGAGATTGTTGAAGAAACCAGTGAAGATAAACCATTAGAGTTTGTTTTTGGAACAGGTCGCATGCTTCAAATGTTTGAAGAAAAACTTGACGGATTAAAAGCTGGCGAGGAGTTTAGTTTTAAACTTACTGCTGATGAGGCTTATGGTCAGGTTAATGAAGAGGCTAAAGTAGAGATTCCAAAAAATATTTTCGAAGTTGAAGGAAAGATCGATGAAGATCTTATCAAAGTTGGGAATATGGTTCCTATGCAAGATGCTCAAGGAAACCGTTTGAATGGTATCGTATTAGATATAACTGACGAAAGTGTTAAGATGGACTTTAATCACCCGTTAGCTGGTGATGATTTATATTTTGCAGGTTCTGTAAAAGAAGTTCGTGAAGCTACAGAAAACGAATTGGTTGCTGCTGTTGGTGGCGGTGGTTGTGGTTCAGGCTGCGGATGTGGTACTGAAGAGCAGGCTGGTTGCGAAAGCGGTGCTTGCGGACCAGACGGATCAGGTTCAGGTGGTTGCGGTTGCTAATAATCGTAGCTTTAAGATATATGTAAGAGAGACTGTTTTTTAACAGTCTCTCTTTTTGTTTTAACGATAATTTGCACCGGGGAAATCAGGTTATATCTAATTGGTTTAAATCCGAAATTTCATAAGGTGCTCGGGTTAATACAAATACTTTTCTATTTTTGTGGCATAAATCATATTGTATTCGCATAGTTTTTATATAAGCATAGTAAAATGGCTGGAAATTCATTTGGAAATTTTTTTAAACTAACTTCTTTTGGTGAGTCTCACGGAAAAGCAGTTGGTGGTGTAATAGAAGGCGTAATGCCTGGTTTAGATTTAGATGTAGAATTTATTCAGAAAGAGCTAAATCGTCGTCGCCCGGGGCAAAGTGCCATTACTACGCCAAGAGATGAAAAAGATAAGGTAGAGTTTTTATCAGGTGTTCTGGATGGAAAGGCTACCGGTACACCAATTGGTTTTGTGATATGGAATGCCGATCAGCGTTCTAAAGATTATGGTAATATAAAAGATGTATATCGTCCATCACATGCCGACTATACTTACCAGCAAAAATATGGTATTCGTGATCACAGGGGAGGCGGACGTTCGTCAGCTCGTGAAACCATTGCTCGCGTTGTAGCAGGAGCAATTGCAAAGTTAATTCTTAAAAAATATGGTGTTGAAATTAATGCTTATACCTCACAGGTAGGAAGTATTAAACTTGAAAAGTCATATGCAGAAATGGATTTAGCCAAAGCAGAGGAGAATATTGTTCGTTGTCCGGATGAGGAAGTAGCCGAAAAAATGATTTCATATATCGATCAGGTGCGTCAGGATAAAGATTCTGTTGGAGGAGTGATTACATGCGTTGTAAAAAACTCTCCGGTTGGTTTGGGTGAACCTGTTTTCGATAAGTTTCATGCAGAGATGGGAAAGGCCATGCTGGGTATCAATGCTGTTAAAGGTTTTGAGTACGGTATGGGATTTAAAGCGGGTGAAATGAAAGGGTCGGAGCATAACGATGAGTTTATTATGGATGGCGATAAAGTACGTACTAAAACAAATCGTTCGGGAGGCGTTCAGGGAGGTATCACCAATGGCGAGGATGTTTATATGAACGTAGCTTTTAAACCAATTGCTACTATTTTAAAAGAGCAAAATACAGTTAACAAGCAAGGTGAAGAGATTGTGTCAACGGTGAAAGGACGTCACGATCCGTGTGTATTGCCTCGTGCAGTACCTATTGTTGAGGCTATGGCTGCCATGGTAATGGTTGACATGATTTACCTGAACAAAATGTACAACTAAGATTAGTTGAAAGTAAAAAGTTTAAAGTTGTAAGTGTTTATGACTTTAAACTTTAAGTCTTTATACTTTCGTCTTTCTACTTTATACTTCTAAATTTATGAAAAGCCTGCCACTTTATTGGAAAATCATTATTGGAATATTATTAGGTGCGCTTTGGGCCGTTTTGTCTGGTTATCTTGGTTGGCAAGAGTTTACCAGTGACTGGATAGCTCCATTTGGCGAAATTTTTATCAATCTGCTTAAGCTGATTGCGATACCTTTAATTCTGTTTTCAATTATAAGTGGGATTGTAAGTCTGGGTAATCCTAAAGATTTAGGTAAGTTAGGATTGAGGACTTTGGGTTTATACCTGATAACAACAGTTGTAGCTGTTTCATTGGGATTGGTGCTGGTGAATACTTTTGCCCCGGGAAAAGCCTTGTCAGATCAGGTTCGTCTTGAAAGTCGTATTTCATATGAGTTATGGGCCGATCAGGAAAATATCCGGATTAAAGATGGAAAACGCTTTTCTGATATGGCGGAGTATAGCGAGGTAGCAAAAGAAAAAGCTGCACAATTGGATTCATCTGCCGATGATGAAACAGTGGCTAAATATAAACCAACAGGAGTTCAGGGGCCGCTGCAACCGTTGGTTGACTTGGTTCCGCAAAATATTTTTAGTGCACTCACCGGAGCAGGTTCCATGCTTCAGATTATTTTCTTTGCCATCTTTTTTGGTATAGCAATACTCTATGTTCCAAGCGAAAAATCTAGGGTGTTAGTCGGTTTTTTCGATGGGGCTTCGGAGGTATTCATAAAAATGGTCGATATCATTATGAAAGGAGCTCCCTTTTTTGTTTTTGCCTTAATGGCGGGAGTGGTGAATGATATTGCAGGTGATAATCCGGCTAAAATCATCGAAATATTTAAAGGGTTGGGTTGGTATTCATTAACTGTATTAATAGGCTTATTGTTAATGGCCTTTGGTATATATCCGGGCTTACTAAAGTTATTGGTATCAAAGTATAGTTTCTTCGATTTCTTAAGAGGAATTAGTCCTGCACAGGCTTTGGCCTTTTCAACAAGCTCAAGTGCTGCCACCTTGCCGGTTACTTTTGAGTGTGTGGAAGAAAACCTGGGTGTAGATAAAAAAACAGCCGGATTTGTATTGCCAATAGGTGCTACGGTTAATATGGACGGAACAAGTATGTATCAGGCTGTAGCTGTGGTGTTTTTAGCGCAAATGCACATGATTGAATTGTCTTTAGGGCAACAGATAACGGTGGTTCTAACAGCTACTTTAGCCAGTGTGGGATCTGCTGCTATTCCGAGTGCTGGTGTTGTGATGTTAATGGTTGTTCTTAATTCTGTAGGCCTTAACCCGGCATGGATAGCTATTATTTTACCCGTTGACCGTATTTTGGATATGGTGCGTACTACCGTAAATGTTACAGGAGATGCCACTGTAGCTTGCATTATGGATAAGTATACGGATGGGGAAGACCTAACTGCCGAAAGCTAGCGTAGCATATCCAAATAATTACTCATTAGAAATGTCGTAGTATCTTTAATGAGGCAGTGTAAAAAGGGTTTTATTCGTATAAATGTTACTTATTAAGTTTTTGGTTTAGTAATAACCTGAGTTCGATTAAAATTATAGAGCTCAGATTTCATTAAAACACTGATATACATGTTAAATTCTATTGGCATAGCGAGCTATGTAAATAGAATTTAATGAAGTAGATGAGTGTTTTTATGAAAAGCTCAATGGTAACCACTTATAAACATCTATTTTCTGCTTCATATTTGTTCGACATAGCCCGCTATGCCTTCTCAAATATTCCTTGAAACTCAATATTTATAAGCGGTCTGAGCCAGTAATTTTACGTCGAACTCAGGTTAATATATAATCACCTTTAGGCGTTAGTTGAAAAATAATTGGAAACTGACATCAAGAAAATAACCACTTATTTATTGACAGATCTCTCATTCACGTTTATATTATATGCCGATGCCTGAACTATGAAAGCTATTCAGTTTGTATATAATGCATGTTTAATATAAAATAGTGAGTGATGGGAAAGGTGTATTTATTAGCCTTATTGGCTTTCGTATTGGTAGCGTGTGAAAAATTGGTTGATGAAGAATCTAATATGAAAATTCAGACCAATGACGCTGTTTTAAAATCAATGGTAATTTTAGGAGATGATGTTTATGTTGCGCCTAGCGGCGACTACTCAGGACTTACTGATGCTGATAATATTGAGGAAGGTCTCAATATTGTTAAAATTAGTGGAGGGACTGTTTTTTTAACAGATGGTAATGATGCATCAGTAGATCATTATTATACCAGTAGAAATATAGTAGTATCAGAATTTAAAGGGAGTCTTTTGGGTGAAGATACAGACAATACTATACTACATGCTGGTCGACAATCTGAGGAGCTTGGATTTGAAGCAGCTCTTTCTCCATGGTGGTCGCAAACGGCCGGAAATCCATATCTGGCAACAGTGTTACAACTTGATAATTCAGTGGGTGATGTAGTTATTAAAAACCTAACAATAAGGGTAGATGATGATCAACCTACAAATATAAAGCCTGATTACTACGGAAATGATGCAAGCTATATTAGTAACTTTATTGAAATTCTTGGAGGTGAGCATGATACCTATATTGAAAATGTACATTTGTTAGGTAAAACAACATCAGCCTATGGAAATGCAAGTGGAATGAATGTTAATTGGGGAGTTCATGTTATGTTGGGTTCACCCGTAAGCGAAGTGAATAAATCAGGTAATCTATTTGTTAAAAATCTGAATGTGGAGAATATTGGAGACGCCGCATTAATGTTTATGCGTTTTGCCGAAGGGTCTAATATAATGGTAGATCAATTAAACGCAATTAATGTGATACAAGGGGTTACGGCTTTAAATATTTTTAATTCAGACGTAAAAGTAGTCAATTCATATGTGAATTGTCATTCAAATGGTTTCCCGGGCATGTTCTTTAAAACCATACCTGGTGGGTTAAGTGTTACAGACAATAAAATTGAAAATCCCACATATTGGGGTATAATATTGCATGACGATGTAAATTCTGCAGAGGTACGGAACAATACATTTATCAATCTTACAAAGTATTTTTGTTTTGCTGCTATTTTAGTTAGAGGTGCGGAAAATATCATAGTTCATAATGATTACAAACGTAGTAACTTAAAGGGTATCGGTGTTAATGGAGGCGCTGTAATTCTTTCAGATGTTTCATCGCAAAACTATGTTCATGAGATGAAATTTACACCAACTAAGGGAGTCACATTATGCGATATGATTCTGGATGTGACGGACAACTTCGGAACACCTTACTATGATGGCTTAAATGAAATTCATAATTATGTAGCATGTGAAAATATGGCTAAGCGAGATTTTAAAATGGAAGAAGTGAAGATTAACCAGAGGGGAGCTAACAGATAATTTAATTAATTAAGTTGAATATTTTAAGAAATACCGGTGTCATCACCGGGATTTTTTTACATATGATTGTTACCTTTCAAATAGCTGTTATTTACACTGGTTATTGACAGAATAAGTAAAGTAGGGAAAAGTATCTATTAAAATTTAAATGTAGTTGGAATTTAGAAAGTTATAGTTTTATTAACGACTGTATCAAATATATGGTCGGAGATGTCACTGTAGCTTGCATTATGGATAAGTATACGGATGGGGAAGACTTAACTGCCGAAAGCTAGAGAATCTTACCGAAATAAATACGACCTGACGTATTTACAACACATAAATAGCTTCGTAAATTTATATTTACAAAATTATAAAGCTATGAAACGAGCTTGCAAATTTAATTATTCATTTTTCAAATTGTAGAATAATTAAATTTTCTTGAGAGTTCCATGTGACAAATGAAAAAAAACTAAACACATGAAAGTTTATGTGATATTGTTTCTGTTGGTATGTGGGATTGTGGCCTGCAACGATGATGATAAGGATCCTGTCTCTTACGATCCAATCCCGGATGAGCTGGTAGGTACCTGGACCTATACAGATATGGATGATGGGGCGGTGGAAAACTTAGTCTTTCAAAAGGTAAGCGAGAAAGCAGGTTTAATGGAGTGGTATATGAATATGCATATAGTACCGGGTAAACCACATTTAAAAGGAGAATATGTAAATGTAATGGCTGCTAAGGCTGAATTTGTCATTCAGGGTACTCTTATTATTCCTTCCATAACACATTGGGGTTCTCAGCTAATTGAATTTGAGGATGATGTTATTTTAGATGAAATTCGTTGGTATACAATGGATGATGACGAATGGGACTGGTTTGAAACGGAACCTGATATGTCATTTCATTTTGAACTGGGAGAAGATGAATTTATCATGCTGGTAGATATGGATGGAGATGGACGATTTGATGAGGATGAAAAAACAATTTATACTCGGGTATTGTAATAAGATGTACGAGGGGAGACGGGTTAGTGCTGGAAATGAAAAAGCAGCTATTGGTTTATTCCGATAGCTGCTTTTTTATAATGATGAAGAGGATATTTAAACAAGTTCTTTGGCAACTTTTAAAGCGGCCTCGTAATCCGGATCTGAAGTAATCTCAGGAACATATTCAACGTATTTTACAATACCATCTTTGTCAATGATAACGGTTCCTCTTGTTAACAACCTCAGTTCTTCAATAACAAATCCGTATTTTTCACCAAAATCTAAATCTTTATGATCTGATAAGGTATGGATGTTATTTAATCCTTCAGCACCACAAAAACGAGCTTGTGCAAAAGGAAGGTCGCATGAAATAGATAATACTACGGCATCTTTTAAATTATTGGCTTCTACATTAAATCTTCTGTTTTGTGCAGCACATACGCCGGTATCAATAGAAGGGTACACAACCAATATTCTTACTTTGCCATCGTAATCAGAAAGCTTTACCGGTTTTAGTTCAGGGCTTAGTGCTGTAAAGTCCGGAGCCTGATCACCTACATTTATTTTATTGCCAACTATAGTTACAGGACCTCCTGCAAAAGTTATCTTTAAATCTGTCTTGTTCATTGTTTAATTATTTTGTTTAGGGAATAAACATGGCAAGTTCTAAAAGGTTTAAAAGTTTTAGAAAAAATATTAGTAAGGCACAAAATGAAATACAAGGTGATGGTTGGCGGATATATATAAACAATGGTCATGTGTATGAAAATCTGGCAATTAATAGCAGCGCTTATTGAGCTGCACGAAGTATTAGTTTTAGTTTTGATTGTTTTCTTTTCTTTCCCATTTTGTCTAACAGTCAAATTTATTGCTTTGGCACTATTGCAAATGAGTAAAAACCATTTAATTTGCTACTGTCACGCCTATTTTGTATATACATTGTGTATGCCCTGCATGGCTGCAGTACACCCACAATCGAAGTTGTTGAAAGAGTTTGAAAATACAAATTGTCTTCAATAAAACATGATGGGAGAGGTGTATTGGTGAACTAATGGCTCACTGGCCATCTACTCGATTAGGTGGCGTTATTATTATTATTATTATTATTATTATTTAGTTTATCAATTAGATTATGTTTTACTTGTCTTGATTTCCACCTTTCTCGTGCATATTCTCGCATATCTGTTATTGTGTCATTTTCGTCAACAATTTCAAGTCCGAGTAAGGTTTCAATCACATCTTCCATTGTTACAATCCCATCTAATCCTCCATACTCATCAACAATCATCGCAATATGATCCTTATTTTCTAATAGCTTTTCCCATAATACAAATAGCACCGTAGAATTGGGGAACACCATGATTTTACGTTTGATATCTTTTAATAACAGATCATGTTTGTTTTCAGCTAAATTCTCAAATACCTGTTGCCTAAGCACATATCCAGTTATGTTTTCATCGTTTCCTGAAAAAACCGGAATTCGTGAATAACTTAAATAATCCTTGTTTTTTAAAAAGTCCTGCAACTGTAAATTCTCGTCAGCAACTGCAACTACAACTCTGGGAGTCATAATTTCTGTGACTTTTATATTTTTCAGTTTAAGTATATTTTGAATGATTATATTTTCTTTTTCTGAAAACAAACCTTCATCAGCTCCAATGCTGGCTAATGCAGCGATTTCTTCCCTACTTGTAGATAGCTCTTCTTTATTACTTGAAATAATCCTTGTAATAAATGCTGACATAATTACTAGCGGATAAGTAATAATTATCATTGTCTTAATTGTATAATAAGAAATCATTGATAGATTTCTCCAAAATTTGGCTCCAATAGTTTTGGGTATTATTTCCGTTACTATAAGTATTAAAATAGTCAAGATAGCTGACACAACGCCAAATGAAGCTTCCCCAAAAACCTTTATAGCTTGAGCCCCAACTCCAGCAGCTCCAACTGTATGAGCAACTGTATTTAAGGATAAGATAGCAGACAAAGGTTTATCTATATTTACTTTTAGGTCAATAAATGATTTAGCCCAATGATGTCCTTTATCCTGTTTTACAATCAAAAATGATTGAGGAGTTGAAAGAAGTACTGATTCCATTATAGAACATAGAAACGAAACGAATAAGGCTAAGAATAAATATGCAATTAAAGCTATCATTTTTTCTTATGAATATACAATTTTGTTTTTTTATCCAATGTCTTTGGAAAAATGTCATCTAACATTTCCACATGCCCAATTGGCACCATATGGTTAATGTCTGAAAATTATCTTTGTTATGCTTTTAAAGCCAAGCTAAAATATCATAAAAATTATAGTAAACAAAAATTAATCAGTGCTCATTTAGAGTACACCCCTTCGTTGTTTAAATGTAGACTCTATGTCAGTCATCAGGCTGAGCGCTATACCAAACGATTTATATTATTTAGTGGCTGTGGTGAGCAGGGGAGGGGCTATTGTCCAAAGCCCTATATTAGGACCATTACTAGTGATCGTCTTCTAAAGAGAGGTTATATTGCTTTGGCTGAAACACACAACCCAATGGTTGCTACTTAATCTCATAAACCAAATTCGTTGTTCCCCTTGATGTAAAGAAACGCCGTATAAGCTCAAAGAGGATGCACCAGTGGAGCATTAAACCCGTATTATGTATTAGAACTTCGTCATGAACATTGAAAGCACGATAAAACAAGGCTTTACTGAAACGAGGCATAGCATCGTTCTGGTGAGTTGAAGTGAAGCTACAAAGTGTTTTGTTTTGAAGTGATTTCAATGTGTAATAGATTTTCTAATGCATAAAGCGGGTTAAATGAAGAGGAATAGCGTAGCTACCCGTACGTACAGTTATGTGAGAGGTGCACCAGTAAACTAATGGCTCACTGGTTATCTGCTCGATTAGGAAAAGTTGTTTATTCCTCTGGATTATTTATCATGTTTTCATAATCTACTAATAATGCATCAAGATAATCATTCATACCACTGTTATTCGAAGAATCACTTTTAGGATCATTGTAAACAAAGGATTTTGCATTTTCAAAGTCTATTAGTGCCAAACTATCTTGACCTGTAAAATGTCTCATTGCCCCTGTAATTAAAAGCAGCTCTTTTTTTCGATAATTATTAAAAGTGTCGGTTAAAATACTGTCAGCAATATCCAATGCAATTAATCTGCTTGCATTAGCTTTACTTGTTATATTCTCCTCCTCGTAATGATATCCTTTAATCCTGTGAAATCTACACCAGAAATCTAAGTCAGTTTGATATAATTTATAGAATAACTCAGCCGTTTCAAGTTTTTCTGATATCGGTATCTTAGTATAGTCCTTTTTTGCTTTCATAGTAATTGACAAAGTGTCAATCGCACTCTTAATAAGTTGCAAAGTGTCTCCTGAAATATCTTCAAAATCCCACATAAAAGCAGAATATCTACAATTACTACATGAATAAACTGAATAAGTCTCTGTTACCGGCCAATATATATACTGATATTTTGACGGCCATCCATAGATATATCCGCCATATGAACCTATTTGTTGAAATGTATTCTTTGTCTTACAAACGGGACATTTTACTTTTGTCTCATACCAAGTCGTGGCAAATAGTATCCCGATGAACGTGAATATCAATAATCCTGTTAATATTGTTTTCTTCTTCATGATTTAAGTTTTTTAATCAAGACAATCATAAAAATGTATGCCCCTTATTTTGTCCAACGTTTACCTGTATATTTATGTGGCAGGATTTTGCGAACTGCGTCTTTGTTCACCAGGACTAAGACAACATTTAGGATGTGCCCCCTCCAAAACACCACTGATTTGCCATTAAATATTACAGGCTGTTACCTGCTGTTTTTTCTCTCTCAAATTCTATGACCTCCTTATCTAGTGAGTTATAAAATCTTTTATTTCGTTCAATAACAAGTTTGTCATCTTTGATTGTTAAAATTTTCCAAACTCCATTCCTAGTGAAAATATCCTCGTTAAAAATAATATAATCGTTGGTCGTGTTTAGTCGCCATTTTTTCGACTTTGTACGACCAAATTGTTCAACTTCCAGAGAATCCTTATTTATTCTTAGATAAAGTTTTGGATCAATGTCCTTCGGATAATTTGGAGGAGGTGGCGGTATAGGCGAGTTTTGATTTATTTGATATGGCCATACCCAATTCCCAACCATTCCAATTGTGTCTTTTACATTATATAATTCGGTCATTTTGAAATCCTGAATTGTTGTGAAAAACAATTTCATTGTTATTTCATTTTCAGTACTATTTTCAATCAAAAAAGGAGGTGATTCAATTTGGTCAAAAATTAAAAACTCAAATGATTTATAACTATTGATATTCCATTGAGTTGAACGATAAATTGTATTGAATTTATTTCCAATATGTAGAATAAGCGAGTCGTTAATAAAATCTATTGAATCTGCGTAATTTGGCCCTGTTAGTGAAAAAGCTCTATTTTTTAGTTTTAATTGTTGTGTTCTTCTTTTTTTAGGCAATTTTTTAAAAATCAAATCACTTTCGTAATTGGACTGTAAATTAAGCACTAAACTATCTTTGGTTAAGTTTTTTACTATAAACGTGTCTGACTCAATTATTAAAAATTGGTCAACATATTTGTATTTTGACACCTGTATTGTGTCCTTTTTTCTATAGGTTGGATAGTCAAATGTCTTGTAAATCAAATTATTACTGGAAATATCCAAGATGTATCGCATTGTACCTAAAATCGAATCATTTTCTGAGTAATGAATCTGATATGCTCCAATCCAAATTCCTTCTAAACCTGTTTGGTGGGATTGACAAGAAATGAAAATTACTAAGCTAATTAATATGTAGTATGGTTTTCTCATAAAATAGCAATTAACGTTACGGCTAAGAAGCGTTACCATCCCGCAGGGAGGCTATGATTTTTTAGCCATTATTAGCGGCTGATTATTGTTTAAAATTTTTCGTTTCAGTTCTGTTGAAAGATGCTAATGTCATTTCAAAACCATAGTGCTTAATGATTTTTATATTGTCGAGTCGATTGATCTTTAATTCCTTTCTTTTCAGGCTTTCATATACTTTATCAGTTATTTCATCATTTGACAAAAATGAACTATTAGGTCTAATTGTAATATCCAAGCTTGTAATGCCATTTGTAGTATTTAAACTAATTCTTTCAATTTCATCAACACCATCAATTTCTTGAATATCAGAAATCATGCTTTCAAAAGTTGACATGTTTTCATTGAGAGTGGCTTCAAGTTGCTCGGCTTGTGCTTCAAAACCATACATATCGGCAATAGTATTGAAACTAGTTGATACGTTCAGGATTATGAATAAAGCAATAATTCCAGCAGCAATGAAGTAGTAGGTTATTACTTTCTTTTTCGAGTATTCGAAATCGGTTTTTTCGCGATTTTCAGAACTGACGAATGACTTAGTTATTAGGTCATGGAAACTTCTTCTTAGTTCTTTGTCTGTTATGAAGAAGTAAATAATTCCAACATAGTATGAATATCTCAAACCAGATAATATACCGAAAGAGTTTAAAAACAAATTATCCAAAATATTGAGCAAAAAGAATGGGGCGATTAACAGGCTATATCGAACTAAAGAATTAGTGATTTTTAAAGGCTTTAGATTGTAGTTCTCAACCTTAATTTGCATGATATTCTTGCCTATTGTTTTTTTACAGATAGAGCTATTGAAAATAACAAAGTATCCAAGTATTATGGTCAAACTAAGAATCGGCTCCCAAGGTTCTTTAATTAGAGGAGAACCAATAAGTAAAAAACCAATCAAGTAGCTTAATCCAGATAGAACAACTAAATCTATCAAGAGTGCGATTATTCTTTTTGTTAGAAGGGACGGTTCAGATTCTTTTTTTCTAGCCTCTTCAATGACTTTCTTTTCTTCTATATGTGTTTCGATTATTTCAACGGTAGACTTCTGTTCTTCAGTAAGCTCTATTTGTCGTTCTTTTAAAAGTTGAGTTGCAGCGATGACCGCATCTTCTGTATATGTTTTGGGATCATTTAAAATTCGTTCAAGTTCCGAATTTGTCTTTTCTTGAAATCTCTTGTAGAAGTAGTTGTTTTCCATTTTCTTATTTGCCGCTAACACCCCGCACATGCCTATTGCATTTACAGTACAATACATGCCCAATTGGCACCATATGGTTAATGTTTGAAAATTATCTTTGTTATGCTTTAAAAGCCAAGCTAAAATATCATAAAAATTATAGTAAACAAAAATTAACCAGTGCTCATTTAACATTATCCCCGCTCTGCGAATTGGGCTGTTTTGTTGTTTTAGAGTAAACTCTCTGCCAGCTGGCAGTTCAATGTCATTATGTTTAGAATTTGTAATTATTTACCAGCTGTAAATGAAAAGTGGGTAGGCCAGAGCAATAGACCGGGCCAGTGTTGGGGAAAGGTCTTCAAGGGTGCACTTGAGGGGGATGTGTGTCAGCAGGAATTGAAGGCCGATGCGGGAAGAAGGATTCTATTGGTCTAGACCTTTTTGCTTCCTTTTTATGTCAATGATAAAAAGGAAGTAGGGTATGGGACAAGGTCCCAAAATTAGAAAGTTTAAGGAATGATTTTTTTATCTTAATGAGCTGGTAAGCTGAGATGCTATGCCGAAGGATTTACATTATTAGTTGCTACAGAGAGGGTGGGGTATGTGCTTTACTTTTGCTGCTCAAGTTCATCATTTAAATAGTCAAAAGGTAAAAATCTTTCACTCAAGATCTTAAAATTTTTGAAAGTCCATGCCATTAAGGATTCAAAATCTTTTGTTTGATGCATTCTTTTGCCATACATATCATCAGGTTCAACATAAGAGAAATCATAAATATTTTCAACTCCTTTTTCTCTCTCATCAAATACGTGGTGGTAATCAATACAAAATTCACCTTTGTCTAGGTATATTGAAATCCATTCAACCGTTGAGTAATTCTCATTTTTAGAATAGCCAAGTAATTGCTCTATAGTTTTACCTTTATTTAACATGGCTCTAATCAATCCAAAATCTATATAATTCATACTAATCAATGTTGTGCCAAAAGTGAGTACAACCATTTTTACAAAATGTTTCTCTCCGATATGTATCGGCTGTTCTGAATATACATAACATGACAATAAAGGTTTTCTTATTTCTGAATCAGGCAAGTTTTTAATTTTATTAACTGCTATTTTAAATGGCTTCGTGTTAAAAATTACAACAGGAGTCATTGTTTCTTTGATTGGAGCAAGCTTAATAGAATGTGCTATCATCTCGTCTGTTGGGTGAGCTTGTTCCATGCACATTATTAACTTGTTTCTGATTTCTTTTTGCATTGACAAATCAAATCTGTCGAACCAGTTCAACATCTCAGAGTCTGTTAGTTTATTTTGAGCATATCTATTAATATTGATTTCAACCTCTTTCATAATTTGCACAATACTAAATCGCATTATTCACAACGGCCTGCCTCATGAAGCAAATGGATTTTAACTTTACTAACTTTCCAAATGGAGCTAAGCCAAAACGATGTATTTAATTTATCTTTTACATTTTAAATCTAAATCAACCTTTACAACAACCTATATGGCTATACCAACAGGTATGTTTATCTTGTTTAAAGTGACAGAAAAGGTGCTGCCGGAACTATTTGAAGATTCAAGAGAGATAGAGCCATTTAACTTTTTCGCCAGTTCGCTACTAATGGCCAGTCCTAATCCAACGCCGTCTTTTTTATCTTTAAATTCGACTTTCCCCTGGTTAAAACGTTTAAATATCTCGTTTTTATCTTCGTTTGAAATACCTGTACCACTATCCGAAACATAAATTTTAATCCAATCCGGATTGCAGGGATTAGGAGCTTCAATGCCAAATTTTACAAACCCCTTGCTGGTGAATTTTATGGCATTGCTGATTAAGTTAGATATGATCTGATACATTAATAATTCATCAGTATAAAACTCAGAGCAAGTCAGGTTTTTAGGTATTTCGTAAGTGAAAAATATTTGTTTGTTTGAAGGAATTTGTCCCAGGAAAGTGGCATATATTCTTTCGAAGAAAGGTTTGATTTTTACAGTTTTGTTATTGACTTCAATAATGCCGGCTTCTATTTTAGAGGCATCCATCACATTGTTTAATATTTGAAGAAGTACGTTCCCGTTATCTTTAATAATATCTAAATACTGATCTTTTATTTCTTCTTCAGTATGCGGGTCTTTAAGTAATTCAGTAAAACCAATAATGGCATTCATGGGTGTTCTGATTTCATGACTCATGTTGGCTAAAAAAGCTGATTTAACTTTTTCAGAATTAATGGCTTTTAAGCTTTCCGTAATAAACTGCTTTTGTATAAAATATAAAAGAGGAATCTCAAACATGAAAAAGATAAACGATATGAAATATAAATCCAGTATACGCTCTTCGTTAGTGGCGTATTGTGTGATGGTTTCAGGATAGAAATATTCAACGGCAAATAGGATTGAAATATTTACGCAGAATAAAAATATGATGTAGAGCTTACGTCTAATTTCTGTGAAGAATAAAAACATGGGGATAAAGGCCTGGAAAATTAAAAGTGTAGGTCCATAGCTCCCTGCGTTTAAAAACCACAATATATTAAGCATTAAAAATAACAGTGAAATAAAAATATACAGACTAAGGTGATAGTGATTTTTAAATCGCACCAGATAGTATAAATACCCAAATATTATAGATGAAAATCCTGTTGTAAATATAAGAGGTGTACTCAGGTTTAGTAAAATGTTAGAAATAGTAGAGATAATACATAGAGTAGTAGAAATCAATAATATTTGTTGGAATATTTCTTTGGAGTTTAGTTTTCCTATTTTAACATCAATCCACTTTTTTAAAAAAGCAGTAAATAGATTAGAGATTCTATTTTTTATCATTGGTGTTTTGTTAAATTTTTTATGAAAATGCTACGTATTACAATTAGTAGGACATTATAATAGTTTTTCAATTTAAGACCTTGTTTTTCCGCCTTTGATAAAATGCGTAAAAAAATCAAATTAAGAGAATGTTAAGAAATCAAAGCTGTTCGACGAAGGAGCCAGCCTGCCTGCCGGCAGGTTCCTTGATTTTAGTGTATTAGTTTGATTTTTAGCAATTTTATCATCGGCGGCGGCATCTTTTGTTTACTTTTCTCTGCTGTAGGAGAATTAGAGCAAAGCGCTAATCACGAACACGAAAAAGAAAACGAAAGTGAGCTAAAAGTAAAAGCCTGTCTGGCTCAAAGACAAATATTGAATTAATACTTATAAATAGTTTTACCGGGCAATATTGATTGTTTATCATTTTTTATTGTGTTGCATTTGTAACAAATATAAAATAATTGAATGATTATTGTGAATAGTTTTGATAAATGAATGGAATTGGTTAAAAAACAATACTTTTGCCGATCAATAAAAAGTAAGTTTATCTCATGTTAATTGGCCACGGAAATCATACTGCCGACTTAAATAAAAGTATACAAATCGATTTTAGCTCTAATATTTGGTATGGGCGTTTAAATAACGATTTGTTAAAACACCTTCAGCTTAGTTTGGCAAAAATATGCAACTACCCAACCGTAGATGCGTCAGATTTACAGAAAGAAGTGGCAGGTCATTATCATCTGAATCAGGATAATGTTTGTGTTACCAGTGGAGCAACAGAGGCATTTTACTTAATTGCACATGCCTTTAAAAATTGTTCTTCATCCATTCTTTGTCCTTCTTTTTCAGAATATACCGATGCCGCTAATATGTATCAACATGAGGTTAGTTTTGTTTCCAATAGTGAAGTTTCTTCATCATTAAAATTTATTAGTCAATTGGTATGGATTGGTAATCCGAACAACCCGGATGCCAAACTTATTTCACCGGATACCATTGAAGATCTGTTAAAGGGAAATCCTCAAAGCATTTTTATTATTGATGAGGCCTATGGCGAACTGTGTTATGGATTTCAGTCGGCAGAGGAACTGATTGGTAAATATGAAAATCTGGTGGTAATAAAGTCAGTCACTAAGTTATGCTCAATTCCGGGATTGCGACTGGGATATATCTTATCAAATGCCGACCTGATAAAAAAGGTTGCTGCATACAGAATGCCATGGAGTGTATCAACAATGGCCCTGGAAGCCGGCAGGTTTATTTTTAAACATTATTCAGATTTTAGCTTAGATACAAAGCAGTTGAATGAAGAAAGTTTATTGTTTCAGAAGCAGCTGGCAGCCGTGGACGGTTTGAAGGTGTATCCTTCGCCTACCAATTATTTTTTGATTGAGTTACATAATCGTACTGCAGCAGAACTGAAAGAGTACCTGGTGGATAATTATGGTATTTTAATTCGCGACTGCGCAAATTTTTACGGTTTATCTAAACATCATTTTAGACTGGCCATACAGGGAAAGGCAAACAATGAGTTGTGTGTTGAGGCCATATCAAAATTTATACATAAATGATTTTCGAAAATATATTTCTGAGTGCGCTTATCGTTGGCTTTATACTGGATGCCTTTATTGGTGATCCTTACAGTTGGCCACACCCTGTAAAATGGTTCGGAAACCTGATTTATTTTGGTGAGCGAAAGCTGAATAAGGGAAGTTCTCGTACTTTAAAAGGAGGAGCCATGTCAATACTGTATGTGCTCCTTGTATTTGTTTTTTTCTATGGTCTACATCAATTATTGACTTTAAATCGCTATGCCTTATGGGCGTTTAGTTCAATACTTGTATTTTACGGTTTAGCTAACCGAACCTTAATAAATGAAGGATTAAAGGTGATTCGTGTACTTGAAAAGCAAGGAGTTGAAGCCGGAAGAGTGCAGCTGAGTTACATTGTTGGGCGAGATACCAGTTCATTAACGCCGCACCAGATTAGAACGGCCGTTTTAGAAACCTTATCAGAAAATTTAAGCGACGGGATTATTGCTCCGCTCTTGTATTATGCCGTCGGCGGGGTGCCTCTTATGTTTGCCTATAAAATGATAAATACTTTAGATTCGATGATAGGCTATAAGAGCGATCGCTACAAGCAGTTTGGTATGATTGCAGCACGAATAGATGATGTAGCCAATTATATTCCTGCCCGAATAACAGCTTTACTCATGGTTTTGGTGACTTTTAGTTGGCGAGGCTTAATATTTATTTTTAAATACGGTCATAAACACGCCAGTCCCAATGCCGGTTATCCCGAATCAGCTCTTGCCGGGATATTAAATTGTCGCTTTGGAGGTCCTAATGTATATCATGGTAAAGTATTGGATAAACCATTTATTGGTACAAACGGCCGGGATATTACTAATACCGATGTTGTAAAGGCTTGTTGGATAAATGCCGGAGCCAGCATATTGATGGTGATATGTATTGTGATGATTAAGTATTATTTCTTTTCATTGGTGTCCGGTTAATTTTTTATGAAAATGCTATATATTACAATATGTAGGATATTATAAAAGTTCTTTAATTTAAGACCTTGTTTTTCCGCCTTTGATAAAATGCGTTAAAAAAATCAGATCATGGAACGTTAAGAAATCAAAGCTGTTCGACGAAGGAGTTCTTTGATTTTAGTGTATTGATTTGGTTTTTAGCAATTTTATCATCAGCGGCGGCATCTTTTGTTTACTTTTCTCTGCTGCAGGAGAATTAGAGCAAAGCGATAATCACGAACGCAAAAAAGAAAACGCAAGTGAGCTAAAAGTAAAAGCCCGTCTGGCTCAAAGACAATTATTAAATTTATACTATTAGAAAGTTTTACCGGACAATAGTGATTTCTTTTAAAAAGGTAGTTTATTCTTATCTGGGGTTATGGTTGAGGTGGCGTTTTTGTGTAAATGGCAATAAAATGATTTGCATGTCCACAATTATGTGAGTGATATGTCAATTTTAACTCCTTTTAACAGCCTGTATAAGGTGTTGCTATTGTGCTTGTTAATGGTTTATTGTTTTGTATGTTTATTACAGGCCGTAAAATAATAATAAACTGATGCTTACAGAGTTTGCACAATAAGTTTTCAACCTCTATTTTTGTGGGCTTTTTAAGGGAAAGTAACTAATTTACTATGTTTGATATAATAAGAAAGACTAAAGCAAATGCGAAAAATGATTTGCTGGCCGGAATGACAGTGTCATTAGCTATGATTCCGGAAGTTGTAGCATTTGCTTTTGTGGCAAGAATTGATCCATTGGTGGCGCTTTCCGGAGCGTTTATAATTGGACTTATTTCTGCAATTTTTGGGGGACGACCAGGGTTAATTTCAGGTGCTGCCGGTGCTGTAGCTGTAATTTTTGTTCACCTTATTTCAGAAGGACACGCTAAGGGAATGGCCTTTGATGTACCCATTGAAAATATGGGATATTTTTATCTGTTGGCAGCTGTTGTTTTAATGGGTATTATTCAAATCCTTTCGGGAGTGTTTAAACTGGGTAAGTTTATTCGACTTATACCTCACCCTGTTATGTTGGGATTTGTTAATGGATTGGCCATCGTTATTTTTTGGGCTCAAATAAAAATGTTTACACATAAAGTGTTAGAGGTATCAGCTGACGGAGTGAAAACTTACTTAGATGTTTGGATGCATGGTACTGAGCTATACACAATGATTGGACTGGTTGCCTTAACAATGGGAATCATCTGGTTATTACCTAAAATCACGACTAAATTACCAGCAGCATTAACAGCTATCTTAATTACCACTTTGGTAGTTATTTTTGCAGATCTTGATGTGTCTACGGTAGGCTCTTATATCAGAGAAGGTGGTGGAGAAGGATTAAAAGGGAAGTTTCCAACACCGAATACGGATTTATGGGCCAACTTACCGTTTAATTTAGATACCTTAAAGTTTATTCTTCCATATGCATTTTTGGCAGCATCAGTAGGTTTAATTGAGTCATTAATGACAATGAACCTGGTAGATGAGTTAACAGAAACCAGAGGTAACGGAAACAGAGAGTGTATTGCTCAGGGTACAGGAAACTTACTAAGTGGTTTGTTTGGTGGTACCGGAGGTTGTGGTATGATTGGTCAAACCGTTATTAACATTAACTCTGGCGGTAGAGGAAGATTATCAGGAGTGACCATGGCCGTTACTTTATTGATCTTTATTCTTTTTGCAGATAAATATATTGAGCAGGTGCCTATTGCTGCCTTGGTTGGTGTAATGTTTATCATGGTAATTGAAACATTTGCTTGGTCGAGTTTAAGAATCTTAAATAAGATACCTAAATCTGATGCAGTGGTATTGGTTGTTGTTTCGGCTGTTACAGTAATTTTTGATTTGGCCATTGCTGTATTTGTGGGTGTTATCATCTCAGCATTGGTATTCTCATGGGAAAATGCCAAAAGAATTAGTGCTCGAAAAAGAAGGCTTGACGAAGAGAATAAGGCCATTTACGAAATCTGGGGACCATTGTTTTTTGGATCAACCAAAGAGTTTAACGAAAAATTTGATGTGAAGGCTGATCCGGATAATATTGAAATTGACTTTCTGGAATCCAGGGTTTCTGACATTTCGGGAGTTGAAGCCATCACTTCTATCATCGAAAAATACAAGAAACAGGATAAAGAGGTTACGCTTAAGCATTTGAGTGAGGACTGTATAAAATTATTGTTGAAAGCCGATCCTGGTATCGAAAAGAGTATTGTTAGGGATATTGATGATCCAAGATATTATGTAGCGGCTAATCCCGGAAAATTTAGCTAATACTTCAGTATTGTATGATATAAAGAAAGGCCGTTTTTTAAGCGGCCTTTTCTTGTTTTTATACCATAGTATGAATTGCCAGCTTAGGCTTTGGTGTGAGTGTATTGAGTTGTACGGAATACATTATGTATGAGCATGGATAAAAGGTCCCAGATGTCATAAATACAGTTAGTGGTACTACTTTTTCACTAAAATGAACGATTGTTTTGGTCTTTTTTGTTTTGGGGGTATTATTTTTGTGTCGTTGCGACAGGTTTAAGATTGATGAAAGTTAGTGGTATAAAAATTAATCCGGGTAGGGGTGCAGAGTTGGTAATGTGTTGGTATAATAATGAAAGAAATAAAATTAAATAGAAAGATAGAGTTAAATAAGCAATTTAAAATAAGCAAGATGAAGGAGGTGATTAAACCCACCAGACCGCACAAGCATGATGGTTATTTTGAAATTATATATTTAACTGACGGGGCCGGAACGCATACTATTGACGAAAACGAATACTCCGTAGAACCTCCAATGCTGTTTAGTATGTCGCCGGGGCATGTGCACTGTTGGGAGTTTTCTAAAATACCCAATGGATATGTATGTATATTTAAAGAAGAATTTCTTATTGATTATCCGGATATCAGGTTACGTTTTGCTGAATTTGCAACAAGGTATAGTTTAATAGGCAGCAAAGAGAGCTTTGCTCAGGAGTTTGAGTTGCTGTTTAATGAATACAGTAACAATACTCCGGATTTAGATATTTTAAGATCTTATTTAAATATCATCTTATTAAAGGTATCCCGATTGCCTATGACTGATAAAGATAAAGTTAAAGAGGCTAATCCAACGTTTGTAAATTTTCGTAAGCTTGTAGATCTTCACTATAACGAAGAAAGAAACCTGGATTTTTATGCAGAAAAATTACAAGTCTCCAAACGTGTATTAAATAATACCTGTCAAAAAGAAATTGGACGTTCGTCATCGTCCTTAATTAACGAACGGTTAATAGTAGAAAGTAAGCGTTTGTTAAAACATACCACTAACTCCATTTCACAAGTAGCATACCACCTAAATTTTAATGATCCTTCTCATTTTGTAAAGTACTTTAAGGGTAAAACAAACCTCACTCCGGGTGAGTTTCGCGCAAAATTGTAATGCTTGGAACAATTTATACTATTAAAAGGTTAATATGTACCAAATCTTTAACACAGGCCGATATATTTTTGTAGCGTAACAAATAATAAATAAAAACACATAATGAATAAAATTTTAGTAACACTAGTTCTTGCTTTTATTGGCTTTTCTGTGTCGGCACAGAAAGCTAAAGTAACAGGACTGGTTTCAGATAGTGAAACATCAGAGGGGATTCCATATGCAACAGTAGCTATTTATCCTTTAGGGGAGGATGCACCATTGAACGGAACAGTAACGGATATGAATGGACAGTTCTATCTTGAAAAAGTTAGGCCGGGCCAATATGAATTAGTTGTTTCTTTTATGGGATATCAACCTCAAAGAGTACAAGATGTATTGGTTACTCAAGGTCAAAATAAGGTAAGTGTAGGAAATGTAAATCTTGCACCTAATAATATTGCTATTGATGGAGTAGAAGTTACGGCAATGAAAAAGACTGTAACCTCAAAAATCGATCGTAAAGTATACAATGCCAGTGATTTTGAAACGGCAAAAGGAGGAACAGCTACAGATATGCTGAATAAATTACCTTCTGTTTCAGTAAATCCTGACGGAGAAGTTTCGGTACGTGGAGCTACTGATTTTATGGTATACTTAAACGGAAAGCCAACACAAATGGAACCTTCAATGCTTTTGGCACAAATTAGTTCAGATGCCATTGAAAATGTAGAGGTAATCACCGTTCCAACTGCCAAGTATGATGCGCAGGGTAAAGGAGGTATCATCAATATAACAACAAAGCGTAGCGGAGTTCAGGGTTTATCAGTATCTGCCAACGGCTTATTAGGTGGAGCTCCCTGGGGTAATTTAACCGACCCAATTAGTGGTTATGAGCAAAATGACGATCGTTATGGTGGTGGAGTAAACCTTATTTATATGAAAGATGATTTGTCGTTGTATGGTGGTTTTAACTACAATAAGCGTAATGTTAATGGAATGCGTTCTGGTGATGCAAGGCTATTACAGGAAAATGGAGAATATTATCATATGGTAGCCAGTGGTGAGCGCCCGGAATGGTATGAGAATTTTTCTGCAAATGCCGGATTTGATTATCAGATTAATGATAAGTCTAATATTGCAGCTTCATACTTTTATGCAGATAGAAACGAAGGGCGTTCGGCGTTTTATGTGTACAACAACTTTTACGGAGATATTGATAAAGGGAATAAACACGATGAAGAGTATATCTACAACCCTAATACCGATAACAGGTATGGTGAGTTTCATACTTTCAACGTAGATTACAACTTAAAGCTTAATGAGACATCAGATATTCGATTGTCTGCATTATACGAACATTCAAAATTGAGCAGAGCTTTAGATAATCGTGATTATGCCTTTGATAACGACAATCAGGAGATAGGAGATATTCAGGAGCACTTTAAGCAAACAGATAATACACCACTTGATGGTATTAGATTTTCGGCCGATTATGCAAAAGAATTTGATAATGGGGGAAAATTAGGTTTAGGATTGCAGCCTCAATGGGTTTCTTTAAACGGAGGTTTCCAATATGATACATTAGGTGTTGAGTCGGGAGATTGGGCTGCCTATGAGGATTTGTATAATGGCGTAGATTTAACGCGTGGTGTATATGCCGGTTATATCGACTATTCTGCAACTACAGGAAAGTTAGATTATATGCTTGGTCTTCGTTTAGAATATACCGATCAAACTTTAAAAGTAGATAATGCGAATTATGCAGAAGAGATTCCTAAGTTTTCTGAGCCAAATGAGGATAATGAGTATTTGACACAGCAGCTGGATTGGTTTCCAACGGCTCATTTAAAGTATCACCTGGATGATAACAATAGTATTACGGCAGCTGCGAGTAGAAGAATTAACAGGCCGGCTGTGAAAAATATGGCGCCATTCTTATATCGTCGTCATTATGAAGTGTATGTTATTGGTGATCCTAGTCTGGAGCCGGAGTATATTAACCAGGCTGAGTTGAGTTATGATACACGAATTGGTAAGCAAAATATTAATATTACAGGTTTTTACCGGGGCACTGAAAATGCAGTATTCCGTGTAAATACAACCTGGCCGGAGGAGAATGTACTAATCAGAAGTTACACCAACTCGGGTAATACACAGGCTTTAGGGGTTGAGTTAAACACTAATTTAACAGCAGGTGATTTTGTGAAAATATTTTTAGGTGGTTCTGTATATAACTATCGTGTGAAAGCCGATATTTTTGGATACCAGGAGGATAATAGCAGTACTAACTGGTCTTTGAAAGGTAATGTGAATTTTAACTTAACAAAAGAGTTAAAGTTAACAACGGACTTTAATGTCAAGTCAGCGACTGTAACAGCTCAGGGTAACAACGAAATGTTTTATATGGCCAATGCTGCATTAAGCTATTCGCCTAAAAAACTTGAAGGTTGGAATTTCCAGTTGCGCGGTCTTGATCTGCTTACTTCAAACATCACAGGTTTAGATACACGTGCATATGATGCAGGCGGAAATCAAATCTTCTATCAGGATACAGAGTACGTTCGTAACGGGCCTATCGTTGAAGTAGGTGTTTCTTATTCATTTAATATGAATGGTAAGAAAGGCAAGAAAACGGAAAGTACTTTTGGAAAGAAAGAGTTTTAATCGTTTAAAATTATTTCATCATCATCATCATATAGTTAAAGGTGGCTCAGCAGGGTCACCTTTTTTTATGTCTTAAAATCATTATTACAATCCTTACAGTAGTATGTAGCTTTTATGTTGCCAAATGGAATGGCAACAAGCAATGATAATATGACTTGAAAAATGATGTGCTTTTTCCTTGATCCCAGGCCGAATTTAATATTCTTTGAATGACAATAAGGACATGTAATTGGTTTGGAATTATCTTCGGGCTGAATTAACTCATAAGCTCTTTCATAATCATCTTCGTTAACGAGTATTTGTACACCGGCACCCATTATGCCGTTAAAATGTGGCATTAAATCTGTGAAATTTTCATTTGTTATAATGGCGTAAATGCCTTCGTTACTTAGTCGTCCTTTTATAATATTGGCTTCCTGACTGGTGTTGCAAGTGATAAGTTTGACTGTTTTCGTATAGTTTTGTTTCGACATATGGTATTAAATTAGTTTAGGTAAAAAGATGATAAATCCAACCACAGCAGCTGTTGTTGCGCTAATAAAAACAGCGCCTGCAGACAGGTCCTTAATTTTCTTAATAATATGGTGTTTTTCAGGAGAAACAAAATCGCATATGTTTTCAATGGCTGTATTAATAATCTCTTTTGTTATCACAAAGCCAATGGAAAACACGATAAAAGCCCATTCCATCCTTGAGATATCTAGTAAAATGCCCATGGCTACAACAACAATTGTGGCAAATAAATGAATACGTGCATTGTGTTCTTCTTTGAACAGTGTATTTAAGCCGTTAAACGCATGTTTAAAGCTGCTTAACTGTTTGTAAAGGGAGAATGGTTTTTGTTTCATGCTGTTTGCTGAATGATTCTTTGTAGGTAAATATAAAGTTTTTAAAAAGTATTGTCTGATTGAAAATTCAGGTTATTAAAAATATTAGCTAACCTTATTTCCTAAACCTTAGTAGTAGTAAATAATATACGTTCGGATTTCTGGATCTTATTAGCTTATTCAAGCTGTCAGTGCAAAAAGGTAATAAGGTTTGTTTGTCATTCATTATTTGGCTACTAAGGTTGAATTGTAGAATAAGGTTTTTGTTTATGTATTTGATGTTTAGTTTTCTGAACGATTCACATATAAGGAATTCATTATAGTTTTAAAGAATTAATAAAGGCAAAATTATAGAACCTTATTTCTTTCTTTCAACCTTAGTAGCAGTAAATAATATACGTCCAGATTTAGAAACCTTATTAGCTTATTCAGGTTGCCAACGCAATAAGCTTATTTGTTCATAAAAAAAGCTACCATAAATTGCTGTGTTTCACAATTAATGGTAGCCTAAATATCTTAAAATTTAAACTGTCCTACATTGCAGCCAAATCTCTTAATGTCTTTTCTAACTTGGTTTCGCCTTTTTCAATACTTCTTGAAGGCCTGTCAGCATTAAAGCTCACCAATTTACCTTCCTTATCAAATATCATATAATTAGGAACCCATTTTATCTCCATAAACTGAAGCATTTTGGAATTAAAACCATTCTTTAAAAAATAATGGTTCTCAGTAGTATGGGTTGCATCAAATACTTTTGCCCAATTCTTTTTACCTACAAAATCAGCAGATAAATACACAAACTCTACAGGTTCATCTTTTAGTTTTTCTTTCAGTATTTTGGCATAAGGCATGGCAGCTCTGCAAGGACCACAGCCCATCGACCAAAGATCCAGATAAACAACTTTGCCTTTGTGTTTTTGCATCATCTCACCAAAGCTTACATTGTTTTTTAGCGTATCTACCAATACTGTTTCAGTAAATTCTTTATGTAAGGGTTGGTCTATTAAAGCCCGTTTTTCATTAAACTTTTTTAAAGCAGTATTAACAGTATTTGTCGATAATTGATCTTTTTCAATGGAGTTAAACTTATCAATCGCTATGGAGTCGTATTTGTCATGAGAAAATTGTTTACATATAAATCCTGCGATAATGTATTCTCTGGTTTTTCCAGATAAAGAATCAAAGAGAATAGTGTATTTGGCATTCTCCCATTTTAAAGTCGTATCTTTTTTAATGACTTCTCGTGTTTTGCTATACACCATGTTTCCAAGGTTTCTGATGTAATTGGGACTGATTATCCTGCTGTCATCAACAATATTGGTGAGATTATTAAAATGATTGTACTCAACGGGTAGGATAAGAGAGTCAACGCTGGTTTTATTTTTATAAGCGTATCTTCGTGGATATGCTTGAACTATATCTTCGAAATTTACTTCCGTTTCTATTTTATATGCTTCAACGAATTCTTTTTGAAGTTTGGCAGAATCCTGAAATGTCTTTAACAGATCAAAACGCTTTTGTTTAAAAGTTTTCATGGCTGGCACAAATTCTTCAGGAGAAAGTTCTCCTTTATTTATTTCTGTGTAAAATGATCTGTTCCATAATCCTTGAACTTCAGCTTTGTACAAGAAATTGTTTTTATTGGCTCCGTGTCCGCTATATTGAATAGTATCGGCATCCACGGTAACAAAGAAATCATCACCGGGCATTAAGCTAATTTCATGGTAAAAACGCCCAACTTTAATTCTGCCGGTAGCTAAGCGTTCAACTGGTATTTCAATGGAAAAATGCGCGTTGCTGTCAAGGGGGGCAGAGTAAGCTTTTCCTATTGGATTAATAGGATTGTCAATAATCCATTCAAAATCTACCTTTTTAGCTTTTCCGGAAAGAACTTCTCCTGTGATAATTGCTTTTTGGGGAATTTCGGGTTGGCTGCACGACATCACTAACAGAGTTAGTAATGCAAATAAAAATGTTTGCTTCATTTGTTAAGATTGTTAGCTAAACTTGCATGGGCAGAACTGTTGTTGTTTTTCCAATTGATGAGTCTTTGGGGTTGTGTTCGGGCTATGCTTGTTTAGTGAGATTAAATAGTTGATTATTGATTGATTTATTAAGGTAAAAGACTCATTCGTTAAGTTAACGCTCTACTAATATAATACGTTAGTTTGAATAAATTATTGTTATAAAAGTTAAAATAATATAACATATAAAGTGTGTGATCTGTGGTGTTATATTTTCATTTTGAGTGAAGTATGTTTTTAGTTCTATATATAGATTGGTTTAAAAAATTACATTGTTTAATTGATTTGAGCCTTCCTTTGATAAAGGATAATATTTTGTTGATACATCAGTGTTTTCTGTAGATTCTTAAGTGTTAAGTCTTTTGATATTAAGCTATTTAATGGTTATATTATTCCTACAAATTTGGGATCATGGAGAGTAAGTTAAAAGAGGAGATAATTGGCAGATTAAGAGTTGAGCTTGAGCATTTAAAGATGCAGAATAATGACCTGGAATTTGATCGGGTTTTTTCATTGCTTCAACAATTAGAACCTAAAGAAACAGAAAGAGCACCATCGTATGGTTCTGAAGTTCTTGATCCTTCATATGGCTTTGAACAGTTCAACCAGTTATTAAAAACAGTATTAGATTCAATTCCGGAGGCCGTATTTTGGAAAGATGCCAACTTTAAATTTAAGTATGGGAATAAAAAGTTTTTACAGGTTATTGGTTATAATTCGTTAGTAGATATAAAAGGAAAAACGGATTATGATTTAAATTGGCCACAAAAGCAATGTGATCATTTTAGAGCTGATGACGTGCATATTATAAAAAGTAAAAAGCCCAAAACCGGAATTTTAGAGCAGCTCACAAAGGCAGACGGATCAACCATTTGGCTTAGAACCAATAAGGCGCCAATCATTAGTATTGGTGGTGAAGTTGAAGGTATCATTGGATTTATTCAGGATGTAACCGAGAGTAGAGCTACCAAGCAGGCATTAAAGCATAGTGAAGCCAGACTTAAAAGTTATTTTAACAATGCAACAGACGGAATCGTTGTATTAAATGATAATTTCGATATATGCGAAGCTAATGAAGCAACAGAGCGTATAACAGGAATGCAAAATAGTCAGCTGCTCAATAGTACTTTATTTGACCTTTTAAGTATGGATGAGTATATGCAGGGATTTGAAGCGGCATGTCGTACAATGGATGTTGATCCGGTTTCCTGGGAAGGATCGGTTGTAGCACCGGATGGGCATCTTAAATTTGTAAAACTAGATGTTATTAAAATCGAAATAGACCATTATATATGCTTTATTAAGGATATTTCAGAATTAAAGATGGCAGTGAAAAAGGCTGAGGAAAGTAACCGTTTAAAGACAGCATTTTTACAAAATATTAGTCATGAAATTAGAACTCCTTTAAATGCTATTATTGGTTTTTCCAATGTTTTAATGAGAGGGATGTATGATTCAGAAGAAGATGCCAATCATTATAAACAAATCATTCATTCAAATTCAAATTATCTTTTGGGTTTGATTAACAGCGTTATTGATTTAAGTAAGATTGAAAGTGGTCAAACCAATTTAAATCCACAGCCTGTAAAAGTGGTGCCCTTTATTGCTAATGAGGTTTTACCACTCATTGAGTCAGAGCGTATTCGTTTAAAACGTGATGAGGTAAAGATACTGTTCGATACCGATGGTGTGGATACCAATGTTGAGATGATTGTAGATAACCAAAGGTTAAAGCAGATAATTATTAACCTAATGCAAAACTCATTAAAGTTTACCGAAAAAGGATCAGTGAAGTTACGAATAGAGGTTATTCTTAAAACCATGCGATTTACGGTTATTGATACAGGAATAGGAATTCCTAAGGAGCAAGTCAACAGGGTTTTTCATCGTTTTTATAAGGTTCAGGATTCTTCTAAAATTAGTCAGGGTTCGGGTTTAGGTTTGGCCATTGTAAAAAAACTTTTACGGGTGATGAAAGGTTTTGTGGAAGTAGATTCAGAGTTAGGAAAGGGAACCGTTTTTACCGTTGAACTACCCATGGGTAATTAGAAATATTCATTAAAGATCCTGTAAAGCATATATTAAAATTTTACAGGGTGGATTTTACTGCGCCGCCTTCTATGGCATATACCTGACCATTTACAAATTCAGATAAAGGTGATAGTAACCATGTTGCCAAAGATCCTAAATGTTTCGGATTGCCAAGCGTTTTAGTAGGTTGATTTTGAATAAATGCATTCTTGGCATCTTCAAATCCAATGTTTTGTTCTTCACTTTTTTTACTTATTAACCGATCAATAGCCGGAGTATCGTGAGAGCCGGGTGCTATCAGGTTAAAAGTAATACCGGATCCGGCAAGTTCCTGAGACAGGGTTTTCATCAAACCAACAACAGATAATCTCAAAGAAGTGCTTAAAACAAGGTTATCAATAGGTTGTTTTACCGATGAACTTTCAAGGAAAACAAATCTGCCATATTTTAAAGATTTAAAATGGGGAAGCAAACCCTGTATTAAAGTAACTTTCCATTTTAAAAGATGGTTGTAAGCATTATCCCAGTCCGATAAATTCGTTTCTTCAAACTTCTTTGCAGGTGGTCCTCCTGAATTAATAAAAACACCGGAAATATTTGCGGTTATAGATTGTTCTATGATTTGTTTGATGTTTTCAGTATTTGTTATGTCAGCAACAATAGGGATTAAACTGTCCGAATGTTGCTTAGCCATTTGTGTTAAGGATTGTTCTGTTCGGGCAATGCCAATTGCCTTAGCACCTTCGGCTATCAAATGTTCGGCTGTTGCTTTTCCAAGCCCACTGGTAACACCACAAACTAAAAAAGTCTGGTTTTTTATATGTAAGTCCATGCGTAAGTGTTTTATTAAACTACAATTGTTGATTGTTTTGGTTCATGAGTATATTCTTTTTGTAAGGTTTTTACAGGGTAGTCGACTTATATTACAACAAACAATAAATATGAGAGTTGAATTATTTTTAATCCTTTTTTTTATTTATTCCGCAGGCTGTTATTCTCAGGGATGTAGTGATGCCGGAGTTTGTAGTATTCATCCCGGAGTTCAGGCAGAAGATTCAGAAGTAGATGTGGCATATATTTTCGCAAGTCAGACCATGGAGTTGGGGGAACAGCAGGTGCTATATTTTCATAGCACGGTAGGTTTCACCTTGCCGCTAAGCCCAAGGTTTAATACAACAGTATCCCTGCCTTTTCGAAATGCATATTTTAAGCAATCCTGGTATAGCTCCCTGAGCGATGTATTGGTTTTGTTATCAGCAGATCTGAACGAAAATATTATTCTTTCTGCCGGGAGTAAAATACCGGTTGGTGATGCTAATAATAAGGATGAAGAAGGTGATGTACTTCCTATGGCCTTACAGCCGGGATTGGGAACTTATGATGCTATTGTTTTGCTTCGTTACCAAAAGAATAAGTGGAATGTTGGTTTTGGTTATCAATATGTTTTTGGGCAAAATGAAAATACTTTTATAGCCAATGAGAAGTACCCTGAATTTGAAACAAGCTACAATTTAAATAGAGGAGATGATCTGATGCTGAGATATGACCGGATTTTTGATACGCCTAAAAATAAATGGCAAGCATCATTGATTAGTTCTTATCGTTTGGGTGGAGATAAAATTTATGGTAATAAAAAAGTGAAGGATTCTGAGGGTTTGTCTCTTAACCTGGCGATATCATTATTGAAGCCCCAAGAGCATCATCAATTGGAGTATATGTTGGCAGTTCCTTTGTTGGTCAGGGAAGCCAGAGTGGATGGTTTAACCCGATCTGCCATACTAAGTATACGATGGAGCGGAGCCTTTAATCGTTGATAATAATTCAAAGCAAACTTTGTATTGAGAAAAAAAAGAATCTTGCGGTAATTGCTTGTGTAAGTGTGGTTTGGGCTGAAGGTTGTTGCTTTTGTTGAATCAATAGATTTGGATTATAGTGGGCATATGCTTATTTTGGTGCCAAAAATATAGTATGCCCAGAACCAAAAGATGTCGAAGAATAGGCCGATCGCCCAATGCTTTTATGTTTAAACCAGCTGGAATAAAAGCATGTAATCTTGAAGAAATTGTTTTAGAAGCAGACGAAATGGAATCCATCAGGTTGGCTGATGAGCAAGGATTGTATCATGCAGATGCTGCGGAAAAAATGGGGGTTTCGCGTCAAACATTTGGAAGGATTATAGAAAAAGCACGAAAGAAAATTGCCACAGCCCTGGTAAATGGCTGGGTTCTTCGCATTGAAGGTGAGCCTGTAGGTGAGGATGACTAGCATTATGCAAACATCGGTATCCTGCCAGAAAATTAATTATTAGGATTAACAAATTATAAAACAGAAACGACCCATGATAATTATTTCTCAAACAGAAGTATGATTAATTTGGCGAGTTCCATGTGGCAATAAAAAACAAAATATAAAGTATATGAAAAAAGTTGCATTACCCAGTAAAAAAGAGATGGTAGATAATCATTTTGGTCATTGCGAAAAGTTTATCATCTATTCTTTATCAGATGAAAATGAAATTTTAGACAGTGCCTTTTTTAAGGGAGAAGAGGGGTGTGGTTGTAAGTCAAATTTAGCCTCAGATCTCAAGAGTGAAGGTGTTGAGATTTTGTTAGCCGGAGGTATTGGTCAGGGAGCCATTAATAAGTTAAAAACAGAAGGGATTGAGGTTTTTACCGGATATAAAGGTGAAACTAAAGCAGTGCTTGAGCAATGGTTAGGTGGTAATAAAGGAAATTATTCAGTTTGTCCACCACATGATTTTCATGGTGGTAATTGTCATGCACATCATTAAGATCAAATAGTCGTGGTATCTAATTATAGGTATCGCGATATATTGTTAGATAAAAGTAAGATGGTATAACTGTATGAATGTGACTTTTTATTGGTACAGGTGATTTTGCTCAATATACTCATGAGCCTCCTTCGGAATTAAAAAACAATAATTCATACCATTTTTTAGCCCCTTACGTATGGATGTTGAATCAATATTAAATACAGGGGCTTCAATAATTTTGGTATTGCCGGTAAGTTCTTCGGAATTAATAGGGTAGTTAGGCCGAGGGTATACCAAAACAGAAGTATGTTCCAGAATTTCAGCAATATTCTTCCACCTGTTTAGGTATAGCAAATTGTCTGATCCCATGATAATGGTAAAGTCTTTATCCTCATTTGCTTTTCTTAATTCCCTTAGCGTGTTGTAGGTATAGGAAGGAGTAGGTAAGTTAGTTTCTATATCTTCAACTTTAAATTTACAGTATCTTTGGGTGCTGAGCTCCAGCATTTTAATTCTGTGTCTGGCTTCTATTAAATCACTGGTTTGTTTAAAAGGATTTTGCGGACTAACAACAAACCATATTTCGTCTATATCGGAGTTTTCAACAATGTAATTAGCCAAAGCCAGGTGACCAACGTGCACCGGGTTAAATGAACCAAAAAATAATCCTATATTATTTGCCGAACTATGCATTTAAAAAGTTGGTCAGTAAAGTTTCAGTTTCCTTAATGGCAGTGTTTAAATCGTTATTCACCACCACATGATCAAAATCTTTGGCGTATTTAAGTTCTTCTTCTGCTTTATTAAGTCTTTGTTGTATAATGTCTTCCGAATCTGTTGATCTTCCAATTAACCTGTTTTTAAGTTCCTCTATTGAAGGAGGTTTAATGAAAATGGCAATGGCTTTTTCGCCATACATTTTTTTAATATTTAAACCACCAACTACATCCACATCAAAAACAATGTTACATCCTTTATTTGTTATTCGTTCAACTTCGCTTTTAAGTGTACCATAAAATTTATCGGTGTATACTTCTTCCCACTCCAATAACTCATTGTTATTAATTCGGTTTTTAAATTCATCGGGACTTAAAAAGTAATAGTCTTCACCATGTTTTTCTTTTCCTCTGGGAGGTCTGGTGGTGGCAGAAATAGAAAACTCCATTTTAAAATTCTGCGTAAGCAAGTGTTTAACAATGGTTGTTTTTCCTGAGCCGGAAGGAGCTGAAAATATAATGAGTTTACCGTTTTGAGACATGATTAAAAGACTTTAGCTATTAACCAATGGCTAATAGCTTATTTTTATTGAACTAAAATGTTAAGGTAGTGAGAATTAAAAAAAATATTAAAGAATATTCAGGTTTTGCTCTTTAATTTTTTCCAATTCATCTTTCATTTGAATAACAAGCTTTTGTATTTCAGAGTGGTTGGCTTTAGATCCCATAGTATTTATTTCTCTTCCGATTTCCTGAGTAATAAAGCCTAATTTTTTTCCTACCATTTCTTCGTTAGCTGCAGTTTCAATAAAGTAATCCAGGTGATTTACAAGTCTTACTTTTTCTTCTGTTATATCGAATTTTTCGATATAATAAATCATCTCCTGCTCAAAGCGGTTTTCGTCAACATTAACCTTGTCTTTAAGTTCGTTAAGCTGATCCATTATTTTTTCCCTGACGCGCTCTGTTCTTTCTTTTTCAAAAGGTTCAACAAAGGCTAACAGCTCTCTGATATTTTGTATTCTGGCAATAATATCAAGTTGTAGAACTTTTCCTTCCTGCTCCCTAAACTCATCAAGTTTGTCAAGTGCATCTTTAAAAGTTTCCAATATTAACCCCCACTCTTCCTCGTCTAGTTCTGCCTGCTCAATTTTTACAGTATCAGGCAAAGGCATAATTGCTCTTAAAATATCTGTGTTTTCAGTTAAGCCAAGCTTGTCTGATATAGGTAAAATCTGATTGTAGTATGATTCGATGACCTGACTGTTAATAGAAGCATTTTTCTCTGCTCCTAAAAAATCAATATAAAAACCAACATCTACTTTTCCCCGACCAAGTTTGTTGGCCAATTCATTTCTTAAAACCAAATCTTTTTCTCTGTAAATATTTGGTAAGCGCATGTTTACATCAAGCTGCTTACTGTTTAAAGATTTAATTTCAATATTGATTTTCTTACCGGGAAGTTCGCATGTGGCTTTCCCAAAACCTGTCATCGATTTTATCATGATAGTCAATTACAATTTTTCGAGCACAAAGTTAATCTTTTAAACGGAATCTAAGAATTTGTTTACGTTTAAGAAGGATTGTTTATTAAACAGTTTATAAAGTTGTGTGGTGCTTTATGTTTTTGAAATAAAAAATAAAAAAATAATTAGGTGTTAATGTCCTGTAAAAATAAAGGATAGCGTTATGTTGGTGATATTTGTGTTTAATTATATATAAAAAAGAGTGAACAAAATCAAATAGTAAATTGTTTAATAATTAAAATTAAACTTTAAACAAAGTTTTTTTAAGGATAGCATATAGAGGTCAATAAATTTTGCGCGCGTGTCTTAGAGTGCTATCCCTTTTTAGTCATTAACATTAAATACTTAAGAAGATGAAAACTCAAAAAACAAATTGGTATCTGGCAATATTGGCATTTCTTGTAATTAGTATTTCTTTATCGTCATGTGAAGAGGATGATGATAACACAATGGATAACGATAACAATAATAAAACAGAAACAAATACCATTGTAGATATTGCTGTTTCAGATGACTCTTTTTCTATTTTAGTACAGGCACTCACAAAAGCAAACCTGGTTTCAGCTTTAAACGGATCCACTGATTATACTGTATTTGCTCCAACAGATGACGCATTTGCCACGTTATTAAATGATTTAGGGGCCACTTCCCTGGATGATATTCAGGAGGATGTGCTTAAAAGTATTTTATTATATCATGTTGTGGCAGGAAGCAATACTTCAGGAAGTCTGTCAACGGGATATTACTCATCTATTAGTCCTAAAGAAATGGGATATAATTATTCCTTATATTTTTCAAAAGAGGATTTAATGATAAACGGTATGGTAAAAGTAACACAGGCTGATATTATGGCAGATAATGGTGTTATTCATGTGGTGGATAAGGTTATTTTACCGGCTTCCATTACCGATCATGCTATTGCCAATGCAGGTTTATCTGACTTAACAGCAGCTATAGTAAAAGCGGAGTTAGCAACAGCATTGGATGATGACAACAATAACTTTACCGTATTTGCACCTACAAATGATGCCTTTGCAACATTATTTTCTGACTTAAACGTTACCCTTGATGATTTATCGAAGGAAGCTTTAATACCGATTTTATTGTACCATGTGGTAAATGCATTTGTTCCGGCCGCTAATATAACATCGGGTTATGTAAATACCTTGAGTATGGGGCAGGATAATTATTTAAGTGTAAATGTAAATATAAATGCATCGTCAGAAGGAGTTTGGTTAAATTCAGGAGCACAGGTTATACTGACAAATGTTGTGGCCACCAATGGAATTATTCATGTGATAGATAATGTTATTTTGCCCAATTCAGTTGTAGATATTGCCATTAATAACAGTAATTTCTCAATTTTAGTAGAGGCTGTGGTTAAGGCCGAATTGGCAGAAACATTATCAGGAGCAGGTCCATTTACCGTTTTTGCACCTACCAATGATGCTTTTAGTGCATTGTTTGCTGCTTTAAATGTATCAGGGATTGCTGATTTGGATAAACAAACACTTACACCAATTCTTTTGGCTCATGTGGTCGATGGTAATGTGCGCTCAACAGATTTATCTAACGGAACTGTTCCAACTTTAAATGATGGTAAATCGCTGTCAATAGATATTTCAGATGGTGTTTATATTGATACCGATAGTCGGGTTATTCTGGCTGATGTACAAGGTACAAACGGTGTGGTTCATGCCATAGATAAGGTTATTGTACCTTAATTTATTTAGCAATCAGGTTAAATATTATTTAAAGAACAGGCAATCACAAAGGCCTTATTAAACAAACAATACTCAATCATTATACTGAATAGCTGTTTAATAAGGCCTTCATTTAAAATTGACTGGTATTTTCAAAATTTGTTTTGCTAAATATTCTTTTAAATTTGATGAACAAAATTCGTTTATGAACCGTTTAAAGTATTGAGTTTGGTTTAAGCAGTTTTGTTTATGATACGTTAAGAAAAACTTGCTTCATTATTATAATAAGAAATAAAATGGCAGTGTATTCAATAAAAGATTTAGAAAAAATATCGGGCATCAAGGCTCACACTATACGAATTTGGGAACGAAGGTATCAGGTAATTGAACCCATGCGTAGTGATACCAATATACGTAAGTATACCGATACGGATCTAAAACGAATTTTGAATATCTCCATATTAAATCAAAATGGTTTTAAAATTTCGAAAATTGCCCAACTCGATAATTCTCAACTTAAAGAAAGAGTACTTGATTTATGTTTGGATACCCGTAATACAAATGTTCAAATAGAGAGCCTGGTGGTATCAATGTTAGAACTAAACGAGGGTAAGTTTAATAATGTACTTACAAACTCTATTATTAAAAGAGGGTTTGAAACAACTGTTGAAGAAATTCTTTTCCCTTTTTTAGACCGTATTGGCGTTCTCTGGCAGGCAGGTACTATTAGTCCGGCTCAAGAACATTTTATTAGTAACCTTATTCGTCAGAAAATTATTGTAGCCATAGACAATGAAATGGGGAATGAGAAAAATGATAAGCAGATTACTTTCTTTTTAGGCGAGAATGAATTACATGAAATTGGTTTACTTTTTTATAGTTTAATGGCACGTAAAGAAGGATTCGGAGTGATTTATCTTGGCATTTCTGTTCCTTTTGATGATTTAAAATCAATCAATAAAATACAAAAGGCAGATGCGTTTTTTACTTCTTTTATTTCACCACCTTCAAACACTGAGCTTACTAAAGTTTTGGGTATTTATAAAGAGGAATTTCCTGATACACCTTTTATGATCACAGGTTTACAGGTTAAAAATCATGAAAGCGAAATTCCTGAAGGATTTCATTTGATAGACTCGGCAGCTAAGTTTAAAGATATTCTGCATTCTTTGTAAACGAAGCGAGTATTTACTGTTAACAACATCTGAGTTGTGAAGTTTTTGTAAATTCTTGAAGGCTTAGCATAGATTCTTTAATATATCTCTTATATTGCACCGCTCAATTCAGCGTTAGTATTGATGTTTTTTATTATGGTAAAAAATAATGGTTTTAACTGATTGATTGAGGTTTGTTAAGGTTTATTTTATAAATTAGATGGTTGTTTGGGCTGTCTGAAGGCTGAACGATTAAATTAAAAATGGATCTTACATACAAACTATGACATAAAAACGCTATATACTTTTGTTGTGTAGCAATATTTTCGTTTTGTAATAATTTAAAAATGATGAAAGACATTTTAGTTGGTAAGGGTTTTGAAGAAATTCGTTTTGGAATGACCCGTCAAGAAGTTAAAAAGATTTTAGGTGAACCTGATGAGGTAGATCAGTATGCAAGCAGTGAAGAATCGGAAGATAACACTGAGGCATTCCACTACGATGAGTTAGAGTTGTCTGTTTCCTTTGACGAAATTGATGACTGGAGATTGGGCTCTATTGCAGTTAGTGATTCGGAATCAACATTAGAAGGACTAAAGTTAATTGGTGTTTCTGACGAACAACTTTTAGAAAAAGTGTCGGCTTTAGATTTAGGAGAATATGAAAGAGAGGATGTTTCCTCTCCGGAAAGTCCTGATCATGAGGTAATCTCATTTTATAATTCAAGTCTTAATTTCTGGCTTGAAGAAGGAAAAGTATCTGAAATTCAGTTTGGCCCTATTTGGGATGATGAGAATGAAGAAATAATCTGGCCTGCAAATTAAATTGCGTCGTTAAAATATTTAAGCCCCGTTCAATTTGTGTTGGACGGGGCTTTATTTTTACATCAATATTTTAACCACTACTTTTTTAACCGGCTTAGATTCTTCAATCTTCATGCCAGGAGCGTGGATGTCTGTAGGAAAGAAAACGGCAAACATTCCCTCGTTAAGTTTCACAAGGCTGGTTTCTGCTTTGTAAAATACAAGGTCCTTATCGGCATCATAATTAATCATTACCTCTTGATCCTCAAGCGGAGCGTAACCAATTAACTCTTCACCTTTAACCACATACTGTATATCTAAATATCTTTCATGGGCTTCAGGTTTAGCATCCTTGTGTTCTTTTGTATTGTATTCACTTACAATGGCAAAAATGTTATCTCCGTCTACATTATATTTTCCGGGTTCAATGGTTTCAAAATCAATTTCTTCAATAAATTCAAAACCTTTTTTTATTCTCTCGCTTAAGTGGCGATAATGTTTAATGTTTTCTAAGCTATCAACAATCATAGTCGTAATTTTTTCGTAATAGTTTTCAAATATACATCAATCCAATGCTTTCGGAAAAAAGTTGAGAGAATAAAACGCGTTTTTTCTTTCGGTTAATTGGCTATCTTTATCTTAATAAAAATAATTAAATGATAAGACGAGATTATATTCTGAGAATGATTGAAGAGATAGGCAAAATGATTGCTGCCATCTTAGGTTTGTTAAAAAAAGGAGAAATAAGCCAGGCGCAAAGTTTATATGCCGAGGGTTTAAAACGAGCTTTTGATATGGATGAAAATCAGATGCTGGATATGGGTGTTGATAAACTGAGGTTTATTTTCGAAAGTAAATTTGGAGAAAGCTTTGAAGGATTGGAAGTGTTGGCTGGCCTTATTTCTAAAGGAGGTGATATTCATCTCAAAGATAACAATGCAGAAAAAGCAGAGAGATGCTATTTAAAAGCATTGGAGCTGTATAATTTAGTAGAGCTTGAATCTCAATCATTTTCCTTTACCCGTCAGGCAGATATGCTTAAAGTTACGCAACTGATCGATCAGCTTAAGAGTGTATAACAATTTTTAATGGATATTTCCTAACGCACTTGATTCTCTTAGTAACTTATTGCTTACGCCTGCAATGTTATATAGTAATCTTAGCTTCTTTTTCTCATTAATATTATTGCTTTGATTAATTCTGTCTCTTAATTGTATAAGCAAAGGTTTTAATATGGTTTTTTGATCCGGATCTTCATCTGTGTTTAATGTTTTCGCGGCTTCTTTTAGAGCATTTTCAATTTGCGAAATCTCCATTTCCATGTTGAGGTAATCTATTGCCTTATCATCTCTGTGTGCACCAAGTGCCGATAAATGCGCCAAAAGTGCATGGTTAAGATAGGTGAGCGTAAATGCCTGACGCATTAAACTTTTTCGTTTACGGGGCTCAACCTGCATGCTTTGCCACGAAAGGGTTAATGCATTGTCCGATTTATGTGCCAACCTTCTTGCTAAACGATAGTCGTAATCATCTTCAGAGTGTTTTTTAAAATCATGAATAATCTGTAAAAAGTAACGTGCGTTGTTTAAAAAAGCTTCAGATAATAGCTGCGGTAACACTTTATGTTGCCAGTTTGGCCATAAAAATCTAATGGCTAAAAAGGATAACAAAGCGCCTATAAATGTGTTGACAATTCGGGGTGTTAAAATGTTAAAACCAATATCACTGGTTAAGCTATTGGTGGCAAGAACATATATGGTTATAAATATTACTGCATTTGAGTATTTTGTTCTAAGCCAGTAAAAAAATAAGAAGGCACTCATAAGCAGGAGTAAGAATTGTCCGATTTGAGTGGGTAATATTTGTAAAAATACAACGCCAATAACTACACCTGTGATGGTTCCTAAAATACGCTGAAATAGTTTTCTACGGGTTTCGCTGTAGGTAGGCTGACTTACAAACAAAGAGGTAAGCATAATCCATTCGCCTTTATCCTGTTTGAAAAAATGAACAATGAGGAAACCAATTAAAAAACAACTGCTTAATCTTATGGCGTACCTTAAGCGTGGGTGCGACCAGTTAAGCTGATCTTTAATGCGTTGCCAGGTGTTTCGCGAATCTTGCCCTAATCGTGGTATGGATGTGCTTTCTTCAGGATTATTCAGGTTTTTTAAGGAGTGATGCGATCGTGTTAAGTTGTGCAAAAATAACTCCAGCAATTGTCTGTCTTTGTATGGTATTTTTTCTATTTCTATCTCCAGAGCATGTATAATCCAGCCGATAGAAACCGGGTGGTTATATGAAGCACCAGTAAGCATATTTTCGGCAACAAGCTGCGAGGCATGGGATAGTTGGTGCAATAATTCGGCAAAGCCTTCCAATAATTCTTTGTACTCAACTTTTTTATTCAGTTTTTCGTATCGCTCATGGCTTGATGCAGCTCGTTCATGAAGACTTTGAAGTAACATTAAACGTTGCAGGTAAGGAAGAAGTTCTTTCTGGTTTTTCACTTCCTGTCCATAAATATTAATCACTTGTTTACATCTTTCCAGTGCAGAAACTACTTGTATATTTAATAGAGCCAGTTTATGACCTATATCTGCCTGTTCGTCTTCTACACCCGGAAAATTTTTCGCTTTTTCTTCCAGATATCCGGCCAGAGCAGTAAAGCCTCTGGATAGCTGTTCCTCTAATAAACGCCATGGTTTATGATAAAGTAGCAAGAGAGAAATTAGGCCATAAAAAAGAGCTCCGCTACATAACAGGGTTGGAATTAACAGCTTATTTAATTCACCATTGTACACCAGCATAGCATAAATACCAATGAGAATGGCTCCGTATGAAATTCCTTTATATCGTTCACTTATTCCTCCAATAATCACAAATACAATAGTAGATGCAATAAATCCAATGCCAAAAAAGATAGGGTAGTCTTTTAAAAAAGAAACAGATACTGTTGTGATGGCAAAACTAATAATGGTAATTAAAAGAGCTTTTAAACGTCCTCTCGGGTGGTCATCAGTTTCCGATAAGGCAGCAGCAACAGTTCCCAGCGAAAGTGTAACACCAATAAATGCCTTGCCGGTTAAAACAAACGGTAGAATTAAAACGCCTATTGCACAAAGTACCTTGGTTGCAGTAAGTCTGTCCGGATTTCTCCAAAATACTTTTTGCAATCTGTTAGTCCAGGTGGTTATGTATGTCTGTTTTGCCGCCTCCATTTGTAATCTGTAATTTTTCACAAAGAAACTGCTTTTTTATGAAGATTGTAAATATGCTTATAAATAAGCGCTAATGTATCTTACTTTTTGTATATGGACACAATGAGTCTAAAGATCTATATATTTGCATATGTAGATTTATTTAGTTTATTTTGTGCTTGCATAACAATTTATGGATTGTTTAATGATGGAATGAATGACTTAGCGTAATCATATGGAAAATATATTATTAGAAAAAGGTATAGTTGAAGAAAGGATAGTTACTGGTAAATCCAAAGAAAGAAAACGTTTTTCAACCAAGAAAGAACCTAAAAAAACATTCTCTAACTTTCAACGAAACCAGTTTAGGGCATTATTTAGTTCAATGGCTTTGTCCGATCGTAAATCAATGATATTGGTTCGAATTAATACCACCTTACTGTCCTTATTGATAGCCTTTCATGCCTATATTGCTCAAAATGTTCCTTTAGGAAATTGGATAGTGATGACTGCGGTTTTAGGTACGGGTATATCTTTAATTTCTGGTTTGTTATCTGCCAAACCGGGAGGTATAAGAAAAGCCTTAAAAAAGCAAATCTTAGTACGTCATCCCGACTTAAAAGCTAATGTTTTGCTTCATTTTGATTCTCCTTCACTTGAAGAATACGAAGAAGCCATGGATGATGTAGTGCGTAGTCAATCCTTACAAATAGGTAATCAAGCCCGAACTACTTACTTAATTAATACCATGTTGTTGCGCCAATACAAATGGTTATCATTTTCTTATAATGCCTTTATAACAACTTTTATAGTGGTGATAGGTGTTTTTCTTGTAGGAAGTTTGCTTGCTTTATAAAGCTATTAAGAAGTTTTTGGAAATCTCTTCTCAGAGTAAATCATGAGCAACATCGCAATTGTTAGAAAGCCTACACCAACTGCATAGGTAATGCTAAATCCAAACCATTCATACAATTTAATACCAATAATAGGGGCAAATAATGCCCTGGCACCGGTTAAAAACAGATGTACCGATTGGTAATCCGCAGCCTCATGAGGTTCGCAAAAGTAACTACTGCCAATACCCCATAAAATAGGCATGCTTCCCATAAATATGCCATTAAAAATTACGGCAATTAATAACATGTGGTATAACTTAAGTTTCCACACTTCATGGAAACTAGTATAATACTCAGTAAGTCCTGTAAACACAATAAACATCATTAGTGCTCCAAAGGTTAGTATAGCAAAACGTCGAGGATCTTTTTTGCCAATAAGTTTGCCAAACAAAGGAAGTAGAGCAATAGCTACGATGTTATAGGCATTGTTATAAAATGCCACTGAGGAATAGTTTAGGTCAACTGCTTCTTTATAAAAGATAGTAATTACAGCATGTGTACTCATCCAGGCAAAACCATAAAGTAAAAATCCATACTCTAAATGGCGGAAGGGTTTATTCGTCTTTAAAATATTGAAGATACGAACGAAAGAATCTTCAAGTGCTTTAGTTATTGGTTTTTTAGGAGGTTCAAATTTCTGCTTAAAATCAATTTTAGTTAACTGAAAAATAGATACAACCCCTAATATTCCAACAGCAGGATAGAAAAGACGATAAGAGTTGGCATCCCAATCGAGTAACAAACCCACAGAAAAAGTCGATATCATCATCAATACCTTATTAATAGTAGTGGAGTAGCCAAATAATTTGCCAAAGTTTGAGTGTCTGTAATTGCCTTTTAAGTACTGGTTAATGGAAGGAATTACTGCTATTTGCGAGGTGTAAAACAGTAGAAATACGCCCAAAAATAAAATATGGAACTTGGGGGATAAACCGGTTTCCGGATTTACCACAGGAAATAATGAAAACACAACCAATGGCAAGCGCGTTAGTATGCCCACCGTTCGTAATAACTTTTTACGGTTTGGGTAACGACGCATGATTTCGTTGGCCAACATGGCAAATAAAAATACCACCATGCTAAATTGAAAAAGAAACGCCAATTGCACATTCGATCCCTTTAACGACTTGATAAAAATAAACTCATTAAGTATTAAAGCCCCTCTGGCTATGCCATCAATGCTGCTGTAAAATAAATGAAGTTTAAAAGCTTTTTGTTCTGTGTTGTTTAGTTTTTGTAGTATCTGCATATGTATAGAAGTCGCTGTCAAAAATAGGGATAAATCAATTTTAGTTTTTATTTTTAGGGCACAATTTTTTTAAAGCCTGTTTGAGGCGCAACCTATTTTTATTTCTTGCATCTTAAAGCATAATCTTTAGTAGGTTTAAATTAACTCGGAGTAAATACAAAATGTTTATGCCTGGCTGTATTCATTTCTGGCTTGATACATTTTGGGAGAGTTTATATATTTAATAAATGATATTTGAGGATTATTTTAAAATAGTATTGCTCGTTGGTGCCGCATTAACTTTTTTAATGGCTGTTTTTCTTTGGTTTTATCCAAGGAATTTTTTTGCCAATAAAGTTTTGGGGTTGCTGATCTTTCTATGGGGATTTACCGTTGTTACCTTTGTACTTCAGTCCAATAGTTTTTGGTTAAGATTTCCTCACTTACTGGGCATTAGTACCTGTTGTGTTTTGCTGTTTTTTCCTTTAATGTACATATACATTAAAACCTATTTATACAAGGATGCCAGAAAGCTGAAGAAGTATTGGATGCACTTAATTCCTTTACTTGCTTTTTTTGCGGCCTTATCTCCATTTTACTTTCAGTCTGCCGCTACAAAAATTATAATGATTGAAGAGGGACTGCCTGATTGGGTAGATAAAGTTTTTGATGTTTCATCAATAATTATCGTTTTACAGGGAGTTTTCTACTCAATGCGTTCAATTCATATTTTACAGCATTTTCAGTATTTCAGAAAAAGAAGATTAACTCAAGTACAGTTAAATGCGGTTAAGTGGTTAAAGCAATTTGTTCTAATTAATGTCTTTCTGTGGGCAGTAGGGGTTTGTGGAACAATTTTAGATATTCTGCGCATCGATATACCTTTTGATGTATTTAAGATTTATTATTTAGGACTTACAATATTGACCATATGGATGGCTTATTTTACGCTTAAAAAACCTCACTTGTTTTCTGAAGGCCAAAGTATTCTTTACAGTTCGGAAATAAAAGAAAAGAAAACTGAAACTGTTAATGAAGTTGTTGATGTAAAAAATAAGGAGGACCTGAAAACCCTGGTTAATTATATGGAGAACAGCAAACCATATCTTAACAATGAAATGAATTTACAGCATTTGGTAGATGGCACAGGTTTAACAAAGCATAGAATTTCAGAAGTACTGAATAAGGAATTAAATAAATCGTTTTATGATGTACTTAACGAGTACAGAACTAAGGAAGCTATCAAATTAATGAACGAAGGTATACATAAGCAACAAACATTAACTTCTTTAGCCGAAAAGGCAGGTTTTAATTCTAAAGCTACTTTTAATAGAATATTTAAAAAAACCACAGGAAAAACGCCTACCGAGTATATTCAAGGTATTGAATAAGATCGTAAGTTAATAATTATTAATTAGGGGTAGCCAACTAAATTAGTTGAAAATATCATTGTTATCCCTTATTTTTTTGCGCATAAACTTCCAAAAAAGATTTGTATTTCATTTTTACCTTATTTTATATGATGTCTTTGTTTATTATGGAAGAGTGTTTGGAACTTATTAGTAATCAATGTTTAACTTCTGTGAATCGCAAAAATTTATAGCATAAAAATGTCTTATTCGGCCGAATGAGACGTCTGGAGTCCTATTGATTCGCCCTTCGGAATCATATCTGTTAAGTTTGAATAATCCTGAAATTTATCTCGGGGTAGTTATATAAACTTAAACTTAAAAGAATATGATTGAAAAATTACACAGATTAAAAAACAGGCTAATTGCTCTTGTTGCTCTGGTAGCTTTAATTGGTGGTTCTTCGGAAGCCTTTGCGCAAGCAGGAACTACCGTAGATGTAGTATATACTTCTAACGGTGGAGTTAATTATAGTGGTTCTTATCAATATGATTCTCCAAAGTACTACTGGATGGATGCCGGTAATGGTGATTATGTAGAAATAAAATGGAATAGCGGTTTAATGACCCCCGCATGGGAATTTTATCTATATGAATCTGATGGAACGATTACTATATTTAATACCAATACTGCTGCAACCGAAATGGTTCCTCAGAATGGTTGGCGTGATGATTCTATGAGTGGTACTGATAATTTAGCAACTTTTTCCGGTACAGGAACAGAGGATAACATTATTTTATCCACTACAACTGTAGATGTTGTTTTTTCTAATGGCACAAATGATTTAGGTGGAGAATATTCTTACGATGTAACCGATGCCACTGGTAGAGCAAGTTATTATTTGGATGTTTGGTCTGCTACTGGTGGTTGGGCTATAATTAGTTGGAATGAAACAGAAAGTAGATGGGACTTCTGGTTGGATCACGATACCGATGATGTTCTTTATGCAACAAATAACTCTGCTTCTATGTTGGTGCCTCAGAATGGTTGGGTGGCTGAAGCTTCTTACGATGTACCATTATTCACAGGTTCAGGTGTTGAATTTGATCCTGCAAGTACCATAGTTATAGTAACAGGTGCTGGCTTTGATGATGGTACATATAATTACACGGGAGATTTGAACGGCAAACCTACTTATAAGAATGGAGATGAAAGCCTTGGCTTTGCTTGGGATGGTTCTCAATGGGTATTTACATACTTCTTTGAAGGTAATATAGATTGGGTGCAGAACACAAATAATTCAGAAACTGCATTGGTTCCGGTGATTGGATGGGTTGATGCTGGTGCTGGGTATGTGGTTTCGGTTTCAGGTTCGGGTACTGAAAATAACGTAACTAGTACATCAATCAACGTTGTGCTAGATGATCTAGGTGGTACTGGTGAGTATTTCTGGAAAGAGGAGTATAATACCAGACCGTCTTATGCATATGATAATGGTAGTGGTTCCGAGTTTATCGTCCGTTGGAATGGTGTAAATAAATGGGAGTTGATCCTTGTGAATAATACCGGTACATATTTACTTAATACAGCACCTTATGATATAACTGATGTGCCAAGTTATGGATGGGTTGATGAGGCTGGAGCAGGTTTAGCTACTATGTCAGGTGAGTATACTATTGATCCGATTCAAGTTATCGATGACTTTGGTAATGGGGCTTCTCTTATATATAATGGCGACAAAAATGGTAAGCCTTCATTTAGAGGTGAGGTTAGCAGTGGTATAGGCACGAATATCTATGAAATTGAATGGACTGGAACTGAGTGGAAATATATTCTTACTCAGGGTTTTGGTGACCCAAAGGATATGCATACTAACACCAATGATGGCGAGATGGTACCACAGAATGGATGGGTTGATATAAGTGGTTGGGACATGCTGTTTACTTTCTCTGGTTACTATACCTATGATAACACAACTACCGGTATCTCTGTTGATGGAGAAGATGTTGGTATAAGTGTTTATCCTAACCCGGCTACAGATTATGTAAATATAGAATTAAGTAATAATGCTACTTTAACAGTTTATAGTGTAACTGGTGCGGTTGTGTTAAATAAAGAAGTATTTGCAGGACTTAATAGAGTAGATATTTCCTCTTTAAATAGTGGAGTCTATCTATTATCTATTGAAGTGAAAGGAAAAGTAGAAGTTGTAAAACTGCAAAAGCTATAACAATAGGATTGTTAATAGATGTGTATTAGTATAAGTGTCTCTGATTTTCGGAGGCACTTTTTTAATTGTTATAAATTCCAATCAACAGTTGAATACAATATTCAACTCTCAACAGGGAAGTTTTACATTTTTTTATATTATCCCCTGAGTTATAACTCGGGATTATTCACATAAAATCTCTTCGGGATAAGGTAAAAGAACTATAAAATAGTTCAATTTGAATTGCCACAGGTGCAACCTGTGGTTGATGTCTCAGATGGCAATAGAACCCGGAAGGGGGCCAACTATTGATTCGTACTATAAATAAAAAGTAAATGGCCAAATAGAAGAGGATAAGAAAGAATGGAAAGAAAAAATATATTCTCCTGAATTGGGTGTTAGCGCATGGGATGTTATCTGCCATAATTTCATCTATAATTTTAAATTTAATAGATCCTGTTGAAAACTGGTTATTTAGGTTTTGTATAGCCTTAGTTATTTTTTCCATTGTTGGTTTTGTTGTAGGTTATATTACTTGGCAAAAGAATGAGAAAGCATATAAAAATACACTAGATGATCATTAATTAAGTAATAAGTTATTTTTTAATGGTGTTTGGATCTGTTGAATTGAGTTTGTTGTGTTATGTTGCTGTAGTATAGGTGGTTGTTGGGTTTGGGTGTAGTGTTGTTTATAGCAGATTCATGTATCATTCGATCCAGTGATACTGCTTTTAGACTGGTGAGTCAGTCAAAACTCATGACTCGATTAATTTTACAACCATCAACTAATTCAATTATTAATCATTTAAGAATAGCCTTGCTAGAAAATACAATCTTTCAGTTTTAACGATTCTCAGTTTTAACGATTAATGTAAATCATTAAATATGGAAGACTTTCAGATTTGGTTATTCAAAAAACAAAAAAGTCATATGAAGAAGCTTTTGTCTTATTTACTGGTAATAGTGCTGGTCGTTAACTTTAGCAGTTGTAGTGAAGATTATAGTGGAGATATTGACGATTTGCAAAAGCAAATTGATGATCTAGATAAAAAAGTTGAGGATTTAAAGAACCAGCAACTGGCAGATTTATTAGCTGAAATTGCACAACTGAAAAGTGATATTGCTTCTCTGGAAGATGATTTAACAGACCTTGATAGTGATGTTTTAGCTAATTACAATGAACTTTTGACTAATTTACAGGCACTTGAAGATGAAATAGCCAATAGCGGAAATGCAGTTTATTACGGAGATATGTTGACGGATGCTGACTTTACTGAATTTAAAGCCTTGGGAGCTACAGTTGTGATTGGTAAGGTGGCGGCTACAAAACAGCAACATTTAGATGACCTGAATGCTGTTAAAATGATAAGTAATAACTTTTCTATTGCCGCAGGAACAACAATAAACTTACCATATCTGGAAACACTTGGAGGTGACCTATATATTTTCAGTATGCCGGATGCAGGTGCAACAGTTTCCTTCCCTGTTCTTAAAAGTATTGCCAATGATTTTGTAATTAACAATCCTGTTGGTTTAGAGTCAATAAGTATGCCTGAGTTACTTGTGGTATTTAAAGATTTAAAGGGTGTGGGTTTACACAATGTTAATTTACTTACCATGCCGAAGCTTGACTTTGTTAACTCTATTTACTTAGAAGCTGAAAAAAGTGCTGTCAGAGGCCTTGCTACCCTTGATTTATCAGTTACCAATGTAGTTGAAGGTGTTGAGATTAGAGGACTAGCGGAGGGCTCAGAGGTAAACCTGGGAGTAGTAGGAGAGGATATTATCCTTAGCGATAATTTTCTTTCGAGCATTTCTTTTCAAAATACAGATGTATATGGAGATCTGGTTATTGAGCAATGCAAATTTCTTACCAGTTTATCATCACCAAACTTAACAAGTATATCTGGTTCTTTTAGGTTTGAGTGGAATTTGGGCGGAGAAGGAGGCCTTGGAAACATTGCCCTTAAGAGTACCAGTACAGAGGCTGATGTAATTAAGGCTTTTGATAAACTGGAAACGGTTGGTCGTGATTTTATTTTCTCATTTAATACTATTGCTAACGTAAAAGGATTTCATGCTGTTACGAGTGTTGGAGGTAATAATTCAGGAGATGAAACAGGAAATATTTACGTGCAGGGAAATATGGGAGTACAACAAATGTATATACTCAATAATATAAGCTCTGTTGCTAAAGGGATTCTTATTGAAGGAAAGTGCGATGCCTTTACTGGTTTTAATATGATTACTCACCATTACGGTAGATTCGGAGATGGTCAACCGAGTATACAACTGGCCTTATCTCAACGAAGAGATGATAACAATGTGCCTGTTAAATTATGTACCATTGATGCCTTTGCTAAATTAACTCATACAAACGGGATATTTATGGATTTGGGTGAAGTTACTGGTTTTGGAATTGATCCAGTATCTAGAACAATGAGAACTTTTGGTAGTATAGTAAGTCCTGGTGAAGAATTGTATTTAACTGTTTACTTACCGAGTGAAGATGATGCTACATTTGGAACGGGAAAATTTGGAGCTTGTTCTATGAGTAACTTCTTAACAAAAGTAAAAAATGGGGATTATGACCTTTATGCAAACAGTAAAGCTGAATTCTTCGATTATAATTGGAATCCATTAGACTATACTACTGCAGTTGATGCATTACTAGCCAATTGCCCATAAAAAATAATACAGCCACTATTAGGGATAGTGGCTGGTACTTTCTAACTGCCTATCAACCTTTTTTACTTGTATCATAAGTGATAAAACAAAATCCTCTTGATCAGGTGAGAACATACTTGTCTGTTGACAAAAAAATATAAATAGTAATGAAAAAATTATTAAGTATAGTTCTACTTAGCTTTATGATAATGGGCTCTGTTGTTGCACAGAGCATGAAAGTAGAAGGAAAAGTAATTGAAAAAGCTACGGGAGAATCTTTACCTGGGGTAAATCTATTTATTGAGGGTACTCAGGTAGGTACTATCACTAATATAGATGGTTTTTACTCTTTGGAAGTTCCTTCTGGAGATGTAACGCTCGTGTATTCTTTTATAGGAATGCAAACAGTAAAAGAAGTTGTTAGAGACAGAACAGTAATAAATGTGGCATTGGCTCCGGAAAGTGAGCAGCTGGAAGATGTAATGGTAGTAGCATATGGTACCACTACCAAAGAAGCTTATACGGGAGCAGCACAAGTGGTGGAGAGTGAAATTATTGAGGATCGTCCGGTAACTTCATTTGAGAAAGCTTTACAAGGAACAACAGCAGGTTTGCAGGTTTCCAGTAGTTCAGGTCAGCCTGGGTCAACAGCAACAGTACGTATTCGTGGTATTGGGTCCTTAAGTGCTAACAGTTCTCCTTTATATGTGGTAGATGGAGTTCCTATGGCAGGATCATTATCTGATTTAAATCCAAATGATATTGAAAGTTTAACGGTTCTAAAAGATGCCGCTGCAGCTTCATTATATGGTTCACGTGCTGCCAATGGGGTAATTATGGTGACCACAAAAAAAGGAAAGGCTGGAAAAACAAGTATTTCTTTCAATAGTCAGGTGGGTATTTCTTCACGTGTTGGGGATGGATACGACCTGATGAATTCCAGTCAGATATACGAACAAACCTGGATGGGGCTTTACAACTGGGCTTTGTATCAGGATAAGCAAACCATTGAAGAAGCTATTGTTTATGCTCAGGATAATGTAAAAGAAACAGTGGGTTTTAATCCATTTGGAGTAGATAGCCCTTTGGACGATAATGGTAAAGTCATTCCCGGAAGTAAGGTGTTAACAGATACGGATTGGCGCGATGAAGTTTATAAAACCGGTATCATCCAAAACTATAACTTAAATGTGGCCGGAGGAACGGAAAGTACTAAGGTGTATTTTTCATTAGGATACTTTAATGATAGTGGTACAACCATAGGTTCGGATTTTACACGTTATTCTGCCAAGTTAAATGTACGGCATAAAGTTAACGATTGGATTGAAGCCGGAATGAGCAATCATTTATCGTATACAGAAACCAATGCACCTCCGGGAGGTGGAGCAGGTGCTAACCCGGTTCGTTCTGCCGAAATCATTAACTCAGCTTCGCCGGTTTATAACCCGGATGGCACTTTCAACTGGAAAAATAAGGCCGCCTTCGATTTTAATCCGGTAGGTTTATATGAATATGATATCTATGAGTATAAAACTAAACGTAGCTTATTAAATGCCTATTTAAATTTTAAGTTATTGCCATCATTATCGTTCAGAACAACAGGAGGTATTGATTATAGTGGCGATAAGGGATTAAATTATTATAATCCATACCATGGTAATGGTGCTGGTGTTAATGGTAGAAGTACAATAGCAAGCACCGAAAATGTTAACTGGAACATCTCTAACATCTTAATCTGGAAAAAACAAACTAATAATTCAAGTATTGAGGTATTAGCAGGACAAGAAGCCACAGGTAATGATTATGAAGTTTTACAAGGAGCAGTCACTGATTTTTCAGTTTTTGACATGCCTGACCTGGTTTGGGGAGGAACGCCGGTAATGCCGGTTAGTTACTCAACAGGATGGACGATGGTTTCGTACTTAAGTCAGGGTAAATGGAACTACAAAGGTAAATATAACTTAAGTGCCAGCGTTCGCGGGGACGGCAGTTCTCGTTTTGGTGAAAAAAATAAATACGGTTTATTCTATTCTGTTGGAGGAGGATGGCACCTGACCAAAGAAGAGTGGATGCCTAAATTAAGCTGGTTAAACTATGCCAAGTTAAGAGCTAGTTATGGTACTTCAGGTAACAGCTCTATTGGTAATTACGAATCGTACGGACTTTATGGAAGTGGAGCTAACTACTCCGGTTATCCGGGATTAACACCTGTTCAGTTAGAAAATCAAGAGATCAGATGGGAAAAGAATGCTGCCTTAAATGTTGGATTAGAAGCTACTCTTTTCAAACGTTTAGATGCTTCTTTTGAGTGGTTTACCCGAAAATCGGAAGATTTATTATTTGACAAACCACTTTCGGCCAGTAAAGGATTTCCAAGCATTAAAACCAACCTGGCTAAAATGCAAAATACAGGAATTGAGGCTACTTTATCATATGGTGTAGTTCGTTCTAAAGATTTCAATTATGATGTGAGTCTAAATATATCAAAATACAGAAATGAGATTTTGGAGATGACTACGGATGAAATTAAATCAGGAACTAAATTGATTGAAGAAGGTGCCAGTTTGTATCAGTTTTTCATGAGAGAATGGGCGGGTGTTAATCCTGATAATGGTAAACCTATGTGGTATACCAATGTAGCTTCTGATGATGAATCCAACAGTACCGAGCCTGGTTCTGCTTACCTGGATCCTTTAGGGAGTGGAAAGCAGGTAACCAGTGAATATAGCGATGCAGAAAGAGTTCGCTTAGGATTGGCTATTCCGGACTTTTATGGAGGCTTAAGTAATAGCTTCAATTATAAAAATATCGACTTTAGTTTTTACTTCTACTTTAGTGTTGGAGGCAAAGTATACAATAATGATTATGCAGTTAACATGCATGATGGAACCAATCCTGGCTACAATTTGGCAGTTGATGCAGCCAATGCCTGGACGCCTAATAATCGATATACCGATGTTCCTCGATATATGGTAGATGGAAGTGATAATGGCGAAGAAATATCATCACGCTATTTAGAAGACGCCAGTTATCTGCGCTTAAAGAATATTTCAATTGGTTATAATCTACCGCAAAATATTTGTGAGAAGATAAAAATGAGCGGCTTACGCGTTTTTGCTTCGGGCGAAAATATCTGGACCTTAAGTAAGTTTAAAGGCTTTGATCCGGAAGGAGCTTTAAATGGTACTACAGCTAACTCTATTCCCGGAGTGAAGGTGTTCACATTTGGCTTAAAAGTGGATTTATAATAAGAAAAATACAAAAGTGATGGAACGATTATATAAAAAAATAAATGTGCTTCTTATTGTTATGATTGGCTTTAGCTGGTCATGCTCAGATGATTTTTTAGTCGAAGAACCTACCGCATCTTTACCGAGTGAAAATGTTTTTGAATCTATTCAAACAGCCAGTGCTGCTCTTGTTGGAGCTTACGATGCTTTGAGTTCGTATACTTTCGAAGGTTTATACTGGCCAATTATGTCCGACCTGGTTGGTGAAGATTTAATGTTGGTACCGGGTAGTGGTAACTGGGGATGGTTTGTGGAAACCTATCAATTAGAAGTTTTACCCAATTATACCTGGGTAGATGAACCTTGGTGGGCAGCATACAAAATTATTTACGATGCCAATCAGCTTGTGGCTTTTGCCAAAGATATTCCTGATGCTACCGATGAGCAAAAAAAAGCCATTGAAGGAGAGGGAAGGGTGATAAGAGCTTATGTAATGCTTAAGCTGGCTCAAATGTATGCACCTGCTTACCATACCAATCCTGATGCGCCATCTATAATGAACGTATCTGTACCTGTAGATGCTAATGCGGAGGATTTTCCAAGAGCAACAAATCGGGAAGTTTATACACAAATAGAGTCAGACTTATTAACTGCAATAGATAAGTTAGGTAGTTATGACGATAAAGGTTTTTTTGATAAAAGAGCGGCTCAGGCTATTTTGGCACGTGCCTATTTAGATATGCATGAATGGGAAAAAGCAAGCAAGATGGCTCAGGCAGCGCATGAAGGTATTGAGTTAATGAAACGCGAAGATTATTACGGTTTCTTTTATCGCAATAGTGAAACGATATTTACAGTCGCATTTAATGCAACAGATAATAATACCTATTTGACCATCCCTTCTTTTTATTGGCCTGAGTTTGGGTATAGTTCGGTACGTGCCAATGATGAGTTTGTGAATAAGTTTGCCTCGGCAGATTATCGTAAAAGGTTTTTCCTATTATATGAAGATATTGATCCGGATAGAAATCTGGTTTTAAAATTTGAACACAATGGTCAGGTAGGTAATGCAGAGCGCATTTCTATCAGAGCATCAGAAATGTATTTGATTGAAGCAGAATGTGAGGCCGAGCTGGGTAATTTTTCAGCAGCTCAGGATGCATTGTGGGAAATTCAGGAAAGAGTATCAGCAAGAACTTCAAAGTCTACAGCTACGGGTCAGGATTTAATCAATGAAGTTTTGTTGGAAAGGCGCAAAGAATTATTCGGGGAAGGATTCCGCTGGAACGATATCAAACGCAGAAGTCTCCCATTTGTGCGTGAGGGAGACCATTGGGCAAAATGGAACTTTACGGCTTCAGATGAGGATTATTTCCGATTAACATTCCCTATACCACAATCTGAGATTGATGCGAACCCGCAGATTAACGAGGAAGATCAAAATGTGGGTTATTAACCATTGAAAGAGGAAAGGATAAATGATGAAATCGAATTTCAGAATATTATTTAGTGCAGTAGTTTCTTTATTGCTTTTGGTGGTTTTAGCCTGCCAAAAAGATGAAGAAGCACCTGCTTTAAATCCTGATGCAGGACCAAGTTTCCATAATATCGAAAATGATGGATATTTTGTTGAGCTTTCGGCACAGGAGGCAGTTGAAGAACAAACAGGTACATGGCGAATATATACTGGAGAAAATGGACGTTTTGACGATGTAAATGATCCGAAAACCAGGTTTTATGGCGAACCAGGAGAGAAATATGTTTTAGGTTGGGAATTAAGTAGAGGTAGCGATTATGAAGCCAGTCAAATAGATGTGTCTTTTAAACCTTTAAAACCTGTGTTAAGAACAATGGTAGGTGATACTTTATTTAATAATCGTTCATTATGGCTCGAATCTGATAAACCTAAGTTTGGAGCTTCAGGCTTATGGGAAATTGTAGAAGGTGAAGGAGGGCGTATTTTAAATGAAGAAACCAGTAAAGGGGAATTTATAGGTCTACAAAATCAAGAATATACGCTTCGTTGGTCACTAATATATGGATATAAAAAAGAATCTCTTGAGTTTACCTTTGTAACGGATACTTTAAATGCATTTGCAGGTGACGATGAATTAGATATTGTTACCTCCGGCGATAATAAATTTCATACCCTGGATGCCTTTTTACCTGCCGGAGCTACGGCTCAATGGGAAATTATTAAAGGTCAATCAGGAAAAGTTTATAATGATGACAATGCCAATTCTTTGTTTGAAGGAGTTGCGGATACAATTTATTCTTTAAAATGGACAGTTAATTTAGATGGAGAGTTATCTGTTGATACGGTTGATGTTCATTTTAGGGGTAAGTGGGGCGTATGGACTGATTTAAGGGATAATCAAACTTATCGTTTTGCCACCATCAATGGTTTGGAGTGGATGGCAGAAAACTACAATTATGCCTATCATCCAGGGGTAGGTTCAGTTTATTATGGTTTTGCTGATAGAGCCGTTATAAATGGCGGACACGTAGTAGAGACAGAAGAAGACCGGAAGTTTTATGGTAGACTATACACTTTTGAAGCAGCATATTATGGTGCCCCTGAAGGATGGCGCCTACCAACGATGGTTGAGTATGAGGATATGCTTGTGGCTCTGGGAGGTCCGCTTTATGCTGATCCAAAAATCAAAATGGATGGTGATAGCGGATTAGATTTAAATTATCCTGGATACCTGCAACGATATAGCAATTTAGATTCTTATTACAGAAATGTATTTGAATCTCAGGGTGGCTATGGGTATTGGTGGACTTCAGATGTTGATGATTTAACAGGTTTTGTTACTTGCTATAGCATAATGGCTGAAGGTGATTTACCAGGATCAGTAATTATCAATCAAAGTTATTCAATGTCGGTACGATATGTTCGTGAGGTTACTAAATAAAGCGAAGTGAAAATGAAGAAATTTATTACATATATAACTCTTTCAATATTAGTGGCTTTAACAACTGATGTGTTTGCTCAATTGGAGCAAATACAAAATATTGGCGAGCATATTGAAAAAGGAAAGGTACGATTAAAACTGAAACAGGAGGTATGGCAAAGTGCTACTCAGCTTAAGAGTTTAAATGTTTCTAATGCAAGCCAATCAGATATTGGTGTAGCAAGTATTGATCGAGTAGGAGAGCAGGTAGGTATTACCCGCATAAAAAGGGTTTTCCCATTCTCATTGAAAAATGAGCCCAAACACCAGGAGTATGGTTTACATCTGTGGTTCGAAGTAGAGTTTGATAGTAACGTTGATGTTGAGTATGCAGTTGAATTATACCAGTCGCTTTCGGAAGTAGATATTGCGAAACCTTTATTTAAAAAGGTACGATTAGATAGCGATAAAGAACCAGTAAAATTTGCAGCCAGTAAAATGGAGGTAATTAAGGAGGCAGTGTCAACTCCTGTTAGCCTAAAAAGTGCAAGTGTGGAGCCTATCGTTCCCAATGATCCAATGTTTGATCAACAGTGGCACTTTAAAACGGATCTGGAAGAATATGAGGGGGGTAAAGATATTGAAATTACCAAAGCATGGACTATCTCCTCAGGCGATTCAAGTGTTATTGTTGCTATTGTAGATGGTGGTATTGATGTCAATCACGAAGACTTATATAAGCACGTTTGGATTAACGAAGCAGAGCTAAATGGTGAAGATGGAGTTGATGATGATCAAAATGGTTACGTTGATGATATAAACGGATTTAACTTTGTTTTTCCTGGAGAAATTACTCCGCACGGGCATGGTACACACGTTGCCGGTACGGTAGGAGCAATTACAAACAATGGAGTAGGTGTTGCCGGTGTTGCCGGTGGAGGTGTAAGTCATACTGATGACGAAGGTAAAGAATATATTGATAATGGTGTAAGAATGATTTCCTGTCAGGTTTTTGATGATCGATCTGCTTCCTCTGGAAATTTTGCAGCGGCAATTGTTTATGGTGCCGATAATGGTGCGGTCATCTCACAAAACTCATGGGGGTATACGGTTCCCAATTATTACGAACCGGAAGTTTATGATGCAATCAATTACTTTGTGGCAGAGGCAGGTCAGTACGAAGGTAGTCCCATGAAGGGAGGTATCTTGTTCTTTGCGGCCGGTAACGATGGGCTCGAGCAAACACACTATCCGGCTACTTTTGATGAAGTAGTTGCGGTAACATCCATTGGTCCACAGGGGTTTGCTGCACCTTATACCAATTATGGAGTGTGGACTGATATTGCTGCACCAGGTGGTGATCAATCTAACTATGGACATGAAGCTGGTGTTTTAAGTACATTGCCATATAACGAGTATGGATACTTCCAGGGGACATCAATGGCTTGTCCGCATGTTTCTGGTGTAGCAGCGCTTATTTTAACCAAGTATGGTGGTGAAGAGATGACTCCGGATGTATTGAGAAACAGGGTTGTTAATTCTACCAAGCGATTTATATTCGACCATCAGGGTAAGTACGGAACGGGTATGTTAAATGCACCGAATGCCCTGGCTAATGATGAAAAAATTCCGCCGGAAGCCATTGATGATCTGGAAGCAACTGAAATATACCATAACGAAGTTCGTTTGCAATGGACAATCCCGGTTGATCAGGATAATTTTCAGCCGGCACTTATTTATTTAGCTTTAAGTGGTTCTGAGATTACAGATGAAAACTTTGATCAAAAGCCTCAATTGGTTTTCGAAAATCCTTTTGACGCAGGTACTCAGGTGCAGGTAAATATAGGTGACTTAATTAAACAAACTGATTATTGGTTTGCCATTAAAACAGAAGATCAGTTTGGTAATATCTCTGAAATATCAAACATAGTTGACCTTACAACAACTGATTCTCCTCAGTTTAAATTATCAAAGAGTTCTCTCAATGTAGATATCGATGTAACACAAGCCTCCACATACACCGAGGTTATTCAATTATCCAACGTTGGAGAAGGTATTGTTTATTGGGAAAACTATGTTGAAAATGAACGCCTGTATAAAATTATTGAGGAAGAAGCCGAAGAAGAAGTAGAGGCAAACCTTGCTTTTGCAGAGGCGCATCCGGAATTATTTTTAGCTCCTGTGGATCCTAAGGTTCAACCCCTGACCTTAAAAGCTGCTGAAATAACTAAAAAAACATCTGACTACTGGGATTATGATGAAACGATATTTAAGGCAGGTTATACTTATGAGAATGGTAATGATCCAATATCTCTGTTAAGTACCTACAACCCTAATGCCGGACTTATTTCTGCTACACGCTTTAATGTTGATTTGGATTATACTTTTAATTTAACTCACCTTGAAGTAGCCATGTACAATAATACTGATGAAAAACCAATTATTGTTGAGTTACGCAAAGGTTCAACAAAACTGGAAGAATCTGAAGTTGTATACATGCAGGAGTATTATACCGATACAGTTGAAACATTTGGTTTTCAAAGAATACCTTTGTTTAAGCCGCATCGTTTTGAAGATGGTGAAATATTCTGGGTAATACTGCACTTTCCAAAGGAAGATGAAATGCCTTTAGGTTTAACCTCGGATACATGGCATCCCAATATCTTTTTAATGTCGAGAGATAATGGGCGATCATTCTTTGATATGCAAACTTGGCGTGATGGACCATTTATTCCATTAGTACGTGCATTAAGTACAGGAGATGATGGAGCTTATGTGTTTTTAAAGCCCGGGAAAGGGGAAATAGCAGAAGGTGAAACGCAAAACGTAGATGTTCATATTGATGCCAATTATTTATCGGAAGGGAAACATTTGGCTTCTGTAACCTTAGTTACCAATGATGATGACAAGTCGTATGTTTCAATGGAAGTGAATGTTAATGTTACAGGTCATACCGCTTCTGTTGATACCATTGAAGTTCGTGATTTTAAGGTGCTGCAAAATATCGAGAACAGCTTGACGCTTGAGCTTAAAAATACTGGTCTGGCAAAGCTTGAAGTGTATGATGTTCAATCTGTAGAACCAGGTTTTGTTAAAGACTTTAATGATACTGTTCATATTTATCAGGATTATACCGGAGAAGTACCATTTAAATTCACACCAACACACCTGGGGATTTTAGAAACAAAGCTTCAGTTAAAAACAAATCAAGGTTTAATTAGCATTCCGGTTAATATGAATAGTTCTGCTCCAGCTGGTATGGATGCGATTATTCCTTCTAATATATTAAACCTGGCCTATGGTGAATCAGGAACATTAGAATTGGAAATAACAAATGACGGTTCAGGTTCAAATTTAGAATACGATTTGAGTCAGTATACCATGCTTAATAAAGCAAAAGCTACCATGCCGGATATGTTAAACTATCAGTTAATCACCTCTGAAGATGTAGGAGGACCTGCTGCTGGAGCATGGAATGATATTTCTACAATTGGTACGGTATATGACGGAATTGCAGTCTGGGAAGATACCCTTGACTTAGGTACCAGAATTCCATTCTTTAATGAGGTGATGGAAACTGCCTGGCATGGTTTTGAGGGAGTTATTTATTTCTACTCTACTTGGGAGAATGGCGTTCAATTACCGGCTGAATATCCAGAGAGTGTTGGTTTAGGTGCAATGGCTCCATTATTGTTTAGTGATAGTTCTGCATACTTTCCTATAAAAGAGTTTATTCACTATTCATATGGCGATAGAAATGTATTTACCGTAACGGTAAAAGAACGCATACCGGGTAATCCTAATGCTGATTCTGATGAAATGACTTATCAGGTAGTTTTATATCGAGATGGAGCAGTAGAATACAGATATAAAGACGTAAGTGCCTTAAGGCCTGAAATGGAGTACGTAGTTGCTTTGCACGGATTTACTGTCGACGATTATGTGGTATATAAAAATCTGGATGAAACAACGAAAAATGTATATGATGGTTTGGTGGTAAGGTTTGAGCCGGTGAATGATGGTTCAATGATATTATATGCTACTCCTGATAAAGGTCTTTTATATGATACTCAAACTGCTAACGTAAAATTGAACATTGATCCAACAATGTATGATGTATATGCCGGATCATATCAAAATGCGGTTATTGTAAATGCCAATACGGCTTCTGGTAAGTTAGAACTGCCATTTACAATTAATATTGCTGGTGCACCTTCGTTTGAAGCAAGCGATACGATAAAGTTTGGAATTACTAATGTAGGACATACATCAACAGAGCTTTGTAAAGTAGAAAATACAGGTAGTGATAAAGGACTAGTTACTAATATTAGCTTTGATAATGCTCAATTTATGAGTTCTGTAACTTTTCCATATTCGATCAGTCCAATGGCTCATGCTTATATTCCTGTTTCTTATTCTCCAAATACAGTTGGTAATGTGGTTGGTATAATGACCTTAACGTATAGTAATGGAACAACAGAAGTGGTAAGATTGGAAGCTAAGGGGCAAGTTGATCCTGCATATTCACATATAATACCTTCAAATATTAAGATTGATGTGAATGCCGGAGAAGAAGAAGAAGAAGTGCCATTTAGTTTAACTACATCTGCATCTGGAGCCAATCTACAATACTCTTTTGTAAATAGTATGTATGCTAGTGCAACACATGAATCTATAAAAAGAGCATCTGAATCAAATGAGGTTTTAAAGGAAGATTTGTATGGATATACCTGGGCTACTGATTCTATGGGTATTATTTTTAAATGGGAATCTATTAAGGACGAAGGCGAAGTGCTGAACATTAAGAGCGGGAAGCAATATGCATTGGAATTACCATTTGAGTTTCCGTTTTATGGAGAAACTTTCGATTCAATCTGGATTTCTAAAAATGGATATGTGACGGTTGTTGAGCCTAAGGGAGAGCCTTTCTCTCTTGATTTTGAGGAGAATGATGGTTTAGCAGGTATGATAGCTCCTTTCTGGACTCCATTAGTTGCTGCCAATAAGGGTGAAGGAGTGTTGCTAAAAACGGAAACCGATCGGGTCATCGTAGAGTGGAATGATTTTAGACCAGAGGAAGGAAGTACCGGTGGTGGTAATGTTACCTTCCAGTTGGAATTACTGGATGATGGACGTATTTTCTTCCATTATAATAATATCCAATATTTTGAATCTGTATTACAGTATGGTTTAGAGAGTCCTGATGAACAGGAAACTTTAAATAAGCCAAGAACATGGATATTATCCTGGACCGACTTATACGATACCAGAACAGTATCTATTCATCCTCCATTAAAATCGATACTAAATACCGGAGTAACGTCTAATTTTAATATTGAAGTGGATGGTAACCGCTTTTATAAGTCAGGAGTATATCTTGATACAGTTCGGTTATTAACAAATAGTTATGCTCAACCTGAAATAAATATTCCTGTGGAAATTAATTTTACAGGAAAGGCAGAACTAACTCCTGTTGAAGTACCATCTTTTGAGGAAGTTATTTATGCAGATAATCTGGTAATCAAAGGGTGGATTGAACTGGCTAATAATAGTAGTGATGTTGTAATTATTGAGCAGATTGTTGATACTAACCTTGGAGAAGTGAAGTTTTATGATGTTGAAGGTGATGAAATGGTTAGAAGTATTGTAGATGAATCAAGCCTTCTAAAGTACGTTGAAATTGATCCTTGGCATACAACTAAAATACAAATTGAACTATTAGTAGGGGAGTTTTCTGATAAAAACGGTACACTCACCTGGAAAGGGAATTTTACTGAAGTTGAGTCGGATATTTCAGTTACCCTGGTTGAATCCCCGGTTTTTGAATGGACTGCTACTGATCAAACATTTATTGTAAATGCTACCGAAGGAGGTACGTATAGTTTCGAGGTAGAAAATAAGGGAGAAACAACATTATCTTATGAACTTGTTCCTGCTGTTGTTCCAACAGGAGATGGAGATACTGGTTCTGCCATTATTGAAGAAGTTGGTAATTATACTTTTGAGTTACCAAGTGTTGTTGATTCTTTGGCTTTAGATAGTAAAGATGTTGCCGATGGCGTATTTACTCCATTGGTAGGAGGGAATTTTCTTTCGTTTTGCAATGAATTTGTTGCACCGGAAGGAGGCATGTTTATCACGCATGTAAAAGCCTGGACATACCTAAAACAATTGGATCAGTATGTGAATGTGATGATTTACGTGGGAGGAGATGATGCTCAGGATTCGGATAAGGAAATTAGAGAAGGTGCTCCACAGTCCGGAACCAAGGTGTATGAGCAGAACTATATCATAGACCAACAAACAGATGGACAGTGGGTTGTTTATCCTCTGGCTAAACCAGTAACAATACCGGCAGGAGAGAAGTTTTATGTGATGGTTTCACCACCGGTTGATGAAAGCTTTATAGGGTATGATGTTAATACTGACCAACAACTACAAGAGAAAACATTTGTAGGTGTGTATTGGGCAGATGGAGAATATAAGTGGTACTCAACAGCTGGTGAGGACTGGGATAATTCTATTTATAAAATTAGACCACTAACAGCTGCAGGCAAGGGACAGTGGATTGAATTAGATCAGTATTCAGGTAAACTGACAGGAGGAGAGAAAGCTACCATTGTGGCTAGTTTTGATGCTGAACTTGCAGGACCGGGTTCGCATCTTGCTAAGCTAATTGTTAAATCTAATGATGTTAATCGATCAAAAGATCAGGTTGATATTAGCTTACATGTGAATGGAGCACCGGAAGTAATATATCATCCAAATACTGATGCGGATACACTTAAAGTTCTTGAGTGGGATGAGTTGGTACTAAATATGATGGCAACAGATCCGGAAGGAGAAACCTTAACTTTTGAATTGATAGAAGATAAAAATAATCCGGAACTAGAGTTTGAGCAGTTAAACAACAATACTGTTCAAATGAAGTTGATAACAGATTATGAATCGCAAGGTGAATTTACTTACTATATCAAGATAGCAGACGAGACGGGTAATGTAACTGAGGATAGCATTTTAGTTGAGGTGTTGGATAAAAACCGTGCCCCATATTTAAATCCGGATATCGATATTATTTATCTTAATATGGCCGATCCTAAAGATGGGTATACATTAGATGCCAATGAGTTATTTATCGATCCGGACGGTGATGAACTTTACATATTAGCAGGTAACTATACGCCAGAGATTGTTGATTTAGCTTTAGGTTACCGATATATAACTATTAATCCACTTCAGGAAGGCACTGGATATTTAGCCTTTGGAGCAGATGATGGAAAAGAAAATGGTTTTGTTGCCTATGGGGTATATGTAGTAGTTATTAATGATCCGGATGCAGTTGATGGGGTTCCTGACGGCTTTGGCAAAAGTATAGAGTTTGCAGAAGGGGAATTATTAAATGTTGTTCCAAATCCGGTTTCAAATGGTTTCGCAAGAGCCTGGTTTAATATGGAGACTGAAGGTAATGTGTGTTTGGAGATTTACGATATTATGGGTAAAAAACGCACTTTGTCAGTATTAGGGAAGCATACTGAAGGTGTTTATAGTGAGCGAATAGATTTTTCAAATCTAGAAAGGGGAATTTACTTCTGTAAGTTAATTGTGGCGGGTAAATTGAAGTCAACTGTGAAAGTAGTGATTAATTAGCAGTTGAATTAGTTGAGAGATTTGTGGAGAATAATGAATGATTCTTCACAAATCTCATTTGACCAAATAAATAGCTAAGCTTTCAACAGGTTTATACCAAGTTTAAGGAGGATTGAAAACTATGGATTTCAACTACCTTAAAATAAAATATAAAAAGCATGAAAAATAGAAATCTTATTGTGATGATGGCTGTAGGATTGTGCCTTACATTAATTCTCTTTCCAACAGTGTCTTATTTATGGTTTGATTTTAGTGTGCAATCGCTTTATTTAGCAACGGTATTAGGAATGGTTTGCGGTGTAATTTATGGCTTGGTAAATTATCTGCGAATTAGAAAAATGGAGCATATATCAGGAAGTATCCATTCATTATTGAGAGAGGAAGAAAGAGTTGTTTTAGATGGTATTGCCCGATGTACATCAATCAATAAAACTATGGTAGGAAGATTGTATTTAACAACAGATAAAATTGTATTTCTGCCTAAGCAAGAAAAGCTTGATGTAAAACTAATGATACAGTGTAATTTAGACCAGGTAAAACAAATAGCCATAAAAAAGACTTTTGGATTATTTACTAATGGTTTAAAGATCTGTGGTCTAAATAAAGACTGGACTTTTACAGTAGACTTTCCCGAGGATTGGAAGCATCTAATTAATCAGCAAATAAATATCGTTAACGCTTAGTTTTGTACTCAATAATCATTAAATATTCAACTTACAGTTTCTAATCCTTTAACAATCTCAGCACCTATTGATCTTATGATCTTTCTATTTTAAAACATTTCATCTATCTTTCACTTGTTGATAAATGCATAAAGTGAAAAGATTAGGACCCCATATACCCATAGAAAAAAGACGATTTATTCATAGTCTTATTTTTCCGTCAGTTTTTTTATTAATCATTTTTGTGGTTAAACTGATAGAAACACTGGAGGGAATCTCATTATCGGAATGGGGGGTAAGGCCTTTATCAGGGGAAGGCATTTGGGGAATATTGTTTTCACCCTTAATTCATGGCGATTGGGATCATTTATATTCTAATTCGGTAACCTTGTTTATTTTAGGCATTACCTTGTTTTATTTCTATAATAAAATAGCCTATAAGGTTTTTTTTCTGATTTATTTCCTGAGTGGATTAGGGGTGTGGCTGGCAGCACGCGACTCATGGCATATTGGGGCAAGTGGTGTAATATATGGTTTGGCATCCTTTTTGGCTGTCAGTGGTATCTTACGTCATCATATTCGGCTAACGGCAATATCTTTACTGGTTATCTTTTTTTACGGGGGAATGGTATGGGGTGCTTTTCCCCTGAAAATTGATTTGCCTTACTCTTGGGAAGGCCATTTTTGGGGAGGCTTGGCAGGTTTGCTTATGGCAATGGTATATAGAAAGGAAGGCCCGCAACGTCCACGTTCTCCGCTGGAGGACGAAGAGGATACAGATGAAGAGGAAGAGGAAGAGGAAGAGGAAGAGGATCCATACTGGATGAATACGAATATTGAACCATAGTATAAATCGTGTGTTTTTGTAATTCAAAACATTTACTTTTGCAGATGAAATCCTAACAAATAAATAACATGATTAAAAGATATTGGAAACAGATTATAGTAACAGGTATAATAGTGGCAATAGTTGTAGCATGTGCTACGGTACCCATCACAGGTCGCAAGCAGGTAAATTTATTTCCCGAATCTCAGATGGTGGAGATGGGAATTACAAATTACAGTTCCTTTTTAAAGGAGGCCAAATTATCAACCAACAAAGAACAGGCTGACCTGGTTAAAAAAGTAGGGCAGAAAATTGCCAACGCAGTGGAAACCTACTTAAATGAAAATGGAATGGGTAGCCATATTGCCAATTTCAATTGGGAGTTTAACCTGGTTGATGATGATGTGCCCAATGCCTGGTGTATGCCTGGAGGTAAGGTGGTGTTTTATACCGGTATCTTACCGTACACTCGGGATGAAGCTGGTTTAGCTGTAGTGATGGGACATGAAATAGCCCATGCTGTAGCGCGTCATGGAAATGAACGAATGAGTCATCAGATGGGTATGCAGGCAGGAGCAACAGCTTTACAAATAGCCATTGATGAAAAACCGGAAGAAACAAAACAAATTTATATGGCTGCTTTTGGCTTAGGAGCTCAATATGGTATGATGTTGCCTTATTCTCGTTCACACGAAACAGAAGCGGATAAAATGGGACTTGTTTTTATGGCTATGGCCGGATATGATCCTTCAGCTGCTGTTGGTTTTTGGACACGTATGTCGCAAAGTGGTGGTCAAAAACCACCGGAGTTTATGAGTACGCATCCAGCAGATGATACACGTATTAGCGATATTAAAGCCTACCTTCCGGAGGCAATGAAATATTATAACAAATAAATAACAGTGCCAATTAAGGTTGAAAATGGTGTTTTATTAGTTAAGCCAGCTTGTCTTTACCATGACCTCGTCCGGTGAGCATAAAAACAAGGTTGTTTGTCGTAAAATTGCGATTTGTTTGAGCTTCTGACGAAGGAAGAAGTGAGTTTTAGCAATTTAGACGAATCAACCGTATGTTTTTATAGCAAAGTGGGCGCAGTCTTGATTTTCTTTGCTTCCTTTCTTTTATCAAGAAAAGAAAAGGAAGTCAGGGTTTTAGGGATGAAATCCCTTAAGATAGAAGTTTTTATTATCAAAGTTTTAACCCTTGAATCGAAATTAAAAGCATTTTAGTATCAGGATTTATCATGCACATGCAAATAAAAAGGAGATAAATCTTGATACTTCATACTTACATCTTGATACTTTTATTACATTTGTGGTCATTAGAAATATTTGGTAATTAATAGATGAGAGATTTTTCAAAGTTTAAGGTGTTAGGAATCACGCTTTTGGTGACAATGTCATCATGCGTTGTAGGTTCCGTTGACCTTAATGCAGAATCTCTGAGAGCTTACGGATTGGAGTTTGATATTTCGGTAAATGAAAAAACATACTCCGTTCAGAAAAGCAAAAAATCAAAGTTTACAACGAATTCTAAATTCAGGTTTTTAAATATTATTGAGTCAGGGAGAGCGCATGTTTTAACCAAAAGTTTCTCTTTCAATTATTCTCCGGTAATATTTCAGCTTAAGCATAATCATTTTCAAATTCCCTTACTTAATATTAAAAGAAAACAAGGGAGTTATACTTATGCAAGTTTATACCATGGTTTAAATCAGCAGAATAGAGCTGGTCCTTTTCTTCTTTCTTGTTAAAGTTTATTCAGCAAATAAGCTGAATACAAGGAATAATCAACTTAAATACATTTCATTTTAATATTCAGAGGCATAGGGATTTGTTATGATCTTACGGCCCGTTAATTACTATAAATAATGGCACTTTTTGGAAATTTGGTTACCAAACTATTTGGTAGCAAGTACGAACGTGATTTAAAGGAGCTTAACCCAATTGTAGATATGGTTAAGGCAATTTCTCCTGAAATAGAAAAGCTAACCAATGATGAACTTCGCGAAAGGAGTAATTCGTTAAGAGCAAGAATTAAAGAGCATATTAAGGCAGATGAGGATAAGGTTGCTGAGTTAAAAGGCAAAACTGAAGACGACACTGTAGGTATTGCTGAGCGTGAGAAGATATATGCTGAGATTGATAAAATTGAAAAAGATATAGATGAAAAATTAGAAAAGGTACTTTTTGATCTTTTGCCTGAAGCGTTTGCTGTATTAAAAGATACGGCGCGCCGATTCACGCAAAACGAAACCGTAGAAGTAACCGCTTCTGATTTTGATAGAGATTTAGCTGCATCACGAGATTTTGTGGAGATTGAAGGAGATAAGGCTGTATGGTTTAATTCCTGGGATGCAGGTGGAACAAGCATTACCTGGGAAATGATTCACTACGATGTGCAATTGTTTGGAGGTGTGGCTCTTCATCAGGGTAAAATTGCAGAGATGGCAACCGGTGAAGGTAAAACTTTGGTGGCAACCTTACCTGTGTTTTTAAATGCCCTAACAGGTAGAGGGGTTCATGTGGTAACCGTAAATGATTACTTAGCTAAGCGTGACTCCGAATGGATGGGGCCATTGTATCAGTTCCATGGTTTATCTGTGGATTGTATTGATAAGCATCGTCCTAATTCAAACGAGCGTCGTGCGGCATACCAAAGCGATATTGCATTTGGAACCAACAATGAATTTGGTTTTGATTACCTGCGTGATAATATGGCTATTTCACCAGATGATTTGGTACAACGTAAACACAATTATGCCATTGTCGATGAGGTTGACTCGGTATTGATTGATGATGCGCGTACACCTTTAATTATATCAGGTCCTGTACCTAAAGGAGACGATCAGCTTTTTGAAGAGTTAAAGCCAAAGGTTGAAAAGTTGGCCGAAACTCAACGTCAATTAGTTTCAGGAATTTTGGTAGAAGCCAAGAAGAAATTAAAGTCATCTGACTCTAAAGAGGCCGAAGAAGGTGCCTTGTTGTTGTTGCGTGTATTTAAAGGATTACCACGAAATAAACCTTTGATTAAGTTTTTAAGTGAGCCCGGGATTAAAGCTCGCATGTTAAAAACTGAGAATTATTACATGCAGGAGAACAATAAAAATATGCATATCGTTACAGATCCATTGTATTTTGTAATTGATGAAAAGCATAACTCTATTGAGCTTACTGAAAAAGGTATCGACCTGATTACAGGGTCTTCTGATGATCCTAATTTCTTTGTATTACCGGATATTGGTTCTGAAATTGCAGAACTTGAAAAATCAGGTTTAGCTGATAAAGAAAAGCTTGAGAAAAAAGATGCATTGTTACAAAGTTATGGCGTAAAATCAGAGCGTGTTCATACTATTAACCAACTTTTAAAGGCATATACTTTATTCGAAAAGGATACGGAGTATGTGGTGATGGACAATAAGGTTAAAATTGTTGATGAGCAGACAGGGCGTATCATGGAAGGGCGTCGTTATTCTGATGGATTGCATCAGGCTATTGAGGCCAAGGAGCGCGTAAAAGTTGAGGCAGCTACACAAACATATGCTACCATTACACTGCAGAATTACTTTAGAATGTACAATAAACTGTCGGGTATGACAGGTACTGCGCAGACTGAGGCTGGTGAATTATGGGACATCTATGAGTTGGATGTGGTGGTTATTCCTACAAACCGTCCAATTGCAAGAGATGATAGAGAAGACAAGGTTTATAAAACCAATCGCGAAAAGTATAATGCGGTTATTGAAGAGATCGTTGGATTAGTAAATGCCGGGCGTCCGGTGTTGGTTGGTACAACATCTGTAGAAATATCTGAGTTGTTGAGCCGAATGCTGAAGATAAGAGGCATCAAGCACAATGTACTGAATGCAAAGTTGCACCAGAGAGAAGCTGATATTGTAGCAGAAGCAGGGGGTAAAGGAGTTGTTACTATTGCAACCAACATGGCTGGTCGTGGTACTGATATTAAATTGTCTGATGAGGTTAAGGCTGCCGGAGGTTTAGCTATTGTAGGTACAGAGCGTCACGAATCTCGCCGTGTCGATCGTCAGTTAAGAGGTCGTGCTGGTCGTCAGGGAGACCCAGGTAGCTCACAGTTTTTTGTGTCTCTTGAGGATAACTTAATGCGTTTATTTGGTTCTGATCGTATCGTAAAATATATGGATAGGTTAGGCGTAGAAGATGGAGAAGTGATTCAGCATTCTATGATTACCAAGTCTATTGAACGAGCACAGAAAAAAGTAGAGGAAAATAACTTCGGTATTCGTAAGCGCTTGCTGGAGTATGATGATGTGATGAACTCTCAGCGTGAGGTTATTTATACCAAGCGTAAGCATGCTTTATATGGAGAACGTATTCGAGTAGATTTATCTAATATGATATATGATACTTGCGAAAGTATGGTGAATGAGCATCATCAAAATGCTGATTTTGCCGGATTAGAGATGGATCTGATTCGCGTATTTTCTGTATCAACTCCATTTGGAGAGCAAGAGTTCTTAAAAGGTAATCCGGGTAACTTGGCAGAGAAATTATATTCTGATGTTTGGAATGCATACTTACGTAAAGTAGAAAGTATTGCAGCACAAGCCATGCCTGTGATTAAAGATGTGTACGAAACAAAAGCACACCAATATCAAAATATTGTTGTTCCGTTTACAGATGGGCAACGTATTATGCAGGTTACAACTAATCTGGAAAAATCATACAATTCAAACGGTGCTGAGTTGGTGAAGTCATTTGAGAAATCTATGATTTTAATGACTATTGACAATGCCTGGAAAGAACACTTGCGTGAGTTGGATGATTTAAGAACGGCAGTACAAAATGCTTCGTATGAGCAAAAAGATCCATTGTTAATTTATAAGTTTGAGTCTTTTGAGCTGTTTAAAACCTTAATGGAGCAAACCAATAAAGATGTGGTTTCTACTTTGGTTAAGGCTAGCATTCCGGTTAGAGATCCTGAGGAGATTAAAGAACAGGAAGTGCGCAGGCGTCAGGATATGAGTGGATTGACAGCAAGTAAGGATGAGTACCCGGGAGCAGGAGAAAGAAGCAGGCAGAATCAAAAGCCAAAAGCTGAGCCTGTGAGAGTAGAGAAAAAAGTGGGTAGAAATGAACCATGCCCTTGTGGAAGTGGCAAAAAGTTTAAGCAATGCCATGGTAAAGGGCAGGCTTAATTTTGATTAATGTATTTATAAAATAAGATGAATAGGGTAGAAGGTGATAAAGCTTTCTACCTTAACTGTTTTATCTAAAACAAAAAAACAATATGGTACTCGATTTCATCACCTGGACTGTTAAACCTGAGATATTTAGTATAGGACCAATTTCTGTTCGTTATTATGGACTATTCTTTGCTATTGCTTTTCTATTGGGATATCATTTATTAGAAAGGATGTTTAAAGCAGAGAAAATACCATTGACCTGGTTAGAGAAGCTGTTTATTTATGTGATTGTTGGTACTATTTTAGGAGCTCGTTTAGGTCATGTATTTTTCTATGGTTGGGATTATTACTCGCAGAATATTGGAGAAATACTGATGGTTTGGAAAGGTGGATTGGCAAGTCATGGAGGTGCTATAGGTGTAATAACTGCTGTGGTTATTTATTCTAAAAAAGTATCCAAAAAAACACCTTTATGGACATTGGATCGTTTGGCAGTACCTACGGCTTTAGCTGCATTCTTTATTCGTATGGGTAATTTGATGAACTCTGAAATTTATGGTCATCCAACGGATAAGCCTTGGGCTTTTAGGTTTGTGGATAACATGTATCAATGGGTTAATCAGGGAGCAGAGCCAATTTTTACAGAGCCATCTCATCCTACTCAATTGTACGAAGCATTTGCCTATTTAGCTTTGTTTGGTTTCATATTGTGGATGTATTGGAAAACAGATGCAAAGGATCGAACCGGATTAATTTTTGGTATTTATTTGATAGGGATATTTCTATCTCGTTTCTTCATTGAGTTTGTGAAACGAAATCAGGAAACATTTGAGAATGATATGGTGTTAAATATGGGGCAGCTGTTGAGTATTCCATTTGTTTTAGTAGGAATTTACCTGGCTGTAAAAGCGCCAAGAGTTAAAGTGTGATTTAATAATATAATTATATTTTCCTAAGCCCGATGAATTTGTCATCGGGCTTTTCTGTTTGTCGGCACATTCAGCATAAAATGTAAATCCACTGCATTTTGGTTATATTTGTGAGCTAAATAAAAAACTGAAATAAAAATGATTCAATCACAAACAATATTTTATATCATCCTGTCTATTATAGTTGTTGAATTTGTATGGGATAGATTTTTACTTTATTTAAATACGACAAAGTGGAGTGATAAGATTCCTGCGGAACTTGAAGGGATATATGATGCTGAAAAGTATGCCAAGCAACAGAGGTATTCTAAGGTAAATTACAAATTTGGATGGATCACCGGGACTTATTCACTGATGTTAATTTTAGGTATGATATTGTTTAATGGATTTGCTTTTGTAGATGAGTGGGTAGCGGGTTATACCAATAATTATATTGTTCGTGTATTATTGTTCTTTGGTGTTTTGGGATTGGGTTCTACAATACTAAATATTCCTTTTTCATTGTATAGTACGTTTGTGATCGAAGAAAGGTTTGAATTTAATAAAACTACACCTAAAATATTTTTTCTGGATTTAGTAAAATCGTTACTGATTGGAGCTGTTGTTGGCGGAGCAATCCTATCGCTTATTGTATGGTTTTATCAGGCAACTGGCCAATATTTTTGGTTATATGCATGGGGATTGGTTACTGTGGTGATGTTGTTTATAACCATGTTTTATACTTCGGTGTTATTACCTCTTTTTAATAAACAAACACCACTTGAGGAGGGAGAGTTAAAGTCGACAATTGAGAATTTTTGTTCAAAGGTGAGTTTTAAGCTCGATAACGTATATGTAATGGATGGCTCAAAGCGCAGTACTAAAGCCAATGCTTTTTTTAGCGGATTGGGTGCCAGAAAACGCATTGTATTATACGATACATTAATAAACGATTTATCGATAGATGAAATAGTTGGTGTGTTGGCTCATGAAATAGGACACTATCAAAAGAAACATACTTTGTGGGGGATGATAATTGGAGTATTTCAAACAGGGATAACTTTGTATTTACTTTCGTTATTTGTTGGTTCGGTTGAATTATCCCAGGCCTTAGGGGTACAGGAGCCTGTGTTTCATATCGGACTTATTGCTTTTGGTATTTTATATAGCCCGATATCCGGAATTACAGGATTGGCAACAACGCTTTTTTCCAGAAAAAATGAATTTGAAGCAGATAGATTTGCAGCAGAATTTCATAATGGAGAGTCTTTGATTGCTGCCTTAAAAACTATTTCGGTAAATGCTTTAAGTAACCTTACGCCTCATTCCTGGTATGTGTTTTTTCATTATTCTCATCCGCCACTTTTGGAGCGGGTTCGAGCTTTAAAGCAGGTTGTAAAGTAACATTTGAAAATCATTAAAGAGGAGTTACCTTTATTGGTATATTTCTTAAAAATACTCCTGTAAAAAGGATAAGCAAATTTAATATGAAAATTGAAATAGTTACCATTGGAGATGAATTGTTGATTGGTCAGGTTGTGGATACTAACTCAGCGTGGATTGGGAAACAATTTAATAACTCAGGTTTCGAAATCAATAGAATAACTTCTGTCAAGGATACAGAAGCAGAAATCTTAAATATTCTCAAAGAAACATCAAGAAGAGCTGATGTTGTCTTGCTTACCGGAGGGCTTGGGCCAACCAAAGATGATATTACCAAGGTGACTATGTGTAAATTTTTTGGTGCTAAATTGGTTTTTAATGATGAGGTGTTTGAGGATATTAAAATTTTATTAAAAGATAGAGTATCAAGTATCAATGAATTAAATAAACAGCAAGCCATGGTGCCGGATAATTGCACAGTTATCCGCAATCCTGTGGGAACAGCGCCTGTTATGTGGTTTGAGCATGGGGGCACTATTTTTGTTTCTATGCCGGGCGTTCCTTCTGAAATGAAACATGCGGTGGAGGGAAATATACTTCCTCGTCTTATTTCTCGTTTTAAATCATCAGAAATTATCCATAAAACAGTTTTAATACACAATATACCCGAGGCTGTATTGGCCGAAATGCTTGAGTTTTGGGAGAATGCTTTGCCTGAATTTATTTCTGTGGCGTATTTGCCTTCGCCGGGTCGTATAAGATTAAGGTTGACGGCAAAGGGGCAGAATAAGAGGGAGTTGGAGTCTTCTTTGCAGAAAGTGATTGATCAATTGTACCCTATTGTTGGAGAGGCTATATTAGGATATGATGATGTGTCCACTGTGAAAATTATTTTTGATTTATTTATTAAAAATAAGTTAACTCTGGCAACAGCAGAAAGTTGTACGGGAGGTAATATTGCACATCAAATCACATTGATTCCAGGTAGTTCAAATATCTTCAAAGGAAGTGTTGTGGCCTATCATAATCATATTAAAACAGGGATGTTGGGAGTGGATGAAAGAACCCTTGAGAAAAACGGAGCTGTAAGCAAGGAAGTGGTTGAGCAAATGGCATTGGGGGCAAAGAAGTCCCTTAAGTCAGATTATGCCATGGCTACTTCAGGAATTGCCGGACCTGGTGGAGGATCGGAATTAAAACCGGTTGGGACAGTATGGATTGCTGTGGCGGGTCCTAATGGTGTAATTAGCAATCAATTTAAGTTTGGTCATATCAGGGAAAGAAATATTATCCGTTCAACGGAAAAGGCATTGGTGATGCTAAAACACATGGTTGAAAAAGATTTGGTTTAAATAAATGGTTGTAAATATCGTTGGTATAGAGGAATAAGACTTGTTTGTGTAGAAGGAATTATGGATATTTGCATTTTAATTGAATGAATTGACGTAAAAATAATGAAGAAAAAAGTTGATTTTAATTGAGCATTATTTGTTATTTTCAATAAAAATCACGTATTTTGCGCTCTGTTTGAAAAATGTATCCGAAAAAACGGTTGTAAAGATGTCAAGAGTTTGTCAGATAACTGGAAAAAGGTTTATGGTTGGGAACAATGTTTCTCACTCCAAAAGAAGAACCAAAAGAAGATTTGATGTAAATCTATTTAAGAAACGATTCTTTCTTGTTGAAGAAGAACGCTGGGTAAACCTAAGGGTTTCGGCTTCAGGGCTTAGAATGATCAATAAAGTTGGTTTATTAGCCGCTTTGAAATCCGCACAAGAAAAAGGTTTTATAACTAAATTTTAAAAGGGGATTAAGAAATGGCTAAAAAATCAAAAGGAAATCGCGTTCAGGTAATCCTTGAATGTACAGAGCACAAAGAAAGCGGAATGGCTGGGACTAGCAGATATATTACTGTTAAGAACAGAAAAAACACTCCGGATAGGATGGAACTTAAAAAGTACAATCCTATTTTAAAGCGTTATACTTTACATAGAGAAATTAAATAAATCTTTGTATTATGGCTAAGAAAGCAGTAGCAACACTACAAAAAGGAGGCGGTAAAGGTCACACAAAAGTGATTAAAATGGTAAAGTCGCCAAAAACTGGTGCATTTTCTTTTAAAGAAGAAATTGTAACCAATGAAGAAGTAAAAGGTTATTTCAAAAAATAATTTTGCTGAGCAAAAGACATTTTTATTAAAAGAGCTTCCTTTAATCAAAGGAAGCTTTTTTGCTATATAAGATTGTTGGATAAGTAAATTTTTATATTTTTAACTTGTTTAATTTAAGCAAGATATGGGATTATTTGGAAGTTTTACAAAAGAGAAGAAAGAAAACCTCGATAAAGGTTTAGCTAAAACCAAAGAGAGTGTTTTTAAAAAACTTTCTCGCGCTGTAGCAGGTCGTTCAAAAGTTGACGACGATGTACTGGACGAACTGGAAGAAGTTCTGATCACGTCTGATGTGGGTGTGGATACAACACTTAAGATTATTGAGCGTATAGAAGAGCGTGTGGCTAAGGATAAATTCTTAAGTACTTCCGAATTAAATACCATCTTAAAAGAAGAGATAGCAACTCTTCTGGCTGAAAACGAGGTTGAAAATGAAGGTGATTTTGAATTGCCTGAAAGTAATGACCCATATGTAATTATGGTTGTCGGGGTTAATGGTGTTGGAAAAACAACCACTATTGGCAAGTTGGCGCATAAGTTTAAAGCGGCAGGAAAAAGTGTTGTTTTAGGCGCTGCCGATACTTTTAGAGCAGCTGCAATTGATCAATTGCAGGTGTGGGCCGACAGGGTTGATGTTCCTTTGGTTCGTCAAAATATGGGATCAGATCCTGCATCGGTGGCTTATGATACATTATCATCTGCAAAAACAAAAAATGCTGATGTGGTTATTATTGATACGGCCGGACGTTTGCATAACAAGGTAAACTTAATGAATGAGCTTACAAAGGTTAAAAAAGTGATGCAAAAAGTAGTGCCTAATACACCAAATGAAATCATTTTAGTGTTGGATGGTTCTACAGGTCAAAATGCTTTTGAGCAAGCTAAAGAGTTTACCAAGGCTACAGAAGTGAATGCTCTTGTTATTACCAAATTAGACGGGACGGCAAAAGGCGGGGTAGTAATTGGTGTATCTGATCAATTTCAAATACCTGTAAAATATATTGGTATTGGAGAAGGAATTGAGGATTTACAGGTATTTAACAGAAATGAATTTGTAGATTCTCTATTTAATTAAGGACTTTTAAAAACAATAAATGGAGCTACCCGTTAATAAGGTAGCTTTTTTGTTTTATGGATAATTCTGGCATGATGGATGTTTAATGCCGAGGGTTATAAGGATATTTGAGAAGGATAAATATGAAGAAGATTGATGTAGTTACATTGGGGTGTTCCAAAAATTTAGTGGATTCTGAATCATTGATTAAGCAGTTTGAGGCAGGTGGGTTTTCAGTAGCTCATGATGCGGAAAAACCTCAGGGAGATATTGCCATCATTAATACTTGTGGTTTTATTGGAGATGCGAAAGAGGAGTCCATTGAAACAATTTTAAATTTTGCAGAAGCTAAAAAAAGAGGGAATCTTAAAAAGCTTTTTGTAATGGGATGTCTTTCTGAGAGATATTCGAAGCAACTTAAAGAGGAGCTTCCTGAGGTTGATGCTATTTACGGAAAGTTTGATTGGAAAAAGATAGTGGAAGACCTTGGGCAAAACTACCGCGCCGATCTTGTTAATGAGCGTAGTTTAACTACACCAGGTCATTACGCTTATTTTAAAATTTCAGAAGGTTGTAACCGATCATGTTCGTATTGTGCCATTCCTTTAATTACCGGAAAGCATCAGAGTAAGCCAATTGAGCAATTGGTTGATGAGGCCGAAAGATTGGCTCAAAGCGGGGTGAAAGAGCTTCAGGTGATTGCGCAGGATTTATCTTTTTACGGGTTAGATATATATAAGCAGATGCGTTTGGCTGAGTTAACTCAGAAAGTAGCAGATGTGGACGGAATTGATTGGGTGCGATTGCATTATGCATATCCTGCAGGTTTTCCATATAACGTGTTAAAAACAATGAATGATCATCCTAATGTGTGTAATTACTTAGATATAGCCTTGCAACACATTAGTGATCCGATGTTAAAAATAATGCGCCGTAATGTTTCAAAAGCTGAGACTTATAAGTTAATTGAGCGTATGCGTAAGGATGTTCCGGGAATTCATTTAAGAACAACGATGATTACAGGACATCCGGGAGAAACTGAGCAGGATTTTAGAGAAATGCTTGACTTTGTAAAAGAAGCGCGTTTTGAGCGTTTGGGTGTTTTCCCTTATTCGCACGAAGAAGATACACATGCATACCGTAACTACAAAGATGATATTCCTCAGGAAGTAAAGCAGGAAAGAGCGGATGCTATCATGGAAGTACAGGAGCAGATAAGCTGGGAGATTAACCAGGAGAAAGTAGGTTCTGACATGAAGGTAATCATCGACAGGAAAGAAGAGGATTATTATATTGGGCGAACCGAATTTGATTCTCCGGAGGTTGATCCAGAGGTTTTAATTCCTGTGGAAGGTACGGATCTGGAAATAGGTAATTTTTATGAGGTTAAGATTACCGGAGCTGAAGCTTATGATTTGTTTGCTGAGAAGAAGTAAGTCTGATTAATAAAATATAAAAGGCCGAAAGCAGAATTAAGATTTTGTTTTCGGCCTTTCTTGTATTATTGCTGCTCAACTAATTTAAAAACAAATAATGTTTCTTTGTCCTTATTAAGAATAAGTTTCTTGTCTTGTATTTTGTAGTTATTTACTTCTGAAATTTTGGCCTCTAGTTCAGCTTCTGGTACCCCTTCACAGTACATTTTTGTTCCTAATTGTATGTTTAGTTTAATTTTGGAACCATCTACTTCCATTTTACCTTGAACTGAGTTACAGCCATTGTTTCCCCCAAAACTTCCTTCTTCCGAGTTAAAAGTGAATGTAGGAATAGCGCGATTAAAAACTTCGGTGTCAATTGCAGAGCCATTGTATTCAATCAGTTCCCAGCTGTTATTAATGCTTACTTGTTTTTTTTGAGTTATCTTTTTTGAAGTGTTGCAGGCCGGTAGTGTCAAAATGGAAATAATGAAGGCTGTAAGAATGTGCTTTTTCATGCTGTTACGTTTTAATGAATATTATAATTTGTGGTGATGTATGAAAAAATTGTGCCAAATAATCTTACTTCGGTTGGAATTCTGTAATCGTAAATTTGTTTCTTTGCAATTGTTCAATAATACCAATTTCAATTTAAATTCTTATCAATTATTTTGAGTTGATATTGGTATAATATCATTTTCGCTTAAAAAAGAAAGAGTATGGCAAGATATTTTATGGAGTTAGCATATAATGGAAAAAACTTTCATGGTTGGCAGGTGCAGCCTAATGCAATTACTGTTCAGGAAGTTTTAGATGATTGTATGAGTAAAATACTTGGCGAAAACATTCATGTAGTGGGTTGTGGCAGAACCGATACCGGGGTACATGCTTCTTATTTTGTGGCGCATTTCGAAAGTGAAAAGGAAGCTATAGATGAAGCTTTGTTTTGTCATAAGCTAAATCGTTTTTTATCGAAAGACATTGTTATTTATTCATTATCCAGGGTGGATGATGATACGCACAGCCGGTTCTCAGCCATTAGCCGAACTTACGAGTACAGGCTGGTAACTGTTAAAAATCCGTTTCTGCAGGACCTGGCGTATCAGTCGCATACCGATCTTGATTTTGAAGCTATGAATAAAGCGGCTGGTTTACTTTTTAACTATAAGGATTTTACCAGCTTTAGTAAGTTGCATACAGATGTAAAAACCAATAACTGTAAAATTGCTGAGGCGCAGTGGGAGTTAAAAAATGATTGTTGGATTTTTACCATTAAAGCCGATCGGTTTCTAAGAAATATGGTGAGGGCAATAGTTGGTACCTTGCTTGCGATAGGCAGGGGTAAGATGACTTTAGAGGAGTTTTGCGGAGTAATAGAAGCTAAAAATCGAGGCAAGGCCGGAACATCAGCTCCGGCACAGGCTCTATTTCTTGTGGATGTTTCTTATCCTGATGATTTGTTTAAAAGAAAACTTTAGCATTAAAGTCGTTCTTTGTTATTTGTTCCAAATTTCCCAGGCTTTTTCAGCTTGCAGGTGTAACATTTCAAGACCGTTTTTAATGGTCGCACCTACTTTTTGTCCTTCATGTAAAAACTGAGTTACCTCCGGATTGTACACCAGATCATAAAACAGGTGGTCTTTACCACTGTAGTAGTAAGGAATTTCAGGTTTACCATCAACATTTGGAAACATACCCAATGGGGTGGTGTTAATGATGACTTTATTGGCGTTCATCACTTCCTCGTTTAAGGAATTATAGCTTATTTGTTCATTGCCTTCAGGAGTTCTGGATACATATTTAAATGAGATTCCCATTTTGTTAAGGGCAAATCCAACGGCTTTAGCAGCACCACCTGTACCAAGAATTAAGGCACTTTTATGGTGATCTTTGATAAATGGTTTGATGGAAGAAGAAAAACCGTATATATCAGAATTAAAACCCTTTAATTTTGGGGATGAAGGATTGCTCCAATCAAATTTAATTACATTAACAGCACCTGCTTCTTCCGCAATTGGATCCATTTCGTCCAGATACTGTATTACCTTTTCTTTATACGGAATAGTTACATTTAAGCCGCCAATATAAGGGTGGTGTTTAACGAGTTCCGGAAATTCATCAATAGATGGAATGGGAAAATTTAAATATCGTCCTTCAAATTGATCGTTCTCAAATTTCTCAGTAAAATATTTTTGAGAAAAGGATTGAGATAGCGGATATCCTATTAAGCCAAATGTCTTCATAATAAATGAGGTATATAATTATGCGTCTAACTTAGTTTTTTTAGAGCCCAATGCTTCTGTAATCCAAATGCTGGCTATGCCTAAAATAATAAAAAGTACGGCCAGGTAAAACTCTGTGTTCACAGAAGGAAGAAACCAGTCGTATCCGATGGTTTTTATTTTTTCTCCAAAGGTTTGTGTAATAGCTTCTTTCCAAGGCCATAAAATACCTAAAGAACCCAGAATAAAACCGGTAAGCATGGCAATGGTTTGGTTGTGGTATTTCTTTAGTAGCCATGATAAAAAATGAGAAAAGGCAACAAGTCCAATGCCTGCTCCTGCAGCAACGGGAAGAAGTATTTTCATGTTTAATTCACTAACGGCATTAATCATAACGAGCTGGTAATTCCCCAATAAAATTAATACAAATGATCCTGATAGTCCAGGGATGATCATACTGCATATGGCAATAACTCCGCAAATAAATAGATAAATCATGGAGTCGTTTTCGGAGGCTGGAGTTAATACGCTTATTGAAATAGCAATGACACTGCCAATAATAAAGGTGGCAATACTGCTGAAATTCCATTTGGTAACTGTTTTGCCCACAAAATAGATACTGGCCAATACTAAACCGAAAAAGAAAGCCCAGATGAAAACAGGATAGGCTACAAACAAATACTTAAATAATCGGGCCAGTGTTACCACAGCTATTCCTACTCCAAGAAATAAAGAAATCAGGAACCAAAGGTCAATGTGCTTGGCGAACTCTTTAAATTTACCGCTAAACAATAGGTTGATGGCTTTTAGATCGAATGCTTTGATGGCATTGATTAATCTCTCAAAAACTCCGGTAATCAGGGCAATTGTGCCTCCTGAAACGCCGGGGATTACATTGGCTGCTCCCATGGCCATGCCTTTAAATATATTGGAAATAAAGCTGCTTGTATTCATGGTTTGATGATTGATATTTTAGTTTTTGTGTATAAAAAAAGAGGCACGCATAACGAACCTCTTTCATATCTTATGATGATAATTAGTTGCCTGGTAAAAAGCTTAACAATGTATCTCCTCTTAATCCCAATCTTAATGTTTCTAATGGAATTACTTCGTTAGGTGCAATGTTTCCAAGGTTTACATTGGCGCCAAAGTGATTGATAAACCATACCTGTTGTGTTTTTTGAGGAGCTTCCCATAACACATTTTCAGTATCTACTTTGTTTTTAATTTCTTCAATTAAATCGGCATTAGCAGAACCGTCAATATTGTAGATTCCAATGTTTCCACTTTCTCTGGCTTCAGCAATTACTTTCCATGATCCGGCTTGTAGTTCTGTCTCCATCATGTAAACCCACTCTTTATTGGTAATAACCTTGTCGCCCATTTTAGAGCCTACCTCGGAAAGAACAGTTACTTGCTCAGAAAGCCTTCTGATGTATTCAAGTTTTTCATCATGAGGAATAGGAAGTGTGCCGTCTGATACCTCGGCATATTCCATTTTATATTTATCTAAATACCTTCTGTAATCGTCGAACATACCGCGTGCAACAAAAGCTTCAAAAAGCGTTCCGCCAAAATATGTTTTACATTTCGCGTTACGATAAACTGCGATCTTGTCTTCCAGATTGTTGGTGATGACTGAGGTGCCAAATCCAAACTTTACCAAATCGGTAAATTTAGAAGAAGAGGAAACAAAATTTTCACTCTCTCTAAGGCTTAAGCCTTTGTCCATCATCATGGTTAAACCGTATTCTCTGTTCTTTTCAGGACGTTCAGGAATATTAGGTAATTTGATGTTCATTTCTTCTTTCTGTTTATTTTGCAATTTTAATTAAATGCGAGCCAAAACTATTATAAAATATAATACTATACGAATTTTATGGCTTTAAATTTCTGGGATTAAATATGTTTTTTTACCAGAATTTGAATTGCTGGTTCATGTTGGCTTAAATTATTAACGCTGAGTGTTAATGAATTCAGCAATTTCAGGCATAGAAACCAGTGCCGGATATTCATTTAGTACGATTTCTAAATCGTCAGGTAATAGTTGTCTGGCCATAACCAGGTGACGTAAAGATTCGTCGTGGTTATTGCATTTATTATAAATGATAGCTGCTAAGTAATGAAGTGCACCATTTGTTTGATCCTTATTTAAAAGCTTTTTTAAGAATGGAATCGGATCGAAGTCTTTCTCGTTTTCATCCAAAAACTGATACATTTCAATCCAGCTGGTGGTATCTTCATGTTGATTGATCAAGGCCTTTTTTAGGCACCTTTTAGCTTCGGCCGGTTTCTTTAGTTTTTTATAACTCTTACCTAAAGATAACCATAGATTTGAAGATTCCGGTTCTAAATTTAAGGCTTTGTCAAAAGCAAAGATGCTTGTTTCGTAATCTTGTATTCTATATGAGGCTCTTCCTAGCGACTGTAAAGAATCCATATGATCCGGATCCAGATCAACTGCCATTTTATAAAAGCGTCGGGCCAAATCGTAATTGCCCAGGTTTTCCCAACAATCGCCCATGTAATAATAGGTTAAGGGCATCGGAAAACTATATGACATATATTCGGCGTAACAATTTAAAGCGTCTTTATATTCTCCTATTTGTGCTAAGCTGTTGGCTTTGTTGTAGTATGCCTCGGAAAGGGTGGGAGCTATGGAAATTGTAATGTTGTAGGCTTCTATAGCATCGCTGTAATTTTCATTTTTATTATGAAGAATTCCAAGGTTATACCATGCATTTTCTAAATACGGATTGATATCGAGGAGTTTGTTATAAATTTCGATCCCCTTGTCAACATCCTGTAGTTTGTCGTATGCAAAAGCCAATTCAAAAAGAATATTTTCGTTCTTTGGGAATTGAGGGAGGTAATAATTTAAAACATTCCTGGCCTCGGTAAAGTAGTGCTCCTGGTTAAGGTTAAAACCTATTTCAAAAACATACTCGCTAAGTTCTTCCTTGTCAACAAGCTTTAAAGCTTTTTCAAAACTGTTAATAGCTAATTTTTTTTCAGCAAGTCTAAGGTATATAATCCCCAGATTAAGGAATATTTCACTATTGCTTTTCTCTACTTCCTTTAAATAATTTAAAATGTCAAGCGCTTCATCGTGCTTACCTTTTTCAATTAATAAGGTACTGTATTTTAATTGTAGAGATGAAGAATCCGGATGTTGGCGTAATCCCATTTTTATGGCATATTCTGCCTTATCCAACATGTTTTTCTCATTATAAAAGTCAAAAATGGATTCAATCTGAAAAACATCGAAATACGATGCTTTGTTGTGATTCACTAACTCTTCAAATTTTTCAACCGCCTCTTTTGCTCCATCTTGATTTGCGTGAGAGTATTCTTGCATATAATCTGAGTTGATTTTGTAGCCGCAAAAATAGCCTATTTTTATCTAAAAGCAATAAAAATAGCCTATTAATTACATATCGTATTGGTAATTTTTAAGATTTGATGATTCTTGTAATTTTCTAATATAAAGGTATTTGTGAATTTTTGTAAAATACTTTAACACTTTTTATGTATTAATGCTTTATACCTTTTAACGGATGCTATGAATGACTTTTAGCGGATTCTGGCTGATGTTGAATCCTTAGTAAATCATTTACTGTTTTAACCGGGTTAAAGGTTGAAACAGGAACTTCAACAAATAGTGTAATCCAATCCGACATTGCACCGTTCCACAAGCCGGGTAGTTCCAGGGCTTTAAGTTCTTTTCCACCTAGTGATTTGTTAGATATAAACCCGGTTTTAGGATCAACGTAATCCAATAAATTGAATTTTTCTTCTTTATAATTTCTGGTTCCGCAAACCAGGTCAACAGGATTAAAATGGGTACTATGATTTACAATTTCTTTTTTAGCAGCCTGGTTCATATCTATCTGTGAGCTTTCAACAACCTGCAATGAAACCTCACCGTTCTTTCCTATTCCCCAGAAAGGACCTCCGCCTGGTTCGCCTTCGTTTTTAACCATACCACAAACTCTAATTGGGCGGTTAAGTTTTTGGAAAACAAAATCAGCTTTAGTTTTTTCGGAACCGCTTATAATGTCATCCGGAACAGCAATAAATAATTCTTGTTGCATAAAATCAAGAATTTCCTGAAGCTTGTTTGAACTAACGGTATCGCTGTTAAGTAGTTTTAAATATTCAAATACCTGATCCTGATAATGGTATAATACGCCGGCGAGCGCTTCTTTGTATTGAATGGTATCCTTAAGTCTGTGCTCGGGAACTACATTGTCGATGTTTTTTATAAAGATGATATCTGCATCTAACTCATTTAAATTTTCAATTAAGGCACCATGGCCTCCCGGCCTAAATAGTAATTCTTCTTCTTTCGTTCTAAACGGTGTATTGTCTGGATTTACAGCTATTGTGTCTGTATGGCCTTTTTGAGTTGAGTAAGTGATCTGAAATTTAACATCATGCTTTGCTTCGTACAAAGGAAGGTTTTGGTCTATAATTTCTTCGAACAGGGATTGGTGATCTCCTGATACGGTAAAGTGAATGTTCACAAGGCCTTCGTTGTCCTGACCATAGGCAGCACCTTCGTTGAGATGTTCTTCGATAGGCGTTGTTGCTTTAAGTGCTGATTGATGAAATTTAAGCACTCCCTTAGGAAAGGTTCCGTAGTTAAGACCATCAGCTAAAAGTAATTTTTTAATAATGAATGCTCCATTCTCAAAAACTAATTTCTCATCATCAAAATTAATGTTGCAGGCTTTAGAAAGACCTTCGGCAAAGGCAAAATATTTTATATGGGATAAAAAATCCTTAATTACTCCTGATTTTTTCATTTCTTCCTGTTTGGAAGTATCTGCATGAATAAAAGAAAATAAATCTTTAAACATTCTTGTAGCAGCACCCGAAGCAGGTACGAATTTTATAACAGAACAACCATTGTCAATACCTTCCCTGTATTTGTCGGTAAACATTAGTTTTTCTTCTTCATTTAAAGAGATGATACCGTTGTTGATGGAAGCAGCTTCTTTAATATCCATAAATGGAAATCCATTTTTAAATTGCTCGAGCTGTTGGTTTACTTTATCTATGGATATCTCTTTTGTTATCAGTAATTTGTGGTCGTTTTCTTTAAGCATGGTATAGTTTTAAGTTTTATTAGAAGTTTAAATATAGTAAACAATTCAGCTTTTTTAAGGTCTAATTGAATTTTGGAAGAGATTTTTTAGGCGTAGATATGCTATGGTTTTACTATTTTTGCAGGCTAAATAAGTATTTATGGATTATTTGTGGGGGCACTCCCGAAGATTTAATGATTATAGTTCGTATATAAAAAGAACATTTCATGAACGTGTTCAGAAGGTATCTGTTGATGCCGGATTTTCATGTCCAAATAGAGATGGTTTAAAGGGAGTTGGAGGATGTACGTTTTGCAATAATTCTACATTTAATCCTTCTTATTGTGGCGAAGAGGAATCTATCACCAGTCAAATTAACGTAGGGATAAATTTTTTCTCACCTAAGTATAAAACGCAAAATTATCTGGCCTATTTTCAGGCTTATAGTAACACTTATGATGATTTAGATGTTTTAAAAGCCAGATATGAGGAGGCTTTGTTGCATCCTAAAGTAATAGGATTGGTTTTAGGCACCAGACCTGATTGTGTGAGTGATGAGTTGTTAATGTATCTGGCGGAATTAAATAAGGACCATACCATTACTGTTGAATATGGAATTGAATCTACCCTGGATGCTACATTAAAAGAAATTAATAGGGGGCATGATTTTGCAGATGGAGCAAAAGCCATAAAAAAAACAGCAGAAGCCGGTTTGCAGGTTGGGGCGCATTTAATTTTAGGTTTACCGGGAGAATCGCATCAGGACATATTAAATCATGCTAAAGAAATTTCGGCTTTACCAATTAACTATTTAAAGCTACATCAGTTGCAATTGGTTAGAGGATCGGTAATGGGGGAGGAATATTTAAAAAATCCTTCTGAGATGAAGCTTTATGACGTGGATGAGTATATTGACCTTGTGGTTGATTTTTTAGAGATATTAAATCCTAAAATTGTAATGGAGCGTTTTATAAGTCAGTCGCCAAAAGATCTTTTAATAGCGCCAAAGTGGGGCTTGAAAAATTTTGAATTTGTGGCCAAGGTAGATAAAAGATTAAAAGAGCGCGATACCTGGCAGGGTAAGTTTTATAAAGATTAATAATCGATGGCTTGAAAAAATATCAAACCATCAATTTTGGTTGTTTAACCCGCATTATGTATTAGAACTTCGTCATGAGGATTGAAAGTGCAACCTGTCCGTCCGGCAGGCTGGGATTTTCTAATGCATATTGCCGGTTTAATTTAAGAGAATACTCTTTTTAAAATATCCGTTACCCGTGCCACAGGATCAGTTCTGATTTTCTTTTCTTCATCTGCAATTTTTAGGAATAAACCGTCCAGGGCCTTTTGTGTAAGATAAGCGTCAAGCTCTATTTCTACGGGCTTTAGCTCTGCCAGTTGTCCCACAAAAGAGTTGGCTACTTTGTTGTAATTGCCTGTCATGGACGACCAAGTTTCTCCTGCGGAATAACCGGCTATAATTTCCTTGTCAATGGATTTTTTAATATGCGGATTGTATAAAGCAAACAGGTTGTCGTTTGTTTTTGATTTAAAATATTCTGTAGCAGCATTATCTTCTCCTTTCAAAATATTTACAGCATCGGTAATGGTCATCTCGGTAATGGCCTTATAAAAAATGGAACCAGCATCTTTTGCTGCATCTTCAGCAGCTCTGTTTATGCTTAAGATAACATCATTCACCAGTTTTTCGCCTCCCGGTATTTTGTTGGCATTTTTTACAATGATATCAGCCTCGGGAGGTAGTAATATTTTAACCAAATCATCTCCATAATAACCATTGGTTGCAGAAAGATTATAGGCGGCAGAATCAGTTCCAACTCTTAATGCTTCTTTTAATCCGGCAGCAATGTCTGTTTCGGTTAGTGGAGCATCTAAATCTATGTTATTTACAATTTGTGTAAGTTCTGCACAAGCTGAAAATAATAAGGCTGCTATTATGCTTATAATTCCTTTTGTTTTCATAGTTAACGTCGTCTTTTAGATTGATTTTTATTTTTTCGATTTGATGGATTTATGCTTTTCTTTTTAGAAAAGTAAATTTCCTTTTTTTCTTTTGTGAAAAGCTGATTAACAAGTTCGTGTTGGTTGCTTTGTTTTAATAGACTTTCAATTTTGGTTTTGTATTCAGGTTTATACCAAAATAAGAAAATCCTTTGGTTTTGCTTATCGTGTTTTGATTTGGCCGTATATGTTTCCTTAAGGGTATAAGGATGGATGCCCGAATAAAAGATAACCGTTGCAACGGTCATGGGTGTGGGAGTAAAGTCTTGTACTTGTTCTAGTTTAAAGTCCAGTTTTTTAGTTTCCACGGCTAAGTTGGCCATGTCTTCGATCTTACTTCCCGGGTGACTCGAAATAAAATAGGGGATAATTTGTTGTTTTAGGTTATGAGATTTATTGATCTCATCAAAGTCAGCTTTAAACTTGTAAAAGAGTTTAAAATTGGGCTTGCGCATTAATTTTAAAACATCATTAGATGTATGTTCAGGTGCCACTTTTAAACGTCCGGAAACATGATGGCTTATTAATTCGCGGGTGTATTTTTTATGGCTCTCTTGTTCTTTTGTGCTGGCCATTTTATTATATAACATGTCGTACCTAACTCCACTTCCAACAAAGGCTTTTTTTATGCCTCCCATACGATTTACCTTTTGGTAAATATCGGTCATAGGTTGATGGTTGGTGTTCAGGTTGGTGCAAATGTTCGGGAAAATACAAGAAGGGCGAGCGCATCTTTCGCATATTTTTAAGTCCTTACCTTGCATTTTGTACATATTGGCACTTGGTCCGCCTAAATCAGAAATATAACCTTTAAAATCAGGCATATTAATGATTTGTTTTACCTCTTTAAGTATTGATTTTTCCGACCTTGAGGCAATAAATTTTCCCTGATGGGCAGATATAGTGCAGAAACTGCATCCTCCAAAGCATCCCCGATGCATATTTACCGAAAATTTAATCATTTCAAAGGCCGGAATATTTCCTTTCTTATTGTATTTGGGATGCGGTAATCGGGTAAATGGTAAATCAAACGATGCATCTAACTCTTTTGACGACATTGGAGGGTATGGAGGATTAATCACAACTTGTTGGGTGCCTACAGCTTGAATTAATCGGGCTGCTTGCCACCTGTTCGATTCCTCTTCTACGTGTCTAAAGTTTTTGGCATATTTAACCTTGTCTTTAAGGCATTCTTCGTGAGAAAATAGTTTTAAATCCTTCCAGGTTTTGCTTGTTGGAACTTCTTCGTGGTTGTGAAGGTATGCTGTTTGTGGAATATTTTTTAAGGAATGGAAGGGAACGCCTTTGTTTAATAGGCGCAAAATCTCTTTTAATGGTTTTTCGCCCATTCCATACACCAACAAGTCTGCTTGTGTTGAGGCTAAAATTCCGGGAGACAAATGGTTTTGCCAATAATCGTAATGTGTAACTCTTCGTAAAGAAGCCTCTATGCCTCCAATAATAACAGGAGTGTCAGGAAATAACTCTTTTAATATTTTGGTGTAAACCAGTGTGGCGTAGTCAGGCCTGAAACCAGCTTTACCGCCCGGAGTATAGGCATCATCCGACCTTAACCTCTTGTTGGCAGTATAGTGGTTAACCATGGAATCCATACTTCCCGAGGTTACACCAAAAAATAAATTAGGCTTGCCTAGTTTTTTAAAATCCCTAAGGTCATCGCGCCAATTAGGTTGTGGAACAATGGCTACATTAAGCCCTTCTGCTTCAATAATTCTTCCAATAACGGCAGCGCCAAATGATGGGTGGTCAATGTACGCATCTCCACTAAAAAGAATAACATCTAAATCATCCCAACCTCTTTGTTTAACTTCCTTTGCCGTTGTAGGAAGCCAATCGTTTATATGCAATGCTGTCTCCAATTTTTTTTGCAAATATAGGTATAATTAAAATACGATTATGACCTGTATTTTAGATTAAACTGCTGGTGGATGTAATTGTTTAAAGGTCTTTGAGAAGAAATAACGATGTTTGCTTTAGTATAAGCATTGTATTTTGGGGTATAATGTTGTTGAGTCTTTTTTCAGAAGGCATATGTTTGGTTAAATTAACCTGTTTTTTATTAAAATATCAAATTGTAAAATAGTGTATTATTTTAAGGGGTAATCCTTTAAGTAGATTGTTTAAAACTCTGTGTTAGTGTAAATTTTGGATTCCGTAAATTTCTCTTAATTTTGAAGCAAATCTAAGCGAAAAAAGACATGGTTAAGATTTCAAAAGAAATAAAAGTAGGTGTTACAGTCGCAGTATCTTTATTTATTCTGGGATGGGGAATCAACTTTTTAAAAGGAAAAGATATTTTTCTTTCCGGATATAAATTGTATGGTTTCTATCCTCGTATTGACGGTTTGACTGAAGCCAGTCCTATTTATTATAAAGGATTCAAAATTGGTTCTGTACGAAGTATTGTTTTGCAGGAAGGCGGAGGAGATCAGTTTGTTGTGACAATGACAATTGATGAAAAGATAGATTTTCCAAAAAATTCCCAGGCTCAAATTTATAGTTTGGACTTAATGGGCTCAAAGGGAATTCGTTTTCTTTTTGGAGATTCTAAGGAGTTATTACAATCCAACGATACCATTTCTACTTCAATTACCGGTGGGCTGGCTGATCAGGTAAGTCAGGAAGTTCTGCCTTTGAAGGATAAGGCAGAAAATTTAATTGTAAAGCTCGATTCGGTTTTAACTAGTTTGAGTGGAGTGTTTGATGATGGTAATCAGGGAAATCTGGCAAGTGGAATTGAAGATTTTGCTGGTATGATGAAGAACTTAAATGAAATTAGTGCATCTATAAATCAAACCTTAAAAGATGATGGTGCCTTGGGGAATAGTTTGTCTAATTTGGATTCATTTACTGAGGTATTAAAAGATAACGGGAAGGTTCTTACTCAAATGATGACGAATTTAGAGTCTGTTTCTGGACAGTTGGCAAATGCCCGTGTGGATAGCTTAGTAGGAGAAATGAATACGGCAATGGAGGCGGTAAATGGTGTGCTGACAGCTATGAATGAAGGTGATGGTACGCTTGGGTTGCTATTGTCAGATGAGAAGCTCTATAATAACCTAAATGAGGTGGCGGAGAGTTTAGATCGCTTGCTTGTTGATGTTAGACATCAGCCTAAGCGATATGTTAATTTTAGTGCGGTTAGTTTTGGTGGTAAGAAAGCTGAACATGAAGTGGTATACGGGCTTGTTTATAAGGTAATGATAGCAAAATCCAAATCGCCATTAGACTTAAGAGGGAAAGAGTTATTAAAAGGTCAATATGTGATCGAAGACAGAGATGGAAAATATTTTATTTATACAGTTGGGGAAGAAAGAGAATATGAACGCATTTCGGTACTTTATGGCTTGTTAGTGGATGAATATCCTGAGGCTGAGATTATTGCTCTTGAAAATGGGGAGCCTGTGAAAGTAAAATCAAGCCTAAAATAGAACTCTGTTGCAAAAGGTGATTATAGTATTAAGTAGTCTTTTTGCGAAATATTTTCAAAAAAAATGCATGTTATTCACAATTCCTTTGTTTTTAGGCTGTAAAGCATGTTAAGTTAATGTTGGCATTATTGTTTAATTGGCTTTTTATCAATGCTTTAGGTGTGTTTTTTGTAAAATATTAAAAACTAGCGAAATATCTAAGATGTGAAAATATCAAGTTTTTTGACGTTTTTTTTTCAAGATTTTTTTCACAAATTTTGTTACCGCTTTGAGAATAGTATATAACATAAAAAACCTAAACAGAGGATTAAAAAAATGAAGCCTGGTTATGAGATTGTTTGGAATAATTGTTTAAGAATAATAAAAGATAATATTCCACAAATTAGTTTTAAAACATGGTTTGAACCAATTGTACCCCTAAAAATTGAAGGGGAGGTGTTAACAATACAGGTACCTAGTGCTTTCTTTTATGAATATTTGGAGGAGCATTTCATAGATCTTTTAAGAAAAACGATTAGAAGAGAGCTAGGTCATGCTGCCAAATTGGAATACAGTGTAGTTGTTGATACTCCACATCAAAAAAACCAGCAACCATTAACTCAACGTTTACCATCTAATAATAAAACAGATTTACGCAATCGTCCGGTTTCAATGCAAATGAATTCGGAAAAACCTGTGGTAAGGAATCCGTTTGTTATTCCGGGAATTAAGAAGTTAAATGTTGATCCGCAACTTAATTGTGATTATACATTTGACAATCATATTGAGGGAGAGTGTAATAGGTTGGCTCGTTCTGCAGGAATGGCTGTGGCTAAAAATCCTGGTAAAACAGCATTTAATCCGCTGTTTTTATATGGGAATTCAGGTTTAGGGAAAACCCATTTGGCGCAGGCTATTGGTATAGATGTTAAGAGGTACTTTCCTGAGAAGACTGTATTGTATGTAAACGCCAATAAGTTTCAAACACAATTTACCGAGTCGGTACGAAATAATACACAAAATGATTTCTTGAATTTTTATCAAATGATTGATGTGTTGATCATTGATGATGTTCAGGAGTTTGCCGGAAAGGAGAAAACACAAAATACTTTCTTCCATATTTTTAATCACCTTCATCAAATGAGTAAGCAGTTGATATTAACAGCTGATAAGCCTCCTGTTGAAATGAAAGGGATGGAAGATAGGTTATTGTCTCGTTTTAAATGGGGATTATCGGCTGATGTAAATACGCCTGATTATGATACACGAATTGCTATTTTGAAGCATAAGGTATATAAGGATGGTATCAATATTGCTGAAGATGTGCTGGAGTATATTGCGTCAAATATATCTCAAAATATAAGGGAGTTAGAAGGAGCGCTTATTTCATTGTTGGCTCAGGCTACCTTAAATAAAAAAGAAATAACTCAAGAGGTAGCAGTGACTATTGTTAATAAATTAGTCAGGAAAACTCAAAGAGAGGTAAGTGTTGATTATATACAGCAAATTGTTTGTGATTATTTTGGTTTGGCAGTAGATTCTTTGCAGTCAAAAACCCGAAAAAGAGAAATTGTTCAGGCGCGTCAGGTAGCCATGTATTTTTCAAAGAGTTTAACCAATTCGTCTTTATCGATGATTGGATCGAAAATTGGTAAAAAAGATCACGCAACAGTACTTCACGCATGTAAAACAGTAAATAATCTTATTGAAACAGATAAGGATTTTAAGAGTCAGATGCGTGAGATTGAGGCTCAGATAAAAATGTAGATTTAGATATTAACTTGTATAATAAAAAGTTGTTGAGACATATGTTTCAGCAACTTTTTTTCGTTTAAATACATATGTGTCTGACTAATAGTTTTGGGGGAGAGCAGTGAAGGTTTAGTTTTTGTATGTGTATATGTTTTTAAGGATTCCGGTATGCACTTGGAAAATTAAATAGTATTCAAGTGAATAAGCCGTTGTTTTGATGGCTCTCTTTTTATACTTTTGAGGCATTAATTTTGAATAATAATTACCTAATGATCAGAGCTAAATATATTAATATATTGTCCTTGATAAGTTTGTTTTGTTTGGTGCAGTTTTCTTATGCGCAAAAAATTGATACTGATGTTAAGGAAGATAAGATAATTATTGCAGGAAAAACTTACTACTTGCATGTAGTTGAAAAAGGTGAAGGATTTTACGGAATCGCTAAAAAATATGGTGTTTCTCAAAAGGAAATACATGAAGCTAATCCAAATGCCATTTTTGGATTAAAACCAGGTGATATATTAAATATCCCGGTTATTAGTGGAAGAAATAGCAATGTAGAGGAAATAAAGAAATCAAAAGAGTATGTGTACCATACTATTGAAAAGGGACAAACCTTGTATTTTTTGTCTAAAAAATATAACGTTAGTATTGAGGATATTAAAAAGAACAATGCAGGGGCTGATCAAAGTCTGTTGGTAGGTACGATATTTAAAATTCCATTATCCCAAAGTGATGTTTCTGAAGCTGATGATCCGCAGTTTACCTACCATAAGGTAGAGCGTAAAGAAACTTTGTATGGAATATCAAGAAGATATAATGTAACGGTAGACGCTATTATCGCAAGTAATCCTGCCCTAAAAAATGGAGTTTTATCTGTAGGTTCACGAATCAGAATTCCTGAGGCAATAAAGGAAAAGCATGCAAAGGTAAAAGCAATAGAGAAGCTGGAAGATAAGAACTATATATATCATAGAATAGTTACAGGAGAAACGATATTTTCTTTAAGTAGAAAATATAATACATCGCAAGAAGTACTAGCTCAAAATAACCCTGATTTAGATCCTAATGAATTGCCATTGGGGTATATGGTTCGAATTCCGAAAGATGCCATAAAAAAGGGTGTGCCAAGAGGCAGGAAAGAAAGAGATTATGTCATTCATGTGGTAAAGCGCAAAGAAACCATTTACTCTATTTCCAATAAGTACAATGTTACTTATAAAGATATTGAGGAAGTGAATCCAACAGTTATTGTATCAAATATAAAAAAGGGAATGAAGCTTAAGGTTCCAACGCAGGAATATTTAGCCCAAAAAGAGCTTGATTCACAAAAGGATGCAGAAGAGAATTTAAGTGCTTCTCGAAAAGAAATATGGGCAAATACAGAAGTAGATTGTGGAAGGTATAATTACCGGGAAAATAAAGAAACCATTAAAATTGCTTTGTTATTGCCATTTGATTTAGAGGCAACCAGAAAAGCAAATATCATTAAAAAGATTGTTAATGATGAAGAGGTTGAAATCGAAAGAGAGCAACCTATAATATCATCTCGTTCAAGAACCTTTGTTGAGTTTTACGAAGGTGCTTTAATGGCTGTTGACTCGTTAAAGAAGCAAGGAGTAAATATTGATTTATTTACTTATGATACAGCTCCGGATACCAATCGGGTTAAACAAATACTTGAAGAGCCTGAACTTAAGATGGTTGATTTTATAATCGGACCGGCTTATGCCAGTAATTTACCTTTGGTATCTGATTTTTCATATGAGCATCAAATTAAAATGGTATACCCATTGTCAAGTGTAAACACAAGGCTTCGTGAAAATCCGTTTTTGTTTCAGGTAAATGCACCGGATACTTTGCTTTTTAGCAATTATGCCAATTACATTATAAATCATCACGAGCAGTCAAGAATTGTGTTGTTAAAATCAGCGAAGTATGACAGGGAAGAGGAAAAGTTATCGCTTGAAATAAAGAATCAGCTGTTTATGAAATATTTGCCTCTGGGTAAAAATCCTGATTTTATGGAGATTTCTTTCTCTGAAAAAAATGTACAGGGAGTAGAGGCTTTACTGGATAAGGAAAAACTTAATGTGGTGGTAATACCCTCGCCGGATGAAGCCGATGTTTCTAAAATTGTAACTACATTACATGGTGTTGCAGAATCTTCTGATATTAAAATAAAGTTGATAGGTTTTGGTAGTTGGTTGAAATTTCAAACCATTAATGCTGAGGAAGTGCATGAGCTTAATACAGAGATATTAACACCGTATGCATTGGATTATTCGGATGATCATACCAATAATTTTATATTGGAATACAGAAAATTGTATTATACCGAACCTTTTGCTGTGGCTCCTTATTTTATTCGTTCCGGCCGAAACTCAAGATATTCAAGATATGGTATCTGGGGATTTGATGTGATGTACTACTTTTTAAGTGCCAGAGTGAAGTATGGCAATCAATTTGAATATTGTTTAGCAGATTATAAAGCCAAACAAGTTCAGTTTAATTTTAGTTTTAAGAGAAGTGAGAATTGGGGTGGGTTTTATAATGAAGGAGTTTATGTTCTTGGATTTAAGCCAACACTTGAAATATTTCGTGCGCCTCTTCAATAGGTATAATAATATAGATTAGAATGGTTTCGGTAAATCAATTAACCGTTGAGTTTGGCGGTTTTTTCCTTTTTAAAGATGTTACTTTTTTGGTTAATCCTAAAGATAAGATTGGATTAGCGGGAAAGAATGGAGCAGGAAAATCAACATTATTAAAAATATTAGCGGGCATACAAAATCCTTCCTCAGGAACTGTTTCGTGCCCTAAGGATGTACGAATAGGGTATCTGCCTCAGCATATGAAGCATAACGATACCGGAACTGTATGGGATGAAGTAGAGAAGGCTTTTGGTGAACTAAAACAGCTGGAGTCCGATATAGCGTCTTTGAATGAAGAGCTGGGAAACAGAACAGATTATGAATCTGAATCTTACCTGGATTTGATTCATCAACTAAGTGATAAGAGTGAACGTTTAAATCTTTTAGGAGGGGCTAATTATGCTTCAAGTATTGAATTAACCTTAAAGGGTTTAGGTTTTGAACGTGAGGATTTTGATCGCTTAACATCGGAATTTTCCGGGGGGTGGAGAATGCGTATTCAACTGGCAAAAATATTATTACAAAAGCCGGATATTTTTTTGTTGGATGAGCCCACAAACCATCTCGATATTGAATCTATTCAGTGGTTCGAGGATTTCCTGAAAAATTATAGTGGAGCTGTTGTTTTGGTTTCTCACGATCGGGCGTTTCTTGACAATATCACAAAACGTACCATTGAAATTCAATTAGGTAAGATATATGATTATAAAGCATCATATACCGAGTATTTGCGCTTACGGGAAGAACGCAGGGAGCAGCAAATGGCAGCTTATAGAAACCAGCAGAAACTGATTGAGGATACCGAAAAGTTTATTGAAAGATTCAGGTATCAGGCAACAAAGGCTGTGCAGGTTCAATCGCGAATAAAACAGCTTGAAAAATTGGAACGAATAGAAGTTGATGAGTATGATAATTCAGCTTTACGTATAAAATTTCCTCCGGCACCGCATTCTGGTTCAATCACTTTAAGTGGAAAGGCTCTATCTAAAAGTTATGGTAACCTTAATGTTTTAAATGAAGTTGATTTTACCATAGAAAGAGGTGAAAAGGTAGCCTTTATAGGTAGGAATGGTGAAGGTAAGACAACCATGGCGCGCATGGTTATGAATGAGATTGATTTTACAGGTGACTTAAAGTTGGGTCATATGGTAAAAATCGGATACTTTGCGCAAAATCAGGCCGATTTGCTCGATGAGAAGCTAAGTGTGCTGGAAACGATAGATCATGTAGCTGTTGGTGATATCAGGTTAAAGATTAGGGATTTGTTGGGTGCCTTTATGTTTAGCGGCGAAACAGTTGAGAAAATGGTTTCTGTTTTGTCAGGAGGGGAGCGGACACGTTTGGCAATGGTGAAACTATTACTTGAGCCTGTTAACCTGCTTATACTGGATGAGCCCACTAACCATTTAGATATACGTTCTAAGGAGCTATTAAAACAAGCGGTAAAGGATTTTGAGGGTACTGTGATTGTAGTTTCGCACGACCGCGAATTTTTAGATGGATTGGTAGATAAGGTTTATGAGTTCCGAGGCAGAAAGATGAAGGAGCATCTTGGCGGGATTTATGAGTTTTTAGAGCGAAAAAAGTTGGAGTCATTGCGAGAAATGGAGCAGCAAAAAGTTGCTGTAAAAACAGTTGTTTCAGATGAGGCCGTGGTTGCTGCCAAAGCAGCTTCCAAACTTTCTTACGAAGAACGTAAAGAGATTAGTAAAAAGTTAAAAAAAGCGCAGCAAAATGTAGCTGGCTGTGAAAAGAAGATTGCTGATTTAGAAGATGAAATAGCTAAGCTTGACGAGCTGATGCAGGAAATGGAGAAGGCTAGTGATCCTGAGTTTGTGAAGAAATATCAGGAAACCAACGGCCTTTTGGAAAAGCAGATGGAAGAGTGGGAAACTTTTCAATTGGAGCTGGATGAAGTTCAGGAGATTAAAAAAAGTTTAGACGCTTAAAGTATTGTTTATTAGCACTACTATAAAAGCAATTTTTAAATAGAAGTTTTAAAGAATTATATACAGAAAATTTCAGGATTGACTATCCGGGATTTTCATAAAGACAAAAGTTATGGCAGGTAAAAGTGATTTTTTATTCGGAATTAGAGCGGTTATTGAGGCTATTCGATCGGGTAAGGAAATAGAAAAGGTGTTAGTAAAAAAAGGGTTACAGGGAGAGCTATATGAGGAGCTCGTAGAAACCATGAAAGAAGCTTCCATTACCTGGAAAACAGTACCTGTTGAAAGGATTAATCGCGCTACCCGTAAAAATCACCAGGGAGTCATTGCTTTTGTTTCCGCGATTTCTTATCACGATCTGGAAAATACCATGATAGGTTTATTTGAAGAAGGTAAAAACCCTTTGGTTTTGGTACTTGACGGAGTTACAGATATTAGAAATATGGGTGCCATAGCGCGTTCGGCAGAGTGTGGAGGAGTAGATGCGATTATTATACCTGAAAAAGGCGGAGCTCCAATAAATGCAGATGCTGTAAAAACTTCTGCGGGAGCATTGCATAATATTCCGGTTTGCAGGGTAAGCAACTTATATAAGGCAGTTGAATATCTTCATAATTCAGGCTTAAAGGTGGTAGCTGCCAGCGAAAAAGGCAATCAGGTTTATACAGAGGTGGATTATACAGGTCCTACGGCAATTGTTATGGGAGCAGAAGATAAAGGCGTATCATCTCAGATTTTAAAAATTAGTGATGAAGGAGCAAAAATTCCTATAAAAGGTACAATTGGATCACTTAATGTTTCCGTTGCTGCAGGTGTTTTAATATATGAGGTAGTGCGTCAGCGAATGTAGCTATAAATCTAGTCTACAGAGGTTTTGTGGTGTTAGAGTGTGGTTCGTTTAACATCATAAATTTGTTTTTTCTTAAAATATTTCTAAATTCGGAAGGTTTTTGTATCGCGAAACTTGAAATTAAACAAAGCCTAAAATACTTCATTTTATGAACCACAAAGAGAGAGTTTTAAAGGCTCTGAACAATGACATTCCCGATAGAGTGCCTTTTTTCTATTGGGATGTTCCGGAGTTTGGTGAAAAGATGATGTCTTATTATGGTTTTTCCAATCGAGATCAGCTTCTGGAGCATTTAGATGTTGATTTTAGATGGGTAGAGCCAAAGTACATAGGGCCTCAGTTAGTTGAAGATAGTAAACAGAAAAAAGTAGATATATGGGGGGTGGGTTACTCTCGTATAAAAACAGGCAAATATCAATATTGGGAAGCCGATCGATTTCCTTTGGAAGGTGTAACAGACATTGCTGCTTTAGATGATTACGACTGGCCAACAAACCAATTATTCGATTTTGACTCATTAAATGAGCAGCTTGAGCGGTATAAAGATTATGCTATCATGACTGCACCAGGATACTCTTCTCCGGGTTTGTTTCGAATTATACAACGTCTTATAGGGCGTGAATCTTTTATGGAGGTAATGATGTCTCATCCAAAGTATTTCAAAGCTTTATGTGATAAGGTTATTTCTTTTTATAAAGGATTTATTGATGAGTTTTTTGAGGTTGCTCAAGATAGAGTTGACTTTATTCGTGTAGCTGATGATTTTGGTTCTCAAACAGGCGTTACCATCAGCAATGAGCATTGGGAAAATTATATCAGACCTTCCATTGATGCCTTTACAAGAAAGCCCAAGGAGATGGGGGCTCATTTTTATATGCACAGCTGTGGTGGTGTACGAAAGTTATTGCCAAAATTTATCAGTGCAGGTGCCGAAGTTTTAGATCCTATTCAGACCAGAGCCTTTGGTATGTCTCCGGAAGGTTTGAAAAAGGATTTTGGACAACTAATTACTTTTTGCGGTGCCATGGATGAAGAAAAAATACTTCGTAAGGGAACCCCTCAACAAGTAAAAGACGGAGTTAAAGAATTACTTGATATAATGGCTCCCGGTGGAAGGTTTATACTGGGACCTAGTCATAAAATAAAAGTTGAAACTCCGGTTGAAAATGTAATTGCAATGTATGAAGCTGCCCGTGAGTGGAAACCTGAATAAATGATTATAAAGATATGATGTAAGCCTCGAACACTTGTTTCGGGGCTTTTTTATGCGCTTACCTTAATACTCCTGTCGTTATTTTGTTCTGTATTAATGTTATTTACTTCGGATAGTAATAATTCCAGAAATGGAAGCATTTTTTTTAACCCTCCTGTATTAATGATGAAGTTCCATAATCTTTCAAATTTTTTCCATCCTCCGGTGTAGAATAAATGTTTAAGCTGGTGTTGAAGTGTTTCATGTTGATTTGATGCATAGAAGATATTTCTCCATTTGTAAAATTCATTATAGGCCCAGTTGTATCCGGTTTTAAGCTCTTCTGCAGTTAACTGATTTGGTTTGTATACCACATGGCGTGTGTCGTATAAGTTCCAATTTTGTGTAGTAATCCGATTGTTTATCTTCATTTTATTGTAAAGCTGTGTGCCTGGGTAAGGAGTTAAAATGTGGTAAGTAGCTGTTGTAATGGCATTGTTTAATCCCCAATCAACAGTTCTTTTAAAAACATCTTTTTGATCATTGTCTAAACCAAAAACAAAGCTACCGTTAATCATTATTCCTAAATCATGAAGTCTTCTAACAGCTTTTTCGTAATTGCTTTTTAAGTTCTGACTTTTATTGCTTTGTTGTAGATTTTCCGGAGAGAAAGTTTCAAAACCAACAAATAAACTTCTTAATCCTACCTTTGCTGCTTTTTCAATTAAATTTCCTTCAAGAATAGAGCTTACTGTAGCTGCCCCTTGAAACACCCTGTTCATACCTGTCATCCCATCAAATAGGCTATTGGCTAATTGTGGGTTACCCAAAAGATGATCATCTAAAAAATATAGATGTTTGCCTTTAAGTGATTCAATTTCATGAAGGATATTATCCACACGTTGAGTGTAATATGATTTACCGCCTTTAAAAAAGTCATCCTTATAACAAAAATGGCAGTGGTGGGGACAGCCGCGTGATATAACCAGAGAGTTTGGGACTAAATATTTTTCGCGTTTAATTAAATCTCTTCTTATGAGAGGAAGGTTTTGTATGGTTCTTCCCGATGTAGAAGTATATGTTTTTAGTGGTTTTCGGATCCGAAAATCATGAATAAATTTAGGAAATATTTGTTCGCCAGGACCAATCAGTATGGTGTCTGCATATTTAGCTGCTTCGGAAGGTAATGATGATACGTGTAGTCCTCCCAAGGCAACATAAATACCTCTTTCTCTATAATGTTTTGCAATAGAGTATGCTCGGGAGGCATTGGTAATATATACTTGAATTATAACCAAATCAGGGTTGTCATTTAAGTTTAACTTTTCAACATGTTGATCGATTAAATCGATTTCGTCGTTTGCATTCAAGAATGAAGCAAGGGTCGCAAGCCCCAGAGGAGGAAAGAGAGAGTATTTTATGGGACGCCAAAAAGCGCTTTTAGATTCAATAAGGGATGGAAGAATTAATTTAACCTTCATGATTATATATAGATTTTAGTAATAGATGAAAGCTTCTCCCGAAAGATGATCGGGGAGAGCTTTCGATAATGGTTAGGTTTGTTATTGTAGTTCCTTTTGTGAGAACCTTATATTACTCGTAATTCTCATGATTACTGCGAGTATTATAAAAAGGCCAATGTTGCCTGCTAAAAAAGCATAATCTTTAAGTTGAAGTAGAACAAATAAAAAGGTATAGAGTGTGGTTAAAAGTCCTCCTATCCAGGTAACCAGTTGATTTGATTTTAATAAGTTTTTTGAATAGCTTATAATCAGACCAATGGTACAGATAGAGGCCAGGAGATAAGCCCAGTTGAAACCGATGTGTTCGCTTAAAGCGGTGAGTATCGAGAAAAACAAAACCAAAGCCAAAGATACCAAAAGGTATTGTAACAGATGGATTTCTTTTTTCTTCGAAATTTCCATAAACAGGAATATAAGGGTTGTAAGAATAATAAATAAAACGCCATATTTTGCTGATCTTAATGATTTTTGATAATGGTTATTGGGGATGAATAATTCTACTCCGATGGTGTTATCGTTTATAGAGTAGCTTCTACCCAGCCATTGCTGAGGGAAAGATCTGTTTAAGTGTGTAGTTTCATATTGGGCAGTAAAACCATCGGAGGTCACATTTCTTTTCATGGGTAAGATAGTACCTGTGAAACTTGGATCAGGCCATGTGGATTCAATATTTACCTGTGTGGTTTTTCCGATAGGTAAAAAGCTCAATGATTTTGTTCCACTAACATGTAAAGAAAGCGTAAATGGATACTCGTTAAGTAAGTGGTTTTCGTCAATTACAAGAGGTGCACTTACTCCATTCTTGGCCAAGTCCATGCATTTTAACCCTGGTTCAATTTCTAATGGAGTACCGTTCCAGTTCAGGTTTATGGCGCTTTTTATTCCTCTGTTGTCGGTGATAGCTAAAGATATTACGGCCTCCAGGTACAAAACTTTATCATATTTGGCAAGAGCTTCGTAATCAGGAGAAAAACTTCCCTTAAAGTTAACCTGCGAATGGTAAACTGTAGTTTTATATATTCCTCTGTATCGTGTTTGCGGATCAATGTTGGACTTTATATCAAGTTCTTCAGGCATGATATGTATCCATCTTTTAACGCTTTTACTTTCTCCTCTTTCCTGAATGGTTTGAATAATGGGTATGTGCAATATGGGACCGCTAATTTCTTGTTGATTGCCCCATTGACGCATCATTTCAAGTTGAACTTCTCGGTTATTGCTTTCTCTTTCACGAATAACTGATTTTATCATGCCCAGAGGAATAAGCAGTAATAATATCATGGCGGCAATTACGATCATTTTTATGGTTAATGAGTTTAGCAATGGATTTGTAGTGCTTTGTTCTTCTTGTTGATTCATAGTTTAAATTTTAAAAGTACTCTGAAATTCAAAGTAAATGATTAAAAAAAATTATTGTCCTTTAATTAGTTTTTCTAGTGCATTTAAGTGTTTAGAAAACATTTGTTTGCCAAGTTTAGTTGCTGTATAGGTCGTATTGGGTTTTTTTCCGATAAATCGCTTTGTTACATCAATGTATTCATGTTTTTCGAGCGCCTTTAAGTGACTGGCCAAATTGCCGTCCGTTACATCCAACAATTCTTTAAGGGCGTTAAAGTCAAGCTTATCGTTCACCATTAAAGCAGACATGATTCCTAAACGAATTCTGCTCTCAAAATTTTTATTTAAGCCTTCAATTAAGCCGCGCATCGTTCATATTTTAAGTACATTACAATACCATAAATAATGTGAAACAGACCAAAGCCAAGGGCCCAGAATAAAATTCCATACGATAGAAATATACCAGCGATTAATCCCAGAATAACTTCGCTATAACCTAATACTTTAATGTCGTGGTGTGTATACTTTGCAATGTTAATTAAAGACAGGCCATAAAAAATTAGAGTTGCTGAAGCAACATATTGTAACTCCCCATGATATATTAGAATCATGCAGAAAGCACCACCAATACTGATGCTGGCAGCCATTTCTATACAAAGTTTTTTTGCTGTATTCGACCATAGTTTAACGCCTTGTTTATGGGCCTTTTTTCGCGACAATATAATTCCGCTTAAAAGCGCAGAAACAAATACAACAAAAGCAACCACAAGTAACGATAGTCTGATTTCTACTGTTGCCTTATTGGTAAGTGAAATCATATATTCATTGTAGTAATGTTTTCCTCCTTCCATAATAAAGAAGTAGGTATAAGCTGCTCCAATTAAAGCGAAAATACCGGCTAATACACCTGATAGTCCGCTTAAGGAAAGGAACTTGCTCGAATCTTCCATCATCTGACGAATGGCTTTTAAATCTTCTATGGATTTGTCTTTTGCTGTCATGGTAAAGAACTTTGAATTACAAAGTAAAGTATAATGATGCAATCTTCAAAATGTTTTTAGAAGAAATTTGTTTCTGTTCAGCTTAATGCATTTGGGGTGTTAATGAGCAGGTATGTAGTGTGTTGTGGGATTTGTACTAAAGGTGTTTATTTGTAATTATAGTATTACTCGTTGTTTTAAGATATAAAGTAGCTGTTCTTCAGGTTTTTTTGTGGGTGTTCCTGGTTAGATTGGTTCCTTTTTTTATTGTCAATGGTATGCTAACAGGATTTGGTATTGAAAATGAAATCGTATAGTATAATCCTGATGTGTTTATGGAATTTCGTATGTTTACCATTCCGTTTGAAGACATGTTTTACGCTTTCTTTCTTATATTACGTAATTTGATTCTGATGGATTATTTAGAGGAGAAGTTAATTCTCAAGGAGAAAATAAATGGTTCACAAAAGAGTAAAACATTATAATCTTTTATGAGTAATAGGCGTATTTACTTACTTTTGCATCTCAAATCCTAACGGCGTATCAACTTAAAAATACTGAAGCATGAATGTTAGCGAATATCTATTAAATAAATATAATGTACCTGTACCAAGATATACAAGTTACCCGCCAGCCAATCACTTTTCCGATGAATTTGTAGCGGAGAATTATAAGGAACTGATTGTAAAATCTAATCAGGAAAATCCTGAACTGGTAGCATTTTATATTCATATTCCGTTTTGTGATCAAATCTGTTTTTATTGTGGTTGTAATGCCATCAAAATGCGTCAGTCTCATGCTGTAGATGAGTATGTTGCAATGATTAAAAAGGAAATTTTAATGGTTTCCAAAAATATTGATAAAAACAGAAAGGTATCTCAGATACATTATGGAGGAGGAACACCCAATGCCATTGAAGCCAGGTATCTGAAGGAAATTAATGACCTTCTTTTTAATGAGTTTTCTTTAATAGATCATCCGGAAGTAGCCATTGAATGTAATCCGGCTTTGCTGACTTACGAATATATGGATGAACTATTTCAGGCAGGTTTTAATCGATTTAGCTTTGGTATTCAGGATTTTGATGAAGAGGTGCTAAAAGATGTTAACCGAAAACCTTCGGCATTACCAGTGAAGCAATTGGTAAGTTATGTGAAGGAACATGATTCAAGTATGGCTGTTAATCTGGATTTTATATATGGTTTGCCGGGGCAAACAGTAGATGGTTTCTCGGAAACCATTAAAAAAGCCATTGAGGTACGACCTGACCGTTTGGTGACTTTTTCATACGCCCATGTACCGTGGATGAAAGAGAATCAGAAAATATTAGATAAAAAAGGACTACCTTCTGCCGATGAAAAGATGAGTATGTTTTTGGCAGCGTATGATTTATTAAAAAAAGCAGGATATATTTCCATAGGTCTTGATCATTATGCTTTACCGGAAGATGAATTGTGCGTGGCGCAATCTAACCATCAGTTGCATAGGAATTTTCAAGGATATTGTACAAAAAGAACAACAGGTCAGGTTTATGCCGTTGGTGTTTCAGGTATAAGCCAACTTTCTGGAGGATATGCTCAAAACACCAAGGACCTAAAGGTTTATTTAAAGCAAATTAGTCAGGATGTTTTTCCTATAGAAAAAGGTTACATAGTGTCTGTGGAAGAGAAATTGATTCGTATGGTTATTAATGAGCTCATGTGCAATAAACAAGTTGTTTGGGCTATTGTAGCTAAAGCGTTTGGTGTAAGTACAGGTTTTGTAAAGCAAACCATAAGTTATAACGAGGATATTTTAAAAGGTTTTAAGGATGATGAGTTAGTAGAATACGCTGAAGATATGCTTAAAATTACAGAGTTAGGGACCTTGTTTATCAGAAATATAGTAGCTTCTTTCGATCCCAAATTAACCAGTGGAGCAAAACGATATTCAAAATCATTATAGTATGGCAAAAAAACAGGTTGATATTATTGTAGTAGGTGCAGGTTTAACCGGCCTGACTTTGGCATATTATCTTAAAAAAGCAGGTAAGCATGTTCTTTTGCTCGAAAAAAATGATGATGTAGGTGGTGTAATTGATAGTGTTAGGGAGGATGGCTTTATATATGAAAAAGGCCCTACAACTGGAGTTATTGGTTCAGAGGAATTGGTTGAGCTTTTTGAAAATTTAACCGGAGATTGTGCGGTTGAGTTAACAAATCCGGTTGCAGATGAGCGTTGGATATTAAAAGATGGTAAGTGGGTAGCGTTGCCAACAGGATTAAAGAGTGCTGTTTCAACCCCTTTGTTTTCGTTAAAAGATAAATTTAGAATCTTAGGTGAGCCATGGCGTAAGAAAGGAACAGATCCGGATGAGTCATTGGCTGATTTGGTAAAAAGACGAATGGGTGAAAGTTATCTGGATTATGCAGTAGATCCTTTTATTTCGGGTATTTATGCAGGCGATCCGACAAAGCTTATCACCAAATATGCCATGCCTAAACTATATCAGCTTGAGCAAAACTATGGTAGTTTTATAAAAGGAGCGATTCGCAAAAGAAAGGAGCCTAAAACTGAGTTACAAAAGAAAGTGACCCGTAAAGTTTTCTCTCTGGAAGGTGGATTGCGTAGTTTAATTGTGGCGCTTAAAAAAAATATTGGCGAAGAGAATATTGTATGTAGTTGTCGTGATTTAAAAATCACTCTCGATAATTCTGATTATATAACACAGTATTTTAAGGATAGCGAAGAGTATAAAATACAATCTGCAAAGGTTGTGACTACTGTTGGAGGATATGCCCTGCCTAAAGTTTTGCCTTTTGTAGAAGATGAAATGATTGAGCCTGTTGCAGTAACCAAATATGCAAAAGTATCCCAGGTGGTAGCAGGTTTTAAAAAGTGGGAGGGTATTCCTTTAAAAGCCTTTGGTGGTCTGGTTCCTTCTAAAGAAAACAGGGATATTTTAGGTATTCTATTTCCGGGTTCTCTATTTAAGCATCGCAATCCAAATGGCGGAGCACTGCTATCAGTTTTTATCGGAGGAATAAAAAAGCCGGAATTGATCGAAAAATCAGATGAAGAATTAAAACAGATAGTGATGAAAGAAGTGGCTTCAACACTTCAGCATATCGGTGAGCCGGATTTGTTTAAAGTGCATCGATATCATCATGCCATACCACAATACGATATTAGTTCAGAAGCAAGGTTAAAAGCCATTAAGCATATAGAAGATAAGTACAAAGGTTTGTTTTTGGCAGGTAATATATGTGATGGAATTGGTATGGCTGACAGGGTAAAACAAGCACGAGCTCTATCAAAGAAGTTATGTAAGTAGAGTGAGTTAACGATTTGTAAATTAGCATGTAAATACGTAGTGTAAATGAAAAAAGCGCTTTTAATTGTCAATATTGGAACACCGGATAAGCCAGAAAAAAAAGCTGTTAGACGATTTTTGTTTCAATTTTTGAATGATAAGTTTGTAATTGATCTGCCGTGGTTACTACGTAAAATATTGGTTAACCTGATTATTATACCGTTTAGGGTAAAAAACTCTACACAATTATATAAAAGACTTTGGACCAGTAAGGGATCTCCGTTACTTTATCATCAAACAAGTCTGGTGGAAAAACTCAATGCAAAACTTAAGGGCGAATATGAAGTATACTCTGCAATGCGATATGGGAATCCTTCCTTAAAAAAGGTCTTGGCTCAAATTGTATCTAATAATTACGAAGAATTGGTTGTATTGCCACATTATCCACAATATGCTACTTCCACAACTTTATCCACCATTAACAAAGTAAAAAAGGAGCTGAAATCTTTTAATAAAGTACCATCAGTTAAATATATTGAGCAGTTTTATGACCATCCTGCTTTTATTGAGTCCTTTGTGCATAATATCCAATCCTACGATATTGGTTCTTATGACCACATCGTATTTTCGTATCATGGTTTGCCCGATAGACAAGTCAATAAAGTGCATCCGGGGATTAATAGCCCGGAGTGTACCTGCCATAATCAAATGCCTAAACATGGTAAAAACTGTTACAAGGCTACCTGTTACCAAACAACACGTTTAATGGCTAAAGAATTGCGTATTAATAATGAGTTTTATACCGTTTCTTTCCAAAGTCGCCTATCCAAAAACTGGTTAATGCCTTTTACCGATGAGGTGTTGTTAGACTTGCTGGCCAAAGGTAAAAAACGAATTTTGGTTGTCTCTCCTGCTTTTGTAACCGATTGTTTAGAAACAGAGATTGAAATAGGTTATGAGTATAATGAATTATTCCTTGAAAAAGGAGGTGATAAGCTTCAGATGGTTAAAAGTTTAAATGATGCTGATATCTGGGTAGACGGAATCTGCCAAATCGTTAAAGAGCTATAGGGATTTTAGCAAATACTACTATGCTGTTTGTTTGTCGTTGTGATGATATTTAATGTTCACCAAAGCTTTCATACCAATATTAATGGTGTCAGTGAAATTAGATTTAAGAAATAAAGAAATCACATAGGCTTTGCTCTTTCCGTGTTCTTTTGTAATTCTGTGTATATAGGCTTCCTGATTAAACTGATTTGCTTCGGCAATATTACAAATGATCTTATCCAGGTTTTCAAAGTGTAAAAAATCTTTTGAAGATACCTCAATTACTATTTCATGATGTTTTACAGTTTCATTGGTTAAGATGTTTTTTACCACTCCATTCACATTTAATTGCTCCTTCATGATATTGTCTCTTAGTTGGTTGTGTAATGTTAGTCAGCGTATTAAACGCATTTGAAATTTTATTGTTTCATAAAAATAGTAGCTGAAATCTGTTGTTTTTAGTAAAGGAGGATGAAGTGTAGTTATTTTGGTATGAAATGATCTGCATTGAGGATATAAATTTTATTTTTTTGTGTGCTTTGGGGTTTATTGTTATGTGATATAATGATTATTTATATTTTTGCCTACACATAAAATCAAAAATAAATAACCTTAAGTGTATGATTAAAAGCTTTGTGCTGGCATTGTTTAGTTTGTTTACAGTTGTTGGGTTTTCTCAAAATTATGCAAGGGTGGACTCCATTGTAAGGAATTACAAAAAATCATATGCAACTCCTAAGAAATTAGCGATTCAAATAAATTACGATTTTGCCAGTGATGCGCATAAAGCAAGAGCAATTTACACCTGGATGGCGGATAATATTGCTTACGACTATAAAAAGTCAATCTCAAAAAAGAAATATATAAGACTGAGTTATAAAACTACCGAGCAAAAATACAAGAAGCTTAGTAAGCTTGATGATGAGAAAATTCAGCAAACATTTAAAAGAAAAAAGGGTATATGTGGCGATTATGCCATTGTTTTTCACCGTTTGTGTCAGTATTGCGGTTTGGAATGTAAAATTGTTTCCGGAACTTCAAAAGTGGAAAATAGTCGAATTGGAAAAAAACCGGGAAGAACCGACCATGCCTGGAATGCAGTAAAGATAAATGGCCACTGGAACCTTGTGGATGTGACATGGGGTGCTGGTTATGTAGATCCGGAATCCAGGGAATTTACGTTTAGATATGAGGATTTCTATTTTTGTACTCCCCCTGAAAAATTCTTTTTAAAACACTATCCCAAGGATACTACCTTTTTATATGTAACCAAATCCAAAGAAGACTTTGCTAATTTACCTTTGTATAGCGAGAGTTATATGAAAGATAATGTGTCTATATGGCCCAATACCGGTATTATAAATTTTAAAGAAAACGAGGAACTAACATTTAAAGTCAGCTCAAGCGAAAATTTAAATAGTTTGGCCTATGTGTTTAATAAAGATAAATATACGGTGCGTTTGCCAAATGTAGTCAATAAGGAAGAGGTTTTTAAAATTACATCCCCCAATAAAACCATTAGCTATCTTACCATATTTGTAAATGGTAATGTCATGGTTACGTATAAATTAATAAAAAGCAGGTAAAACAAATCCCGAAAAGATAAAACCAATCGGGATTCAATTATGAAGTTTTTCCTGTTTTGTTAAAAGTCGGTATAAATACTCTTTATAGAGGTCCTCACGGCAAACCAAAGCATCTTGGTATTTTGTGTTGAAACATCATTCGATTCCTTTCTATACCTACCTCCCAAGGCGATGTTAAAATTATTTCGCGGATTAATCAGGTAGCTTACGCTTCCATCGAGGTATAGAAGGTTGGTTTTTAAGCCTTGACCAATGGTATGGCCATAATCTCCATCGCGTAAATCATTGTCTCTAAAAATATCTTTACCATAACTGATGTCATCTTCTCCTTTGCCATAATCTTTACCATACATGGCACCTAATAATTCTGCATTAAAAATAAAGCGCTTGTGCTGGTATTTTATTTTAGTTACGCTTTCGCGGAAGTTAGCTCCAAGGGGATGAGCTAGTTCCTGGTTGTAATGAGCGTAATTGGTAATTGTTTCGCGGTGTGAATAAGTATATGGCCTCACCTGATTATACTCTGTTTGAAAATCAAGTTTGTTGATACCGAATATATTAAAGCTTTTAAAACCCAGCTGAAAACCTTGTTTATTGGCCCACCATTTATTACCTGAAAAAACTTCATCAAACTTAAACTCTCCCATAACAAACTGACCATATACAGCACTGTTATTTCCAACAATATATTTGGCGTTTAAACCCATGGTCATGTTATCGGGTGAGCCCAGTGAGTATTCTACCGGACGAAAAAATATGATGGGATTTAAATAGGCTAATTCAAAGCCTCTGTGTCCCATAACATCTTCAGCAGCCCATATCACACTTTCAAAAAGTCCGAGTGATAACCTGTTGCCAATATTAAAAGTTAAATAATGTGACGCAGAATACTTATCTAAATAACGCGCATCATTATCTTCCAACACTTTGCTAATATTATTTAAATCGCGATGTTGCGCCCACATCACCATGTAGTGCACTTTATTGAAGTCAACAGAAAACTTTAGATATGGGTAACTAAATGAGTTATCGGACAATAACAAAGAACGATGACCATCACCAATAAAGTTTTTACCATTACCTAATTGAATATTAAACCACTTGGCCGGATTATATGAAATAAATCCGGTAGCCTGCGAGTAGTCATGGGTATTGGTATTTTGATTATCAAAGTTTTTATTTTTACCTTGGCCGGGTACCACTTTACGTTCTCGAACAAAGTCATCTATATAATTCGGAAAAACAGACTGATTTTCAACAAAGTCAGTGTAGAAGTAAAAGTTTTTGCCGAAGGTACCTTCAATAAATAAACCTCTTGTATTATTCCATGTTGTTGTACCATCAACGGTTTCTTTACCAACGCCAATGTCAAAAAGTGGGTTTATTTTTATACTCACCTCTTTGTCTTCCCATTTGAGTAGATCATCATGAAAAATTCGTTTCCAAAAATTAAGATGACCGGATGGAACCTTAAGTCCATCGTATAATAATGAGTCGGTATTGGTTAGTCCTTCTATTTTGTTGAGGTTAAGAGGTCTAACCGAAGTGTGAAAGTTTGTTCCGGGCTTGTATACAACCTGGTTGTAAGGATTAAAAACTTCGTTGTTGTAATAGCTAATTTTTTGAGCTTTAATATTTATGCATAAAATCGAAAACAGAACTATTGTGAGAGAGGCAATCTTTTTTATTTTCATCATATGGGTTTTAAAGTCAAAAAAATGTTTGCTCGGTTAACTACCTTTTTATAAACTGAGGTAATTTCGAAATATTTTTCCAAATAAGAGTCAATACGCCACCAATTTTGTTTTGTTTCAAGGCTTGCAAATCTTCTTTTGATTTTAGCAGGATGTTTTTAATGCTCCTATTGCTTGCACCACCAACTCTCATTCGTGTGATGACCATTGGAAGGTATTTAAAGGTATAATGTGGGTTGGTGAAGCAACGTAGAATAAAGTCGTAATCAGCCGCTATTTTATATTTGGTGTTAAAATTCCCTATGGTATCATAGGCTTTTTTTCTGATAAATAGGGTAGGATGTGGAGGCATCCAACCTGTTTTTAAAAGGTTGTATTTAAATGGTTTGCTTTCCCAGTATCTTATCACTTTATCTGTGTTCTGATGATGAACATATTCTAAATCACCATATACTCCTGTGATTTTCTCGTCCGACATCATTTCCATTACAGTATCAATAGTAGTATCATTATCAAAAATATCATCGGCATGTAAAAAGCCAATCACATCACCGGTAGCCAAATTAATTCCTTTGTTGAGCGCATCGTATATTCCATTATCCGGTTCCGACACTAAATGACGGATAAAAGGTTTAAATCGTTTTATAGAATCTAAAGTTCCGTCTGTTGAGCCTCCATCAATAATAATGTATTCAATATGCGGATAAGTTTGATTGATAACGGATTTTATGGCAGCTTCAATGGTTGAAACTGCATTATAGGTTGCCGTAATGATTGATATTGTCATTTACAAAGGTTTAAATACAAGTTGCAAAAATGTGTGGATTATTTATTAATAGCAAATGAATTTCATACCATATTATCTTTATTCTTCATTTATCGATTTTGAAGTTGTAACTTAGGTGCTAACTAATTATGTATTTACAAATTAAAAACCTAAATATGAGAAAATTTATCATCTTGTTAGCCTTTGTGGCTTTAACTGCAACAATTAGTGCACAAACGAATATTTACTCTGTTTCCAGTGGGGAATTAATTTTTTCATGGTCAGAAGTAGATCAGCAGATTGAAGAAGAGATGATCAATGTTAATTCTAAACTCAGGTTTACGCTGTGGTTTCATGTGGGACAATACTTAAATTTTGACTTTACCAATAGTTTAGGATTGTATACCGGAATGGCCTTGCGTAATGTTGGTTTTATAACTGAGGATAGTGATTATGGTTTAGAAAAAAGAGTGCACCGGTCATATAATCTGGGGGTTCCCTTGGCTTTAAAACTTGGTTCTTTTAAAGATCATTTTTACATATACGGAGGAGGTGAATACGAATTGCTTTTTCATCACAAAGAAAAATATTGGGTAGATGGACAAAAGCATAAAACCAGCCAGTGGTTTAGTGATAAGACAAATCGTTTTGTACCATCGGCTTTTGTTGGCGTTCAGTTTCCTAAAGGATTAAACTTGCAGTTTAAGTACTATTTAGATGATTTTTTAAATCATGATTATAAAAGAGGGAGTGCTGATTTTTCTGATTACAAAAAGACACAATTGTTTTATGTATCATTATCAGTGCGTTTAAGAACAGATCAGTTTAAAAAAATATTTACCGAAGAGTTTTACCAGGGAACAATGGCGTCCCGATAAAATAAAAGGAGAAAGACAAAAAAAAGAGGGTGTTTGTAAATTAATCAAACACCCTCTTTTAATTTATAGCTCTAGCTTATTATTTAAAGTTTCTATCGTTGTGAAAGGTATAACCAATCGTCCACTCAAACATATCAGCCACTCCGGCATGTGCTTTAATGGTTAAACCTGCACAAAGATGATCGGCAAATCTGTATCTAAGACCAACTCGCTCATAGTATACTTCTCTTTCACCATTTTCCTTGTTTCTGTGTACGTATACACCAACACCAATAGGCGCATAAAGTTTTTGGGTAATGGCCCATTCCCAGCTGCCCACAACAGCAAGAGATACAGATTTTGAAAAGTTAGATTTGTCGGAGTCATTTCTGTCCAGAGCTCCGGCAGCATGAAAAATATCAACACCTAAACCTACACGATATTTATAATTGATTTGCTTTAGGTAGTTAACACCAAGGGTTGATTTTAAATAATTACGTTCACCGGCATCGTAGTTCTTACTTCCGGCCGAGTAAGTTACATTAATCAGGTTATGTTGTTTGTACGGATCTAAGATAACTTGTTCATCAGGAACCTCTTCTTTATTTAACCTATACCTAAGTGCAACGGTCATGGGAATCAGGTTAATTCCAGAGTTGGGTAGTTTAAAGGCACCATTTGAAAAATGTTTAAAACCTAAAGAAGCATTGGCTTCAAACCTGTCACTTAATTTATAATCCATGGTAAGTGCAAGGTGTACATAGCAGTTTCGGTATGATCCAATAAATACATTGGCCGGATTATCCTCGCTATCATGTGGGTTAAAGTTATAGGATAAACCAAAGGCTCCAGAGTATGAAAAAGTTAACTTTTTATCGGGCTGATATTTAAATGGAGCTGTGATAAAAAAGTAAAGAGCATTGGGGCTTCCAATATTTTCGTTGTGAAAGGTAGATGAATACCACCCAATACCAATATATGGTTTACGGTATACGTTGCTGTACACATCTTTAGGGTCAGATTTTCTAAAGCCTAAGCGAAGATCTAAACCATTATAATAGGAGCTGTTTACAATTTGATCGCCAAGGTCAGATCCATTGCTGAGCATGGCACCATTTTCCAACCTAACATCTAAGTATTTGATAAACTTTGGCGTTTTTTCTGATGCTATATCATTGGTTTGAGCAATTGTAGCAGGTAATAACAATAATAAAAAACTACTAATGAGCAGTAAGTGTGTAATTCTCATGATTTTGTGTTTTGGGTTTATTTAAATGTTAATTTATCAATTAAAGTTCTATTTTCAAGTGAGCAGTAAAAATATCTTCAATAAGGGAGCAAAAATAGTTGTTTTCCCAAAGGTTGTGAAACAGCTTTATGCACTTATTGTTTTTGCCAAACCTCCATCCAAACCCCAAAATGGGCATTTGCATTTGGTGGTGTCATGGGGACAAAGCCGGATATAATTTTGGAGTTGTTTAATATCAGTGGTTTCTCTTTTTCATTTTGCTCAATAAAGCTATTCCATTTTCCCGATTCAAAAGCACCAACTTTCCATACGCCAATCGAATCATCATCTAAAAATTTAGGTAAAGAAATATTAACTATACCCATATTATACCGCCAATTAATATCAACGCAGGGATGTATCTTTAAATCACTGTTTTTATTTTCATAAACGATGGCATCAACACCAATTGGACCTTCGTAAAACCGTTGTGGATTAACTGTTTTTATAGCCTCAATAAGATGAGTAGCAGCAGTGTTTAATACATCATTATTTAAAAAAGCACTTGTTTTATTTTGCCGGTGTGGCCATTTAATGTGCCCACCGGTAAAGTGCCCCTTGTCATCGTTAATGAAATAGGAGATACCCGATAAATTAATTTCTCCATTTGCTTCCAGCATTAGCTGAAAAGAAAAATCAAATTTTTTATTTAACAGCGGTTCTGCAGTTACGTAGCCTTGTTGTTTTAATGCACCCCTTAACCAGGGATAATTGATGGGGAAGTTATTGGCAGGATCAATGGTATGAATACCCCTTCCTGAAGAGCTCCATGGCATTTTTAGTATAGCAGAGGATTGGGTATTCATCCATTTGTCAAACTCCTGAATAGAATGTATGCATATTGCTTCTGACTCAATTTTAACAGGATTGTTGGCTATGTTTTGCTGACGTAGATGTTTTTGAATTTTATTGGTTGTCTGTCGGCTGAAAAAATCTTTGTGATCAGCATCCCATTTATAATTAGGTGATTGTTTAAACAAATCAGATGCATGAGGTTTTATTTCTTTGAATTTATGATGAATGGCTTTGTTCCAACTCCATGGTCTAAGGTAATTATATTGAGTGTTTAATTTACATTCGGAAAGAGTTTGGAACTTTAGAGAAGGAAGTCCCAGAGTCTGCCATTTTTTCAAAAACGATTCATCAGGCTTTTGTGGTGTTATTATAATGTCGCCTTTTTGCGCATAAAAGGATGGCAGAAAGCTTAAGTCCTCTTCAAAAGTGCGAAGTTTTTTAGGAGGCATATAACTAACCATGCCATTTGCGATGGCCATTTCACCTGTGGGATTAAAAATAAAAATGTCGTTCATGAGTAAAAATTAGCAGATGACAAAAATAAGACAATAATTATACAAGCCTATATAAAACTCGCAATAGGTGTGGGGTGCAGCGTTTAATGGTTGCTTCCTAGGATGTAGGAATATGATTAAAGACAGCATTTTTCGCTGATAATATTCATAGGGCAGTTTTAAACTATTATTTTAATTTGATACCAGTTGAAACAACAAAAAATTTGCATAGAACTTAAATGTAATTTGCGATGATTATAGGTATACCAAAAGAGATTAAACCTGCTGAAAACAGGGTAGGTATGACACCAGCGGGAGTGTTGGAGTTAGTGAAAGCAGGACACACTGTTTTCGTACAATCAAATGCCGGAGTAGGAACTGACTTTTATGATGAAGATTACGTAAAAGCAGGCGCAAAAATTTTACCAACCATCGAAGAAGTGTATGCCACTGCTGAGATGATTATTAAGGTAAAAGAACCTATTGAACCAGAGTATAAGTTGATAAAAGAAGATCAGCTGCTGTTTACATATTTTCATTTTGCTTCTTGCGAACCTTTGACTAAAGCCATGATTGAGCAAAAAGCAGTTTGCTTAAGTTACGAAACAGTTGAAACACCTGATAGAAAACTACCTTTGTTAATTCCTATGTCGGAGGTAGCAGGTCGTATGGCTACACAAGAGGGAGCTAAATACCTGGAGCGTACTTTCAGAGGTCGTGGCGTGCTTTTAGGCGGTGTTCCCGGGGTTCCTCCTGCCAGGGTATTGGTAATTGGAGGCGGTATTGTAGGTACCCAGGCGGCTAAGATGGCAGCAGGTTTGGGAGCCGATGTAACCATTATGGATTTAAACATTGATCGTTTGCGTCAGCTTGATGATATTATGCCGGCCAATGTGGATACATTAGTGCCTAATGAAATGATTATGCGTGAGGCTGTTAAAAATGTGGATTTAATTATTGGAGCAGTTCTTATACCAGGAGCTAAAGCGCCAAAATTAATTACCCGGGATATGTTACCTACAATGCAGCAAGGTACAGTTTTAGTGGATGTTGCTATTGATCAGGGAGGCTGTTTTGAAACATCAAAACCAACAACGCACGACGAGCCAACATATATTATTGATGATGTGATTCATTATACAGTGGCAAATATGCCGGGTGCGGTTCCTTTTACTTCAACATTGGCGTTAACTAATGCAACACTTCCGTATGCATTGCAACTAGCTAATAAAGGTTGGAAAAAGGCTTGTAAGGAAAATGAAGCATTAAAACTGGGATTAAATGTAGTACAAGGAGATGTGGTTTACCGTGGAGTTTCAGATGCATTTAATTTACCATACAAACCGGTTGAAGAAGTTTTGTAGAAAAATAAATTGAGGTATAAGTTATTAAGCCGGCTTTTTTCAAGCCGGCTTTTTTTGTAGTGTACCGTGCATGGCTTTGAAATGATAAATTGCTTAGCTTATTATATTTTTAAAATTTCATATAGGTGCTGAATCGATAAACTGTTGCAAAAAGTTAGTGGAGGTTAAAGAAGGTTAAGCTGCTGCCTTGCCCAATTTTTGGCACAGGATTTGAGTTTTTGACGGTATAGATTAAAGTTTTTTTTCATAGATTAGGGTTTAGGTTTAAAAAGGAACATTTCAACGGAAATGTTCCTTTTTTTCGTTGATAGAATCTTATGTTTCTGCTAAAATTAGTAAGTACTTCTGCTATTACTTACCGGAGTTGAGTTGTGTTAATTAGTACATTTTAAAAGGATTTACATAAAACCTTTTAATAAATTCTTAACACATTAAGCGTTATTTTTTAATGGGTGAAGATGAGGAAAAAGATAAAATATTTCAACTTTGTATCTTGTTTGAATACAGAGTGTTGGGAGGTTGTGCTGTATGTGTTTAAAAAAAAGGTATAACCAATTTCAGATTAAGGCGTAACAGGACTTTTACCTAATTCGTTATTGTATTTAGATGTCTGATATATCTTAAAGTCAGGCCAATAATTTTATACCTAAAATTCATAGTTATGAATCTAAGAAGTATCCGATCAAAGATCCTTTTATCTTTTGGTCTTGTGGTGTTTGTAGTAATCGTGGCGCTTAGTTTAACTTTCTATTACACTATTAGTAGTACCTTAACCAAAGATATTCGAAATAAACAGTTGCATGCATTTTTAGAAGCATCGCAAAGTGATCTTAGAAATGAATTCGAAAAAGCCATTGAGTCATCCGTTGCACTTTCTTCGGATCCGGTTATCACAAAATGGTTTGAAGGAGATGAGCAAAATGATGAGTTGAAAGAACTTGCATTGGATAAGCTTGATGCCATAGTTGATGATTTTGGTTACTTTACAATCTTTGCTGTAAATGCGCGAACAAATAACTTTTGGACCAGTGGGCATAAGTTATTAGATGTTGTTTCGGAGTCAGATCCAGATGATAGTTGGTTTTTTGGAACCCTCAGAGGAGGGGTTAAGGTAACTACAAATTTTGATACTAACGTGGAATTGAAAGAAACAGCACTGTTTATTAACGTACTGATGGGTGATACTTCAAATCCGCTTGGAATTGCCGGAGTTGGGCTAAACCCGAGTAGTATGGTAAAAGATCTGAACAGCAAGCGGTTCAGTGAAAATAGTTATATGTGTGTGATTGATGCCTCCGGAATGATTAAGCTTTCGCAGAACGAGGATCATATTAACAAAGAAATAAGTACTATTTTTTCTCCGGATGTAGCTCAATCTATAATTAAGTCATCAGGTAAAAACCTACTGTCCAATGTAAAACACAATGGAAAAAAATACGAGGTGGCCATAATGGATATGGGAAGTACGAAGCATAAAATCATTCTTACTTTGCCAACAAAAGAATTGGTTAGTTTATTGAATCCCATCAGAAGATATTCTGTAATTATCGGATTGCTTTTTCTAGCTTTTGCTTTGTCGTTGGCCTATTATATTTCACGTTCGCTGGCCAATCCAATCATGAGTTTAAAGGCCATTGCAACTTCATTGTCGACAGGGGAGCTGAATGTGCATATCAATAAAGAATTAACACAGCGTAAAGATGAAATTGGCGAGTTGGCCGATATGTTTAACCGTATGAAAAGAAGAATTGCAGAAGTGATTATGCAGGTTAAGCATACCGGAAAATTAATTTCTGAGGGAGGTATCAGGTTGAGTAATTCGGCAACCGAGCTTTCCACACGATCGATGCAACAGGCAAGTTCAACCGAAGAGGTTTCTGCATCCATGGAAGAGATGGGAGCCAATATTGAGCAAAATGCTGAAAACTCAAAACAGTCAGAAGTTTTGATGCAGCAGGCTTATAGTGATACTTTCCAGGGAGGTGAAATTGTAGAGGGTGCTGTGGAGGCCATAAAATCAATTTCGGAAAGAGTACGAATTATTGAAGAAATAGCCATGCAAACAAATATTTTGGCCTTAAATGCTGCGGTAGAGGCGGCACGAGCAGGAGAAGAAGGGCGAGGATTTGCAGTGGTGGCTACTGAAGTGCGTAAGTTGGCAGAACGAAGCAGAGAGTCAGCTGTTGAAATAAGCGAGCATGCCATAAGTAGTGTTGATGTTGCTGAAAAAGCGGGCGATATTTTCACCAAACTTGTACCTGATATTCAAAAAGCGGCCAATTTGGTTACTGAGATATCTGCTGCTTCCAGAGAGCAAAACGAAGGTGCCAACCAGGTAAATAAAGCCATCTTAGAACTGGATTCTGTATCACAGGGAAATGCTTCTGCAGCTGATCATATCTCAGAACTTACTCAGTCATTCTCAGAGGAAGTTGAAAAATTAAATGAAGTTATCTCTTTCTTTAAAGTGGATTAGTATATAAGGCTATGTTAAGGTAGTATTAAGGAGCATTTCTTTGGAGATGCTCCTTTTTTTTTATTCGGAAAAACAAAATGTATAGTTCTTCTGTTTATATATCAGATTCAAGCAATAATCATTTTAAAAAAATGAAGAAGTTGATAAAACGACACATGTTTGCTGGAGATGAGTAAACTAATACTCTTGTAAAATGTTACGGGAGGTTAAGGAAAGTTAAGCTGTTTGATTTCTTATTTTATGGCATAGCATTTGAAATAAATCACAACGAAGAGCAATAGTTTTTCATAGATTAGGTTAGGGTTTAAGTTATGAAATGTAGTGCCTCAGCGCACTACGTTTCTTTACAAGCAAGATTAGAGTAGATTTAAGATAGTTTTTTTTCATAGATTAGGGTTTAGGTTTAAAGAGGAACATTTCAATGGAAGTGTTCCTTTTTTTTGCACTTATCATCGATTTAACTTAAAAGTCTTCCCTTTTATATGAAGAATTATTGGGAGCTGTAATTTAATAGCCCTTGCATGCTATCAAATCACAGTTAATAATATTGTCTAATTAAATTAAGGGTTTTTTGGATGCCTTCAAATTCCGTTATAGAATGCGTAGGACCTTCGAACTCAATGCCTACAAATCCTTCGAAATCATGAGCATGAATAATATCAAAAACTTGTTTAAAATTGGTTTGGGTGTCCTCACCGTTTTCGTCAAAAATAACAGTCTTAGCGCTTACCCCATAGGCGTAAGGCATTAAGTCTTTCATACCTTCATAACGATCGTATTTGTCAAAGTTTCCAAAGTCGGGCAATGCCTTGCAATTGTGCATATTCACCTTTTCAAATACTTGAGCAAGCCATTTTCCATTAGTAGATGGAGCGTAATTACTCCATCCTTTCCCGGGAATCATCATTCCATGATTTTCTACCACAATAACAATATTGTGATCAGCAGCAAATACACTAAGCTCTTTTAACGACTTGACCAGTGCCGACTGCACCTGATCTAAGTTGCCCAAACCGTTGCCGTTAACACGTATCGCTTTGCAATTTAAGTAGCTGGCAGCCTTTACCCATTTTTTATGGTTTTCAACAGATTTTTTTCTTGCATCTTCCTGAAGATCTCCAAGTTCCCCTTCGGCGTCAACCATAATCAGTAAATTAGTTACTCCATATTTTTCGCAGCTATCTTTCATTTGATCCAGATAATTAAAATCTTCAACTTTATCCTGAAAAAATTGAGAAACATATTCTATGTGCTGAAGGTTAAAACTGTCTTTTACAATACGAGGAAAATCGAGGTGATCAATTTGTCCGCTATTAATTGACCTGTGCAAAGACCATTCTGCTACAGATATTTTTTCTTCCTTTTCGGATGCACTTGTTTTTGCTCTTTGCGGACTACATGAAGATAATAGCATAGGAATGAGTATTAATAGTATAGAGGTGTTTTGCATTTTAGGCTGATTAAATAAATAACATAAAAGATGGCCTTTGTTGAACCGTCATAAAGATAGCTAAAGCGTAGAATCAATCTATCATTAATAAGCAACAACATTATTTTATCATAAGTAGTTTATAGGTTAATAATGTAAAATCATTATTTTTGACCATCATAATAAATAGCCAAATCAATAAAACTTATGAGACAAGCTCAAACTTCAAAGATTTTTTTTAGAACGCTTACGATTATTTATTCAGCCATGTTATTGGGGCAGTTAGCTTTTATTTCGATAGTTATTTTTTTAAAGCTACCAAGTGGGAGAATAGACGCAAGCGGCTTTTCATTTCCCTTTTCTGTTGTTTTACCATTTTTAACCATTACATGTCTTATTGCTAGCAGTATAGTTTATCGAGTTTTAGTAAAAAGTGCTCAATTAAAAGAAAAATTAGTAGATAAGATGCCAATTTACCAGAGTGCATTAATTGTAAAGTTAGCGCTTATTGAGGGACCATCTTTATTCTCTGTGGTAATATTTCTTATGACCGGTCAAGTATACTTTCTAATATTTACCTTAATTCTATTGTTGATTTTTATAACCTCAAAACCAGGCAGGCAAAAAGCAATTGATGAGTTAAAATTGGATATGTCAGAATCAGAGTTAGTAAGAAATGATGATTCTATTATTTGTCAAATGCAATCTAAATTTCAATTCTAAGTACTATATCATGAAAATAAAGCTAGGAACAAGTTTGTTGTAGTCTAGATTTATTTATCATCCAATATCTACTAGACAACAAAAAGTTTGAATTACAGACTGTGTAACTGATTTTAATATACAGACAATGGTGGATAAACAAAAATATAGCATCTCTTTTATGTCAACATATAAAGTAAAAAAAGCCATTCACCAATATTCACTAGTTGATTTATTAGAAATAAAAATTAATCCCGAACATCCGGAATATAACGCTGTAGTTAAAGAGCTGGGAAACAGGACTCCCTCAAAACAAGAATTTGAAATAGCTAAAAAAGGTCTTAAAATAAGGCTTGAAGTACGGAACAAACCCTTATCTACATTTGATAAAATCAATTGCTTCCTTGTTCCATTTACTACAAGATCCGAAGCTTTTTCAAATAGTATTCGGGATATGAACAACAAGTTTGAGAGCGATCTGGAAGAATTTGCTATGTATGGAGAAACACGGAAAGTAGAAGAACTAAAAAAATGGCAAAAATACGCCCGAATAACCTACTTTATAGCATTGCCAATCATTGCTTTTTTTTGGATTATTGTTAAAAGTGTATTAACAGAATAAGGATGAGATCAGTTCCAGTTTTATTAGTGTTTTTGTTGATTGGTTTATTCTTTTATTTTGGGATAAATAAATTTGAATTGCCAAAAAGTTTCCTCTTTCAAAAAACTTTAGAAACTAAAGGTATAGTGAAGCAGGTAAAGTTAACTAGGGGTATTAAAGGATACATGTATGAACAAGTAACTTATGAATATCAGGTTAATGATAGTGTATATATTGATATCTTTAAAGCAGGACAGCGAGAAGGGCATCAATTTGTTGGAGATCATCTGTTAATAAAATACTCAGTGAAAAAACCAGGTAAAAATGAGGTAATTGGTTTTTATCGCGATTCAGAGCTTCGAAAAAAGAAACAAATTAAGACTTCAAATAAAACAAACTAACCAAGTTGTAGTACCAAAATGGAACAAGGAAATATTTCTCCAATAATATTTATGGAATCGTAAACCTTTATGCATCCTTTATCCAAACTAAAGAAGTTTGTTGTTGTAAGATGATAGATTTTGCTTAGGTATTACAAAAATACATTAAACCATACACTATGTTTCAACGAATTTTATTCTCCGTATTATTTATTTTTATAGCCTATCAAAGTGTTGTATCTCAAACTACTTCTCGTGAAGTGGATAATTGGTATAGCAAACAGTTAAGTAAAGCTGACTCTTTAATTTTAGAAGGGCTTCCGCGTGATGCAGATAAAGTATACGATCAAATTTTCAACAAAGCCATGCAAGATGATAATAAGCTGATTCAACTCAGGGTTCTTCACGATCGTATGGTAAACCGTTGTTATTACGAGGAAAATGCAGAAGTTAAAATAATTAAGCAATTAAAACAGGATATTGAGAGATTAGAATTTCCAGTTAAGCAGGTGGCTCATTCTATTTTAGCTACTTTCTATTGGCAGTATTACCAGCACTATCGCTGGCGTATTCATGAACGCACCAACTTACTGGATAATTTAAGCAATGATATTGAAACATGGGATTTAAAAAAGATTGTGCAGGAGGTAATTAAAGAGTTTAATCTTTCGCTGCAGCATCCGGATAAATTATATGATACACCAATTGGAATTTTTGATATACTGCTTTATGGTGATAAGGAAAACCGCATTTATCGTCCAACATTACTGGATTTATTAGCTCATCGGGCATTGTCTGTTTATGCTAATGGTGAAGCAGCCATTACATCTCCCATTGAAGAATTCAGTATAGCTGATTCTAATTTATTTAGTTTAGGTAAAAAGTTTGCCGTATACCAGATCCATTCAAACGATTCTCTTTCGCTAAAGTATAATTCGGTGCTTCTGTATCAGCAGTTAACCCGTTATCATTTTAAAGATAGTACAGAGTTGGCATTGGCCGATTTAGAGTTAAATCGTTTGGCATATATACACCAAAATAGTACGCATGCCTTGAAAGATACACTGTATAAAGAAGCGCTGGTTAAGCTTTCGGAGCAGTCTGTGCATACGGATTCAAAACTTGAAACCAGGTACCAACTGGCATGTTTTTTATATGGTCTGGAAAAAGGAGGGGAAACCAATTATTATAAACAAGCAGCACAAATATGTAAGCAGGCATTAAATAAATTTCCAGACCATAAATATGCAGTCTTGTTTAAAGGATTGTTGGCTACAATTAAAGAGCCAAAATTAAGTTTGCAATCCGAGTATTTATTAACGGCAAATAAAAGCAATCTTGTAAATATAGGATATAAAAACCTTGATACTATTTACTTTAAAGTGTTTAAGGCAAGTTTAGAAGATGTGAATCGCAACAACAATTCTTACTCCAACAATCTGGATCTCTTTAAAAGTAAAAAGGTTGTAAAAGAATGGCAGCAAATTTTACCAAAAGTAGATGATTATAGAGAACATCATATTGAAGTGCCTCTGCAAGCCTTGGATAAAGGTTTTTATATTGTATTGGTGAGCGATAAAAACGATTTAGAAGGTGAATGTAATTCAGTATCAACTATTGTTAATTCTACCGATTTATTGTTTCTAAAAAGTTCAGTTGAGGACTTTGGTCTTTATACCATATTTAATCGAGAAAACGGAGTTCCGGTAAAAGATGTGAAGTTTGAGTTTTTTAAAGATCAGTATGATAGTGGAAAAGGGAAATATATCGAAGTGTGCGTAGGTCAGGAATTCACAGATTCGGTTGGGTGTGTGAAATTTATGAACCCACGAACCAGATACTCTCTTTTAATTACTTATGGTGAAGATACCCTGCATATTCCCGGGGTTTATGGTTACCTTAATTTAGGAGTTCGTAGTAGGCAGCAAAAAACTATTTTATATACTGATAGAAGTATTTACAGGCCTGGTCAAACAGTTTATTATAAGGGATTGAAGCTACAGGAGCAGGGAGATACCTGTAGTGTTGTGCCCCATGTATTTAATCAGGTAATTTTAAAAGATCCCAATGGGCAAAGGTTAGCAAGTAAAAGTGTGAGGTCAAATGAGTTTGGTACTTTCAGCGGAAGTTTTACCATTCCTACCGGCCTGTTAAACGGTTTGTTTACCATAGAATGTGATGGAGTCTATAAGGTCATAAGGGTGGAGGAGTACAAACGTCCTACTTTTGAAATTACTTATAAGGATATTTCCAAAGTATATCAATTTAATGATTCGGTAAATATAGAAGGATCAGCTATTGCATATGGAGGCTACCCTATTAGTAATGCCACAATTACTTATCGTATCAATCGTAAATCAACATTGCGTTGGGGGTGGTATTGGCACGACTTTCAGAGTCAGGATAAACAGATAGCAATTGGTACCGGTACCACGGATAAAGATGGTTGCTTTAAGATATCGTATTTTACCGATGATCGGGATATATCCAATAAGAGTTTAATTTATTCCTATACATTAACCGTAGATATTACCGATGCCAATGGAGAAACCAGATCAGCCTCACATACGCTTAAAATAAGTAATTCATCGTTAATTATTGAAGGAGAATTGCCGGAGTTGTTATTTACTGATGATTTGGCGGATATAAAAATCATCACCAATAATATTAATGGGGGTAGAGTAGCTTCTGATTTGCATATAATAGCAACAAAACTGAAGGCTCCGGATCGTTTATTGTTTGGCAGATCCTGGCAAACGCCGGATAAATTTTTAATGAACGAAAAACAATACAGAGAAGCGTTTCCAAACCGGGTATACAATAATGAAACAGATCCTGAAACATGGAAACAGGGACGAGTTGCTTTTAATTGTAAATACAATTCTTTAGAACCCAATACCACACTTCTAAAGTCATTCGCTAACCTTAAGGATGGATATTATTTGGTAAATGTTAGTGCCAGAGATAGCATGGGGCAAAAAGCTGAATGGCAAAAAGCTGTAAGGGTAATAGGTTCGGAACCTCAACAACCAGCATGTGTTAAAGACTGGATAACACCTGTTAAAACTAATGTTGAGCCGGGAGAAATGGCTGAGTTTTGGGTGGCAGCATTAACACCTCATACACCTGTTCGTTATGAGTTTTTACATGGTGATAAAGTAGTTAAAACACAAATCTTATGGCCGGGTAAAGAGGTGATGAAGATTAAGGTACCTGTAAAAAGCGAGTACAGAGGCGGTTTTGCAGTTCAGTTTGTACAGGTGGCGCATGGGCAATCTTTTATTTCACTTCAGGAAGTGAGTGTGCCATACACCAATAAAAAGCTGGATATTTCCTTTTTATCCTTTAGAAATAAATTACTTCCGGGAGAGAAAGAGCAATGGAAGCTGAGCATTAAAAATAAAGGTGGAGAAAAAGAAAAGGCCGAAATGATGGCTACCCTTTATGATGCTTCGTTAGATGCACTAGCTCCTTTATGGTGGAGAACAAATTTCATCAATCTTAAAAACCATCAATGGCATAAGTGGAACGATAAATTAATTCCTCGATTGTCTTATAATTTATATCGTAATCAAACGTATACCGGTTTTGGATGGATAAGCAAAAAGTATGAGTTTATTGGCCTTTCTTTTAATTATCGCAATTTGCAAAGTAGGTTCTGGTATAGAAGGGAAGCTGAAGCAAGGCGTAAAAAAGTAATAGCACAAAAAAAGGAACAGCAAAAATTTGCAGTTGCTGCAAATATAACGTTGTTGGGTAAGTACAAAGAGAATAACGCTGACTTTGCTAAAGAAAGTGGAAAAATAACCGGAGTTGTTTATTCAAAAAGTGACAATGCTCCATTGCCAGGAGTAACTATTATCGTATGCAGTACTACCACAGGAACAATATCTGGTATTGACGGTAATTTTACACTCGAAAACCTACCCAAGGGAGTATGGTTAAGCATTAGCTTTATTGGTTTTGAAACAGAATATGTACAAGCCAGCTCCGACTCTATATTGGTTTATCTGCAGGAGGATATAGTAGAGTTAGATGAAGTGGTGAGTGTTGGTTATGGGACACAGCGAAAACAAGATTTAACAGGAGCTATAGCTGGTTCAATAGACGGCTTAGCGATTGTTGATGATGACATTGTGCTTGAAGAGGAAATGGAGTTGGATATTGATAATAGTGAGGAGATGATGCCCAAAATTAAAACACGAAAGAACTTTAATGAAACAGCATTTTTTTACCCTCATCTGCAAACAGATAAAAATGGGGAAATAACAATTGATTTTACTATTCCAGAGGCACTTACACGTTGGAAAATGTTAGGTTTTGCTCATACTAAGGATTTTAAAACAGGAACCATAAGTAACTCATTAATTACACAAAAGAATGTATCAGTAATGGTAAATGCTCCTCGTTTTTTACGTGAGAATGATACCATTTACTTTGCTGCAAAAGTCAATAACCTCAGCGAAGGAACGATAGAAGGGCATGCCTATATTCAGCTTTTTGATGCTTTAACAAATGAACCTGTTGATAAGCTTTTATTACAGAGTAAGAGTAAATTACCTTTTGTAATAGAAAAGGGGCAAAGCCAGGGACTTCGCTGGAAACTGATGATTCCATCAGGCATACAGGCGGTCACCTATAAGGTAATGGCAAAGGCTGGCAGCCATACTGATGGTGAAGAAAGTATTTTGCCTGTTTTGGTAAATAGCAAGTTGGTAACCGAAAGTATGCCTTTTATGTTACGACCTAAAGAAAGTGCGGAATATAGGTTCGACAAGATGGTAGACCAGAAGTCGTCTACGTTAAAACATGAAGCTTATACCATCGAATTTACCTCAAATCCGACATGGTATGCCATACAAGCTATGCCGTATTTAATGGAATACCCACATGAGTGTGCCGAGCAGGTTTTTTCACGTTTTTTTGCTAATTCCTTGTCAAGTACTATTGTTAATAGTTCACCGCGTATTGCTCAGGTATTTAAAACATGGGAAGCCATGCAGTCTGATGCTTTAGTATCGAATCTCGAAAAAAATCAAGAGTTAAAAGAGTTGTTGATTCAGGAAACTCCGTGGTTAAGAAATGCACAGAATGAAACAGAACGTAAAAAGCGTCTGGCATTGCTCTTTGATTTAAACCATATGAGTAAAAACATAAATTCGGCATTTTCAAAATTACAGCAAAAGCAATTAGCCAATGGAAGTTTTGGCTGGTTTAACGGAATGCGTGAAAACAGATATATCACACAGCATATTATTATGGGCTTGGCACAGTTGAAGCACCTGGGTGCTATTCAAGCTATGGATGTGTATAAGGTCGACAGAATGATTAGCAGAGGTATGGATTATCTGGATGCTTGTATTGTGGAAGATTATAATTCACTTATGAGGAGGCATAAAGAAGGGAAATTAGATAAGAATAAAGATCACCTTAGTAGAATACAGATTCACTACCTATATACTAAAAGCTTTCTTGCATCGGATGAAATTAACGAATCGTTAAAAGAGGCATACGAATACTTTTATGGACAAGCAAAGCGTTATTGGTTGTCTAAAGATATTTATTCTCAAGCTATGTTAGCCATTGCTTTTAAAAGAGCCGGGGATAATGAGTTTGCTGAAAAGTTAATTAAGTCATTTGATAATCGGGCAATACGTTCTAAGGAGCTTGGTATGTATTGGACACAGAATAGATATGGTTATTTTTGGTATCAGGCACCTATCGAAACACAAGTGATGCTTATAGAGGCATTTCATGAAGTAAGCAATGATACTGCAGCCATAGAGGAGATGAAAATATGGTTATTGCGTAATAAACAAACATCTGATTGGAAAACAACTAAGGCTACGGTATCGGCTTGTTATGCATTAGTACTTCAGGGGATTGATCAGGTTTCTGAAACCAAGCTTCTTCAGGTAAAGTTAGATGGTAAGCCTTTGGAATCAATGAGGCAAATAAAGGGGGAGGCTGGTACAGGTTATGTAAAAACTACTTTTAAGCGCAAAGAAGTTAAGGCTGATATGGGTAATCTGGCAGTGCATAATCCCAATAATGGTGTTGCTTGGGGTGCTGCCTATTGGCAATACTTCGAAAGACTGGATAAAATCACTTCGGCAGAAACTAACTTAAAAATCAACAAGAAACTTTACGTAAAGGAATACACCAGTGGCGGCCAACATTTAAAAGAAGTAAATAACAATACCAAGATTAAAGTAGGAGATGAGGTAGTGGTAAGGGTTGAAATTAGAGCGGATAGAAACTATGAATATGTACATCTAAAAGATATGAGAGCTTCTGGTTTCGAACCAATTTCTACAGTTTCGCAATACAAATATCGAGATGGATTAGGATATTACGAAAGTGTTAAAGATGCCTCTGAGAACTTTTTTATTGATTATATGCATAAAGGAGTATATGTGTTTGAGTATAGTTTACGAGCCGTACATGTTGGAAGTTTTTCAAATGGAATAACCACCATGCAATGCATGTATGCTCCCGAATTTAAAGCTCAATCTAATGGAGAAAGAATTGAAATAATAAAATAAATAGAAATCGGTTCTTTACTTTTTATAGACCTAGGGTAATTGTAATTAAGGTTCAACCACGTTGTGGTTGTGGTAATATGGTTTATTGCACACCCTGGACTTTGTACAGGGCTATTCATATTTTAATCCTTTCAGGATTATGTTTAGCCAAAACCATGAATGTGGTTTAATTTTGAATAGCCCAGGATAAAAACCTGGGCTATTTTAGCATCATAATAGGAATCCTGAAGGGATTCAATCTTTAATTGCGATTGCCATGGCTATAGGCCTGTAAAGAACCGTTGTTTTTATCCAAACTGCTCACTGATTATTGCTAACTGATCACTGATAACTGTTCCCTGTAAACAATTTCCTCCAGTACCTTATTGGTTCTGGCTGCAGATATTCCCGTACTCACACAATCATTTTTATTCAGAATGGCCTCGTTTACCTGTTTAATTAAGTTGTATTGAATATTTTCAGGATTGAGGTAAGGAAATTCTATCACTCCCTGATCGGTAATTAATTTGATAGGCTCATGACTAAAACTTCCACATAAGATAGAGCCTTTATCACCTATGATCTCCAGGGTGTCTCTGGCAGCATCCTCATGAGTGTTAAAGCTCCAAAGACCTGAGCCTATCACGCCATTTTCAAATTGAAATGATGCCACAACTGTATCTTCAACATCGTAATAAGAATTGTTATTGGTGGCTGCTCCGTTTGCTTTAACAATAGGACCAAAAAGAAAATCCAGGTAATCCAGCTGATGCGAAGCCAAATCAAAGAATATGCCACCACCGGCAATATCTTTATCTACCCTCCATGTCTGCTCTTGTTCGTCCTGATTCATGGGGCGCGACAATCTGATATTAACGGCAAGTACCTGGCCAATGGTTCCTTCGTCAATTAATTCTTTAGCTTTTAAAAAGCCGGGTAAGGTTCTTCGGTAGTAGGCTACAAATATGGGGCTTCCGGTTTCCTCCGATACCTTAAGCATTTTTAAGCAGTCAGCATAAGATGCTGCCATAGGTTTTTCAACGTATACTGGTTTTCCGGCTTTCATGGCCATAATGGCGTATTCGGCATGTGATGAAGGAGGGGTAGCAACATATACCGCATCTACATAAGGCGAATGTATAAGATCAGAAGCATCGCTAAAAAAATGAGGAACACCATGCCTTTGGGCATAATCTTTTGCCTTACTGGTATCCCGACGCATTACTGCATTCAATTTGGCATTTTTTACTTTGTTAAAAGCAGGGCCACTTTTTTTTTCGGTAACATTACCGCATCCTATAATGCCCCAATTAATCGTTTTGCTCATCCGCACTAATATTTATGGTTAAAGCAATTCTTTTTCAGAATCTTTAAAATCCGTTAAATTTCTTATTTTTCATTGTGCCAATCGAAATTTTAATCCAAAATTTATATTTTTGGCACGAGTCATGAATCAAATATATTGAATTTTGGAGTTGAATAAAGAAGATAGTCTAAATATAATTTCAGAGGATTGTTTTTATGATATTATAGGTGACGTTCATGGTAATGCCGATGAGTTGGAGGAACTTCTTTTAAAGTTGGGATACACTCAAATGTATGGTGCCTGGCACCATAAGCGCCGTAAGGCAATTTTTGTTGGTGATTTTATCGACAGAGGACCTAGTTCGCGTAAGGTAATGGAAATTGTTCGAGGCATGGTTCAAAATGGATATGCGCACGCTATTTTAGGTAATCACGAGCTCAATGCCATATATTACTATTCCCGAAACGGGGAAGGAAAGCCCATCAAGAAACCTTCCGATTCAAACCGAAAGTTAGTAGAGCAGGTTAAAGCTGAGTTTAACGGTAATTTAATGCTTTTTAAAGACTACGTTAAATGGCTGCGAACGCTACCAATGCACCTTAATTTTGGCGATTTCAGGGTTGTACATGCCTATTGGAATGATGAATATGCCACTCTCATAAATCAGCATAGAGAAGAAGGTCGCTTCAGAAAGAAGACTTTAAAGCTCATGGTTGATCCCGATCATCCGCTTAGTAAGGCCGTTGCTCAATCTACCAAAGGAGTAGAGATGAATTTGCCGAATGACTTAATTATTAAGGATTCTACCAATACCCGACGAAGTAATTTTAGAATTAAGTGGTGGGAATCTCCGGAGAATAAAACATTTTATGAGTTGAGTTACGGAAATAAATTCCGATTACCTGATTATACCATTCCCAAACAATTACTTTTCCCATTTAAACAATATCAGCCTGATGAGCCTTTGGTTTTTTTTGGTCATTATTGCATGGATAAAAGAAATATGACTCCCCAAAGTAATATTTGTTGTGTAGACTCTTGTATAGCAAATGGAGGTGTTCTTGCTGCATATAGGTGGAATGGAGAAAAAGAAATCAGACCTGAGCATTTTGTATATGTAAAGGCCATCTCCCGGCGATAAAAGTATGGTATGATAATGGTGTTTTTACACCATATTTTTATTTTAAGTCAGGGGCCACTTCTCTCTTGTTCAACTATAGTACAATTGGCTAAACTTGTTATATTTGTTCACTAAAATTGTGAGGCGATATTTCGTTTCCATTGATGATAGTTTATGAGAAAGACATTATTGTTTATATATACTGCTATTCTTTTATGTGTTGGATTTCAGTCAAAAGCGCAAATTGATACTGACAGGGTGCTTATTATTGGAAGAAATGCACTTTACTATGAAGACTATGTTTTGGCAATCTCTTACTTTAATAAAGTTATTCGCGTTAAGCCATATCTGGCAGAACCTTTTTATTACCGGGCTTATGCAAAATATAGTTTGGATGATTTAAAAGGTGCCGAAGAAGATATGAATAAGGCCATTGATATTAGTCCTTTTCAGGCAGATTTTTATCGCTTTAGAGGAGATGTAAGAGGTAAGTTTGGAGCTTACGAATCGGCTTTGTCTGATTACGCAAAAGGGCTGGAGATAGAACCTAATTCCGTGGGGATTTATTTCAATAGAGGTTTAGTTTATATGAATACAAAGGATTATGAAAAGGGTGTTGATGATTTTACTTCAGTACTTAAGCATGATCCCAGTCAGTATGGAGCTTATATAAACAGAGCTATTTCCAAGTTAAATTTAAAAGATACCATCGGAGCTGTTAAGGATATGGATGAGGCCATTGAGGTTAATCCTTTGGTGGCAGATGCATATCGTTTTAGTGCAGCAATATATTATGAGATAAACGATTTTGAAAAATCCCTGGATCGTATTGATCAGGCTATTCATCTCGACCATAATGAAGCTTCGTTTTACATGATGCGTGGTGTTGTTCGCTATCAGATGGATAACCTTGAAGGGACCATGCAGGATTTTGATAAGGTAGTGGAGTTGGAACCTAAAAATGCTATGGCGTATGCTAACCGGGGTATTTTAAGGGTTGAAGTAGGAGATGTAAATAATGCGATCGATGATTTTTCTCGCGTATTAGCGCTTAACCCTAATGATTTACTAACCTTGTTTAACAGATCCCTGTTGTATATTAGAGTAGGACAGTTTAGGGATGCTATTAATGATTTAAAACTGATCATTAATCATTACCCTGATTACCCTGATGCTTATCTTGCCTTAAGTCAGGCTTATGAAGGTATTCATAATAACGATCTGGCTCAAAAGAATTATAATATGGCCATGAAGCTGGAGCTTGATAGCCGTAAAAAAGCAGAACAACAAAGTAATAAAGGTAAGGGTGCTAAAGACAAGCCTAAGAAAACCAGAAGCGAATCAGATAACGATATTAACAATCATGATAAAATTGCGGTGTTAGATGATTTTGCAATTGAGGAAACGGAAACAGAAGAAATTGATAACCTAAGAGGAAAAATTCAAAATCGTAATATTATTATTGATCTGGAAACGGTTTATGGTTTAACTTTTTTCTCTGTTGATTCATTAATCAATAGAACACGCTACTTTAAACCTGAGGTCACCCAGTTTAATCAGCGTAAAACTTTTGGCAGACCATTGATATTCTCTAATAGAGAGGCTGAAACGGATGGTACAAAATCATTGGAGTACTTTACAACTATTAAGCAAATTGGCGATGAGTTGGAGAAGAACCCAAACCAAAATGATTTGCGATTTATAAAAGCAATATTGTATGGTGTAGTTTTAAATTATACCAATGCCATCATGGAGTATGATCATATCATTAAAACAGCTAATAAGGAATCATCAACCAAGCATTTTGCCTACTTTAACAGGGCATACATACGCTATAAAATGTTAGAGATGATGCAGTCCTTTGAAGAGGAAGAGGAGCTGCCAATGAACTTGTCTACACAAACCTTAATGCAAAGTAGTGGAGGTACTTCAGCTATGCCTGATAAGTCTGTGATAAAACAGATGGTAGACTACGATTTAATTGAAAAAGATTTACTTAAAGTTATTGAGTTAAAGCCTGATTTTGAGTTTGCCTATTATAATCTGGGTATCCTGGAGTGTATTAAAAAGAATTATGCAGGAGCTATCATTAACTATAATAAGGCCATTAAATTAAATCCCTTTTTTGCCGAAGCGTATTTTAATAGAGGACTGACCCGAATTTATCTTAAACAAGATGAAGAAGGAACACTTGATTTAAGTAAAGCTGGTGAGCTGGGATTATATAAAGCATACAATGTGATTAAACGTTACGGGATGCAACGCGAACAGAAAGAGAAGGACAAAGAATAGATGGAAGAATGGCTGGAGCATATAGATACGGATAACGACGAATTTCAGGATGCGTTTAAATTGGTTCAATATACCAATCGCTCTGTTTTTCTTACGGGAAAGGCGGGTACGGGTAAAAGTACTTTTTTGAAGTACATTTGTGCCAACACTCATAAAAAACATGTTGTTGTTGCTCCTACAGGAATAGCGGCTATTAATGCCGGAGGACAAACCATTCATTCGTTTTTTAAAATCCCGTTTCGACCTATCCTGCCCGATGATCCCGATTTAAGTACTAAAGACGGGCGCATATATGATTTTTTAAAATACAGAAAGAATCATCAAAAACTGATTAAGGAACTTGAGCTTTTGATTATTGATGAGGTTTCAATGTTGCGCGTGGATATTTTAGATTTTATCGATCGCGTACTGAGAGTGTACTCGGGTAATCTTCAGGTGCCTTTTGGAGGAAAACAATTGTTGATGGTTGGTGATGTTTTTCAGCTTGAACCGGTTGTGCGAAGGGAAGAGTGGGGGATACTTAAGCGTTTTTACCAGACTCCTTTTTTCTTTTCGGCCAGGGTTTTTCGTAATCTGCCCATGGTTCAGATAGAATTAAAAAAAGTGTACCGTCAGAACAATCCTGAGTTTGTGAACTTATTGGATAGAGTGAGGATAAATGTGGCCAAACCGGATGATATCAAAACAATTAACCAAAGGTTTAATCCTACCTATAATCCTCCAATAGATGAGCTTTTTATTACCCTGGCAACACGAAGAGATACGGTAGATTATATCAACGACCATAAACTGGCCGAGCTGGATGAAGAAGAGTTGCAGTTTGAAGGATTGGTTTCCGGAGAGTTTCCCGAATCAGCTTTACCCACACCACGTAATTTAGTTTTGAAAGAGAATGCGCAGGTCATGTTTATTAAAAATGATTCGCCTGACAGGCGTTGGTTTAATGGCAGTCTGGGGCGTATCGATGAGATAAACGAGGAAGGTATTTATGTGCGACTCGAAAATGAGGAGATTCATTTGGTAGAGAAAGAGGTGTGGCGAAACGTCCGCTATAAATACGATGAAAAAAATAACCGTGTCATTGAAGAAGAGATAGGTTCTTTTCAGCAATATCCTTTAAAGTTGGCCTGGGCCATCACGGTGCATAAAAGTCAGGGACTTACTTTCGATAAAGTGATGATAGATTTTTCCGGAGGGGCTTTTGCCGGCGGTCAGCTGTATGTGGCACTGAGTCGTTGCAGATCTCTGCAGGGTATCATCATGAAATCGCAGGTAACACCGCGTGATGTAATTGTGAAGCGCGAATGTGTTGATTTTTCACGCAGGTCGAACAATAAAATGCAGATTAAGGAAAGTCTTGATTCAGCTAAAGCAGATGATAGTTACAAGCATGCCTTAAAAGCATTTCGTAAGAATGATTTCAGGACTTCAATGCAGGAGCTGGGTAATGCTGTAACTAAACGAAATGACCTGACTAAACCTGCTGTTTTAAGGTTTATGGCCAGGCAGTTAAATGTGATCAATAAACTCCGCAATAAAATCGCAGAACTAGAGAAAAGAGAGAAGAAAAGAAATAAGCAGCTAAGCGATTTTGCACGAGAATACTTTTTAATGGCCAATGAATGTTTGGTAAAGGCGGGTGATAAATATGCTGCTATAGCCAATTTAAACAAGGCCATTTTACTGAGTCCCGATTTTTTTGATGCTATTTTTAAGCGTGCCGGTTTAAAGGTAGAGATCAATGATTTAGAAGCGGCAGAAAAGGATTATTCATTGGCGCGTAAGCTAAAGCCTCGTACCGTTAAAGTATTTTACAATAGGGGCAGAACCAGGCTTTTGTTGCGTAATTATAATGGAGCGTATAACGATTTAAAACGAGCAGTTCACCTAAAAGATGATCATGCAGATGCGTATTATTACTTGGCCGAAGTTTGCGAAAAGCTGGGGGATAAAGAAGAGGCTGAACGTTACAAAAATATATCTGCCAACCTGGGATTTGAAGATGAAGAGTAATCAGTAAACAGTAATCAGTAATCAGTAATCAGTAAACAGTATACAAACTGCTAACTGATCACTGCTAACTGATCACTGAAACTATTTAGTTTGTGATTTAATGTAATCAGCTACTGCTTTATGACCATTTGAGTTGGCAAAATCCCATGAAGATTCTCCATCAACATCAACCATTTTTAAATCTGCTCCGTGTGCAATTAATGCTTTAATCACTTCAAGCTGACCTTCAGAAGCAGCCATCATCACTGCGGTCCATTTTTCTTCATTATCCTGAATGTTGGTTTCTGCACCGGCTTCTAAAAGTGTCATCACGGTAGGTAAAAAAGGACCTGTTGAAGCATACATTAATGCTGTTCTGTGAATAGTATCTGTAAGGTTAACATCAGCACCATTCGCAATTAATATCTTAGCTATTTCATTATGTCCGTTATATGAAGCAAGCATTAGTGCAGTTCTTTTATTTTCATCCACCGTATTGGGGTCAAAACCATTATCTAAGGCTTCTTGAATGGCGGCTGTTTTGCCTTCCAGTGCCGATTGCATCAGAATGTTAATATCAAAAGTTTTAGCAGGCAGAGTTGTTGCCACTTCTGTTGGTGCCTTATCTTCTTTAGTTTCAGATGTTTTTGTTTTTGAACCTGAGTTACAAGCAACCATTGCCATAATAGCCGTTGCTGCTAAAGCAATCTTTTTTAATGTGTTCATAGTTTTGTTTTTATTGAAATAGACTATAAAATTCTATCGTTTTTTAATTATGGCTCGAATTTAGTTTTTTTATTTTTCATCTTATCCTTTTAAGGCAATTAATAGAAATAATAAAATAAGTAGGAGGGTGTAATTTCTTATCTGGTGCGAACATATGGAGCTGTTCGATTTGTTTACTAAACAAGAATGCTGTTCAAAAACAACTGTATTTTGATTAAACCTTGGTTTAGTATGACAAACACAGAAGATAAGCAAAAAGATACCACAACAATAGATTTATCTTTGCACCGTTTAATAATGGAAAGATAGAAAAAAGGAATCGTATGAAGGAATTTTGGATCTTCTTTGGGATAATGACGTGTATGTTACCGCTTGGTTATTGGGTGTTAAAATTAATTTTCAGACGCTCTGTTATTTTAACCATCTCCTTATTAAATCTCCTGATTATTTACACCACATCGATACTTTATTATATTGTAGGTTCGTTTGGGCTACAGCAATTATTGTGGGCTGTTCCATTAGCATTGGGTGTAGCAGTTGTGGTATATTATTATATCAAAAAGATTATTCAAATACCTTTAGTAAAGGCCATCGATCAGTTAAACAATATTGCTGAAGGTGATTTAAATATCACAAATGTTAAAGATTTAGATGCGGATAAAGATGAGTTAGGATCCTTGTCGAACAGCATTCAGAAACTGGCTTTTGTGCTTAAGCATTTGATGAAGGAAATTAGTAAGAGCTCCAATAAATTGTCTAAATCGAGTTTAAAGTTGGCGGACAATACCAAGTTAATGGCTCAAGGGACGGGCCGTCAGGCAGCCTCCAGTCAGGAGCTTTCTTCAACCATGGAAGAAATAGCTTCAATGGTGGGTGAAAATGCGGATAATGCCTATCATACCAATAAGTTATCCAATGCCAATAAAGGTAACCTTAAGGAACTTTTTGATCTGTCAGAAAAAATAAATAATGCAGTAAAGGGTATTACAGATAATACTAAGATCATCAACGATATTGCTGAGCATACAAATATTTTAGCTTTAAATGCATCTGTTGAAGCTGCGCGGGCAGGTAGTGCTGGTAAAGGTTTTAGTGTAGTGGCTAAAGAAGTGCGTAAGTTGGCTGAGCGAAGCCAGGAGGCAGCAGATCAGATTAATACCATGTCGGCAGAAAGTGTAAGATTGGTGGAGCAGTCTACGCATTTGTTTGAACAAATGCTACCACAATTAGAGAAATCTTCTGATATGGTTTCAAATATATCAGCGGCCAGCTCAGATCAAAAAAGTGGAATTGAGCAGATAAACAGAGCATTACAAGATTTAAATAATATCACCCAGCATAACGCCTCAACTTCAGAGGACATTGCCTTTACTTCGGAACAATTAAAAGATCTTTCGGAGCGTTTAAAAGATTCACTTCAATTCTTTAAAGTAACCAGTGCCACTTCAGAAAAGGCCAAGACCAAGGTGAACAGGGTAAAAAAATCATCAGTAGTTAATAACCCGGAGCCAGAAGTAGCTGTTGAATTTTAGACCTTTGTTTCTATAGGAATAAACCTGTTGGATTCTCATTAGCATGATATAGGGTTTTGATCCTGTAATCAGATATGCCATTGTTACTAAGGCTTCATAATTGTATTTTTCATATTTCAATTCATTTGTAACATCTTTTTTTAAGTAAACCTCAGTTTAAGATCAAAGTTTTTTTGTAGTGTTAAGTGTCATAATTTTAGTGAGATAGTGCCTGTTGTATAGATGTTTTGTACTGCTTAATTTCTCCTGTATATTATTAGTACATATTTATTTTTTGTTAGAGTTTATTCCTGTACCTAAAATTGTAATTCTCAAAATGCAGGCCAAGTTTGCTTGTGCATGATTTGAGAATAATAGTTTAAGAATATAAAACTCTACAATGAAAATTTTTTTTTCTTTGAAGCTTTTGATGAGGATTGGAAAGGAATTCCGGACAATATGATGGGAGCGAAAAGCACTGGGGATTGTTTACTGTTGACAGAGAATCGAAGTTGGTGATGAAAATGTTATTTCAGTAGGATTTTATGAATTAAACCCGAAATATGCATTAGAAAAACTATTACACATTGAAATCACTTCAAAACAAGATACTTTGTTGCTTCACTTCAGCTCACCAGAACGATGCTATGCCTCGTTTCAGTAAAGCCTTGTTTTAATGTGCATTCAATGCTCATGACGAAGTTCTAATACATAATTCGGGCAATGTCGTTTAGTTAAGGATATCATAGCTGTTTAAAACATTTTAACTCACGATAGTAAAGGGGCGCGCAGGCCCGTCGAGGAGTTGAAGGCCAATGGAGGCAGTGTATTTCCGATTGTTATATAATTCATAGAAGGGGCTTGTCCTTGTGTTTGAAAGAACACTTACTTCTATAGAATTATAAACAATCGGGAAGAGCGGGTTGGCATTCTCCTCGACTAGACTTTTTTGCTTCCTTTTTGTGGCAATGACAAAAAGGAAGTAGGGTATGGGACAAAGTCCCATTCTTAAGAAATTCATGAAATGAATTTCTTAACTAAACGACATTGATAATTCGGGTTAAACTCTGAGTCAACACCAAGCTATGGATGAACAAATAACCTTTATCTCCTTTTTGGGGGAGTAAAGGTTTTTTGCATTAAGCGTAGTGAATGATAACTGATTAAATAAGAACGTTATTTTTAAAGCAGCCTTGATGTTTTTTCCTTAGTTTTTGTCATCAAGAACATCGGAATGATTAAGAATTGTGTATTCTTAATTATTTCAGCGAAGTCTGGTTTGGGCAACGCACCAATTATTTTGGACAGCTCTGAATAAGGTTAAGAACTAATAATGTTTGCAGATATCCTTTTGTTATAGTTAATAATTGTTAATTTCGGAAGCTAAAGATTAGGTTTATTTACTTATATCTAATTACTCTGATTATTATAATTGCTTTTGTTTTCCATGAGAATGTTAAAAATCTTACTCTTTTTTAGTTTGTTAACGGGTGTAAGCACTTCGTTGTTACAGGCCTATAATTATCTTCCAACAGTTAAATGTTACAATAAAACACAATATCAGGCGGGGCGACAAAATTGGGACGTTGATTTCGATTCAAATGGCATTGTTTACTTTGCTAATTCCAAGGGATTGTTACGTTATGTATACGGAAATTGGGTGCTTACTCCAACCTCAGGTAATGAAATGGTCAGAAGTATTTGTGTAGTTAATGATACCATATGGAGTGGAGGTATACAGGAGTATGGCTATTTTGTAAAAAACTCACCCGGCGATTTGAGTTATGTGAAAGCCGGGGGGGTGCCGAGCGGACAGGTATGGGAAATAGAATCATTTAATAACAAGATATACCTGCAAACAGAAGGTTCTATTATTATTCATGATAAGGCTAAAGCTAAAGGTGAAATTATTTATAGTGAATCCGGTTTTTATGGCATTCAATTGTGGAATAATCAAATGTGGGCCATAAGCCGCAATGGGAGTATTGGTGTTATCGAAAATAACGAGTTTATTGAAAAGGATAAAATCAATCAGTTAAATGGCGTTGAGGTTCGTAGGCTATATGAATATAATAATAGGCTTATTATACTTTTATTTGATGGCCGTGTTTTATCATATGATGGTAATGATTTGATTAACGAAAAATTACCAGCATATATCGAAGGAAAGGCCCTTTTTACAGCTTGCCCATACGAAAATGATGAATATTTGGTTGGTACAATTTCAAATGGTTTGATTCATATTAATGGTAAAACTCAGCAAGTTTTAACTAAGGTGAATACTGATAATGGCTTAATAGACAATACGGTTTTGGCTATTGGGAAAGATGCCATGGGGAATGTGTGGCTTGGACTTGATTATGGTATTGCCTATGTTGAAATGAAAAATACCATTAAGCCGGTATTCGATCAGGGTGCAACTTATTTTATTCAGGATGTTGGTAATGCAACTTACCTGGCTACCAATAAAGGTTTGTACGTATCTCAAGGACAATCTTCATTTGAATTAATTAAAGGAAGTGAAGGTCAGGTTTGGCGTTTGCGGATCATCAATAATGAATTGTATGCCTGCCATAATTTGGGTTTGTTTAAGGTTGAAGGAAAGCAATTAAAAAGTATGTTTGTGCAAGAGGGTATCATGGATGTGGCAAATTTTCCCGGAACAAATGTTTATCTGCTATCCGCTTATTCCGGATTGTTATTGGCAAAATATCAGAATGGTCGCTATCATGTTCTTCAAAATTTGTACATCTGGGGTAACCCTAAATTGGTCTATGATTCTCCTAACAATTGCATATGGGCTGATTCGAAATGGGCAAGTACGCACAAGATAACCCTGAATGAAGAATTAAAGGTGGAGGTGAAGAATTACGAAAATATAGCCACCTTTTTTAAGGGTGAAAATCGTTTTGTTTTTTACGATGGAAACCAATTACTCAATTATGACAATGGTGAGTTTAGAGCCATAAAAGAAGCCCCTTTTAATAATATCACCGGCGATGGTATTGTGGCTCTTGATTTTGATGAGAAGCTTAATTTTGTGAGCTATATTCAGAACGGTACTTTAGATATGCTGGCCAACTTACATGATGGTAATTTTTATTCCTATAAAAAGCTTTTGAGTTCACTTAAAGATCATTTGGTGGATAACGATGAGTTTATTGATATACATAATGGTGAGTTAAGGGTTGCTACAGACAGGGGTGTAAGTACTTTCAATGTAGATTCAAGATCGAATTATTCGTCAGGTTTCAATGCCATAATTTCTAAGGTTCATGTGCATGAAGATGATACTAACTTACAAGAATTTATCTTTCCTTATGTATCAGAACAAACTGTGCTTTCTGCAGGCGATAAAAATATTCTGTTTCATTTTGGAGTAAAAAAATCAACAAGTGATCATGTTGATTTTCGTTATCGTCTTTGGCCTTATGATAGAGATTGGTCGGAGTGGACTTCATCTGTTAAAGTGAAAGAGTATACCCGTTTAAATGGAGGACACTATAAGTTTTTATTGCAGAGCAGGCTCAATGGAGGCCAGGAGAAAGAGCAATCTTTTGAATTTGTAATAGATAAGTTTTGGTATCAAACCAAGTGGGTAATTTTACCTTATGCATTGTTATTCGCTGTCTGTATCCTTATTACAATTCATATCATGCGCAGGATTCATCGCAGAAGTCTCGTTAAAGAGAAAGAGATGTATAAGAAAAAAGAAGCTGTTCAGAGTCTGGCCATGAAAAACGAGCAGTTACTGAAATATACGGAAGTGATTAGTCGCAAAAATGAATTTTTAATTGAAGTTAAGGATGGCTTGGCCCGCATGCGAAATGCCGATGCCAGGCAATGGGAAAATAAAATAATTGAGGAGGTGAATAGCGAAAAGAAAAACTTCTTCTTTCACAAGTTATTTTCTGAACTACATCAGGATTTTATTAACCGATTAACAGAAAAGTATCCAAGTCTTACAGCTAATGATGTACGTATGCTATCTTTTATTCGCATTAACCTTGATTCCCGCGAAATCGCCAATATGATGAATATTTCCCCTAAAAGTGTGGATATAAGTAGGTACCGCATCCGTAAAAAGATGGAGTTGCCACATGAAACGGATCTTAATCAGTTTATACGAGATCTATAAAGGTGAGGAGGTTTTACCAAGTAGAATTATTAGGTTGTTTAATCTAGTAATTTGCCGGCTATAAAGCCTGTTGTCCAGGCCGCCTGAAAATTGAAACCTCCCGTAATAGCATCAATATCTAACACTTCTCCTGCAAAATAAAGATTTTTGCAGGTTTTGCTTTGCATGGTGTTAAAATCAACACTCTGCAAACTAACACCCCCACATGTAACAAATTCATCTCTAAACTTAGTTTGCCCTTTTACTTCATAAATATCATTGCTCAGTGCGTTCACCAGTTTGTTCAGTGATTTTTTACCAAGCTCATTCCATTTTTTATCCAATGGAATCTCAAGTTTCTTTAATAAGAATAACCATAGTCTTTCGGGTAAAAAATAAGGTCTTATATTGCTTACTTTCTTTTTTGCATGTTCTTGGACAAGAGTATGTAATGTGTCAAGAATGATCTCGTTGTTCGATTCGTTCACCCAATTTACCTGAATCTTAAAGTTATATCCCATTTCGCTCAGTATTCTGGCTCCAAAAGACGATAATTTTAAGATAGCGGGTCCGCTCATTCCCCAATGGGTAATCAGCAAAGGACCTTGCGATTTAAGTTTTGTGCCTTGAATATTGACCGATGCATTTTCTACCACAATTCCCATCAGTTCAGAAATGGATTCAGTGGGCATATTAAATGTAAACAAGCTGGGAACGGGTTCTTCGATATGGTGATTTAGTGCTTCCAGCCATTCCAGGCCTTTTCTTTTGGGAGAGCCCCCTGTAGCCACAATTACATTGTGAAAAAGTCTTGTTGGCGTTTCTTCATTCTGGAAATTCAACTGTAATTGATCATCTGCCTGTTGAATGCTTTTGATAGGCATTCCTAATTCAATTTCTATATTTAGTCTTTCTGTTTCCTTTAAAAAGCAATCAATAATACTTTGGGAGTCTTGCGATTTTGGAAAAATGCAATTGTCATCCTGAATAACCAATGGAACATTTCTGGATTCAAACCATTCTATGGTATGCCTGGTGTTAAAGATTTTGAAGGCTTTCTTTAATTTTTTTCCTCCTCTGGGGTAAGCTTTACATAGTTCACTTATGGAGCTGCAATTGTTGGTGACATTGCACCTGCCGCCACCTGATATTTTAACCTTAGATAAGAGTTTATGGGACTTTTCGAAAATGATAACCTTGGCATCGGGATAATTTTCTTTGGCAGCTATTGCTGAAAAAAAACCTGCTGCTCCACCTCCTATAATTGCTATGTTCATTTTGTTATTCTTGTGTATTGAATACTTTCTGCCTAAAAAGGATGCAAAAATTATTTGCCGCAAATTACGCTATTAATATTCATATAGACAATGGAAAAAACCAACAGGCAATACTTGCGTCCAAGATTGCGTGTACAGAGGGCTGTTTATAACATTTTAACTCACGATAGTAAAAGGGCGCGCAGGCCCGTCGAGGAGTTGAAGGCCAATGGAGGCAGTGAAACAAAATTCGACGAAGTCAATTTCCGATTGTTATATAATTCATAGAAGGGGCTTGTCCTTGTGTTTGAAAGAACAGAATAACGTGCTGAAAGCACAGCTTATCCCAGCCCCATGCAACGCATGGGGTTATGCAAGAAGGGAATCAGCGTCCTGAAGGGACAGCTCAAAATAGGGTTAAGTTGTCCCTTCAGGACGCTGATTAACAAAACTGACAAACCCCAGGTGTCACTGCGTTTTACCTGGGGCTGTGATGAGCTAGGCTTTCAGCCTGCATTTGTTTGATTCTTGATGATTTATATGTAAAAAAGATGAGAAAAAGGCTAGGTCCGAACAATATAGTTATTCTTAGCCTGCCGGCTATGGCCTTCCGTCAGGCAGGCTTACTTTTTTTTTGGATAGGCAAAAAAGTAAGTCTGGTTTGGGACAGCGCCTCAGCAGAGTAGCGATAGCCTCACTGCCCATCTACTCGATTAGCGGTATCTGTTTTTTAATTCACTAATTCGTGATTTATAATAGCTCTTATATTCTTCAGTAGGAGACTCGCAGAGATAAATCTTTGTTCCATTTTCCCTGAAAAATTTATTGTTAACGACTTTTTTTAATTCCACATTATTAAATAACTGAGGTAAAAGACTATCAGGCTTAATATCATTTCCCAGATCTGAATGCACCCAAATCATATAATCTTTAGAAAGACTATCGGGTGCCCAGAATACAAAACTATCATTAAATGATATAGGCTGCGGGATATTATTTTTCTTCCCATAAAACATTACTGCACCAGCTTGTCCATAGTGGTAACAAAAGATATCACAGTTGTTGCTGTCTATCTGATCCAGGCTTATATAAATTTCAGCTACACTTTGCCCAATTTCCTTCCAACCAGTCATATCTGCCATATCTTGTGGTATATCATGGTAAATTCCATCTTCCCATCTGAAAGCATTTTTATTCACTGCTTTTTCGAATGTAGTTATAGGAATACCATCATAAGGAAGTGATAAGTATAACGAGATAAACATGAAAATTATGAGGAAGCTAAAAGCGTATATTAAATATTTTTTAATGTACTTCTCTGTAAAATAAGCTCCAAACACAAATAGGATTGGATAAATACCTAAAGTATAGTATGTTTTACCACTACCAAAGAGTAGTAAAATAATAATAAATAAATATATAAATCCGAATAGCCTGTATTGCTTTTCTTTTTTATAAAATAGCAACACCAATAATCCAGCCAGCCATAGTAATAGAGCTTGCAAATTCATTAAAAATTGTCCAAGAATGAAATCTGAAAAACGTACATGAACGAGCTGAGTTTCTTTTAATTCAGCCATATGGAATAAAAAAGGCCAATTATTCTGATATTGCCAGATCAAATTTGGAGAGACGATGATAAGCCCTGTTAACAATGCAATGATGAAATATTTGGACAAAAATAGATGTCGATAGCTGGAAATAAACAATGAAATTGCGAAAGCTGTAAAAAAGAAAACAATTGAGTATTTATTCAAAAATGCAAATCCGAAAGCTATGGCAATCCATATCCATATTTTTGGATTGTTTCGTTTTATCATTACCAATATTAGGTATCCGCATAGCAACCAGTAAAAATGATTAAATGATACAGGCTGAAATAAGGCATTAGTATGTATATAAGAAGGGGAAAGCAAATAAGCAAGGCTTGCCAGACTGATGGCTATTTTTTTTCCTCCCAATTCCCTGACTGCTTGTCCTATAATAATTAAATTAATCGCTCCTATAAGTGCAGGAAAAAATCGAAGCCCAAAAGTAGTATTCCCAAAAATTAAAGTTGCCATTTTACCAATAGCAGCAATGGCTGGAGGAACTGCAGCATAGCCCCAGGCAAGATGTTCACTTTGCGCATAATAAAGATATGCATCCCTGTGTAATTCAAAGTTTGAAAATGTAGCAAGATGCAATAGTAATTTCATTAAAGTAAAAAACAATATTAATTGCCATTCTTTTGAGACTACAAATGTGGATTTACTTAGCTTCATTTTTCTGTTTTTTTTACAATTACCGTTAACGTTACGAGGCTATGAAGCGTAGCTTGTGTTGCGCCTGCGGCAAGCTATGCTTTATGAGCCATTGTGTGTGTCCTGCTTGTGTTGCAGTACACCCACACCCGAAGTTGTTGAAAAAGTTTGAAAATACAAACTATCTTCAATAAACCAGATATGGCCTATGCTTAGAGCAGACGCCGAATTGAGGAACGAAATCATGAATACCGATAAGAATAAACTTATATGAATAATGGGAGGCCGGGCTATAGCCCAAAGCCCCATATTATATACGACCATTACGCCGCTGCCGCACGAGTCCTCTCGTGTGGTTTTACTTTATTACAACTATGCCCTCCAATAAACCAAGTTCTCCATTATAATCTCTGGCACTACTATAAACGTAATCCTCTGGATGAAACACAAAACCTTCCTCTACAGGATTATTATGGATATAGTTAATTTTCTCATCTATTACTTTATTGCTCCATAATTCTATCGGCTTATTATCATGACGCCAAAATTGATATTTTTTTACGTTTGATGATTGCTCTCCTGCTTTTTTAAATTGCTCTATCAGCCATTCCTTTCTACTCTCATAAGGATTATCTTGTATGGCTTTTACCAATATCTTACTTGTAAACCGTTAAACCCGGATTATGTATTAGAACTTCGTCATGAACATTGAAAGCATAATAAAACAAGGCTTTACTGAAACGAGGCATAGCACCGTTATGGTGAGTTGAAGTGAAGCAACGAAGAGTCTTGTTTTGAAGTGATTTCAATGTGTAATAGATTTTCTAATGCATATTTCGGGTTTAAAGTCGCCTAACAAAACTTCTGGTTTTAAGCCTTGAGTACTCTTAAATATAAGATGCATATGATTGCTCATTATACACCATGCATAAATCTCCATGCCTTTATTTTGCTGACAATGAGCCAAATTCTCCAGCAAAATGTCTTTATACTCATTTCTGGTAAATACATCTAACCACACCACTACTGCAAAGCTTACAAAATATACTCCTTCTGGATTATAAAACTTATAGTTTCGACTCATTGGTTTAGGATTAAATTAATTTACTTAACTCATGGCCCGGTTTGATTTACCACACGTGGGGACACGTGCGGCAGTGGGGGGGGATAACCCACATGTACAATAAAATATCTGCTGCCTTATCTTCTAAAACAAATTCGTTGTTCCCCTTGGTGTAGATAACCGACGTATATGCTCAAAGAGAATGCTCCAGTGGAGCATTAAATGAAGAGGAATAGCGTAGCTACCCGTACGTACGGTATTTTAAGAGGTGCACCAGTGGGTTATAGGATCACTGGCCATCTACTCGATTAGCAGTTGTTATTGTTTTCCCGAACCGAAACTCCATTCGTGGATTAATTTTATTATTCATTAATTCTAGAATTTCAGAAAAGTCACCAGATGCAGAGAAAATCTTGTCTCTATTTTTTAGCATGCTGCTCAAATTTAAGTTTACCAATAAATCAGAATTCCAATCTTCAATAATCCCAATTCCTTGATTCATTTGATTTAGTCCAGCGTTGCACTCTTTGTCAAAAAGAAAGATACCAACGTCAGATGAAATTGGTAGAAAAATTGTTTGGAATTCCATATACTCACCAATATCAAAGAGTTTATCATCACCTAGAGGAGTAATAAGTGCCTTACTTGAGGCAAGTAAATTGGGTTTCCATAGTGTATTAACAGGAGTAGTAGAACAAATAAATTCTCCTTTAGTTTTATTAACGAGAAATAGTTTCCCTGAATTACCAAGCTGTCTTTTCAAATCTAATATCTCATCAATTAAATGTTCAAAGATACTGTAATACAGTTCGTTTAATTGAAAATCTACTTTATGCAATTTACCAAGTACGCCTAATATTAGAAGATTGTGTATAGTATCTTGAATTTTTTCGTCTCCTAATTCTCCTGAGACTCCTGTTTTTAAGCAAAATGGAAGATTAAAATATCGTAACCTGTTGCGATAAAAGGGACTTCTTATTGTTTGTAAAACAATGAAATTATATAGTTTATCTCTATTCTCCTTTGAAAAATAAAATGTCGTTTTACAGTCCTTAATTTCATTTAAAAAGTTTAATAAAACGGCTGAAATTTTCTCATTTAATTTCCTAATATTATCGTCGACTAATTCTTCATATTCTACTAAAGAGCTTGAAAACAGCTTTATAACATCTGTGTCTATATCATGAAAATATTTTCCATAACACGCTTTACTTGGAGATACTAGATAAGAATTCTCCCGGATTAAATCAAACACCTTAATTTTACCATTAGAATCTGTAAAATTTCTAAGGTAAAATTGTGGCACATAATGCTGTTTTATATTAGATGTACGCTTTTTCATGTTTTTAATAACTGCTAACGGTTAGTATATGAATAGTAACCGGCTTCGTGGAACTTTCCTGTCAAAATACAGAAAGTTTGAGCGGGCTACAACCCTTTAATTTACTGATATTTCTGCTATTGTGTATATACATTGTTGTGTAGCGTTATTATCTTCCATAATATTTGAATGCTCTCCGAAATCCTTTTTCTGCTGCTTCTGAAACTGTCATTGCATAAAATTCTCCCTTTTCCTTAATTTGTGTTCTGTCATACTGTTGGTCAAAAGGTAAATGATATATCTTACTGTCTTTGTTTACATTACACTTTATCCTTGGAAAGTCTTTGAGTTCTTGAAAAACCACTTTCACACCCAACTTGTCAGCGAATTTTATTGCAGTATCCGAAAGCTGAGTATTGGTAATAAAAACAGGCTCTACCTTGTATCTCGAATCAATATCAAGTCCATATGCAACTGCTGTTCCATATAGTTGATTTATATGTTTTTCATGTATAAATTTCTTTTGAGACCAATACTTACATTGGATTACATGGATTTTACTATTTCTTTTAGCAATTAAATCCCGTCCTAAGTCTTGAAGTTTTTGTTCCATCCCAACGTACTCCACATTCCAACCATCTCTTTCGTAGATACGGCCACAATATAGCTCATAATCTCTACCTATTTGCCAATTAGACTTTCTCCCTGCAAGATATCTATCTAATGCTACTTGATTTCGTTCGTTAATGGATAATTGTTCATATTCTTCCTTACTCATATAAAATCTTACTCTATCAAAATCCTCTTTAAAACTTTCAATAGTCTTTGCTTTTTCTAATTGTTGAATAGTTTCAAAGTCATCAACATAGTCTGTAAGTTCAGGAAAAAGCTGTAAGAGTTCCTCATATTTATAGAGCATTTGTCTATATTGTTCATAATATGATTTACTTTGCTCCTTTAGCTCTCTTATTCTTTTTGCTTCCGTAAAAGCAGGATGTTTTTTAGCTTCTAAATATCTTGCAGAAAGTTCATATTGAACTAAACGGAAGTCAGATAGAAGTGAAGTTAATTTTGAAATAGATTCATTATTCCTATTTTGTATTCCTTTAAACAATTCATCTTTAACTCTATATCCTCTTTTTAATAATAAAATAGTTTGATTGGCTTTGTAATATTTTGATTCAATTGATTTCCCATTCTTTTGCAAGTTTTCTATTTGTTGATTAATCTTTTTATTTCTCTCATAAGGATTTAAATTTTTAGTCTTGTACCTAAGTTCATCAAAGTTCAAAGTTAGACTCAGTTGAAGCTTCTTTGCATCAGATTTATTCATGCGAACTATAATAATAGCAATCAAAAGAGCAATGCTTAAAATAAAAATTATAGTTTCCATTAGTATGACTGTTTCATAATGCTTCACAACTAACAAATATCTACATCGTATTTGTCTTTTTTATATCTCTAGTTTTATAAAAACTCCCATATTATCGGTATGCATAGTTAACTAAAATCTTATTTAAGCACAAAAAAACATTAACATATTTGCACTGTGGTTACCATGTTTTGGCACTGTTTACTCGTTTTTTTTGTTGAATATACTTGTCTTTAATGCTTACTTATCCTGTTAAGTGGCTTGTGCATCGTAAAAAGTGGCGTAAATAAGGGGGCAAAGCCTCCCGGGGAAGGTAAAGGTTGCGTAAAAAGCCAAAAATATTGCGTGTAAAGGGGGTATTTTGTTCCCGGGGAGGGTTAATATTGCGTGTAAAGCCAAAAAAAATCCCCGAGGAAGGGTTAAACCTCCCCGGGGATAGTAAAATCAAGGGTTTTGATATTATGCCTTAGTCACGATGATAATCGCTGGCATACTTTTCTCTGCGTTCCTCGTTACGCCAAAAAACATAGCGTCCACATTCGCGTATGGTATTCATTTTTTCGCTGAGCAAGGTAAAAGCCTGATCGCGCAATAGTTTGGTTTGGCTACTCTCGTCCTTTGATCCGTTGACCAAAGCCAGCAGATTAGCCATTTGGGCAGAGGTGCTTATGGCTTTGTCATTTAATCTTACATCGTAGTTAATCATCACCAATGGTTCCGGGTTATTTTGGGCCAGTACGCTTAATTCAAGTAAATCCTGAATCATATCGGCATGGCCACTACCCTGGCGTATACGACTCACTTTTTTCAATATGTTTTTATCATCTCTATAGCCATAGGTAAAATGGTGTAAAAGCTCATTACGTAGATCATAGGCCTCAGGTGATAATTCCGACCATTGCTTTGGAGCTTCCTGTCGGGCCTGATATTCGCTCATCCATTGTGCCTGACAATAGCGTAATGCACCAGTTAATGTAGTAAGCTCATCTACCAGGTTCCAATCAAGTCCTTTTGCTATTAAGGCATCCTTATCTTTAGTTGCTTCAATAACCAAATGATCGCTTTCGGCACAAAGCACATCAATAGGGATGTTAGGCAGTTTTACCTCTTCTTCTTTTACCGCCTCAAAGGTTGGTTTCCATTGTTCAAAATCATTTTTGTAATCCATGTTCAAATCATTTTTTTTGGTTATGTTTTGTGCTTGTTTCAACGGCCTGTTAAAATAATTGTGAAGTATATTTTTTAATTACTTTTAATCACCAACCGATAAACTTTAGCAACAATACTTAATTTGAATATAATTAATTGAACTAATGTTAGTACATAATAGTTAGTATGTAATTTGATAAAAAGAAATTAGTCTGTTGATTAAATACCTGTTTTCACTAGTGTCCCATTAAAATAGGGACGTTATTAAAAATTAAATAAACATGGCTCATTAAGCCTATTACGTTCTTTG
>NZ_VCHY01000040.1 GCF_005877885.1 Labilibacter sediminis
TTTAAAAAATATGGAAACTCTACCGCATTTGCGGTAATGCGCTTATTTAACATATTTGTAGCCTGACGGCTATGAGCCATAGCTACGGTGATATTTTATGACGAAGTAAAAACTACAAAAGAATGAATTTATATCAATCATTTCATGGTATTTTTGGTATTCATAATATTATTGGTGAGTTCCTTTAAAATAGACCCATTTACCATTTTCTTTTTCAAACAATGAGCATTCATGAATATGATCAAGTTTACCATTCTCAATGAAAACAGCTTTAAATTCTACCATACCTTTGGTGTCTTTCGCTGATCCTTCTGTTTTATTGATTATAGTCAGGCCCATCCATTGTACTGACTCAGCCCATTTTTTAATGTTTTTTTTCTCTTTTATTGGTCTTGTTTTGGAGTGATGACTTTTCATTAAATATCCTACATCAGCTAAGGTGAAGGCAGTATAACGTGAGCGCATTAACTCTTCAGCAGTAATAGCATCCTTTTGATTTTGTATAATTGGCTGGCAACAGTCTTTTAAAAGTTTACCGGAACCACACGGGCAGTTAATCATCACTATATGTTTATTGTGTTAAAGTTTCTAATGCTTTTTTAAGGGGGCAATTCATGTTAAGCACTTTTCCTTTTCTGTAATTTTCAAGAACTATTACAGACTGTTCAGCCAGCATACGTCTAACAGCTCTTCGTTCTCCCTTAACATGTGCAATTTGCATATTATCGTATGCCGTAGTTTGGTGTCTCATCCACGCAATTACAGCCTTGGCAGCTCTTTGCTCTATAGGAATCATAGCTGTTCGGGCAACGGTTCCACTTCCTACCGGTATGGCATGTTTGGTCACCAGAATGGCTACTGTTTTGGCTATTATATTGTATTTTTGATGGAAACCAAGAAAGTTTTCTATCGCAAGGCAAAATTCTGCTTCGTAATCTTTTTGTTGTTTTTCTCTTCGTTTTATAGTGTACTCGCGTTGCTTTTTATATTCGTCGGTTGAACGATTAACGTGGACATCTTGTTTAGCTTGGGCAATGGTTGATGCTGGCGCCCATATTCCTTTAGACATTGTTCTTCGTCCTTTTTTAAAGATGATACGCCAGTAGATGCCTTTGGCTGTTACTTTACGGGTAATACCTGCATCGCCTGCAGGTAAAAAATCCCAATCACAAGGTGGAGAATGTTGCTTACCATATTCGTCAAGCAGTTTGCCTGCCGGGCCAATGGTTAAATCTTGCTTTTTAATTAACATCAACTAAATTTTGGCCGCAAAGTAAATAAAATGGAAGGATAAAAAGCCAGAGAAAACTTTAATTTTCCAATAGTTTTTTAATTACATCCAAATACATTGACATAACTCCTGTTCCGTGGTCTTTTCCTTCAAGAGTGAAAAATGTCAGTTTATTTTCCCCTACACCAATCGCACGAAAATCGTCTACTGTCTTTTCTGAAATGACAATAGGTACATGGTGGTCGGTGGTGCCGTGATAAAGAGAAATGGGATTTTCATTTACCCAGGGTAGTTGACTGTTTTCTGTTAATACATTTCTAATATGTATCCATTGAGATTCTGTTGAGGAATAAAAATCATTAATGAATCCATCAGTTAACAGTTCCTGCATGTTTTTGGTGAGTTGTGCATTTATCTCTCCCGAAGAATGTTTACCGTCTATTAAATCAGGTACAATGGAAGCGTATGGTTCATTCAGGTAAGTTGAAAGCTCTTCTGTTATATCTCCAACAGATTGATAACCCAATAAAAGATTAGGAACATAAAAAGGTTGAGTGTAATCTGTTTGTTCAACAAGATAGTCGCGCATATGAATAAGGTTATATGCACCTGCACCGCAAGCTGATCCAACTAAGTTGATGTTTTCAATAGGTGTTTGTTCCAGGTAATAATGAGTAAGCAATGAGGCCCATCCGCCTAATGAATAGCCTGTAAGAAAGAGGTCGCCAGATAAAGAAAATCCATATTTTTCTGACTCTTCCATGTCCTTGGCAGCAATAATTAAGTCACTTATGGAGCGTTGAAAAAGCTTTTTATGATGGTAAGGGTGCTGAAGATGCTCAGATGCACCGAAGCCAATATAATCTGGAATAGTAATCACAAAACCTAAACCGGCCAATGATTGCAGAATTAAAAACTCGGGATGAGTTAAATTTTTTGAAGGTGCGCTGCTGTGTAATGACATTGTTCCATTTTGGAAACTAATTATTAGTGCTTCCTTACTCACATTGTTGGGTGTACAAACCAACCCGGATAAAGTAACATCCTCATTGTTGATATATTCCGATTTATACTCAACGTAAAATACCTTAAAGCCATGAATTTCCTTATTGGTAAACAGCATGTCTTCACCAAGCTGGTTTTCGGCAAGCGTTAATAGAATTTTTGTTTGAGCCTGACTATATGAAGCTACTTCAGTAGCACTGATAAGTCTTTTGTAATTATTTTGGCTATCCGGTTTAGGGTTATCATCCTTACCGCAGCCAATAATGGTAAGCAATAACAATAACCATAGAATTTTATTTGTCCCCTTCATAAAGTCAATTTTTTCGTTATAATAAAATAACGAAAAAATAAACGAAAGGTTTGATATAATACTTTAAATGAGAAGGTACTAACCCTGAATTAAAAAGATAGTCGGTTTTTTATGTAGTTCGGGTAATTTGCCTTTCCATTGGCTCACTGTTCTGGTTTTAATGAATTCGGTTTCCAGTGAAATATCACAAGCTACACAAACTCGTGTTTTTGCATTACAGTTGGCTAAAATATCTTTAAGCAGGTGATTGTTTCTGTAAGGAGCCTCAATAAAAATTTGTGTTTGGCGTTCTCTGATAGATAGTCCTTCCAGGTGCTTGATTGCCTTAGCTCTTTCACCCGATTTGATAGGTAAATATCCCTGGAAAGCAAAACTTTGACCATTCATGCCCGAAGCCATTAAGGATAACAGGATGGAGGATGGGCCAACCAACGGTACAACTTTTATATTTTGTTGGTGAGCAGCGGCAACAATATCAGCACCAGGATCGGCAATGCCAGGACATCCGGCTTCAGAAATAATTCCAATATTATTTCCTTTATTGGCAGCATTTAAAAAGCCACTTTTTTGCTGTGGGGTGGTATGTTTATTTAATTCGTAAAAAGTTAATTCATCAATATTAATCGATTTATCTACTTTTTTTAGATAGCGGCGCGTTGTGCGAATATCTTCTACAATAAAATGCTTTACCTGCTTTAAAAGTAGTGCAACATCCCCCGGGATTACGCTGCTTATTGATGAATCTCCTAAAGTTGTTGGAATTAAATATAGAGTACCTGCCATTGTTTAAATTTTCGCAAAAGTAATAAAAAAGAATGTTGAAAAGATATATGCGGATGTTGATTTACAAAATTAAGGAAATATCCGGCCTTAACATTCGTTTACGTTATAAATGATGTATTTTTAAACTCTCAAAATATAGTTAATTAAAAAGTATTGTAATGATGAAAAAATTTATTGGAGCATTGGTGGTGTTCGTTTTTTGCACAGGTTGGTTACATGCTCAAACATATGATTTAAAATACAAGCTAAAAAAAGGAACGGACTATCGCTTTTATCAGGAAACAGTGATGAGTATTATCCAAACATTGGGCTTTTTAGAGCAGGAAATAAAAAATGAGTTTAAAGGTATTACACGTTTTACTCCTGTAGGTACGGAAGGCAATAATATTGTTCTGAAAACATCTTTTGAAACACTGGCTTTAAAAATAGAAAGTATCATGTTTAACATGAATTATGATTCCTCTAAGCCGGTAAATCAGGATGATGAAATGGCCAGAATATATAATGGCATAGTGGGTAAGGATTTTAAAATGATTATTACCCCTCAAGGCACTGTTGTGCGAATAGTTGGTTTGAATGAATTAATAGATAAGGCCATTGCTTCAATGGGAAATGTTCAACCTCAGGCAGCATCAAAACTTAAAAGAGCAATGGCAGCACAGATGGGAGAGAAGGCTTTAAAGGGTAATATGGAGATGATTCTGTCAATATATCCGAAAGGAGCTAAGCGTGTTGGCGATAAGTGGAGTACCGGAACTGTGTTAACTTCTGCATTAAAGGCTAATTTAAGTAACAACTGGACATTGGCTGATGTATCGGATAAGCAATGGAAATTAACAGGAGATGGCAATATTTCTGCGCAAAACATACGCGCTAAAATGCATGGAATGGATGTGGTATTTAATTTAAAAGGAAAGCAGAAAACAGAGTATTCGCTTAATCAGGCTGATGGTTGGTTTATCAACGGTAAGCAAAGTCAGCAGATAGATGGAACGGTTAATATGAATGTGAGTAGCCAGCTTCCGCAGGGAATGGATATTCCCATGAAGGTAAAATCCACTACTTACATTGAAAAAAGATAATTTAACTTATTAGAAACAAAAACAGCCGGCAAAATTGCTGGCTGTTTTTTATTTATGCCATTAATAGATTAATTGTCGCGATGTACATTTCCTTTTTGAATAAGTTTTTTCGGATTACCGGTATAAATAACCTTACCACCTGTACTTGTTTTAGCTTCTAGTTTATCCGTAGCAGTTACCCATGCTGTACCGCCTGTGGCTGTTTTTACAAAAGCATCTTTGCTCACCAGCTGGTCGGCTATGTACTTAGCACCTGTATTACTTGTTACATCCTGGAAATCAGTTTTACCTGCCAACTCAATTTTTGAAGAAGACAAAGAAGAAGATACCGCTTTTGTATCTACCTCAAGAATAATGGTTGATCCTGTTCCTGCTCTTAAATCTAGGTTTTCTGCTCTTATAATACCATCCGATTCCACAAAGGCTCCTGAACCGGTGGTAATGGCTTTAATAGATTTATAGGTTACAAAAACCTTAACAGCTACATTGTTATAAATTTTGGTTTTAAATTTAATGTTGAGTTTTCTGCCTTTTAGCTCAGATATAACATCTGTAACTTCTCCATTTTCAATTTCAACAACAACCTTTTCTTTATCACCTTCAACAAGAACAACATTGATGCCTTTTCCGGCGTGTATCTCGTTAAAACTTCCAACGTTTCTTGATTGAGTTTTTCTTTCTTGTGCACCCATATATAAAACAGTGGTGGCTAATAAAAATGTTAAAAGTATTTTTTTCATGCGTGTTAATTTTTCTAATGTGTATACCTGTAATGGTAAGACTATTGATTTGTGGTTATTTATGTTTTTTTTATTATCGTCATTAACAAATATTATACCAGACGAATATTAAGTTTATGAAATCATGTTGTGTTATATGCTTCCGGTTTATATGTTTTATGAAAATAACTCTTTAATTTCATTTTCATCCATGTTTTTAAATGGATTATTAGAATTAATAAAAGTATCTGCCAGTTTAGATTTTTGCTCTTGAAGTTTCATGATTTTCTCTTCAATGGTATCGATGGAGATAAACCTGTAGACAAATACATTTTTGGTTTGCCCAATTCTGTGTGCTCGGTTTATGGCCTGTGCTTCAGCAGCAGGATTCCACCATGGGTTTAATAAGAAAACATAATCGGCACTGATCAGGTTTAATCCAACACCTCCGGCTTTTAAAGAAATTAGAAAGACTTTGCAGTCTTCGTTTTTTTCGAACTTATCTACTACTTCCTCACGGTTAGTTGTGCTACCTGTTAGTTTACTGTACTTAAGTTTTCTTTCTTTAAGAACATCTTCAATCAACTCTAAATCTTTAACGAAAGAAGAGAATATCAATACCTTATGGTTCTCGTTAATGATGCTCTCCAGGTTATCCACAATGAGGTTGAATTTGCCACTTTGGCCGGTGAACTCAGGATTCACCAGTTTAGGGTGATTGGCCAGCTGTCTTAAACGTGTTAAGCCTTGCAATGCCAAAAAGGTTGATTTTTCGATGCCACTGTTTTCAAAGGTTTTTAGCAGTTCGTTACGAATACCTGATTTTTCAGTATCGTAAACTTTTTTTTGTTCTGTGGTCATGTCGCAATACATAACCTGTTCGGTAATAGGCGGAAGTTCTTTGGCAACCTTTTCCTTAGTTCTTCTTAAAACAAAAGGCTCAATTAATTTTTGCAGTTTCTCTTCCTGCTCCTCGCTTTTAAGTTTTGAGATAGGAACCACAAATTGTCTTTTAAAAAAGGTAAGGTTACCCAATAAGCCTTTATTAACAAAGTTCATCTGGGCCCAAAGATCGGTTAATGAGTTTTCGATAGGAGTACCCGTTAATACCATTTTTTTAGCACAGTTAATCTGCATAATGGCATCATAAATTTTCGAAGTCGGGTTCTTAATGTACTGGCTCTCGTCTAAAATAAAATAATGAAAGTTGTAATGTTTCAGGTATTCAATATCGTTTCTGACCACCCCATACGATGATAATACAACATGATAATGACGCAGAATTTTGCCTATTTCCTTTGATTTTAACCTTTTAGAACCTGAGTAAATATAAATTTTTAGGGATGGGGCAAACTTTTTGAATTCATTTAACCAGTTGTGAATAAGTGAGGTGGGCATGGTAATTAAAGTGGTTGGTAATCCACTGGTATTAAATCCATCAATGGTAGACGTCTCAAATAAATTTAGCTGCTCTTTTTTGTCATCAGCCGTTTGTTCTATTGTTTTACCACTCTCATAAACCTTTAATAGTAACGCAATGGTTTGTAGGGTTTTTCCCAGCCCCATGTCATCGGCTAAAATACCTCCAAAATTATTTTCATGGAGATAATGCATCCAGTTATACCCCTGCAGCTGATATGGCCTAAGTGTTGCCGAAAGGTTAGCCGGAACACGGTTGTCTTGCGTAACCGGAATTTCTTTAATTTCCTTGTTCTTGTTACTTGAGGGTTCCTCAAGCAAGCTGTAATACATACGGTTTAATTTTAGTTTACCGTTATGTTCTTCCGCATAAAGCAAAATGTCGCTGTATTTGGTAAACCACTCTTGTGGGATAATAAATATTTCTCCATTGGGAAGTTCAAATTCATTTTTACCTGAAATAATGTATTTACGCAGTTTTATAAAAGGTATTTCAAATTCGCCAATGCTTACTCTCATTTGTAAATCGAACCAGTCATTTTCTTTTTGAGGACTGATATCGCAACTGTATTTTCCTATATAGTATTGGTTTTCAAGCGTTTTTTGAGAAACCTGAATGTTGTGTTCTTTCAGTTGTGATGAGAACTTATTGAGCCAGTTAATAATGTCTCCAATGTAATGAGTTTCATTTGCTGATGTCGATTTGGGTATAAGATGTGTACCATTATCATCTCTTAAACCTAATTTGTTAAGATATGCTACGGTTTCTCTTTCCCATTTACCATCTCTTTTGTACTTAATGAACTCGTAGTTATCTTCATCGCGAATTAACAGAACTGCAACTTTGGATTGACTGTTGGCTAAATACTCTTTCTGCGCATATTTAAATTTTAAAACCAGTATAGGTTTTTGACTTATATCTTCTTCCAGAGACAATACAGCTGAGGGTTTGGTATTATCTTCTTTTATAGTAAATCCCGAAGGAACCACATCATGGTTTTTAACGGCATTGAGCACAAATGTATCCATATAAGTGGGCACACTTCGAAGTTGAATCTTCACATGTTTTTTCTCAAAGAAAGGAACAAACTTTTTGCTGTCAGTATCTTTAAAACAATAGAGTTTTTCCCTAACTAGCAGGGTGCAGGGAGAATGGGTAATCACCATGGGCTTTTTATAGGTGATGCTTAAATCATCCTCTTTCATCTTTATTTTTAAAGAATAATCAATTCCATCCGCATTTAAGTCAAAGTAAAAAACAGGTTTAACTTCGTGCTGATAAACTGATAAAATATCTGTTTTATAAATATTACTGTATTTAGCATCCTTATAATAAATAGGTATTTGCGGACTTCTGGCCAGGATATTAAAACACGCTATCATTGTTTTTTCAATGTGTGGCCTTATGATATTTTCAAACTTCTTCTCATCAAGGTTATCGAGAAAAAGTTTTATAGAATTGTCTTTGGAATAAACCCTGAATAAATACTTATCGCTAATTTTATTGAGGAGTTTAAGAATTGATAATTCCTTTTCTGAGAATTCGTAACTGTGCTTTTCAGGATATTCTGTATTCACCATTTCATTTAAATGAAGCGATGGAGAATCATTATTATCCACTGCAAGATATGGTACCGCAATCATACCCAAGTTACGGTTTTCAGTAAGCACAATTATAAATTTTTCCATTCAATCGTCCTGTAAAATGTTGCCTTTTAAAAAAGTTAAGAGAGCAAAAATAGTGCACATATGGAAAATATGAAGGATAATATTTCGTTTTTTTGCCACCGGCTAAAATAAAATATATAAAGCAGCAAAACCAAATGAAGAAAGTGTTGTTTAACCTATCAATACGTAAAATGAAACACTAATGACACATTTAATAATATATGCGCATCCATCAGAAAACAGCTTTTCAAAAATGTTAATGGATGAGCTTAAGCAAAGCACAAACGGTACGAATAAAGTTATTGTCAGAGATTTATATAGCATGAACTTTAGTCCGGTATTAGGTCCTGAAGAGTTGGCTAATTTAAAGTTGGGTATAGTAGCCAGCGATGTTAAAGAAGAGCAAGATTATGTTCAGGAGGCTGATGTAATTTCAATAGTTTATCCCCTATGGTGGGCTTCCTTTCCTGCAATTTTAAAGGGCTACATCGATAGAGTGTTTTCGTATGGCTTTGGTTACAAAGCAGGAGAAAAAGGAATAGAAGGTTTACTTAAAGAAAAGAAAGTGTTGCTGCATACTTCAATGGGAAATTCTATTGATGATTACCAAAAAAATAACCTGTTACAAAACTTTACTTTTACTCAGGGTGAGGAGGTTTTCGGTTTTTGTGGAATGCAAATCATTAAGCATTTTTTCTATCCTCAAATTATTAATGCAGAAGACGAGGAAAAGAACCATTTTATAAATGATACATTGAACTTTTACAAAGATTTATTTCAAAGTGCAGTCAATTAGCTTGTGTAATAGAGGTTTAGCTTTAGGGAAATAAAAGTTGAACAACTAGGCTTGTTTTCAATATTAATTTGCGAGTCAAGTTTGTGTTTGCACGATCTTTTGCATTATAGTATTATCTATCAGTTTTACTATAGCTGATTAGCAAATATTTTATATTTTTGCACTCTGAAATTAAAAAGTAGATACAATGTTTGATAATCTGTCAGAAAAACTGGAGCGATCCTTTAAACTCTTAAAAGGTCAGGGTAAAATTACCGAAATTAATATTGCCGAAACTTTAAAAGAGATACGTAGGGCGTTACTGAATGCTGATGTTAACTATAAAACTGCTAAAACCTTTACCGAAACAGTGAAGGAAAAAGCCATGGGAGCCAATGTACTGAATGCAGTACAGCCAGGGCAAATGATGATAAAAATAGTTCATGATGAACTGGCTTTGTTAATGGGAGGAGAATCTGTTGATGTAAATATCGACGGAAATCCAGCGGTAATTTTAATGGCAGGTCTTCAAGGATCAGGTAAAACAACCCATACAGGTAAACTTGCTAACTTATTAAAAAATAAGAGAGGTAAAAATCCATTATTGGTAGCAGGTGATGTTTACCGTCCGGCTGCGATAAATCAGCTACAAGTACTCGGTGAGCAAATTGGTGTTGCTGTATATACCGAAGAGGGTAATAACGATCCGGTTAAACTAGCTAAAGATGGTGTTAAGTTTGCTAAGGCAAATGGTCATGATTTAGTGATTGTGGATACCGCTGGTCGTTTGGCTGTGGATGAGCAGATGATGGATGAAATTTCAGCCATTAAAAAAGCCATCAACCCACAAGAGATTCTTTTTGTGGTTGACTCTATGACGGGGCAGGATGCTGTTAATACAGCCAAGGAATTTAACGATCGATTAAATTTTGATGGTGTTATCCTTACCAAGTTAGATGGTGATACCCGAGGTGGTGCTGCACTTTCAATTAGAAGTGTAGTGGACAAGCCAATTAAGTTTGTGGGTATGGGCGAAAAGATGGAAGCACTTGATGTATTCCATCCAAGTCGTATGGCCGACCGTATCTTAGGTATGGGTGATGTGGTTTCTCTTGTTGAGCGTGCTCAGGAGCAGTTTGATGCAGAAGAAGCCCGTAAACTTCAAAAGAAAATTGCCAAAAACCAGTTTAGCTTTAACGACTTCTTAAGTCAGATACAGCAAATCAAAAAAATGGGTAACCTAAAAGATTTGGCTGGTATGATCCCGGGAATGGGTAAGGCACTTAAGAATATGGATTTTGATGATGATGCCTTCAAAGGTATTGAGGCTATAATTTACTCAATGACTCCGGATGAGCGTGAAAATCCAACCATTTTAAATGGAAGTCGTCGTAAACGAATAGCAACAGGTAGTGGAACAAATATTCAGGAAGTTAACAGATTGATTAAGCAATTTGAAGATACTCGTAAGGTAATGCGCATGATGACTAGTGGAAAAGGAAAAAATATGGGACGCATGATGCAAAATATGCCTTTCGGAAGAAGATAAAATATACTGGTTAAAAGTTTGTAAGGTTAAGGCTTTATAAACTTTATAGACTTTAAGAACTTTATAAACTCATAATCATGCAAATAATAGACGGTAAAATCACATCGCAAAATGTAAAGGACGAAATTGCTGCTGAAGTAGCTGAGATTAAAGCAAAAGGAGGTAAAGTTCCTCATTTAGCTGCTATTTTAGTTGGACATGATGGCGGAAGTGAAACTTATGTGGCTGCTAAGATTAAAGCATGTGAATACGTAGGTTATAAATCTTCATTAATTCGTTTTGAAGATGATGTTACTGAGGAGGAATTGTTAGCTAAAGTTGAAGAGCTTAACAATGATGATGATATTACCGGATTTATTGTTCAATTACCTTTACCTAAGCATATTTCTGAGGAAAAAGTAACAGACGCAGTGGACTACCGTAAAGATGTGGATGGTTTTCATCCGGAGAATGTTGGAAGAATGAGTATTGGTTCTCCGGCATTTATATCAGCTACACCTCAGGGGATTATGGAGTTGATAGAGCGTTATAAAATTGAAACTTCAGGAAAGCATGTTGTGGTAATCGGGCGTAGTAACATTGTTGGTCGTCCTATGAGTATTTTACTTTCTCAAAAAGGGTATCCTGGCGATGCTACAGTAACAGTGTGTCATAGTAGAACAGCTAACTTAAAAGAGGTTTGCTTGCAAGCAGATATCATTATTGCTGCTATTGGAGTGCCTGAGTTTTTAAAGGCCGATATGGTAAAAGAAGGTGCTGTTGTAATTGATGTAGGTACAACAAGAGTTAAGAGTGATGTAACCAAATCAGGTTGGAAACTTAAAGGTGATGTAGCGTACGATGAGGTAGCACCAAAGTGTAGCTATATTACACCGGTTCCCGGTGGTGTAGGACCAATGACAATTGCATCATTACTATTAAATACATTAAAGGCTGCTAAAAACGAGGTATACTAATTATACAGGTATATCAATAACAATATAAAACCCCTTTTGGATACGTTCATAAGGGGTTTGTTGTAATATAAATTATCATGACGATAAAATCGACGATCAAAGCACAACTTCTATCAGAGAGCATTGAAATACTCAACCAAAAAATAGATATGCTTCAAGATGTTATTCAATCGGCCAGGGAGTCGAGAGATAGTGATAGCAAAAGTAGTGTTGGCGATAAATATGAAACCAACAGGGCTATGATGCATATTGAAATTGATAAAAACCAAGCCTTGCTTAATACAACATTAAAGCTGAAAAATGAACTATCGAAAATAAAACCTGAAGCTGAGAACAGGCAGGTTGAATTTGGCAGTGTGGTGTATACGTCTAATGGTAATTATTTTACAACAGTGGCTTTAGGTAAGTTGGGTATAGAAAAAGAAGTGTTTTATGCTATATCTTTAGCTTCGCCCATTGGAAAAGCAATGGTTGGTAAAAAGAAAGGGGAGACATTCACTTTTCAAAACAAGGAGATAACCATTAAGGATGTGCTTTAGTATACTCTCTTAAAGCTCTTCTGGAAGCTTTATCCACTAAGGAGAAGAGTTTATCCTGATGTTCTTTTAAAGAACTTTTTTGATGCCCCTTTAGTTTTGTAATAAATATGTTCATCTCATCTATAATTGCATAAAACTGTTGGTACAATAGATGATTTACTATTTTAACTCCTTTAGCATTACAAAACTCCTTTTGTTCCAGTTTCTCTCTGCGCTCTATTAAACTAAGGATATTCTGAGAATCAGTATAAACATTGATCTGTGTAATATTAGCTTCAAGTTTACTTATTGCCCATAAAAATGTTTGTAGTTCAAGCTTAGTTGAAGAGGTGTTCTCAAACTTCTGTACTTCAATTAGGGAGTTTAAATCTAAATAACTCTCTAAAGGAAGAGGAACAGGTAACATTGCACCAAAACCTGTTTTAGTTTGTGTATTTACACTACCATCAATATATAAATCTACAATCATAGCTTTAATAAAGCCTTCAAAAATACAGAAATATAGGCTTGATTGACCATCATTTTAAATGTTTTAAAAACCGTTCAGTAAATAGAAATTGGTTCTTCTATTTGAAATTTTAAGTAAGGTCGAAAACAGTCCCAGCCTGACGGCTGCCAGTTCTTATACTTTCCTCTAATTAATATTTAATTACCTCTATCTCAACAATATTAGAAAAAGCTTGTTTCATTATAGAAAAAAAATATCAACCTTAAATTCAGATCTATGGAAAATGAAGACCAGGTTTTTAATCCCCAAAGCGAAGTTTTTAAAAACTCCTTAATCCCCAATATTGAAAAATATAAAGCGCTTTACCAGGAAAGCATTGAAAATAACGAAGCGTTTTGGCACAAACAAGCCAAGGAAGTTTTACAATGGCAACATGATTTTGAATCGGTGAGCAATTGTGAGTTCGAAGATGGCATGATTTCTTGGTTTTTGGGCGGTAAACTCAATGCCAGCGAAAATTGTGTAGATAGGCATGCCAGGGAAAATGGCGATAAAGTGGCACTCATATGGGAAGCTGACGTACCGGGAGAAGGAAAGAAAATTACCTACAAAGAATTGCTACGCGAGGTGTCGCGATTAGCTAATGTATTGCGTCACCATGATATTAGAAAAGGGGATAGGGTTGCCTTGTATATGCCCATGATTCCTGAAGCGGTGTATGCCATGCTGGCCTGTGCTCGAATTGGTGCAGTGCACTCAGTGGTATTTGCGGGTTTTAGTGCTGAGGCTTTACGCGATAGAATCAACGATTCAAAATGTAAGGCTGTTATTACTGCTAACGAAGGTCTTAGAGGTGGAAGGGCAATTCTTCTTAAACGTATAGTTGATGAGGCAGTCATGGCTTGTCCTTCAGTTAAAAATGTATTTGTAGCTAAGCGAACAGAAAACAAAGTGCCGTTTTACGAGCAGCGTGATGTATGGTTAGATGAGGCCATGCTGGCTGAACGACCATATTGTCCGGTAGAACATATGGATTCGGAGGACACTTTGTTTTTATTATATACCTCTGGAAGTACCGGAAAACCCAAAGGATTGGCTCATACTACGGCTGGTTATTTATTATATGCTGCCATTAATGTCCCATTAAAGTCTAAAAAAGTTCTTTGAAATATTTGAAATTTAGTTTGTTATAGAGGTTTTCTGAGCG
>NZ_VCHY01000041.1 GCF_005877885.1 Labilibacter sediminis
GCTGAAGGCACAGCTTATCCCAGCCCCATGCAACGCATGGGGTTATGCAAGAAGGGAATCAGCGTCCTGAAGGGACAGCTCAAAATAGGGTTAAGTTGTCCCTTCAGGACGCTGATTAACAAAACTGACAAACCCCAGGTGTCACTGCGTTTTACCTGGGGCTGCGATGAGCTAGACTTTCAGCCTGCATTTGTTTGATTCTTGATGATAACTTGTTATTAAAATGTTAACGACATTATTTAATGTAAACAAATGCTTAAAAATGTCGTTTCTTTGTATAGAACATTTCATAATGCTTAGAAAAATAACACATATCATATTGGCTCTATTTCTGATGGTTGTAACTACAGGAATAACCCTTTCTATGCATTATTGTGGTGGCGAATTGGTTTCAACCTCTATCAATAAAGAAGCAAATACTTGTTGTGATGGTACAGGTGGATGCTGTGAGAATAAAACACTTCACTTTGAGGTAGAAGACGATTTTGTAAGTCCGATTCAGGTTAAAAACATTGAAACTGTTGAACTGGACGTATTATTTCCAATTCTGTTTGTCTTAAACTTTGAATTGTCAGGTGAAGAAGAGATGGCAACCAATGCTTTTTATGATACTTCACCACCACCCACAATTCAAACCCGACTAGCTTTACTACAAACATATCTTTGTTGATTGATTACTTTTCTTCTGTAACTTAATTAATTGTTGCGAGTTACGTGTTGCGAGTTTAACCCGCAACCCGAGACCCGCAACAGGTAACTTGTTACCTCACATTTATAAAAAGTAATCATGTTGAATAAAATCATTAAGTTCTTTTTAGAGAACAAATTGGTGACATTCCTGCTCCTTGTCATATTTGTGGCATGGGGTGTTGTTTCGTCACCGTTTAGTTGGGAGACAGGTTTTCTTCCAACCGACCCGGTTCCAGTCGATGCCATTCCCGATATTGGTGAAAACCAACAAATTGTATATACGGAATGGGCCGGACAGTCACCGCAAGATATTGAAGACCAGATTTCTTACCCGCTAACAACGGCTTTGTTAGGAATTCCCGGTGTTCAAACCATTCGTAGCAACTCCATTTTCGGATTGTCAAGTATCTATATCATTTTTGATGAAGATGTTGAATTCTACTGGAGCAGAACCCGGATATTAGAAAAACTCAATTCCCTTCCGAGTGGAACATTGCCCGAAGGTGTAATTCCGTCGTTAGGACCAGACGCAACTGCTCTTGGTCAGGTTTATTGGTATACCCTCGAAGGGCGCGACAAAAAAGGTAAACCAAATGGCGGATGGGATCCCCACGAACTTAGAACCATTCAGGACTTCTATGTAAAATATGGATTAACCTCTGCAAAAGGGGTTTCTGAGGTGGCATCAATTGGTGGTTTCGTAAAAGAATATCAGGTTGATATTGACCCCAATGCCATGAAGGCCCATGGAGTTACGGTTTCTCAGATTATGAATGCTGTTAAAAAAAGTAATCTTGATATTGGCGCAAGAACAATTGAGTTTAACCGTGCCGAGTATTTAATTCGTGCATTGGGCTACATCAAAAGTCTTGAAGATATTGAAATGAGCGTTGTGAGCGTTACCGATAACATTCCTATACGTATCAAAGATGTGGCTAATGTAAGCTTTGGGCCAGCTACCCGCAGAGGAGGATTAGATAAAGGAGGCGCTGAGGCCGTTGGAGGTGTAGTTGTTGCCAGATATGGCGCAAATCCACTGGAAGTGATTAATAACGTAAAGGCTAAAATTGAAAATATATCTTCGGGTTTACCATCCAAAATATTAGATGATGGCACAGTTTCTAAGGTTACCATTGTTCCATTTTATGACCGTACAGGATTAATCAAAGAAACATTGGGTACACTTGAAGAAGCATTAACATTGGAGGTGCTAATCAGTATCATTGTAATTATTATCCTGGTTCTTAACCTTCGTGCATCAATTCTAATATCAAGCTTGTTGCCTATTGGTGTACTGATGACCTTTATTGCCATGCGCAGGTTTGGTGTAGATGCCAATATAGTTGCTCTTTCGGGTATTGCTATTGCCATTGGTGTGATGGTCGATGTTGGTGTAGTCTTTACTGAAAACATCATCCGGCATGTTGAAATGATAGAGAATAAGGGTAAAAAACTCTTGAATATCATCTATGAATCAATTGTTGAAGTTGCCCCGGCTGTAATCACAGCATTAACAACAACTATCATTAGTTTCTTACCTGTTTTTGCCATGCAAGCTGCCGAAGGAAAACTTTTCAGACCATTGGCATTTACTAAAACCTTTGCCATGATTTCGGCCTTAATTATTGGCCTGACAATAATCCCGGCAATGGCACATATCATATTCTCAATAAAGGTTAACAGGAAAAAGACCAAACAAATACTAAATGGAATATTAGTAATGCTTGGTATCAGTTTCTTATTCTTTGGAAAAATATTTATTGCCTTTGCGATAGTGGCTATTGGCGTAAACAACCTTCTTGACTTTAAATGGAGTACCCTCAATGAGGGATTTATTAATAAGGAAGGAGAAAACCTTGATAAAAAGGTGGAAGCCAACCAAAAGAAAGGTACGCTGATTAAAAGATTGTATTTGCGAAAGGAATTTTCAAATTATATAAATATTGGTATAGTAGCCTTAACGGTTGTTTGGTTGCTTACCAGGGAATGGATGCCTTTAGGGGCACAAAACAGTGATGCCTTAAACTTAATTTTTACAGGTCTGCTGATAGGAGTGATTTTAGCAGCCATGCTATTGGTTGTTAGAGTATATCCAAGAATTTTAACCTGGGCATTGGCAAATAAATGGCAGTTTTTAAGTATTCCAATTATTGTTGTTTTATTTGGTTTACTGAGCTGGCAGGGGGCAAACAAGGTATTCTCATTTATGCCTGATGGTATTAAAGAAAGTGATACCTGGCAATCTTTTAGTGAAACATTCCCGGGTATCGGTAAAGAGTTTATGCCTGCCCTCGATGAAGGTTCATATCTTTTAATGCCTACAACAATGCCGCATTCAGGTATTGAAGAAAATCTTGAGGTGATCCGCATGTTGGATAAAAAGGTTAACGCCATTCCCGAAGTTGATAATGTGATTGGAAAATGGGGACGTGTAAACTCAGCTCTTGATCCTGCACCTACTTCAATGTATGAGAATGTCATCAATTACAAATCGGAATACATGTTGGATGAAAACGGTCATCGTATTCGATTTAAAACCGATAAAGAAGGTGCTTTTGTTTTGGCTGATGGTTCAACCTACAATCCTGATATGGATGATTTCAGGGTAATAGAACGTAAGCAACTAATTGAAGATAAATCGGGTGAATATTTCAGACAATGGCGTAAACACATATCTTCTCCAAATGATATTTGGGATGAGATAGTAAAACAATCAAGCATTCCCGGGTTAACTTCCGCACCAAAACTTCAACCAATACAAACCCGATTGGTCATGCTGCAAACAGGTATGCGTGCGCCAATGGGCATTAAAGTTTTTGGGCCGGATCTTGAAACCATAGAAAAGGTAGGTTATGAATTGGAAAACCATTTAAAGCATGTAGAAGGTGTTGAACCGATGTCTGTTTTTGCCGACCGTGTTGTTGGTAAACCCTATTTGGAGGTCGATATTGACCGAAGTGCTATTTCGCGTTATGGATTAACTATTGCCGATTTACAAATGACATTGAGTAGTGCTATTGGAGGAATGCAATTAACTTCCACAGTTGAAGGGCGAGAGCGTTTTCCTGTTCGGGTTCGCTATGCCCGTGAATACCGGGATAATCCGGAAGACTTGAAAAAGATATTGGTTGCTACTCCATCGGGAGTGCAGGTGCCTTTGGGAGAACTAGCTGAAATAACCTACACTCGTGGAGCGCAATTAATAAAAAGTGAAAACACTTTTTTAGTGGGTTATGTAATTTTCGATAAAAAAGAAGGATATGCAGAGGTTGATGTAGTTGAAAATGCACAAGCTTACTTAGAAGAAAAAAACGAGCAAGGGGCATTTACCATTCCATCAGGAGTAAATTATAAGTTTACAGGTAATTACGAGAATCAAATCAGGGCTACAAAACGCCTAATGATTGTAATTCCGATTTCACTTATTGTAATCTTTTTGATATTGTATTTTCAGTTCCGTTCGATAACAGCAGCAAGTTTAATTTTTACAGGAATTTTTGTTGCCTTTTCGGGTGGATTCATCATGCTTTGGTTATACAGCCAATCTTGGTTTATGAATTTTTCTATTGGAGGTATTCATGTTCAGGATATGTTTCAGATTCATACTATCAATCTAAGTGTTGCAGTATGGGTTGGTTTTATTGCTTTGTTTGGCATAGCCACAGATGATGGTGTATTAATAAGCACATATCTAAAGCAAATCTTTGATAAGAAGAAACCTGAATCCATAAAGGAAGTTCGTGAGAAAGTTTTGGAAGCCGGATTAAAAAGGGTTCGTCCTGCAATGATGACAACGGCAACAACCATTATTGCTTTGCTTCCTGTATTGACTTCAACAGGCAAAGGTTCTGATATAATGGTTCCGATGGCAATTCCATCTGTTGGAGGAATGCTCATTGCTACGCTTACCATCTTTGTTGTGCCTGTTTTATACAGCATGTGGCAGGAGAGGAAGGTTGCGAGTTAACGAAGTTATGAGTTACGAGTTGCGGGTTACGAGTTAAAGCAATATTTTATTTGTATTTTCAATAAACCCGAAAACCTGCAACTCGCAACAAAAAAAATAATAAAATGAAAAGCTACCGAGATTTAGATATCTACAATGTATCATACAAACTGGCAGTTGAAGTTCATAAAATGACTTTGGCACTTCCTAAATATGAATTGTATGAAGAAGGGTCTCAGATAAGAAGGTCTTCTAAATCAATTACATCCAACATTGTTGAAGGATATGGTAGAAAAAGGTATAAAATGGACTTTATAAGGTTCTTGATTTTTGCCCATTCCTCGTGTGATGAAACAATTGTGCATCTTAATTTTATAAACGATACTCATGATGACCTAGTGAAGGTAGATGATCTTATTCAAGCGTATAATGACCTTGGAAGAAAACTAAATTCTTTCATTGATTATGTAGAAAAAAACTGGAAAACGTAAACGAGTTGTGAACAGTTTGTTACGGGTTACAAGTTGCGAGTTTAGAATTACTGGTTAATTTCAAAACCCTTAACATGCAACTCGCAACATGCAACAATAAAATTATGAAAACAATAATAATATTCATATCACTACTAATAAGCACCCATTGCTTCTCTCAGGATATACTGGATAAGTATCTTCAAACAGCAGCAGAAAATAATCCTGGTCTTAAGGTGAAGTTTAATGAGTACATGGCAGCATTGGAAAGAGTTCCTCAAGTTGGAGCTTTACCTGACCCATCAGTTGCGTTCGGTTATTTTATTCAACCAATCGAGACACGACTGGGGCCACAACAAGCAAAAATATCAGCTTCGCAGATGTTCCCATGGTTTGGAACATTATCAGCTCGTGAAAATTCAGTTGAAGCCTTGGCTAAGGCTAAATATGAATTGTTTGAAGAGGCTAAATCGAAATTATTCTACGATGTAAAAGCGACTTATTATAACCTGTTCTTTACTGAAAAGGCGATAGGGATTACATTGGAGAATATCGGGATTTTATCATCCTTCAAAAGCCTGGCAAATATTAAAGTTGAAGCTGGTTCTGCTTCCGCTGTTGATGCCTATCGGGTAGAAATGGAAATCAACGACCTTGAAAACCAGTTGGCTTTATTGCGTGATAATTCAACGGTCTTAAAAGTGAAGTTTAATACATTGCTAAATGTAGATGAAGCTACTACCATTCAAATTGCTGATGAACTTATGGGGGAGAACCTTATCTCAAAGCAAGCTGAAATGGATAGTATAATGGCAAACAACAATGCTTTAAGTTCATTCGATTATCAGTTGGAAGGCTTAGCATATCAGAAAAAGACTGCTTCTAAAGAAGGTTTGCCTCAGTTTTCAATTGGCTTAGAATATGCCTTAATCGGAGAAGGTAATTCAACCGCAGGTAATGCCGGGCAGGATGCCTTTGTATTCCCCAAGGTTGGATTGACCATTCCTTTGTATCGCTCAAAATATAAAGCCAAAGTACAGGAAGTTGTATATCTGCAAGAAGCCAAAAGCTTTGAAAAGTCCGATAAGCAAAATACCCTAACTGTATTATTTGAAAGTGTATGGAAAGATTATCAGGATGCTAACCGGAGGTTTTCTCTTTACCAGGAGCAAACCGATTTGGCTCAAAAGTCTCTTTCTATTCTTGAATCGAATTATGCAACAAATAACCTGGACTTTGAGGAGATTCTGAGAATGGAGCGGAAGCTTTTAAAATATGAGTTGGAGTTGGTTAAAGCTGTGGCAGATAAAGAAGCTTCTGTGGCATTTGTTAAATATTTACAAGGAAAATAGTTACGAGTTGCGTGTTGCGAGTTAAGTCCAACCCGTAACCTGTAACCCGTAACAAAAAACAATAGATATGAAAACAATAAAACAAAACATAAAAATAATTGCCCCATCACTGATACTGGGCATCTTTCTTGGCTGGGCGATATTCGGTGGTTCAAAATCATCAGAAGCTCACAACCATCACGAACTTACAGAAGCAGAAGAAACTGTTTACACATGTTCTATGCATCCACAAATAAAGCAGAACAAACCTGGATTATGTCCCATTTGTGCAATGGACTTAGTACCAATGGAAAGTGGCTCAATTGAGGGTGAACATGTTGATCCTAACGAAATTCAGATGACAGAATCTGCTTTAGCTCTTGCCTCGGTTCAAACAACAATTGTTAAAAAAGGAGTACCTGAAAGAGATGTGCAATTGCTTGGAAAAGTGAAAGCCGATGAGCGCAATGTATCTGAACTAACCGCTCGTTTTGGTGGCCGTATTGAGAAGCTGTTTGTTAATTATACAGGGCAACAAGTAAAAAAAGGAGAAAAACTGGGAACTATCTATTCCCCCGAATTAATTACTGCCCAAAAAGAATTGTTGGAAGCTGTAAAATACAAGAGTTCGAATCCGTCTTTTTACAATGCTTCAAGAGCAAAGCTAAAGCTGTGGGATTTAACTGAAGCACAAATTGATGCCATTGAAACTCGTGGAGAAACAAAGACCATTTTTGATATTCAGTCTCCAATAAGCGGAACGGTTACAAAAAGACAGGTATCTGCTGGTGACTATGTAAAAGAAGGCTCTGCTTTATTTGAGGTTATTAACCTGTCTAAAGTTTGGGTGATGTTTGATGCTTATGAAAGTGATTTGCCTTGGATTAAAAAAGGGGATGATATTGAGTTTACACTTCAATCGCTTCCCGGAAAACAATTTAAAGGGAAGGTAAACTTTATTGATCCCTTTATTGATGCTCAAACAAGAGTAGCACAGGTTCGTGTTGAATTTAAAAATTCAAAAGGACAGTTTAAACCTGAAATGTTTGCAAATGGTATATTGAAATCAACCCTCGCCGAAAATACCAATGAGTTACTTATTCCAAAATCATCAATTCTTTGGACAGGTAAGAGAGCTGTGGTATATGTAAAAGTACCGGGACGAGAAAGCGCTTCTTTCATCTATCGTCAGATTACATTAGGAGCAGAAGCAGGGAATTTTTATATAGTAGCTGATGGACTATCGGAAGGAGAAGAAATCGCTACTAATGGTGTGTTTAAAATAGATGCAGCAGCTCAATTGGCTGGAAAATCAAGTATGATGAACCTTGATGGCGGAAAAACCACAACGGGTCATAAACATCATCCACAACCTGCAACCCGCAACTCGCAACAAGATGATAGCCTTTCACAATATAGTAGCCATAATCAACAAAATGCAACCTTCAAAGTATCTGGTAATTGCTCAATGTGTAAATCAACGATTGAAACTGCTGCCAAATCATTACCTGGCGTTAATGTTGCCAATTGGAATATGGAAACTAAGGAACTTCATGTATCATTTAATGAAGATAAAAGTAGTCTCACAGATATTCATAACGCCATTGCAAAATCGGGTTATGACACCGATAAGGAGACTGCTCCCAAAGATGCTTATAACAATCTTCCAGCTTGTTGCCAATACACCAGAGCAACTGAAATAGCAACAGAAGCAAACATTCAACATGAGACATTTAAAGTATCTGGTAACTGTGGCATGTGTGAAAAAACTATTGAAACGGCAGCTAAAGCTCTTGAAGGATTGAGTGATGCTGATTGGAGTCAGGAAACGAAAATGATACAAGTTTCCTTTAATTCAGACAAGGTTAAACTTACTGAAATACATAAAGCAATAGCCGGAGCTGGCTACGATACGGAACTTGAAAAGGCAGATGATGAAGTTTACAATAACCTTCATGGTTGCTGCCAATATACAAGGGACTAATTTTTTTAATTAAAAAATCAAAAAGCCTATGGTTACTGTGATATGTACGAAAGACGTATCCATAAAGCAGCAATACAATTAATAGGCTTTGTTTTATCTTGTTATTTAATAAAGAAAAATCTTTTCCAAAGTTTAAAACTTTGGAAAAGGTTAAATGATATAAGTTGTTAAAACTTTAGTCCTAAACCAATTTGAAAGGAGTTGTTGTGAATACCTTGGTTTATATCGGTTAATCCCCAATGGTAACGGGCATCAATGGTCATAAATAACAATTTAAAACCCAAGCCTGCAAAAGCATTGCTATCGTACCAACTTGTAGAACTGGAATAAGGATTATTGTTTTCGTTTAGTTTAACGTTAAAGGTATATCCGCCCAAAGCGTATAAAGGACCCAGTTTTGCTTTTAAGGCAAGGGGAGCACCCAGGTAATCTATCTGGTAATTATGTGATTCAATGTTCGACTCCACTCTTGAATATTGCAGCCCGGAGTGAAAGTATAAAAACGGGATGATCTTAGTTTCTTTGTAGGCATTTACATAAAATGAATTGCCTGAAGAACCTGCTTTATTTCCGTTAATGTTCATAACTGAATTCTGATAACCCATGCGTAACCCAAAGTCTTTTTCCTGAGCCTGAATGGCAATGGCAGCTAAAAATAATAACAGAAATCCAATAACTTTTTTATTCATAATGTAGTTTTTAATAAAGTATAGTTTTTTAAGAAGCCATTATTCAAAACATATACCATAAAAACTATGCTTGCCTTCACAGGACTTTAAACAGGCTATAGGCAGCATGTATGTATCTCACACAAAATAAAATGTAGGGGAGTGTTAATCTAAGTTAACAAGGGGAAGGAGAAACCTTTTCCAATGTTTTAAACTTTGGAAAAGGTGTTATTATTTATAAATTCCTTGCCAATATATCAGCCAGGTGAATGGTTTTAATAGTCAGCTTTTGCTCATTGATGTACGACTGAATATTCAACAAACAAGAGGCCTCAGTTGAAACAATATATTCGGCACCTGTGTTCAGAGCATTCTTAACTTTTTGCTCTACCATAGCTGTTGAAATTGGTACAAACTTAACCATAAAAGTACCTCCAAAACCACAGCAGGTATGTCGATCTTCCATCTCGGTAAGCTCCAATCCTTTAACGTTGGCAATCAGCTTTCGAGGTTCATCTTTTAAACCATACTCTCTTAAGGCCGAACAGGCATCATGATAGGTTACTTTATGTGGGAATGAAGCGTTAAAGTCGGTTACCTTTAGGTGGTTAACCAGGAAATCGGTTAATTCAATCACATTGCGTTTTAAACGCTCACAATCATCCAGATACTCCGGATCATCTTCAAATAATTTGGTATAATGGTTTTTTACATATCCCGCACAAGAAGCTGAAGGTACAACAATGGGCCTGTCGTTCGGAAAATCTTTGATAAACTTGATAGCTGATTTTTTTGAATGCTTCCAGAAACCGCTGTTGAAGGTAGGTTGCCCGCAACAAGTTTGTTTGGGGTTATAGTTTACCTCAACGTTTTGTGATTCCAGAATTTTTACAACACTCCAACCAATGTTAGGAAACATTTGGTCGATAAAGCAAGGGATAAATAAATCAACAGTCATTTTAAAAAAATTTTCCCAAAGGTAATTTATTCGTTCAAAAGTTGATTTGTTTTTATGATTTTGTTTCTGCTAACAAGGCTTTGTTTATTTGTTGAAATGCTAATTTCCTGGCAGCAGAGATAGATATTTATTGTTCAGGTAATTAGAAATATATCAACTCCAGAGATTGACACTGCTACTGTATTATTCTGTCGTATAGTTGCTTGCGGTATTTATTAGTCAGTGATGGTGTCAAGTTAGAAGGAGTAATACCAATTCTATTTTGATGTGAGCCTTAAATTGTTTTGAATATTTTTAGCTTAGACAAGGCGAAAAATTGAGGCATAGCCATAGCTCATAGCCGTCAGGTTAATATTGCGTAAAAAATTAAAATTGAGTCTTTTTGTCATCAAAATACAGAAGGACTTAA
>NZ_VCHY01000042.1 GCF_005877885.1 Labilibacter sediminis
GATGAAAGAACATGATCTCCAACCATACCAAGAGAAACATTGAAAGCCATTACGAAAGAAAGAAAAGAAAAGCACAAATTAGCAAATGAACAAGAATTTGCTAAGAGAGTTTTGAAAGAAATCAGAAAGCGTAAAAGAGTATAAGTGAAATGGAAATGAGTATTTATAGGGGAAATTTGAAATTAGCCGTTGTTAGGGAAAATGAAAAGTCGGGCACGATTGCTGAGGAGTGATTAGACAGTTAACAGCAATGACGTGTCAGAAGAAGATTGGCTAATAAGGACGGTGAAAAATAAACCCCTTTTCTGAAACGATTCTTCTGTTGCTGATAAAATATGTAGTAAAAGAGAGACCTTGACCAACAGAAGTGTCAGAAAAATGATACCACATACTTCAGAACAACAGAAGATTACAAACTTCTGATCAACAGAAGATTAGAAACTTCTGAACAACAGAAGATTACAAACTTCTGATCAACAGAAGATTAGAAACTTCTGAACAACAGAAGAATTCCAAATTTCTGGTATTGCCCAAAACATTATTAACTCAAAATGCTGTTAATTGAAAGGACCAAGCATTATATATGTCATTTGACAGCAACATCATCAAATAAACACATTTGAGTTATCAATTGGAGTTTATGGCAGAACTCAAACATACGGCAGTATGCATCCAGGGATAAGTCAAATTTGTCTGGGTCACATACAGCAGCATGCTTCTAGGGACAGATACTCATGCAGCAGCATGTTTCTAGGGACAAACATCCTTTAATTCGTTGGACAATGAATTATAATCTCCAAATCTTAAAAATTTTGCAAAATAGATGAAGATATGGAGAGGATGACTCAGATGAAGTTCTATAGAGTAGACAATGATTGGTCTTATCAATGTCATTCCTGATAGAATATCTGTGATTTGAGTCCTATACAGCAGCATAGTTCTAGGGACATGAATTGTCAAAATTTTGAAAAAAATTTGTATACCTGATTCCCAGAACTGCTATTCTGCTGAATATGCTGATGAGTGTTACCAGAACTTTTTTTAAAATTTTTTTTTTTTTTTATAAATGAATTCTAAAGAAAAATCTTTTTGGTTTTTCCGATTATATCAAAAGAAAACAAAATCTTTTTGGTTTTTCTGATATATCAAAAGAAAAATATGCAATGAAAATTATCAGAAAGATAACAAAATGTAACAGAACATTAACAAGTAAAATATGAAAATCTTTTTGAACTTTTCAGAAGTTTTTCAAAAACAAATTTAAAGACATATTTTTGGATTTTTCAGAAGTTTTTACGAACAGAAGAAAAACAAAAATTAAGAATCCTTACTTGGAACATGTGCTATGTCCATCATTCCCAATCCAGTAAGCATTCGATTGAATGTTGTCTCATGTAATGCTTTGGTGAACACATCAGCAAGTTGTTCTGCTGTTGGTATGAAATGTATTTCAATGTTCCCTTCTTGAACATGATCTTTGATAAAGTGATATCTTAGATCAATGTGTTTTGTCTTTGAATGTTGAACTGGATTATGACAAATACTAATGGCACTTGTTGAATCACAGTAAATTGGTATTTTCTTCATCTTGTATCCATAATCCAACAACTGACTTTGAATCCACAGAATTTGCGAACAACAAGAAGCTGCAGCAATATATTCTGATTCTGCTGTTGAGATGGAAACACAAGTTTGTTTCTTTGATTGCCAACTGACAAGTTTGTCACCTAGGAATTGACACCCTCCAGAAGTACTTTTTCTGTCAAGTTTACAACCTCCAAGATCAGCATCAGAATATGCTTTGATCCCAAAACCTGTATATGCTGGATAGAAAAGTCCTAAAGTTGGTGTGTATTTCAGATACTTGAAAATCTGTTTGACAGCTTGAAGATGTGGTTCTCTTGGATCTGATTGATACCTTGCACACACACAAACAGAGAACATGATATCAGGTCTACTTGCTGTTAAATACAATAAAGATCCAATCATGCTTCTGTAATTATGAATATCAACAGAAGGTTGATCTAAAGCAGCATTTAGTTGAGTTCCAAAGACCATGGGTACTTTTGCCTTTTTACAAGTGTCATAACCAAATTTTTCAAGCAATTTCTTCAAATAAGCTTCTTGGTTTATGAATATTCCTTCACTTGTTTGTCTTATATTCAGTCCCAGAAAGAAATGTAATTTTCCCATCATGCTCATCTCAAACTTGCTTTTCATTAGATCTTCAAAGTCTTTTGAAAGTTTTGGATCTGTTGAACCAAAAATAATATCATCAACATATATCTGAACGATCATTAAATGTCCACTAACCTTTTTCAGAAAGAGAGTAGGATCAACAGCACCTTGCTTAAAATTAGAAATTTTCAGAAATTTAGTAAGTGTTTCATACCATGCCCTTGGTGCTTGTTTTAATCCATAAACAGCCCTATCAAGAAGATAACAATGATTGGGATATTTTGAATTAACAAAACCAGGTGGTTGTTCAACATACACTGTTTCTTCAATTTCTCCATTGAGGAACGCACATTTGACATCCATCTGATAGACTGGAAAGTTCTTATGTGCAGCAAATGCAAGAAAAACTCTGACTGATTCAAGTCGAGCAACTGGTGCAAATGTTTCACCATAATCGATACCTTCTTGCTGACAATATCCTTTCACTACCAGTCTTGCTTTATTACGAACCACATTCCCTTCTTTATCCATTTTGTTCTTGAAAACCCATTTTAAACCTAAAACAGATTGATCAGTAGGAATAGGGACGAGATGCCATACCTTGTTTCTCTCAAATTCTGCAAGTTCTGCTTGCATTGCTTCAATCCAATCAGAATGTTGAAGAGCCATCTTGACATTTGTAGGTTCTATTTTTGAAATAAAGACATGAAACATGCAAAAGTCTGCATGAATCCTCAATTCTGCATCTTTGAGTTTCTGTTGTGCTCTTGTTAAGACACCATCAGTTGCATTTCCAATAACTTGATTTGGTGGGTGTTGACGAGTCCACTTAACTAAAGGTGGATTATGCATTGTTTCCCACTCAGGAACAGCAACTTCATATTCTTCTGCTTGTTGGAATGATTCAGAATCAGAATCAGAAGAAATCACAATTGGTGATATTTGACTTTTCTCCCCCTCAAATTGAGCAGGAACTGCTGAATTTGACGTTTGCGTATGCTCCCCCTCAATTGAAGGACTCTCCCCCTCAATTGAAGCATGCTCCCCCTCAACAGAAGAAACACCTTTATTATCAGAAGAAACACCTTTATTATCAGAAGAAAGATCAAGAAGTTTATCAAATTCAGAAATATGATTATCAGAAGAAAATTTTTCAGAATCAAGTGCTGTTGCTGGTGAATCAAAGAAGAAATTGAAATCTGCATCAAATGAAGTAATAGGTAAAGTATCAGAAGAATCAGTAAAAATTGGAGATTGATGAAAAATCTGTGTAGAAGCCTTGACATAGGTTTCATCAAACGTAATGTTAATCGTTTCTTCGATTCTTCTGGTAACCTTGTTCAGAACTCGATATGCTTTGGCATTGGTTGAATAACCAACAAAAATTGCTTCATCAGCTTTTGCAGCAAATTTATTGAGACTTGTTGTTTTTAGAACAAAACACCTACATCCAAAAACATGGAAAAATTTGACATTAGGCTTCCTGTTATTCAGAATCTCATAAGGTGTTTTGAGTAATCGTTTGTTCAGATAAGATCGATTTTGAGTGAAATTGGCAGTATTTATAGCTTCAGCCCAAAAGTATAATGGAAGATTAGCAAAATTAAGCATAGATCTTGCAGATTCAACAAGAGATCTATTGCGTCGTTCTACTACTCCATTCTGCTGAGGTGTATATGGAGCTGAGAAGTTGTGAGAGATTCCTCTGGATTTAAGATAGGAATCAAACGCCTTGTTTTTGAATTCAGTGCCATTATCACTACGAAATGATCTGACAACAGTCTTGAGCTGTTTCTCTGCAAACTTAACAAAAGTAATGAGTTCATCAGAAGTTTCAGACTTGTTTCTGAGAAAATAAACCCATGTGTATCTGGAAAAATCATCAACAATTACCAGAATGTACCTTTTTCCAGCTAAACTCTCGATTGAAGAAGGACCACATAAATCAATATGCAGTAATTCAAGAGGTTCAGAAATTTTGGTACTTACCTTTGCTAAATGACTTGTTCTGTGAATCTTTCCATGTTCACATGCTGCACAAAGATGTTCATTATCATAATTGAAAATTGGTAAACCACGAACATGTTCACCTTGAACCAATTTGTTGATAGCACCAAAATTCAGATGTGCAAATCTTCTGTGCCATAGCCAACCAACATCAAATTTTGCTTTTGAAATTAAGCAAATTTCAGGTGCGCCAACGATTGGAGTAAAATCCAATGGAAAAAGATCACCAACTCTGGGAGACTTAAGTAAAGTTGTTTTGGGCGTATCAAGAGTTTTTCTTCTGGAAATCTTGCTATGTTCTTCAGAAAATACTATCTTCAAGTGTGTACCTATCACCAATTGAGAAGCACTTATCAAATTGTGTTTTAGACCTTCTACATAGGCAACTTTTCGAATTGTTAAATGCCCATTAGTGAGTGTTCCATAACCCCTGATAAGAGCAAAATCATTATTGCCGAAGAATACTCTGCCACCATCCAAAATTCGAAAATCCTTCAAATATTTCTTCATTCCAGTCATGTGTCGAGAGCAACCAGTATCAGCATACCATTTTGTATCGTACCCTCCGACATCAATGTCCTGAAAAAGAATCACAAACATTTAGGAACCCAATGTGATTTGGGTTGATGATAGTGTCGACCAGAAGATTCAGGGAAAATCACAACAGAAGATTTGGATAATCGTTGCTTGAGTGCTTCAGGAATGCGATTCATCGGTTGATTTGGTTTCCAAGAAGAATGAGATGAATGAGAAGATGAATAGGAGTTGAATCGTGGATTTGAACGAGAAGAAAATGATTGGAAGTTATAGTAATAAGAAGTTTTACTATAACCAAATCCTTTTGCAACTCGAGGAAAAGAATTATGATATTGTGAACGATGTGGACGAAAATGAGGTTTGTGATTAACATTCTTTGGAATCTTTTTGAATGTGGATGAAACTTTGATTGGAGAAGAAGGTTCTTTGAAAGCAGCAACTTGTTCATTTACAGAACCTGCTGGTGTGTGAACTTGCTGACGTACAGAAGAACTGATGTTTTCTACTTTCGAGAACTCATTCGGATAAGAAAAATCAACAGAAACAGAAGGATTAGTAGCAGATATCTCAAAAGATGATTTATAGATCAGAAATTCCTTATGCAATTGTGTGATCTCATAAACAGACAAATGTCTAAGTGGAGGTATCTGCTTAATCTCTATCATCCAAGCCTTAAAATCTAAAGACGTCATTTTCTTATCACAAGTAGAAGAATGATCATTTGGCTTCTTCTTAACTTTCTCATTAGTAAACTTTTTCTGTGATTTCTGCTTCAAATTAGCAACAAGTGGATCAGCAGAAGAATTAGAATCCATTGATTTATCACTAGCATATACTTTGTTATATGAGAAATCTTCATCATGAGTTAAATGAAAATCATGTGAAGTGCCTTTGACAACCCAAGTATGCTTTGTGTAATCAATTTTGCGTGAATCAACATATTGTTTTGTCCAAAAATGACATTTTTCTTTCGCAGTTTTGATGTTATCCTTCGTAACAAGATCAGTAAAAGCATCGAAGAATTGTTCTGAACAACCTGCTTGTTTATAAACTTGATTTTGTGCATTACAAACTCGAGGATAAACAATCACTTTTTCAAATAAAGATGCCTTTCCTAAATTATTTTGTAAATTGTCTAAAACTTCTGTTGAATCGATTGTAGAAAATGAATCAGGAATACCAGAAGAAGTATCATAATAAGTATCAGAAGAATCAAAATCATTCTTAGTGTATTCCATTTCAGAACCATCAACACAAGATTCAAACTCATCACAATCATCAGTTTTCAAAATAGAAATGTCACAACTAACAACCTCATCAGAACAATTACTAATTTCATCACAACAATTAACAACTGCATCAGAACAATCAATTTCTTCTATGTCACTTTCATCTAATTGTTCAAAAACTGTTTCAGAAGAATCTAAATCAGAAGATTCTACAATTATTTCCTCATCTACGACTTCCTCAGTTTCTTCTATCACATCAACTATTTCATTCTCAATACTTTCAACACTCATTTGGTTCTTCGCTACCTCACTTATCACACTCTCATTGGTTGTTATATCAACTACCTCAACCCTGTTCTCCTCTACTTGCTGTTTTAGTCCTGCGGATTCATCAAATTCAGCTTTGGTTAAAGTTTCTGAGACATACTTAACATATTCATCAGAAGCAATGAGTGGTTGAGGTACTACAACACCATATCTAAAACTAACATCCAACACACAATCAGAAGGAATCATCTTCTCACATTCATAAGACAAAGCATCAGCATTTCTAACAGACATTTCAAAGAAAGGAAGTAACTTCCTATGTTGATCTTTTGAAACAGCAGAAGAATGATAGATATCAGTTATCTTTGCATACAAACGTTTCGCAGTAGAACAAAAAATATTTCTTTGTTTTAACATGAGTATTCGTTCCTGTTCTACATGTGTGTTCTCGTTTTCAAGTATGGACACTCTCAACTTCAATGAATCAATCAAGGACAAATATTTTGTATTCAAGTTATTGATTCTCAAATTCTCACTGTCCATTTTGTTCTTGTCCTTCAAGGCTGTGACATACAAATTCTCAAGTCCTTCTAAGTCCTTAGTTATTTCATCAAGTAAAGGATCATACTCAGAAGCAGAAATATCAAATTTGATCAGAAAGTCACGTACCTGAGCTGGAATAGTACCATCAGCTCTCGCCTTTTCCAGCTTGGCCATGCAGCAAGTCGCATCCACATCTTTCCACACTGATCCTCTGGTTGTTTTCAGAACTTCCTCATCTTCACTCCCGCTGGACCAGTATTCCATCTCTCCATCTGACTCTTCTGTCACTATTAAAGCTTTTGATCCTCCAGCTTTCTCTTCTTTTGGTTTCTCTTCATCAAGCTTCATTTGTTGATATAACTCGGTGTACATAGCTAGTTTCTGCTTCACATATTCAGCAGATTTGGACTGTCCTTTCATGTCTTGCTGCTTCTTGTACATGCAATCCTTTGCCAAGTGATTCTTTCCATTGCAAGCATGACAATCATAGCCAGAGTCACCAACAAGTTCTTTTTGTTTAGTTGAATTTTCATCATTATAGCTTGAGGAAGACGTGGAGTTGAATTTGTATGGATTCGAAGATTGACTTGATGTATTGTTGTTATTGAACTTCGTAGAGTA
>NZ_VCHY01000044.1:0-1883 GCF_005877885.1 Labilibacter sediminis
AATTTTATACAACGAAGAGTTTGATCCTGGCTCAGGATGAACGCTAGCGACAGGCCTAACACATGCAAGTCGAGGGGTAACATTGTAGCTTGCTACAGATGACGACCGGCGCACGGGTGCGTAACGCGTATGAAACCTGCCTTTTACAGAGGAATAGCCCAGAGAAATTTGGATTAATGCCTCATGGTTCTATAATGCCGCATGGTATAATAGATAAAGCTTCGGTGGTAAAAGATGGTCATGCGTGACATTAGATAGTTGGTGAGGTAACGGCTCACCAAGTCGACGATGTCTAGGGGTTCTGAGAGGAAGGTCCCCCACACTGGTACTGAGACACGGACCAGACTCCTACGGGAGGCAGCAGTGAGGAATATTGGTCAATGGACGCAAGTCTGAACCAGCCATGTCGCGTGAAGGAAGACGGTTCTATGGATTGTAAACTTCTTTTATACGGGAATAATGTGATCTACGTGTAGGTCTTTGAAGGTACCGTATGAATAAGCACCGGCTAACTCCGTGCCAGCAGCCGCGGTAATACGGAGGGTGCGAGCGTTATCCGGATTTATTGGGTTTAAAGGGTGCGTAGGCGGACTAATAAGTCAGTGGTGAAATCTTGCAGCTCAACTGTAAAACTGCCATTGATACTGTTAGTCTTGAATTTAGTTGAGGTAGGCGGAATGTGTTGTGTAGCGGTGAAATGCATAGATATAACACAGAACACCGATTGCGAAGGCAGCTTACTAAGCTATAATTGACGCTGATGCACGAAAGCGTGGGTAGCGAACAGGATTAGATACCCTGGTAGTCCACGCCGTAAACGATGATTACTCGTTGTTGGCAATACATCGTCAGCGACTGAGCGAAAGCATTAAGTAATCCACCTGGGGAGTACGTTGGCAACAATGAAACTCAAAGGAATTGACGGGGGCCCGCACAAGCGGAGGAACATGTGGTTTAATTCGATGATACGCGAGGAACCTTACCTGGACTTAAATGTAGATTGACAGCTTTAGAGATAGAGTTTTCTTCGGACAATTTACAAGGTGCTGCATGGTTGTCGTCAGCTCGTGCCGTGAGGTGTCGGGTTAAGTCCCATAACGAGCGCAACCCCTATTCTTAGTTACCAGCATGTAGTGGTGGGGACTCTAAGAAGACTGCCGGTGTAAACCGCGAGGAAGGTGGGGATGACGTCAAATCAGCACGGCCCTTACGTCCAGGGCTACACACGTGTTACAATGGTCGGTACAAAGGGCAGCTACATGGCAACATGATGCTAATCTCTAAAACCGGTCTCAGTTCGGATCGGAGTCTGCAACTCGACTCCGTGAAGCTGGATTCGCTAGTAATCGCATATCAGCCATGATGCGGTGAATACGTTCCCGGGCCTTGTACACACCGCCCGTCAAACCATGGAAGTTGGGGGTACCTGAAGTCTGTTACCGTAAGGAGCGGCCTAGGGTAAAACCGATAACTAGGGTTAAGTCGTAACAAGGTAGCCGTACCGGAAGGTGTGGCTGGAACACCTCCTTTCTGGAGAGAGTTTTACGTAAAGACACGAAACATCGCGTCTAAACAAAGAACACTTATTTCCTTTTTAAGCATTTCAAAATAATGGTTTAAAGTATTTAAGTAAGATGTAAATAGTCTTTATACTTATGTCTTAATACTTTATACTGCGTTTCTCAAAAACGAGAAAAACGTACATTGACATATTGGCAATAACAATCAAAATCATAGGTTAGCTTTAGAACTGTTTAGTTTTACTGCTATACCAACAAGAAAGTAAGCAAGGGCGCATGGTGGATGCCTAGGCTTTCAGAGGCGATGAAAGACGTGATAAGCTGCGATAAGCCGCGGGGAGGAGCAAATATCTGTTAATCCGT
>NZ_VCHY01000044.1:1893-5086 GCF_005877885.1 Labilibacter sediminis
GACAAAACGTACATTGACATATTGGCAATAACAATCAAAATCATAGGTTAGCTTTAGAACTGTTTAGTTTTACTGCTATACCAACAAGAAAGTAAGCAAGGGCGCATGGTGGATGCCTAGGCTTTCAGAGGCGATGAAAGACGTGATAAGCTGCGATAAGCCGCGGGGAGGAGCAAATATCTGTTAATCCGTGGATTTCTGAATGGGGCAACCCGTCTGGTTGATGACCAGTCATCCGGCTTTGCCGGAAGCAAACCCAGGGAACTGAAACATCTAAGTACCTGGAGGAGAAGAAAACAATAGTGATTCCCTTAGTAGTGGCGAGCGAACGGGGACTAGCCCAAACCAAAAATGTTTAGGCATTTTTGGGGTTATAGGACTGCAACATGAAGTTAAAAATGAAGTGGAACGTTTTGGAAAGAACGATCACAGAGGGTGATAATCCCGTACACGTAAGTTTTTAATGGATAGCAGTATCCTGAGTAGTGCGGGACACGAGAAATCCTGTATGAATTTGCCAGGCCCATCTGGTAAGGCTAAATACTCCTGAAAGACCGATAGTGAACCAGTACCGTGAGGGAAAGGTGAAAAGTACCCCGAACAGGGGAGTGAAATAGTACCTGAAACCGTGCGCTTACAAGCGGTCGGAGCATCTTAATGGTGTGACGGCGTGCCTTTTGCATAATGAGCCTACGAGTTAGTCGTAGTTGGCAAGGTTAAGATCTTAAGGATCGGAGCCGAAGCGAAAGCGAGTCTGAATAGGGCGCCAGAGTCAGCTGCGCTAGACGCGAAACCAGGTGATCTACCCATGGTCAGGTTGAAGTTCCGGTAACACGGAATGGAGGACCGAACCAGTTGACGTTGAAAAGTCTTTGGATGAACTGTGGGTAGGGGTGAAAGGCCAATCAAACCTGGAAATAGCTCGTACTCCCCGAAATGCATTTAGGTGCAGCCTTATTTTAATCTTACAGAGGTAGAGCTACTGATTGGACGAGAGGGCTTCACCGCCTATCAACTCCTGATAAACTCCGAATGCTGTAAGATGATGAATAGGAGTGAGGGCATGGGTGCTAAGGTCCATGTCCGAAAGGGAAAGAACCCGGACCATCAGCTAAGGTCCCCAAATGTATACTAAGTTGAACAAACGCGGTTTGATTGCATAGACAGCTAGGATGTTGGCTTGGAAGCAGCCATTCATTTAAAGAGTGCGTAACAGCTCACTAGTCGAGCGATCGAGCATGGATAATAATCGGGCATAAGTATACTACCGAAGCTATGGATTTGTACTATGTACAAGTGGTAGGGGAGCATTCTAATGGCGTAGAAGCAGTTTGGCGATGAACTGTGGAGCATTTAGAAAAGCAAATGTAGGCATAAGTAACGATAAAGAGAGTGAGAAACTCTCTCGCCGAAAGACTCAGGTTTCCTGATCAACGCTAATCGGATCAGGGTTAGTCGGGACCTAACGCGAACCCGAAAGGGGTAGTGGATGGCAAGCAGGTTAATATTCCTGCACCTCCTATATATTAAAAGTGACGTATTGGTGAGATTGCTACGTACTGACGGAATAGTACGTTGAGCCTAGGCTTCGGCCGAAGCGAAGTAAAGCAGCCGGTACCGAGAAAAGCGAGTATAGGAGCTCGTACCGTAAACGGACACACGTAGTTGGGTTGAGTATACTAAGGCGCTCGAGTGATTCATGGTTAAGGAACTCGGCAAATTAGCCCCGTAACTTCGGGATAAGGGGCGCCTCTCTAACGAGAGGCCGCAGAGAAATGGCGCATGCGACTGTTTATCAAAAACACATGGCTTTGCAAATTCGAAAGAAGACGTATAAGGCCTGACACCTGCCCGGTGCCGGAAGGTTAAGAGGAGGGGTTAACTTCGGTGAAGCTCTGAATTGAAGCCCCGGTAAACGGCGGCCGTAACTATAACGGTCCTAAGGTAGCGAAATTCCTTGTCGGGTAAGTTCCGACCTGCACGAATGGTGTAACGATGTGCGCACTGTCTCAACCATGAGCTCGGTGAAATTGTAGTATCGGTGAAGATGCCGATTACCCGCAACGGGACGGAAAGACCCCGTGAACCTTTACTGCAACTTAACATTGGTTGTGGGTAAGTAATGTGTAGGATAGGACGGAGACTTTGATGCTGCATCGCCAGGTGTAGTTTAGTCGCCCTTGAAATACGTCCCTTTGCTTATCTGTGGCCTAACGGATTTATCCGGACATTGTTTGGTGGGTAGTTTGACTGGGGTGGTCGCCTCCAAAAGAGTAACGGAGGCTTTCAAAGGTTTCCTCAGAACGATTGGTAACCGTTCGCAGAGTGTAATGGCACAAGGAAGCTTGACTGTGAGACCGACAAGTCGATCAGGTACGAAAGTAGGACATAGTGATCCGGTGGTTCCGCATGGAAGGGCCATCGCTCAAAGGATAAAAGGTACTCCGGGGATAACAGGCTGATCGCTCCCAAGAGCTCATATCGACGGAGCGGTTTGGCACCTCGATGTCGGCTCGTCACATCCTGGGGCTGGAGAAGGTCCCAAGGGTTGGGCTGTTCGCCCATTAAAGTGGCACGCGAGCTGGGTTCAGAACGTCGTGAGACAGTTCGGTCCCTATCTGTTGTGGGCGTAGGATATTTGAGAAGACCTGTCATTAGTACGAGAGGACCGTGATGGACAAACCTCTGGTGTACCAGTTGTTCCGCCAGGAGCATTGCTGGGTAGCTAAGTTTGGAAGGGATAAGTGCTGAAAGCATCTAAGCACGAAGCCTGCTTCAAGATGAGATATCCTTATTAGGGACGTTAGAGACTATGACGTTGATAGGCTGTAGGTGTAAAGGCAGTAATGTCAAAGCCGAGCAGTACTAATTACCCGAAACTTTTAGTTGGCGTTTTAAAGTATAGACTGTGATTTTGATTGGAGCTGATATGTAATATCTTGAGACAAAAGATATAAGACAAAAGACAAAAGATGATTTACAAGCAGTAAAACATCTTTATACTTTATACTTACTACTTTATACTTAAGTATAAAAATATTCAGGTGGTTATAGCATTGGGGTTCCACCTCTTCCCATTCCGAACAGAGAAGTTAAGCCCAATAGCGCCGATGGTACTGCATACTGTGGGAGAGTAGGTCGCCGCCGACTTTTAAAAAAGGTTAGTTTTCAATAGAAGACTAACCTTTTTTGC
>NZ_VCHY01000045.1 GCF_005877885.1 Labilibacter sediminis
CTTGAATTAAACCGATTGGTTTGGAAAGTTGGGGCAGAAGTCGCTTGGTCAACACGTTGGCGTTTAGGATTAGGAATCGCAACCCCACGTAGACTAAGATCGTATTCCCGTTTCCTAGCAAACTCAACCGCCTTACCAAACGAGAGAATCTCACGGTTTGTCACAAAATCTTGAATTTCATAGCGTAATCCTTCCACAAACAATTGGATCTTGTCGTGCTCATTTGATGCATATTTGGATGCAAACTGTGCTTTCTGATTGAATGTCGTCTCGTATTCATCTACCGACATATCTCCTTGTTTAAGTTCCAAGAATTCCTTCTCCAATCTTCTTCGCATATCAGATGGACAATATTGCTCCAGAAAACGAGTTTTGAACTCCTTCCATACCAAATAAGCTTGTTCTTCCTCGCTTAAGGTCTTATATGTATTCTTCCACCATGTTAACGCTTTTCCTTTTAATAAGGCAGCTGCATACACCGACTCATCTCTCTCGGCTACATGAGCAATCCGAAACACCGATTCAGTGTTCTCCACCCATTCTAATGCATCCACGGGATTTGCACTACCCGAAAACTCTGTGGCACCACTAGCACGAAAAGTCTTGAAGGACACTCCCTTCACCTTTGATCCTTCCTCTTCTACTTTTCCCTTTCCTTTATCTTTATTCTCCTTACGATATTCCTCAAAAGCGTTTCTTACAATATCTTGAACTTTAATCATCATTTGCTCCTCGCGAGCAATTATAGGATCGTCATGATTTGATTGATCTACCGGTGTTGGGCTTTGAGGCTGAGAGTTTTGATTTACACCATGATTCGGATCCGGATTATTAAATTCGGGTCCTCGATTGCTACTACCTTGGTTCGACATGCTTGTTGAAATTTCGAGTATATTTAAACGTATTAGGAGCAATTTATATCCTATTCCCTACCCTTTACCCATCCTAATATCATCCTATGGTTTGTATCCAACTTAAGATTATGACCTATACACTACACTATCAATGCCTAAGTTTGAGATTAGATACCAACTATGATATCTAATTCACTCAAACCAATGCTCTGATACCATATTGTAAGACCTAGTCTTAAATTACAAACATTTAACCAATAATAACAACTTACTTTTGAATACATACCATGAACTTAGGAAAAGTTTATAAATTCTTAACAAGCTTTGTAATTCTAGAACTTCATAATAATGGATACAAACCAACTAATTATCTTTCGAAATACATAAGTTTGATTTCTACCCATAACCCAAAAGTACAATACCAAAAGAAGTTCACTTCAAGATCAACAACTTCTAAATCCACAACTTTAAGAACCTTCAATCTTGTCCCTTTCCTGAAAATGTTCAACCACTAAAAGGGTAAGCTATAAAATAGCTTAGTGAGTTCAAAAAGGCACAACAATACACTAAGCATGATATACAACATGAGCATAAGGATAGGAATACAACAAAGATACAAGGGTAATATGAGATTGACTTTCCATGAGAATATGGTGAAGACCAACATTGATTAAGATAAGAGTGCAATTTGAACAAGTCCCATAAATCCGTATCACAAACAAAGAGATTTCAATTTAGTCCCATAATACATGATTGGCATCGTTCCCTATGGCCATTAGGATAAACGAGCCGGATAACGCAACCGCGTCGGCTCTCGCGCAAGAACCCGCTCAGTGCATACGTTACCCCCCACGATTATACCCCTACTCCTCCCTTCGGGTATAATACGTGCTTCCGCCCGCTCGACATACTAAACGAATTAGTACTCAAGCCACCACGGGAATACCGGGACAAACAATATGAATGCAACATGATCAATCAATAAATAGGTTTACATTTAGACATACCAAAGAACAAGATAGTTACCAAATTCATAGCAATACTCAAGAGTGGACTCCAATGAATCATAAAGCTAAATCATACAATTGCACAAGGACTTCACATGAGTTGACAAGGAAAGCACAAAATCATATATACACACAAAGTCTAAAGTTGTCCCTAGTGAACTCACCTTGTAGGATGCTCAAAACAAGCTTTTAACAACAATGGAATCCCCGATTCCAACCAACACCGGAATGGAATTGTACAATTCCACCCAAACCTTCAATCCATGATTCCTGTGGTAATCACATATATTCCATCACTAAACAATGTCATTTAACACTAATCCAACCTTAATCCATGGCCAATTTCACTAATTGGGTGATTATTGCCTAAATCCCCAAATTGATCATCAACATGAACCCTAATTACATGGGTCAACTCTAATACTCAAATTATGTTCAAAACACTCTAAATATGCTCTAATGATCATATCTTAACTCCATTTAACCCCAATCAATTTATCTCAAAAGTTAGCTCAAAGTGGGACAAAAATCATACCTTTGATCTTGATGAACACCAAGTTAAATCCTTGTTATGATCTTGTTATGGATGATTAAAACACCTCCAAATGATGTTTTAGTGTGTGTAAATCGCACCTTTAGTAGGTGAAAACGTCCAGAAATGAGGTGGGGTGATTATGAAGAGGTTAAGTGTACAAATGGTGGCTTAATAGCTTAACACGTGTATCAGATTCAATTCCACGGTCGTGGAATTTCCTTCACAAAATTTCCACGGCCGTGGATTACTCTGAAATCCACCATCTTTGCATGAAAATCCAACTTTTGCATCGTAGCTCCGTTTGACGCGCCGTTTCTTCCAGATGTTAGGGAATTACATAAAAATAAGATTCCCGAAAGAAAATCTCACTTTCAACGTAAATCGAGGGATCTATGCGCGTTTTACTAAAAATTGCTACCGAAAAAGGGGACGATTTTGGTGTTTCAGCTATTTCTTGACATTTCTTAGCATTTAAGCCCACCAAATCACTATACAAGCCTAATATAACATATCTAGGCTATTCAAAATCATTTTACCCTTGTGCTACACGTTTATCTATGATTTCTCTCTTTTCGGGTCCCGAAAACACCCGTTTAAGGCTCATCTTTGAGTTTTCTTAACTTTTCTTGTTATATAAGGTTCTAACTCACTTATATAAGTCTAACACAACTTATCTAAGGTTTTGAAACATATTAGATATGTCTGATTCATGTCCAACTACATTTGTCCTATTTTGACTATTTTCTCATATTAGCAACATACTTTGCTAAAATGGTCAAATGACCATTTCTTCCATTTTGGTCCAACTTTGACACTTCTTATAGCTTAATTGGACTTGTCTAAGTGTATCCCAACTATTGGAACCTTCTCTTTCTAGTACTTACTCATTCGTGGCCAAGTTTCATAGTCTACACTTATGTAGATTTTGTCCCAAAACCTTATTTCTCCATTTAACCATTTTAGGTCATTTCAATACTTTGAATACTCTTAACACACCAAAACCAACTTGCAGGACTACAATACACTTGCTAGTAGCTCAAAATTTACGGATGTTACAATTACCTCCTCCTTTTGAGGATTTTGTCCCCAAAATCATGATGACTCAAATAGTTGAGGGTATTTAGCCATCATATCTTCTTTCCGCTCCCACGTCCAATTTGGTCCTTTGTGATGCTTCCACTTCACGAGTACAAGTTGCACCTCTTTATTTCTTAAAGCGACCGTCTTCTCATTTATAATTTCCTCCGGTTCTTCAATGTACCTCAACTTTTCATCAATCTTGACTTCGGTCAACGGAACCGTTTCGTCGTAGATACTCAAACACTTCCGGAGATAGCTTACATGAAAGACATCGTGAATACAAGCAAGTTCTTCGGGTAACTCTAATCGGTAAGCTTGTTTTCCAACTCTTTCCAAGATTTTGAATGGTCCTACAAAGCGAGGACTTAGTTTCCCTTTCTTCCCAAACCTCATGATGCCTTTCCATGGTGACACTTTCAACATTACACGGTCACCCACCGAAAATTCTATCGGTCGTCGTCTTTTGTCCGCATATGACTTTTGTCGATCCTGGGCCGTTTTCATTCTGTCCCGAACTATTTGAATCTTATCACTTGTATCTTGTATCAATTCCGGGCCCACCAACAACTTTTCACCGGTTTCACGCCAACACAAAGGCGTACGACACTTCCGACCATACAACGCTTCGTAAGGTGCCATTCCAATGGAAGAATGGTAACTATTGTTGTATGAGAATTCGGCTAATGGCAAATATTTGTCCCAACTTCCACCGAATTCAAGAATACACGCCCGTAACATATCTTCTAGAGTTTGAATTGTTCTCTCGGTTTGGCCATCGGTTTGCGGATGATAAGCGGTACTCAAAGCTACTTTCGTTCCCAACTCCTTTTGCATACTTCTCCAAAAGTTGGAAGTAAATCGGGAATCTCTATCGGATACAATCTTCAATGGGACACCATGTCTTGATATCACTTCGTTCAAATAAGTTTGTGCCCACACATCCATTGATGCATTTTCTCTCATAGGAAGGAAATGAGCACTTTTAGTCAACCGGTCAACGATCACCCAAATACAATCAAATTGTCTTGAAGTCTTAGGTAGTTTGGTGATCAAGTCCATGGAAATTTCTTCCCATTTCCAAACCGGAATACTTAACGGTTGAAGCGAACCATATGGCTTTTGATGTTCGGCTTTGACTTGTAAGCACACTACACACTCTTGAACGTAACGACCGATGTCATGCTTCATCCCGGGCCACCAATACTCACAACGCATGTCATGATACATCTTGCTCGTTCCCGGATGAATTGAAAATTTTGAATTATGAGCTTCATCTAGAATCTTCTTCCTTATACCTCCTAACTTAGGTATCCACAGTCGGTTCTTGAATACTTTCAACCCACGCGCATCTTCTTCCAACCACTTTGCATAACCAATCATCCGTTCTTTCTTCATGTTATCGGGTTTCAAAGCTTCTTGTTGCCATGATTTTAACTCATCAAAAAT
>NZ_VCHY01000046.1 GCF_005877885.1 Labilibacter sediminis
GCACCTGTTGATATGGGTTGGCTATGGCACAAGGGGTTATCTCATCTTAACTTCCGAGATTTGAACAAACTCGTGGCAGGAGACCACGTAAGGGGCTTGCCAATTCTCAAGTTTGATAATGATCATCTATGCGCAGCTTGTGAACATGGCAAAATCCATCGAACTGGTCATCACTCAACAATCATGACTAGGATCGTTGCTCCTCTTGAACTCTTGCACATAGATTTGTGTGGTCCGTCCTCTGTAGAGAGTATGTCCGGGAAGAAATACATTCTTGTCATAGTAGATGAGTTCTCAAGGTTTACATGGGTTCATTTTCTTAGAAAGAAGTCAGAAACGACTGAAACTATGATTAAGTTCATCAAATACATTGAAAACCATCTCAAAAAGCCGGTACGGAAAATCAGAAGCGACAACGGGACTGAGTTCAAAAATCGGGAATTTGATAGCTATCTGGAGGAAAGGGGGATAGAGCACAACTTCTCTGCGCCATACACTCCTCAACAAAACGGAGTAGTGGAACGCAGAAACAGATCGTTAGTTGAAGCTGCAAGATCAATGCTCAACTTTGCTAATCTTCCACTCTATTTCTGGGCAGAAGCTATCGCAACCGCTTGCTTTACACAAAATCGTTCTTATCTTCATAAGCGTTTCAATATAACACCTTATGAGATTCTCAATAAGAAAAAGCCAAATCTGAAATTTTTGCATATTTTTGGTTCTCGATGTTTCATTATGAAAATGAATGTAACTCAGAACAAATTTTCTTCAAAGTCAGATGAGGGAATTTTTCTTGGATATTCTCATAACTCCAAATGTTTTCGAGTTCTCAACAGAAGAACTAGGTGTGTAGAGGAACACTTAAACATTTCATTTGATGATCACTACGTGAGAAATCCAACTGTAATGTTTGAGCGTCCCACTCTCTTCCCTAGTCCCTCCGTTGAAAGCTCACCATGTGTTTCATTCGAAGATGACTTTAATGATTTCTTTGATGATCCTGAAACAGCTTTAGATGCAGAAGCAAACGCGGAAGACAACATAATCATTCCCAGACCTCCAGCAGAAATCACGCAAGTGATACCCACCCCAGCTATGACTCCGCCTATGTCATACTCTACGCGAGGGAGCGCACCTCAACCGGATTCATCTGCAAATCACGATGTCGAACCTCTTTCTGATGATGAAGACGAAGCCTTAGGTCCTTTTGTTGAGGGGGAGCCTAATGTTGAGGGGGAGCCCATTGTTAATAATGGGATTCCAGCGGCTGAGGGGGAGCCTCTAGTTGAAGGAGAAAATATGGTTGAAACACCAATACAACTAGAGTCTCCAAATTTTGATGTTGAAAATGAATCTGAGGAGAATGTAGTGTCAAATTCTATCATTGATGATTTGGAAAATGTCTTTGCAGACATGGACTTTGAGGATTTTCCACCCATGATAAAGTGGACTCAAAGTCATCCAGCAAGTCAAGTGATTGGAGAACCCTCAGATCCGATTTTAACTAGAGCACAGGCAAAAGCAAGATACGCTTTGCTCAACAAACATCAAGATTTGTGCCTTTACAATGTATTTATCTCCAAAATGGAACCAAAAACGTCTAAGGAAGCTCTACAAGACTCAGATTGGTTTAAGGCCATGAAAGATGAAATGTTTGAGTTTGACAGAAATAAGGTTTGGAGATTAGTACAGAGGCCCAAGGACCACTCAGTGATAGGAGTGAAGTGGGTCTTTAGGAATAAAATGGACGAAGAAGGAAACGTAATCAGAAACAAGGCCAGGTTAGTAGTAAAAGGGTATTGTCAACAGGAAGGCATTGACTATGAAGAAACTTTTGCTCCTGTAGCACGTCTGGAATCTGTACGCATCTTCTTGGCATATGCTGCGCATAAGAACATTGAGGTGTATCAGATGGATGTGAAGTGTGCATTTCTAAATGGGGTATTGGAAGAAACTGTCTATGTCGAACAACCTCCGGGGTTTGTCGATCTTGAAAGACCCTATGACGTGTACATCCTTGACAAAGCCGTGTATGGGTTAAAACAAGCACCCAGGGCATGGTATGGCACTCTTACCACTTTCTTAAAACAAGCCGGATATAGACAAGGAACCGTGGATCCAACTCTCTTCCGCAAGAAGAGAGGTGAACATTTAATGTTAGTCCAAATTTATGTGGATGATATCATATTTGGATCTACATGCCCTTCACTCACTAAAGAATTCGTTGAGCTTATGCAAAGTGAATTCCAAATGAGTATGATGGGCAAACTTCATTTCTTCCTTGGTCTAAATATCCAACAAAATCCTGAAGGTATTTTTATTAATCAGGAGGCTTACACTCGCAAACTCTTGACACGTTTTGGTATGGAGAAATGTTCAAATGCCAAAGTCCCAATGGCTCATGGAACTAGAATAGGTCCGTCATTGGACTTTCCATCAGTGGACATTACTCTATATCGAAGCATGATAGGGTCCTTGTTATATCTAACTGCGAGTAGGCCAGATATTATGTTTTCTGTCTGTTATTGCGCAAGATTTCAGGCTAATCCTCGAGAGCCACATATGACTGCCGTTAAGAACATCTTGCGGTACTTGCACAAAACACCTTCGTTAGGACTTTGGTATCCTGCTGAATCCCCATTCAACGTACATGCGTATACCGACGCAGACCTTGGTGGATGTCAGTTGGACAGGAAGAGCACATCTGGTGGATGTCAATTTATCGGAGGCAAGTTGGTGAGTTGGCAATCTAAAAAGCAAACTAGCGTGTCAATTTCCACTGCGGAAGCTGAATACGTCGCAGCCGCAGCTTGTTGCTCCCAGATTATTTGGATGCAGAGTCAGCTACGCGACTATGGGTACAACATGAAGAAGATACCACTCTTCTGTGATTCTTCTAGTGCCATACGCATATGTCATAACCCAGTTCAACACTCCAAAACGAAGCATATTGCCCTAAGGTATCACTTCATCAAGGATCATGTTGAGAATGGTGATGTGGAACTCCACTTTGTCCACACCCAAGAGCAATTAGCTGATATCTTCACCAAAACACTAGATGAAACTGCCTTCCTGCGTATCATTCATGGGCTTGGAATGATGGAAATGGAAACGCAAAAGCCTGAAGACAAGACTTCGTCCGCGCAATCAGAATCGTAGAAACCCCCTGCGTACCTCTGTTCACTGCGCTGGAGACCGCAAAATTCAAGTACGTCTTTTTACTGTTCATACTGTTCATAACGCACTCATGCGCACTATAAAATTCCTTTCCAAAATTACGCACCATGTGATAAAACGTTTTGTACATAACGTATTCGAAAATCCAAAAACATTAGATAAATTGAAAAAAGTTTTACAAAAATACGTCCTTAGATAGTACACTGCTGTGTATGTCTTTAAGTCTCGACAAGTCTTTTGCGTTCACTTTTCGATACGTAAATACTTATAGAGCCATCCAACTCACATGACAATGTAGCTTGTCAAAATTATCAACATGAGAGTTAAGTCTTTGTACATTTTCAATTTTTATAGACTTGGATGAAGTTGACACGACTAGACATCATCTTAATTTCGACAATTCAATGTCCCTAGAAGCATGCTGACTGTATGTGACCAAAGTCTCTGATCCTTGAATAGAGCTAAATGGTTTCTTACTTTGTAAGTCTCCAAACACCTTAGCTCAATTCATGATCCCTTTGAGCCACCATCTCTTGCATTGAGTCTACAAAGTTTCACTCATGCATTAGAGCTTCTATGTCGTGGTCAAACGATAATGGTGAATTACGCAAGAGCCTCACTCACAACTCAGTTCACACTTACATGTCTATACACATTACGCACTGCACTAGTTGTCAATATCTTGAACATATACCAACTCAAGATACAAGCTCTTCTTTCACCATCTATCTTACGTTAAGGATCTATCACTAACGATAGTAAAACGTATTCACCTAACCATATCAAGGAAAGCTAATTCTACAACACTTAGCTGGAGATATACTTCTACACCCAAATCTTTCAATACTAATGATGTATTTACTCCGTAAATTGATGGAGGTATTGATTCTTGTTACGCAAACCATATTCCAGACTACGTCCCTGGATACATGTTGCCGCATGAAACGGAGTTATGCAAAACTCACAATGAAACTCACTTGCCTGCGTTTGTCATAGTGCATACGTAGCGCATTCACAAGTGTTTGGTCTTAACGCACTCGAGTTTCCTAGATTAATGCGTTTATATTCAGTTCTCATAACTACGCTTCTTTCAAAATGTGTCGAGTTCTTGATAAGTCTTATTTGTCTGTCGATCAGATTGCTCCATATCAAAACTCATTCTTTGTGCGTAGTTTATGTTTACTCGAATGCGTATTATACAAGATCATTTTCCATGTCACATTTGTATTATCAGATACTCAAACGCATTTTTCAAATGAGTGACAACTCCGCAACCATGTTGCATCTATTACGCACTTGAAGAAGTAAACGCAATGCATTAACAAGTTAAATGTCATTGCGTAAGGTTCAGTTGAAAGCTCACTGCGTTTGCATCTTGAAAAGTCATTACGTTAGTAACTGGAAAGTCGTGACAAAAAGGTGACGGTTGTCAGTCTCCACGTGTCATCATCTCATTGGGCATGGGATAACGCGGTGCAGAGATGACGTCGAGAAACTCAACCGACGTGACCGTTTCATCTTGGAGGACACGTGTCAAGATCTAACGCGTTCATTTATTTTGATCCAATGGATGGGATTGAATGGCGCCGTTCAG
>NZ_VCHY01000047.1 GCF_005877885.1 Labilibacter sediminis
TGAAGGATGAATTGAACTTGATTTTTTTGCCTGCCTGACGGAAGGCAGGTTTCTTTTTGATCAAGCAAAAAGAAAGCCTGTTTGGCAGAACAATATTAGTTAGATGGAATTATGTATTAGAATTTCGTCATGAACATTGAAAGCACAATAAAACAAGGCTTTACTGAAACGAGGCATAGCATCGTTCTGGTGAGTGGCAGTGAAGCAACAAAGTGTCTTGTTTTGAAGTGATTTCAATGTGTAATAGATTTTCTAATGCATATTTTGGGTTTAAGCATTCACTTTGGTCAGGTGAATTGATTTCTTCTAAAAGTAACTATTATGAAACTGTAATATTTAGTTTATCTTTTGCTCAACGATAAAGCCTTTAAGGTAAGGATTGTATGTTTTTTACTCAATGTTCTACCTTTTTAATCAGCGATGTAAGTTGGAATGACATTATTCTGCAAAGATTGTAGAACCTTCTTATGATTTAATAGAATGTTCTGGTTTTAAAGTAGAACGTTGTATGATTTTGGTAGAACTTTCTGGGTAAAACCCAGAAGCTTCTAAGAAAAAACTAGAAGGTTGTATAAAAGTCAGAGAACATTGTGAGAATACGATATAAAGTTTACTTATTCTGTCAGATTAATGGACGTTGATGTTTAATCAATGACTAAAGTATAAGGGTTAATACATTTAGGTAAAATAAATATCCCAACAATTTGGTATTTGAGAATGTTGTTATACCCAATACTTTTGTGTTTTAAACCGAAATTCAAAAATGGAAAAGCATCAGCACGAAAAGAAAACCCTTTGGGTAGTTTTACTGACAGCCATTACAATGGTAGTTGAAATTATTTTTGGAATTACGACCAAATCTATGGCATTATTAGCTGATGGTATTCATATGGGGTCACATGTTTTAGCAATTGGACTAAGTTGGCTGGCTTATGTTATTGTTCGCAGGGTTTCAAAGAGTGATAAATTTAACGGGAACTCAAATAAAATACTTTCTTTATCAGGTTATAGTAGTGGATTAATGCTTCTTATTTTTGCCATTGTTATAATGGTAGAGGCTGTTGAGCGCTTCTATAATCCAGCGGATATTGTTTATAAAGAGGCTATTTTAGTTGCAATAATTGGTTTGGTGGTGAATATTGCAAGTGCTTTTCTACTTCATCACGATCATGAACACTCCGACCATAACATTAAAGCTGCGTACCTTCATGTAATTGCTGATGCACTAACAAGTTTATCTGCCATATTAGGTTTAGTTGCAGCCATGATTTGGGATATCCCATTTATTGATACAATTGCTGCTATACTAAGCTCATTAGTCATTATAAAATGGTCGATTGGTTTGTTAAAGGATTCTGGTTCCGTTTTATTGGATATTGAAAAGGAGCATAAAGGACATGACCATAGTCACGGGCATCATCATTAGAGTTGATGTCTTTAAGTGGATGGATTAATTATGTTGATCAAGGTTGAAGTAGATTGAATATCAATATTCAACCCACTACGGGGTTGTTTTCAGTAGTATATAATATCACCCCGAGCTTCGCACGGGGCTATTATTGTTTAATCCTGTTAGGATTATAAAATGCCTAAAGGGCATTAATAACAATAGCCGCGGGTGTAACCCGTGGGAGATTAACGAATTGAAGAATGAACCCAGAAGAGGGTTCAACCTTGATTCGCATTAATTAAAATAAGCTAATCATATAGGTTTTAGTTATTGATAAACGATGTCTACTTTAACCAAAACCTCTTCGGCAATATTTTTAATGATAAGTTTTGGTATTTTAATCTTGAAGTCAGCAAGTTTAATGTTGAATTCGGACTTAACCTGTATTTCTCTGCCTTTATTATGAAGCGTTCCCGTAACTTCAATTTCTTTTTTAACTCCGTGGATTGTAATTTCTCCTTTAGAAGTCACTTTATGAATTCCTTCTGTTTTTAAATCTGAATTTGAAATTAATTTACCCTGGTATAATGCATTAGGATATTTATGAGATTCCATGTATTTTTCATTAAAGTGAGTTTGCATCAAAGATTTCTTGAAATTAAATTCACTAATGCTTACTATAAATGCTATTTCTTTAGAATCAATATCCAACAAGCTTTTAATTTTGTTATTATCGGCATAAATATCTTCTAAAGGAGCTGAAGAAAAAAACGATATATTACCGCTAATTGCTTTAAATTTATTCTGTGCAATCCCTAACAACAGAGGCAATTGAATAATAAGAACTAAACCAAACAATGCTAACCTTTTCATCTGTTTAAAATTTGTTTTTAGTTGCCAGATGGAACTCTCAAAAGAATTTAATCATCCTAGTGTGTGTGAATTTAGATAATTAAATTCTCATGTTCGTTTCATGATTTATAATTTTTGTAAATAACTGCATTGATAAAACAAAAAGTTAATCCTGATTATATACTACAGGTTAAAAGAACGCATAATACTAAATCCAATGTGCACATCTCCCTCAAAGAAGTTATCATTATTCCATTGTTGAGCCATACCGGATAACTGAAGTCGGTTAGAATTGGTTATAAAAACCTGAAAAACATGACCTCCAGTTTCCAAGTCCAACCCAACAGAAAGTATATTCTTATTTCCATCGTAAATTTCGTTATCAAATGTTGGGATTATATAAACATACTCTACATTGAGGTTTGCAGAACGAGTTAAAGAGTAGCTTGCTCCAAGGCTGGTTAATCCAATAGTATTAGGATGACTTTTTGAAGGAACTCTGTTTAAATGAATAAAAGCACCTGATAATTGGGTCGAAAAACTGTCAGAGAACTTTTTACCAATGATAAGCTGGCTTATATATTCAAGCCTGTCAACAAAATCTCTTTCAATATCATATTGACGAGTTCTAATATTAATACCTCCAAAATAAATAAGTGAAATAGGAGAAGTGTTGGTTGAGTTCTGTCTTAATATTGAATATTTTATTTTTGATTGCAGGGTTTTGTCAAAGTCACTGGATCTTGCAATTCCAATTGAAAGCCTTTCCGAAATACCATAATCAAATGAAATATCCACATTATAAATTTCATCTAAGCCATACAATTCTTCTATACCAGAAGTAACAGTACCGAAAACGTGCGACACCCTGAATTGTAGCTCACCCTTAGCTAACTGAACCACAGATGGAGTAAGGACAACATTAGTGCTTTTAAATAAAGATAAATAAAGTGCATTTTCATTACTTGATTCTTGTTCTAACTCGTCCAAAAGCCCCTTTTCCTGCCCCTTTATTATTGTATTAGTTAAAGTAAAAGAACAAAATAGAAATATAAGTAGTCTCAAGTTCATATTCTTAAGGGATTTTATTAACTAAATCAAGGAAGGCCTTGAATTTGTCAATATCCTCTTGAGGCAGTTTATCACCCCCCTTGGGCATGTTACCCGCATTTACCTGATTATACATACCAGATGCTCTATTTATAGCGTTGCTTAATGTGCCATAATTACTGGAATTACTTTTACTGTGATATCCAGTATGACAGGAAACACATTTGGCATCCACAATAGGCTTTAAGGTGTTGTTAAAGTAGGTTTCTGCTGCCTCATATTCGGCATTTCCATTAACCGGTTTAATTTCATCATCACTCGAGTTTGAACAAGCATATATTGCCAGGGAGATACCCAAAATAAAAAGTAGTTTTTTCATTTTAACATGATTTAAGTGGTTAACATGTATCCAACATCAATAATATATTAAGTAAGTAATGTATGTGACTTAGGTCACAAAGAGCATAATAATATATAAAGATCTATAGGTCTTTAAATGTTCAAAAATAAAATTAGAATTTTTACTATATAGGCTTCTGAATTCCACATCATTACATATGAAAAACGGATTGTTAGAGTATATGTATTAGAACTTCGTCATGAACATTTAAAGCATAAATAAAACAAAGCTATACTGAAACGAGGCATTAACTGTCCGCATAAAGCGGGAGCATCGTTTCCGAATAAATTCGCAACAGGTACTGATGAGTTGAGGTGAAGCAACGAAGTGACTTGTTTTGAAGTGATTTCAATGTGTAATACCTGCCAGATGGTCATAGCCGTCAAGCTCTATCTTATATTTATAAAGCGTTATAACTTAAGGCTGAAAGTATTTGGAATAACGTGCTGAAGGCACAGCTTATCCCAGCCCCATGCAACGCATGGGGTTATGCAAGAAGGGAATCAGCGTCCTGAAGGGACA
>NZ_VCHY01000048.1 GCF_005877885.1 Labilibacter sediminis
ATTAGCTAGAACTGCATTGTCTTCTCCGGCTACATTCCTTGCTCCATAATATGCATCTCTTGGGTTACTCCATTGATGAGCGTGTCTTGCCATCTCTTCAATCAAATCACGGGAATCTGAGGGTTCTTTCTTCATCAAAGGTCCTCTTGAATCTAACATTTGCCTCGTGTACCCATTGATACCATTGTAAAATTTCTCTATCATCTGGAACTTGTTGAGATCATGCTTTTTGCAACTTCTAAGTAATTCTTTGTACCTTTCCCATGCTTGAGACAGATTCTCGTCGCCTTGTTGTTGGAACTGTTGGATCTTCTGCCTTTGTTTCTCCACCTTCGCTGGAGGATTGTATTGTTGTGTGAACTCGTTCTTCAACCTTTCCCATGTGTCTATCTTTGAGGAAGGTAGACCTCTTAGCCATCTCTTTGCTTCTCCAATAAGAGTCTTTGGAAAACATCTCATCATAAGTGCATCCTTCCCTACGTTTGGAATGTTGATGGAATCGACTATCTCCAATACTTCTTCGATATGCAATTCTGGATCTTCATCGTCCTTCCCACTAAAAGTGGTTTCTTTAAGCTCTCGCAGAATGTGCGATCTTATTTCGAAATTGACAGTTGGCGTGATCGGTGGGCGTATAACTCCAGTCTTTTGTCCTCTTCTTGGCCTATTCGCGTATTCTTCAAGCGTCATGCGATTCTCTTCGCCTTCTTCATCAGAAAATAGATCTGCCATGGCTGACTTCTTTCTTACAATAACACACTCTACTTCACGAAATAGTTCTTCTAAATCAAAATCAAAATCTTGATTTCGAATCTCCCTAGCTTGAGCACGTAATCTTCTTCTTAATTCTCGTTCCGGATCTTCAAAACCTTCGTGTAATTGAACTGCTGAGCTTCTGGTCATATGCTACTTGAACTTACAAACCTGAAATTGAAATAAATCGAAAAACAGAAAAAAAAAATTTGTTACTGTTGGCCACGCGGCGCGTGTCACCAGGGACGCGTTGCGTGGTCGTCAGACTAAATATTTTGAAAACAGTTTTAATTTTTTTGAAAAACAGTTTTAAGCTTCTTCCCCGTCGGCGGCGCCAAAAAACTTGATGTGGAAAATAGACAACTATTAAATCAAAGTTTTTAATATTTATAATCGAAAATCAAATTTGTCTACCACTGAGCAATAGGACTCAATCGCGTATAGTATAGACTAATAAGAATTCGGATTCGAACCAGAAAAAGGCATTAAACTGCAAATCAATTTAACTAAAAATAACATAAACTTGAAATAACCAGATTTGATTGAAAACTAATTAAACACTAATGACTCAGAAAACTTTTAGAAATAAACTTCAAATAATTAAAAACATACTTTCACTTCAGATTTCAACGCTTTAATCACTTATGGATGATTCAATGTATTGATTCCTATCTATGCTCACCGATTCCTACTTTAGGCTTGGTCTCGCTCTTTTTAATCAACAGGATCCATGCACTATGGTCAAGTTACACAGACTACCCTGCTATCAGGCTTTGTATTTCGTATCTATATGATCTAATCTAGCTTAACTTGTCAGATTAAGGTGTCTCTCCCGCATGATCAACGTAAAGAAATCGTGCTTACAAATAACCAGATCCAATTAATACCAACGAGTAGAAGTTATTGGTCAACCTCCAATTCTCATTAATCAAGTGCACTCTCATTGGTCAAGTTATACACTAACATAATGTGATAATAAAAAGAACTCAAGAAATCATAAGGATCTTTGACTAGACACATAAATAATTTAAACATAGTTTTAACATAGGAATCAATAACATCAAAATCATTCCATAAGATCATAAATTGTTTACATCTTGGTGAAAGTATTAAGGAACTAGCCCAACATGCTTATACTAAGAATACAATGATTATGAATGGTAAACATGTTAACCACCACAATGATTGATTCGATAACCTAATTGACTCTATAGAAAAATAGGAGAAGAAGCAGATCCGATGCTTAGAAATTTCGGACTCAGCTGGTGCAATCTTCAAATGTTGGACCCCAGCCTCTATTTATAGGAAAAACCAGAAATTAGGGCTTCAAAGCCCACGCATCGCGTCCCTTTGTCTGCGCGGCGCGGCGGCCGTCTGCGCGTTGCGCGTGGTTTATCTGCGACGAATCTCTGCCTTATCTTCTAAATTTAAACTTGATCCGATAAATCTTTTTGAGCTTATCACTTCCTGCGCGTTGCGTGCTCCTCTGCGCAATGCGTGGCTTCAGTCAGCTTCAATTGTCTTCATTTCCTTGCTCTTTTTCTTCCTTTTTCATCTTTTCCTCATTTTAGCTGCAAAATCAATAAACAAAGATATTAAGTACCTTTTGTTCATATAAACATTAAAAACAGAGCTAAATGTCTTCGATATTGCAATGAATATTTGTTACTTTTTAGCAATATCAAAGTACCCCACACTTATCTTTAACTCGCCCTCGAGTTAAACCAATCTCATTAGGCCAACAAATCAATCCATCTTGTCAAATGGAGCCATGAATTTACCACCAACCCTTGTTACTGGTATCAAATTTAGGTTTAGAAAAACTAGTAACTAACCTAGAACGTATGCATATATCATGTATTGGTCCATTTTAACTTTTCAAACTTTCAAGAAACAATCTAAACTTCGCAAGAAATTAAATTGCTATCCTAGACTCTTCTCAAATATGAAAATAACAAAATAAAAACTTCTCTATTGGGCACCAGTTATTAAGCAACCTTTTTTTATCTAAGCTCCCTATCATTTTTTCCACCTTATGACTCCAAATTCTCCATTCCAACTTTATTATTTTTTTTTTCTTTTTCTCTTATCAGCCTTTTTCTTGGAATCCTTTGGAGTTCCCAGCTGGTTTTGAGTTTGGTTGTGCACATTGGCATCTTTTATTAAGAGCATTGCTCTTCCAACCCGACACTCCACCACCTGACATTGGGGTCATTAGGGCTCATATATTTTTTCTTTGTTTTGCCCCAGCCCTTCCTATGTGAGCTTAGACTCATGCTACATTAAAATTAGGTGCCTTCTAGAAAAATTCAAATTTTGAAACGTTCAATCTTTTATTGAAAAATCTAAAATCTCAAAATAACTCCTACTTATTTAAACTATCCCTCAAAAATTTTGAAAAGCCATGTATATCATACATACATCCTAAATTATTTACTAATAAATCTAAACGAAAATTCTTGTAGAAAATAAATTCTGGACACTTGATTAGAAAAATTCAAATGATGGTCTAACTTGATTGATTAACTCTTAAGCAGAAAAAGATACTCAAATAAATCCCATACCCCACACTTAAAGTATACAACGCCCTCGTTGTATAATAACATTAAAATTAAAGAGTGTAAAAGGGAACAGACTCGCCTGGGATTTATTTTGCAGACCACGAACTTCTGACTGCAAATCTCTTGTGTGGCTTCGAGGAATTCTGGCACGTGACTTCTGCATTCGCGCCATCTTTTTTTTTTGTATGAGCATCTCCATGAAATAGATAACTTGGTGAAGAATTCACCCCACACTTAGGCTTTTGACAATTTGAGCTTCCTGGTCCTTCAAAAATATGACCGCTTCTTCTCCTCTCTTCCCTAGTAGTTGGTAAGTTATGCCAAATCAAGCATGAAC
>NZ_VCHY01000049.1 GCF_005877885.1 Labilibacter sediminis
GTCTACCTAAATAATATATTAGCTTAATTACGGCATCCCTCTTTAAGTTAATAGTATGAAATATGGATCCTAGCCTTGATAAATATTGGGTAATTATTTATAAGGATTGAAATCAAACTAATTAAAACTTTATTTCAGATGGGCGACAACAATGATAACGCTACCGGAAAATCTGCTACACGTTCATCCCAATCCAACTTTAACCTCATGTCCCTCTTGAACAGGGAGAAACTCACTGGACCAAACTATCTTGATTGGATCCGGGCCTTGAGGATTGCCTTAAGGTTTGAGGACATGGAATATGTCCTTGATGAGGATCTTCCCATTCTTTCTGAAAATCCCTCAACTGAAGAATCCGAGGCCTATCTTAAGCATGACAAGGACTCCACTAAGGTGGCTTGCTTGATGTTGGCGACCATGTCGTCGGAACTCCAAAAGAGTTTCGAGAATATGGGGGCGTTTGACATCAATTCGCAGTTAATGGACATGTTCCAGGTACAGGCGATGCAAGAGCAGTACGATGTTGTACAGTCGCTAGTAGCTTGTAAGCAAAAGGATGGAGCTCCTGTTAGTCCCCATGTCTTGAAGATGAAGGGGTACATTGACAGGCTTGTGAATCTGGGAATGGAATTTCCTAAGCAACTGGGCATACATTTGGTGCTTGGGTCGCTTAATCGTTCATTTGAGGCGTTCGTCATGAACTACAACATGAACAATATGGAAAAGACCCTATTGGAACTTCATGGAATGCTGAAGACCGCTGAGTCTAACATGAAGAAGTGTCCACCAGTTCAAGCTCCAGTTCTGTCTATTGATAGGGGTGCAAAGAAAAGAAAAGCTTCTTATCCTCAAGGAAAGGGGAAGGCGAAGAAAAGCCAAAAGAAGAAAGGCGATTCTGACATTGCACCAACTTCAGACCCTAATGAAGCTATTTGCTTCTATTGTCAGCAGAAGGGTCATTGGAAGAGAGCTTGCCCAAAGTACCGTGAAGATTTGAAGCTCAACAAAGCAAAGGGAGCTAGCACTTCAGGTACATTCGTTATAGAATTTCACAATACAGTCGCTTCTAACTCATGGGTCCTTGATACAGGGTGTGGTACTCACATTTGCACTGATTTGCAGGGACTAAAGAGAAGTAGAAGTTTGAAGACTGGAGAACTCAATCTCATCATGGGGAACAGGCGCACTGCACCAGTTACCAAGATAGGAGATTATGAGTTCAAGCTTAGTGATAGATCTATAATTTTGTCGAATGTTTGTTACTCGCCTTCTATGGCACGAAACATTATTTCTTTTCATGCATTATGGTTGGATGGTTTTACATTTGGTTTTGATAATAATAATGGTGATTTATTGGTTTACAAAGATGATTGCTATTATTTTAAAGCTAGTCCTCATAATGGCGTGTATGAAAGTATTGTTTGCGTTCGTAATAATAATTTGACTAATAATGTTGATGTTTTCAATAATGAGTTGTTAGATAAATCTAAGTTGTGGCATTGTCGTCTTGGTCATATAAATAAGAATCGCATCACCAAGCTCCAATCGGATGGGATCTTGGAGTCATTCGAATTTAAGTCGGATGATGTATGTGAATCTTGTTTACTTGGAAAGATGACAAAATCGCCATTCACAGGCAACTGTGAAAGAGGCAATGATTTGTTGGAATTGATCCACACAGATGTTTGTGGACCATTCAGAACAGCCACTAAGATTGACAAAAAGTACTTCGTTACATTTACTGATGATTACAGTAGATATGGTTTTGTCTTCTTGACTAAACACAAGCATGAAACATTTGAAGTATTCAAAAGGTTTCAAAACGAAGTGGAAAATCAACTGGGCAAGAAGATCAAGATTCTCAGATCCGACAGGGGTGGGGAATACTTGAGTCAAGAGTTTATCGATCATCTTAGGGATTGTGGCATAGTGTCACAATTATCTCCTCCTAGAACACCACAGCACAATGGTGTGTCTGAGAGAAGAAATCGAACCTTGTTAGACATGGTTCGATCCATGATGAGTCGTGCGACACTTCCAATTTACTTCTGGGGATATGCTTTAGAAACTGCCGCACATATTCTTAACCTAGTACCAACTAAGAAGGTTGCTAAGACACCACATGAAATGTGGACTGGGAAACCTCCCTCTTTAGGTCATATTAAGGTTTGGGGTTGTGAAGCATTCGTTAGACGAGATGCATCAGACAAACTTGAACCTAGATCTGAAAGATGTCACTTCATTGGATACCCTCAAAACTCGTTTGGATACTTGTTTTACAAGTCTTCTGAGGACAAAGTCTTTGTTGCTCGAAGAGGAGTATTTCTGGAAAGAGATCTCATATCCAAAGAGGTTAGTGGGAGTACAATTGATCTTGAAGAAATTCAAGAGCAAGTAACTGAAGGCACCTTAGAAGAATCTAGCATTCAACCAGAGGAATCAGTTTCTGTTGAACCGACAGATATCTCATTACCTCTTCGCAGGTCATCAAGGGTAAGGATTCCTCCTGAGTTTTATGGTTTACATATCACTGAGGAGGAGGATGAATATATCAGTGATAGGACATTGGTAAACCTAGATGAACCAGCGAACTACAAGGAAGCAATGGCTGGGCCTGAGGCTTCCAAGTGGAAAGAGGCAATGGATAGCGAGATAAAATCCATGTATGACAACCAAGTTTGGAACTTAGTTGACAATGTACCAGGTCGAAAGACAGTTGGGTGCAAATGGATCTTCAAGAAGAAGATGGACATGCATGGAAATGTACAAACCTTCAAGGCCAGACTGGTCGCAAAAGGGTTCACTCAAACCTTTGGGGTTGATTATGATGAAACCTTCTCGCCAGTAGCCAAGATAAAATCTATAAGGATAATGCTTGCCATAGCTGCCTTTCATGACTATGAAGTGTGGCAGATGGACGTCAAAACTGCTTTCCTTAATGGGAAGTTGGCTGAAGATGTTTACATGAGTCAGCCAGAGGGTTTTGTAAACGCAAAGTTTCCAAATAGAGTGTGCAAACTTGAGAAATCAATCTACGGATTGAAACAAGCATCTCGCAGATGGAATCTTTGCTTCCATGAAAAAGTCATAGAGTTTGGCTTCTCGAGAAGTGAAGATGAGTCCTGTGTATATGTCAAAGCTAGTGGGAGTATAGTGACTTTTCTGGTATTATATGTCGATGACATACTTCTCATAGGCAATAACATTCCAAGTTTGAACGAAGTCAAGTCTTGGCTTAGAAAATGTTTTGCTATGAAAGACCTTGGAGAAGCTGCATATATTCTTGGGATTAGAATATTGAGAGATAGAAAGAAAAGACTAATAGGACTTAGTCAGAGTACGTATTTGGAAAAAGTGTTAAAAAAGATTTAACATGGAAAATTCCAAGAAAGGAGAACTACCTATCCAGGGTAATACTAAGTTAAGTAAAACCCAGAGCCCAAGTACAGATCAGGAAATAGCTGACATGGAGAAGGTACCATATGCTTCCGCTGTCGGTTCTATCATGTATGCTATGACTTGTACTCGACCGGACATTGCTTTTGCAGTAAGTATGGTAAGTCGTTATCAAGGGAATCCTGGTAGGGCACATTGGATTGAGGTTAAGAATATACTCAAGT
>NZ_VCHY01000005.1:0-367874 GCF_005877885.1 Labilibacter sediminis
CCGCCATTATCTTCTAAAAAATGACGACAAGCATTAATCCCAAACCCGGTTCCTGCTTCATTTGAAGTTCCGGAAGTGGTAAACCATTGATCCATATCCAGAATGTGTTCTATATTTTCTTCTGAGATTCCTACCCCGGAATCTTTAACAACAGTATATGTTTTACCTTTTCTTATTTCTGTATAAACCTGAATTACTCCATTTTCATTTGTAAACTTAAGGGCATTATGATACAAGTTTCTAAATAAAAATTTCACTAACTCTCTATTGGAATGGATCGTATTATCTAATGCGCCAATTTTTAAATCAATATTCTTTCCTTTTCGAATATGATCAAACAATTCAAATACCTCATTGTATAGCTCTTCAGGGTTTATAAATTCTTTTTTTGTCTCGTTACGTTCTATTCCATACTTTGACCAATTCAATAAACTTTCAAGAAGCTCAACCACGTTCTCAGCTCTTGCCTTAATTTTTTCGGTCTGCTTTTTGAATTCTACAATATCCATACAACCGCCTTCCAATAAACTCATCAAAGACAAATAAGAAAACAAGGGGCTTTTTATTTCATGACTTATAACTGATATTAATTTCTTGTTCATACCATCAAGTCTTTCCAGTTCGAAAGTTTTATTTTTTAAGGTTACTACATAACATTTTATGATGTTAGCAATAGGCCAGGAAATGACTATAGGGATCATCAGGGTTATTAATATTGAAACCAAATCAAAGCTTAAACTTTCAAATAATAGTATAATACCAGCATAGATTAAAAAAGCTCCTGCAGTTGAAACTAAAACCACCAACCATACATTAGTAAGCTGTTTTCCTATACGTTCACAATTTATCAACATTTTTTACTGGCTTATACAGTTCCATTTCTCTTTTAGCAGAACACTTATAATGAAAACTTAAGACTGTATTTATCTCATTACTGGTAAATTTCTCAATCCTGAGTACCTTATGTACAAAATCAAGCTCATCAAAACATTTCAGAGGACACATTAAATGTCTGGTACCGAATGGGCATTTATATAAAACTCCATAAACCGTACACTCATGCTTCATAAAAAAACTTTCTTTATTTAACTATATACCTTCGAAATCAAGGTGTATGAGATTACTAAAAACTGCCTGGTATTTTAAATAAGCTAATCCCTTTTGTACTCCCGATACAGTACAGTAGGGTCCACCCAGAAAAAGAGGAAGTGTATAAACTAAAATGTAAGTTCGCAACGAATTACAAATCCGGAATGTCGCTAAAAACACCCTGAGTAATGGATATTTGTTCTTCACTATCACTAATAGCAGTAAACTGAAAAGTACCTGAAATTTTAGAGTTGCTATATTTTGTAATTTGAATAGTTAAAGAACCTATTGATCCAACTCCTGATAATCCGTTAGTAGCATTATATACTTTCCCATCCACAACATAAGAAGCCGTTACCATATCTTCTGTATCCATATTATATGTAGTGGGAAATGTTGATGGTATTGGAAAAGATAAACTAACCAGTTCATCTGTTGAATTGCCTAGTGCAAGAATCCTGTTATTAAATGAATTTGCCAGTGTAAAAACCTTACCAGCAGAACCAACATTGCAAGTTGCCTTACCACGTGCCAGTATTATTGGATTATCATCTTTGCTACAAGAAATTAAACAAATTGATATGAATAAAACTGAAATTAACTTTCTCATAATATTATTGTTTAAAATATTTTCATTCTCATTAAATCCTTACTCAACTCTTTAATGGCAATGTAAAAACTCTTATAGAATTTGGGGTCAGTATTTTCGTCTAAAAGGTATGGTTTTTAATCCTCTTGCTTTGCATTCCAAACCATTAAAGCCAGGATAACTGATATAATTGCAGCACCTATCCAAAACCATTTGGCAATTGTAAAATCATAGCTCGAAACATGTCCAACGGTAGATTTTCCATTGGCAATTAAAAAACCACTCACTAAATCTTGCAAACCTGCTCCTATGTAACTAGCTATTCCTATAAGGCCTAAAGCTGCTCCTGAAGCCTTTTTTGATGCAATGTCAACAGCCATTAAACCACCAATAAAGGTGATAAGTATACCAAATGCAAAACCTGAAATAACCATACTCAAGGTATCCATCCATGCATTTCCATCAGGGAAGAATAAGAAAAGTGACATGGAAAATATATTGAGTAAACCTGCCACTAATGCAGGAACATTTCTACTACTCTTAAACAGTTTATCTGAGATAATACCTGCAATTACAGTTCCTACTATCCCACTTATTGCACTCACAGATATAATTGAGCTGGCTTCCATGTTTGTATAGCCTTTTTGTGCTTCCAGATAAAAAATTCCCCAACTTTCTATCGCATAACGACTGATGTACATCATCGCACTCGAACCAGCCAGTATCCATATAAAAGGATTTTTCAGAACTTCCTTTTGAACCTCACCAACCGACTTGTCTTTTGTTGGTATCTCTGCATGATCTTTCTTGTAATCAGCGATGGAAGGTAACCCTTTACTTTCAGGATTATCATGAAGAAAAAAGTAAACAATAACTGCTCCTATTAAACCGGAAATGCCAGCTCCATAAAACCCCCATCTCCATCCAAATATGCTAACAATAAATGCAATACCAACAAAGGTCATTGCTTTTCCTATGCTATGACTGGCACTCCATATTCCATAATATGTGCCACGTTCACGGTTACTAAACCATCTGGATAACGATACCACACTAGGTGCAGCCCCCATAGATTGAAACCAACCGTTTAGTCCCCACAAAACAATAAAAGCAATAAATAAGGTTGTTGACCCTAAAGCCAGGTTTATGAGTGCAGTTAAAAACAAACCTGTTGCCATAAAGCGCTTAACATTGCTCCTGTCAGCAAGAAAACCATTGGTTAATTTACCTACTGCATAAGTAAAAAACAAAGCAGAACCAACCATTCCCAACTGTGACTCATTTAAAAAACCTGCATCTACTATTGGTTTTTTCACCACACTTAAACTCAATCTACATACATAAAATAAACTATACCCGATGGTTGCTGATAAAAAAACAGACCAACGAGACTGATTATAAATTCTCTGCACCAATTTTGAATCACTCAATATAGATTTTGATGCGGAGATAGTATAAAAATTTATTATTTTTTTAATCATTATTATTTTTTTAAATAAAAGCCCACAACTCCTTTTAAGAAAATTTCCGGAAGTGTTGTGGGCTTAACATACCCAAGTAAAACTGAACTAAATATTTTCTGAAATTAATCGTGTAATCCTTTTTCTCTTAAATATTCAAGTAAAAGCTCAGGACGGTCTGTCTGAATAATATTGGCTCCTTTATCAATAACCCAACCCCAAGAACCATCAGGGTCATCAATGGCAAGATCATCGGTGTGCTCTCCACATAATGATTCCCATAAAGTATTTACCCAGATACGACTCCCTTTATTTTTAATGTTTTGTATCATTTCAAACATTGGTGAATCATCATCATTGAACAATACTTCAAACGCCAATGGCTTATTTTCAATTATAAAATCATCAACGTGTCCACTTAAATACGGGGTGTTTTCCTTGATAATAGGCATGTAGATAATTTCAGACAAAAGATCACCATACTTTTCTTTTACCTGGTCAATATCCTTTGAACCTTTAAAAATCACCTGATTAACAGTACCTGTTTCTTTCAGTACATTATAGGCTAAATCCATATAACCAGAACACTTATCCAGATTTACCAGGATTTTACCTTTAGTAACAAGCATGGCTTCTTTTAAGGTAGGTATATTGTGATGGGTTCTTATTCCACAACCATTTTTTAATTGGAGGTTTTTTAAGGAATCCAATGTCCAATCCGTAATTTTTCCTTTGCCAGTTGTCGTACGATCAATAGTTTTATCATGCATTAATACCAAAATAGAGTCCTTTGTCATTCTCACATCGATCTCAACAATATCTACCCTCATTTTTATGCAATTTTTTATCGCCTGTATAGAATTTTCTGGAGCATTGCGCCAGTCACCCCTGTGGGCGGCCACCATTACATAATTATCGGTTGAGTTTTTGAGGTGCTTTGTTATCTTTTCTAAATTGTTCTGATTCTTATTTCTTTCTAAAGATTGCTGCGTACAAGCTGCAAGATTGAAAGAACAGATTATCAATAATATTGCTATTAATTTATATGCCATAATAAGTTATTTAATAAGGAATAAGTCGACATATTGTGTATCGCCTTATTCCTATTCTATGCGTAATATCTATAACTTTATAAAAGAAATTGGTTTAGGTTGCTTTATTGATTCTACCTTGATAAAATAAGTTCCTTTTCTCAGATTAGACACATCAATAGATAAGTCTCCGCTAAGTGCAGTTGATATTATTCTCATACCCAAAATATTAAATACATCAACACTTGATCCGATTTCAGCACCTTTAATATAAATAACGCTATTTGTAGGATTCGGGTAACAACTTAAAGTAGAGATTGCGTCTTCAGGTTCTACTGCTGTAGTTAAATCATATTTAGAAGCGATATTGGCCTTATTGAGGCCAAACATTGGCCATGGTGAATTAGCCGGACCAATTGCATCAATTGAAATGGCGTAAAGAGAATCACTGTAGGAGCCAACATACAGCATTCCATTATCTGATATAACAGGTGAAGAGAAGACATTTCCACCCAAATTTAATGCCGAGAATCGTGTGCCATCAGGATTTACTATATGTAGAGAATCATCGAACGAGCCAAAGTAAATTTTCCCATCACTTGCAATGGCAGGTGTCGAAACCACAATATCCCCTGTAGTATATGTCCAATTGATTGCACCAGTTAGTGAGTTGATAGCGTATAGTGATTTATCTTCTTTAGTCCCAATATACAGTACCCCACTTTCATCCAGAGATGGTGCAGAGGCGATTCTACCTCCAATAATTACTTCCCAATTAATAGTACCATCAGTGGCATTTATTGAATACACTTTACCTTCGTTTACAAGATGCTTGTACTCTACACCAACAAACAATGTACTCCCTGAAATTATAGGCATTCCAAAACAACGTCCGCTTAAAGTAACCGCCCATTTTTGTGTTCCATCTGGATTTACAGCATATAAATTGTCCTCATAGGAATTAAAATAAACTGTACCATCTACTCCAACACAAGGGGAAGATTTGATATCTCCAGCAGCTTTAAACCCCCATTTCTTAGTGCCATCTGGATTAATTGCATAAAGAGTATCGCTTGTAGAACCAACAAAAACAACGCCATTTGGTCCTTGTGCGGGATTACTGAAAATATTGTCACCATAAATTGGGAACTTCCATTTTAAGGTACCATCTGGTTTTATCGCATATAAAGAATCACTTTTAGAGCCTACATAGATAGTTCCGTCTTGACCAATTGATGGCGAACTATCAATATCACCTCCTGTATCAAATGCCCATTTTAATGTACCGTCAGGATTAACAGCATGAAGCTGATTGTCGTAAGAACCAATGTAAATAGACCCATCGTCTGCAACAGCTGGAGACGATTGCTTGATATCTAATCCGGCAAAATATCTCCAAGAAACACTTTGTCCTTTTGCGTTGTATAAATTAAATATTTGGAATAATAGTATGGCTAAAATAAATGTATAATTATTTTTCATTTTATTTTTTTATATAATTAATACTGTATTAAAACTTATAAGTATATAATAAAGTAAGGCTATTGTAGACGAACTTACATAAACTATGTATAGCACAGATTTTATTTACAAAGAATAGTTAGTTCAGTGCTTGATCTTAAGCACTGAACTATTTGATCTATGAATGAAATTTTAATTACTTACTCCCTTGCTGCAAAGAACCATTACGTTTCATTGGCCAAGAAGAGTTTGAAATTCCTTCAAGTCCGGTATAAATTGAATAAAAACCAGGATTAGATAATGTACCAATATAAGCCACACCATCAGCTCCAATTACAGGAGATGAGAACATTTTACCATCTAATGGCAGTTTCCAGTTTACGCTACCATCAGTTGGATTTAGTGAATAAAAATTAAAATCTTCAGACCCTAGCAAAATTGTACCATCACCTGCAATAGCAGCACTTGCATAAATATACCTACCTCCATCAGTAAATTGCCATTTTAATGAACCATTTGGAGACAAAGCATAAAAGACAGCATCTTTAGCGCCTAAATAGATTGTTCCATCCTCGGCAAGTACTGCATTACCAATACATTCCAAACCAAGGTTATAACTCCATTGTTGTGTTCCATCTGGATTAACTGCATAAAATTTACTATTTTCATTGGCATCATCACCAACATAAATAGTACCATCGCTACCGATTATTGGAGAACACTCAACGGTACCTCCTGTTAGAAATTCCCATTTTTTAGTTCCATCAGGATTAATTGCATAAAGATTATTGTCATGAGAACCGATATAAATTGTTCCGTCTGAAGCAATAGAAGGAGATGATTTTACGTCTCCACCTGTTGTAAATACCCATTTTTGTGTCCCGTCAGGATTAATACCGTACACATTATCATCCTGTGATCCAACATAGATAGTTCCGTCAGAAGCAATAGCTGGAGAACCAAAAATCCTGTTGCCTGTTGCAAATAACCATTTTTGAGTACCATCCGGATTTATAGCATATAGATTCCCAGAATATGATCCAACATAAATGGTTCCGTCATTTCCTATAGCTGGACAAGATCCATAAATATCATCTCCATCAATTCCACATAAGAATACCCACTTCGTAGTACCATCTGGATTTAAGGCATGTAAGTATCCTTTGGTATCACCGGCATATATAGTTCCATCAGCTGCAATAGCAGAAGAAGATGTTTTAATGTGGTCGTTAGGTGTATATTTCCAAATAACACCAACAACCTTGATATCCTCTGATACCTGATAATTTACTCCATTGTCGTCTGTAAAATTCAGCTTAACTGTGTATTTTCCTCCGGAGGTATAGTTATGACTTGGGTTCTGTTCTGTTGATGTTGTACCATCTCCGAAATCCCAACTCCATGATGTAGCGGTTGAAACAGGTAGATATGCAGGATTGAAAGTAAAAGTAATATCATCACCTGAAAAAATTTGGTCGGCGCTAACATTAAAAGCACTTACATCTCCTGGAGTTACCTTCTTATTAATCACTTCAGAAGTGGTACCATCGCTATATTGACATACCATTTCAAAAGAGTATTCCTCTCCGTTTGTTAGGTCTTGTAAGGTGTAGGAGGTTTTGTTCGTTCCCAGGGTAATACTGCCATTGCCTGGTTCCCATGACAACTGATATTCATCAAGGTCTTCACGGTTAGGTTTATTCCAAACAAGAACAGCAAAACCATTCCCTGCCAATGCTTCAAAATTAAGTTCATCTAAAGGAGCAATAATGATTTCACTAATTCCTGATTTCCCAGTTTTGCCATAGTCTCCTTGAACTTTGAATGTATAATTCGTATTATTTTCTAATCCTTTAACAGAATATTGAGACACACTTTTCTCAAGCATTTCTTCTCCATTCCCTGGTGACCAACTTAATATAATTTGTTCTAAGTTATCATTAATGGGAGTATCCCATGTTAAAGTTACTTGCTCGTGACCAGCTGTAGCTTCAAGATTTTTTACTATATCAAGCTCAAAATTTGCTTTAGGTAATAACTCTTCCTTACAATTTACAAAAGCAATTACTATAAGGAAGAAAAATACTATTTTAATAATATATCTTTTCATTTCTATTGTTTTAATAATTAATAAATTACACACACTATGGATCCAAAGGATCAATCGCATCGGCATGAAGTGATATCAATTTGGGAAGAAATTCCACATCATTAATTGAGATCCGATCTTTAAGCACTACTGGCATATAACCAAAATGCTTAAAACATGTATTGGTGTAGTTATTGCTAACGATATAGTCAATATGACTTTCTGTAGCTGTTACTATTGATTTAATACTATCAGGTATTCCATATCTAAAAATATACCTTGAAGCATTTCTTAAATTTGTAGTTGTATGGCGCCCATGAGGATCCACTATGATAGCTTTTTCGGGTACATTATAGTTATCCATCATCCACTTTTTCATTTCTACGGCTTCGTAATAAGGTGTTTGAAATGGATATACATTAGCTCCTGAAATAATGATCAGTGGTGCTTTTCCAGAATGATAACGATCTGCAGCAAGTTTTACCCTGATTTTAGCACTTTCGCTAATTCTAACATCATCGCCAGGAGAATTAGGAGAATCACCAAGCAACAGAATAGAAGCGTAAGTATAACCTCCCCAATTTACAGAAGGGATATATGCTATAGCTGATTTATTCTCTCCATTTCGAAGTGGTTCGTACTTTCCTGCTTCATCCCGGTTATTGAGCTTAAGAAGTTCAAGAGAAAAATATAAGGCAGGCTCAAAAAATAAAGTAAAATCGTCTTTATTCTGATTTATTTGTTCAACGATTTCCCATGTTTTTTTTCGATACTCTTCAGTATTCACATTGTAAGCGGGACCATCGCTTACTTTATCTCTTGGTTCTTCACCCAGGGCATACTCTTCAATAATATTGTTGATTCCCTCACATGCAGCAATCCATGCCAGTTCCACCATTCTTTTATTAGAAACGGAAGAATACTTCTGAAATATACCTGAAGGTCTTGCATGTTGAGCAATCATCTTATCAATTTCAATAGAAGAGCTTAACTGATTACCCAGTTGCGAAGCGACTGCATCCATCTCTGATTGAGAAATTCTCATATCATCAGCAATTTGTTCAATTGACGCACTCTGGTTGCTTGCCAGGCTTGCCACTTCACTCATGAAACTATTTTGAAAAGAAGTAAGGATCTCATCATTCTCTAATTCAGATCTAACATTAGATATTTCCTGCATTAATGTAAATAGGTAGAAATTACGATCCTGTACATATGAACCACTTTCTAAAAAAGAATAATTTATGTCAAAATCGACTTTTTCTTCCAGCTCTGGCTCAGGATTTGGCACAGAGACAGGCTCTTCTTCTTTATTACATTTACAACAGAGAAAGAATATACCCAATAAGAGGGTAATTTTTATGTTTGCCTTATTCATGCGTTTAAATTTTACATTAGTTGCATGGAACTCCCAAGAAAATTCGATCATCCTTTTTTGTGTCATTTTTGATAATTGAACTTTTATGCTCGTTTCATCATTTATAAAAGATTGAGATAATCCCCGAGATGTTTATCCCGGAGAATTATCTTAATCTCATGACTAATTATTAATAGCCTGGATTTTGATCAAAAATATCCGTGTTATTCATCTTCTCAATTTCTGTTTGAGGAACAGGGAAAATGTAACGGAATTCATCAACAATTATCCCATTTTTAGCCATTTCTGTTTTTGCTGTACCTGTCCGCACCAAGTCAAACCACCTATGTCCTTCGAAAGGAAATTCAAGCTGTCGTTCCTTTAAAATAGCAGCGTTAAATGAAGCCTGGTCTGGAAGATCACTAGAGGTAAACGTTGTTAATCCAGCCCTTTCATGAACTTCGTTTAAATATTTAAAAGCATCTCCATTGGGATTATAAGCAATTTCATTTAATGCTTCTGCATACATTAGCAACACATCTGCATAACGAAGAATAATGTAGTCAGCACCTTCCTTTTTTGTTGTAGATGAAGATTCATCAAAGAATTTGTTTAGTTTAAACGCAGCACCACTTTGAGTGTATTCAATAAGGTTTTTTCGATTATCAGATGCATCATAGGCGTCTTTTAGCACATCTGTAATTGGTGAAATTGAGACATCAGAAACAGTAAACCAGCCACCGTGACCTTCTCCAACAACTTCTTTGTTAAATCGAATCGCAAAAATGATTTCACTATTCATTTTATTGTTTACACTAAATACATCAGCCACATTGCTTAATAAGGAGTAGTCTCCAAGAATTTCTTCAAGAATATTCTTTGCGTCAGCAAATTTTTTCTGTGAAAGGTAAACTTTTCCAAGAAGAGCTTTAGCAGCCCCTGAGGTCGCTCTACCAGCATCAACTCCAGAATAACTTGAAGGAAGTTGATCGATAGCCTTTAATAAATCATTTTCGATAGATTCGTATACTTTACGGACATCAGAGCGCCCAATATTTAAAGCCTCTTCAGGGCTAACAGGTGCTAAAATAATTGGTACATCACCCCAAAATCTAACAAGATTGAAATATGTAAATGCCCTTAAAAAACGTGCCTCTCCATCATATTGATCTTTCATATCAAAATCGGTAGACTTAATACGACTAATAACTTCATTACAACGTAATATCCCATTATAGTAAGTGGCCCAAGCATCGAGCAATATACCGTTTGCTGAAGTTTCTTCAAATTTATCAAGATTATACCTGTCCTGAGTTCCTGCTGTAGGAGCCGATAATTCAATATTATCAGAACGATATTCAATCATTTCAAAATAAATACCAATCTCACTTTGTAATTTGGCATAGGCTGCTATTAATGCAGTATTAAAATCATTCTCATTCTGGTAAAAGTTTTCTGTATTAGCTTCATCATGTGGAGCAAGATCAAGGAATCCTTTTTCACAAGAATAAAGTGAAAGAACTGCAAATAATATTATGATTTTGTATTTCATGATTTATCTTGTTTAGTTTAGAAATTAATGTTTAATCCCATGGTTACTGTTCTAGGCAATGGATATGTCCCATAGTCAACTCCCGGAGTCAAAGAGCTGTTATCATATAGGTTTACTTCGGGATTATAACCTGTATAATCAGTAATTGTCAAAAGATTCTGTCCTGTTATATAAATACGCGCTTTATCAATTTTAATCTTTGATGATAGCGAAGTGGGTAGTGTATAACCCAGGGTTACACTTTGTAAACGAATGTATGAACCATCTTCAATATGCCACGTTGAAGTTCTACCATTATTACCTTTGCTTTTTCTATTCGCTCGGTTCGTATTCCCATCTCCCGGGTTAGCTTCAGATACCCATCTGTTTAAAGCAACAGTTGAGTTATTGAAGTTCCCCTCCATATTATAATTATAGCGTCTTAGTAAATGTAAGATCTCTCCCCCTTGAGAACCCTGGATATTAAAACTTAAGTCAACTCCTTTATATTTAAAATTTGAAGAAAAACCGTAAGTAAAATCAGGTGCATAATTCCCAACTATTGTTCGATCATTATTTTTATCAATAGTTCCATCCTTATCAATATCAACAAAACGAAAATCTCCTACTTGAGTATTGTCAAAATGTGGATATTTATCTAATTCCTCCTGATTTTTAAATACTCCATCCTGAACCAATAAATAGTATGAACCTATAGGCTCTCCTACTTTAGTAATAAAATATGCATGACCAGTTCCTGCTGTTGTGATAATTGGAGCATTTTCAGGCCCAAGCTCCTTAACTTCATTCTTATTTGTTGAGAAATTCATTGAAGCTGTCCAATCAACTTTTCCAATTTTATTTCGTGTGGTTAGTGTAAATTCCCAACCAGTGTTATTAACTTTACCAATATTTTGTCTAGCAGAACCAAAACCGGTTGTGTGTGGAACAGGCACATTCAATAACAAATCAGAAGTATTACTATTATACCAATCTGCTTCCAGGTTAATACGATCCTTGAACAAACCAATATCCAGACCTATATCTAACATAGCAGTTTTTTCCCATCCCAAATCAGAATTGTTTACACTTGATGGTTTTAAACCATTCACACTTTGACCATCTCCAACTCCAAGTATATAATTGTCTTCACTTACTCGCGAGATATGCTCATAATTTCCAATTGAGAAGTTTCCTGTCAATCCGTAACTTGCTCTTAATTTCAAGTTACTTATCGCATTAATATTATTCATAAAGTCCTCCTCTGTCACTCGCCATCCCGTAGAAGCAGAAGGAAAATATCCCCATTTATTATTTTCACCAAATCGGGATGAACCATCAGTACGAATAGCTGCGGAAACAAGGTATTTTCCTTTAAAGTCGTACTGAATCCTTCCCAGAATAGACATTAATGACCATTCTGAAATACCTGAAGTTCCATCTGTTACTGTACCTGCTCCTAATGTATGAACTAAATCATTAGGGAAATTTGTTGCTTCAACTCTATGGTTATTGCGATAGTTCTTTTGTGATGAAAATCCTGCTAAACCTTTTAAATTATGATTTCCAAACTTTTTTGCGTAATTAAGTGTATGCTCTAAAATCCAATTGATATAGTATGTTGAACTTGCCCGTGCAATAGGATTTGAAGGTTGATTATAATACTTCCAACCTCTTGTTGGTAATGTAGAAGGACGATAATAATCTGCATGGTAATGATTAAAGGTGGTACCAGCAGAAAGTTTATATTTAAGCCCTTCAATAAGTTCATATTCCAGATAGGCATTTCCAATTACATTGGCATGATGTACTTCATTCTCTTCTAAATTTGCCAACGCAACTGGATTGATTATTTCATTATGTTGATAATCGGTGCCGACTCTCCAATACCCATTACCATCAAAATTATAAGAACCATCTTCATTGTAAACTGGCCAAGTTGGAGAATAACCAAGAGCTGAGGCTACTATCCCTTGTTGGAAAAATGGACCTGATGCATTCACTACATTTTCAGATGTTAAGGATGGACTAAACTTTATTCCAACTTTAAGTTTATTAAATGTCGCATCTAAGTTTAAACGTGCCCCATATCTTTTATAATCTGAATTAATAATTATTCCTTTCTGATCGAAATAATTTCCGGATATAAAATATTTTACATTCTCAGATCCTCCAGAAAATGAGAGCGTATGTTTTGTTAACGGAGCTGTTCTGAATATTTCATCTTGCCAGTCTGTGTTAGTTAAACCAGGTTGTCCTTCAAGATATGGTAAAAGTTCTGGTGGTGTTTTCATCCATCCTTCACTTCGAACTTCATTAGGATCATCTACACTTCCATTAGGAACAGCATCTAAATAGGCATTATTATGCCCGTCTCGGGATAGTTTTGCATATTCATAAGCATCTAGCATATCTATTGTTTTTGAAGCTTCTTGTAATCCAAAAGACACATCGTAGCTTACTTTCATCTTCCCTACTTTTCCTGTTTTAGTTGTTATTATAACAACACCATTAGATCCCCGAGATCCATAAATTGCCGATGCTGAAGCATCTTTCAATACCTCAATCGATTCGATGTCATCAACACTTACTAATTCAATTGCCTGAGACCCTCGATCTGCCGGAATACCATCAATTACATATAATGGATCGCTACCTGCTGTAATTGAGCCTGTTCCCCTTACTTTTATGGTTAAGGCAGCGCCTGGTTCACCACTTGTTTGCAACACCTGAACTCCAGCCATTTTCCCTGCTAGTGCCTGATCAAAACCAGAGACTGCCAAATCCTGCATATCTTCTGCTTTAATAGATGCAATTGAAGTAGTAACATCTCTTTTATTTTGAACTCCATACCCAACAGCAACCACTTCATCTAAACCGATTACATCAGGTTCTAATTTTACATTTATTATTCTCCGATCGCCAACCGAAACTTCTTTGGTTTTAAATCCAATAAACGAAAATTCAAGAACAGGATTAGACGCACTAAATTCCAATTCATAATTCCCCCCAGCGTCTGTAATAGTTCCCGTAGTTGTTCCTTTAACTATTACAGTAACACCAGGTATTGGTTCTCCTTGAATATCAGTAACATTACCAGATACAGTGTATTTTGCCTGCTGTGATGTAACATCATATAAAATGATTTGCTCATCTAAAACTTTAAAGCCAACATTGGTTTTGTCAAATAATTCACTCAACACATCTGCAAGTGGCTCATTATCAAAGTCCGCATCAACTTTTCGATTAAGATCTACATATTCAGAACTGAATGCTATTTTAAATTCAATTTTTTCCTGAATTACTTCTAATACCTCACCAACAGTGGTTTCTCCCATTTTAACAGTTAATGTAGCATTCTGACCATAACTGCCTATGGCCGAAACCTGCAATAAACATACTGTTAACAAAAACATACTGATTTTCATAATCCGTAGAATTTTAAGTCCTACAAAAGAAGGCGTACCTTCCCTTGCGATACCAAGTTTTTTCATAAATTTGTAATTACATTAATTAATATGGCATCATAATGCTGATGCCGATTATTTACAATTGATTAGGAAGGTGTTACAGCACTTTCCTAATTTTTTTAGTTTCTCCTCGATTCAAAATAAATTGTATCGTTTCTGTGGCTGATCTCCATAGCTGCTATATGCTCTAGTATATTTAATACATCATCAAGCTCTTCGTTGTCAATGGATAGGGTTATTTTGTAATCCTTCAGTTTATCATTCACTTTGAATTTGTAATTATATCTTCTTCCCAATTTCGTAGCTGCATCTGAAAGAGGACAATTATAAAGGTTTAAGATTCCTTTTCGCCAGGAAGTATATTTCTCTGTTTTCACTGCTTTGCGAATCAACTTGCCTGTTTCAGCATTGAAAACAGCTTGTTGACCAGGCTTTAACAAAAGTTTCTTTGTTGGATTTTTTGCCAGGATCATTTCTACAGATCCTTCTTCTAGTATTACCGAAGTTTTATCTGAAGCAGCATATGCCTCCATTTCAAACTTAGTTCCCAATACTTTAACATTCACATTCTTGCTCTGAACAATTAATGGTAGGCTTTCATTATGAGAAATATCAAAATAAGCCTGACCTACCAGTTTAAGGTCTCTATTTGATTTAGCAAACTTATCGCTATATGTCAAGGTTGAACCAGAATTTAACCAAACCTCTGAGTTATCAGGTAAAACAATTTTCGAAACTTGTCCATTATCGGCTACAACACTGGTATATAAAGGTTCTTCAAACATATTTTTCACCACAAAACCTCCTCCTGCTAAAAGCATTATTAACATCACTGCTGCTGCATATCTATAAATTATACGCACCTTTTTCAACCTGACAACATTGTCAAACTCATCTTTCATAATGTGTGACTGAAAGCGAACTAAACCTTTTTCTGTCTCCTTACCTATAATAGATGTACGACGTTCTTTTTTCCAGTTCATTTTCTCTTTTTTAAATTCGAGAAAATTATCCTGATCTTCAATCCAATCAAGCAGATGCCTCTGCTCAACTTCATCAGCTATTCCTTCAAGATATTTTTTAATTGTTTCCTTCATTTTAAATTGTCTTACATTAGTAGTAGTCTGTTTTTTGAAAAACCCTACCTTATTTTTTTACATTTTATAATTATCTCTTCTTTTTAAGTGGCAATCTTTCGTTACATTCAGAATTTGCTGCACTTTACTGTTTTGAGCCAAATGTCATTTTTTGTTAAAAACTATAATTTAGTCTATCTTGGCCCCTTTGACAATTGATTTCTTAATAATTTTAGAGGTATAATGTACGACGTAGAATTAAACAAAAGTTTAAAACAAGGTAATCCTGACGCTTACTCTTCTTTATTTAAAGAACTACAGCCCAGAATGTCCGGCTATTGTCGTTTATTTATCAAAGAAAAAGATCTAATTGAAGATATTATTCAGGATTGTTTTACTCATTTGTGGGATAAAAAGGAGAATATTAATATTCATAAATCAATAGAAAGCTATTTATTTGTTATCCTGAAAAATAAGTGCTTTAAAATTTTAAAAGAAAAACAGCTTTTACTCGACAATGTGAATGTTGAAGAGATACCTGTCAATGAACTTCAATACTTATATCAGTTAGACTTTACCGACAAAAAAGAAAGGTCCATAGAAGAAAATTTAATTACTTCACTTAAAGAGGCAATAGAAGAATTACCTCCTAAACGCAAAGAAGTTTTCATTAAAAGTAAGATTGAAGGCAAAAAACAGAAAGATATTGCTGAAGAATTAAATATCTCCATTAAGGCTGTTGAAAAACATATTAGCCAGGCAAAAGAACAATTAAGAAGTAAGTTGGAAAAAGAATATGCAATGCTTTCCATTGTTATTGCAATTCTTTTACAGTAATAGATTAAAAGGGAGTACAAGATTACATATCAGTGCTCCTGGGAAGGTTAAATATTGTACTATTCCCTTTATATGACATACCGTGTAAGTCGTTATATGTCCTTTTACCCCAAACTTTTTACCCATTTTTTTTTTGCATGTGCAAGTTTGTTTTTCATATTCCGTTGCAATATATTTTTTTGATAAGGTTTTAAATTTGGGCTGTGTAAATACCTCAATACGCATAAGAAGAAGGCTCTTGTCCAACATAAAAAATTGAACAAGAGCCTCACATTATGAATTGGCCAGATCACCTGTAAACCTAACCAATAAAACTATTTAGCATTATTCATCAACGATTAATATCATTCTATTTAAAAACATATTTATATGTAATTACCTTCTGCTGTTTAATAATGAAGACCTCGTTTTCTTAAATATTGCAATAACAATTCGGGTCTATCTGTTTGTAAAATTGTTACCCCCTTCTCAATTAAAAAACCCCAATTGCCATCCGGATTGCGAACAGATCTATCATCAGAATGTGAGTCTGATATGGTTGGAAAAATACTGTTAACCCAAGCATTATCTCCATTAGCTCTTATTTTTGCTATAATAGCATAACCATCTGATTGACCTATTGGTAATATGATTTCATAAACTTTAGGATTAGCATTGGATTTCTCCAAAATATTTATCTTTTCAGAATACTCCCTTACATTTTGAGATACTAAACCTATGTAGTTTATATTATCCGGATTCTCTAACAATGAATAATTTAAATGCGAGACAGAAACCGGACCTACAATAAGTGCCTGATTTATAGTTTCTATTTCTAATAAAATAGGAACTACTTCATTAATATACCCATACGCTTTATCAAGATCTATTAACACTTTCCCCTTTACTGCCAATAAAGCTTCTTTTAAGGTTGGTATTTTTTCTTCGCTAAGGGCTCCATTTCCGTGGCGCAATACAAAAGCTTGTAATTCTTTATAAGAATAATCACTAACCTTACCTTTACCATTTGTGGTTCTATCAATAGTCTCATCATGCATCAAAACAAAAACGCCATCTTTAGTTTTTTGTATATCAACTTCAACTATATCAACACCCATATTAATGGCACTCTCAATAGCTAAAATTGAATTTTCCGGAAAATTTCTCCAATCTCCCCTATGAGCAGCAACCATAACATAAGTATCACTGGGATTATTCAATAACTCTATACGGCCTTCTAAGCTTGGTTGTTTTGGTGTTTTCGTTAAATCTATACATGACAGAAAAAGAAACAGGCTACCTACCAGTACTAATACTTTCATTATATTTTATTCTACCTGGTTTTTACCTCAAATCCCCCAAATACTCTTGACAATTCCTCAATATCCTTAATGGTCAGAGGAATTAACGAATTACTCCACTCTCCTAAATTATCAAAACCATAACTATTTAACACCTCATTATATAATATTTCGCTAGGAGATTCTACACCATCAGTCAAATCCCATACTTCATCTACATCATAATTATTCTCAATTAAATTCGTATATCCTTTTTTTGTCAATTCATTTTTTAAATTAGTTGCAGACCAAACTGCCCCGAAATTGCGAGTAGAGTTTAACCAAAGTTTTAGCTTGTTAACATCCGTTGTTGGGTAGAAATGTTTGATCGCTTTAAAAACATCATTTTCCAGGTTATACACGGTATAATTGGCTCCTACCAGCTGCCAATACAGTAATGGCACAAACCCTTCTTTAGCTTCAATAGTAGGGTGTGCTATTAAGTATGGATTGAAAATAACACCTTTTACACCATCAAACTTTTCCTTGTTCTTATGCATTAAAGCAAGTGTACTATAAGTTCCTAAATAATAAAGCCTTCCTAGATCCTTGGCAGTAATAGTACTTACCGCGATAGATGCATCTACCGCTTTAGCATCTTTAGTAAAATTAGTTAACTGCTTTTGGTTGATACCACTTTCCCAATCTGCAATCTGAACAAAATCATCTTGTTGTTTGAAATCTTTTAGATCTACGATTTTGGTATTTAAGGTTTCTACATCATCTGGAGATGTTCCCGGGTACATAATGTAAATACTCCTATCAGCATATTGTCCCACTATATTTTTATCGTACAATAATTCTTTTGCTTTGGTTTCTCCTCCACTCGTTCCAGTAGCTCCTAGAATTACTACATTTTTTACTTTATGCTTTTTAATGAAATCGGTATAGATTTTTGGTAATTCTAACAATTTAATCCAAGAAACAGCATAAGGTACAGAAGGATCGTGACTCAAAGTTGCGTAGGATGCAATCCCCTTATCATTTGCTGTTTTTAAGATGGTTTGAATTTCTTTAGCTGTATTTACACTTACTAAAAAGTGCAAGGGTAACACCGGAGCCTTTAAAGCGTTTGAAATATAAGGAATTGACGGAAACCCGGATGAAATTAAAACTGTTTCAATTTCTGTATCGTCCCCAAAAGTTTGGTTATAAAAATCGACTGTTTTATTGAGAGATTTCTCTAAATAGTTTGGCGTGCCTAATACATGGTTGGGACCGGAACCTGGCCCGTTCACATCCCAGGAATGTGAAATACCAGAAGTTAAATTTTCAGCAGATTTTTCAACAACGTATTCAGCACTCATACCTCCATCTAGTTTAAAAATGGGAACATTATTTAGATGATCTGTCTTTATATTGTATACGGTAATTTCATCTCCGTTCACTACTCTGAAAAATGTGCTGTAACTATTTGAAATAGAATTACTATTACAATTATAATATAGAAAAATACCATAGGCACTACTCTTTAAGTGGTTAGGCACTTGCTCAAATAGATTGATCTGAATAGTCTCTTTTTCATTCTTGAGTAAAGTAAGTTCATCACTAATGTTAATGGTATACTTTAAGGTATCAGAAGGATCTGAAATATTCTCAATAGTAATTTTAATATCCTCTATATAAACTTTTTTGTTTGTAGTATTATTTAGCACAAGATATCCAGAACATTGTTCCCCAATATGGTATCCTCCCTTATTTAATACTATATCAGCAACTAACAAATCCTCTTTTTTATCATTTGACTCTTTAAAGAAAGAACAACTTGAGAAAAGAATTAATACACATATAATTCCTAGACTTAATCTTTTAATCAACATTTTTAATCATTTTTTTGGTTATTACTATTGTATATAAAATAGAAAATATATTCGCACTCGTTATGTGATTGTAATTTATTAGTAACATAAACTATTTACCTAATTACAACTTTATAAAAATCTTTCTTTTATACATCCAATACGCAGGGATATAACAAATTACCGTATACAAAATAGCATAAAGCAAGGATGCTAGCTTTGGTTCAACCCCAAAATAAATTGAGGAACTAAAAAACCACTGACTTGTAGACTGACCATCAATCAGTTTCCAATCTAAAAAGACAGGATGCAATATGTGAAATAGTACATACATTGTAATGGCATTAGAGCCAAAAACAATACCCATTTTCGTTCCTTTTTTATAACCAAGGTGATCAATTACAAACATTGATGCTGCAAGTGTTAGCATAGCAAGACCTCCAGAGTATAATACAAATGAACTAGACCAAATATTTTTATTTAGAGGAAACTGCCAACTCCAAATACTTCCAATTAAAAAGTTTGTAAACCCAAGAAAAAAGAGCCAAATAACTTTATCAGAAATATTCCTACTTGAAGTTAAAAGCGTACCGGAAAGCATTCCTAAAATACCTGTAACAATCGCTGGGAATGTACTGAAGAAACCTTCCGGAACCCATTGACCTTGGTTGAGACTTAATACATAACTGTCTATCCAATGAGCTACATTTTGCCCTGGTTCTAACACTCCTACCACTGTACCAGGAACGGGAATGAGATACATGCACAACCAATATCCTACTAAAATAAAAGCTCCGACTAATAGTTGTTTTCTCCAATTCGTATGAAGAAACAGTAGAGCACAAACTAAATATACGATAGAAATTCTTGCCAAAACACCAGTGTACCCGACACCAGACCATCCATAATTTAGAAAATCGAAACTGGGAAACATATTTAAAAGAATCCCCACCCCCATTATTTTTACAAATCGCAAAACAATTTTAGGATACTGTGTTTGTGGCAAAATACCATTTATTTTTCTCCCACCTAATGAAATAGCGATTGAAATTCCTACCATAAAAATGAAAAAAGGAAATATCAAATCCGTAGGTGTAGTGTTGTTCCAATTGGCATGTGTAACCGGGATATATACATATTCCCATGTTGCTGGTGTACTAACAAGTATCATGGCTGCAATAGTATAACCACGCATTGCATCTAACGCTAATAATCTTTCTTTCATTCGATAATACTTTTCACTTATTACATGGAACTCTCAAATCAATTTTACCCCCCGCTTGTGAGTCAATTTTATAATCAAATTCCTTTGGACATTTCTCAATTTAAACCTGCTATTCTTTAACAATTGCAACTTCTGCAATGATTAAATCCCTTCCTTTAAGATGTAATTTCAAAATGCCATCTTGACTGTCTTCGCGCATGATATGGTATTTTACAATCCCATTGTTCTCCACTACTTTATTGGAAGTTGGTCTTCCTTCAAAATTGATATGCTCAATGGAATTCGTGTTTTTTACCTTTAGGAAAAATGTACCTAAAATGCCTTTAGGACAATTAATAATAATCATGATGTTATCACCATTCCAACCATCCTTATTTTGATGTTCACTAGTAACAATATAGTTTGAATTGAAGAGCAATAATGATAGGTCGTTTTCCTTTTTCCAGTTAACATTGGTATTTTCCTTTAAATTCCCAGAGGCTTTGATATAGACGATGGGGTCTTTGTAAATTTCAGGAACTATTACTTTGTTTTTTAATGAAGTCAATGAAAACAAATCAGACAACCACTCTGTGGAAACTTCAGTTTTAGGTTGAAACTCATCTGAATTCATATATTGTAATAAGCTGTACTTTAACTGTCTGGTTGCCGGAGAATTATTACTTAGGCTAAAGCCAGAAACCAGTAATTTCCCTTTTCCGACTTTCAATTCAAACAGAATTCCCATTTTATTATTTCTGTGAAAATCATCCACAGGTTGACCTATAGGTTTGTAGTCTTTAGGAAGTTCATTTAATACAAATGCTTTAGAATTGTTACTAACAGGTTCCCATTGCCAATCACTATGATAGCTTGTTGGAAATTTCGAAATGGCTTGACTTTGTTCATTGAGTAGCAATCCAATATTTGTTTTTCCTTGTCCCGGGAAATAAGTGAGAGACCAGTATAATGAATAAAAGTCGAATTTCACACTGGTTTCCTTAGAACCCAATTTGGAAGCGTCTAATAGTATCGTTTTCCCTGCTTCAAGTGCTTTTATCGTAGCATTATTAAAGGAATTGGTTTCTACAACAGTGTTGTTTTGTATTCTAGGTACATCTTTAGGAAACACCCAAATATTCCAATCATTCTCAAATTCGGTACCTTCAATAGCAATATGAATGCGGAGTTTAATAGCTTTTATTAGTTTGTTTAATGGAAAATGATGTGTACTTACAGGTGATACGCTTCCGTTTAAGAATGTTTTATTATTAACTTTTTCAGTGAACAACAGATTGTCTGTCTCATCATAAATAGAAAAGACAACAGTTTTGTTTTTCAAGTCCGTTTCACCATGATGTGATATTTCAGAAGCAACTTCAAGAATTTCATCATTTGTCCAAACAAATTTATCAAATCGTGCTAAGGGTACTGTAGTGTTAAAGTGCTTTTTAAAAATTTTGGAAGTAGTGATGTTCTTGGAATCCCAAAACGCATCCAACCAACCAATCAAGGCTTCTCCCTGACCGGGATAATCATTGATGCCGAGTAATTGAATGCCTGCACAACCAGGTGTACGTAAAAAAGATTCTATTTCGTATTTATATAACAGCTGATTTAATGCTCCAGATGCCAATTGAAATTGCCTGGATTGGTCTTCAATACCATTTTCACGTGCCTGTTCTCTAAAAACTTCAAAATTCCTGGCTTTTAATACCCCAGTATATTTGTCAATCTCTTTCCAATCAGGATATACAGGCCATTGCCCAATTTCGTGTGCGATGACAGGTAAATTATTGGGACCATATACGTTTTCGTAATCCCAATTGGTGGTTGGTTTTATGATGCCACGAACCAAACCGATACCTTCTATAAAATGTGTTGCGGCATAATCGCAATTTTTCGTGATTTTTCGTGCGGTACTTACGGCGTACAATCTACGTGGGTCGCGTTTTTTTAATTCGCCTATCCACTTGTCTGTCACCTTAAAATCGGCACTTCCTAATTCGTTCCCAATACCAAACATGATAAAGGACGGATGATTGCCATAGGTATCAATAACACGGTCCATTTCAGTACGAATAAATTGATCTCTCACAGAATCTTTACCAACACCGATGGTATTTGGCATCCACCAATCTAACCAAACACTGGCTTCTGCTTGGATGTAAATTCCCAATTTATCAGCAGCAATAAAAGCGGCTTCCGGAGGACACCAGGAATGGAACCGGACATGATTTAGTCCATACTCTTTATAGGCTTTAAAAATACGCTCCCAATCTTCAACTTTACAAGAGGGATAACCTGTTAATGGAAAATGTACGTTGTCTAAATTTCCTCTTAAAAAAGTTGGGATATTATTAATGTGTATTTTGGTACCGTCATGATTTACTTTCCGCAATCCAAATGTGGTTACAGAAGAAGCGAGGCTTTTGCTATTGTCTACAATAATACTTGTATATAATTCATAAAGGTTTGGCGAATATTCACTCCATGCTTTTACTGAGTTATTGAGTGGAATTTCAATAGGTGTATCTAAACTATTTATTGCCTTTTCTGAAGTAAGTACAGCTTTTCCAGTCTCAACAGAAGATATCACAAAATGAAGGGTTGAATTTTCAGGCAGAATCCCTTTATGTTCAATTTGCACTAAAATATTATCGTTATCAAAATCCCCAAAAACATTGGTCTTTTCAATATGAAAATCATTTTTAGCAATGAGTTCCATACGACCAACAATCCCATTCCATAGGGTTTGTGTATGTTCGGTATAGGCATGTCCTTTCACTCCAATATCATGAATCATTTCATTATTAACAAGAATGGTTAGAGTGTGTTTTCCGGGAGTTAACAAACCTAAATGATGGATGTGTGGTGTTCCCAAAGCATCTTTGGTATCTTTTTCAACACCATCAACATATACTTTTGATTCCCAAAGAACGCGCTCTAAAAACAAGGATATTTCTTTGCTTTTCCATTCTTTTGGAATTTCTATTTCTTTAGAATAAGAAGCAGCTCCTACATATTTGTAAGTAGAGGTTAACCGTGCGGTATCTGCTTCTATCGTTTTAATACCAATTCCATTTTCTGTTAATGAACCAGGGAGCTGAATTGTGGTTCCTTCGATTTTAGAATAATCAAATTCTTTATTTTTAACATCCAGCTGTACATTCCATACTCCAGACAAGTCTATAACTTCTTGCGTATCGCTACAACTTACATATACAAATGCAAGAAGGATTAAAACTATTGCTTTATTGTTTATACCTAACATGTTCAACTTTGCTACATAAAAGGATCTTACGATGCCTTAAAACTATTGATCAACTACAAGTATTTGTGGAAATTTGGATTGAATATCTTTTAAATCCTGAATAGTCAGAAACGATAAATTCTCTCTCCATATTCTCAGTTCATCAGCGGGGGTTTTGCTCAAAAAATGAGCAGCCCGAAACTCTGACGGAGTTTCTATTCCATCATTCAGATTCCACACATCCTCATTAGGAAGAGAAGTTACACTTACAAAACCATCATCTTCAAGTGCGGCAATAAAATCATAACGAGTTCCTGTATTGGCAACTACATACATTTCTTTAATATTCTGCTCTGGAAAATAAATATTAAATGCATCTGTTAACATACCTTCAATCCTGTCCGTATGCCATGACAAAGGAAATCCTGAATGGTTGAAATATGTAAAAGGCACTATTCCAAAGTAGCTTTCATAAAACGGGTGTCCAGCAAGGTAAGGGTTAAGAGAAATTCCTTTGGGGCTTATGTTATTTTTCTCAAAAAGTTTAAGTGTTGAAAAAGAAGCCAAATTCCATAAATTGATATCACTGACAGAAGAAGTAACCAGGACTACGTTAGATGCAGCTGTATTGGCTTTCATTGCAAAGGTCATGTTATCCACTTGCTTTTGAATAATCCCCGATTCCCAATCCTCTATTTGGACTAGTGGACCAAGATTGTTTTTATCAAAATCACTGATAACCTGTGACAGATAGCTTTCAGCCTCATCCCCTGCAAAGTACATGAGATATATACTTCCTGCTTCATGGTCACCTTTACCATTCTTCACCTGCCTTGCTGCCTTCTCACCACCTCCCGCACTTGTAGCTCCCAAAAAAACTACATTTTCAACCTGATGGTCATTTAAAAACTTTTGATAAGCGGCGGGCAAATCCAGCATTTTTATCCATGCCACTCCCTTTGTTGTTGAAAGTGAATAGTCATGCCCATAACTTGCATATGCAGGAATTCCACTTTTCTCATTCGCGTAATCCAAAATCGTTTGAATTTCCTTCACGGTATGCGAACCTACCAAGAAGTGCAGTGGCAAAATAGGTGCCCCAAGTGAATGTGCTATAGAAGATATCGGTGTTATCCCAGTGGAAATAACTACTGTATTAATTTTTGTTGTACTTCCTATTGCACTATTGTATAAATCAACCGTTTTATTTATCGAACGTTCTAAAAAATTAGGTGTACTTAATAGTGGATGAATATTTTGCCAAGAGTGAGAAATACCACTATTGAAAGAAGCAATCGATTTTTGAACTGCATATTCTGCACTCAACCCTCCACTAAGCTTATATATCGGCAATCCATCCTTAATTTCATCATTTATTTGATAGGTAAGCCTTTCTTCTGAGTTTGCAATTCTGAAAAATGTAAGGTACTCCTCAATATGCTGCTCTAATATTTTATTGGTATCAACAGAACTTATATCCATATGTAAGGTAACCAAATAACTACGTTCATTAAGATCCTCCATATTTATAAGCACATCATTATCCGGGATATTTAGCTCTTCACCAGCATCTATAGATTTATAACCATCAATAGGAATACTCTTAAGTACAAAACGAGAATTATAAATAGCCTTTCCCACTTCAATCCATATCGAATCTATTTTAATATTTTCACCTGATCGATTGCTTATCTTAATTCCTGAAAGCTTTACAATTTCATTTTTTTGATATACCTCTTTTTCTGTATAAGTTCTGTTAATTACAATTTCTTGTTCTTCCAATAATATTTTCTCAATTTCAGGTGGCTTTACAGCTTCTTTTTCATCACAACCTACTGATGCTATAAGAAGCAATCCAATAATCAATTGAAATATTTTATAATAAATCATAGTCTTAAATTTGTATATGCGATTATCATCCTTCAATACCAAATGATATATTAAAATTTACAACTCATTCTATTTTCCCATCTTTTTTTAATCGATCAATAATTCTCTTATCCAGCCTGGGATCTTTTGCCGGAGTTGATTCATAGCTGATCACAATCTCATTCTCTTGTAACTTATCAAATGGTAGTGGTTCTTCAATAAAAACCCAGGGAGGAGGTGGGTTAGAGTAATTCATAGGCCACCTAAAACCACAATAAATAGGTTCTTTATTTAATGTTAGGACAAACACCTCTCCAAGTTCCATCACATTATCAATCTGTAAAGAATCATGGGATATAGCAAGAGTTAATTTATGGGTAAGTGTATCGTATTTTATTAAATCACTGTAATGAAGAACCGGAACTTCAGATAGTTGAACAGTATCCAAGTTTACAGAGTTATAATCAAAATTCCAGCTATAATACGGTATTTTAGTTGAATAGATTTCCAGACCACTATGGATGTAGCTTTCAACCTCTTTTTTACATGAGGTAAGGAAAATTAATACGGTAACAATAGTATGTGCTGTTTTCATGAAAAATCAGTTTTACTTTATTACTTTATAACAATAAGCTTTGATGCATATTCCTTAAAACCAGTATACACTTTACACACATAAACTCCTGGTTTAATATCTTCAATATTTATTTTAAACGTAGAATTGCTTAGGTATAGTTAGAATCTGTTTTTATAACTCTTCCTGAAAGATCACATATTTTAGTCAAGACAGTTGCTTGGTGCTTACTAATTATCTTAATACATACTTCACTCTTTACCGGGTTTGGAAATATATCAATTGATTTTAAATCCATTGAAACTGCTTGCTTCTCAAAAAGAGTATATTTTAAAAAACCTTCAATATTTGCTTTCTGTATTTCAAAAAAGAAGCAAAACCCCTGTAATCCTGATTTTATCTAGGAATACAGGCAGAGCATATTCCCTGCCTGTATTTCACAATTAATTATAACCGTTATTTTGTTTTAAAACCCCATTGGTAAGATCTATTTGATCCTGAGGAATAGGTTTTAGATAATCACGCTCTTCAAAAATCCTTGATCCTAGATCTTTATAAACACCATCAACCATAGCCCCCTTCACTTCACCATTCATTACACCACTTGATCCATGAGCAATACGCCACCTTTTAATATCATACCATCTACGGCCCTCCATTGCAAATTCAACTCTACGCTCATTCCTTACTATTTCACGTAATTCTGACTGGATATTTGATGTTACTTCCGGATACTTCTCTATCTCTGAAAAATCCACACCATAAGCTCTTGCACGAACTTTATTAATCGCATCACGAACCGATTGGTCAATGCTACCAGATTCTATTTTAGCCTCAGCATAGGTCAACAAGATTTCAGCATAACGGATTAGAATATGATTAACATCATAATCAACTCCTCCATTATTTCCATTAATCTCATTTACTCTAAATTTAGCCACTCCATACCCACTAACTGATGCATTCAACGGAGCCTCTGACGAATCAAGTATCTGACCTCTCCAAACAGAACCTGTATGAGCAATAGTATAGTCCAGGCGTGGATCCCTGTTTTCAAATTCATTTGATGGATTTGGTGCAGTTAAAACATCTAAAACAGGATCATAAGTATCATAAGCATCAACTAAGGCTTTTGTTGGAGCAACTACTTGTTCTGAACCTCCTGTAATTGTCATCCAACGTGGTAACTGGTTACCCCTCTCCGGGATCTTATACTCCACATTAAAAATAACTTCTACATTATTTTCATATTCTGTCATGAATAAATCGCGATAACCTGTTCCTGCAGAAGTTTGAAATAAATCATAACCAAGCCCCATAACTTCCTGTGCAACTGCTGCTGCCTCAACATAGTTTTCTTCAAAAAGTAATATTCTTGCTTTTAACGCTAATGCAGCTCCCTGAGTCACTCGGCCTTCTTCAACCTGATTTACAGGCAGGTTACTAATGGCAGCATTTAAATCTTCCAAAATAAAAGCTGCGGTTTGTCCTGATTGCGCTCTTGGAATATCTAATTCGTCAGGTGACAAAGGTACTTCCACAATTGGAATCTCGCCCCACTGATAGTACATTACATGATAAACGTATGCTCTTAAAAACTTAACCTCTGCGATAAGTCTGTTTCTTAGATCTTCATCCATTTCCGGCCTGTTAATGTTATCCAGAAAAACATTGGCGCGCCTAACGATTGTGTAGAAATTCCTCCAGTGAAAGTTATTATCACTATCTGCAGGTGACATATTACCCTGTCCCCAACGATAATAATAAGACCATTTCCAAGGACACATACCATCATCAGACCATGCATCTGAAAAAGAAATGAAGAAATTGAAAGCATCATCCCCAGGTTTATTCCATAAAGAATAAACCCCATTTGCCGCAGCTAAAGCATCATCAGCATCTCTCCAGAAAATGGCATCTGAAACCTTATCTCTTGGAGACACATCTAAAAAAGAATCGTTACAGGATATTAAAAATCCAACAAGTAAAATCAACGGAATATATCTCGTTACCATAATCATTAATTTTAAAAAGTTACGTTTATTCCGACTAAATATGTACGAACTGGTGGATAACCACTTGTACTCCCTAAACTCAGAGGATCACCTGTTGTAGGAGTCTCAGGATCGAATCCTTCAAAAGATGTTAATGTTAGAAGGTTTTCTCCACTGATATAAATTCTAGCTTTAGAAAGATTCATCTTCCCGATAAAGCTTTCTGGCAAATTATATCCAATTTGTGCATTACGAAGCTTTAAAAAAGCTGTGCTTTTTGTCCAAAACGAACTATTTACATAGTTATTTGCGTTTCCAAAAGTGGTACGCGGGTATTTAGCTCCCGGACTCTCCACCTCTCCATTTTTTATTTCTGCCCTATCAAGATGAACTTTCCATGGAGATGCACCAAGAACGAACGGTTGTTGTTGTCTCCCACCAATTAACGCTTCAACATCAGCAACCCCTTGCCAAAGCATAGAAAAATCAAATCCTTTCCATGCAGCACCAAGACTCAATCCATAATTTATTCCCGGAAAAAAACTACCTAAATTAGTACGGTCATCTGAATTAATTACTCCATCAGGTTTACCTGTTAAATTCCCATCCTCATCACGTCCATTTATATCTTTATATCTAATATCTCCAGGTTGCGTCACTCCTCCAAGTGCAGACTGGTCTGGTGAATTATTTACTTCTGCCTGGTTTTGGAATAATCCGTCTGAAACATAGCCATAAATATTTGCAATAGGATCGCCAACTCTCCTGCCAGGACTATCTGTACCTGCTAAATCAGTGATTTCATTATTGATTTTAGAGAAATTTGCAGTAATATTATAATCCAGCTCTCCTTTCTTATTATGATATCCTACCTGAATTTCAAATCCAGAATTTTTAACAGCCAGTTGATTAGTTACAGGTTCACTAGCTCCAAATACTCCCGGCAAGGTCACTTGACCTAAAATATCTTTGGTGTCTTTTATGAAGTACTCAGCAACAATATTTAATTTTTGATTGAAAAAACCAGCATCTAGTCCTAGATTAATACTCTCTGATGTTTCCCACCTAATTGTTGTATTTGGCGCTTGAGCAGTTTCTGCTATTCCCGAAGAGATCTGATTATTTAATACATAATCATGACCGGTTTCTAATGTTGAAAAGTATGCATAATCGCCAATTTCCTGATTTCCTAATTGCCCCCATGAGCCCCTAACTTTTAAATTAGAGATATATGAGCTTTTAAAAAAATCCTCTTCCGAAATTCTCCAACCTACGGAAACTGATGGAAAATATTCAAAACGTAATTCTTTTGACTTTGGAAATCGAGATGAACCATCATACCTAATATTAGCCTCTATTAAGTATCGATCATCGAAAGAATAATTTACTCTGGCAAATGCGGACCTGGACCTAGTGTTGACCACATACCCTGAAGTATTATCATCACTTGGATCAGCAGCGTTTATCTGGTCTAAATCCGGGTGAATTAAATTCCTTCTGGATAAAGAATTCCATTCCTTATCTATTTTTCGCTGATTATACCCAATCAACCCTTTAACAAAGTGAGTTCCTAAAGTACGTTCATAATTAAGCAATAGATCAATATTTAAATCACTATGCTCAAAAAATTCTCGACCAACATTACTTGAAACTCCAAAATGTGATTCATTGGGTATATCATTTATAATACCCGTTGCCGGATCAATGTTATATAAATCTACTCCTTTAACCCAAGTTGCTGATTTATTAAAATCACGAATATTTGAAACCAGACCTTTGACTTTTAATCCTTCTAACAATTTATATTCGGCAAACATAGTTCCTGATATCCGAGTATCTCTTGTTTGTTTATTTCCCAAATCTTCCGCATAAGCTAAAGAATTATGACCTTGATTTTCAGCATGAGTAGGGTAAGCCCATCTTCCATCTGAAAATTTCAGTGCATCAGTAGCCCATTCTCTATAGCCGGTATGGACAACCCAAGCAACTCCTAAAGCAGGATCCTTCACTTCACTTACTGAACCAGAAAGATTTAAACCAAAACCTAACCTATCAGACACTTTATGATCAAGATTAACACGTACATTATAACGATCATAACCAGTATTTGCAATTAACCCACCATCATTAATATAACCAAGGCCAATATTATATCTGGTATCTTTACTGCCTCCTGAGAAATTTAGATTATGAAGATGCCTTAATCCTACTTTTGAAAAAATTTCTCCAATGTGGTCTGTATTGGCATAAGCATCAGTATTTCCAACTTTAAATTTCTCTAATTCAGCTCTTGAAAATCTTTTAGGACTGCCTTCATTAACTAATGCTTCGTTATATAGCGTTGCCAGCTCAAAAGCATTTGCTTTTTCCGGTAAACGTGTAGCTTCAGATAAACCAATCTGACCACTATAGCTCACTTTTAACTCTCCTTCCTGCCCTCTTTTGGTAGTAACAAGTATCACTCCATTAGCCGCTCTTACTCCATAAATAGATGCAGATGCAGCATCTTTCAGCACTGAAATACTTTCAATATCATTGGCATTTATGTCAGATAATGAACCTGTTTCTATCCCATCTACAATTATAAGCGGATTTGTTTTAGCATCTGCCCCAATACTACCCATACCTCTTATACGTATATTTGTATTCTCACGACCTGGACTACCTCCGCGCTGCAAAATCGTCACTCCAGGCAATTGACCAGACAAAGCACTTTCTACATTAGCAACTCCTCTATTTTCTAACTGCTCACTATCCACTGCAGATACAGAACCTGTAAGATTTGCCTTTTTCTGAGCACCATAACCTACCACAACAACCTCATCCAGACCTGTAAGCTCTGGTGACATAGTAATATTAAAAGTACTACGGCCAAACACTTGAACTTCTTGCGTTTTCATACCTATAAAAGAAAACACAACAACTTCAATCTCAGAAGAAATTACAAGGTTATACTTTCCATCAATATCTGAAATAGTTCCCAAACTGGTACCCTTACCGACTATTGAAACCCCAGGAATTGGTAATCCATCCTCATCCACTACAAGACCAGATATCGTTCTCTCATCTTGAAATAAATTTGAAGCTTTACCAGAAGGTCCAATATTTATAATAGACATAAGCATAATAGTTACTTGTAACACAACTATTAATACAAAAGTCTTATTGTTTAGATTTTTCATTGGTTTTATTTTTGCCAATTAACACTATTTAGTCTTAGCAACAGAACATCTCACTTTATTATTAATGTTCTTTAAACAGATAGCCACAAATAATAAATAGCATTTGCAGCTATCTGTTTAGAACTACTGTACCCTTTTAAACTTTATAACAAACAGATTATCTGGAGCAAATAGATTACTTACCCCGGAAACAATAAGCTGATTATTATTTACAAGAGATACAACATACTCACATTCTTCAGAAACCATATTTACATTACCTGCAAAATACATCCCTAACCAAGGTACCGCATTTGCATCACCTCTCAAAGTAAGAACAGACGTTTCATTGTTATCTTGATTTTCAGAAAGAGCCCAACTCATATTATCTTTAGATTTATAGCCATTAAGAGAAGTACCATCACCTGCAATCCAGTCTACTGATTCAGGTAAAGTCTGCTCTCCTGCATAAAAAAGGAATTGATCACCAATTAACTTTCTCTCGAATACTCCATCTGCTGTAAATGTAAACTCATTATCAAATAGCATCGTTCTACCAAAATAGTCACCTTTAAAAATAACATTTGACCAAAACGTACTAAATCCTCCTTCTCCAGCAATAGTCCACTTCTGACCATCCCAGCCTGCAATTTCGCCAAATTCCATAGCCCCAAGCACATCAAAAGTATCGATTGTAGAGGCTGCTTCCATATCCATTTTCCACACACCTACCAACTGGTTAGTCAATTCAATTACTTCGGTATAGATACTCGTTTTGCTAGTAGAATTAGATACAGTAAGAGAAACAGTGTAGCTGCCCCCTTTTTCATATGTATAAATAGGCTCTTTTTCAGTAGAAGTTCCTATGCCATCACCAAAATCCCACAAATACGTAGTCGCATCTATTGTATTGGATGAATTATTATAAAATGCAACTTTCAATGGAACACCAAACGGAACTTCTGATTCTGAATCGTACTCAAATCCTGCACTTGGATTAGCCACTTCATCATCTTTTTTACATGAGATATTTCCTAGAAGTAATACTGTCAAAATAATTGACAGAAATTTTGTTGAATTAGTTTTTTTCATTTTCATAATCATTTAGATTTTTAATTAAACTTACAATACAAATGTATTTACAACACCACAATCTCGAGTCTAATTAAAAGTCAAATAGGTCATGATTTTCGTCAAAAAAAAGAAGTTTGAAAATGCCGAATAACTCACCCTTTTTGACGAATAAACTAACTCCATCAAAACAAAGTTAGCGTACTTTTATCCTCTAATTAAAGCAATAGAATTCGCATTAAGTGTATCATAAATTTACGGTTTATTTAAAAAAGCATTCATATGAAACTGAAATATTTAATAGCTCTGATTATCATCCATTCTACTCTATTAGGGTGTCAGAAAAAACATGAATATGATGAAATTAAAGGGTTAGCTGAGAGGCTTGTTCCATCAATATCTCAAAACATTAATTTTGAAATTCTGGAAACAAATGATAAGGATATATTTGAACTAGAAACAACCTCAACAGGTAATATTACGGTACGTGGAAATAATAATTTATCCATGGCGGTAGGCCTTAATCATTACTTAAAATATTATTGCAAAACAACAGTATCCTGGTATGCAGATGATTCTATTGATGTACCAAAAAAGTTACCAATTATACCCAATAAAATAAGAAAAGAAGCCCGAGTACAAAAACGCTTTTTCCTTAATTATTGCACATTTGGTTACACTATGCCATGGTGGCAATGGAAAGATTGGGAGAGGTTTATCGATTGGATGGCTTTAAATGGAGTTAACATGCCACTCGCAATTACAGGTCAGGAAGCAATATGGCAAAAAGTATGGGAAAAATTTGGATTAACTGACCAACAAATTAGATCATATTTCACTGGTCCTGCACATTTACCATGGCATCGAATGTCGAACTTGGACCATTGGGGAGGTTCATTACCTCAGTCGTGGCTTGACCACCAACTTGAACTCCAAAAGAAAATAGTTACTCGAGAACGAGAGCTAGGCATGACACCTGTATTACCTGCCTTTGCCGGTCATGTCCCAGCCGCTCTAAAGAAAGCAAGACCTGATGCTAAAATTGATAAATTAGGCTATTGGGGTGGTTTTGATGATAAATACCGAAGTAGTTTTTTAGATCCTCTTGACCCATTATTTCCTGAAATTCAAAAAGCGTTTTTAGAAGAGCAAACCAAGCAATTTGGGACTGATCATATTTATGGTGCTGATCCATTCAATGAAGTAGAGCCCCCAAGCTGGGAAGCTGATTATTTAGCAAGTGTTTCAAAAACCATTTACGGAAGTATGCGAGAAATTGATCCTAATGCGCAGTGGTTACAAATGTCATGGATATTTTATTTTGAAAGAAAACACTGGACTAACGAACGAATTGAAGCAATGCTAAAAGCTGTTCCACAGGATAAAATGGTATTATTAGATTACTATTGTGAGAATACGGAAGTTTGGCCAATGACCAAGTCATTTTTTGGACAACCATACATATGGTGTTACTTAGGTAACTTTGGAGGAAATACAATGTTGGCCGGGAATATATCTGAAGTTGATCAAAGGTTTGAAAATGCCTTTAAAAACGGAGGTACCAACATAGAAGGAATTGGCTCTACACTTGAAGCGTTCGATGTTAATCCAATGATGTATGATTATGTATTTGAGAAAGCATGGGAAAATGATAACAATTTAAACGAATGGATCAAAAATTGGGCTGACAGACGTTACGGCAAAGAGAATAAAAATGCCAGAAAAGCATGGGAAATATTGCTAGAAAAAGTTTATGCACATCCAGCGAAATTAGGACAGGCAACACTTACCAATTCACGCCCTACTTTTGAAGGAAGTGGAAATTGGACAACGGATCCACAAATCGAGTATAAAAACAGTGACCTTTTATATGCCTGGGAATTATTATTAAAAACAGATGATGCGGATAGAGGAACTTACCATTACGACATTGTAAATATCGGAAGACAAGTGCTTGGAAATCATTTCATGAACCTGCGAGACCTGTTTACGCTAAGTTATAATTCAAAAGATATTGAATCTGCAAATAAAATTGGAGGAGAAATGCTAGAATTATTATGTGATATAGATTCTCTAATATCAACAGAATCTTCGTTTTTACTTGGTCACTGGCTTGAAGATGCACGCTTGTTTGGAGAAAATGAAAATGAAGCCAATTACTATGAGCATAATGCTCGTAATATTATCACGACTTGGGGAGGAAAAGCTCAAAGTCTTAATGATTATGCAAACCGTTCCTGGGCAGGTCTAACAACTGGCTATTACAAGATTAGATGGGAAATGTTTATAAATGATGCAATAACTTCCCTTAGAGAAAATAAGCCGTTTAACGAACAGGCTTTCTTTGAAAAGGTTACCAAATTTGAAGCGGATTGGGTTGAAGGAAAAGAAAAATATCAAAGCTTACCCAAAGGAGATGGAATATCAATTGCTAAAAAATTATTACATAAATATAAAGATCAAATTTTAAGAAACTAATTAGTGATTTTTGTTTGTTAATCAAAGAGAAACCTTTAGAAGAGTAATGGTTGGCTACCATAATCTTTTGAAGGTTTTCTTGTTTGTGATATTTAATGTAATTTTATTAACGAGCAATTTTTTTTTACGAAAATAGATGTTACACAAACTAATAATAAAACACTTAGTCATAATTATATTAGTTGGTATTGCTAAAACACTACATAGTCAAAGCAATAACATAAAATTTGAACGTTTTATTGTTGAAGATGGTTTAACCTCCATCAATAGTATTACTTCCGATGCTACCGGATATATGTGGTTTGGGGGAACCCATGGGCTATTTCGGTATGATGGATATAGCTTTAAAACTTTCACACATAATTCAGCAGATAGCACAAGTCTATGTGGTAATAATATAACTACAATATACCATGATAGGGATGGATACCTATATATAGGCACTGAGAATTATGGAATGTGTAAATACAAACCGGAAAAAGAAAAATTTGCCACATTTAACAGGCTAAAAAAACAATCTATTACAAGCATTTATCGAGACCACCAGGGACTATTATGGGTGGGAACAATGGGTAAAGGTATATTTGTTTTTAATCAAGATGACGAATTCGTTGAACAATTTAAAAATGAGCCTCAAAAAAATAACTCATTAAGTAATAATACAGTATTTGATATTGAAGAAGACAACTTTGGCCGAATATGGGTGGCAACCAATAGTGGAGCTATAGATTTATTTCACAGAGACACAAAGCTTTTCAATCGTTTTTATTATAGTGACCGACAATACAAATCAGTAAGAAGTGGACAAAAAATTTTCATTGACGAACATGGTGGATTTTGGATAGGTACTGAAGGTGATGGATTATACAAATTTAATTATAAAACTAAATCATTTAAGCATTTCGTTCATGACGAGGATAATCCGAATTCCATTAGCAATAACATTATAACAGGAATGGCTACAGGTGAGTTTGGAGAGATATGGATAACCACTGATGGTGGTGGCCTAAATTTGCTAACTTCTCATAACCTTCGCTTTTCACGCTTCAAACATGATCCTCAAGATGAAAACAGTCCTATAAATAATTCTTCCTATAGTTTATTTACAGATAAAAACAAGACCATTTGGATGGGAATGGGAGATGGAGTGGTTAATGTAAGTAAAAAAAGTCCATTCAAAACGTATAAACCATCCAATAAAAACAAAAACAGTCTCAGTTTCAGAGTTGTAGTTTCATTATACCTAGCTAGTAATAATAAACTATGGATTGGTACTGGAGGTGGAGGTGTTGATGAATTCGATATCAACACACGCCAATTCAAAAATTACCGCCATAATCCTGATAATAAAAACTCCATAAGCAACGACATAATATTATCGCTGCATGAAGATACCCAAGGAAATATCTGGGTAGGCACCTTTCTTGGAGGTGTTAATAAAATAAATACCGTGACTGGAAATATCATACATTATAAACATGACGAGAACAATCTAAACAGTCTATCAAATGACCATATATTTGATATTGAAGAAGACTACAATGGTAAAATTTGGTTTGCTACAATGGGTGGAGGTTTAGATATGTATGACCCATTAAAAAAAGAATTTACTCATTACCAATATAATCCGGAAATTACAGGAAGTCTTAGTTCAAACAAAGTAAGGTGCTTGTTTGAAGACCATTTAAACAACCTCTGGATAGGCAGCTCTGATGGCGGACTACAGGTATTCGATAGAAAGAATCAATCCTTTTTAAACTGGGATAATGACCAAGGTAGTAAGAGTTTATTATTGAATAATCCTATTCACGATGTAACTGAAGATCATAAAGGTAATATATGGATAGCAACCGGGGAAACCGGATTGTGTCAGATTAATATAGAGAACAATGAATTAACCCTCTTAACTAAAGATGAAGGATTACCAAGCAATTCAGTATATGGAGTTTTTGAAGATAAGGATAGAAATATATGGTGTTGCACCAATAAAGGATTAGCAAGATACAACCCTTCAACAGGTAAAATACTTATTCTCAATCGGAATGATGGTTTACCAACAAATGATTATGAAGCGGGCTCTATTATTCAGACTAAAGATGGTGAGATGTTTATTAGTAGCAAAAAAGGATTAGTTTCATTTTATCCTGATATGATAATCCAAAACACCAATGAGGTTAATGTTACTCTTACCGGATTCCGGATTTTTAATAAGATGATTACTCCTGATCAGGAAGCAGAAAATGTAATACCGTTAACTAAAACTATTTCTTCCACCAACAATATTGTTTTACCATATTATTTAAATAATATTTCATTTGAATTTGCCTCAATAGGCTATCAGAACCTCTCAAAAATACGTTACAAGTATAAATTAGAAGGTGCAGAAGATAGATGGATAGAAACTGATTCTAAAAGAAGAATCGCAACATTTTCTAATTTACGACCTGGAGATTACATTTTTAAAGTATATGCTGCAAACAGTGCCGGAATCTGGAGCAAGACCATAACACAAGTTAAAATATCCATCACTCCTCCATTTTGGAAAACAGTTTGGGCATATCTTTTATACTTGTTAGCTGTTATTCTTATTGTTTTTTTAATCTTAAAGGAATATACAAAAGGAATTAGGCTAAGAAACCAACTAAACATAGAGAAATACAAACATGAAAAAGATAATGAAATTAACCTTTTTAAGATAGAATTCTTCACCAATATTTCTCATGAATTAAGAACTCCTTTAACACTAATTATTGGTTCGTTAGAGAGGTTATCAAATAATATTCATCAGAACAATAAAACTCGTCTTCAATTAATAGCTATTCATAGAAATGGACAAAGGTTACTTCATATGATAAACCAACTACTTGACTTTAGAAAAATAGAAAGTGGTAAAATGCAACTTCAGGTTTCTAAATCAGATTTTATTTCATTTGTTCGTGAAGTAAGTATATCCTTTAATGAATTAGCCCTTCAAAAAAATATAAATTTTAACTTAAAAACAGAGGAAGATTCAATAGAAGGTTTTTTTGATAAAAATAAGCTTGAAATCATTATTTACAACCTCCTTTCTAATGCCTTTAAATTCACCCCGGAAAAGGGAAACATTACGGTTAAAATTGGTACTTCTACAACGCAAAATATAAAACGGATTACTCTTAATGTAATTGATTCGGGAATTGGAATTGCTGCCTCTCAAATACCTCACATTTTTGAAATGTTTCATCAGGAAAAATTTGAATCTTCTTCAAAAGGTACCGGAATAGGATTAACACTCTGTAAGGAACTAATTGAGTTACACCACGGCGAAATACACATTAATAGTGATAAGGGAAAAGGCACTCATGTCTCTATAATGTTTCCCGTTTCTCATGCTGCTTTTAAACAAAGTGAAGTATTTGAAGGTCCAATTCAACCTAAAGAAGAACTCCCCTCTGTTACACCTGAAGAAATTAATCATTTTGAACAGGTTATGAAACTGGAAGAGGGGGAGTTACCAATCATGCTTGTTGTTGAGGATAATGTCGATATCAATAACTTTATTTCAGATGGTTTTAAAAAACACTTTAAAATCTTAAAAGGATATAATGGAGAAGAAGGACTTCAACTAGCAATTGAATATACTCCTGATATTATTATTAGTGATATCACGATGCCTAAAATGGATGGTATTGAACTGTGCCGTACAGTTAAACAAGACTTTCGTACAAGTCATATCCCTGTAATTTTACTTACTGCTCGTACTTCTGATATTTACCAGCTTGAAGGATTAGAAAATGGAGCTGATGATTATGTTACAAAACCATTTAACTTTGGATTATTGACTGCTCGAGTGGGCAATTTGATAGAAGTTCGGAGATTATTAAAAGATCGATTTAAAAAAGAAATACAACTTGAACCTAAGGAATTAGCAATTAATAATCCCGATGAGTTATTTCTTGATCATTTAATAAAAATTCTGGAAGACCATTTATCTGATCCTGATTTATCTATAGATTTTGTTGCGAAGGAAATCGGCATGAGTCATTCCTCACTGTACCGAAAATTACTTGCTCTAACTGGGAAAGGAATAAATGATTTTATTCGTTTATATAGATTAAAAAAGGCAAAGCTATACTTTGAAGAAAGCAATTATTCAGTTTATGAAATAAGTGATCTAACAGGTTTTTCAAGTCCAAAATATTTTAGCACTAGTTTTAAAAAGGAATTTGGTATTTCTCCTTCTGAATACAAAAAAACACAAGGTCGTAAATAAATATTAGATGTATTTTATGATTAAATTACATAATCTGCGGTATTTTCCAAAGCTTTAATAATTAGTAATGCTTATGTAATCAGAATGAACCCAGGCTTCTAAAGATACTTTGTTCCAGCCATCTTGCTCTTCAAGAACTTTCACTTTAGTATATTCGAATAGTACACCTTCCTTTGTGCCTCCGGGAAAACTTCTTAGATTTAATTGATCAGGGATAACAACTGCTATTTTATAAGATTCTTCTATATGAGTTGGACCTGTAGGGACTTCGTCCACATATGTAATCCATACTTCTTCTCCTTTATCTAATGTGTTAGCTATGATAGGATAAATTCTTTTGTAGGCATTGGTACTGCTGTTTATTCTGCCGTTCTGGTTAATATTGGAAACTACTGCATCACCAACTAATAGACATCCAGCAGTATCGTCATCTGTATTTCCAATATGGATTAGTATCCACTGAAACCCAAGGATATCAATTATATGTAGCATTCCTTTATGGTCTTCTGGGAATTTTACTTTGTACCTATCGTGATGGCTACCTTCCTTTCTCAAAACTACTTTATACCTTCCTGCAGAAATCCTAGTTTCTGACATTTTCTTAACATCTCTATGCTTGTCTTCTAGGGTATAAGCTGCAAATATGCCGTTTATTAGCAATAAGCCAAGTGTACTTTCTTTACCTGAGCTGTAACGAATAACTGTAAGTTCCATAATTTTAGTGATTAGTTTTTAGGAATTGCATTTAAAATCACTTTTTCTAATATTTCCTCCACTTCAAATGCTAACTCAAAATGCGGGGTCGCCCAGAGATAGTAAATAAACGATTTTAAGAAAAGGTATTTGTTGATGCTTGGAATACGCACAGTAAGAGTCCTTTCTCCATCAATTATAGGAATCCTCCATACTTGTTTTTCTATATTTTTAGATATATAGTCGATGATATAATTAAGGTTCGAGAGCGTTTGGTCTATTGTATTTTCGAAAAAATTAACGAAGCTGTCAGGTACTAATTCAGCTTCTATATTTTTTGATCTATCGTTTTCGTTATTCATTTTATTGTTGTTTAAATGTGATGTTGGGTTATCGTGGTTTCGTTGTATCGGGTTTTCGTGATATTGAGGTTTTGTTGATTTGTTGATTCGTAGTATCGTTATATAGTAGTGTCGTAGTATCGTGATGTTGTAGAATTGTTGATGATTGTGTCGTGGCCTACTTTCTTTTATCCTTTGCCTCATCAGGAAACGAAATTACATTGAGCATTTCGCGTAAGCGACTCCGCACCCTGGCACCGTATTGATTTTCAATTTCAGATGCATTGAGGTTTGTAGTGATATGTGTGATGAGGCCATCCGAAATAAAAAGGTCGTAGCGAGAGAGTAATATTTCGGAAAGCACGTTGCATTGGTTTCCGAAATGTTTTAAATTTTGTTCGGCTCCCAGATCATCGAAACAGATGGTCTTGGGTATTTTGTTGCCCGGCGATATGGCAAAACTTTTTCGGCTATAACGATGGATGACATCATAGCCGTCTTTATGAAATTCGAAACTGATGTCGCGACAGGATTTGATCTGATAACTTTTGTTTTCAGGAAGCAACAAGCGCATCAGGTGCATTAAAGATGTTTTACCCGCGCCTATGGGGCCACATAGCATAACACCTTTGTTTGGATCTAAACCTTCATTGATGGTATTTTCTTTGTCTCGAATAATGTATGCGAAGAGTTTGCGTATAATGGGCATATCTTCACTTTTTAACTCAAAGTGTTGTCCATATATCTCTTTTCCTTTTTGAGTGATGAATTCGAGGCTCTTTTCGTAATTATAGATGATTTGGTTGTTTGTGATTGAGTAGAACATTTTTTTTTCAGTTATGTCGGGGTTTCGTTTTATAGTTATGTCGTTGTATCGTGATGTGGTTGTTTCGCGGTTTCGTGATGTCGGTGTTGTTGGCGATTGGTGTTATCGTGATTTCGTGGTTTTGCTTTATAGTGGTTCGTGGTAATTGGATCCTTGGAATGGTTTTTCTTGGTTTAGGGGTTTGGTATGAGGATTATTATTTCCCTTCTGGGGTTTAGATGATGAGGTTTGGAATTTTGGGATATTGAGCATCCAATTTCTGGCAGCAGCTTTCCAGTCTTTCATTTTTGATCTTCCGCCTACCATCCAACCGTTACTTTCGTAATAATTGAAAAAGCGTTCGGCTTCGGTTTCGGAATGGCCTTTTTGTTGAAAATAGATTTTGATGTGTTCGAGAGGTGGTGGTGTGAATTTTGATTTCATATCGGTATTTTCTTTTTGATTAGATTTTAAATTTTCGTCCTCTTCTATAGAGAGTATTGTTTGTATGTTTATAGAAGGGCTCATTTTTGATACTGAAGGTGTACAGGATATAGTATCAAATCTGTACAGGATAATGAGACTTCCTTTGGTTTTATCAAAGGATGGATCGTAGCGAATAAATCGATGCTCATGCAAGTCTTTTAAGGCTTGCACATAGGTGTTGGGAGAACCAATACGAGCCAATTGCATCGTTTCTTTTCGTGAAATACTAATGGGGTTTTTAAACCGGTTTGTATTCCACATCCGAAAAAGCGCCAGGTACAAACTTATGTGATAAGATTTGAAGCTTTTTACCTGGTCCATCAAGGCGAAAACATTGGTTTGATGCTTGATGTAGTTCATCTTTTTTTAGTATCAAGTATCAAGACAATGGTTTACTTTAAATACTGACCGTTCAGATTCCATCTTCAGGTGGATTGACTACTGAATCTTGTTGTCAGCAAGCATCTTCTGGATATCATTATTGTCGTAATAGATTGTACCGCCTATCCGGGTATAAGGGAGCGTACCACTTACGCGTAAATGCTGAAGTGTTCCTGGAGAGATATTCAATAACTCCTTAACTTCATAGGATTTCAACCATTTTTTGGTTTGGTTAGCAGTTTTTTGCTGCAGCAGTTTTTCAATATCTGCTAAAAGCTCAATTTTGAATTCTCTTAAATCGTCTGTAGTAATAATCTCTGTTGCCATAATTTTTGATTGATATTGATATGACACAAAGGAAAATAGAAAAGTAATGCAAAAACAGTTCCTGAGGGTTCTAGAACCCTCAGGAACCCCACTGTAAATTAAGCCATTATGAAGCTTTTTATTTTATTGTAATTGTTTTTGCACATTGAAAAATGGGGGGTTTAACCCATTTCGTAAATTGAATATTTTAGTTACCCTAGTTTGTATTTAAGGATTTGAATAGGTTAAGAAACATTTGTTTTGTGTCTTCCAACGTTGCAAGATCAGGATTGAAAAATTTAGCTCTCAGACTTCTGTCAGATATGTTATGTGCATTTTTCGAAGAAAGTATTTTCGAGAATATTTTTATCGTTGTCTCCTTGTTATTTGTTTCAATAATGTTCTGGTCAATTAGATGGCGTAGAAAGCTAGCAATTTGCGCTACAGACAGGTTTGTTTTGATTTTATTCAAGGGGATTTGAGACACTAGGTTCTCAATCTTATTTTCTGGCAGATTACCGATGAGGTAATTTTTTTCATAAAAACCCACCTCCTTTTTTATCCATTTGTAAATAGAATTTTTCAATGTTTCTCTATTGGGACAATACCCTTTGTCTTTATTTACAACAATCTGTGAAATTCTTTTTTCGAGATATCTCAGTTTTTTAATTCTCAGATTATAGTTTTCAAAGTTGTGATACCATGTTTTAATTTCTTTTATGATATAGTTATAAATAGATGAGGTATTTACATTGTGCTCAATAATTTGCTCAATCAGAAAGATCTGCAAATCTTTGATATCTCCATTTTGGTTAATGGTATTTATAATATCAGATAAAACATCATTTATATATTTTACATCCCTAAAAGTACAATCTGACTTGTTATCTGAGCAGAATTCGTTAGCTAGTAGAGCCAAAACAGCTGGACTCTCTATTTCTGTATGAAGGTCGGTAAGTTTTTTGATTTTACTGTTGAGCACCTTCTTTTGAGATTCATATATTGTTCTTGGGACTTTTGCTTTGAAGTCAAAGTATTTCGGAAACTGCCAAGATATATACTCTAGGAAATCAGTTAAGGTTGTAACTGAAGGATTGATAATTGTCTGTTTACATTTATCGAACTGAATGCAATCCCTCTCATATTCGTACATTATGTTCAGAATTCTAATTGAACTTTGTTGATAAATGCGAACCAGAGTTTTTAATTTCTTAGGGCGCAGTTTCTTTACTGAAAAGGTCAGTAATTCTTCCTTTATCAAACAACATAACTCAAGCAAATTGGGTTGTTGCGTAATCTTATGCTCAGTTACGTTTTGAGTTTCACAATAACATTCTAAAGGGTTGTTTAAATAAAAACTAACCCTTTCTAGTTGACTAAGTAGGTGAGACATTGGTTGTTTGGAATGGTTATTAGTTTAGGTGTTAATTATAATAAAATAACATTACACGATACATTTTATCGCGTTATTTAACATTATTTTAACACAAAATTTATGCTCCAAATTCTTTTCTCTCACTATTAATGGTCTTTTTTGTGATAAGCTTCTCTTTGAGCAATTGCATATCTCCACTGATTTTATTTTCTACAACCCTGGCATATATCTGGGTTGTAGACAGTTTCGTATGGCCTAGAATCTTACTCACGGTCTCTATTGGCACACCATTACTCAATGTCACCGTTGTAGCAAACGTATGTCTTGCCAAATGAAAGGTGATATTCTTATTTATTCCACAAAGATCTGCAATCTCTTTTAAATACGAATTTATCTTCTGATTAGATAATAGCGGAAAGACCGTCCCGGATACCCTAACCCTGGGATCTTCCTTATAGCGCTCCATAATTTCATAAGCTGTAGGTAAAATTGGTATCTGAAGTGCAATATCTGTTTTCTGCCTTTTTGTATAGATCCACTTTTCTCCATCTATACCTAAAACAATATTCTCCTGTTTCAAATTACACACATCTGTATATGACAGGCCTGTGTAACATGCAAAAACAAATAAATCCCTTACATACCTGAGGCGCTTAATTTTAAATTCTTTGCCGACAATCTCTCGAAGCTCTTCATTAGTTAAATATCCACGATCTACTTTCTTATAAGAAACTTTAAATCGATCAAATGGATTTTTCTGTATCCAATCTAATTTCATTGCCAGGTTAATCACTTTTCTTAGCCTAGTAATATGCTTCATCACTACATTATGAGACATCGGACGATGATGATCCGTTGGTTGGTACAACCTTAAGAATGATTCAAACTCGGTGACAAATTGATAGTCAACCTGAGCCAGATATACATCTTCGGTCTTCCTATAAGTCAACAAAAACTCTTTTAAATACTTCTCTGTAGTTCTATAATGTGCTAAGGTGCCAGAACTTAACGTCTGAGATTGGGTCTTAAAGTGATATTCCATAAGGAAAGATAAAGTCCTACCCTCATCGGCATTTCCAAAAAAATGCTTTTTGAGGATACTTAGAGTAATTAGCTTTTCTTCGAACCTAAGTTTCTCATAAAAACTAAATATTCGTGTCTTAGCTGAAGTAATGGCTTGGTTTATTTCTCTGAAATTTTTATCCGTAGATTTAACTTTCTCCCTGGAGGAATCCCAAGATTTAATATCAACTCGATGGTTGAAAGAAAAATCTACTCGTTTCGTGTTATACGATATTCTAACATATAACATTCCTATTTCAGGATTCTTCCTAGTTACCCTAAGAAAAAACTTCACATAAAGCAATTGGTTTGTAATCATGGTAATTGGTATTAATTGTGGATAAATAAATTAAACAGGAATTCATTGACGAGATGAATTCTCTTAATCACAATCAATATCAATCAAACAAAATGGCAATCAAGTTCAATTAAAGCTTGTAAATCTTTGTTTATGAGAATATAACAAATTCTCAAGTGTAACTAAAAGTAGAAAAAATAAATGTTACACAAAAGTTACACCTGAAATATGGATTATATTGGTTTAAACTGAATTGATAAAAAACAAAAAAGCTTGTAAACCATACGTTTTACAAGCTTTTAGTCTTTTTCTTTTCTTAAAAAGTGATCCCGTTAGGATTCGAACCTAAGACCCTCTCCTTAGAAGGGAGATGCTCTATCCAGCTGAGCTACGGGACCATCCTTAGTGCTTTTTGTTAAAAGCGATGCAAAGATAGAAAAATATTGAATTAACAAACAAATAAAACAATGTTTTTTTAAAAGATATTTTCACTCCTTCTTATCATTAAACAAGCAATATTGCTACATCTAAAAAACAATCAACAACTTACATTGCTTAATATATTTTAATGCCGGGCACAAAAAAAACCACTCCCCATATAAAAAGAAGTGGCTTCCATATAAAAGTGCTAACTCTAAACTTCTACTTCAGATACGATTTCCATACCTCTGGTGATGGCTTTCTCGTTTAAAGGAAGTAAATGGTGATGCCTTTCGGGTAAAGAACTTTTTAAACCCTTAAGTACATTATCCATCTTCACTACTTCATTAATCTTTAAATAAGCTCCCAAAACAATCATATTGAATGTTTTTGTTGAATGCATTTTTGCCGCTTCTTCAGCTGCATCCACCCTGTAAATATTAATATCTTTTCTTTCCGGATGACGGGTAATTCCATTTCCATCATAAAGTAGGATACCTCCCGGCTTTACTTGCTCTTCAAACTTATCCATGGATTGCTGATTAAGAATGATGGCAGTATCAAACTCATGCAAAATAGGTGAACTTATTCTGGAATCTGATAGAATAACCGTAACATTTGCTGTTCCTCCGCGCATTTCGGGACCGTATGATGGCATCCAGGAAACTTCTAAATCCTGCATTACTCCAGAATATGCAAGTATTTTACCCATGGATAATACTCCTTGTCCACCAAAACCAGCTATTATTATTTCTTCCTTCATTGTTTTTATAGTATTAAGACACTAGATCCAGAACAAGACAAAGCGCAGTCATCTAATATCTATAAATTAAAATCATTCAATTATTCGTCCTTTAAATCTCCCAAAGGATAAAAAGGAAACATATTCTCAACCATCCAGTCATTGGCTTTTGCAGGGGTCATTTTCCAACCCGAACTACAGGTCGAAACCACCTCTACCAAGGAAGTACCTTTTTTCTGCTGTTGGTTTTCGAAGGCCTTACGTAAGGCTTTTTTTGTTTTGCGAACAGCTGCTGCCGTATGACACGAGTGACGAGTAACATATGATGTACCTGGCAATTGAGCCAATAATTCTGTTATTTTCAAAGGATTTCCATCCTGCTGAGGCTCTCTACCAAAAGGACAAGTAGAAGCCTTCATTCCTTTTAAAGTTGTTGGAGCCATCTGCCCCCCAGTCATACCATAAATACCATTATTGATAAAAACCATAACAATATTCTCACCCCTATTACAGGCATGAATGGTTTCTGCTGTACCAATGGCTGCTAAATCTCCATCTCCCTGATAAGAAAATACCATTTTGTCAGGCAATAATCTTTTTACTCCCGTTGCAACAGCCGGTGCACGACCATGCGCTGCTTCCTGCCAATCAATATGCAAGTAATCATAGGCAAAAACAGCACATCCTACAGGTGCAACTCCTATTGTTTTTTCCTGGATACCCATTTCGTCAATCACCTCAGCTATTAGCTTATGAACAACACCATGCGTACATCCCGGGCAATAGTGCATCTCCTTATCTGTAAGGACCATGCTTTTTTTATAAACTAAATTTTCTTCTTTTACAATTTCTTTGATATCCATGGCATTATCCTTCTATAAAGTTTGACTCAAGTGCTTTAACTACTTCATCTGGTGAAGGAATGATTCCTCCGAAACGGCCAAAATGCTCAACACTTACTGATCCATTCACCGCCAATTTAACATCCTCAACCATTTGTCCGGCACTCATCTCCACACTTAAAATCCCTTTTACGTGCTTGGCAATATCCTGAATTGGCTTAGTCGGGAAGGGGAAAAGAGTTATCGGACGAAGTAAACCTGCTTTAATCCCTTTTTCTCGTGCTATTTCCACTGACTTTTGACAGATACGAGCACTCGACCCATAAGCTACCAGGAGATATTCAGCATCGTCGCACATATAATTCTCGTAACGCACTTCATTTTCTTCAACAGCTTTATACTTGGCTTGAAGTTTATAGTTAAAAGCCTCCATCTCTTCAGATGCCAGCTCTACCGAGGTTATAATATTACGTTCTCTATCCGCAGTTTTTCCGGTAGTTGCCCAAGAACCATACTTTTCTATCAACTCCTCTTCTGTCATCCGGGGCTGTTGCGGCTGCAACTCTACCTTTTCCATCATCTGACCTATCACACCATCTGAAAGAATTAAGGCCGGATTACGATATTTAAAGGCTAACTCAAATGCAAGCTCAACAAAATCAGCCATTTCCTGAACAGAAGCTGGTGCTAATGTGATTAATTTATAATCGCCATGACCACCTCCTTTAACTGATTGAAAATAATCAGATTGAGCTGGCTGAATGGTTCCTAAACCCGGACCTCCTCTAACTACATTTACCACAACACAAGGCAATTCGCAGCCTGCCATATATGAAAGCCCTTCCTGCATTAAACTTACACCCGGACTTGAAGAACTTGTCATTACTTTCTTACCACAACCTGCTCCTCCATATACCATATTAATCGATGCTACTTCACTTTCAGCCTGCAACACTACCATACCTGTTGTATTCCATGGCTGTTGCGCCATAAGTGTTTCCATAATTTCACTTTGAGGCGTAATGGGATATCCAAAGTATCCATCTGTGCCACATCGAATGGCTGCTTCGGCAATGGCTTCATTGCCTTTCATTAGCTTTAATTCTTTCATGTGTTTATATTTTCTTTCAGTTGTCACATGGAACTCTCAAGAAATTTTAATCCTTACCCAGTGTGTAATTTTTAAGATTAAAATTTTCATGCTCGTTTCATATGCTTACTTTCTTCTTTCTACGGTTAACCAAAACTTTCTGTTTACAACATCGAACGTTTTTAGAATTTAGTTTCATCACTTTTAGGGTTTACACCCGCATGATTGATAACCGCAATTGAGCAATCTTAAAAATAATACTTTTTGCAAAACAAAGAGAGGTTATTCTCCATCTTACTATGCCTTAACTTTATAAACCGTTATACAGCTATCCGGACATACCATTGCACAATTGGTGCATCCAATACATGCTTCCGGGTTTCCCATTTGTGAATAATGAAAGCCTTTGGCATTAACTTCTCTTGCCATTTCTATTACTTTGGTAGGACAAGCTACCATGCATAGTTCACAGCCTTTGCATTTTACAGTATCAACTACTATTGCTCCTTTAGCTTTAGCCATAATTCTGATTTATTTTTTTTGTTGCTCACGCAATTTATACAATATTACCGTTTTTATTTATGATGGGAATCATAGAAATACACTGTTATACAACAGCACATAATTATTGCGCAATGCCAAAAATTTGCATTACCACCTAGCGGTCTTTTTCCAATAAAATCAACTATTTTTCTTTTCGATTGCTAGTGACTGTGTAGACTCTCCCGGAACCTTTTTAAACGTTCCTCTAAGATATAAAACCTGCTCCTTTCAATCTGTGAAACACAAGCCCTTAATCCTTCTTTTAGACTACCAGTATTCTTTAGTGCTATTGCACTGATTCCGTAATACAATAGTTTTTCTAACAACTCACCTCCGGTGAATCCTTTGTGTCCTATTGTAAAATAAAAACCATCGGCAATGGGTGTATCAATGTCTTTGTCGTAAATAATTGTGAAACCATATTTCACAAACAACTCTTTCATTAATCTGGCCCTAATGCCATACTCTTTTACCTCTTCAATAAAATTATAATCTCCGTCGCAAGCTGCTTTATACATGGCCGCAATGGCATACTGTGCAGAGTGGCTTGCTCCGGCAGACAGCGAATATAATAATCTTCCGACAATTACGGACCCCAAACCGCCAATTCCGAACCTTATTTTTAATGATTCAAAATAACGACCATACAACTCATTCGATACACAAAGGGTGCCAAGTCGCTGACCAGCATAACTAAAGACTTTGGAACTTGAAATTAATAAGATGTAATTGTTGGTATATTTTGCTACAGTTGGTTGAAAGGGTGGTTCAAAAGGAACGGAAACATCTGTTCTGAAATCCATGCCAAAATAGGCCAAATCCTCAACAACTATGGTATTGTATTTATTGGCCAATGAACCTATGACCTCCAACTCATCTTCATGAAAACAAATCCAGGTTGGATTGTTTGGGTTGGAATATATAATGGCGCAAATATTTTCTTTAGTCAGATAACTTTCAAGTTTTTGCTTTAAATCTTTTCCTCTGTAATTAAAAACATCAAAGGTTTCAAACTTAAAACCCAACACGTTCATTTGTTGCTTTTGTACAGGAAAACCAGGGTCTATAAAAAGAAAGGTATCTTTTTTTGGATTAAGATTCCCCAAAGCCATAAAGGCAGCATAACCTCCCTGCATTGCCCCTACGGTAGGAATGCAGCATTCCGGAGCAATATCAATATCCATAAAGGCTTTTACAAAACGACTGGCTTCTTTCTTAAAAGGTTTAATGCCATCAAGCATTGGATATTTTGAAGCTACACCTTTTTGAAGGGCTTCGATTTCTGCCTTTACACCAACTTTGGAAGGAGGTAAACTTGGCACCCCCATCTCCATCCTTATAAATCGGGTGTTTGAAAGTTCTTCAATTTCATTAACTATAGTAACAATTTCGCGTATTGTACCTCTGCCTAAATCTTCAACATGTTCCTTACTCAACACTTTTTTTATGATTGCCGGATCAATGATCGTTGAAAATTTAGTTTTCATTTAATTATAATTTTAAATTAATACACAAATCCTCCTGCTTCATAATGGCTCAACTATAGCATCAGCCTTTATATCTGCTAAAACCCATATGCTTCATGAAGCATTTTTAACCAAGCCTGCACGCGCCCTAATGTTTTCTCAGCCTCATTATCTTCATCTAAAGGCAAGCCAACAAACTTTCCATTCTCGAGAGCTTCCGAATCATTATATTGATATCCCTCATCTTCACAAAAACCAACTACTTTTACATTAAACTTCTTGAGCTTCTCATTCAACCAACCCATGGCATCCACAAAATGATCTGGGTAATTTATTTGATCTCCTAATCCATAAATGGCCACTTGCTTACCTTCCCAATGTGCCTCTTTTAAATGTGTAAAAAAACCATCCCAGTCGTCATCTTCATGTTCCGAGTCCCAGTTAGTACGCCCAAGGGTTGAAATACCAAAAATAATACGATCAAAACGATCGATTATTTGCCCTCCGGAATCTTTAACCAAAACAAGTTCTGCTTTATCTTCTCCTAGTTCTTTGGCTATAATATTTGCTACTTTACCAACACTCCCTTTCTCGGGACCATATAAAATGCCTATTTTTTTCATCGATAATAATTAGAATAGTTTGAATTATCACATTTCTTTAATTCCGGAGAGTTGCCTTTAATACCACTCTTCCCTATCAAATTTGTACTATTTATTGCTGAAAAACAATAACATTTCTCATACATATGCTTTTAGTACAGATTAAGTCAAATCTTAAAACTCCGCAAAAAATGATTTGGCTCAACAATAAAGGTTAGTACCTTTGAAGGCTTTAAATATCGCTATGAACAATCCCTCAAAAAAAATAGAATCCTATATAGTTCCGCCCTTAAGTAACAGGGTGCGTTTATCGGATTTTGCACCCGGTATTTTTAAGTCCCTCGTTTCAAAAAAGGCAACAAAAAATGCCATTAAAAAAGGATTGGTTTGGGTGAATGGAAAAAAGGGGTATACCGGTGATTTTATACTCGGTGGTGAAACCGTAGATCTATATCAGGCAAAAGAGGATAGTTCAAAACCCAGTATCCAACTGGATATTAATGTTTATTTTGAGGATGACTATTTAGCCATTGTGAATAAACCTGCCGGTGTGGTGGTGAGTGGAAATAAAAGACTCACTCTGGAGAATGCCCTTCCTTCTGTACTAAATAAAAGTAGTCAGCCGGATGCCTTAAACAGACCAGAACCTATTCACCGTCTTGATTTTCCAACCAGCGGTGCCTTACTTATTGGCAAAACCCAAAGCATGGTGATAGCGTTAAACAAATTATTTGAAACACGGGAAATAGATAAGCGATACCTGGCCATAACAATTGGCAAGCAAAAACCTGAAGGAATTATAAATGAAGATATCGATCAAAAAGCATCTAAATCAGAATACTCAGTAATTAAATCTGTTCCATCGGATCGTTTTAATTATCTCAACTTAGTTCAATTAAATCCTCACTCAGGCAGACGGCACCAACTAAGAAAGCACTTACTTTTTATCGGTAATCCTATTTTGGGTGATGCCGTTTATTATATTGAAGATAAAATCTTAAAAGGAAAAGGCCTGTACTTGCACTCTCACTCTCTTAAGTTTTTACACCCTGTTACAAAAGAGAATATTCATTGCATTGTTCCTCCTCCTTCAAAATTTCACAAACTTTTCCCTGATATTTAAGCATGTTCAATTCTGATGCGAGCATCAACAGTTATGATTGAATCTTTTGTTCCCATAAGAGGATTAATATCAAGTTCTTTAATTTCTGTGGCAAATCGGAGCATAACAGATAACCTTACAATTATATCCACAAACTGATCTATATTGATACCATCATTGCCTCGTAATCCTTCCAGAATGGCTTTACTCCTTAAATTATTTACCATATCCTGAGCCTCTGCTGTTGACAAAGGAGCAAGACCTGATGATACATCCTTAAGTACCTCTACAAAAATTCCACCCATACCACATAAAACCACATGACCAAATTTGGGTTCATATTTAGCCCCAATAAACAGCTCTGTACCTTTTAACATGGGTTGTAAGATGACGCCCTGAGCGCCCTCTATTTTCATTAATCGATTAAACTCGTTAATTAAGTGTGTTTTTGTATGAATATTTAAAGAAACACCTTCCACATCTGTCTTATGTATAGGACCAACTACTTTCATCACAACGGGATATCCAATTTCTTCAGCTGTTTTCTCTAGCATTTTTTCGTCGTTAACAAAAACTTCTTTTACCGTTGGAATACCTGCTGCTTCAAAAAGCTGCTGAACCTGTTGTGGTTTCAGATATCCATTCTCAAAACCTTTAATCAGATTTCTTATGGCATGAATATCGACATCTTTCATTTCTATTGACTCGCGACCTGGAGCCTGCGTTTTATGTACTTTAGTCAGTGCATGCCCTAACATTACTTCATCCGGAAAGTTGATATTTCCTTTGGACAAAAAGTATTTAATATCATCATCGGCATTAACCACAGAAGGTAAAATGGGAAAAATAGGCTTAGAGCAGGTTCTCATTTTGGTATGAAGCACATCGTAAACTTCTCTTACCGGAAATAATCCAGGACTGCCAAAAATGACCGCCATGGCATCTATGTGGTCAAAATCTTTTTCACAGGCATCAATAATTTCACCTAATTGTTCAGCTGTTCCTGTGGCTAAAAAATCGATTGGATTACCTACACTGGAGCCCTCAAAAAGTTTCTCCTGTAATTTATTGGCTTTTGGTCCTTCAATGGTCGGTATCTTAATGCCTCCCTGCGAAAGAGAATCTGTTAGCATTACAGCAGGTCCGCCTGCATGTGTAATAACCGCCATATTATCACCATTTAACTCCCTGGCCATAAACACTGCTGCAACCGTAGCCAGCTCTAATCTCCCATTACATCTGACAATACCTGCTTTTCTGAATAAGGCATCAACAGCCATATCTGAACTTGCCATGGCCCCCGTATGACTCGATGCCGCCCTCATTCCTGCTTCTGATGTTCCTGATTTTATAGCTGCAATCTTGCAACCTTTATTTACCAGTGAACGCGCATGATGCAATAACTTATCCGGATCATTAATGCTCTCAATATATAGCAATTTAATCCTTGAGCTTGTTTCCGGATTATACGTTTCATCCAGGTAAGCCAACACATCCTCAACTCCTGTCTGCGCACTATTCCCGACTGAGAAAATACTATTGAACTTTAAACCCAAAGCAACACCCGTTTCCAGAACAAAAACAGCTGTTGCTCCTGAACCGGAAATAAAATCAGCACCGCCAGGATCCAGTCTTGGAATAGGCTCGGTAAAAATACTATGGTGATGATGATTAATTACACCTATACAATTGGGTCCTATTAAGCAACCTCCTACCTTATTCACCTCCTCAACAATTTGCTTTTCATATCCGGCACCCACTTTATTTTCTTCACTAAATCCTGCAGAAATAACAATAAAAGCCTTGGTATTTTTTTGTTGAGCTAAATCTCTAACTACTTCGGGACAATATTTTGCTGCCACTGCAACTACCGCCATATCAATATCTTGAGGAAGTTCTTCAACTCTACTATAAGCCTTAACTCCCTGAACCTCCTCTTGCTTTAGATTAATGACAAAAACATCTCCTCTAAAACACTCCAATATATTATATAGTATTTTGCCTCCCGGCTTTTGCAAATCACCTGAACCACCTACTACTACAATACTTTGAGGATTTATTAACTGATTATTAATCATGCGACAGAAATTATTAGTTATTGCTATTTCTCTCTCAAAATTCACTAATTTTTCTGCCTTTAACAATGAAATAAATCAGTTCAAACAAGCTGACATCAATTTCTACTATCATTATTAAAACAAAATAATCCTACTCATCTGGTATTAATTTTAAAATCGTAGCAATACATTACCCTCATTAGTCAAAACACATCATTTCATAAAGTATGGCAAGACTTGATAAAGCAAATAACTTACAATATTTAAGCATTTATATACTTAAAAAAGCAAATAGCCCTTACATATTATCTCAACAGTACTTAAGATCAAAGGTATTTTCTTAATTTTGCCTTCAAATACAAAACTGTTTCAGCATGGAAATGATACACTTGTTTGTATCGAAAAAAAAGAAATGTTTGATTTAGGGACAGGAATGTGACAAAATGATAATGGCAAACGCATGAAGAAAAACATTGAAGATATACTTGCAAAAGACGAACTTGAATTTCAAGATATTGTTACATTGCTGGACACAGAAGGTGATGAACAAAAATTATTGTTCGACAAAGCGCAACAGGTTCAACTAGACTGCATTGGTAAAAAAGTATTTTACCGCGGACTAGTAGAATTTTCGAATGTATGCTCAAAAAATTGTTTTTACTGCGGCATTAGAAAAGACAATACTTCTGTTGAAAGATACAACCTGGAAGATGAGCACATATTAGAAGCCGCTCAATTTGCCTGGAAAAATAAATATGCTTCGATGGTTCTTCAAGCCGGAGAGCGAAGTGATGATTTTTTTATTAACCGGGTAGATAATTTATTGCAGAAAATTAAAGAACTCACAAATGGTGAATTAGGCATTACCATATCGCTTGGCGAACAAACAGAAGAAACCTATAAAAGGTGGTTTAAAAGTGGAGCCCATCGTTACCTGTTAAGAATTGAATCCTCATCAAAGGTTCTATATAACCAAATCCACCCTGACAATGATGAGCATGATTTTGAAAGAAGGTTAAGCTGTTTGCGCACATTAAGAAAAGTAGGTTATCAAACTGGTACTGGTGTCATGGTTGGATTACCTTGGCAAACCTATGAAGATTTGGCCAGAGACCTGTTGTTTATGCGTGATTTTGATATTGATATGTGTGGCATGGGTCCTTACATTGAACATCAGGATACACCTCTATATAAGCACAAGAATATATTGTGGCCTATTAAAAAACGATTTTCAGTTACCTTAAATATGATTGCCATCCTTCGCATTATCATGAAGGACATTAACATTGCTGCAGCAACAGCTTTGCAGGCCATAGATCCAATGGGTAGAGAAAAAGCTTTGCGTATAGGTGCCAATGTAATTATGCCAAATATCACACCTACTCTGCATCGTAAAGATTACCAGCTATACGAAAACAAACCTTGTACTGATGAAGGTGCCGAAGATTGTGGCAATTGCATGAGTATGAGAATTGAGTTGGCCGGCAGAGAAGTTGGACTTGGAGAATGGGGTGATTCGAAACATTTTTTCAAAAGAAAGTAGCTTCCTCACAGCAGCTTACAATTTTAAAAATCCAGAGAAAATTAAAAATCCATTTATACCATTCAACCAAATTATTGGTTGGTTGTTTTAAATTCGATTATCCAGATGGTAATTAATGCTTTTTACGGCCATAAATTACCTATAACAAGAATATAGACGAATGAAAAAACCTAATAATCACATACTAGTTATTTTCGGTGCCTCGGGTGATTTAACCTACCGAAAATTAATACCTGCAGTTTTTGACTTATTTAATCAAAATGTACTTCCTGAAAAATTTGCTATTCTGGGTTTAGGAAGAACTCAACTTTCAAACGATGCTTTTCGCAAGAAAATGGAGGAAGGAATTGATAAGTTTGCATTGAATAACGAAGGAAACTCTAAGAACAATCAAAAGAAAGAATTCCTTAAAAAACTGAATTATTACGGATTCAACACCAAGGAGGAATCTGAATACGCGGGATTTAAGGATCATCTTTTAAAACTTAATGCAGAAGTAGGAACAGAAAATAATTTTATTTTCTATCTGGCTACTCCTCCAAGCATGTATACCATTATTCCATGCCATTTGGCTAAACATGGTTTAAGCAACGAAGATGATGGTTTTAAAAGACTAATTGTTGAAAAACCTTTTGGTTACGATTTAGAAACTGCTTTAAAACTCAACGAAAGCCTGCTTAAAAATTTCAATGAAGAGCAACTATATCGAATAGATCATTACCTTGGTAAAGAAACTGTTCAAAACCTTTTGGTAACACGTTTTTCAAATGCCATTTATGAGCCGCTTTGGAATAGAAATTATGTGAGCCATGTAGAGATTACCTCTTCTGAAAATATTGGTGTTGGTAACCGTGGTGGTTACTACGAAGGTTCAGGTGCATTAAGAGATATGGTTCAGAACCACTTATTGTTAATTGCCGGTTTGGTTGGGATGGAGCCACCAGCCTTAATTAACTCTAACAGTATCCGTAACGAGATTGTTAAAGTATTGCAATCTATTCGACCTATTAAGGAAGAAGAAGTGGAAAACTATGTAATCCGTGGTCAATACATAGGCTCTACCATAAAAGGTCAGCCGGTAAAAGGCTATCGTGATGAACAAGGCGTGGATCCGGAATCAAGAACAGAGACTTATGTGGCCATGAAGTTTTTTATTGACAACATGCGCTGGGCTAATGTTCCTTTTTATATTAGAACCGGTAAAATGTTGCCTACAAGGGTAACTGAAGTGGTCATTCACTTTAAACCAACACCTCACCATTTGTTTGCAAGCAACTCAAGCATCACGCAACAGCAAAATCAATTGGTCATCAGAATTCAACCCGATGAAGGATTGCTTCTGAAATTTGGGATGAAGGTACCCGGAGCCGGATTTAATGTACAAAATGTTAATATGGATTTCCACTATTCTGAGTTAGCTGATACCTATTTACCAAGTGCGTACGAACGTTTACTTCATGATTGTATGCTGGGCGACTCTACCTTGTACTCAAGGGGCGATGCCGTTGAAGCGGCATGGAAGTTTGTAAAACCCATTCAGGAAGCCTGGAAAAAGAATGACCAGATAAAAATTCATGGTTATCCGGCCGGAACATGGGGTCCTGATGTTGCTGACGACCTTATTGAAGAACCTCATTTAACCTGGAGATATCCTTGTAAAAACCTTGCCAACGATGGCAATTATTGTGAATTATAGAACAGGATCAAGTATTAAGTATCAAAACACAAGACTTAATAACAGGTAATAAAATCATCATGATTGAGAAAAATGATATAAAGATATTTGAGTCGAAGGCTTCTTTGGCTCAATATTTTGGCAGATTACTGAAAGAAAAAACAACAAAAAGCGAACAGGTTAGTATTGCTCTTTCGGGCGGTAGTACGCCTAAAGCTATTTTTGATGAATTGGCCAACAGCTATGCAGACAGTATTGATTGGAATAAGGTTCATTTTTATTGGGGTGATGAGCGCTGTGTACCACCTACAGATGAACAAAGTAATTATAAAATGACTGTTGACCATTTGCTTTCCAAAGTGTCTATACCGAAAGAAAATATTCACAGAGTATTAGGCGAGATAGAAGAACAGGAGGCAGCAGGTACTTACGAAACACTTTTAAAGGATAAACTACCAACTGTTAACGACTTACCACAATTCGATATCATATTGCTGGGTATGGGGGATGATGGTCATACCGCTTCAGTTTTTCCATACGAGATAGAACTTTGGGATAACAAAAACACTTGTATTGTGGCCACTCACCCTGATTCTGGTCAAAAACGAGTGTCTTTAACCGGAGGGATCATCAACAATGCTAAAGAGATTTACTTTTTGGTAACGGGAGAAGGTAAAGCCGGCAAACTGGATGAAATAATCCATAAAAAAGATGATTATAAAAAATATCCCGCAGCCCTGGTAAACAACCCTGTGTGGCTAATCGATAAGGAAGCAGCAAAGCTGCTATAACAAAACAAAAGAGCTGCAACCTATTTGATTGCAGCTCTTTTGTTTTTATTTATATGCTACTATAACCCTGCTTTGAAGAAATTTTGCAACTTTATAAATGACTAATTAACTATTCTTTAAACTTGCCTCTTTTCCAAGGATTCTCAGGATCATAATTAGGATTAGGGCTAGGCAATTGAGCCTCTACTTTTAGTTTCCAGTTTTCAAGCATCGATTTTAACTCTTCTGCTTTCTCAACATTGGACTCAATTAAATTTGTGGTCTCACTTAAATCGTCTTTCAGGTTATACAATTCAAAAACTTCATCGTGATAATTCTGAATTAACTTCCAATCTCCTTTACGAACAGCACTATAAGGTTTAGCTCCTTCGATATGGTAATGTGGATAATGCCAGTAAATAGCCTCTCTGCTAAAACTTCCTTCACCTGTAACCAGGGGTAACCAACTGTTGCCATCCCATTGGCTCGAAATATCTGATTGAATTTGAACACCGGCAAGATCCATTAACGTAGGGAAGTAATCATTTGATATAACCGGTTCATCAATCTGCTTTGCAATAAACTGATGTTTTGGAGAATAAAGTATGGTCGGTATTCTGGTTCCTCCTTCATACATGTCACCTTTTCCTGAGCGTAATGGAGCATTGTTGGTAACTTTTTTTGCTTTTCTTCCAATTAATCCTCCATTATCCGAAGTAAATAAGATAATGGTATTATCGTAGAGTCCTTCTTTTTTAAGTTGATTAATCACATTACCAATGGCCTCATCTGTATGTTCAACCATGGCCGCATAAGTTGGATTTTTTTGGTTCTTTGTTGAATCTACCAACTGAGCATACTTCTCTATCTTTTCTTTTCTGGCATCTAAAGGAGTATGTACATTATAAAACCAAAAATTAATAAACATTGGTTTATCCTTATTTTCTGCAATGTACTTACACACTTCATCTGATAATCTTTCGGTTAAGTGCTCTCCTTCCGGACCATCCTGAATTCTTGGATTTCCATAAGGCGCAAAGTAACCATTTGTTCCTCTTTTTTTATTTTTTTGAGGAGAGCCTTTAGCAAAGCCTCCAATATTTAAATCGAAACCATGAAACTCCGGCCAATTTTCTTCTTTTTCGCCAAGATGCCATTTTCCAAAATGGGCAGTACTATAACCTGCACCCTTAAAGGCTTCTGCAATGGTATATTCATTAGCATCTAAATACATTGTCCAGTCCGGCACTTTAAGCTTGGCTTTTGGGTACTTCCATCCTTCAATCCAATCTGTACAATTTAAAGTTGCGGTATATTTACCTGTCATAATACTTGCCCTGGTAGGAGAGCACACAGTACATCCTGCATATGAATTGGTGAATTTTGCACCCTGATCAGCTAAGGCATCAATATTTGGTGTTTGGTAAAAATCGCTACCAAAACAACCTACATCTTTCCATCCAAGGTCGTCAACAACAAAAACCAAAACATTGGGTTGTTCATTTTTAGGATTTACACACCCGGACAGGCACACCAGAAGAAACAAGAAGAAAACAAGCAATCTATTCATTATCTTTTATTTTAATATGACTAAAATTTAAAGTCGGAAAGATAAATAAATAGGATGCATTAAACAATTTCAATAATAATTGAATAGCAGCTATTACTTTTTAAACATTTAAGGAGATCAAAACATAAGAAGCAGAGCAATCTGGTTAGGGCTTATCGGTACTTTTTTCTATTCTGCCAATATTGTATGTAGTCTTGCTGCCTGATAAATCCAACCGGTCCTTCAACAATACCTCCTTCTTTCATAAAGTCGAGCACCCTTACATGAATGGTATTTTTAACTCCGGGCTGAATTAAAAACTGAGGAATTAAATATCCCCTTAACTGTCTGTACGCTTCGGTGTATACACCTACTTGCTCCTCCGGAGTAAAACTTCCGGTTTGACCAATTAAAATACCATTTACATACACTTCATCAATATCATCGATACGACCTAACATCAGCACCATTCTATCATTATTAAAAGAGGTATCCGGCACAAAAAACTTCTGATACCAGGCATAACCATCGTATTTTCTATATCCTTGATTTTCCCATAAACCGGGTACTAATATTTCATCCCACCCTTCGCTGGCATCAGAAAATCGCCAATCTAAATCATCTCCAACCCTAAAACTCCAATTGCCCTGAAGATCGGTATGTAAGGAAAAAGGATTTCTTTTGGCTTTAAGCCTCACCGGCCCCCTCACAATTCCACCATCGTACTGCATGTCATAAACTTTAACAGCAATCTGGTTTATTTCATCGTACTTTATTAGTTGATCAGGAATTCCGTATAAGCGCAGCGCATTGTATGCTGTTTCGGCTTGAGGCGGAAAAGAACCGGCTCCTCCAATCTTAACTCCATTAAAGTAAACTTCATCGGCATCATCAATATATCCCAACTCCAAATACAAAGCCTCATCAGCATCAATATTGGTTATAACCACTTTAGTTCGATACCAGGCGTAACCATCATAACCGTTAAAACCATGACGCTCCCATGAAGAAGGAACAACAATGGTTTCCCACCCCGAATCATCATATTCAACGGATGACCACTCGTCATTATCACCTAATGCAAATTTCCACGATCCTCCAAGATTTTTTACTGTTCTATAATCCTGGGCATGCATCCTGCCTAAGCAACACACACATAATATTATTAATATGGCTATCTTTTTAATCATCTCTCCTTTATCATTAATTGACTTCCCCACATTATCCTCTTCAACCCAAAAACCTATTCAAAAAAACTGTCCCATATGTAATCAAACAGATCTTTAGTTTCTTCAAAATCTTTAAAATAACTCTGAAAGGCCGATTTTGTCATTATCCCCACAGGGCCTTCATAAATTCCACCGTCGATACCTGTATCACGCACCTTTATAGTTATTGTATTCTGGCCTTCTCTGAGCATATCTTTACTTACCTCATATGCTCTTAAAGTTCTATGATTTTGCTTGCCGGAATCATAGACACCGCTGTTTTTTATTTGCTCAATGGAACCTATCTGTTTGCCATTTAAAAAAGCAATATCACTATCATCTATACGTCCTAGCACAAACACCAGATTATCGCGTGTATTAGAACCTTTCCAATAAAATGTTTTTTTATACCAGGCTATTCCATCATAACCGTCATAACCCTGGGATTCCCAAAAGGCAGGAACATAAATTGGAGCCCAATCTTTAATATTATTCAAATTGTGCTGATCAGAGTCATCTGCCAAAGCAAACTCCCACTCACCTGTTAAATCCTGCAAATAATAATCTGAAGCCACATCTTTATACAATCCTATATCACCCATAATTCCTCCACTCTGGTAAAAATCATATACCCGAATAGCAATAATATTGTACTGATCAGTATTAACCAGCTGCGCCGGTATTTTATAATTTCTTACCTGATTATAGGTGGTTTGGATATTGGGAGGAAAACCTCCCGACTTACCAATTAATGTACCATTAAAATACACCTCATCGGCATCATCAATATTATTGATTCTTAAAGATAATCCGTTGCTACTTTCTTCGCCTGAGATTTTAATGGCTCGTTTGTACCATGCATAACCATTGTAGCCATCATAACCCTGGCTTTCCCAGCTTTGTCGTGTATAAATTTTATCCCAGGCCGAAAAATTATGATCTGTACTACGCCAATCAAAATCATCTCCCAGACTAAAACTCCAATACCCGTTTAATGATTTTATTTCTTTTTGAGGCTGGGCATGAACTCCCACAATAAACAGCCACAATACAACTACAGAAATATATTTAAAAATCGTTTTTTGCATGATATTATATATTCATTCAAGACAAGACAATGAATTGTAATTAACAAAGGTTTAAATGCTATTTTTGATAAACAAAGGTAAGTGGTGTTCTGAAATAACGATACTTACAACATTCATCAAAAACAACGTTACTTTTAGCTACAGTACTTTTTATAAGACTATTAAGCACTTCGTTTCCATTTTCAATTTTAACTACTTTTAGCTGTTGGTTTTTATCCACCTTGAAAGTAACAAAAACTGTTGATTTCAAATCTTCATTCACAAAATTTCTAATTTCTTCATCGCGAAAAATACGATAAACAGAACGACGTGCTTCTTTCAACATTGTTTCTGCTGAATGAGACTTGGGTTTACTTTTTGCATTAATTGGAACAGGTATAACACCAATTGATAATACTAAAATAAGAACGGAAATAATTTTAATCGTTTTCATCTGACTAAGTTTAAATGGTTATTGTTTTGTTTTTACATGAGTAAAAGTATAGGTACAATAACACCCAATAGTCATATGAATATCATTCAATGTAAAAGAATGTCACAGAAATGTCACAAGAAACAGTAAACAGGGAACAGTGAACAGTGAGCAGTAAGCAGTGAACAGTAAGTAGTAAGCAGTGATCAATTATGAGTAATGATAACTGATAACTGATAACTGATAACTGATAACTGCAACCTATTTAAAGCACCATTTTATAACCCAATCCATAAACAGTCAGAATTATTTGAGGATGATTTGAGTCTTCTTCCACCTTATGACGAAGCTTTAAAATAAAATTATCGATGGTACGCGAAGTAATGTTGGCATCGTAGCCCCAAACGGATTCTAACAACTGATCTCTATCCAGGGTATGGTTCTTATTTTTCCACAGGTAGTGCAAAACGTCAATTTCTTTTACCGACATTTTTACCTGCTCCCCATTTTGGTATGCCATATAATTTTTAAAATCAACCGACAATAAACCTATACTTACCAAATGATTATCTGTATTAGGTTTTGATTCTATAACCGTTCTTCTTAAAACTGCTTTTATACGAGCAGATAGTTCGCGTAAGGAAAAAGGTTTGGTGATATAGTCATCTCCGCCACTCTCTAAACCAATTACTTTATCCAGCTCTTCGCCTTTGGCCGTTAAAAATATAATGGGAGTTTGAATATTCTCCTTACGTGCCTTTTTACATACATCAAAACCTGACAATCCGGGAAGCATAACATCCAGCAACACCAGGTCACAATTATTTGCCAACAACTTTTTTAAACCTTCTTCACCGTCAGATGCTGTTTCAATATCATAACCTTCAAACTCGAGGTTATCTTTGAGGCCCATTAACATATCAGGTTCATCCTCTACTATTAGAATTCTTTTATGCATGTTTTTAAATTTTACTTCCTTTTGCAATATGCCTGCTCCATGCAGGCGGATAATTCAACGAAAATTGAATCACACATTTGCGCAGTGGCATCTTCTCACAACTCGTTTCATGATTTTGATTTTTTTTGATGAATCGGGAAAGACAATATAAAACGACTCCCTTTACCCGGACTACTTTCTACATGAATCCTACCTCCATGAGCAGTAACCACATGTCGAACAATATTTAAACCTAATCCAGATCCCTTTGCTTTATGGGCTAAATTACCTTCGGTTACTCTGTAAAACTTCTGAAATATTAACTTCTGTTCTTTCTCTGAAATTCCAATTCCGTAATCCTTTACCTCCAAATCAACAAAACCTTCATTACGTGTTGCTTTAATCTCAATGCGTTTATTGGCATCGCTATATTTTATAGCATTATCAATCAGGTTAATTAATGCTTCACTTATAGCCTCCTGATCTCCATCAATCCTTGGCAGACTTTCATTTGGTTGATACACAAACTCAAACCCATTTTGTTGGAGATGAAAGTGAAAATTATCCAGGATCTTTACAATAGTATAGTTTAACTCGAATGGGCTAAAATGGTATGACCTTTTACCATTGTCTATTTTGGAAAAATTAAGGATGTTATTGACAATCCCTGCCAAACGATTAGCCTCTCTGTAAATAATATCATAACTCTTTTGCTTCTTAACCTCCTCCTTAACTCTTCCCATCTGAAGCGATTCGGCATACATACTAATAAGGGCCAGCGGTGTTCTTATTTCGTGAGATACATTAGAAACAAAATCTGACTTTATTTTAGCCAGCTCTATTTGTTTTTTGATATTTCTATACACCATAAAACCAGCTATCAGCAATAAAACATCCACACCAAAAATCATCCATAAATTATTTCTTGCGCGCATACTAATCACCTCTTGTAAGGTATACCCAACAGGTTTTAGATGAATGGAATAATCAGGAAATTGCCAAAAGTATTCTACTACTTCATTATCAACCAACGTAGTATCAACACTGTTGCTGTAAACAATACGATCATCAAGTCTGTGCTTAACGCCAATTACAAACTCTTCTCCGGCAATGGCCTGAATACGAGGTGAAAGAATTTCATTTACAAAATCTTCGGCATTGATGGTAATAGCCACTATAAACTTTTTATTATCGTCATTAATGACTGCAAATACAAAAACATTGGTTTGTTCTGTTTCTTTAAAATCTAAAAACAATACTTTCCTGTAATTACTCTTTAAATAAACAAAAAGCTTATCAATGTCATGCTTATTTTTCTCCAATAACACATCAAGCTCATGTAGTACCTTATCGGGAAGATGACCATATTCCTGTGAAGATAGTTTAACCTGTTTTGCATCTATTTGTCTTACCTGCAAACCAATGATCTGGGGATTATTTATTGTATAAGCTTTTAACAATGAATCGTTATCTGCTACATCAGATTCAATTATATTACCAGCCTTTGCTACCCACAGATTTACCACATCGTCAGCATACATATTCACCGAAAACAAAACAGATTTAAGTTGCTTTTGATATATATCCCCAATGGTTTTTTCCTGCTGATTAAGGGAACTAAGTTCGATAACGGTAAATAAAGTTGTAGGAATAACAATGATAATAAATATCAGAAGACCGGTTTTGGGAAACAGCTTTTTTACCATTGCTATTATAAGTAAGTGTTAATTGAACTTGCAACTATAAAAATAAGAATATTTGAATAACACATTATAATTGTTCTCTTACGGTTATTGCTTATCGATCGACAAACTATTTTTAAACGTTATATTCATCGCATTTAGGGTATAAAAAATATTTTTTGACTCATCTTCGTTGAAGATAACTTGTAAAAGTTCTTTTTGACGTCAGATTCATCGCTGATTCATAAAAAAAGAATTTATACGCCTTTTTTTCCTCGCATATTCAAATAAAAATTAAAAAGACAGACCATATGCAATAAAATTCACACTTAAAAATATTTTTTTGGTTCAAATAAGATAAAAATAAAGTACCCAAATAATAATGTAATCGTATTTTAATGAACCCTTACCTTAAAATCATTAGATTTTCTATGCTCTAGTAACTTTCCATCAATTTAATTACAAATACCACAATAGATAAAATTAAACCGGTAACGAAAGAAAAGTAACCATATCTTAAAAAGGTATATTTTTTCTTCAACACCTTACCCAGAAAGTAAAGATCACGCATTAGACTTTTGTATAGATAATCCTTGTCTTTCATTAATTCGCCCATACCCCATTCAAAATCATCTTGCCTCATTTGATGGAAATTACCAAAGAAAATTAAGTTTCCTCTTTTATTATTTACATCATCTTTACTCACAACACCATGGGTAGTTCGTGGTATGGTTGATATTATTGAAATTATAATGGTTAAAACACTAAAGGCTAAAAGAATTAGCGCTGGCATCAGCAAATATGGATTATTATCAAGTTTGGGAAACAATGCCGATAATACAATTGAAATAATAATGGCGTTAACGCTAATTAAGGTATTTGCTTTATCATCGGCAATTTTACTCAAAGTAGTATGATTTCTCAACGCCACCCGAAACATGGTTTCAACACCTTTGTCAGGCTTATCTTTTTTAGTAGCGCTTCCTTTCTTCTTTTTCGTTTTTTTAGGTTTATCTGATAAAACTTTAATTTGTGCTATCAACTCTTCTATATTATTAATATCCATTTGAAGTAATAACTCTAATTTGAGTTTATTTTTTTCCTTTCCTTTATTCAACTCTTTTTTGGCATAGTATGTATAATAAGGGTATTCATTAAAAAACACGATACACTCATCGATCCACTCTTTAGGTGTAACATCTCTGCGTACAGATAGTTCCTTATACAAATTGATAAAAGGCCCGGTTAAATATTTGTTATTTCCGATGTGTGAGAGGTCTGCATCTTTTATGATTTGCTCCAATACATCTGTTGGTGGATTGTCAAGTTTTGTTACTAAAACCAACCTTTTTACAAGTTCAATATCTTCCTGATTTACATTTTTAGAAATTAAAAACGTTTCAGCATATTCAGCTCCTTTTATCTCATGATCCTTGTGCTCCTCATTGGCCGTTATATCATGAAACAAGGTAGCAATTTGCAACAGCTCCATTTCCCGCTCTGAAATATTAGGAGTATTTTCCGCTATTAAAGTAGCCGATTGAAATACATTTTTAGTATGCTCCCAATTATGAAATAAAGTGGACTTTAGCATGCTTTGCTCTATCTCTGCCTGAGCAAGCTGCATACACTCCTGTACTAAATCGCTAGTTTTTATTTCTGCCATCACAAAATGCTTATTTGGTTGAACTAAAGATTAAGACTAATTTTTAAACGTATTACTACACTGTTTTTTGTTTAAGTTCTTCTTTGTAATACATTATACACAAATATAAACTTTTTGAACACCGGTATTGTTTAAATTGATCTGATTATTGCTATCAAGCCAAAACTAAAACATCCAAGAAAAGAATAACTATAGCAATGGCAAAAATCACCAACAACATTATTGATATTAAAACTAAAAATGGGTAACCAAATTACTGGCTACCCATTTTTTATAATTGTTTTTTTGGTTCGACGATTAAATTTCTAAAGGATTATTTTAGGATTGGCGCTATGGTAAATCCATATTTATAAGTCTTCTCTGTTAAGCGATATTGCTCATGTGTTAAAGCATTCCAACTATTGTCTCCCCCAACTCCAATCTGCATATAATCAATATTCACAGAAGTTAAATCGCGCTCTTTTACATCAACAGTATGTCGATTAACCACTGGTCTTTCACCCACATATCTGCCATCGGTACGATCTTCCGATTCAAAATCCTCCATAATGTTATGATGTGCAGAAAATTCCAGTAATTCATGGGCGATAAACTTAAGCCCAATTCCCTCTTTGTTTTTGATACCAGCCCATCTCACATCTGTTTTATTTCCGTTTTCCTGCGGACGAATATAAGCCCAGTACTGATCTGCCACAGACCCTGAATAAACATCTACAAAAGCACTTGTTTTTCGGTCCGCATAAGACTCATGCGGACCACGCCCCAACCAACTCATTTGGTCAAACTCTCGTGGCATCACCATATTCATTCCAAAACGAGGAATCTCCGGCAATTCTTCTCCTGTAATTTCAATGCTATGGGTCACTTCTATTTCACCATTGCCTTTTACTTTATAAACAACCCATCCAAGACCTAAAACTTTATTATTGTAACTATATTCAAATTCTACATTAAGAGTAGCACTTTTCTTATCTTTGGCTACTGTGGTCTTAAATGATTTCACCTTTCCTTCTTGTCCGGCTTTGCGCCATGGCTTTGCTCTTTTATCCAGTTTATTCCCAAAATCATTATCAGTAGGAGCCCTCCAGAAATTAGGAACCAGACCTTGCAACATCATTTCTTTACCTGCAACAGTAAAAGAATTTATCCTTCCTTTTTCAGCATCAAATTCTACGACTGTATTATTTGCAGAAACAATCACTTTTGCTTCTTCCTCTTTCAGCTGCACTTCATTTGTTATCTTTTTATCTGACACCTTTTTATAAACAGGAAGCTTAAACTGCTCTCTTGCTAATGTATTGCCTGCATCAACAAGAAATGCACTTTCTTTTAACCTGGCATACATATTTAAAAAGTATTCTGTATTGGCTTCTACCTCAAAATCCAAATCTAAAGAGTAAACTTTACTGTCATCCGGAACTAGTTCTACACCTGCAATAGAACCTTCCTTAACAACTTCACCATTTCCTTTTACCTCAAATAGAAACTCAAATTTATCGAGATTAGTAAAAGCATATTTGTTTTCAATTCTAATTTGACCAGCTTTTAAATCAACTGGCTTAAATTTAATATACTGATATACCTTTTTAACTTCTAAAAGATGCGGTTTAACTCCCCTATCCGGATTAACCAAACCATTTAAGCAAAAATTACCATCACTTGGTACAGTATCCGGGCCAAAATCGCCACCATAGGCCCAATACTCTTCTCCAGCCTCATTTTTTGTAAGCAACCCCTGGTCAACCCAATCCCAGATAAAACCTCCCTGAAAAATAGGCTCCGATTCTATAAGATCCCAATAATCCTGAAAGTTACCCACACTATTACCCATGGCATGGGCGTACTCACACTGAATAAGCGGTTTATTGCCTCTTTTAGACTTGTAAGCACTCATGCGCTTCATGCCCATATACATAGGGCACATGATATCTGTATTTCTACCACCATTAGCACGTTCATATTGCACAGGACGGGTATCGTCCACCGACTTTAAATAATCGTATGTATCATTGAAATTAACACCATCCCCGGCTTCATTACCTAAACTCCAAATAATCACTGAAGGCTGATTTTTATCTCTCTCAAACATATTTACTGTCCGATACATATGCGCAGCCCCCCATGCCGGATCTTTAGCCAGGGATTCCTTGCCATATCCCATCCCGTGAGATTCAATATTTGCCTCATCTACCAGGTAAAGGCCATACTGGTTACACAGCTCATACCATCTTTCTGGTTGTGGATAATGAGAAGTACGCACAGCATTTAAGTTATGGCTTTTCATTAATTTAATGTCCTTAATCATAGTAGCCTCATCAACCACATGTCCGGTTTCATCATGATGTTCGTGTAAATTGGCACCTTTGATATAAACATACTGCCCATTTACAAATAACTGAGCATCCTTAATTTCTATTCTACGGAAACCTACATCCTGACGGAGCACTTCAATAATATCTCCTTGGGTATTGCTTAACGTGATGATCAAATTATACAGATTAGGTATTTCAGCCGTCCACTTTTTAACATCGGGTAAGTTAGTTTTAAACATTACTTTTCCATTTTCCACTTCTCCGGAAAAAGATTTTACCTCCTGCTCTCCATCCAGTAAAACAACCGATACAGTAGGAGCTTCGATATCTGCAGAAGCCACCTCAGCCACAAACTCAAACGTACCTGTTGTATAATCATCAGCTAAACCTGACCATACAGTAAAATCACGAATATATTGTGGGTTACGCGCCATTAAAAAAACATCACGTGTTAACCCGGCTAAACGCCAAAAATCCTGATCTTCAAGATAACTGGCATCACTCCATTTATAAACTTCAACAGCCAATGAGTTTTCACCTTCTTTCAGATATTTTGTGATATTAAACTCTGCAGGTGTTTTTGAGTCTTCAAAATACCCAACTTGCTGTTCATTAACCCATACATATACGGCTGACCCTGCAGCACCAAAATGAAGGAAAATTTCTTTATCTGCCCATTTATCAGGAATAGTAAACATTCGTTTATATGAACCTACCGGATTGTAATGGGCTTGGATGGTAGGTGGTGTTTTTTCATGCGGATATTTAACGTTTGTATAAATGGGATACTCATACCCTTCACATTCCCAGTTTGCAGGAACTTTTATCGATTTCCAGTCACGTGTATCAAAGTCATCTTTAAAAAAATAAAAAGGTCGCTCGGATGGATTTTGGGCCAAATGAAATAACCATTCTCCATTTAAGGATTGAAGCAATGAGGATGACCAAATATTATCCCTATCTACTTCTTCATGCGAAGCAAAAGGAATATAATAAGCCCGCGGTGCTTCACGATTAATCTCATACACTGCCGGATTTTCCCAGTCAGCAGGACTTTTTTCTTCAAAGACCACCCCTTTATAACTATTGTAATTTTTACAACTCCCTAAAAAAGTTGCCAATAAAATAATGGGTATTAACCTAAAAGGTAAACTCTTCATAGTACTTTTTTTTAATAGATTAATTTAAGTGGTAGCTTTTTGGTTTTCTATTAAAAACACTCGAAACACAATGGCAATATAACTTGCGTGATCGAACACTTTTTTTTTTTGCAAATGTATAAAATTTAGTTTTAAGCAACAATTTAACCTGAATTTGATTTAATGAGAACTGGATTTAAATAGATATTAACACTAACAACCCATAAAACACTATTAGTTTGCTATCTAATAAAATTGTTAAGCTCACTATACTTTCGCACCCCTTTAATAAAAAACTGAACAACAATAGAGCCGGGATACATTTCGTGATGTTGGTTATGGTTGGTCTGCATTAAATTTTGCTTTCGCTTTTTATACATGGTAAAAAACATGATATAAAAACGAACATGAGCCCTAAATACCGACCAAAAATTATTAAACTCAGCTGAGAAAAGAAATTTTACTGCAGCTATCCCATCGATGATCATTCGCTGCAGAAGCTTAACAAACAGCTTGTTTTTGGCAATATTTTTAGTGAGAAGAAAAAGGTTATTCCTAAAATTTAAATATACTTTACGAGGGTTGTTATAATCTAAAGTGGCGCCTCCCAGGTGATACACTTCACTCTCTGCAATATACTTTACATCCCACCCTCTGTTTTTCATTCGCCAGCAAAGATCTATCTCCTCCATATGCGCAAAAAAATCTTCATCTAGACCACCACTTTCAAAAAATAATTTTGTGCGAACGACCATGGCTGCACCACTTGCCCAAAAAATAGGACCAGACTGATTATATTGCCCCTTATCCTCTTCTATCTGATTAAAGATTCTACCCCTGCAAAAGGGAAAGCCATATTTATCTATAAAACCTCCCGCTGCACCTGCATACTCAAAACATTCGGGATGGCGATAACTCTTTATCTTAGGCACACAAATGGCTGTATTGGCATTTTCATCCATTTCCTTCAGCAAAGGAGGAAGCCAGTTATTACCAGGTGCAATATCTGAATTTAGTAGTATAATATATTCGGCCTCAACTTGCTTTAATGCCCTGTTGTAACCACCTGTAAAACCATAATTCTTATCCAAGCGGATAATCTTTACCGTTGGAAACTCCGTTTCCAATATTTGAATGGAATGATCTGTTGAGGCATTATCTGCTACAATAACATCAACACCGGGAACTTTTGAGTTTTCTATTACTGTTGGCAAAAACTCTCTTAGAAGCTTTTCTCCATTCCAATTTAAAATAACAACGGCAAGTTTGGTCATCTTCAATCTTTAATTATTTGTTTATTTTTTTATGCTTCCATCTGTTATGCGACCAAAGCCAAAATTCTGGTTTCTCCCGGATAATATCCTCTAAACACCGGGTATACATATCTGTAATTTCAGTCTCTGTATAACCCTGTGGATTTTCTACTAAAGGTTCTATAGTTATTTTATAATATCCTCGTTTAATTTTATCCATTCGCATAAATACCATTGGACTATTGGTTTTAATGGACATCTTAGCCGCTCCCGTAAGCGAGGGCGTTAATTGATTAAAGAAGTTATTATAATATTGTATTCTTTTTTTTACAGGTGATTGATCTGAAATCATACCAATTGCAAAACGTTTATTTTCCATTTTTAGTTTATGCATACTTCGGTATGATGCCTTCATGGTAAAATTAAGCGTCCCCCATGTAGACCTCAGCTTTAGCATAAACCTGTCGTAAGGTTTATTCTTTAAAGGATGATAAACACCACAACCCTGTGCCTTAATAAATAAATTTAATGAAGGAGTCCACTCCCAGTTATTGTAATGAGCCGTAGCCACAATAACATCTTTACCTTCGTCGTAATACCTGTCCAGCAATTCGGTATTCTCCATTTGTATGCGTTTTCGAATTTGCTTTTCTCGCAAGCTCGACATCTTAAAAGTTTCAATAAACATGTCGCACAAATGACGAAAAAACTTTCTGGATATCGCTTTAATTTCCTGATCCGATTTTTCGGGAAATGCCAAATGTAGATTCTGAAAAACAATTTTTTTACGGTAACCGGATAAAATCATCAGGTAATAACCAACATCTGATAATCTGTATAAAAACCAGAATGGTAAACGTCCCAATAATTTGATAAAAAATATACCTATGTGTGAAACTATATTATTCAATATCTTTCTTCATTAACTGATTTACAACTTCTTTAAACTCATTAAAGATAGCCGAGTTACTCGAAATAATTTCCTGCCCGAAAATATAATCCTCTCCTCCTGAAAAATCGCAATTATCACCTCCTGCCTGTTGCACCAAAAAAGCTCCTGCTGCCACATCATATGGCTTTAGTCCATATTCATAAAAACCCTCAAACCTGCCGCAAGCCACATATGCCAAATCTGTTGCTGCTGAACCCAACCTTCTCAAACCATGAGAATTTTTCATAAAATAATCCAATGAGTTCATAAATCCCTTCATCTTGGCAAAATCAGAATACGGAAAGCCTGTAGCAATTAAACTGTCGGCCACTTTACTCGCCTTAGACACAGAAATTTCCTTTCCATTTAAATAAGCCGGGGCGCCCTTCCAGGTATAAAAACACTCGTCTAAACCAACTTCATACACAACACCTAAAACAATATCATTTTTATCCTGCAAAGCAATACTAATGGCAAAAGGAAATAAACCATGAATAAAATTTGTGGTGCCATCAATGGGATCAATAATCCAATTATACTTTTCTCCCACCTTATCCGAAGTTCCTTCTTCTGCAATAAAACCAGCCTCCGGCAGCAACTCCGACAATCCTGCAACCAACCTCTCCTCCGAGGCTTTATCTACCTGGGTTACAAAGTCATTTTTACCTTTAGACACCACTTGCTTATTCTTTAAAGATTCTTCTTTAATAAATAATCCGGTGTTTTTGGTGAGCTGAGTAACTTTTTGACACAATTGCGCTAATTCCATAAGCTAAGAGATTAATAGTTGCAAATCTAAAAAATCAATCAATTAATTCACTATTAAAAACCATTTCTTCGGCAATAAATGAACATAACTTCACCTCTTTTATTTGATTTTTAAGAGATTCGTTATATGGAATTTTTACTTTTAAGTAATTTTCTGTGAAACCATTCATCATGCCTCCATTCTCACTTCCTTCAAAAAGAACTTTAGCTGTATGACCTTCAAATTGTTTATAAAAGTAATGGGTCTTTTTATCAGATAACTGATGTAATATCTGGCTTCTTAACTTACGCTCCTCAACAGGCACCACATGATCAATAGTTAAAGCTTTGGTGTTTGGACGCTCTGAATAAGTAAATACATGCAATTGAGAAATTTCCAGTTCGTTAATAAACTTCAATGCATCATCAAAATGTGCTTTTGTTTCACCTCGAACACCAACTATCATATCCACTCCAATAAAAGCATGAGGTAAAAGTGTTTTTATCTTTTCTACTCTTTGTGCAAATAGCTCACGATTATACTTACGCTTCATTAAAGCCAACACCTTATTGGATCCCGACTGCAATGGAATATGAAAATGAGGCATAAACTTTTCGGCTTTAGCAACAAATTCAATTATTTCATCAGTTAACAGGTTAGGCTCAATACTAGAAATACGGAAACGCTCTATTTCTTCTATTTCATCAAGCCCCTGTATTAAGGTCAAGAATTTCTCATTGGTACTTTTCCCAAAATCACCAATATTTACGCCTGTTAAAATAATTTCCTTTGCCCCTTCTCTGGCCGCTTTACGTGCTAATTCAACCGTTGTTTTAACATCTGCATTTCTACTTTTACCACGAGCCAGCGGAATGGTACAATAAGAACAGTAATAATCGCACCCATCCTGAACCTTTAAGAAGGTACGGGTTCTGTCGCCCATAGAATATGATGGAAAAAATTCTTTATTGGTGGTAATCTTTCCTGCATGAATTTCACCAGAGGCCTTCTTCTGAAGATCGCCAAAATAATCGGCCATCTTAAATTTCTCATTGGATCCCAATACTAAATCAACACCAGGAATTTCCGAAATGTCCTTTGGTTTTAACTGGGCAAAACATCCTGTAACCACCACAAAAGCATTTGCATTTTGCTTAATGGCCTTTTTTATGGCCTGACGACATTTCTTGTCAGCTATCTCAGTTACCGAACATGTATTAATCACATACACATCAGCAAACTCATCGTACTTCACTTTGGTAAAACCTTCCTCCATTAAAGCACGTGCAATGGTTGAAGTTTCACTAAAATTCAACTTGCACCCTAAGGTATGGAAGGCAACTTTCTTCTCCAAAAACAACGACTTATCAATCATCTCAATTTACTTTTTATAGTACACATCCGGGTAATGAGCACACTTTAAGACTTTTAGATATTTTATTCTAAAAAAGCGCACAAAGATAACTAAATCTAATTAAACCAATCACTTAAAGCAATTAAAAAAATAAAACGCTCCATAACTTACAAACTGTAAGAATCAACTTCTAATTCATTGCACAAAAAAACCGAAACATTGCTGCTCCGGCTTTTCATACATACTATCTTATTATTCAACAAACCTATAACAAATCACTCGCCAATTCAGCCAGGTAACTACGCTCTCCTTTAACCAGGTTTACATGTGCAAATACATCCTGCCCCTTCATTTTTTCAGTTAAATATGCCAGTCCGTTAGACGTTTTATCCAAATAAGGAGAATCGATCTGCTCTATATCTCCGGTAAAAATAATCTTTGTTCCATCTCCAGCACGTGTAATAATTGTTTTTACTTCGTGAGGTGTTAAATTCTGGGCCTCATCAACAATAAAATACACATCAGATAAACTACGTCCCCGAATATAAGCCAAGGGTGTAATGATCAACTGATTATCTCTTTGCATTTCCTCTATCAATATATTCTCCCTGCTCTTTAAGCCATGACTATTTTTTATAACGCTCAAGTTATCAAATAAAGGTTGCATGTAAGGACCTATTTTATCATTCACATCACCAGGAAGAAAACCCAGATCGCGATTTGATAAAGGAACAATTGGCCTGGCCAAAAGAATTTGCTTAAAGCTTTTATACTGCTGCAGTGCTGCTGCTAAAGCCAGCAAGGTTTTCCCGGTCCCGGCCTTACCCGTTAATGATACCAGCTTAATATCCTGATTAGTTAAAGCATTGAGCGAAAAAGTTTGCTCTGCATTTCGGGGTTCAATACCAAACGAGCTATGCTTTTCCACTCTTTTTACCAAATCAGTAAACGGATCATAAGTAGCCAACACACTTTTACTGGCATTGCGCAATACAAAATACTGATTAGCCGGCAAATCCACTAAAGGAAAATCTTTTGCAGATATCCCTTCGGAACTATATAAAAAATCAATTGAGCTTTCGTCAAAGTCCTCATATATCTGCACGCCTTTATCTAATACACCAATATCTTTTACCTTATCTGTTTCATAATCCTCACTATTTAATCCTAAGGATTTTGCTTTCATTCTAAGGTTTACATCCTTACTTACCAGAGTAACCACCCGATCGCTAAATTGGTCTTTCACATATAAGGATATAGCTAAAATTCTATGATCGGCAGATTTTTCGAAAAACGAATCCTGCATGGCTTGCGTAAAAGGCTTTCCTGTTGCTACAAACAGCTTACCGCTTTTTTGGCCTAAGGCGACTCCTTCTTTAAAAAGTTTTTCGCCTGAAATTTTATTAAGGTCACGAACAAATTCCCGGGCCTGATAATTAATCTGGTCATTTCCCTTTTTAAATTTGTCAAGTTCTTCAAGAACAACTATCGGAATAATTACATCGTTATTTTCAAAGTTGTATATACATTTGTGATCATGTAAAATAACGTTTGTGTCGAGGATGAAAACTTTTCGTTTTTTAGGCATAAACAGAAGTTTTTAGTTGGACATTTTTAAATATATCTAATTTTAAACGAAAAATGCTTTTAGAGATTAAGATTATCAGAAAAAATAAATTGAACGAAGATGGATTATATTGAAGTATTGGATTTTTTATTTGCCCAGTTACCTATGTATCAACGCTCAGGCAAAGTTGCTTACAAAGCTAACCTTGATAATACACATAAATTAGATGCATACTTTAATCATCCACATCAACAATACAAAACCATTCATGTTGCCGGAACAAATGGCAAAGGTTCTGTTTCGCACTGTTTAACATCAGTTTTGATGCAAGCAGGATATAAAGTAGGTTTATACACCTCTCCTCATTTAAAAGATTTTAGAGAGCGCATAAAAATAAATGGACAATGCATCCCGGAGCAGGATGTGATTGACTTTGTTACAGATCATCAGGAACTCATAAAAGACATTAAACCTTCGTTTTTTGAAATGACGGTGGCTTTAGCCTTTAATTATTTTGCAGAACAAAAAATAGATATAGCTATAGTAGAAGTTGGACTTGGTGGCAGACTTGATTCCACCAATATTATATCTCCTCTTTGCTCTGTTATTACAAACATAGGATTAGATCATACAGCTCTACTTGGTGATAGTAAAGAAAAAATTGCCCCTGAAAAGGCAGGAATCATTAAATCCAATACACCTGTTGTTATTGGTGAAACAGATACAATCACTAAACCAATATTCGATAGGTTGGCAAAACAAAACAATGCCTCCATTTATTACGCTGATAGGTGTTACCATATTCCTGTAGCCATGACGAGCGTAGAGGCTAAACAAATATTACAGATATACGAAGAAGATACAATTAAATACCCGGATTTAGAATTAGACCTACTGGGCAGCTACCAACAAAAAAATATTAAAACCGTAATAAAAGCTCTGGATGTTTTAACAGCCTGCGGACTTAACATCTCAAAAGATTCCATTTATTCGGGTTTAAAAGATGTAGTAAAAAACACAGGACTCTTGGGAAGATGGCAAATTTTAGGCGCTAACCCTGCTGTTATTTGCGACAGCGGACATAATACTGAAGGTGTGAAAGAACTCATGGAGCAAATTAAACAAACACCGCACAAAAATCTTCACATGGTTTGGGGTATGGTAAATGATAAAGACATTACTTCTGTTTTGAATTTACTTCCTAAAAATGCAACCTACTACTTTGCAAAGCCAAATATTCCTCGCGGACTCGAAGCCGAACAATTAAAAAAATCAGCCTTCGAATGCGGATTAATTGGAGAATCTTATAACTCGATAAAGAATGCATTATTTTTTGCAAAAAAAAATGCATCTTCTAACGATTTGATATTCATAGGCGGAAGTACTTTTGTTGTTGCAGAAGTGGTCTAAAATGAAAAAAAAGTTTTGCAGATATAAAAAAGACTCCTATATTTGCATCGCTTTTAAAAACAGGGGCTACAGGATTACAAAGGTAATACTGGTCAATGTTGAAAAAAAGGGCGATTAGCTCAGTTGGTTCAGAGCACTTGGTTTACACCCAAGGGGTCGGGGGTTCGACTCCCTCATCGCCCACAACTTTTCTTTCAAAAGCACAAAATAAATTCCAGGGCGATTAGCTCAGTTGGTTCAGAGCACTTGGTTTACACCCAAGGGGTCGGGGGTTCGACTCCCTCATCGCCCACAACTTTTCTTTCAAAAGCACAAAATAAATTCCAGGGCGATTAGCTCAGTTGGTTCAGAGCACTTGGTTTACACCCAAGGGGTCGGGGGTTCGACTCCCTCATCGCCCACAAAGACTTGCAATTCTTTTTTGCAGGTCTTTTTTTATTTAATATCCTCCATCCCTCTTTCAACAATACTAACAAAACTTAAGGCATAGGCTTGCTCTACAACTGGTGTAATTAAAACTGTAGGAAGTTCCTAAAATTGTCTATTTAGCCATAGTTACATATCAACTATATTAAGTCTTGACTTTTTCGCAAAATCAGCTTACTTTTTATTTCTTTTAATCTAAAGCTGGTAAAATGAAACAATTCATCTTCATTGCATATATCGCCGTATTTGGTTTAATTTCCGAGCCTATATTTTGCCAAAATATTCTCGAACGAATGACTAAGAAAGCAACAAAAAAAGCTGAGAAAGAACTCGAGAAGAAAATTGAGAATGAAACTGATGAACAAATAGAAAAAGCATTTGAAGAGCAAGACCAAGAGTCCGAAACAGAATCATCTGACATAGGCACCATCGATTTATCAAAAATGATGGAAAAGATGGGTGCATCATCTACTCCTGTTAAACTTGAAGATAATTATTCCTTTACCGTTTCCATTACAATTGAAATAAAAGCCTTTGATGCTAGTGATCAATTAACCAGCAATGGAGAAATAATTACCTATCTGAACCCCAACACCGAATCCTATGCATATCAATTTACCTCAGAAGAAATAGACGAGAAACAGCAAGATACGAAAGGAGTTATTATAATGGACATGGAAAATGAAGCCTGTATTATTCTTTCCGATGATGAGCCTAAAAAAACAGGCATTGCTTATGGCATGGCTAACATGACGGACAATGAAGCATGGGAAAACAACGACGAGACAGAAAGCATGCCAGACAATATATTGGAAGACACTAACATTAAAAAGACAGGCAGAACGAAAAGTATCTTAGGATATAAGTGCATTGAATATCTTCACAAAGATGATAATTCTAAAACTTCTTTTTGGATAACAAAAGATTTCAAATGGGATAGTAAAAGTTTAACAAACAGCGTTTTTAAGTCTTCAATGTTATTTCAGGGTTTACCCGGGGGATTTTTAATGGAAAGCTACTCCGAAGAGTTTGACACAGGTGAGAAATCAACCTATCTGGTGAAGAATATTGATAAAAGCACTAATGTAGAATTCAGACTTGCATCATATAATATTACTAATATGGGTACAATGAGTATACCTACTAACCAAGAAGAATAAAACTAAATATTTTGTACCTACAAATTCATTCGATGCACTAAACTTAGAAAACTACATTCATCCTCATCCTGTAATATGAACTTGCAAAACACTTAATCTTTAAGCCATACAACCATAACCCTAAGTTTAAAAATCTTATTATTTATCTACAACAACTAAAGTTACTTTTCTGTTGCCCACTAGTTAAGCATCTACACAATAACGCCATATTTATATTTTCTTTCTAAAGTAAGACTTCCATCCATTTTAACCCGCATTATCGTATTAGACCTTCGTCATGAACATTGAAAGCAGGACCTGCCAGCCGGCAGGCTGGGATTTTCTAATGCATAAAGCGGATTTAATTAATCAGCGAATACATCTTATATAGAAAGCTTTTAAATTCAACAAAGAACAATACAATTGCAAAAGAATTAATACAGAACATTTTCTTTAAAGGAAAACTTATCTACATTTGCTTTAAGATTTACACAGGCATTTTTATGCACAACACATAAGCCTGCAAAGCAATAAAAAAGACAACTTAAATACGATACAGTAGCACTCGATGACAACAGATAGCAAAAAGAAAGAAGGATTAGTTCCGGAACCTTCATTAAGAAGAATGCCTTGTTATTTGGCCTACCTTAAATTAGCAAAAAGGCAAAACAAGCAATATGTATCTTCAACCCACATAGCTCGAGACATGGGCGTTGATCCCACTCAGGTTACCAAGGACCTATCATACACAAGCATCGTAGGTAAAACCCGCGTTGGCTACGAGGTAAATGTTCTCATTGACGTATTAGAAGACTTTTTAGGATTTTGCTCCTTAGACGAAGCCTACCTTTTTGGTGCCGGTAGCTTAGGAAATGCACTATTACACGATCACGGATTAGATCAGTACGGACTAAAAATCACCGCTGCTTTTGAAGTGGATCCTAAGTTAATAGGCAGAGAAATAGAAGGCGTACCTATCCTGCATATTGACGAATTTAAAAAAATGAAGCAAGGCGTAAAAGTAGGCATACTTACTGTTCCTGCCGAGTTTGCCCAAGAAGTAGCTCAAACAATGGTTGAAGGTGGTATTAAAGGCATCTGGAACTTTACGCCAATTCGAATTCGTTTAAACGACGATGTCGTAATTCAGGACACATCACTTTATGCCCACCTGGCTGTGATGTTTAATCGCATGAAAAACTTAAATTTAAACGAGGTATAAACAGCCAACATTACTGCTTTTAATTATATCAGATAAGAGAACTTTTAAACTAAAAGGTAAGCGTAAATTTTGTCTCTTTCTCAGGTTCGGAAAACGCGTTTATGGTACCTCCGTGCAAGCGTAATATTTGTCGCGACAAACTTAAACCAATACCTGACCCCTGGGGCTTTGTAGTAAAAAACGGAATGAAAATTCGCTCCAATACATTAGGCAAAATACCCGGTCCATTATCTATAACCTGAATAACAATACGCCCTCTCTTATTCATATAGGCCATAAGTTTTATCTCAGCATTGTCTCTCCCAGGCATGGCATGAATTGCATTCTTAATCAAATTAATAATCACCTGCTCTATCAAGTGCTCATCTGCTGACAACTCCAACGATTCGGGCTCTATATTAACAGCACATTTAATGCCTTTAGTTTTCAATTCCTCTTCAAATAAAGCTTTAATATTACCTAACAAATGACTCACCCTAAAAATAGAAAAGTTAGGATTCGGAATCTTTGTTAGATTTCTATAGGTATTTACAAAATGCAGAAGACCATCGGTACGTTTATGTATTGTTTTTAACGCTCCTTCAACTTCCTCCAGGGTCTCAATTTCATCGGAGCGAACACCTTGTTCTTTTAGGTTTTCTGCCAAATCCTTAATGATCATTGTTACTGTTGAGGATAAAGAAGAAATTGGCGTAATAGAATTCATGATTTCATGGGTTAATACACGAATTAATTTTTGCCACGACTCCATCTCCTTTTCTTCCAGCTCTTGTTGAATATTTTTAATCGATACCAGCGTTATGGTTCTATTATGGATTTTAAACTCCGTGGCATAAATGATCAGCTGCAAGAGATTATCCTTCTCCTGCACCTTAATTAAAGTGTTTTCTCCATGCTTAATATTAAATAAATTATCAACCAAGTTTGAGCTAAAACCATTTAATGATTGAATATTATTTAAATTTCTAATTTGAAATAGCTTTTTGGTAGCATTATTGATCAGCTCCACCTTACCATCCTTTTGATAAGCAATAAGTGCAATCCCTATGTGCTGTATCACCGTTTGGAGATAGTAAAAATTCTCCTCCTTCTCTGCCCTCACCTCCTGAAAATCCTTGATCACCTCATTAAAAGAATTCTTTAATTTCTCAAAGGAAGATCCCGTACTCTCCACCTGAAATGTACGCGTAAAATCAGAATATCGAATCGACTCCAGAAAATTATTCAGGATTCTATTGGTTCGATCGATATAATGAATGAATGCAAAAATTTGAATACCGACTACTCCTCCCAATAAAAACAAGGTCATTGTTAAATCGGTATTATATATCAGATAAAACAACAGCCCTATCGAAGCAATCAACAAAGCTGTGCGAATTAAAAAATTTATTCTGAAATTCTTATAAACCATATTTTTCCATTCTTCGATAGAGCGAAGTTCTTGTTAAACCAAGCTCATTGGCTGCTTTGGAAATATTACCTCTATTCATTCTTAAAACCTTATCTATAATTGATTTCTCTACCTCTTCGAGATTGTAGGTCTCAAGTTCAAAACCATCCGATGAAGCCTTAGGTTGCGACAGTTGCAAATCTTCTTCATTCAATGTACTGGTATCACTTAAAATAACCGCACGTTCCAAAACATGCTGAAATTCCCGCACATTTCCAGGCCACGGATAATGCAACAGTTTGTTGATTGCATTTCTGCTTAACTTGGCCTGCTTTTTATATTTTTTTGAAAAGATATTTAGGAAATGCTCGGCCAAAACCGGTATATCTTCAGGCCTTTCTCTCAATGGTGGTAGTTCAATTTCTACTGTATTTAAGCGATACAATAAATCCATCCTGAATTCATCCTGACCTGCCATATCTTTTAAAGACATATTGGTGGCACTAATCAACCGAATATCTATAGGCTTTGGTTTATTTGCACCAACCCTGATCACCTCTCTTCTTTCCAGTACAGTCAGCAACTTAGCCTGAAACGGTAGCGATAAGTTCCCTATTTCATCCAAAAATATGGTGCCTTTATTGGCCAATTCAAACCTACCGGGTCTGTCTGTTTTTGCATCAGTAAAAGCCCCTTTTACGTGACCAAAAAGTTCACTTTCAAATAACGTTTCACTTAAAGCCCCCAAATCAACGCTAATAAATCCTTCATCGTTTCTTGGCGAGTTTCGATGCAAAGCCCTTGCTACCAATTCTTTTCCTGTACCATTCTCTCCTAAAATCAATACATTAGCATCTGTTTGGGCTACTTTTTTAATGGTATTAAATACTCTTTGCATTCCTGGCGAAACACCAATAAAATCAGCAAATGGCTGATCTAAAATGGTATTCATCTCATGCTGCTTCTCTTTAAGATCCTGCACTTCGTTACGCGATTGCCTTAATTTTACCGCAGAAGATATGGTAGCCAGAATCTTTTCATTTTGCCATGGCTTTAAAATAAAATCTGTTGCTCCGGCCTTTATGGCTTTTACAGATTTTTCCACATCGCCATAGGCTGTAATAAAAAGCACTACAGCCAAAGGATCAATCTCAAGTATTTTTGACAGCCAGAAAAAACCTTCCTGTCCACTGATGGCATCTTTGGTAAAATTCATATCCAAAAGAATAACATCAAAAGTTTCCTTTGTTAAGATAGATTGAATATTTGAGGGATCACTTTCCGTGCGAACTACTTCAAAATGGGACTTTAACAACAACTTTAAAGCAAACAATATGTCTTCATTGTCGTCAATAGCTAATATTTTGCCAATTTTCTTTTGCATTGAATCAGATTTAAGTATTGGATTTTTAAATATATGGAAAAACGTCTAACAAAAAGACGATAAATGTTCAATTCCGTACATTTTTAAACACTCCTGAAGTTATCAAAAAGAATGCCGAAGCTCTAATCTTCTTGATTATAAGTCATTAACACCACTGGCACAAAAAATGATGCATTATTTTAAAACAATATGATTAGCGGGGGCGATCTTTTTTTTGAACAACAACAATCAACACCCATTATATCAAGGGTTATAGAAACTTAAATACATATACAGTTACTCACCAGTGTGAGTTATTTGGATATATTAAAGTAATATTTACATTTGCACCGTGCACGATTTCGGACAGATCATGTAACAAAACCGTACACTAATGAACTGAACTATGTTGCAAACTATTGAAATAGTAAAAGAATATAGAAACAAGGAAATAAACTCTGTTGCCTTAAGCAACATCAACCTGAATGTTGATAAGGGAGAGTACCTTACTGTACTAGGTCCTTCCGGCAGTGGGAAGACTTCTTTGGTAAATATTTTAGGCTTGCTGGATCCTCCTAGTTCAGGGACTTTAATTATCAATGATCAGGAAATAAATTCTTTAAACGACAAAGAAAAATTATCTATTCGCAAAAAAGAAATTGGATTTATATTTAAAGATGCAAAACTCATTGAGGAACTAACCATAGCTGAGAATATTGAACTTCCTTTGGTATATCAAAAAATCAAAAGAAAAGACAGAAACGAAAGAGTTAGTTCTTTACTTGGGCAAATGAATCTACTTCACCGTAAAAATCATTACGTATCAAGTTTAAGTAGTCTTCAAAAGCAAAAAGTAGCTATTGCCAGAGCTTTAAGCTACAACCCTTCTATTATTATAGCTGATGAGCCTACAGGACTGCTTAACTCAGCTGATGGAGACGAAATTTTAGATATACTTAGCAACATCAATGACAACGGAACCAGCCTATTGGTGTTCACGCATTCAGACAGGGTTGCTGAAAGAGGTCAACGTATAGTACAGCTATTCGATGGACATCTGATTATGGACAGCGCACTTAAATAATTCACCATGCGAATATTTAATTACATAAAAGTAGCTATTCGTTCATTATTTAGGTATCGGTCTGATGCTGCAATTAATGTAATTGGCTTATCTATTGGCATTACCATTAGCATTATCGTTTTAATGTATGTAAGATATGAGCTCAATTACGACAAAAGTTTTAACCATAGCGAACAAACTTATCGGGTTATTACCAATGGCATAGTTGGTAACAAAACATTTAACAGCGCCTTGGCTCCCATGCCACTGTCTGACTATCTTAAACAAAACTACCCTGAAGTAAATGTGTCTGCAAAAATTTTGCGCGGAGCTAATAAACTTATATCATACAAAGAGAAAAAGTACAATGAAGATAATTTCTTCTATGCCGACTCTTCTTTCTTTGAAATATTTAATACTCCGTTTATTTTAGGCGATCCCCAACATGCATTAAATGGAGATGACCACGTGGTTATCACCAAACGTATTGCTCAAAAATACTTTGGCTTCGAGAATCCTCTTGGCAAAAAAATAAAATTAGATAACGGACTAATTCTTGAGGTGACGGGCATTTGCGAACCACTTCCCAGGAACTCACACTTTCACTTTGACTTTGTTGCATCGCAAAAAGCTACCGAACAACTTTTTAAGAGCAAAAGCAAAAAACACCTTGAAGAATACAAAAACAATTGGTTAAGAATAGATTGGTATACCTATGTCATACTAAATAAAAACTCAGATCCTGCAAGCTTTGCAGAAAAAATTAAGGCAGACCTTAAAGATGAAATAGACCAACAAATTCGTGCCATCACAACAGATAGTATCGACGCTGCTGATGGTATTAAAGGGATATCTCTACAACTTCAACCCTTAGAAGATATACACCTACACTCCAGAATAGATGATGAATTGGAACCAAACTCAAAAAAAATATACGTCACCTTATTTTTATTCATCGCCATTTTTGTCCTCACCATCACATCTGTTAATTTTATTAATTTAACCACAGCAAAAGCATCGTACAGATTACACGAGATTAGCATCAGAAAACTGGCTGGCGTTACCAGACAAGAGCTTATCCGGCAGTTTATTATTGAAGCTATCACCTACAGTTTCATTGCCTTATTCATTGGTTTGGTATCTGTAGAATTATTACTCCCAAGCTTTAATAAACTATTTGGTTTGCATTTAAAATTTAACAATCTGGATTCAAGATTTGACCTTATATATATTATAATACTCACCTTCTTTATTGGCATTATTTCAGGAATTTACCCGGCTATTGCTTTTTCACGCTTTAAGGAAGTCAATATCTTTAGAAAAGATTATCGACTTGGTAAAAAAGGATTTATGATACGCGGCATGCTCAGTGCTGTACAAATTACCGTAGCCACATTTTTGGTTATTCTGGCGATAGGTATGTATTGGCAGTTATCGTATCTGAAAAATAAAAACCTTGGTTTTAACAGCGACAACATTTTGGTTGTTGAAAGAGGCTACTCATTAGGACGTCAGTTTCAGGAATTCAAAGCTAAAATTAAGTCATTCCCTCATATTGAAGAGGTTTCGGCCTGCTCTGTTTTACCTGGCGATAAAGCCACACAAACATCTTTTAATTACTCTGGTAAAAATGGAGATCAAATGATACTTCTTCCGGTTAACTTTGTTGAAAGAGATTTTTTTAAAACACTTGGCATTAAATTTTATGCCGGTGAACTTTGGAATCAGACTGATAAAAAAATGGCTTCCGATGTGGTTATTAACGAAGCTGCACAAAGTTATTTAAAGATGAGTAAGCCACTGGGACAAAAAATAAGCTTTCCACAATCTAATAAAGAAAAGCACTGGGGATTTTCAATACGTGGTGTTGTTAAAGATTTTTATTTTGAACCTTTACAGTTTCCTTTGCGTCCGTTGGTGTTAATGGACCTGCCAAAAGGAAGCTTTTACGATCATTTATTGATTAAAGTATCTGACGACATCGACGCCGAACTAATCACAGAGGAGGTAAGTAATATTTGGAAAGATTACACCAACAACGAACCCTTTGAATACAAGCTATTAAACGATAAGCTCAAAAACAATCTTAGCGAAGAAACAAAAGTTTTAAAGATTGTTCTTGTCTTTATGGTTTTATCACTATTTGTAGCCTGGATCGGACTTAGAGCATTAGCTGCCTATACCGAAGAGCAAAAACACAATGATTTAGAAATTAGGAAACTTAGCGGTGCAACACCAAAACAAATATTCACGGAACTTTTCTCTTACCTAAGCCATTTTATTCTTATAGGTATTATAGTGGCTATTCCTGTTTCGTACATGGTTATTCAAATATGGTTAAATGGATTTGCAAACCACGACAGATTACCTGTTACCATAATGATTGCCATTGGTTCTATAATTTGGGGACTTTCCTTTCTTATGGTTTTACTACATTCCCTAAAAAGTATCAAAAGCACCCCTGAAACAAATCACTTATAAACAAGCCGCTAACCACTTAATTACCAAACTATAAACTAGGGGACTCATATATCCTGAATTTATTCCTGTACACTTCTGTTCAGACATTTAATTCAAAATAGAGATGGATGCCGCTTAGCAGTGGTATTTCTAAAAAAAAACAATATATTTGCGCAATTCATGACTTTTGAATTAAATTTAAATTGACAACATAAATAAATATTAAGTAAAGATGCAAAACAAAGGAGCAATCAGACTTTTTGCCATCCTTTTAGCGTTAGTGAGTTTATATCAATTGATGTTTACTTATCAAACAAAAGAGGAAGAAAATAAGGCAAAAGAAATAGCATTAGGAGATCCACAAGCAGAAATTAATTATTTGGACTCAGTTGCTAATGAGCCTGTGTATAATTTTCTTGGATTAAAAAATTACACTTACAAAGAGTGTAAAGAGAAGGAGATTAATTTTGGTTTGGACCTTAAAGGTGGTATGAACTTAATCCTGGAAGTTAAAGTAGCAGATATCTTAAAAGCACTTTCTAACTACAATTCAGATCCAACTTTTAACGAAGCTTTACAAATCGCAGAACAACAAGAGAAAAGCTCTTCTGAAGACTTTATCTCTCTATTTTACGATGCGTTTACTGAATTAGATAAAGAAGCTCGTTTAGCTGTCATCTTTAACACTGTAGAACTTCAGGGAAAAATTGGATACAATACTTCAAACGAAGAGGTGTTAAAAGTTATTAGAGAAGAGTCTCAGAGTGCTATTGAGAACGCCTTTAATATTTTACGTACTCGTATCGACCGCTTCGGAGTAACACAGCCAAATATTCAACAACTTGAGAAAGCAGGTAGAGTATTGGTTGAGCTTCCTGGTATTAAAGATCCTCAAAGGGTAAGAAAATTACTTCAGGGAACAGCAAGTCTTGAATTCTGGGAAACGTATGAGATTCAGGAATTGGTTCCTAACTTAATTCAGGCAAACCAAAAGGTGGTTGAGATTGAAACAGCAAAACAAGATTTAGCTAAAACTACAACTGAAGAAACTGAAGAAGTAGAAGTAATTGAAGAGCCTGCTGAAACTGATGTAACAGAAGATCTTTTAAGCGCATTAGATTCAGACAGCACAGCTGTAGATTCATTAGCTACTCAGTCTACTCTTTCATTATTCAGCGTTTTAACACCTTCTCAACGTCAACAAGGACCTTTAGTAGGATATGCTTTAGCAAAAGATACTTCTAAAGTAAATGCTTACCTGCAAATGGATCAGGTACGTGCTTTATTTCCAAAGAACGTAAGATTTTTATGGGGTGTTAAGCCTCTTCCACAACGTGAGCTTCAGGATGGAAGCATGAGCAAGGATGAAATTTATGAACTTATTGCCATTAAAGTTTCCAGTCATGATGGTCGTCCTCCATTAGAAGGAGATGTAATTACCAGCGCACGTGCTGAGACTAGTCAGGATGGAAGCTATGAAGTAAGCATGGGTATGAACCCGGAAGGTTCAAATATCTGGGCTCGTTTAACACAAGCAAATATTGGAAAAAGTGTTGCCATTGTTTTAGATGGTTACGTATATAGTTACCCAACAGTAAATGTTGCCATTAAAGGAGGAAGAAGTTCTATTACAGGTAACTTTACTCCGGAAGAGGCAAAAGACCTTGCAAACATCCTTAAGTCAGGTAAGCTTCCTGCTCCAGCACGTATTGTTGAGGATACAGTAGTAGGTCCTTCTCTTGGTGAAGAAGCGGTTAACTCCGGTTTGTCTTCATTCATCTGGGCTTTCCTTGTAGTATTGGCTTACATGATTTTCTTCTATGGTTTTAGAGCCGGATTTGTTTCTGACCTTGCCTTGATTGCAAACATGTTCTTTATTCTTGGAGTATTGGCATCTTTTGGTGCGGTATTAACATTACCGGGTATTGCGGGTATCGTATTAACCATTGGTATGTCGGTTGATGCTAACGTACTTATCTACGAGCGTATTCGTGAAGAATTAGCTGCAGGTAAAGGTGTTCGTTTAGCTATTTCCGATGGATACAAAAACGCATTCTCTGCAATTATTGATGCTAACGTAACTACATTCCTTACTGGTATTATTTTATTCGTATTTGGTACTGGTCCGATTAAAGGTTTCGCAACAACATTAATGATTGGTATTGCTACTTCTTTCTTCTCAGCGATTTTTATTACTCGCTTAATTTTTGAAAGAATGCTGGATAAGAAAACTGACGTTAAGTTTGGTACTAAATTAACTGAAGGATTCCTGAAGAGTACTAAAGTTAAATTCCTTGAGAAAAAGAAAGTATTCTTTGTTGTTTCAGGTATTGTGCTTATTGCAAGTGTGGCTTCGTTAGCTACGCACGGATTAAAACTAGGAATTGACTTTTCCGGAGGTCGTACTTATGTAATTCGTTTCGAAGAAAAAGTATCTGCTTCCGATATTCAAAAAACGTTATCTGACGAATTTGAAGGAGCACATGTTGAAGTAAAAACTTTTGGTGGAGATAATCAGGTTAGAATTGCGACTAACTACATGATTGATGAAAACACAACTGAAATTGACAACTCGATTGAAGAAAAACTGCATGCTGGATTAAAAGAGTATATTGGTGCTGACGTTACTTTTGACAACTTCATCAATAACTATAGAATGAGTTCTCAAAAAGTAGGACCAACCATTGCTACAGACATTAAAACAAAAGCATATTACGCTATTATCTTCTCGCTAATCGTAATCTTCCTTTACATCTTAATCCGTTTCCGTAACTGGGAGTATGGTTTAGGTGCATTGGTTGCTTTAGTACATGATGTTATATTAGTACTTGGTGCATTCTCAATGTTATACAGTATTGTACCATTTAGCTTAGAAATTGACCAGGCTTTTATTGCAGCTATACTGACTGTAATTGGATACTCGATAAATGATACCGTGGTTGTATTTGACCGTATCAGGGAATATTTAGGATTACATCCCAAAAGAGAAAGAGTTGGTGTTGTGGATTCAGCATTAAACTCAACAATCAGTCGTACCGTAAATACATCGTTAACTACGTTTGTAGTACTATTGGTTATCTTCTTATTTGGAGGTGAGGTAATTCAAGGATTTGTATTTGCCTTAATGTTAGGTGTTGTAGTGGGTACTTACTCTTCGTTATTTATCGCTACTCCTGTTGCTTTCTCTGTAATTGAATCCAGAGAAAAGAAAAAAGGAGCTAAAAAATAAGTTAATCATATAATGATATATTACACCCTTTAAACCTTTGTGTTTAAAGGGTGTTTTGTTTTTGTTATCTTTGGTGCATAAATAACAATTGTATTATGACGTTTTTGTTTTTTTCATTCTCCGGAGGAGAAATTTTTCTTGTGGTATTGGCAGTGCTCGTACTTTTTGGAGCAAAAAAAATACCTGAATTGGCCCGCACTTTAGGTAAAGGGATGAATGAATTTAGAAAGGCTACCGATGAACTTAAACGTGAGTTTAAGGATGGAACTGATGATTTAGCCAGAGATTTTAAAGAAAGTCAGGAAGATATTGAAGCCCATGTTAAGGAAATTGGTGAAACCATTACCGATACCGACAGCTACGAGCCCTATGAAGAATTGGACGAAGAACAAGACAATGAGTTAACAAACAATATTGACGAGAATTCACAAGCCAGACCTTCAAAAAAAGTGAACGGACAAAAAGAATCTGACACCGAATAAGAAAAATATACTTCATGGGTTTTATAATGTTGATAGCAGGTTTTACCCTGCTTTTTTTTAGTGGAGACTGGCTTGTTAAATCCAGTATTCAAATTGCCCGATACTTTCGTATTTCAACTTTGGTTGTTGGAATCACTGTAGTAGCCTTTGGCACATCCGCTCCTGAATTAATTGTAAGCTTAAAAGCTGTTTTTGACGGGGTACCGGATATTTCGGTTGGAAATGTAGTGGGTTCTAATATTGCCAATATTGCATTGGTACTGGGTACAGTATCCATCATACTGCCCATAAAAGTTAAAAAGAAATCTATTTTTTTCGACTGGGCTGTAATGATGATAGCCTCATTGTTATTTTACTTTTTTGCCCAAAACAACAAGTTACAATTTTTCGAAGGTGTTATATTCCTGGTTTTCATCTCTCTTTACCTTATTTTCTCCGTATATAGTTCACGCAGGCAGATGGGAAAGTCAGGTGAGCTCATTGAAAAACCAAGCATGAAAATAATATGGGCTGTTGCCCTCCTTGTATTGGCTGCTACCGGTCTTTATTTTGGATCGAAACTTTTAGTTGAGGGTGCTGTTATTATTGCCAAGGGGTTTAATGTAAGCGAAAGAGTTATCGGTATCTCCGTTGTTGCCTTTGGAACAAGTGTACCTGAACTTGCCACATCAGTTATGGCTGCTGTCAAAAAAGAAACTGATATATCTATAGGAAACATCATTGGCTCTAATATATTTAACTTATTAGCTATCCTTGGAGTAACCTCTGTGCTAAAAACCATTAATATCTCCCAAGTTTTAATTTCTGTTGATATTTGGTGGATGATGGGAATTTCGGCCTTACTTATGCTTGCTTTATTACCATTAAAAAAAGGACATATATCCAGGTGGAAAGGTGTCTTATTTGTAGCCATTTATGCATACTATATGATATTGTTATTTACCCATTAATCAGATCAAATGATTTCAGCTAAAGGAATAAAAAAACAATTTGGTGATTTACAGGTATTAAAAGGGATTGATCTCGAAATTAAGGAGGGAGAAATCGTATCCATTGTGGGGCCCAGCGGCGCAGGTAAAACTACCTTACTCCAGATACTAGGTACACTTGATGATCCTAACGATGGTGAAGTTGAAATCAACAATACATCTATTCAAAACTTGAGCACAAAAGAACTGGCCAAATTCAGAAACGAAAACATCGGTTTTGTCTTTCAGTTCCATCAATTACTTCCTGAGTTTAATGCTCTTGAAAACATAACTCTGCCCGCACTAATTGCCGGTAAAAACAAAGCAAAAAGCGAAAAGAGAGCCAAAGAAATATTAGATTTTCTGAACTTAAAAGACAGGGAGCTCCATAAGCCTGCAGAACTCAGTGGTGGTGAAAAACAACGCATTGCCATTGCCCGTGCACTCATCAATGATCCTGCTGTAGTTTTTGCCGATGAGCCTACCGGAAGTCTGGATTCTCAAAACCAGGAAGAATTACACAAACTTTTTTTTAAACTTAGAGATGAGTTTAAGCAGACCTTTGTAATAGTTACACATGATTTGCACCTGGCACATTTGAGCGACAGAGAGATTAAGATGAAAGATGGATTTGTTCTTTAATAAGGAGAGGTAAGCTGATGGTAGATACTGAAGAGATTAAATCTTTTTTAGATGAAAAGGTGTTGGCTTATAATGCACCAAACTTTATTGCGTCCGACCCCATTTCTTTACCTAAACAATTTACCCGGAAAGAAGATATCGAAATAGCAGGTTTTATTGCTGCTACCATATCTTGGGGACAACGTACAGCTATTATTAAAAGTGGAAATAAAATTTTATCGTGGTTAAATCATCAGCCATATGAATTTATTTTAAATGGTGATATCGATGAAATACCCGATGGAGCCGTTTACAGAACCTTCAACGGAACAGACCTTAAATATTTTATTCTTGCTCTTAGGAATATTTACCATAATTATGGCGGTTTAGAAACGGTTTTTACCGAAGGATATCAACCTAACAAGTGTATTAAAGAAGCGATCATTCACTTTAGAGATGTATTTACTTCATTTCAGGATGCCGGCAGAACCGGAAAACATCTGGCTAACGTTGGCAAAGGATCTTCGGCGAAGCGCATAAATATGTACTTAAGATGGATGGTGAGACAGGATAAGATGGGGGTTGATTTTGGTATATGGAGAGATATAAACTGTTCTGACCTGATGTTACCTCTGGACGTACACACGAGCAATGTAGGACGAAAACTAGGCTTAATAAAACGCAAGCAAAACGACTGGAAAGCAGTTGAAGAGATTAGTTTAAAACTAAAAGAGTTTTGTCCGGAAGATCCCATTAAATATGATTATGCCCTATTTGGCTTAGGTGTATTTGAAAAATTTTAGAAATGGCAAACACGTATTTTTCATTCAAAGAATTTATCGTTCATCAGGATAAAACTGCCATGAAAGTAGGTACTGATGGAGTATTACTCGGAGCCTGGGCAAATTGTGACAAAGCAAAAAAAATATTAGATATTGGAAGTGGTACGGGCCTAATTTCCTTAATGCTGGCACAAAGAACAGAAAATGCTGCAATTGATGCCATCGAAATTGATGACAGTGCATTTGGGCAGATGCAGCAAAACTTTGAATTATCCCCATGGAAAAACAGATTAACAAGTATCCATATGGATTTTAAACACTACAGCACTACATCCGGGAATAAATATGAATTAATTGTTAGTAATCCTCCTTTTTTTATTAACTCCTTAAAAAATGAGTGTAATAAAAAAAGCCTGGCCCGCCATACCGATAGCCTAAGCTTTGCTGAACTCATTTCGGGCATTGATATGTTGTTAGCTGAAAACGGGATTTTTTGTGTAATACTGCCTGCTACTGAAAAAAGCAGTTTTATTGAATTAGCCAAAACATCTGGTCTGAATCTGACAAGATGTTTATATATAAAACCAACACCTTCTAAACCTGCAAAAAGAATTTTAATGGAATTCTCGTTGTCAAAATCAGTTTGTATCGAAGAAGAAATCATCATTGAAGATTCGGGCAGGCATGGTTATTCTAACGAATATAAAGAGTTAACCAAAGACTTCTATCTGGCATTTTAAAAGTTATACAACACTCAGTATGCATCGTTATTTTAAAAAATCATATTATCAGCAATTTAAGCCTCATTACCTGACCAACCTTAAGTTGGCACTTCCGGTAGTATTGTCGCAAGCTGGTCAAATGACGGTTAACCTGGCAGATACGCTGATGGTTGGAAGATTAGGAGCAACAGAACTGGCGGCAGTATCTTTTGCCAATAGTATTTTTATTATTGGTTTTGTGCTTAGCATTGGATTAAGCATTGGTGTTACGCCTATGGTTGGCAAGGCTCATGGAGCAGGCAATAGTGAAGAAGGTGGATACTGGCTAAAGCAAGGTATGTTTGGCGTTGTTCTTTTTGCCATCATTCAAGCGGCCATCATGTTTTCTGTTGCTTTGTTTATGTACGATATGGGTCAGGAACCAGAAGTGGTAAAAGTAGCCATTCCTTTTTACCTTATTTTAGTTGCCTCAACCATACCGGTTAGTGTTTTCATGGTATTTAAACAATTTGCAGAAGGCATTACCAACACCCGTATTGCCATGATCATTACATTGACGGCCAACATTATCAACATCATTTTAAACTACATATTTATATTTGGTAAGCTTGGCGTTGCTCCAATGGGAGTTCAGGGGGCCGGATGGGCCACATTAATTGCCCGCATTATTATGCCAACGGCCATTATTATTGTATTTATTAAACTACCTTATTTTAAAAAATACAAACAGGTTTACCTGTCCGCAAAAATACAATGGAGCAAAGCCTGGGAAATCATTAAGGTAGGTTTCCCCATTGGCGGACAAATGGTTATTGAAGTATTTGCCTTTAGCATGGGTGCCATCATGATGGGCTGGATTAGCAAGGAAGCCATGGCAGCACATCAAATTGTTATTGCCATAGCCAGCTTAACCTATATGATGTCCAACGGACTAGGAGCAGCTGCAACCATTAAGGTCAGTAATTACCGTGGTGCCGTTGATTGGCATAACTTAAAACTTTCGGCGTATGCCATAGTGCATAAGGTCATTATTTTTATGTCTGTTACCTGTGTTTTATTTATCACCCTTCGCCATTTTTTACCTGGTTTGTTTACTAAGGATTCATATGTGTTACTCATCACAACACATCTAATGATTGTAGCTGGAATATTTCAGGTATTTGACGGACTGCAAGTGGTATGGTTAGGTATTTTAAGAGGAATAGAAGATGTAAAAATACCTTCTGTCATCACTTTTATTACATGGATAGTTTTGGCTTTGCCAATTTGTTATATTTGTGCCTTCATTTTAAAAATGGGTGCTGTAGGAATTTGGATTGGATACTTATCAGGATTAATGATATCAAGTGCAGCTTTACAGTATCGTTTTAATAGAATTTACCATCAATTAGCTAAAATTGAGATTATAAAAAAATAGTAGAATGAATATAGATGTAATTTTATCGGCCAGAGAAATATTTCCGGATAAAGTTAAAGATAAAACTGTTGTAGTAATTGACGTACTTCGCGCCACTTCAGTAATGACAACTGCTTTAGCCAATGGAGCAAAACAAATATTGCCTGTTTTAACACCTGAAGAGGCCTTTGATCTTCAAAAAGAAATGGGAAAAGAAAATGTTGTATTGGGCGGAGAGCGTAAAGCGGTTCCCATTCCGGGTTTCGATTTTGGTAACTCTCCTTTTTCGTATTCTCCGGAAATCATAAAAGATAAAACGTTAATTATTACCACCACAAATGGTACACGTGCCATACTAAACTCTTTAGGTGCTAAAAAGTTATTGGTTGGTGCATTCCTAAACGACAGGGCCATTGTAGAAGCCATTAAAAATGATGAAGATGTTGTTTTTGTGGCATCGGGATCGCACGATCATTTTACGATGGAAGATTCGTTGTGTGCAGGAAAAATGGCGCATGACCTGCAAGTGTTAGTAGGTGCCCAATTAAGCGATGTGGCTATTGCCATGGCTTATTTATATGAGCAAAATAAAAATGATATTCATGCCATTGGATCTAAAGGAAAACACTATAAACGACTAACAGGATTGGGAGAGATAAGAGATCTTGAGTATTGCTATCAATCTGATATTTTAGATATTGTTCCTGTTTATAAAGACGGAAAACTGGTTTGTTTGTAATCTTTTAACAGATACGTGCAAAAGGGTTCTAAAACAGAACCCTTTTTTTTATGCTTTATACAAAAAAGCAACACTTTTAGCAAGAGTTATTTTTGTCATTCAAAAATCTGTTGGTGATAATATAACTACAAAGTCCTGCCAAAATCAATATCCCGGCAATTACAAAATGAATATTTTCAATCCTGTTTTGAACGGTATAAAAAGCCAGTAGTGCAACACCTGCAAATATCATTAGAAAGCCAATATTTTTTAAAAAGCATATCATTTCTCAAACAATAATCTTTACATTAAACCCGCAATATGCGTTAGAAAACCTATTACGTAATGAAACTACTGCCAATCAAACCGTAAACTAACTTGTTTCAACTCACCATAGCGGTGCTATGAGTCGTCTCAACAAGTCCTTGATTGTTTGCACTTTCATTCCTCATTACGATGTTCTAACACATAATCCGGGTTAAAATTTTAGTCTTTATCAACATCACCAGTCTTTTGGCCATTGATCCTCTCCCAATTCTTTTTCATTCATTGTAAACTTCATCTTTTTTGTAAGCTGATTTAAAATAGGTTCGTAAATCTCCTTACATAACGGCCTGATGACTCCTTTATGCGCTACCGTGTTGTTTAAAAGTAGTTCAACTGCCAATGCCGGCGGAAGGGAAACCGTATCTGCGATAGCAGTATTTTCACTGTTCATTCCCATCATTACCATACTGCCGTTTTTTATTTTTCTGGATTTATCTGGTAATTCATATAACAACTGATGGTTTAAAACCACCATATCCTTATCTGACGGCAACATTTTCATTTTACTTACCATTCGGTCGGTAAGCACTGACAATGGTGTTTTTAAATGAGCACTAAATCGCACATTCGAGAAAAGCCCCAACCATTCCATGGCCAATATGCTATTTGAATGTGTGGCTACATTCATTTTATCAGCCAATACATCACGCACATTTTCCTTCGGTTTCAGTTTCATTAGGTAAGCAGCTAACTCACCATAAGTAGAAACATTATTCGGAAATTCCTCTTCTCCCAAATATCCGGCATCAATAAGTGTAGCTAATGTTTCGCACCACCCTTTATACCTAAAGGTCCCCCTAAAAAATGTTTTTACTTCAGGTATTTGATAAAGCTCTATATATTTTATAGAATCTCTGTTTGCATAGGCTTCCAGACTTCCAACACCTTCCACATTCAGCTCAAAGGTATTGCGAAATAAGTTCGCAGCTCCCTGCCTTATAACCTCTCCATTTTTTAAATAGGAAGCTTCTGACATACTGGCCCTCATTACGCCCATTGGGCTCCATGAAAATTTATACCTAAAAGGATTATCCAATGATTCGGGCGAAGGCAATGCCCCACAAACAGAAATAAACTTTACAACTCTGCCCCCCTGTGCCTTAATAGCATCTAACATTTGAGCCGCCCACATATGATCAATACCCGGATCTAAACCCATTTCATTTAAAATGGTAATATTACTTTTACAAGCCTCTGAATGTAACTCTGCCATCCCAGGCTGCTCGTATGAAGTTGTAATCAGACTACGTTTTGCTTTAATACAAGCTTTACATACATCAATATGAAGAAAAAAAGGAAGCAGGCTAACCACTACTTTATGGGCACTCACCAAAGCATTTAATTTTTCCTGATCTCCAGCATGCCACTCCACAGCTCTACCTAAAGGGTGATTTTGAATAACATACTCACTTTGATAAAGAAATTCAGAGGCCACAGTAACCCTATACCCGCTATTAAGCAAATACTTTACAATGGGACCGGCCACTTTCCCTGCACCTAATATCAATACTTTTTCATCCACCATACTATCCTTAAGATACAATGCATAAATCGTAAAATCAAGTTGAATAAGACTCCTGCAAAAGCCGATTAATAAAGATTAATAATTTTATATTTGCATGAATATCTATTTCCCAGAAAAACAATGATCACATTCAATCGGGAATTAATTTGAAAAACAACAGTACATTGGCTAAAAAAGAAGGAAAAAAGGCGGTTCAAACTCCATTAATGAAACAATATTATTCCATTAAGGAGAAACATCCTGATGCGATATTACTATTTAGAGTAGGTGACTTTTATGAAACCTTTTCGGAAGATGCCATCAAAACATCAGAAATATTAGGAATTACGCTAACAAGAAGAGCAAATGGAGCAGCATCCTATGTTGAATTGGCCGGATTTCCTCATCACGCCTTAGATACTTATTTACCTAAATTAGTCAGGGCCGGACAAAGAGTTGCCGTGTGCGATCAACTGGAAGATCCCAAGATGACCAAAACAATTGTTAAGCGTGGAGTTACCGAACTGGTTACGCCAGGGGTAACTTTAAGCGACAATGTTCTGGAGCATCGTGAAAACAACTTTTTAGCTTCTGTACACATTGAAAAAAATGTGGCCGGTGTAGCTTTTCTGGATATTTCTACGGGTGAGTTTTTAACAGCTGAAGGTCGTTATGAATACATCGATAAATTACTTAACGGCTTTAAACCCAAAGAAGTTCTGTTTGAAAAAAGTAAACGTAGTCAGTTTATAGAGAACTTTGGTGATAAATTTTACACCTACGGACTAGAAGACTGGGTATTCACCGAAGAATCATCTCACGACAGATTACTTAAACACTTTGAAACTAAATCGTTAAAAGGATATGGTGTTCATAATTTAAAGTACGGAATTGCTGCAGCCGGGGCAATTATGCATTATCTGGACATCACCCAACACAATAAAGTACAGCACATTACCGGCCTGTCGCGTATTGAAGAGGATAAATATGTATGGCTGGATAAATTTACCATTCGTAATCTCGAGTTATTCGGCACTGTGAATGAAGGAGGTAACTCACTGGCTTCGGTCATTGACCGTACCATATCTCCAATGGGAAGCCGTATGCTTAAGAGATGGATTGCCCTGCCTTTAAAGGAAGTTAAACTGATAGAAGACCGACTTACTGCTGTTGAATACTTTTTTAAAGATCCTGAATTTAAATCAGAATTGGAAGAGTATTTACGTCCGGTGGGTGATCTGGAGCGTCTGGTATCCAAAGTGGCGGTAGGAAGAATATCTCCCAGAGAAGTGATTCAGGTTAAACATGCTTTAACGGCCATAGAACCTATAAAAAATGGTTGTGAGCAATCCACAAACACCACATTAAACAGCATTGGTGAACAACTAAATCCCTGTATCTCCATTCGCAAGCGAATTGAAAAAGAAATTGCTACTGATCCTCCTGCTCAGATCAATAAGGGTAATGTGATGGCTGAAGGTGTGAATGAAGAGTTAGACGAATTAAGAAAGATCTCATATTCAGGAAAAGATTACCTTAACAACCTTGTTCAGCGTGAAATTGAGCGTACTGGCATTCCATCGTTAAAAATAAACTTTAATAATGTATTTGGTTATTATATAGAGGTTAGAAATACGCACAAGGATAAAGTTCCACAAGAGTGGATTCGTAAACAAACCCTGGTAAATGCAGAGCGATACATCACAGAAGAGCTAAAAGAATATGAGGCTAAAATTTTAGGTGCTGAAGAAAAAATACTTGCCCTGGAAACCCAACTCTACAATAATCTTGTCATGAGCCTGGCAGAGTACCTGGCAGCTATTCAGCTAAATGCTAACCTTTTGGCCAAATTAGATTGCCTGCTTTCCTTTGCCACCATTGCCGGTCAAAACAAATATGTACGACCTGTCATTGAGGATAGTGATGTCATCGATATCAAATCAGGACGTCATCCGGTCATTGAAAAACAATTACCTGTTGGAGAAGAGTACGTACCCAATGATGTGTACCTGGATAGCGAAAAACAACAGGTAATCATTATTACCGGACCCAATATGGCGGGTAAATCGGCTTTATTACGCCAAACAGCCCTCATTGTGCTCATGGGACAAATTGGATGTTTTGTTCCTGCAGAATCGGCTAAAATTGGTATTGTTGATAAAATATTTACACGCGTCGGCGCCTCAGATAACATATCTGCAGGTGAATCTACATTTATGGTAGAGATGAACGAAGCAGCCAGCATACTAAATAATATCTCGCCACGTAGTTTAATTCTGTTTGATGAACTGGGACGTGGAACCAGCACTTACGATGGAATCTCCATAGCCTGGAGTATTGTGGAATATATCCACGAAAACAAAAGAGCCAAAGCCAAAACTTTATTTGCCACACATTATCACGAGCTAAATGAAATGGAACGCTCTTTTGATCGATGCAAAAACTTTAATGTTTCGGTAAAAGAAGTAAATAATAAGGTCATATTTTTACGCAAGTTAGTACGCGGAGGCAGTGAGCATAGTTTCGGGATACATGTGGCACGTATGGCAGGTATGCCCAAAAGTGTGGTTGGCAGAGCCAATGAAATATTGGAAGAATTGGAAGGCGCTAACAGAAAAGGTAGTTTAAGTAAACCTGTAAACGATTTGGGACAACATAGAGAAGGGTATCAAATGAGTTTTTTTCAACTCGACGATCCGGTTTTAAAACAAATCAGAGACGAAATTGCCAATACTGATATCAACAACCTAACCCCTGTTGAGGCTTTAAATAAGTTAAACGAAATAAAAAAGTTTACTGGCATCAATTAGGCTTATTTACTGAGATTCAATCACAAATAAAAACAACAAAAAAAAACTTCATCCAAAACCAAAATAAAGTTTGTAAATAAATAAATATGCTCTATATTTGCATCCGCAATCACAAAACAGGTGTTACTTATAAAGATAAGCAAACATGTGAAGTGCAAAATATTGAAAGGCGAAAATAGCTCAGTTGGTAGAGCACGACCTTGCCAAGGTCGGGGTCGCGGGTTCGAGTCCCGTTTTTCGCTCCAAGGATGCTCGAGTGGTGGAATTGGTAGACACGCAAGACTTAAAATCTTGTGTCCATTAGGACGTGCGGGTTCAAGTCCCGCCTCGAGTACCAGTAAAGGTTTCTTCTTTTTTAGAAGAAACCTTTTTATTTGACATCAATATGATAACAGATATAGATTCTACTTTTAAAGAAAAGTAAATATGAATCACAAAATTTTGAAAATGCGAAAATAGCTCAGTTGGTAGAGCACGACCTTGCCAAGGTCGGGGTCGCGGGTTCGAGTCCCGTTTTTCGCTCCAAGGATGCTCGAGTGGTGGAATTGGTAGACACGCAAGACTTAAAATCTTGTGTCCATTAGGACGTGCGGGTTCAAGTCCCGCCTCGAGTACCAGTAAAGGTTTCTTCTTTTTTAGAAGAAACCTTTTTATTTGACATCAATATGATAACAGATATAGATTCTACTTTTAAAGAAAAGTAAATATGAATCACAAAATTTTGAAAATGCGAAAATAGCTCAGTTGGTAGAGCACGACCTTGCCAAGGTCGGGGTCGCGGGTTCGAGTCCCGTTTTTCGCTCCAAGGATGCTCGAGTGGTGGAATTGGTAGACACGCAAGACTTAAAATCTTGTGTCCATTAGGACGTGCGGGTTCAAGTCCCGCCTCGAGTACTATAAAAAAGGTTTCTTCTAAATTTTAGGAGAAACCTTTTTTAGTTTATATACTAATGCATGTTTATAGCTTTACAAACATAGACACCTTAGAATCTGCACCTGCAAAATCCGTATGTACAAAATATAATCCAGGCTGAAGATCAGTGACATTAATAGTATAACCAGGTTCCTGAATTTCTAATTTTAAGATCCCCAACTGATTAAATATCTGTATATACTCAATTGGCATATTCTTTTTAAAGTACAACATGTCTTTTACCGGATTCGGGTAACAAACTATATCATTGCCCTCCTCTATTTTAAGATCATCACTTGCGCTTACATCATCCTTAATCAACTCTATTTCTACAGCTAATCCGTGAATACATGTAAACTCAAGAATTGTTTGATTATTGGTTGAAGAAACCAACCTGCAACTGCCTGATGGATTCGCTAAAGCATAGCTCCCATTTAGTGTTAGTTGAATTTTACGCTCCTGAACTACAGCTGTGCTCACTAAGCTTGTTGGCACTTCCATATTTAATGCCGGATCGGCCATTGACAGGTTTAAACCTCCGGTATCCTTATCTTTAACCATCACCAGGCAAGGGTAAGAAGTAGCTTTTATGTGCGATTGTGAAATATTACTGTTGGCTTCAAATAATACATAGCCTGTAGTTTTTGTATCACGATCTTTTAATACATGCGCTACCTCATCTTTTCGGATGACCTGGTATGGCGCATTCTCAGTAGTCATTTCTGTTTTAAACTGACTCAAGGCACTGGCATTGGTTTGCACCAGAATGGCATATTCATACTCTTCATTCACCGGAGCAGTTCCATGATTAAGCCATGCTGTTGCAAAATTTCCGGAATTAACACTCTTATTCTTATTATCTCTGGATTCCTGCAAAGTTTTTTGAATATTCACATGTCCGGAAGGAAGGTAGTAACCCTGCCCCTTGGTATCCAACATGGTAATGGGTTCGTTAACAAATATATCGTCAGTATACGGAAATTGACTAACTGAAGCTTCATTCACCTGTATGCTCTCACTTGTACTCACCAGCTTTGCCTGAAACAAAGTAGTTTCTGTATTGTATTGACTATTGCTATTATTGATATTACTTCCCAGGCATATAATACGATTATCAAAAGCAAACACTGATTTACATGCCACAAAATCATCGGTATAGTTTGTATGATTATTTTCATCCAGTATCATACCAAAAATGCCATTATCCCCCAATGAACAAGATCCTGCAAATTCAGCATTAGCTGAACGTTCGTTAATATTTGATTTACTGTAATTCAGCAAGTCGTATGGCAGATGAATAGTCGTTGCTCCGGGAAAGCGATTCCAATCCCATCCTTCTAAAACATATCCGCTTTTTTCTGCACTAACAGGGCTTCCTGATGCCAATATCTGCACTGTACCATAACTCTGGTATCGACCATAACGATTGTTTGATGTATATATTTCGGTACCGGTAACTATAGTATTAAAACCCTTTGTGGCCACCAGCCAGTTATCGCGACGATGCAAATTTAAAGCTCCGTAATTGATACTTTTATTACCTGTTGGGGCAGCTCCTTTGGCTATCCCTAAACCAACAAACTCATTGTACAATTCCTTTTTGTACTTGGTTAAACGCAAGTATTGACCCGCAGCATCTTCATCTATGGGATCTGTTGCCTTTGCCAGATAAGCAAATGCATTTATAGCACCAGTTCCCATATTCTGATTCATTGGTTTTCGTCCGCAAACACTATTCACCATGGAATGCTGATTAGAATACCAGGCATGCACATCCAGTGCTTTTCTGAAATTTGCTCGTGACTCTTCTGAAAAATTATAAAGGGTATTACCCAGATAACACAATAATTCACTTAATCCACCATACCCGCCATTAAGGTATCCGGCATATATCATTCCATGATGAAAACCTGCTCCATCCGGCTTAAAACCTCCCATTAAACCAACACTGGGTTTCATCATCGCATCATTCCACCTGACAAAAGATTGCATATCCCTAACTAACTCTGGTGAATCTTCACGTAACATAACTGTCATCAGGCGCCCCGGAATAATGGTATTCCAGGCATCTACGATACCCTGAAAATTTTCATCAACCGGCAACTGGCGTATTTCCGGAACGCCGGTCCAATATTGAATCATTTCAAAAGCCTCATCAAACTTACCTGCAGCTTTTAGGACATCCTGCATTAACCAAATCGCTTTGGGGAATCCTCTAAATTCATATCCATAATGATGATTGGCTCCCATACCACTGCCCACATTTAGTCCCTGATCATATAACCAGTCGAGCATATCAATAAACATCTGATCAAATCCGCTTTCCTGCTTATGGTACCATGCTTTTGCTATATCATAAATCAAATCATCGAGTTCATTAAATCGCTTATCGCCATTGGATGAAACATACTCATCAGCGGGCACAAAAGCAGCTCCGGTAATCTGATCTCCAGCTCTGCTAATAAACAGATCGGCATATTCGCTACGAATTGCACTAATACGTGATGTTGTCGGCGCACTGCCATCAATATTATCCGTTATTCGCTTTCTGATTTCAGCAAAAGCTGCAATTTCATCGGAACTAACCGAAGCTGGTAACGAGATATCATAAACATAGGTGCTATGCCAATGCCAAAGAGCTGCCCAATGGTTTGCATTCATTTCCGGATTAATATAGTCTAACTGGGCATCAGGCGTTACCCTGTCACTAACTCTGGAAGACGGAAACTTCATTCTATCGAAAAAAAGCTTACCGCCAGATGTTGAATTGGGCGCTTTTATAGTCATAGAAACAAGATTCTTGTCTTGTTTTATTCCCAGCATATCCTCGTCAAAACGAATCCAACAGGCACGCCAGCCTGTAAAATCGATGTGATAATTAAAGTAATATTGCACCTGCCCTGCTCCGTTCTTAAACTCGAAACGGAGATTTTCATTTTTAGGGTCTTCATTATACACCCAAAGTATCATTCCCCCTTTATATTCCTTACAGGCATTGGCCAATCCACTCGGGTTGCTGATGGTGATGATATCGGTAGGTTCCCATTCCCACATAACGGATTGGGCTCCCATCTTATAATGTGCAGAAGAAATGCTAAGTCTGTCATTGGTTGATGACCAGTTTGTTGGCACCTGCGTTTCAAGCCCTAAATAATTTTGTGCAAAAGCACTGTAAATTACAAGGTTTAATATGATTATAAATATTTTTCGCATCTGGTAAACATTTGGGTAAATCCCGTATTAAAAAAAGCGATTCCCACCTGTATCGTACCAGTAAAGAATCGCTTTTGCTTATATTGAATTGTGATGAATTTTATTTTTTAATCAGTTTTACTGACTGAACTGCTCCGGAAGATAATTTCATCGCTAATAAGTAAATACCTGCAGGATATGCTGATACATTTATTGAACCTCCTACATTGTAATCAATATTTAATTGCTGACCGTTGATATTATAGATTTTCACATCCTTAACATCTGAAGAAAAATTTACAACATCAGTAGCCGGATTTGGATAAAATAAAACAGGGTTTAATTTTTCAACCGGTGCAATAGCTGTTGGCAATGGTTCAACACCGGCTTGCACATCACTTATTTTCCAGGTTCCTGCTCTTAAGTCAGCGTTAACTCCATTTACATCGGCATAGGTATCGGTACAGGTATAAACTAAGGCAAAAGTTACATTCGGATTTGCAGCATCTATGGCTATTTCACCTACACTATACTTCCACTTTGAATCATAGTTCAAAGACTCATCCAGGAAGAATAAAGAAGTAATATCGGTCCATGTTGCTGAAGAAACCGCACCGATCTTATCTCCATCATTACGTACGTAATCTGTTGACATTTTAATTGTTAAATCGGAGTCTCCACCTTTTTTGTACTGACTCATATTCCAAAACGAAAAGTATCCCTTAGCATAACCTGTAAAATCCACCGGACTAAACACTGTCCATGCCTCTACAGGAGAAACATTTTTAACACCGTCTGCATCATAAACCGCACTTACCTGTATTGATTTGTAATCTTCTCCTACCGGCTCTACAAGATCAGTACGTAAAGCATCTTTTCTTACCCACTCCTGAGCATTGGTACTGGTAACATGAATAAATTCAAATTTGCTCCAATCATCAAACTGACTAGTCATTAAGTTAGTTAAAGCTTTAGCAGTTGCAGTAAAACGAACCTCACATACTTTCCACATTCCCGGTCTGTCAAGAGAAGCATCTACATCACCATCAGCATCAATGGTATATTTAAAAGCCAATACAACTGCACTTTCACCTTTATAATCATTTAAATCTAAAGTTGATTTTGTCCAGTTTCCATCATAATCAACATGATCATCAATCTGATCCAATTGATTGGTTACATCAGTCCAGGTAGTCGTAGTTACATCACCTGTAAAAGCAGTTGTTATCACTACCGAAAAATCGGCAAAGTTTACCTTTCCGTATTGAGCCTTGGTAAAGAAAGTTACTTTTAAATCGTCAATAGAACTGTAGGTACTTAAGTCGACTGCATTAATAACAGCATAAGATTCGGTGATATAATAATTAGATCCGTCGTATCCTTTGGCTGAAATTACAGTTTGATCACCTGTACGCGTATAACCTAATTCAGACACATCCGGCAAACCTGATAATGAACGTTTCCAAAACTCTGAGGCAACAGCCGGATTAACAGTTACATTGTGCACGGTAAAACCACGAGCTTCTGTTGCATATCGTAAATCAGGATAATATATTTCTGTTTCCTGTGCCTGAACTTGTGTAAAAATTGATGCTAAAGCAACACATCCAATTAGTAGAAGTTTTTTCATAACAAATTGATTTTAAAAAGATTATTTTGACACTAAAGTAGAGGATTGACTACTGAAAAATGGGCATAAACGTACAAATGAATGTACCTAATTGTACACTCACAACACTTTAAACAAACTGATTTAAAATCATTTACAAAACATGCAGAATATTAGCATATCAAAAACTGCTTAATTTTTACTACCTGGATGTAATACCAATACTATTAATAGTGTCCAAATTATTTTTTCACTCGAGCCGCGAAGGCTCTTACTTTTTGCTACAGTCAAAAAAGTAAGCAAAAAGACCGTCGACTACACCCATTTCACTCAAAAAACTAGGTTTCATGACTGAAATTGTTTAAACTCACACTTTTTCGTTCCTCGAAGTGCTCAAACAGAAAACAATTTTTAATCGTCATCTCAATCCTGTTTTTTGGCTCTCTGGCTGAGGTCGAGACTAAACAAGCCGACCTGCATATTTCATTAAAACCTTTAGGACGCTATTGATACTGCATTCTCTTATCGCAATAATTCAAGACTGCGCCCGTAGGGTAATTGCATTTAAGATTCAACCACGTTGTGGTTGTGAAAATATGGATTATCGTATACCCTGCACTTTGTACAGGGCTATTCATATTTTAATCCTTTCAGGATTACAATTAGCCCAAACCACGAATGTGGTTTAATTTCGAATAGCCCTGGATGAATTGAAAATCAATGAAGCCAATTCCGGGGATATTTTAGCATCATAAAATAGAATCCCTAAAGGATTCAATCTTTAACCCGGATTCCTAAGACTTTTTGAAAAGTAAAACCGAGTAGCTAACTATTTCAAGTATTTTAGTTCTATCTCGATAAAAATGTGTGTTGGCCGGTTCAATTGGCCCGGGCCGGTAATAGCGCGACGCAGTTGAATGCGGGTGAATAAGGGATGTGTGACGGCAATAGATTCAACAAGGAGGTGGGCTGAAGGATGAATTGAACTTGATTTTTTTGTTTCTTATTGATCAAGCAAAAAGAAAGCCTGTTTGGCAAAACAATATTAGTTAGATGGAATGATGCATTAGGTCTTCGTTATGAACATTGAAAATACAACCTGCCTGTCCGGTAGGCAGTTAAAACAAACACTTACTGAAATGAGGGATAGCACCGCTACGGTGAGTTGAAGTAAGTGAGTAAAACGATTTGTTTTAAAGAAGTTTCAATGTGTAATACCTGCAAGCCGGCAGGCTGGGATTAGCTAATGAATGTATTGCGGGTTTAAATGCGATTGCCCTGACCTTGCCCGCTTTGCTACTAAAATACCTTTTTCAACTCTTGTTGGCATTAATTCTTTATGGCTGTAATTATGCAACTTATCTGCCTTACAGCCGCAGGAAGGAATACCAATATTACCATGAACTGAGCTTCATAATAAAATTGGTATAAATTTAATATCTCAGGAGGAGATACATCTATAGTGAAGGCATGTATCAAAAACAAACAACTCCAAAGGAGTTGCATACTATATTTTAGTTGGACATCAATGTTAAAGATTATGCCCGTGGCTGCCTTACATACTCCGCATCTTACTTTTAACTAATCTCTTCATTATATCATTTAAGTACATCCTCAATATACCAGAGTACATCATTAAACTAAGTAAGTACATCGTTATATTAGTTAACCACATCGTTTAATTAGTCAAGTACATCTTTAATTTCATTGAGTACATCATTTAATTCTATTAGTACATCTGATGTACTTTATTATTTTATTGAAGTACATAATCAAACAAATGATATACTTGAGTAAAATAGTAATGTAGTTAGTTAAATATACAATGTATTCATTGAGGTTACTGATGTAGTTATACTTTATAACGATGTGTTTGGGTAATTAGATGATTAATCCCTGAAAAAAGAAAACCCGGAAGCTTAAAAAACTTCCGGGGTTATATTATAAATCAATAGTGACCGACTAAAATACACTTCCTTAAAATTTACCTTCCTTTGTCTTCAAGCCAGACCACTGTCATTAAGTTAAGAAATTCACAGAGTGAATTTCTTAATATTGGGACTTTGTCCCAAACCCTAGTTCCTTTTTGTCATTGCCACAAAAAGGAACCAAAAAAGTCTAGAGCAATAGAATCCTTCCACCCACACCGGTCATCAATTCCGGCCAACACACATCCTCCTCAAGTGCGCTCTTGATGACCTCTCGCCACGCCTGACTCGGTCTATTGCTCTGGCCAACCCCGCTTTGATTTACAGCTCCAGAAAGCTTTCCATACCTTAACTTAATGACATTGTCAAGCCATACAGACTTTTACTTTCTTCAGCTGAAGAAAGTAAACAAAGAAAGCCGCCGCTGACATGAAAAAGCTAAAAATTAGTGCTCTTCGCTAAAAGAAAAGAACTCACTGCGTTCAAACAGCTTTTCTTTCTTAACGCTTCGTTTACTGATTTTCTTAACGCTTTTACATGAAGGCGGTTTAGTTACCCAAACATGATGCATATTTATTTAAACATCAATTCATTAATCTTTTACAACACGCCTTATTAAATTAGTCGCTCAGTAATGATTATAAATCAATAGGTTGCCAATTACCTTACACTGGATAACACTAACTTATTGGAACTTCGTCCCAAACCCGACTTCCTTTTTTATTCAAAACAAAAGTAATTTTTAAAGAGGCCAACCTGGCAATGCGCTCAAAAAAACCCGGAAGCTCTCAGAACTTCCGGGTTTAAAATTATAGCTGTATAAAAGATTACCAATTGTCTTTTTGATCAAGTAAATTATTGATACTTACTTCCTGCAATGGATAAGGCAGGCTATTGTGTTTGGTTTCATCATAATTATGACCGGCGCGAAGATAACTGGCATCCTGCTCTTTTTTAGGATCAAAAGATGGATCACCCTGAATAGTGGCATTTAAAAACTCAAGACGGTCGCCTAAGATTCCCCATCGGATTAAATCCTGCTTACGTAATCCTTCGAAGCACAATTCGCGCATACGTTCATCCTGTACCTCTTTTAAAAATGCCTCTCTTGAAAGAACTGCATCTGGTGAGGCAACTTCAATATTTTCAAGACCTGCTCTGTTACGCACCTGGTTTAAATAAGCCTTACCTTCTGTGGTAGGCATTCCGCTGATTTCGTTTGATGCCTCAGCATACATTAATAGTACATCTGCATATCTTAATACCGGGAAGTTAATACCTGTATAGTTTTTATTTGGAGAAGCTACCGGTTCCAGCACAATGTACGACTCAATGTTTCCATTTTCTGGTTTTGCACCAGGATCTAAATCATCCCAGTTAGCTGGCTCCCAACGACGGTACTTGGTAGGACAGTATTGCGGGCTCATGGTTGAAGTCACCTCAATATTATTCCCCTTTGAGTTACGATATCCTCTAAGGTTCCAGTCTAAACGAACATCCTCAGTCACATAATTGTTTTTTACAACCGGAGAAGCATTTAACATGGCATATCCAAACGGATAACCTTCACCTCCATACGTCCAGGACACACCATTTAAATTTCCAATTTTACCATCAACCTGTAAACCTAAATCTCTAAGGTTAGTAAAAGAAATTTCAAACAACGATTCTTCCAAATAATGAGTATTCTGGATATAAGTTAAAAACAAGTTACGGTACCCCTGGTTATCGGCATCTACGCGTAATGTATGCCATCCATCCATAATAATAGAATCGCAATGATTCCTGGCCAACTCATATTTATCGGTATCCAAAAGTGGGTAACCTGCCATTTTCATATACACGCGGGCCAATAAACCATGTGCTGCCATTTTGTTGGCATGCCCCGGAACATAATCTGCATCCTTAGAATGCGGCAAGTGTTGGTAGGCAAAAGTAAAGTCTTCAATGATTTGGTTGTACACCACAGCCTCAGAAGACGCTGCCACATGGTTTGACGATTGATCCTTTGAGTAAGTTAAACGCAACGGCACCTCACCCCACCAGGCAACCAAATGAGAATATGATAAGGCACGTAAAAATTTAGCCTCTGCAACAAACTTGTTATATACATCTTCTTCAAAAGCAGTCTTATCTAACTTATCGATAAACATATTTGATGCATTGATACAGGCATACAATTGTGTCCAAAGTTTTTCGATGTATAAATCAGCCGCTGTATGACGATACAAGCCTACAGTCCAGTTCTCATTATAACGACGGTTATAGTAACCCTCATCAGTACCTGAATCAAAAACAATTGGAAAATCAGAACCATAAACACTTGTCTTGGCGATGAAGGAATAGATTCCAGAGATACCTAACTGAGCCTCTGTTTCGTTAGAATAAAAATCGTCAACCATCCAATTCGATTCCGGCGATTTATCCAGAATATCGGAACAGGCAAATCCTACTGTTACCAGCAGAGCCATTAAAATCCTATTTATATATTTAATACGCATACTTTCTTTTTTTTAAACCATTAATTAAAATACTACTTCAATACCTCCTGAAACGATTGAACTTTGCGGGTATGCCGAATAATCCAGATTTGGTGTTAATGCACCATATTTACCCACTGAAACATCCGGATCGAATCCTGAATAAGATGTCCAGGTTAACAAGTTTTGACCGGAAACATACACTCTACATTTCTTAAGTCCAATACGCGACATGATATCCTGTGGTAAGGTATAACCTAAAGAAACCGTTTTCAACTTAAGGTAAGTTCCATCCTCCACATATCTGTCATCAACCTGGTTTCCTTTTGGTGGTTTACCATATACTGTTTGGTAACGAATGGTGTTCACATCCGTATTGGTATTGGTTGGAGTCCAAAGGTTTGCCATTCCTGCCAGTCCGTTGTTGGTTTTAGCTTGAGGCTGCTCAAACTCAATGCGGTTGGCATTCAAAATATCGTGACCTACCGACCATTGAAGGAAGATTTGGCAATCAATATTTTTCCATTGAAAATCATTGGTTAAACCACCAAAGTGATCAGGATGCGGATTACCAATAATTACACGGTCTTGTTCGTTAATGGTTCCATCACCGTTTTGATCTTTAAACATGATACTTCCCGGAGCAACAGGCATGGCTCCATTATCGCCAACACCTTCTTTTAAAGTATAGGTTTGTGTTTGGTTGTTGTAATCAAAATCTTCGAACTGATACAAGCGTTCAAACTCTAATCCGTAAATCATACCCACCGGCTGACCTACCTGAGTAATGTATTGATACTCGTTATAGCTACTCGCCCAATTTGGATTTGTATAAATAGCATCTTGTCCGCTGTTTAGTTTAATGGTTTTGTTTTTATTGAATGAGATATTAAACGAAGTCGACCATTTAAAATTACTGTTCTTCACATTAATGGTATTCACACTAAGCTCTAAACCCTGGTTTTCAACCTCACCCACATTTTGTTGTACCCTGTTAAAACCGGTACTAAGCGCCATTTCTGCCTGAAGCAATAAGTCTTTTGTATTCTTTTTGTAATAGTCGGCAATCACCTGAATGCGCTGATTCATAAACCCTAAATCTAACCCAAGGTTAACCTGACCTGTTGTTTCCCAACGTAAATCGGGTACACCCATGTTGCTTTGGTAAGCTCCCGGTATATACTCTTCGTTAAAAGTATACCCGCTTGAGGCACTCACATTTAATAAGTTATAAGCGTCAAAATCACCAATACGGTTATTACCTGTCAATCCCCATCCCCCTCTAACTTTAAGGTTTGAGAATACGCCTAAATCCTTTATAAATCTTTCTTCACCAATACGCCATCCGGCAGAGAATGAAGGGAAATACCCCCATCTGTTTTCCTTGGCAAATTTTGAAGATCCATCGGTACGGAAGTTAGCCTGAAACAAATATTTTTGCTTATAGCCATAGGTTAATCGTCCGAAATAAGATAGCAAGCTATTAGAAGAACTATAGGTATCCGGAATTGATGGCGATGTACCGATGCTTAGCTTATCAATACCAAAAGCATCTGTAGGTAGTTGCGAATTTTTCATTTTACCATATACATACTTTCTATCGGTAATTTCGATACCGGCCAATGCGCCAACCTTATGCGATTTACTAAAGGTTTTGCTATAATTTAAAGTATTAGAGGTAGACATGGTTTGGTAGCGTCGATTGGTTACCGAACCATTGATTCCATCGTTACCTCTTGTTCCTTCCCTGGTATCCTTACCAAAAAATAAGGTCTCTCTTCTGTTATCAATCTGGTAATTACCTTTTACACGCAAGCTTAATTCTTTGGTAATTTTATAATTCAAATACAAGTCACTACGCACTACATCCTGACGGCGATTTCTATCGGTATTCATTAAGGTTTTAACAGGATTAAATCTTCTATCGTTAGGGTCTGTTAAGTCCAAACCTCCTTCTCTACCATCACTTACAACTGGCTCAATAGGGCGAAATGTTATGGCATCTTTAATAATACTAGTGTAGCTATTTCCCGCAATATTAATTCCCTTACGGTTGTTGTAGGCGTACTGAACATTCCCACCTACCGTAACATTTTTATTGACCTTATGGCTGAATTTTACACGGTTAATCAATTTGGTAAAACCGGTATTAATTAAAGTACCCTCCTGATCTAAATACTCACCAGAATAATACAGTGTAGTGGTTTTGTTACCTGTACTTAAGGCTACATTATAGTTTTGAATGGTTGCTATATAAGAATCAGAATCAGAATCAAAAAGATTAGAAACAGTAGGACGATCACTGAATATTTCATCTTGCCAGCTTGTACCTTCTTCACCGCGATATAACTCAGGATCTACCCAGTGCTTATAAAAGTGTTTCACATTCTCCGATGGGTTATATCCATCCTTGGCATAAGCCACTTCTTTTTGATAATTTACGTACTCATAAGGCGACATTACCTCTAACCTTGTTGGAATCCACTGCACACCAGAAGAGGCATTAAACGTAATATCTGTTTTACCGTCTGAACGTCCACTTTTGGTGGTAATAATAATTACCCCGTTGGCTCCTCGCGATCCGTAAATAGCTGTTGCCGATGCATCTTTTAAGATATCAAATCCTTCTATATCATTGGAACTAATACTTGCCGGATCAAAATCTTCCAATGGGATTCCATCCACTACATATAATGGAGAGTTATCACCTGTAATGGAGTTACCCCCACGGATGACAATATTTAATCCTTCACCAGGTGTACCATCAGCCGAAGAAACCTGAACCCCTGCCACACGACCGGCTAATGCCTGGTCGTAGTTTGAGGTTGGAGACTTTGTTAAATCGCTGGGTGTTACCTTGGCTACGGCACCTGTAAGGTCGCGCTTTTTAGTTGTTCCATAACCAATGGCCACGACCTCATCAATACCTATCGTTTCCGATTGCATGGTAACTAAAATTTTAGATTTACCATCGACACTTACCTCCTGTGTTTTAAAGCTGATGAAAGTAAATACAAGAACTGATTTTGGTTGAATGTTATCCAAAATAAATTCACCATTCATATTACTAATGGTTCCTATGGATGTATTTTTTACCATGATATTTACCCCGGGTAAGGGTAGGCCGGTGTCGTCTAAAACAACACCTGTTACACGCTTTTGTGCCATCACTGACATAGAAACGCATAGTATAAATAATATTGATAGTATATTCTTCATTTTATCTTTTTTTTGTTGTAAACACTCAGGCAAACTCTACTTACCTATGTTTTGAGTCATACAATTTTCGATTAATAATTGCCTATTCCTGCGCTTTTTCTTTAGCCTGGAAATGAACATCCGAAATATAATAACGACCTCCTCTTCCTGTTGCTCCGGAAATGGCTTCGTCGAAATAAGAAGCAAATTTAAAGGCCAGTGTTAAGTTCTTCTCTTGTTTATAATTTTCAAGATCAAGCACACACTTCACCCATTTAGCATCGGCATTTTTTCCGGTATCTTTGAGTCCGTCAGGATTGTCTCCTTGCTGATCACCAGGATAAGGAGTTCCTGTAAACACATTACCTGAATTATTAATCTCACATTTTAAAATATCATTTACTTGTGTCCATGTAGCGTTTTCAACATTATTGGTATAATCTGTCGATACATATACTTCAAGGTTGGTTGGGGTGCGACCATCGGTCATATACTCTACATACTGATTCTTACTCCAGAAAGTAGCAGACAGATCGTAACCCTGACTATAGTTATAAAGATTTTGAGAATTAATAACCACCCATGAAGTATGCGGTAAAGACTGACCACCCACTACAATATTGGTCATGATAGATTTTGCTCCTGAAGCTTCACTTGGTCTGTCATCAGCAGCTAAATTACATGGTGATCCGGCAATCCAAATTTTGTTATCGGCTACACCACCTGCTTCCATCACAAACTTACGGTAACCATACATGGTATTTTCTGCTTGTAAAGTTGGATAAAACAGATTAATTGTTTTTAATGGAATTTCAACCGGCGACTCTGAAACGATAAGGGCTAAAAACCCTTCTCCTTCGAAGGTAGTGACCTCTTCACTAATATTGCTAATTACATTCACCTGTGGATAATAAGTTCCTTCTTCAGGCGTTGCTCCTGCTTTAACCTTAATTACACCAGTAGTTGGGTCGATGGTAAAAATATCATCGTGACTACCCAATTCAAATCGAATATCTTTATTACCACTAGGAATAAATGGCTCACTCGTTTGTTTGCTTCCATCTAACAATAAATTCTGCGTAAGCGGAATATAGTTTAAGGCTTCAACCAAAGCAGGTCCTACATTTAAATGAAATCCTTTAGAAAATGTAGCCTCTTGTCTTATAGTTGGCTCATCAGGAGAAGTAATCACCTTAATATCAAAGTAGTAATCGCCATGTCCAAAAGCATTACCATCAGCAATAGTTATGGCCCCTGCTTCCTTATAGTTTATTACACCTATCTTTTCTCCTGTTTCATCATCTATTTTTAAACTATCCACTACAGGATTAGCTATAGAAACATCCTTTAAATAAGTTTCATCCAAAATATTTCCCTGTGCATCCTCTATTTGAACTATTTCAAAGTAAGGTACTAGTCTTCCCGTATTAACGGCAGGCGGAAAAGTAATAATACGTTGACCCTCCTGGGCCCCAATAATGTCCATATACTCTAAATCAGTAGGTGGTTGATAAACCATCTCTGAATCTTCCATGAATGTGTCTTCCTGGCATGCTATAAATAAGCTTAGCATGAATACCATTGACAGAAATGCGATTTTTTTCATTACACTTAGATTTCTTATAATTAGATTGACTACTTTTTATTAGCCGACATTGTTAACTTGTTTTAACAAAAATCAACGTAACAAAAGTAGACTCACTAACCTACATTCGTGTGTTCGATTGTCCGCAATAGAGCTAAAAAAATACAGTGAACGATCCGAAACACAACTCCCTAACATCTACACACCAACCACTTACACAATCAAACCCTAAATTTTGGTTCAACAATCTTATTTTAAATGAATCATATATTCAAAAAAATTACATCCGGATTATCATCAAGAATTCAATTAACAATCATACACATTTTTTAACTCAAAACACTACATCCGTCACTACAATTAAGTATGCATTTCCAATTACTCATATATCAATTGTAACCTAAAGCCTAACCAATTGTTTCTACCAACAGTTAACTCAGGCACATATAATATCTATAATTCTATCCTTTAACCCGCAATATGCATGAAATCAGCAAAGTTTTTTTTAATACTTTAAGGACTGCATGTACAATAGTGCACATCATGTGGATCATTTTGGGGTTATCTTTTCTTTGGCGAAAGTATTTTTGTTGTCAACAACACTGGTAAAATATATATAAAGTTAAGCTATGCTATTTCAATTTGAAAGCAAAATAACAATAGATCAGGACAAACAAAATAACCTTTGTCATACTAATGTTATTCATTAGTTAAAACGAAGTGAAACACCATACATAGATTTTGCTTTGTTGATGTAAAAACTAAATAATTTATTATTTCTCAATATATTACAATATGAACTTACTAAGACTCTTTATTCTGTGCGCTATTCTGTTTGTGAGCAATACCTATGCTCAACGCAAAACAGATGCAAAAAGGCCTAATGTACTTTTTATTGCAGTGGATGATTTAAACGACTGGACCGGATTATTACATGGCAACAAACAGGTGATATCTCCAAATTTGGATAAGTTAGCCTCTGATGGTGTTTTATTTACCAATGCCCATACACCTATGGCAGTTTGTATTGCCTCAAGAAATGCCCTGCTCAGCGGATTACATCCTACAACCACAGGATGGTATTCGGTTAACAAAGATATGAAGGCCATGAGAAAATCATATCCTCAGGTGATGGCCGGAAAAAAAATGCTGCCTCATTATTTCAGCGACAACGGCTATAATACTTATTGCGCGGGTAAAATATTTCATACCGGAAGCAGCGATTACGATTTTATCACAGATTCGCTTTGGGATGAAATCTTACCTACATACAGTCGCTTTGTAACTGAAGAGGATTGGGTTACAGCTGATGGCTACAAAGGTCCCGATTACTTCCCCTTCCCTAAAAACAGAAGCCAGCTATCCGTACATTACGGAGACAAAATTAAAGGCGGACATTCATTATGTGGTGGTCCTTTGGATAAAGAAGACATACCGGGAGGCAAAATGTACGATGAACTTATTGCTAAGTATGCCATTGAAAAACTTGAAGAGAAACATGAAGATCCATTCTTTTTATCCATAGGTTTCATCAGGCCTCATGTACCCTATACTGCACCTCGTAAGTATTTTGACTTATATGATAAAAACCAGATAAAACTACCTCATGTACCTAATGATGAGATGGCCGACATTCCTCTTATAGGGAAAGCCATTGCCTATAATTACGGTGTACCCGAAATGGGTGATTACCATGCAGTGATGGGATTAGGAGAAGATTACTGGAGACATCTGGTGTACTCTTATCTCGCTTGCGTTTCGTTTGTTGATGACCAAATTGGCAGGGTATTAACTACTTTGGAAAACAGTGAATATGCCGATAATACTATTATTGTATTGTGGTCAGATCACGGGCAAAGTCTTGGTGAGAAAAGAGATTTCAGAAAGATGAGTTTATGGGAAGAATCGACCAGAGTACCTTTGTGTATTGTAGCTCCGGGTAAAACTAAAGGTAAAGCATGTGCTAAACCTGTTAGTTTAATGGATATTTACCCTACATTAATTGACTTATGTAATCTGCCTGAGCAAAAGCATTTAGATGGCAATAGCATTACTCCTTTAATTTGTAATCCGAAACAAGAATGGCCAATGCCGGTTATCACTAACTGGAGATATAAAAACTACTCCGTAAGAACTGAAAACTACCGATACATACAGTACAGAGATGGTAGCGAAGAGTTTTACGACCATACCAAAGATAAAGGTGAGCATTATAACCTCATTGAGGAGCCGCAATACCAAAACATTATTCAATATCTGCGTAAGCATATTCCAAGCGATGTGGCCTTACCGGTTGGTGCTAAAGATTGGGATGGTGATGAAATAGAATCAACCATTAAAACCTGGATGCAAAACGACAGCATACCTCAGTGGCTTAACTAGTTTCCATGAAAATTCTCACAACACACTTAAAAAAATAAAAACCATGCATAGTATATTAAAAATCGGATTAGTCGCCATATGCTTTCTTTTCATTTCCTGTAAACAGCAGAGCAAAGATATAGTAATAGATGGCCAAACAATTAACTGTAAACTCATTACTTCAGATGACTTTGAAACAGATCTTTCAAACTGGACTGTTGAACAACGCCCTGGCGGAAATGTAAGCATCAACAACAGTATACTGGATATTGATGATGCTTCGGGATGCACGGTTTGGTATAATCTAAAACTCAAGGGACCACTTATGATTGAGTATGATGTTATTGTTGTTGATGAAGGAGGGGTAAATGACAGGGTTTCTGATTTAAATTGTTTTTGGATGGCTACCGACATACATGCTCCAAATGATTTTTTTAAACGTTCTGCCCTAAGAGCAGGGAAATTCCAAAACTATCATGATATGCAATTATATTATGTAGGCCTTGGAGGACATGACAATACCAAGACACGCTTCCGCAGATATACCGGAGGAGGCGAACGTCCATGTTTACCTGAACACGATTTAAACGACAAAAAATATCTGATTACAGGGAATCACATCAATAAGATACGCCTGATAGCATACAAAAACAGAATACAATATTACCGGAATGATCAACTTATTTTTGATGTTACCGATAACAATCCTTATACCGAAGGTTACTTTGGTATTCGCACCTACAAAAATCATATGACAGTAGATAACTTTAAGGTATATCAGTTATCCAACCAATAAAAACAAACAATTATCTTATGAGAAAACTATCATTCATCCTCATCATAGCTTCCTCCTTATTTGTCACAATTAACGCTCAAAACAAAGATGCTGTTAAACAGCTGGAAAATTGGACTTTTTATGGTCAGGGCACTAAACTGCTCGAAGGACACGGACAATATCTTTTAAAGGAAGATCCCAAAGCAAGCAAAGGCGTTGGGCTTATTAGTCCTCAAAGCTACTCAACAGATGTTGTGATGCGATACCAAGTGATGGCCTTAACTCCAGCAACAGTTTTGGTTGCCATCTTATCTGCATCCGAAAAGGGAGAAAGCTCCAACTTAAACTTACCTGAAAATTATGACGGAAGCATTAATTTTTGGTCTGGAGGTTGCGACAATTACTTCTTTGCCTTTCATAATGCAGCCCATAACTACCCGCCATTTCTAAGGCGCTTTGACGACAACATAGGGAAAACCATGTTGGATGTGGCTAAGAAAAACCATATGCATGTTGGTAAATATTACAGCATTGAAGTAGGCAGAAAAAACAACCGTTTATGGATGAAAATTGATGGTAAAACAGTTTTAAAATATAAAGATCCTAATCCATATAGTGGTGGTCACCTGGGATTACGCATCAGAGGTACTGGCGGTGAGTATGCAGCTTGCCTGATAAAAGATTTAGAGATTATCTCTCATTAATATTGCTAACGCATTGCACCAGAACAAAAGCCCTTAAAAAATATAGTATGACAAAGTTAATTTTAATCATCTCATTATGGCTACTTTCAATTTCCTCCTTTAGCCAAACACTTTTCGACATCTTTTTAAAATTGCCTGAACATGTCGCTATTGAAACAATTAGCAAACGAAAGCAAATGATTGCCAGGTACATTGAAGGTGAACAATACGTTGATACCAAAAAAAGAATCTATTTATATTTAGACGTTGTAGATCACCGAAATGGATATATGTCATATGCAGGAGCTTATGAAGGAACTTGGTCAATGTGCTATTGGAATTTAGAAAACGACACCAAGCTTGTTGCTGTTCTTTGTGTAGGGTGTGGGCCTCTTTGTGTTGTCGAAAGCTTTGATTTTTTCACATACGATGGCACAGAACTTAAGCCTTACAGACAACCCGTAATTGAAAACATTAAAATAGAACACTTTTTTTCATTGTCCAATGAAGAATTTATAATGATGAACCAAAAATATGATTTGCCTTTAGGTCTTGTTTTTGAACTTCCTAGGTATGATAAAAATATAGTCGCCAATATTTATACCGAGTGTAATCATGAAGGATCTGACTATACTAATTTCCTAAAGCCAAAGCAACTGGGTAATACAATAATTTTACAATTCCAGCAAGACGGATCTTTCAAAAAAACAGATCCATATTGGGATAAAAAAAGAAGGTAATACAATATTAATTTTCCTAAAGAAAGTCTGCCATTTACAGTTCCGCTAAAGTGCCTCTTGAGATCCTGTATTGTATCGCAAAAGGCTGAAAGCCTGAAACTATCTCCAATCATACTTTTCGTTATAATCCAGCCCATATTCTTTAAAGAACAGGTGCCCTAGATTTTTCAATATATATAAATTTATACTAGCTCCGGGTTTTAACCCGGAGAATTGAAATGTTGGTTAATTGGGTTTTAACCCAAACATATTTTTAGGTTAAAACCGATTTGCATTTGAATCAATTACTCCCATCACGTTAGCAGTCTTTAACCTCTATTTGGTTAAAGGCCGCTAATGTTTAAGCCAAAATAAACTTTCTTACATTCTTCGTTTTTACACTTTCCTTCTCGCTACACTTCCGAAAAGATACTCGCTCAAAGTGAATTACAGTGCTAATATATTTTCCAGTGATCAAATTTAGCACTACCAAATAGCTATCCTTGTTCAGATGATCAACAATTGTTACACCCTCTAAATCATCTTCCTTAAAAACCAAAGTCCCATCTGTTTCAAACACTGTGATATGTTCAATTAAATGACATTTCTGCACTATTAAACATCTCTTTTTTGTTCTTAAAAAAGAAAGCCCATCGTCTGTTACCTGTTGATATGCATTCATTTAATTGAAATAGATATACTCAAAGATAGCAAGTAACAAACCTACTCTACTTCCCTATTGTACGAGATAATGCCATTATCTTCCATACCTAAATAAATAATCGCCAATATATACCTCGTCCAATATTATACACATCTCGAACAATATTGCTCATTGTTATTGGGTGCATTTTGCTTCTTTGTTTTTATCTAATAACTAAAAATCATACGGATGAAAAGAAGTAAAAAAAGCATTCTGCTTTTACTGGGAGTACTCACAGGGTTCCTCGCATTCAGCTGCAGTAACACCAATAAACAGAAAAAAACAACTAAGCCCAATGTAGTATTTATTATAACTGACGACCAGGGCTACGGAGATTTTAGTGCCTATGGAGGTGCAAAAGATGCACAAACTCCTTATCTGGATGAGTTGGCTTCTGAAGGCGTAAGATTTACCCAGGCCTATGTATCTATGTCTGTGTGTAGTCCTTCGCGAATGGCCATGCTAACAGGTCGCCAGCAACAGCGTTGGGGCGTTTATAATTTTGGTGCCCGTTTCCCGGAAAGTGAAATCACCCTTGCCGAACAATTTCAGGCCAATGGTTATCATACTGCCATGGTTGGGAAATCACATTACGGACCAGTAAGCGGCCCGGGCGAACCCGAATTCCCAACCTCACATGGTTTCGACTATTTTTTTGGTAAAGAAGGTGGAACGATGGATTACCTAAGACATAAAGCCGGCGACAGGAAAGGCTTTAGCAAAAAAATGGCCAATCATTTAGGTGTTGGTCCGTTCTGGGAAAATGACCAGCAGGTAGATATGGAAGGATACTCCACCGATATCATCCGCGATAAAACCATTCAATACATTGATGAGCATCAGGATAAACCATTCTTTTTATTGGTTTCCTTTAATGCTGTGCACCTATTTACACATCAAATACCAGAGGCCGATCTTAAGTTAATGGGTATTGATAAAGTACCGGATTGGGATCCTGTAACCGGTGACTGGGACGAATACCTGGAGTGGTATGTAAATACAGTTCGCCCAAATACGCCTGAAGGACGCCAGAGATATTTATATCATTTAAATAAACTTGATGAAGCCATAGGCGCCATACATAACAAAATTAAACAAGTTGGTATTGATGAAAATACTATTGTGATGTTTATTTCTGATAACGGAGGTTCACCGCGAACTTATGCCGAAAATACGCCTTTAAAAGGAAACAAATATATACTTGAAGAAGGAGGAATACGGGTTCCATTTGTTATGTCATGGCCTAATCACCTTCCCAAAGGTTTAGTTTACGACAAAACGGTTAGTGGTATGGATATCTTTCCAACCATTCATGCAGCCCTTGACTTTGAGCTACCGGAAAAACATATGGATGGTATTAATCTATTACCGTATATCACAGGAACTAATGATGAAAACCCTCACGAATGGTTATTCTGGACAGGTTTTCATTTAAAAGGAAAACCTCTTGTTTACGACGATCCTAATGGTGCACTGGCGCGTCATGATAAAACATATAATGGCGATAATACAGGATGGGCTGTCCGCTACAAAAACTGGAAGCTAAGATACTACGGTCGCACCGATGCCTATGGTTTATTTGATTTAGATAAAGACATCAGTGAGAAGAATGACGTTTCGGCCAAACATCCGGAGCTGGTAAAGAAAATGACCAAACGTTTTTTTGAGTGGCACGATGAAATTAAAAAAGACCATGTAAACTACGATATACCTGAAGCCAGTGAATTTTAGAAACACTGCAAATCACCGATCAGGTATAAAAGCAGGCTTTAAATGTTGTTTATATTTTCGGGCATAATTTGAGTCATGCCCTGCTTATTTATTGATGTACCCTATATTCACACTTATTGAACAATACGTGCTGAATTGAAAATAGACGCAGTCAAAGCACTGTTTAACCCGGATTATGCATTAGATTTTCGTTATGAACATTGAAAATGCAATAAAACAAACACTTACTGAAACGAGGCATAGCACCGCTATGGTGAGTTGAAGCAAGTGAGTAAAACGATTTGTTTTAAAGTAGTTTCAATGTGCAATAGATTAGCTAATGCATATTCCGGGTTTAACCCAGCCCCAGGCATCGCCCTACTCTTTATACACATTATAGATTAATTGTATTTATAAGGTCAATTAAGCAAGTCTTTAAAATAAAATAAGATAATAAGGTTGGTATTTATGTCCGATTTAACAGCTACTAAGGTTTAACCCGCTTTATGCATTAGAAAATCTATTACATATTGAAATCACTTCAAAACAAGACACTTTGTTGCTTCACTTCAACTCGCCAGAACGATGCTATGCCTCATTTCAGTAAAGCCTTGTTTTATCGTGCTTTCAATGTTCATAACGAAGTTCTAATGCATAATGCGGGTTTAACGATTACGGAACATAGTAAATAGGATTTAATATTGAGTAGATAAAATAAGGTAAACGTGTATGCAGTAAATTAGCTTGAAATAACAGAAAAACCTTATTATTTTTTGCTTTTTAACCTTAATAGTCAGGTGTTTATTCGTTTAATTCAACCTTATTAGCTTATTTAACAATAAAGCGCATAAAGGGTAGGGCATCGCCTAGGGTTAGGCGGAATAAGAATCAGCGTCATGACGGGACAGATCATTTTTATCTATATGGTGAATATATAGCGTTAGCTGCATTTATAAAAGAATATGGTGCTAAATATGATGATAAGTATTTGTGGATCTAAACTTGAACTGTCCCTAAAATACACCTGATTTGCATTATTGAAAACCCCCAGGTGTCACTGCGTTTTACCCGGGGCCAGGTTAAGTTAGGCTTTCAGCCTAAGATTTTTCTACAGTAAAATATCCTATATATACAGCCTGAGTGCAATATATCCGGCTTTATTTGACATTTCTTTATCACAGCAAACATACCATATTTTTTCAGTTCCAAGTTTTTAACGTGATACCAAATCACTCGCTTCACAGTAATCATTAAACGTAAAAAAGGCTGGAATCTTCCGTCGAAGATATCCAGCCTTTTCAACTTAGTACTACAAGTGTCAGAAAATTCACCTATGCTTCTATTGTCAGAGAATCACAGGCTATTTAATGTGACTTAACGATTAAAACTTCCCACAATTTTAACCATCATAATAGCACATTAAAAATCTTTATTATAAAGTTATAATTTAAATATTTTATTTTCCCCAAGCGAACAAACAAATATACTAAACCTATCCAATTTAAGCCATTAAATTAAGAAAATTTAACACTATTACGCCATCTTAAAACTCCTTTAAACACAAGGGATTAACCGACACACCCCAACTCTTTTACACAAAAAAAATGCAAAAAAAGGCCACAAACTTCCATTGAAGATTTCCGGCCTTTTCAACTTAGTACTACAAGTGTCAGAAATTGCTACCTACATCCTCTTTTGTTATCGGACGACAGGTTGTTTGACCCTAACCATTACCGTAATAACATTCTGCCATTTTCCGGTAGTATCGGTAAGTCCATAAATATCTTAATTAAAACATTCCCATTCTTATTTCACAATTCTTAACTCAACACTTTCCGTCAGTCCATCCTTACAGATAAAAGTAATTATCGTATTATCTTCTTCAGTAATTTTTAACTGAACAGAAGAATCCGGAGCTTCCCACTTACCTTTTAACTCAATTTTTAGTGTTGTTTCCTGACTTTCGTGCGAACGCCATGGACGCGAGTAAATACTTCTCTCAACCCTTTTACCATCCTTATATATTTCATCGGCCGGACCTGAGTATAAAGCCAGGTCAGGATTAACAACATGTAGGTTTAACTTATTTTCGTTTTGTTTAGATATGGCCATGCAAGGCATATTTGTGCTTTTTATGATACCCAAATCATTTTCTTCAGCCGTCTCAAAAAATACATATGCAATTTCGCCGGTTTCATCACTTGATACAATATGTTTTTGTGATGATTGACTCAATACTTTATAAGATGGATTCGCTGCCAATTCCTTCACCATACTTTTATTGGTACATGGAACAAGACAATAATGATAGCTTGCATCTTTTGGTGCCTTTCCATGCTGAATAATCGCTGCTGTAAAATTTCCTTCCGTTGGTTTTTCACTACTCTCATCGCGCGAATGTTGTAAACCTTGTTTAAAATAAACCTTTCCGTCAGGAATTAGATAACCATTGTTTTTATTATCCATCATCCAATACATATTGGCCTCTATCTGCTTTTCGTCCTCTGTTACCGCCAGTCCGTTAAGGCTTACCGCAGGATCCTCTTTACCCATATGGTTCTGAAACAAAATAGTTTCTGTTGGACGATCCTGATTGGTATTTTCAATGCCTGATCCCAGGCAAACCACAATATTATCGAAAAAGAAATATGATTTTCGACCTCTTAGACTACCCTGGTATTTATCGTGCTCATGCAGAATAAAAGCATAAATGCCATTTGTACTATCAGCATTTACTCCCCCTGCAAAAGCTTCATCCGAAAACAACATTTCTTCGTAACCCGAAAACTGATCAACATTACGAATATCGGCACGTAAATCATCAATAGGTAAATTAATAACTGTTGTACCCGGAAAACGATTCCAATCCCAACCTTTTTGCACAAAACCACTGGACTTATGATTTACAGGACTACCCTTACCCATAACCTGCAGTTGTCCGTGTGCTAAATAACGACCATAAAGATTAGCCCCGAGGTATTGCTCCGATGCCCATAAGTAGCGTGAATGACCACGTACCGAAGCTGCCCATTCATTACGTCGATGAACCGAAGATGATGCATAAGGCATAGTGATATGTCCGGCAGGCGTTTCTTCTGCTTTAATTCCCTGTGCAATAAACTCTTTAGCTGCTGCTTCTTTGGTATTGTTTTGAACCAAACGAAGATAAGCGCTTGCTAACTCCTTATCAACATTGGAACTTCCATCAGGTGTACCAGCTTTGGCCAGAATGGCATAGTGATCAGTTTTTAAGGCTCCTACACCTTCCGGATGACGACCTGACATAGATAACGGCCATTGGGTAAGGTTACAATAAAAACGCATGGTAAGTAAGGCTTTTTTCAATGTAGCATGACCTTGTTTGCTCACCTGAAACGGTGTTCCGCTCATAAAATAAACCATGCGCACTGCTCCATTCATACCTCCGGTGGCATAAGCCGGGTAATGATTGGCATGATGATACGATGATCCGTCAATTTTAAAAGAATCGTCCAATCCCGGTGCCGGCATTAAGCCATTGTCAACCCAGCGCGAAAAACTATTTAAATACTGCACTTTTAATGGAGAATCCTCCATGATAAGAACACTTCCCAAACGTCCCATCACCATGGTGTTGAAAGCATCCATATCTATTCCATATTTTTCGGGCTTATGAAAAGTTTCTCCTATGGCAGAATACCATTGCATGCCGGCAACTGCCTCTTCCAATTTATTTTCCTCGGCCAGCACATCACGCATTAAAAACAATGCTTTATAATAACCTCTCCAATTATATCCATAATGATGAATGGTACCCCATCCGCTTCCTTCAGCTACACCCTGATCAACCATATGATCGTACATATCCATATACATTTGGCGTAATTCAGCTTTAAGGTCTGTAGATTCACAATTTACATATGCATTGGCTATGGATGCCAATACATTGAAGTATGTTTTTAAATCTGTTTTATTTTGACGATAAAGTTTGGCAATACTGCGACCGGCAACCGGAATATACAACTCTGCATTACGTCCAAACCAAATGGGCTTACCACTTATTTGATCCTGATGACGTACAATTTGGTAACGATCAACTTGTTTCTTTAAACTTTCAACACTCTTTTTTGTAATACGCTGTTTTTTAAGAATGTCTTCTGTATATCGTTGCTCAATTAATCTAAAAGCTGCCTTTGTCTCCTCTGATAAAGTTTGAGGGGCATCCAAATCCGGTTTCATTAAGCTTGCCTTTTGCTGAACCAACCAGTTATTTGTTGTTTTGGCATTTACATTGGGCACCTGAAAATCGGGTGTATGGTGTCGACTATCAATGGGCTGGCACAGAAACATATGATCGAAAAACAATTGTCCTTTGCTTATCCCCTCAGGAGTTTCTATACGAAGTCTGTTCATGGAGCTAACAGGTGTCCCCTCCATATCACGCTCATAAGAAACCCATGCTGCTCGCCATCCTTTATAATTTAGTCCGAAAGTAAACTGACAATTATCTACCTCATCGGTTCCAAATATAAAAGTAACGTGATCATTTATTGGTGTTTCGTTATATACCCAAACTGCAAAAGATGGAATAGATTTATCCTCTCCTTCTGCATCAAATGGTACAAAACCAATATCTTGCTTTAGGGTAATACTACCATCTTTTTTCCACGACCAGTTTAATGATTTTTGACCGTGCTTATAATGCATAGCACTTAAGGAAAGTGAACTTCCCTTTGATTTAATCCAGTCTTTTTTATTCAATTGCTCAAAAGACCATAATTTCTCGTGCTTAAACTCTTGCGCTTTAAGTGTATTTAAACTGCTGCCTAAAAAAACAGTTACAAAAAATACAGTAGATATATAAGTTAACAGATTCTTCTTCATTTTACTTTTCAAATTTGTTTAAGCCCAAAAGTAGTTTGATACTTGAAATTAAGTGTTCATTTTTGTCCAAACGAAGTCTAAAATTATACGAAATATGACAATTATACACAGGAACAATTAGATGCTTCATTAAACCCACAATATGCATTAGAAAATCTATTACACATTGAAATTCCTTCAAAACAAGTCACTTCGTTACTTCACCTCAACTCACCAGAACTATGCTATGACTCGTTTCGGTAAAGTCTTGTTTTATTGCACTTTCAATCCTCATGACGAAGTTCTAATACATAATGCGGGTTAAATCTCTTACAACAAATAAATATGATGAAAATTCTTATAATAAAACACAAAAAAGGGTTTACCAAAATTGATAAACCCTTCAAACAAAACTAATCTGCAATTGCCATATTATGGTAAAATTTTCAAGTAAGCTTCGCGTTTAGCTGCCATTCCATTACTCCATGTACGTTCTTTTGAAATCACCTCAATACTTGTTCTGTTGAAATCATCATTGGCAAGCACTAATGTCACTTTTCCCTTCTTACTTTTTTCTTTTAAAGCTTTAAGTTTATCAGCAGGAATAGAAATGCTAATCCAACTATTATCATCATTAACCGGTAAAACTTCTGTTGCCAACAATTCTGCTTTTTCAGGTTTATTATCGAAAGTAATTCCTGTTTCGCTCCATTTATTATTTTCGCAAGCATATACATTCAACGAAAATTGTGCGCTGGCATCATTTTTACTTGGAAAAACACGTACACAAAGATTTAAGGTTGCACTCTCAATACTTTCAATTTTCTTTAAGTTGAACTGCAAATATGAGATACGTGAATATTTATCTGTTCCGTTAGATTTCATTACGCGTAAACGACCATCTTTGGTTAATCCGAAAGCTTCATCTGAAGTTTCACCCCCTTGAACAAAAGCATCCTGCGACACTTTTACTTTTACCGGTTTTCCGGCAAAACTATTACTTGAAACTGCCAATAGCAGTACACTAAAAATGATGACTAATGTTTTCATTACGATATATTTTAAATGTTTTTAATTCTTTAATTCAGTTAACCAGTTTGGTAATTTACCTAACCTTAATTCGAGCTGAGCTTCATATAATGACTCTGTTTTTACCGGCGTACCCAACGACTCAAGCACCTTAATCTGCTCTTCTTTAAACGTTGATCCGGCTCCGTGGAAACCAACTACATAAGGAGGAATAATTTTCCAAAACCAGGTTTTTGATGACCAAAACTCAAAGTCTGTTTCAGGTTCACCTAACTCTTTGTAGTTCCATAAAACCAAATGTTCTAAATGGTTTGGCAGATTATGACGTGCACCTCCGCCACGACCAATAAAAAAACCACCTTCCACGCAATCGAACAAGGTAGCTCTGGGTTGCGAAGCATGAGTTTCAAAACTGGTGTCTTCGTTATATTTTACCCTCCAAAATACACTTCCAATTGATGCACCCGCTACACCAGGAGCATGCCATTGCGAGGATTCGTCGTTTAACATACCAACTAACACGCGTGTTGAAGAAGAAGAACCTACAGAACTGTGTCCCGGTGTTCCTGTTACCTTGCAGTTTAGTACCGAAACATTTGCTGATAAAGAAATACTTACCACCCTGTTCACATCAGAAAAACTACAGTTTTGAATCCAGCTATTGGCCAAACGCGAAAACTTAATCATTGAGTAACCACCATCATGAATAGCATCTTTATGGTGAACAAAATCATCATGCCAATTACCTTTAAAGGCAATATCCTCAACACCCACTTCTTCGTAATGCGCATAGCTTAAAATAACCCAGTTATGTTTTTCATCCACATCACGCATCATAGGTTCTTTAAAAGTGATGTTTTTGCCCTTTACCTCTTTTACCTGATGATATTCATTTACGTAAACACCTTTGTCTTTAATATAGGTCCATTCAGGGGCTACCTGGCAACCACACATTTCATGTTCCAAAAGATCCGGTGCATTATTTCTTACACGCAACACAACCCAGTCTCCTGCTTTAATTTTAGCTGTACTCTTAACCTTCAACTGAAAAGATCCACGTTTAGCTCCATCGATAACCTGCGTTAACTCAGCCTCACTTCCTCCTCCGGTAAAATTAAAAAGATACGGGCATGTCCAAAGTTTTTTGGGATCTTTAGCCGGCAAAAAGTTTTTCATATAAAGCTCTGTACCTCCTTCACCCGAACCACTACCCCTAAAAACAATATTGTTCCCTTTAACTACAATTGGTTTTTTATCGTCACTGTCCTCATTTACCAAAAATTTACCCTTTGGAAAGAACACGATACCTGATCCATTTTTTACCGCAGCATCTACTGTTTTACGAATGGCCTCTTTATCCGATTTACCATCGTTAGGCACAGCACCATAATCTGTTACATTAAATACTGTGTGATTTACAATGGGTATAGCCTTTTCTCCATGATGATATCCTGCATAAGAAAAATCGGGCAACTCAGATACTTTTCCCTTTTCATGGGCAGCTTTGTAGTCCTCCCACAACTGACTGGTCTGTCCTTTACTTATCGCTGCCATGGCAAAAAGCCCCAAAGCCAGCAAGTATTTATTTGATTTATTCATAAAAAAAATTGAAACTGATTAATGCTGCAAATTACTTACTCAACATTATAGGAGAGTAAACAATTGTACAAAAAACGTTCACAATCATACACCCGGAAATTTACATCCCGGACAAACCTTATGGGTACAACGATTTAAGCATCTTCGTTATTAGCTTCTTTTTCATCCGTTTCTGTCGACACTGAAGAATCAGCACTATTTCCTTCCGTATATTTGGATGGGGTAACACCATAACGCTCCCTAAAACAACGACTAAAATAGCGTGGTGTGCTAAAACCAACCGCATAAGCAATCTCTGACACATTCATTTCAGGGTTAGACAATAACATTTCTGCCGATTTCTTTAGCCGGATTGAAAGTATAAAATCGTTTGGCGTTTGACCTGTTACCCCTTTTATTTTAGAATACAACCGGGTTCGTCCCAAACTTAATGCCTTGGCAAAATCATTTACATCAAACTCTGTATCATCAATATGCTCTTCTACAATAGCCTGAGCCTGCTCCAATAACTTTTGATCGATGGAATTATGCGCCAATTCTTTAATATCGGCCTGAGGATCTTGTTTAAACTTTTGTTTAACAATTATCCGATTCTGAAGCAAGTTCTTTACACGGGCACGTAACAGTTTAATATTAAAAGGCTTCGTAATATAATCATCAGCTCCTGTTTCAACACCTTCAATTTTGTATTCCATGGCCGTGCGTGCCGTTAATAATACAATTGGAATATGACAGGTTTGTATATTTCGTTTTAGCTTGGCACACATCTGCGTTCCTGACATATTGGGCATCATCACATCCGATATAATTAAATCCGGCTGCTGATCCAGTGCTAACTGTAAACCTACGCTGCCATCCTCTGCCTCCAAAATTTTATATTGCGATGAAAAAATATCTTTAATCATGGCCCTGGCCTCTGCATTATCTTCAACCAATAAAAGGGTTGGCGCGCCTTCACCAGCACCAATAAACTCCTCTTCCTCCAATTGCACATCTGGTTCAACCAAAGTTACATGATCACTTACAACTGTTGGTTTCTCTTTGGTTAACTCATCCTCATTGAAATGCTTATTTCCTTTTTTTAATCGTACGGTAAATGAAGTACCTTCACCTTCTGCACTATCTACCAATACCTGACCATGATGTTCTTTAATAATACCTTTGCATAAGGATAAGCCAATACCACTTCCCTGCCCTGTTGTTTTACCGGAAACCTTATCTATCTGATAGAAACGATCAAAAATCTTTTCCACATCTTCCTTTGGCATTCCCGGACCATTATCTGAAATAACGATATCAACATAAGCATCCTGCTCAATAACCTCAACAATTACTTTTCCTTTATGCTCCTCAACTACTTTAAAAGCATTTGATATTAAATTATAAAATACCTTTTCCATTTGCTGACCATCAAACCATAAAGCCAAAGCAGAGGGAGGTGTTTTAAAGTCATATTCTACCTGATGGTGATGAGCATACTCTACAAAGGACTGGTAAATCTCATCCAGAAAACCAGCAAGCTTATACTCAGTTACTTTTAATTTTAGAAAACCTTGCTCCATCTTTCTAAAATCAAGTAATTCTGTAATCAGGTTGTTTAATCGTATAGCATTATTATTTATGGTGAGCAATTTCTTGTAGTTACGGGCCGATGTTTTAGTATCTTCTAAAATAGCCTCCAGAGTTCCGGTAATCAGTGTAAGAGGAGTTCTAAACTCATGAGATATATTTGTAAAGAAACGCAGCTTCGATTGGTTCATATCTTTAATTTGTTCCTTCTCTCGTTTTTCAACCTTTAAACTGTCTTCCAATCTCACCCGGCTTAAAAAAATCTGGTTTAAAAACACAACTATCCCTATAAGTGCTGCCACATAAAGCATATACGCATACCATGTTTTATAGAAAGGAGGATTTACAATAATTTGCATACTCCTGGTATCCACTACATTATCATCCACACTATTAAGTACACGCACCTTCAGGTTATAAGTTCCGGGATCGAGGTTTGTATAAGTAACAGAAGTTTGATTGCCTGCCTTTACCCAACTTTTATTAAAGTTTTCCAGTTTAAACTCGTACCTGCTCTGATTGGTTGAAATATAATTACATGCAGAATAATTTACAGTAAATACATCTTGCTCAGGTTCTAATACAATTTTATCGGTATATACCAGATCATTTGTTAATAATTTAGTTTCATCATTGGGCAGAACTTCATTGTTATTGACATACAGTGTAGTAAAAAGCAGAGAGAAATCACTGGATTTCTTCAACATATCTTCCTCTTTAAAAGATATTAATCCGTTAATACCGCCAACAAATACTTCACCATCACTGGTTAGGCAAAGAGAACCTTCATTAAGCTCCTCAAGCGGGAAACCATTGCCCTGTTCATGACTATAAAAACGGTTGTTTTCCACATCAAAACGCACCAGGCCTTTACTGGTTGCCACCCATAAATTACCGTAACGTGACTCCTGAATTCCGTATACAAAATCACTGGGTAACTGGTGTGTTAACCTTGAATAATTAATAAACTGATCCTGCTTGCGAATATATTGGTTCAGCCCTCCTCCCAGGGTGCCTATCCACAACCTAAACTGATGATCTTCAAAAATACAGTTAATGGTATTGCTGCTTATCCCGCTACCTGTATTATCTTTTATATAACGCTTTAATTTATTTGTTTCTGTATCATAAACACATAAACCATTTCGCTCTGTACCAATCCATAACTTACCAAAGCTATCTTCAAACAAACAAAATATAACATCCCCAATCAGTGCTTTGGTTTCTTTGTCCAAAATAAAAGGTTCAAAACTTAGTTTCTGAAGGTTAAACTTAACAATACCATTGTGCGTTCCTAACAAATAATCATCCTTAAACTTTATAATTGAATTTATTACATTAGAAGGAAGTGAAGTACTATCCTGCGGATCATGTTTAAAATTTAGAAAGCGCTCTGTAGTAATATCTAAAACATTAAAACCTCCAAGATAGGTTCCTATCAACAGCCTTCCATCTTTGGCCATGTATAAGGATTTTACATTGTTATGCGACAATCCTTTTTGTCCTTCACTATGTTTATAATGTTTAAATGTTTTTGTAGTCCTGTTTAAATAATCCAAACCACCACCTTCGGTAGCTATCCATAAATTATTGAATTTATCCTCCAACATTTTACCGATTACATGATAATTTACGCCCTGCGGATGATCTTGCCTTACAGCATATCTTTTATAAACGTGAAAATCCGGATTATAATAACTAATCCCTCCAAAATAGGTTCCAATCCACATGGTCCCCTGCTTATCGCGCATAATACAATAAACACTATTGTGCGATAAGGCATTATGAGCTTCATCGGACTGCATATAACTTTGAACCTCAAAAGATCTGCTGTCAACGATACTTAATCCCAAAAAAGTACCGACCCAGATGTTACCTTGCGAGTCTTCCTTTATATCACGAATAATATTATTGGCGATCGTTTTATCATTATCCTCATGTTTGAAATGCTTAATTACATCGTGTTGTCTATTCAGTAATATAACACCTTCGCCTTCTGTTCCTACCCAAATTCGTTTTTGAGAATCTGTAAAAACCGTATTAGCTCTATTGCCTAATATTTCTGCAGTAACCTTACTTGTATTGTTGTATTTAAATAAACCTTCATCACTACATATCCATAGCATCCCTGCATTATCTGTAGTTAAATATTTAATGGCACAATTTTTATCAAAGATATCACCACGCAGTACAAATGATTTAGTATCTGCATTAAGTTCAAATAAACCTCTGCTGGTTCCAAGTAAGAGTTTTCCTTCATACGGAAGCAAGGAAAGAACCCCGTTAAAAGGAAACTGTTCAAAGACCAATGTACGTGTATCGAGACGGGAAATGCCATTATAAGTAGCTGCCCATATATAATTTCCGTCACCTTGCAAAACCCTAATATTATGCCCTAACAAAGAGTTATTATCTCCGCGAACTGGTCTGAAGGTTTTTATCTGATCGCCATCATATACATTTAAACCATCTCTTGTTCCTATCCAGATACGCCCAACCTCATCCTGCATTATTGAGGTAACAGAAACTTGCGATAAGCCTTCTTTTAAACCCAAATATTCAAACGCAATGTTTTGCGCTGATATTAAAGCACAAAATCCGACAATCAACAAGCTTAACAAGCACTTTTTCATTCTATATATCTTTATTAAACAACTGTAATTTAAGCAAAAACACTGAGCTCTACTAACTCAAATCTAAGCCGATTACAAAGAAAAGGCTCCCTAAAAAATAATGCTCTAATATTATTCATATTAATGACACAATTGTACACTAAACGTACTGAATTGCCATTCTTTTCCACTGATAATCAAATGTTAATATACTCCTTGTACAATAATAGACCTCAAACACCCCTTAACCAAGTGTTTTTTAAGCCCTTAGGATCATTATTTTTGCATTATCCCTTTTGGAAAAATATTAATACCGAATTACGAAATAGAAGCTAAAAATATTGAACAATGAACATTTCATATTTTAAAAACCTAGGGTTATTTATTGCAATAGTATTACTAACGAGTTGCAATACAAAAAAGCAAGATAAACAATCTGTTGATAGTAACTTAAAATTTGCCTGTCAACAAACCAGTTTATTATTAAAAGATGCAGAAGTTGCACAAAAAATTCCGCGTACTGTTACAGCAGATGGACATATGCATTGGACACGTGATGGTTTTGACTGGACAGAAGGTTTCTTTCCGGGCACCTGCTGGTACCTTTATGAATTTTCGAAAGATGACAAATGGAAAAAAGCAGCCACGCATTTCCAAAAGAAATTTGAAGAGCATCGCTTAATGCCTTTCTATCATGATTTAGGCTTTGTATTTAACTGCTCGTATGGTAACGGGTATCGCCTAACCGGAAATGAGCAATTCAAGCAAATGCTTATTGAAGCAGGAAATACTTTAATGACGCGATTCAACCCTAATGTTGGATGTATTCAGTCATGGGATGTGGATAAAGGTTGGCAGTCAAAGCGTGGTTGGCAGTTTCCGGTTATTATTGATAATATGATGAACTTGGAAATGCTATTTGAGTTAACTGAAATTACAGGCGATAACAGTTACGCCGAGGTGGCCAAATCTCATGCTGATGTAACAATGAAAAATCATTTTCGCGATGATATGAGTTCATATCACGTAATTGATTATGACAGCATTACAGGTGAAGTGCGCAATAAACACACAGCTCAGGGTTATGCACATGAGTCGGAATGGGCACGCGGTCAGGCATGGGGTATTTATGGTTATACTATTTGCTACCGCTATACCAATGACATTAAATATTTAAGACAAGCCGAAAAAATTGCCGATTACATTATAGCTCATCCTTCAATACCGGAAGATCGTATTCCTTATTGGGATTATGACGCACCAAAGATTCCGAATGAACCTCGTGATGCGTCAGCAGCAGCTGTTACTGCTTCCGCTCTTTTTGAGTTAAACGGATATTCTGACAAAGATTATCTTACCGAAGCCAAAGCCATCATGAATAGTTTATCATCGAATGCATACCTGGCTAAAAAAGGTAAGAATCATAACTTTATACTAAAGCATAGCGTAGGTAGCATACCGCACAACAACGAAATTGATGTTCCTTTAAACTATGCTGATTACTATTATGTGGAAGCTTTACTTCGATTAAGAAAGATTGAAGCGCAGCACGAAAACAAAGGTTCTTTATAAAAATTAGTGCGTATTATGCAGAAAAAAATAATTCTTTCAGCAATAGCCATTTGTTTCTTGTGTGTTTCTGTTGCATGCTTATCACCTGCTAAGAAACACAAGAAGAAACCAAATCTGGTATATGTTTTTCCTGATCAGTTTAGGAAACAAGCCTTAAATTTTTGGAACCATCCGGAATTTAAAGATGCCATACGCACTAAAGCGGATCCTGTAAAAACACCTCAGTTGGATAAGTTTGCTCAAGAAGCTCTTGTATTAACCAATGCTGTTAGTAATTGCCCGCTTTGTAGCCCTCACCGGGGTAGTTTATTCACCGGACTTTACCCTGGTTCATCCGGGGTAACTTTAAACTGTAATGCTGAGCGTCCGATAAGTTCATTACGCGATGATGCAATATGTATTAGTGATGTTTTAAAAACAGAAGGCTATAATCTGGCCTACTTTGGTAAATGGCATTTAGATTTTCCAACGCCCAATGATCCGGTCAATCCAGGAAATTATGTTGATCCGCGACGACCTGCTTGGGATACCTACTCGCCAAAGGATAAAAGACACGGCTTTGATTACTGGTACTCATACGGAACATGGGATGTACACAAAGATCCGCATTATTACGACAATGACGGCAACCGCTTTGATCCTAAAGAATGGTCGCCTAAACATGAAACCGATGAGGTAATTTCTTATTTAAATAATGAAAAAGGACAAAGAGACCAAAATAAGCCTTTTGCCTTATTTTTATCTATGAATCCGCCTCACAACCCTTACAATTCATTAAATGACTGTTTAGAGGAGGATTACAACTACTATAAGGAAGTGCCACTAAATGAATTATTACATCGTGAAAATGCAAATCCTGAAATGAAAAAAGCGTCTTCGGCTCCTTTTTATTTTGCTAATGTAACCGGTGTTGATAGAGAATTTGGACGTATAGTAGATCATTTAAAAAAGATCGGTGAATACGAAAATACCATTGTTGTTTTCACCTCTGATCATGGTGAAACAATGTGTAGTCAAAATACCAACGATCCTAAAAACAATATTTATACAGAAGCATTTGATGTACCTTTTTTAATTCGCTGGCCTCAAATGAAAAAAGCACGTGTTGACAATATATTGTTGGGAACGCCTGATATAATGCCCACTTTGCTTGGTTTAATGGGATATGAACACAAAATACCAAATGAAGTACAAGGTAAAGATTATAGTAAGGCTTTTAAGAATGAAAAGGATGCACAACGACCTTCATCGGCATTGTATATTAAAAATGTAAATGGGAATAAGAACAACGATGGTTTAGTGACAGATTACTTTCCGTTATCGCGAGGAATTAAAACACATGAGTATACTTTAGAGCTTATTATTGATAAAAAGTACAACCTAAAGAAAACTCGTTTTTTTAACGACAATAAAGATCCATATCAGCTCAATAACCTTGCTGTTGATAAAAACAGTCCTGTTGTTCAACAATTGCTTACTGAGTTGGCAAATGAACTTAAACGAAGTGATGATCCCTGGTACAACAAAAAAGTACTAAACGACTGGATTAAATATTAATCTAAGGCAACTTTATTCATACAGTTTCATTTAGAAATTTGAAGATCATACCATTGATTATACGACAATCCCCGCTAAAATTAGCGGGGATTGTTATTTTAACCTGCATTATGTATTAGAACTTCGTCATGAACATTGAAGACGCTATAAAACAAGGCTTTACTGAAATGAAGCATAGCATCGATCTGGTGAGTTGAAGTGAAGCAACAATGTGTCTTGTTTTGAAGTGATTTCAATGTGTCATAGATTTTCAAATGCATAATGCGGGTTTAATTATAGTTTACACTTTTAGTGGCTATACATTTTCGGGGAAACCTTCTTAAATTTCCGGGTTCCGAATTCCCTATATCTTACTTCAATATTGTTCCAAGCCGAAGGCCATCCTCCAATAGTATTTTCAAGATGTACTATTTTAATTGGATGTTTTCCTTTAGCCAAAGCGATGGTTGAATTATTACGTGCAAACTTTTTTACCTCACCTTCATTGTCTACCACTAAATGGTCCCCTATAAATAATTGGTCCATAAGCGTAGAAAACTCATACACTCCATTATCAGGTATTTCAATAAATCCGGTTAAAACCTTGGCCTGCTTGGTATACTTTACATTATGCTTACGGGCCGTTTTCTTTTTCATGTTCAACAGATCTTCTTTCCATGCTGTTACTGATTCCAGCTCACCTGCACTTAAAAAGTTACCATCTGTTACTTTTAGTTTTAAAACGCCTTGCTGTGTACTCTCTTCAACAGACGGAAGATAATCCTGCTTTTCAACCTGTATTGTTCGTACCGGGCTCATTTTACCACTAACAAGTACCGAAGCAATGTTTAGTTCCGTGTTTTCACTAATGCTAATTGGATCATTATAAACCGTAGATTCAGCTGTTGGTAAAGAACCATCGAGCGTATAAACCATTTTTACAGGTCGGGTCGTTGAAAAACTCAGTTGAACGCTATCGGTAAATGCAATGTAATTACATGGTCCTTCAGGCAGCGGAATATGGTAATTCACATCATACATATCCAATCGTACCTGTTGATTATCCAAACGATTAAGAAAATCTTTAAAATCCTTTTGCTTAGGTTGTGTCCAGTTTACTTCAGCCAAAGCAATTATTCTTGGATAAGTGAAGTACTCCACAATTTTTGGAGTATACATATATTCTGTCCAGACATTACCCTGCGTACCTAAAATATGCTTTTGATGTTCTGCCGTTATTTTTTTAGGTACCGGATCATAACTATATGATTCTTCAAGAGTTGTATAACCTCCTATGGCTACAGGCTCAACCTCATTAGACCCCTGATAATGGTCGAGGTAACACCAGTTACCTGGTGTCATAATCACATCATGACCATGACTTGCAGCCTCAATTCCTCCTTTTTCTCCTCTCCACGACATCACTGTTGCTGACTCTGCCAGACCCCCTTCAAGAATTTCATCCCAACCAATCATCTTTTTACCATGGCCTAAAAGAACTTTCTCGATGCGCTTGATGACATAACTCTGCAATTCATGCTCATCTTTTAAGCCTTCCTGTTTTATTCTTGCCTGACAATCTTTACATACCTCCCAACGAACTTTAGGGCATTCATCCCCTCCAATATGAAAATATTCAGATGGAAATAAAGGTACAACTTCAGCAATTACATCTTCCAAAAATTTAAATGTTTCTTCTTTACCTGCACAGTAAACATCAGGTTCAATGCCCCAGATATTTCTCACTTTAAACGGACCTCCAGTGCAAGAAAACTCCGGATATGCCGTTAGTGCTGCTAAAGAATGTCCTGGTAATTCAATTTCAGGAATAACATCAATCATACGCGCTTTAGCATATGCAACAATACCCTTCACTTCTTCCTGCGTATAAAAACCTCCATATTCATATCCATCGGCCTCCTTACGCTTTGATCCGATTTCCGTTAATAATGGGTATTTTTTAATCTCAATTCTCCACCCTTGATCTTCCGTTAAATGCCAATGAAACTTATTAAGTTTATACATGGCCATCAAGTCAAGATGCTTTTTGATATCCTCTACCGGTACAAAATGTCGACAAACATCCAGGTGCATGCCGCGATATTTAAATCGAGGTTCATCTTTTATCTGAACCACAGGAATACTCCATTCTACTTCAGTAATTAGACTTTTACTTTCTATTTCTGCCGGCAATAATTGCATAAGGCTCTGTAAACCATAAAATACACCTTCTTTTGAAGCACCGACAACTTTAACACCCTGAGTGGTTACATCCAAGGTATAAGCCTCCTGGTTATCAAACTTATTCTCATCCACAGAAACTTGGATAAAATTATTCTCTAACGCTTTACTTTGTTGTGCTAATTTAAACCCGGTTGAAGATTTTACTTTGGCTACAAACAGACTAATCACATCTTTTAACTGATCATTTGAATTTACGAAAGACGTGTTTTTATTCAGCATAAAGCTGCCTTGTCCTTCAACCATCAATAATGGTTTGGGCGTAAGCCTGGCTCCTTCGTTATAAACTTTTTTTGCTACCGTTTTTGAGCATGCCAATAAGGTCAATGTTACAACAAACAGACCTACAAATTTTAATTTCATATTGATACATTTTAAGTTAGACTCATCTAATATAATGAATTTGCAAGTACACCAGTGACCTATTCTTCGCTTAATTGGTTCAGTTATGATACAGGTCTAAACGTTTCTCTTGCAACAAATAAGAAATTCTTAATTTAATAGACAAATGAAAGCATTTAAACAACGAAATCCCTATAATATATCCTTAAGATTCTCTAACCTGTTACTTCTCGACCCTTTTACCAAAATAAAACAATTTGATATTGGACTTTCCTGAAGACACTCTATGGCTTTATTTACATCCGGATACCAATCCGCATTATCTATTCCTTGGACCAAGTTTTTATAATTATCTCCAATTAATATGGACCTTCTTATGGGATTATTTCTTAGGAAGTCGACAATTGCCTTATGTTCCTTTAAGCTATCTTCTCCCAATTCTTTCATCTCTCCAAGAATAACTACCTTATCTTTTTCTGCCATTTCCTTAAAATTCTCCAAGGCTGCCATCATACTGGTAGGGTTGGCATTATACGCATCAAAAATAATTTTATTCTTTTGGGAGATCACAAGTTGAGAACGGTTATTATTAGGTAGGTAATTGGCAATTGCGTTTTCAATATCCTTCCCGTTCACTCCCATATGGCATCCAATGGCAATTGCAGCCAATAAATTTTCTAAATTATAACCTCCTATAAGATTAGAATCTATATTTAAAACCTCATTATTATACTTACATGAGAAGTTTACATTTGCTGAATTAGCAACACGTTCAATAGAAATATTATTGGTTTCATCCTTTCCGTATGTATATAATGATGCGCCTTCTCCAAGCATTTTTTGCAGATAAACATTATCCTTATTTATAAATATGGTTCCTAAATTATTTTCAACATATCTATATAATTCAGATTTAGTCCGCATGACTCCTTCAAATGATCCAAAACCTTCCAGATGGGCTTTACCCACATTTGTAATTAAACCATAATTTGGTTCAGCAATAAGACATAAATCAGCTATCTCTCCAAGGTGATTTGCACCCATCTCAACTACTCCAACCTCCGTTTTATCATTCATTGACAGTAAAGTTAAAGGCACTCCAATATGATTGTTAAAATTACCTTGTGTAGCAAACACATTGTATTTTGAACTTAAAACAGCATTTACCAACTCCTTTGTGGTGGTTTTTCCATTGGTCCCTGTAATCCCTATAATTGGTATATTTAGTTGTCTTCTATGATAGGTCGCCAGCTGTTGCAGGGCTATTAAAGTATCATCAACCAGAATATAATCATCACTTTCTACTACAGCTTCTTCATCAACTACAACTTTATAAGCCCCTTGCTCCAAAGCTTGCTTTGCAAATAAGTTGCCATTGAAATTTGCCCCTTTTAAAGCTATAAAAAGACAATCTTTACTAATTTGTCTGGTGTCGGTACTAATACCTGTGGACTGAATAAAATCTGAGTATAAACTTGCTATCATTGTCATATTACAAAAATAAAAAAAAGGCTAACTCAATGAGCTAGCCTTTACAAAATATATGAGGATAAATATTATTTACCATTTGCCACCGGACTTCCTACTCTTGTCATAGCACAACGGAATCCAAGATCATCTCGTGCTTCACGCTCATCAAGATATCTGCGCGAACCAGGACTTAACCAGTAAGCTCTATCTCTCCAAGATCCACCTTTATATACACGTGTTCTATCTGAAACTAAAGATCCCATAGTTCCGGTATGAGCTCCATACATATCTTTTGTATCCTGCTCATTATCTAACCACTCTGCACCTTTTGTGATATTTGTTTGAGCATCTCCATCCTTATAGTTTCTATTATCTGAAGTTCTATAATTTTTTCTATCCAGGATATCTTTATCTGTCTCTAAACGGTAACGAATTTTACCCAGACTATCTTTTTCAACTACATATCCTTCCTCATCAAGAACTTTAGTTTTAAATTCATTTCCACGGAAAGGGCTGAACTCATCTACTTCATCAAACGAAAGAGGTCGATATACATCAGCAACCCACTCATTTACATTACCAGCCATACAGTATAAACCGTAATCATTCGGATAATAAGAGTGTACATCAACTGTGATATCACCGCCGTCATTTAAATCACCAGCCATACCCATGTAGTCACCTCTGCTTCTTACAAAGTTGGCCATCATTTTACCACGTTCTTTAGGATCTGCATTTCTTGTAATATGACCATCCCAAGGGTAAATTCTACGGTTTGTCATTCTTTCTTCCTGAGAATTTCCAATTAAACCTAAAGCTGCATATTCCCACTCAGCTTCAGTTGGAAGGCGGTAACGTGGTAACAAGTACCCATCTTCCCAGCGAACTCTTCTGCTATCTTTATTTGGATCTAAATCAGCAATAGGTTTCTTACCTGCAATACCATCATACTGCCCCAATAAGTAAGCCTCCGTATTAAAGTTATTTTCTCCTTGTTGATTAACGTCCATCTCAAGCACGCCCATCTTAACAAGAATTAATTCATTAACTCTGTCGGTTCTCCACTGACAGAAATCACTTGCCTGTAACCAATTTACTCCTACAACAGGATACTCACTATAAGCTGTATGACGGAAATAATTATTTACCATTGGTTCATTATAGGCAAGAGGTCTGCGCCATACTAATGTGTCAGGCAATGCTTTTTTATACACTTCCGGATACTCAACAAATACTCTGTTTATCCAGTATAAATATTCTCTATAATCAACATTCTTAACTTCTGTTTCATCCATATAAAAAGATGGAACAGTAACTCTTCTAGGAACATTATTCCAGTCGTAAAGTACATCCTGCTCTACTCTACCCATTATAAATGTACCTCCTTCAACAAACTTAAGTCCTGGACCTAATTCTTGTTCATATCCGGCATAATATTCAAAACCTCCATTATCAGGAGTGTTATACTCCCAACCTGTGGAAGAAGAAACATTTCCAGAACCACCTCTACTACATGAGATTGTTACAAGCATTGCAATTGCAAGAACAGCGTGGAATAGTCTAATTTTAAACCTCATAGCAAAATATAATCTTTAAGTTTTTTTTCTTAATTAAAGCTTATTTATTCCTCAATAAAAAAGCATCTTGAGCCTTATACTGCAAAAATAGAAAAAGGTTATAATCTAAAAATTATTCTTCCCTATTTTTTCACATTTTATATTTCATTTTGCAATAAAAGTACAAATTATAAATTCAAATCTACATTTCATTTTAAATTCCAAGAGAAAATAATCTTACATAAAGGCTTTTAACTTCTTTAATTTTAGAATAGTTTAAAAGACGATTACTATTTCATTTATAATATTGTGTTGTTTTAAACGTTATAAAAACTAAAATCTTATTCAGATCAGATGCTTTTTATGTTTTTTTTTAGTTTTGCGCGTAAAAAAGAAAACAAGTTAGTCCTGAATTACGTTTATTAACTAGTTACGAAAGAATAATTTAATCGATATAATGAATAATCTTAAGATTGGTGTACTGGGAGTGTTTTTTGTTTTAGGAATGACTTTGTTTGGTCAGAATAAATTCCAAGAACACAATACAATTAATTGGTTAGATCCTGTTAAAATTACAATTGGTGATAAAGAACAGGTTATTCTGCAGTTTGATCAGGCGGGTGAAATTAACCAAGAAACTTTTTTACCTGTTTATCACAAAACCATTACACTCCCTTCTGATGCAGATCCCAAATCTGTTCAAATAACTCTTAGTAATTGTAAATTTATCTGGCCCAAACCAAAGGAACACACAGCCTTTATTGATAAAATAAATAACGACTCTATTGTTCTCAATTATTCAGTTTCTCAATCTGGTCAACAATATTATGTTGATATTTCATTTACCCCGATACAAAAACCACAAGGAGCGCTGTCATTTCAAAAATTAGTTTCATATACATTAGAAGTAACATATAATAATAGAGCCAAAGGTACCTTAAAAAGCAGCTCCAACATTACTAAATATGTAGAAAATTCTGTTTTAAGCCAGGGAAAATGGATTAAGGTGAGGGTCTCAGAGACAGGTGTTCACAAGATTCCATATTCTACTCTTGCAAACTGGGGAATCTCTAATCCCCAAAACGTAGGTATTTATGGCAATGGTGGTAAAATGCTTCCTAAATTAAATAGTGAGTTTAGGGAAGATGATTTGGTTGAAAATGGTGTATTACATGTTAACAATGCAGTATTCTTCTATGCAGAAGGTCCTACTACCTGGAAATATGATCAATCACAAGATCGCTTTATGCATGAAAAACATGACTATAGCGATCACTCCTATTATTTTATAACTCAAAAAGATAATGCTTCAAGAGAAATAGAGGCATCTGATTTACAAAGTGAAAACTATACGTTAGAAACTGATTATTTCCAAGATTATGATTTTCATGAAGTAAACCATATTAATTTAATTAAATCCGGTAGAGAATGGTTTGGTGAGAAATTTTCTTCAACTACCGGATTAGAACGAAACTTTAATTTCTCCTTTCCCCATATTAAAAGCGACTCAAACGGGAATGCTTATATTAAATTAGCTGCTCGTTCTGGCTCCAGAACAACTTTCTCTTTGGAATTAAATGATTCTCTCATTGGTAGTACATCTATATCAAGTATTTCTATAGATGATCATATAGGTTATCAAGCCAAAGAAGGCTTGATAAACTCATCATTTACTAATAATTCCAACAACCTTGATTTTAAGCTAAAATACTCATATCCATCAGGATCCTCTTCATCTTTAGGTTACCTTGATTATATTTCTGTAAATGTATTAAGAGAACTTATTTTTACAGGCAATCAACTTAAGTTTAGAAATGCAGATGTTTCATTCAAGGATCAATTTGTAAAGTATAAACTAGGCTCAACAAATAACAATGTTATTTTATGGGATGTATCATACCCTTTAACTCCTCTACTAGTAAAGCACTCTAACAATGGACCTTCCTCTGAATTTATTTATAAAGCCAACGAGCTTAAAGAATTTGTTGCTTTTGATCCAACATCAACACTCCCCAGCCCTGCTCTGGTTGGTGATGTCCAAAACCAAAATTTACATAGCCTCCCTAATGTTAATTTTATTATTGTGAGCCACCCTACCTTTAAGGAACAAGCCATTCGATTGGGAGAAATACATAAACAAAACAACAACACTAGTTATTTAATTGTTACACCAAATGAAATATACAATGAATTCTCCTCGGGAAAACCTGATGTAACTGCCATTCGAAGTTTTGTAAAGATGTTTTACGACAGAGCTGGCACAAACAATGATAATAAACCCAAAAACCTTTTACTTTTTGGTGATGGGTCCTATGACAACAGAGATGGAGTTGCTGATAAATTAAATAATATTCTAACATATCAATCGGTAAACTCTGTACACAATACCAATTCCTATGTATCGGATGATTATTTTGGTTTCTTAGATGATACAGAAGGTACCAATATTAAGACAGACAAATTAGATATTGGAATTGGTCGCTTTCCGGTTAATACACTCGAAGAAGCTAAAAATGCAGTTGATAAGACTTTTAAATATTTAAATGAACAAAGTCTTGACGCTTGGAAAAACAAACTAACTTTTGTTGCTGATGATGGAGACAACAATATCCATATGAGGGATGCGGACCTGTTAACAATTAAAGTAGATAAAAACCATCCTGAATACGACATTAACAAAGTATATTTTGATGCATACGAAAAAACATCTACCTCTTCAGGTCATTTCTATCCCGAAGTAGAAAATGAAATTTATAACGCCTTACACGAAGGCACCTTACTATTTAACTATACTGGCCATGGAGGACCTAATGCTCTTGCTCATGAGCAGGTTATCACAAAGACAAAAATTATGCAGTGGAAAAATATCAATAAACTTCCTCTGTTTGTAACAGCTACCTGTGAATTTAGTCGCTTTGATGACAAGGGAGAAACTACTGCCGGAGAATTGGTATTTCTAAACCCATTAGGCGGAGGCATTGCTTTATTTACGACAACCCGTATTGTTTATTCAAGCTTAAATTTCATTATCAACAATAGTTTTTATGATCATGTTTTTGAGCTTAATGAAAATGGCGCCCCCCTCACATTTGGTGAAATAATGCAACGAACTAAAATTAACTCTGGTACCAGCATCAATAAACTTAACTTTACGTTACTTGGAGATCCAGCCTTACAATTAGCTTATCCTAAAATGAAAGTAAATACCACGAAAGTAAATAGAAAAAGTATTGATTCTTCCATAGATAGCCTAAAAGCTTTAAGTATAGCCACTGTTGATGGCATAATAGCCAACACTCTTAACGATACTATTAAAAATTTTGGAGGTGAAGTGTTTGTTACTGTTTTTGATAAACCTACGCTTGTGACTACATTGGGCAACGAAGGTGCAAACCCGTTCCAATACGAAACATATAACAACATCATCTTTAAAGGACGCTCTACTGTTGAAAACGGTAAATTTAATACCGAATTTTTGATCCCAAAAGATATTCGTTATAACTATGATACAGGTAAGATTAGCTATTACTCCTATGCTAACAATGATGAAGATGAAGCTTTTGGAGCGTTTAACGAGATTGTGATTGGTGGCGTAAGTGACAATATTTCTCAGGATGATGAAGGGCCTGATATTGATTTATGGTTAAACGATAAGAACTTTAATTCTGGTGATCAAACAACACCTTCCCCCGTATTATTAGTTGATATTTATGATGAGAATGGTATCAATACCACTGGTAATGGCATTGGTCATGATATCACCTGTGTATTAAATGGAGATATAGCCAGACCTATTGTGTTAAACAGTTTTTTTCAATCTGATTTAAATAGCTATCAAAGTGGCACCATTTACTATCAACTTCCCGTAATGGAGAAAGGGAAACATACCTTAACATTAAAAGCATGGGACACATCTAACAATTCATCTGAAGAAACTATAAGTTTCACTGTTTCAAATACGAGTGCAATGGAGATTAGCGAATGTATTATATCTCCAAACCCTGTAAAGCAAGGAATACCATCTTATTTTCAATTTGAACATGATGAACCAAACACAAGTTTGGACATCAATATTCTGGTTTACACAATTGCCGGACAGTTGGTGTCTTCAAATAATACATCAGTGGTATCTCTGAATAACACAGTTCCTCCATTAGAATGGCATGCTACTACCACAAATGGCCAGCCGCTTGTTCCCGGAATTTATGTATATCAGTTAATTATTAACTCTCAAACCGGGCGAAAAGGAAAAGTTTCAGGAAAAATTATGGTAACTGAATAATAATATTTCATTTTTTGAGTTTACTTTGTAGTCGTTTAAAATAAACTAATCAATATATGCAAAAATCTTTCTTAAAAACAGCAGTAATTCTTTCTGTTATATTACTATCTACAACCATTGTATTCAGTCAAGAAGGGATTGATCCTGAGATTGCACCAACAGCCGCTCCTTTTTTATCTATTACTCCGGAATCAAGAGGAGGAGCCATGGGTGATGTAGGTGCTGCAACCTCACCTGATTTAAACTCACAACATTGGAACTCTTCCAAATATGCATTTTTAAATCAAGATATGGGAGTGTCTGTTTCTTTTACTCCCTGGTTACGCAATTTAGTAAATGATATTAACCTATATTACCTTACATATTTTAAAAGAATTGATAAGGTACAAACAGTTAGTGCTTCTTTAAGGTACTTCTCGATGGGTACAATTAACTTTACAGACGAAGGGGGTAATCTTTTATCTCAAGGTAAACCCAATGAATTTGCTATTGATGCCGGATATTCCAGAAAACTATCTGATGTTATTGCAGGATCAGTTGTATTTAGATACATTCGCTCTGACCTAACTAATGGTAGTGGCACGCAGGGTGTTCCAGGAAGTGCCTTTGCTGCTGATCTAAACTTCTATTATCAACAAAACGTTAAATGGGGCGGTAGAAAGGGAATTGTCTCTTCGGGGCTTAACATTTCAAATATTGGTTCTAAAATCTCATACGACGATGGAGTAACTAAAGAATTTCTTCCTGCCAACCTTCGCTTAGGAGGCGGTTATTCAACCGAAATTGACAGATACAACAAAGTTGCCTTCTCATTAGATTTCAACAGAATTATGGTTGCTAAAAACGAAGATGGAGAAGACAATGAGAACCTTTCTGTACCGGCTTCTTTCTTTAAGTCGTTTGGTGATTTCTCTATGCAGGATGTACGTATATCTGTAGGGGGTGAATATTGGTATGCTGATCAGTTTGCCATTAGAGCGGGTTATCATCACGAACACGAAAACATTGGAAACAGAAAGTTTGCTACTGCGGGTGCTGGTTTAAAATTTAATATGCTTACCGTTGACGCTTCATACATTATATCTATGTCGCAAAACAACCCGCTTGCCAACACTATTCGTTTTTCATTGGCCTTTAATTTTGACGAAATGACAGGTAAGTCAAAGAAGAGACATCTATAAACGTGAATTCTAATATTACTTTTATATTTGCAATCCCAAACTGTACAGTTTGGGATTTTTTATTTTCTTAATTTAGTTAACAATGAAAATACGAGTAGGTTTCGGTTACGATGTTCACCAACTGGGTGAAGGAGAAGAACTTTGGATTGGAGGCATTCACATTCCACATATTAAAGGATCCATTGGTCATTCAGACGGAGATGTTCTGATACATGCTATATGCGATGCTTTATTAGGAGCAGCTAATCTAAGAGATATAGGTTTTCATTTCCCGGATACCTCTTCTGAACTTAAAGGTATTGATAGTAAGATATTACTCGAAAAAACAGTTCATCTAATACAAGAAAAGGGCTTTACTATAGGTAATATTGATTCAACAATTTGCCTTGAAAAACCAAAATTAAAAGACCTTATACCTACTATGCAAAAAACCTTGGCCAAGGTAATGCGTATAGACCTTGAGGACATTGCTATAAAAGCGACTACAACAGAAAAATTAGGATTTGTAGGAAAACAGGAAGGTATTGCAGCATATGCAACTGTTCTTATTCAAAAATAGACCATCGTTCATATGACATTAAAAAAGACTTTAGTTTTAGGGGCTAGTGAAAATCCAAACAGATATGCCAATAAAGCCATTAAAAAACTTGTTGTCAAAAAACACCCGGTAATCGCCATAGGAAACAAGAGAGGATTTGTTGATGATGTTAAGATTGAAACAGAACTTGCCAAACAGGAAGATATTGATACCATTACCTTATACCTGGGAGCCAAGAACCAACCTAGCTATTTTGACATCATAAAAAAACTAAAGCCCAGAAGGATTATTTTTAATCCCGGAACTGAAAACCCCATTCTTGAAAGCCTAGCAAAGAAAGAAGAGATTGAAGTTATTCACGGATGTACTTTAGTGATGCTTAGCACCAATCAATATTAATTGAATTAAATCAGGCAATGACAGAAACTGACTCTCTTCTTCAATTTGAACAACTAATAAGCAATCATGATTTCGTATTGGCTTATTTTTCGCATGACAGCTGTAATGTATGCCATGTTCTTCTGCCTAAAATTAAAGAGCTAATTCAAAATGACTTTCCTAATATAAAACTTATACACTGTAATACGGAGAGAGCAGCTAAAGTTGCAGCACAAAACAGCATCTTTACTGTTCCCTCAATATTAATTTTTATTAATGGAAAGGAGTCTTACCGCTTTAGCAGAAACATCTCCCTCTCAGAATTTTCTCAAACTATTGCACGTCCTTATCATTTGATTTTTGACTAAATATCTGATCCAACAAATCATCATCTGCCACAATAGGAAGGGTTACTTTTAACTGTGGATTGGCCTTCATGGCTCTTTTTATGGCAAAAACAGCACCTTCGTTTCGTGCCCAACTTCTACGTGAAATTCCATTATTCACATCCCAAAACAGCATCGATTTAAGTCGCCTGTCTGCATCTTTTGAACCATCTATCAACATGCCAAATCCGCCATTAATCACTTCACCCCATCCTACTCCTCCACCATTATGGATTGATATCCATGTGGCACCTCTAAAACTATCACCAATTACATTTTGAATGGCCATATCTGCTGTAAAGCTTGATCCATCATAAATATTGGATGTTTCGCGATATGGGCTATCGGTTCCTGATACATCGTGATGATCTCGCCCTAATACAACGGGTGCAGATATGGTTCCATCTGCAATAGCGTTATTAAAGGCTTCAGCAATTTTCATACGACCTTCTGCATCCGCGTATAATATTCTCGCCTGCGAACCTACTACCAGTTTATTCTCGCCTGCTTCCTTTATCCAATGAATATTATCAGCCATTTGCTGCTTTATTTCTTTAGGCGAATGAAGCATTAAATTCTCCAATACTGATGCTGCTATCTTATCAGTCGCTTCTAAATCCTTCGGATCATTACTGGAACAAACCCATCTAAAAGGGCCAAAACCAAAGTCAAAACACATTGGCCCCATAATATCCTGAACATACGACTGATATTTAAATTTACCATCTTCCTGAAAAATATCAGCACCTGCTCTACCAGACTCCAATAAGAAAGCATTCCCATAATCAAAGAAATACATCCCCCTCTTAGTCAACTCATTAATGGCAGCCACCTGTCTTCTTAGCGATTTCTGTACTTTTTCTTTAAACAAATCCGGATCTTCACTCATTAACTGATTAGATTCTTCAAAAGATAAACCAACAGGATAATATCCCCCGGCCCATGGATTGTGTAATGAAGTTTGGTCAGATCCAAGATCCACCGAAATTTGATTTGTAGCAAAGTATTCCCATACATCTACAATATTACCTAAGTATGCAATAGAAACAACCTCATCTTTCTCTTTAGCTGATTTAACTCTCAACTCCAGATCTTCCAGCTTATGTATAACTTCATCTACCCATCCCTGCTCATAACGTGTTTGTAATGCTTTAGGATTAACCTCCGCTGTAATGCTAATGCACTTTGCAATATTGGCAGCCTTTGGTTGTGCTCCGGACATCCCTCCCAGCCCCGCTGTAATAAAAAGTTTAAGTTCTTCTTTGTCCTTTGGTTGAGCTATCTTTCGTAAAGCATTTAATACAGTTATGGTGGTTCCGTGTACAATACCCTGAGGACCAATATACATAAATGAACCAGCCGTCATTTGACCATATTGCGATACACCCAGTGCATTAAAACGCTCCCAATCATCAGGTTTTGAATAATTTGGAATAACCATTCCATTAGTTACTACAACCCTTGGGGCATCAGGATGAGAAGGAAATAAGCCCATAGGATGTCCGGAATATAATACCAGGGTTTGATGGTCAGTCATCGTTGCTAAATATTGCATTGCAATAAGATACTGAGCCCAGTTCTGAAACACCGCTCCATTACCCCCATATGTTATTAGTTCGTGTGGATGTTGAGCAACTGCATAATCAAGGTTGTTACATATCATTAACATGATGGCCGCAGCCTGCTTACTTTGATGCGGAAAATCGTTTATATGCCTCGCCTCTATTTTATAATCAGGCCTATAGCGATACATATAAATCCGCCCGTACTTTTTAAGCTCTGTTAAAAACTCCTTAGCCAAAATCGGATGGTGTTGAGCAGGAAAGTATCTCAAGGCATTTTTTAAAGCCAACTTCTTTTCTGCTTCATTTAATATATCCTTTCTGTCAGGTGCATGATTAATGTTTTTATCATACTCTTTTAATGCTGGTAAATCATCAGGTATACCTGACAATATGCAATTTCTAAAATCGTGTATATCCATCGTTCAACCTTATTATTCAACGACAATATACTACCTGAATTAATCATTTAAAATGATAAAAAACACCTCTATCATTCATATTCTATTTCCTATAAATCCAGTACCAGAGAAAAAATCCACTGACTAAAACAAGCAAAACACAAATCCCTGATAAGGGAATGTATAAAATATAAAATGGGTCTAAAATAGATTCAAAAATGCGACCTGTATGAATTTCAAGGGATAAATTCCAAAGAGAAATTGGAGAATGATCAATTATAGCCACAGGCATTTCAGGAAAGGACTTTTGTGTTATTACATTGGTCATTCCTTTATTATAATCACTATACCATATTGAGTGACCTGATCGAACAAGACCGCTAACCATATTGGCAGAAATAGGTTTTCCCAAATTTGCTGCTGGTTGATATGGTTTTCTTGTGGACATATCGAAAATACTTCCAGAATTAATATTCCAACTAAACAAGCCGGAAAAAGATCCTACTAAATATGTGTAGTCATCAACCTGCTCAAGAACATTGCACCCCATAACACTAACTGGCGGCTGAGAATCTATTGTTTGCAAAGTTTTTATACTCTCGTCGCACTTATAAAATCCCTCGGATGTAGAAATAATATATTGACTCGTATGACTATTCCACCTAACCTTTCGCAATTTATCCTGCCAGGGATTTGAACTATCCAGGTGGGTGTATGGTATAATAGAAACCTTTGACTTAGCAATAGGAATTAATAAGGGTGGACGCAAAAACATACCGGCAATCGTATTTACAAGCAGAAACAATACGAAGAAATAACCTATTTTATTATGCAAGGACAGATTTACCTTTTTAGCATTTTTAAGCTGTGTTTTGTCGCCTTTGAAACGTCTAATAAAACCCGGAAAGAAAAAATGAATTAAACCTGATAAGGATAAAAACACCACGACTATACCCAGCAGATCAACAAACAGCTTTCCAATTAACCCAAACATCTCACCACTATGCAATGTCCATAAAAACTTAAATGCAGAGGTGTTTTTCTGATAACCATCAGGCTGAGGAAGCTTTATAACTTCAAACACAGACAGATCATTTGTTTTAAGCAGGTAGTCACGTGTTAGAACAAGTAAGGTGTCTTCTTTTATACTTAAATCTGTAACCCGTTGATTTTTTACAGGAAGTTTAATTTTTACCCAATTACTATTCGCTTTTAACCTTAAATATAAACCCATTAAAGTACCAGCCATCAAATAATTGTCCTTTTTAACCACAGCAGATATGACTTTATTATCCGCTCCAATCTCAAATCCTTGGTTAAAATCAGAAAAAGTATCAAGCGAAGAATTAGAAAGATATACGCCTATTTTACCGTAGAGTAAAACTGAATCAGATGATAAATTCAAACTTCCTTTAACGGCGTCCATATTCCAATTCTGATAAGCATAATTGGAGGGCAAATACTTTCGATTTACATCAAATGGGGAAAATAAAGTACGGTGATTCATAACCACTCCTGAAAAAGCAAATAAAAATGCCAGCACACACACTGTTATTGCCGGCCATTTATGCCATGTTTTAAACCTCTTTACCCACCTTTTCTTTCTTCGATTCATTCGTGTTTTTTTAATGCTCTAACTTTGTATATTATAATCTATTAACTCTACCTGCACAAAATTGTTTATCCATAGAAAAACCCTTTCAAAATTAAATGAAAGGGTTTAAATCTTACCTGTTTATTTAAAAATCTTACTTAATAAAGTCAGGCTTAACTGTAATCATGAAATAACCCCATTTTTGGAATGCCTGATGATCACCACCTTTAATAGCCTCCATTGATTCTGAAGCAAACATTGTTGAAAAACCAAAATCAAATTTTACCATTGGTTTAAAAGCCCATCCCATGGATAAATCTATTTCTGTACCTAGGTAATTATCCACACCTTCAGCAATTTTTGCCGCTGATGAAAAAAGGTGAGCATGCGCGCCAAAATTTAACTTATCCATTTTATGCGAAAGACGTACATAAATATCATTTAAACCCACATTATTAGCATGATTTCCCACGTAAAAATAATCCATAAAACCATTGAACTTGTGATTGGTACCATAAAATGGGCTAAATGATTTGTTTTTACTGTCTTCATCATATGCTGTTCCTGATAAAGTCTCAAAACCTCCTGTAATTCCTGTTGCGTCGGATATATTACCTGAAACTTCTAACAAAATATTATATGCTGAAAGGTCATTATTTCCACCATCTTTACCTGTTTGAAAATATACATTTGTAGCTATGGATATAGGATCAAGTTCAGTTGTATATCTACCTCCAATGGTTTGACTATACCTTGTCTTTTGTTCTTCTCCGTCAGCTGGATTTTTAGGATCTGGAATACCATTATTTAAAAATAACAAACTTAGTTTTGATGCTCCAAACTCATTATGCGCCCACAAAAACTGCATGGCCTTATATGCATCCGGACCTTTATAATAGGAATTAGTTATTGTATCATTCTGATGAAATGCAAAACCCAAATGAATATCCCAGTCTCCGCTGTATTTTAACAAAGCTAAATCGTGTGAGCGCGCTTGCTGTGCCCAGCCTACGCTACCAAAAATACGATGATCATCATATACCAATTCTTGCCTCCCTGCTCTTAAACTCAAATTATCCGTTAGCAAAATATCTGCCCAGGCTTCATGCACAGAGATTGAATTAGCTTCATTCTTTACAAGTTGTGGTTGACTCCCCCATAAACGTACATCCTGCAACACTAATTTTGTAGATATATATTCATTTTTAAACATGGCATTTAACCGGGTACGCTGAGTGGTAAATATGGAGGCATCCTGATCTTTCACTGCCAAACTTTTATACCCTCTATTGAGTTCAGTACGAGGACGAAATTCTCCGGATAAAGAAAACTGCGCCTGGATCATAAATGGCAACAACAATCCTACGAGAATAAATAACTTTTTTTTCTTAGATTTTAACATGTTGTAGATTTTAAGGGTTTAAAAAAAGCAACAGTATTCGTAAAACCGAACTGTTGCTTTTATGTATAATGTAGACAAAACTATGATTTCTCTCTTGCCTGAGCCTCTTTAATCCACTCAGGAACAACATCTTTCTTAAATTCAGCTTTATCACTATCTAATTTATCCATATCAAGGCCAATAAACTTTTGAGCTTTAGCTTTAGTTGTGATATCCGGGTACGGAACTTCTTCATTATGTCCTAACTCGGCTAGCAATCGTGCCAGCTTAATTCTGGTTTCTTGTGCTATATCTAATCCTGTTCCAATCACTCTGCTTGTTTCAACCGGAGAATGGAAAGATCCTCCATGACTTGCTGCTGCATAATCCCAACGCCATTGTGCATGACGGATACCCATTAATATATCCTTCATTTGTGATTCTACCGCTCCTAAATCCCAGGCTTTTTTTGCTTCTACATGCGCTCTTACAATTAGTTCCTCAAGCTTATCTCTATTCTCGATAATCTTATCCTGACGATCATATACATTGGCAATTAGGTTAGCTGTTTCCTGACGGTGACATACCTGACATGAATTGGCCACATTATTTAAAGGAGACTGTATTTTATGATCTGTAAATTTTTGCCCACCTTCACTTTTGTATGGCATATGACAATCAGCACAAGACACGCCTCTGTCAGCATGTATTCCGGTTAGATAAACTTCATACCCGGGATGCTGAGCTTTGAGCATAGGAGCCTTACTTAATTTATGTGTCCAATCAGAAAACTCCATTTCATCGTAGTACTCTTCCATGGCCTCAACACTCATCCCCTTATCCCATGGAAATGTAAGATAGTTAGCTCCCTCAACTGTTTTTTTATTGAAATAATACTCAACATGACATTGAGCACAAACCAAAGAACGCATTTCTTGATGAGAAGCTTTAGTGATATCTTTTCCTTGTCGCTCAAAGGCCTCTATTAAAGCCGGACGAGTAATGGTCAAGTTCATGGTTTTAGGATCGTGACAATCTGCACATCCAATAGGATTAATGATCTGGCTTCCCAAGCGGGCCCACTTACCTTTATAAAACTCTGCTATACCATCCTCATGCATTACTCTTGGAACATCCGGGCTTTTACAAGTCCAGCAAGTTGAAGGCATAGGGCCATCATTTGCATTTTTAGGTGCTCCTGTTCTCAAAGTATTAACCACATCAGTAACTGCATAATAATGTCCTCTTCCTTGATTATAATCTTTTGCAAAACCATAACCTGCCCACAACACCACCAATCTTGGATCTACATCCAACATATCAATCATGGCACTACCATTATACTTACTTGCAAATGTGGTATCTTCTGTTTCATAATAAGACTGAAATTCACGCGGATAAGTCTCACCCCAAACTTCATTTCGCGACTCAAAGTCTGAAATTTGATTTTTAGGTACATTAACGAATGAGGCTTCTGCTCGCCTTTCAACGATTGAAGAAGCCAACATTCCTATTAAGAAAACAACAACTACTGTTGCAAAAAATAATAACCATGCTAACCACGGCCTTTTTTCTAACATCTTCATAAGAGTATACTTTTGGGTTTATTTTTCTGTATATTTTTTTAACCAATCCGGTACTGGACTTTCAGGTAACGGTACTCTTGCATTAGGAGTACTGGATAAACTGTTGACTCTTCCATGAGGTACTTCTCGGTGACACTCCCAACACTTTCTATCCTGCGTATGAGCTGTAAAATTAGCTACTGTCGCATCTAGTTTAGGATCTGTTATTTGCTGCTCATGACAACGAATACAGTTTTGATGTACAACTTCCGCTCCCTCTTCCTTTATAAATATCACCTGCGGTTCAGCTCTCATAGTAAATACGGTCGCATGTCTTAAACCATCTTTAGCTTTAAAAAAATATTTATTTAAAACATTATTATGCGGAACATGACAGTCATTACAGTTGGCCCATTCGCGATGAGAACTATGTTGCCAGGTGGCATATTGAGGAGCCATAATATGACAATTAACGCATGTTTTTGGGTCATCTGATAAATAAGATGGAGCATTAGATACTTTAAAAATAAAAGCAAAAAGCCCAACGAAAATTGCTAACAATATTAAGACCGGAAATCTCCACGGGAGTGGAGGAATGAAGTTCTTTATCATAGTGTTTCAGATAACCTAATTAAATTAACAACTAATTTAAATATGCATATTTTAACAATTTGTAACAATTGATACAAAACATGCATTTAATTACTTAATTAGGCTATTTTAGAATCAATCTAATTAAAGTCTTCAATTAATATATATACTCAGAATAAATTAGTTACCTGACGATTACCAGTAACTATAGTATAGGTGACACAAAAAATCAGCTATTAGCTGTTCTAAAGAAACATCGTTTTGTTATAACACCTATATCCTCAATTCTAAAACAAAGGCTTATTACTTAATCAAATGTTTGATTGGAGTTGGTAGAAATTCGAATCATTTCTTCGTATTCCTCTGCAGTAAGATCATTAAAATAATAATGAGATGGATTTACTTTTTTATTTTTCACATGCACTTCATAATGAAGATGTGGAGCTGTAGAAGTTCCTGTGTTTCCAACAAAACCAATCACATCACCCCTTTTTACCTTTTCGCCTAATCTAACATTAAACTTGTCGAGATGAGCATACAGTGTTTTATAACCAAAGCCATGGTCAATTTCAATCCTATTGCCATAACCTGTTTTTTGGCGTGTAATTTTTGATACTTTACCATTCCCTGTAGAATATATTTCAGTACCTGTTGGAGCTGTAAAATCCATTCCTGAATGGAATTTACGTGTTTTATATATAGGATGAATACGATATCCCCACCCTGAAGCGGTCCGTTTTAAATCTTTATTTGATATGGGCATAACTGCAGGCGTAGCCATGATCAGCTCTTCTTTTCTTTTGGCCAGCTCTATAATTTCATCAAACGATTTGGATTGCACATAAGCCTGCTTCATAATAACATCGAGCTTTTTCGACGTGTTTATAACGAGTTCTGCATTTTCCAAATCTTCCAGGGGTGCATACCTGTTTACTCCTCCAAAACCTGCTTTACGAATAGAATTTGGGATAGAATCAGCCTTAAATATTACACGATAAATATTTTCATCCCTCAGTTGAATATCATCTAAAACAGAAATCAACTGATCCATGTTTTTATCCATGATTTCCACCTGGGTTGTCAACCGTGCAAGCTCTCTTTCCAGTCTTTTTTCCTTAGGACTGGGTATAAAGGTGTAGTATGCAAAGAAATATAAAAAGCCTAAAACACCACCAAAAAAGAAATACAGTAGAATCCTTAATCCATAGTACTTAAAACCGGTTTCTATTTTATCATAACTTAGGGTTTCGGGATTATATCTGAATTTAACTTTTGCCATGCAGTAAAATTGTTTACAATTCGTAAAGGTTTTTTAATGATAAACGCTGCAAAATTAGCGAAATAATCTACCTTTGCAACTTCTAAAATTAGTGTATATATCACGAAATTAAAACAATAATTTTTAATAAATATGAATGCTTCTGAAGTAAGAAAAAGTTTTTGGGATTTTTTTGAATCAAAAAAGCACCAGATAGTGTCTTCGGCACCAATGGTGGTAAAAAATGATCCAACCCTAATGTTTACAAACGCGGGGATGAACCAGTTCAAAGATATTTTTCTTGGCAACCGCAAACCTTCTTCAGTTAGAGTGGCGAACGCTCAAAAATGTTTGCGTGTATCTGGAAAACACAACGATTTAGAAGAGGTAGGGCACGATACATACCACCACACCATGTTCGAAATGCTTGGAAACTGGTCGTTTGGCGATTATTTTAAAGAAGAAGCAATTAACTGGGCCTGGGAGTATTTAACCGAGGTTTTAAAAATTGACAAAAGCAGACTTTATGCTTCGGTATTTGAAGGCGACAAAGAAATGCAGCTGGATAAAGACATGGAAGCCTTTAACATATGGAAAAATCATCTTCCTGAAGAAAAAATTATCAATGGAAACAGAAAAGATAACTTCTGGGAGATGGGTGATATGGGACCTTGCGGACCTTGTTCTGAAATCCATGTAGACTTAAGGTCAGATGAAGAGATAGCAAAAGTTCGTGGTGCGGAATTGGTAAACGCAGATCACCCCGAAGTGATTGAGGTATGGAACCTGGTTTTTATTCAGTACAACCGAAAAGCCAATGGCGACCTTGAACCCCTACCGCAAAAACATGTAGATACAGGAATGGGTTTTGAACGCTTGTGTCGTGTCATTCAAAAATCAAAATCGAATTACGATACAGATGTTTTTTCACCAATTATCGATGAAATTTCATCCATTACCAATGCTAAATATGGTGTAAAAGAAGAGGCTGACATTGCCATGCGTGTAATTGCCGACCATATTAGAACCATCGCATTTTCAATTACTGACGGTCAGTTACCATCGAACAACAAAGCAGGTTATGTCATTCGAAGAATATTAAGAAGAGCTGTGCGTTACGGATATACTTTCTTAAATCAAAGAGAGTCATTTATGCACAAGTTAATTCCGGCTTTAATTAATTCTATGGGCGATGCATATCCTGAATTAAAGGATCAGCAAGAGCTCATTACCAAAGTAATAAAAGAAGAAGAGGAATCGTTCCTTAGAACGCTGGCTACCGGTATTTCTATGCTGGATAAAATTATTGCGCAAACCAAAGAAGGAAACTACCAGGTAGTTGATGGTAAAGTAGCCTTTGAACTATACGATACGTACGGATTCCCGCTTGATTTAACTGAGCTTATTCTGAAAGAAAACAACCTTGTGGTTAACCGTAAGGAGTTTGAAAAAGAAATGCAGGCTCAAAAAGACAGAGCCCGAAGCGCCACAGCTATTGAAACAGAAGACTGGGTAACACTTTTACAGGATGATGTGGAAGAATTTATTGGCTACGATTATTTGGAGAGTGATATTACCATCACAAAATACCGTAAAGTAACCCTTAAAAAGAAATCATTATACCAATTGGTATTTAATATTACTCCTTTTTATGCAGAAAGCGGAGGTCAGGTTGGAGATACCGGATACATTGACAATGGTTCGGAAAAGATTGAAATTATCGATACAAAAAAGGAAAATAACCTGATTGTTCATATCGCTAAAAAACTTCCTAAAGATCTTAAAGGAGAGTTTAAAGCTTATGTAGCGGGTAAAAAACGTCAGGCTATAGCTAACAACCATACAGCAACTCACCTGATGCACCAGGCATTAAGAGATGTTTTAGGAACGCATGTTGAGCAAAAAGGATCTTTGGTTCATCCTGACTATCTGCGTTTTGACTTTGCTCATTTCCAAAAGCTAACACGTGAAGAAATAGAACAGGTTGAAAAATACGTGAATAACAAAATCAGAACCAACCATCCTTTGGAAGAAATGAGAGAGATTCCTGTTTCTAAAGCTCACGATATGGGTGCTATGATGTTGTTTGGCGAAAAATACGGAGATTTGGTAAGAGCCATTAAATTTGGTGATTCGATAGAGCTTTGTGGTGGTACGCATGTAAAACATACAGGCGAAATTGGTTTCTTTAAAATCATAAGCGAGTCCTCTATTTCTGCCGGCGTTAGAAGAATTGAAGCGGTTACCGGAGAAAAAGCAGAAGAACTTATTTTAGGTCAGTTTAAGCTATTACAAGGGCTTCAGGACATGTTTAAATCTTCAGGAAACCTGGAAAAGAACATTGAGTCTTTAATTAAAGACAACAGTCAGCTGGGTAAAGAGCTTGACAACATGAAGCAAAACTTCATGAACATCGAAAAACGCGATTTATTAGATAGTGCTGTTGAGGTAAACGGGGTTCAAATGATTGTGGCCACGGTTAAACCTGCTCTTGGAGATAAACTGAAAGACTTGGCCTTTCAATTGAAAAAAGAGATGAACGAATTTGTTGCTGTTTTAGGAGCTAATGTAAATGGCAAACCTCAATTAACAGTTATTGCCTCGGATGAATTAGCTAAATCAGGTAAAGTTAATGCCGTTGAAGTGATTAGAGACTGCGCCAAAGAAATACAGGGAGGCGGAGGCGGTCAGCCATTTTTTGCCACTGCCGGCGGTAAAAACATAAACGGATTAGACGGAGCCATTGAGCGCGCTAAACTATTTATAAAAGATAAGTTGGAAGACTAGCAATAAAATTAAAGATACAAAGCCTGCAGTAATCATCTTTTTTAAGATTGAATACTGCAGGCTTTTTTTTTACACTACGGATCAAATTAACTTTCCTACCTGTCCATCCATTTCTTAAAGTCCGATACCCGATCTCTACTTACCACCAAAAGTTCATTATCCTTCAGGCTTTCCATACTTATTTGCAAGCGACTTGATGAATAAGATTTGAGTTGAGTAATGGCATCAATATTTATTATACAAGAACGATTTATCCGATAAAACCGGTTGGGATCTATCATCACCATGATCTGGTCCAAAGAATAGTCTAAAGCAAATTCATGATTAGAATTTATATGCATATAGGTTCCTTTATCACGGATAAAAAAATGACTTACTTCAGTTACAGGTATCGATTTATAGTTAGGTCCGACTTTTACTAAAAAGCGATTTCGATACGATTTATTTAAATCCTGAATTGCTTTTTTAATTCTATTATCGATATACACCTCATTCTTTGATAATTTTTTATGCTTATTCAGTGCCTGTGATAAATCTGATTCAGAAATTGGTTTTAATAGATAATCAATACTATTTACTTTAAATGCCTTTAAAGCATATTCATTATAGGCTGTAGTAAATATTACAGGGACATCAAGCTCAATGATATCGAATATTTCAAAACACAGTCCGTCATCTAACTGAATATCCATAAAAATTAGCTCTGGTAAACGCTGACTCACCAACCAATTTACTGTTTCTTCAATAGATTGCGTAATATTCATGATATAAATATCCGGATCTAATTTGTGCAATAACCGACACAGTCTTTCTGCAGCAGGTTTTTCATCTTCTACAATTAAAATATTCATGTAATTACTTTGTTTTATGCAATTAAGGGGACTTTGACGGTATAATAACTATCATCTTCCTTCACCTCAATATTTTTACCGGTAGTTAAAAATACCCTTTCTTTTAGGTTCTTCAATCCCTTCTTTAAAGACACATCCAGTGTTGATATTCTTTGCAGGTTATTCTTAACCACTACTTTGCTATCATCTAAATAAACATCAATCAATAAAGGATTTGTTGCTGATGCCATATTATGCTTTAAGGCATTTTCAATTAATATTTGAAGCGATACGGGAATAATCTTGTAATCCTCTTTATTGGATACATTTATCTTTAGTTGTATTTTTTCCTCATCCCTCAGTTTATGCAAATAAAAATAATCTTGAATAAACTGAATTTCCTGAACGAGCGAAACCTTGTTTTTATTTACATTATCTATAATATATCTGTACACTGCAGCCATTTTAACCACATAAGCTTCTGCAACATCCGGCCTTGATGCTATAAATGATGACAAAGTATTTAGGCTGTTGAATAAAAAATGCGGATCAACCTGTTTATTTAAAGTTTCATATTTAAAATCAAGCTTTTCTTCTTTTAAACGATGTTCGCGCTTAAGTGCCTCTTGTCATTGCAACAGAAAAAATAGAAAAGCACCAAATGTTAATCCTATGTTTGTACCAATAAACCAGCCTTCAAACTCAAACTTAAAGAAGTTAGGGATAAGCTTAGATAAAAGAACTCCATTTTTTATATACAAAAGACCTAATAATGCGATATAACTGATGGCGGCAAAGGCTAAACATATTAGGTAATATAAGATATATCTTACTACTATATTTCTTGTAATTTCCTTGGGTGTTTTACCTTGATAAAACTTAAATATTGCCTGCCCCAACCAAAAGAAAAACTCCATTTGTATAAATATCAGGGAGAGTAAAAACAAAGACTTATCCTCTATCAATTCATCCCCCCTCATTAAAACAAACATCCCTCCAAGAATAAGAGTCGCAGCTAAAATTTTAATATGCTTATTGGTCGCTTTTATGTATTTGATAATATTTAATTTAGCCATGCTCATATCCTAAAAATATAACTTTATTAATTAATGCCTGAATTAAATTGCCACTAGATCAAAAAGAATAACTCCATTATCCATTGCCAAATTATTTTAAAATCCCAGTGTTCCCGATCCGATCCTCAAATGTGATATTCCGTTATTAAAATCAGATTCAGGAATTTTGACTTCCTGATTAGTTGTCCTTATTCTTTCAACATAAATTGTTCTTACCGTATTTAATAATTGATTGTTTTCCATTCCGGCAACTTTCATATCCATAATCACATCTTCATATAATTCGGCATATTCTAACTGTTTGGTTTCTAAACAAACATATACATTCCCCCAATAGTGACTCCTTCCCTTTAACTTCAGTTGCGCACCATTTATACTTAATGGATTGTTAAGTATTGAATACTTAATAATAGCGCAGGTTTTCTGGTTCTTTTGAGTGACTCCAATCCATGTTAAACGAATATCTTTATTCTCAAACGTCCCTTCACCTGCCAGCTCAATCTCATAACTCGCTTCTTTAGCCCTATACTCCTTATTTAAAGATAATGAATCAGTGAATGCCCAGGAGAAAGTATCAAAAGCCATCATATCCCATACCAAATTTTTGTACAAATAAGTATTCATGTTCTGGGGCAAAGATGCAAAGGCTTCCGGATTCATCATTTCACCAGAAGGTACATAAGTAAATCCTTCCATGGCAGTTTGTAACTCACCCTGTTCAAAACAAGCTTCAAGGTTATAGCTAACTGCAATTCTCACATTATTCCACCTCACCTTATGATCTTCCAGTCCGCGTGTAAACTCACCTGAGATTTGCTTCTTTTGCATAAATGGCCCCATCATCTGATAGTCGTAATGGGTTGTTGTAACCGCATAGTTGCTTGAAGAGCTCTCTACCAGCTCACATTTGTTAGGCAATTCCTGTAGTTCTTGCTTCAGCGTATTTTGAGCTTGCGCAGGCATCAATACACCCAAGATAAAAATCAATACCGAAAAATAAATTACATGTCTCATTTCTTCATTTTTTAAGGGTTATAAATTATACCCTCAAAATAACGGTGAACAAAAAACATATAAAATTAAGAGATGCCCAATAGAAATATAATACTGCTAAATGGTGTATTCCCTGAATTAAATCGGAATAAACAATAGCGAGCATAACCAATTTACTTTTTGCGTTTATACAGCCATCCATCTAAAGGCATGAGGAGTGAATTGATAAGCAAAATGAACAGGGTAGCGATTAAAGTTTCCAGATAATATCCCGCACCAGCCATACAACCAACTGCCGAACTACACCAAACTGTAGCTGCTGTTGTCAAGCCCCTAACATTAATTCCTTCTTTAAATATGATGCCTGCTCCCAGAAACCCAATACCGGTAACAACCTGACCTATGATTCGGGTAACATCACCATCGTTTTGGGTTAAATTAACAGATAATAATACATATAAAGCTGAACCAATGACCACAAGAGTGTTGGTTCGAAGACCGGCCGATTTATGATGCCACTGTCTTTCAATGCCTATTAAAAAACCCGCTGCCATGGCACAGAGCAAGCGCAGCGAAAACTCCTGTATGCTCATAATATATAATCTCTTAACAAATATTTTAATACTCAATAAATACCTTGCCGGTAGTTTACTACCTTAAAGTCACCTGTACCCCATACACATCATTATCCACATTTGACTCCGTATATTCGCACAATATATCAAATTCAAAATAAGCTTTACGCTTATCATATGGTTTTAGCATGCTGTAAGGAAGGTTGTACTTGCCCACTGCATTTCCATCTAAAAAAAAGGACAAACGCATATAGTCGTCATGGTTATCCATTCTAAACTCCCAGTTACCAATACCATTCCGGAACATTACACCATATTTATCCAACACAAAATATTCCTCAAAAGGTCCCTTATTTGTGCCATCACAATAAATTTTATTAAAGAAAACTGTTAAAGCTACATCTTCAAACATAGCTGTTACATCATTACCTGTGTTATTTGAAATTACTTTTACCTGACCGCCAACCAACAACCCAAAATTAATTTCAGTGGTTTCGGTTTTTTTACATTCTTCTTCATTCTCAAATAACTCGCAGGATGTTGCAAGCAGAAGAAAAATGAAAATCCACTTCATGCATATTAACCTATCCATTTCCCTAATTATTATGCGTTAAACTACCTTATTAACCTTCTATCTAACAAACCATCGTTAGATAGAAGGTTATTACATATAAGTTACAACAGAAAGCAGGTGACATCAAGCTTGTTATACATAAACACAGTTTATGCGTTGATAATCTATATCATATCAGAGTTTTAAAATCACTTCCCTAACATATCCAACACAATAGGTTTTAAACCACTAAAGAAGAACTCCACCGCAATCACCATCACAATTAACCCCATCAACCTCATCATTACATTATTTCCGGTTTCGCCTAAAAACTTAATGATACGCGATGAGCTGTAATAAATCAGATAAGTGAGTATCATTACCATTAGCAGCATTAAAATAAGTACTGCTTTTAGGCCTATGGTAGTGGCATCTTCCATTAAAACGATGGCGTTGGTTATGGCACCGGGACCACAGATCATAGGTATAGCTAATGGTGTTATGGAAATATCGTTTACATACGTTTTGATTTCGGAATCCTTTATTTTTACTTTACCTAACCTTGCCTGTAACATATCCATTCCCATGATAAAGAAAATAGCCCCTCCCACTATTCTTAAACTATTGACTGAGATACCAAAAAACTTAAAGAGCAACTGCCCGGAAAAGGCAAAGGCTACAATCACAAAAAAAGAAACAAGGGTAGCTTTCTTTGCTGTTTTAACTCGATGGGATTGATCCAGATCGGCCGTCATGGTTAAAAACACAGGCATAGATCCCAATGGATTTATTAAAGTAAAAAAAGAAGTAAATGAAAGCAGTGCAAAGGTTATAAGTTCGTTCATTACATGAGTTTAAGATTTATACCAATACTACATTAAAATGAGCCTTATTCTTTCGTTCTTTTTTACTTATACTTCGTTGAAAAATATCACCGTAGCTATGGCTATGACTCAATTTTTATTTTATGATTATTGCTGCTTTCGGCATTATTCAAGCAAGCTTGATACTGCACTCATTTATCGCAATAATTCGCCTTGTCTAAGCTAAAAATATTCAAAACAATTTAAGGCTCACTTTAAAATAGAATTGGTATTACATGCAAGATTGAGAATATTCCGTATACAAAACAATGATATCTATCTGCCTGAATTTTTACACAATTACTTTATTAATCGATACCTTCTCCCGGGCAACTTGCTCAAACTGAATTTTCCAAATGGAACACATGAACTGTCAAAACTCCATAAACCTAAACTTTCTTATAATACTCCACCTCATTGCCTGCAAGTTTATGCACACGTGTCATCAATTCTAATCGCTCCTCTTCTGAGAACTTAACAAAACGTTTAGCCAGCTCAATTTTCTCCTGTAAATATTCTTTATTTTCAGCCCCTGTTATTAAAACACTAACAGGTAAAGACCACACAAAATTCAACGCTTCTTCTATGGAGATATAATTTGGAATCAAAGGATCATCTGAAGTCCACTTTAATTTATCCCGCACTTTCTTTTCTTTAAAAAACCGACCATCTGAAAGAGTTTTCATGGCAAGAACACCATAATTTTGTTCGAGAGCTAAGGGCAGCACATTTTTTATAAAACTATGAAAATGTGAGTCTATTACATTAATGGGCATTTGAACCGTTTCGAAAATATCATTGCCCGAAGTTTTATCAAACATTTGCTTATGCGCAAAAGGATTCTGATGGCCGGTAAAACCAATATATTTGACTTTCCCCTGTGCTTTGGCTTTTTCAAATACCTCCAATATCTGATTTTGAATACGATTATCCACATCTTGCGGAGTTTGCAGTGCATGGACCTGCCATAAATCGATGTAATCGCATCTTAACCTTTTAAGAGATGCCTCCAGATGAGTCATTGCCAACTCACCATTGCGTGCTGTTGTTTTGGTCATGATAAAAACCTCATCCCTATACTTAGGTACCAGGTATTTACCATAGCGATTTTCACTTTCCCCTTTTGCGTAAGATTCTGCTGTATCGTAAAAACGAATACCCCCTTCCATTGCAGTCTCTATCACTTCCTGAGCATCTTTTTCACCAGTCCAGCCAACGTGATAACCACCTAGTCCGAGCATTGTAACATTAACTCCCGTTTTACCTAATTTTCGCAATGGAAGTATCTTACCCCATTTATCTTTTGGGGCTGCAGTTAAATCTGTAACCGGAAGCATCATACCCCCTGTTAATAAAGCAAGATATTTAAGAAAATCGCGTCTTTGTACCATAACAAAAGCATTAAAATACTTCTAAATTTAAGCAATGCTCTTGCAAATGTAAATAGCAGAAAACTAATTAACTCAACTCATTATAAATGAGGCATATTAAATCCTCATTCCCTGAAACGATATTCAGATAAAAGATATTGGAACTTATCGGTTTCTATTGGCAGACTCAAGCACTTTCTATTCATCCAACCAAAGACGCTATTCCTGTAGTTGAATTACAGCATTGCCTAATACTCATTTTTTTTAAAATATCAGTTATTTTAAACCTGTTCTCCTGTTCGCTTCATATCTCCCCTGCTCATGGAAAAATAAATTCCAGCAATGCTGATGATCGAAAAACTAATAAATCCCCATTGAAGAGCATTCATAAATAAGGAAACTGACACCCTCTCAATAGCCATATCTCCAAACATAACTGCAAAAAACAGTGTAGCAATAGTCATACTAAAAATTTGACCTATCACCCGCATGGTTGCCGCAGATCCTGATGCAAAGCCATACTGAGATTTTCCTATGGAACTCATAATGGTATTCATATTGGGAGATGAGAAAAATGCAAATCCCAATCCCTCCCAAATCAAAACCATTACAATAACCCAAACAGGAGTTGATGGTGACAGAAAAGCAAAAGCAACCAATCCGATGGTACACATCACCATACCTAAAGTAGCCAGGTATCTTGATTGAATTTGATCAGAAAGGCGTCCTGCCAATGGAGAAAACAAAGCCATCATAACGGGTTGGGCAATTAAAACCATGCCGGCTTCACGGGGTGTAAGACTTTGTATTTTTTGCAGATAAAGACTGAGTAAAAAAATAATCGCAAAAGTAGCACTGTAATTAATTAACGCCGCTAAATTTGAATAGGCAAACAGTCGATTTCGGGTATACAATCTGGTTTCAATCACCGGCATTTCAGACCTACTCTCAAGCAACCAGAAAATAAGCAGTGCTAATATCCCACCTCCTTGCATCAGCCATCCTGATATAGAAGGAATAAATGATGAACCATAAACCAGCGCTACCAGACCAAGCATATAAAAAAAAGTTCCTTTTAAGTCGGTCTTTTGAGACTTACCCTCATAAACTTTATCCTCCCCAAAAAATAAAAATGCAATAATTGAAGTAAACACACCTAGTACCGAAACCACATAAAAGATAGACCTCCAGCCTAAAGACTCAGTTAACCAGCCTCCGACAAAAGGCCCCAGCGCCAATCCCAAATAAACCGCTGATACTGCAATTCCGATTACCCGCCCCCTATACTGTGGCAAAAATGATGATACTAAAATAGCCGGTCCTGTAGTAGTGGTAAGTGCAGTTCCTATGCCCTGAATATATCTGAAGAATATAAGCCAAAAGCCTGTAGCGGATAAACCTGATGCCAAAGATGAAAGGGTAAAAATAACCACACCTACCTTGAACAACAGACGAATACCTTTAACATCTCCCCAACGGCCCACAGGAAGTAAAAACATGGCTGTAGAAAGCAAAAACGCTGTCACCACCCAACTCAACTCCACCGCATCAAGCCCAAAACTCTTTTCAATGGCCGGCAAAGCTATACTTACCGACGATATCAAAAAAGTTCCCAAAAATGAGGTAACAGCCACTATGCCCAATATCCATATTTGCTTTTTAGTATAGTGCATCGAACTGCTTCTTATAAACCTTGAAAAATTTAACTAACCATTATACACGCCTGTTGTCAAGTTAATAAAATTATTAAAGCGTTTTGGCTGTAACCAATGCCAACTTTTTAATAAATACTCCTTATAACAAACAAAACATATCCATTTCAAATATGCCTGGGATTTTATTTCTGCTGAAATTGTTTATATTTAAAAACAATTCATTTTATCCTTAATCTGAAATTACATTAACACTAAACCAGTTATATCAGGTTGTTCTCATATGCCCGGTTATCTGTGTTTATAAATTATTATTCTATGAAAAAAATTGCAACATCCTTATTACTATTGGCATTAATTGCTGTTGGCTGTGGTGGGAAAAAAGAAAAAACAGAACAAAGTGAAAATACTCCTGTTGAAAACACAGAAGTAAAAACTACAGAAGAAGTTAGCACGATTGATTCTGTAATTACCCAGCTCGAAGCCAGTAAATCAGAAATTGAAGAGTCAGCAAAAAAACTAGATAACCTACTTAAAGACATCCAATAATACCTACACCATGATGAACATACTTAAAAAAATTACATTGGCTTTATGCCTGTGCGTTTTAGCATCAGGCGTTTCATATGCTCAGCAAGGGAAAGAAAAAGCTGAGAAACATATACAAAAAGAAAAGGGTAAAGCAAAAGCCGCACATAAAAAAGAAAAAGAGAAGCAGGAAAAAATTAAAGAAGAAAAAGCAAAAGAACTCGATGACGAGGCCAAAGAGGTAGAGGAAAAAGCTCAAAAAGGGAAAGGCCATGCCTATGGTAAAAACAAAGGCGAACTAAAAGGCAAAGAATTTGGTCAGGAAAGGGCACGGATGGCCCAATTAAAAAAAGAAGAAAAAAAGAAAGAACTCAACGAATCCATGGAAAAAGGCAATGAAAAGATAATAGAAGCCAACAAAAAAATAAAAGCGTCGAAAGATCAACTTGAAAAAGAAAAAGAAAAAGAAACTATCTCAAAAGAAGAATACGAGGAGCGTGCAGAGAAAATTAAAAAGGCTGAAAAAGGCGTGAAAGATTTGGAAGAGAAAATTGAAAAGGCCAAAGCCATGAAACCAGCTGTAGCATCAGAAGAACAAGAGTAATTAAAGGTTTTCATTAAGACATTAAAGACCCGTTCCTTATGAGCTTCATGCAAATAGGGAACGGGTCTTCTATGTTTTATCCTTTTCCATCAATAGACACGGAATTCATTCCGTGGTTCTGATCAACAAATACAATTTGGTTTTAACCTAAACCTAACCCTTACTTGCCTTAATAAAACAATAATCATACATGCTTTATCGTTGACCCTTAACGGTCTTTATGATCAGACGGATGATCTTTTGCCTTGATGCAAAAGAACCAAAAAATCAAGTCAAGAAGAATGCCTCCCCGCTCTTCCAAATAGTTATTAATTCTAACGAAGTAATATGTTTTGCAAACATAAAGACACAGCCCCTTCGCTGAATTATTTAAACTATTTGAAATTCATCACTACATTGGCCTTCTGTTTCTTGACTGGCCAACGCTAGAAAAAATATATCCCAGAAAGAGAATTTTATTGGAGAAATAATTAACTCACAAACAATACTATTTTGTAAAGACCAGTTCCTTATGAGCTTCATGCAAATAGGGAACGGGTCTCTATTTTTATATCTTTTTTCTTCAATAGACACGGGATTCCAGTCCGACGGAAGGCGAGATATCCTGTGATAAGAATTGCAAATAACAGATTTTTTTAAATAGACTCTGGTTCGTACCCAATAAGCCACTTAAACGCTTTACCTAAAATACTAAACCAATTTTCTTCTTTAATAGCCTCCAGCTCTCCTTTATCAAGCCAAATGCCTTTGCATGAAGGGCAATAATCAATGATTACTTTATGGTCTCTTGGATGTTCCACTTTTTCAAGTAACTGCATATTACTGCAGGAAGGACAGCTTAATGCTGCATATTGTTCTTTTCGTTTTGGAATTTTTCTAATCTCAATAAACGTTGGTTCTACCAACTTTTCAATCTCTGTTAATTCTCCCTTATCAAACCATTTACCTCCACACGAATTACACGCATCTATTTCAATACTTGCATTCATATCATTAATTACTTCTTTGCTAAGGGACGAATTACATCTCGGACAATTCATAAGGTCTAGTTTTAATATTATACAGTGGCTAAAAGTAATGATTCATTTTATTATATCTTAACTCCAACTCCCAACATTATACTGTAATTTCTCCATTTCCGGGTGTTTGCTAATACTGACTCATCATAGGATGCCACATCCTTTAAACCATAATTAAAACGCGACAACGCCACTGCTTTTAATTTATCGTTAAGCTTAAATTCGTAATCTAATTGTAGAGATATGCCAAAATCATGGGAAGTAAAATTTTCTTTAATGTCATCATCATACTCCAAATGCATAGGTTCTGGAAAAGAAAATAGTGTCCCTCCTCCGCCAATAAACCTATCCATGTAAATATCTCCTTTTTCCTTAGCACTAAGTAAAAAACCAACATAAGTCCCTAAGGATATTCCCAAAGGCACACTTTCAAAAGCCTTAACCTTAAACATAAGGGGTAGGCTCATGTAAGTTTTATGCAATTTTCCTGAAAATTCAGTGACACTAACTGCACTGTGAAGCTTAATGGTGCTAACATTATAGTTTATACCTGAAAAAATAGAATACCTATCGTTGAAATTATACTTTATTAAGGCTTCGGCAAAATAACCTGCACCCAATTTATACTCGCCTGATCCTTGTACATCATACAAAGCTATATCAACACTGCTTTTATAAGGCACCGATAAGGTAGTACCTGCATTGAATTGATAGTTAAACTTTTTTGTCTTGTTGAGCTGATATTTGGTTAATGGAGACTAATACCAGTAGAATTTGTAGTAAGGTATGTTTCATTGTTTTTTATGGTATGGTGGCAATTAAGCACTGATTACAAATCCGTGCTAGCTGGATTCTTTTCTCCATATCGATTCAATATCACTAATTTTATTTGCCAATCCTTTTTGTCTATACACAGAGAATTCATTTAATTGAATTACATCAATGTGCTTTTTCCATAAAATCTCAACTGAAATCATTATGCTTAAAAGAACAGATTTTCTTATTTCATCTTCTTCTTTTCCAACTTTATTTTCATTAAATATCTCGTCTGAAGTATTATTTAAGTCAATTACAGATGCATGCAAGTCAATTTTATCGCTTATTTTCTTTAACGAATATTTTGCAATAACCTCAGCAGATATGGGTTTCGATAAAATTATTGGCAAATCAGATCTTTGCAAAATGAAAAAGGCATTATTTACTAACTGATTTCCTTTATATGAGATTATAGGTGTGTCATTATATTTTGACAAGTTTAGGTTAGATACTTTATGTCTTTCAATGTAATGTTCAATATTGATTCCGAAGTTCACAATGACATGTTGCCCTGTTAAACCGAATATATCTATTGCAGTAAATAAATCCAAAGGTTTAAATAAATATGTTTTACTTCTTTTTAAAAAGAATGTAGAAGAAATACCTTCTATTATACTCTTAGATAAAACTGATGCCAAAAATGAATCATATGCCAAATAATGTGCTTCTGGTCTTTCTGAAAAAGCATCTTTGTTTTGTAACATTCTTTGCCCATTAACATACCATTTATCTGATTCACCCACTATTCCTACAGAATTATTTATAGGTGAAATTTCTTCAAAAACTTCTTCAATTATATCTTTGGTTGAATTTTTAAATTGTGTTATTTTTTCATCTGAAATTTGCAGGTTCAAAGCATTGTTATTGTATGATTCTTTAAGGTTTGATTTCATTATATCAAGAAAATCTAAAGGGTAAACCTTTTCATTTACTTCACACCATTCTTTTGTTATAAAATCAAGATTAAGTTCATTCAACAGATTTTTGTTGTCAAGATGCCCAGAAACTAACTTTTTAAAAAATTCAAGTCCATCTATCCACTCCTTTATTTCTCCTTGAGTCTTTGGAACTGACGGGTAATCAAGCGGCTTCATCGTAATTAAGTATGGGACAATTGTATACTGTCTTAAAAACAGAATTGCCATGTAAGAACAAATCCACTTTTTAACTATAGAATCGGCACGAAGTCCAGTTTGCTCTGGGAAGGCGTACATATGCGAAATCCAAGTATATTCTCTATCATAAGGATCACGAACTTTGAAGTAAAAATCAAAAATTTCATGCATTGAATCTGGTAAAAGTTCAAATCGTGGAGGTTCGCTATTGGTATGATTAAAAATTCTATTTATGCAACTATACCTTTTTTTGTATGTAAGTAATCCACCTAAGGCATAATGAAATTCAATAAATTTTTCTCTTTCTGAAATTCGTTTGTTAACAGCTTCTTGATTAATATCTTGAAAATTACTCGTTGAATAGTCATAGTTTTCGTGAATATAGGGTAGACTGCATGTATAAAATTGATAGGCTGTTTGCCAATGATTAACAATCATATCATCTTGTTGGTATTGGATAGATAGCAAGATATTTCTCCAAAGCCAAGTATAAGTCTTCTTTGATAGTTCATGCCCTTGCATTTCTCCCAATAGCCATATTCCTCCCGCAGTTCTGTACTCTAAAGAGTAATTTCTTTTCTCTTTAAGAATTGCTAATTCCTCAATTGATTTATGTACAGTTTCATAGAAGTTGTCTGGATATTCTACTGGTTTATTAGCGAACTTTTCCCTCTCATTTCTGTATGCATCGTAAAAAAAGTCTGAAACAGTTAATGATAGATTCCTTTGTTGCTGCCTTATTGATAATAGAAGTATATCTGAAAGAGCATCGAAATATTTGAAATCATTTTTCGATTCAAAATGCTTACTTTTCAAATATTGAGCAAACTTTGTTGGAGTGTAATAAATAAGTATTTTCCGTGTATAGAAGAAGAACGATATTACCAATAAAATTGAAGATAATCCGACAAGAATATTTGCTGAGTTATTTATTAAAAAATTTAAGCCGTCAATCTGAATAAATGGTTTGAATTTAAAAGTCCAAACTACAATAAAAACCAATGTTGTAATTAACAACCATCGAAAAAGTCTGCCCTCAACTTCTTGGTCAAACAGGCTAACAATTATTTCAGAAGAATATTTTTCGTCAAGTCGAGCTATTACTTGCAATAAGATTGGATAAGCAACACTAAGGAGTGTTATGGATACTGTAATATATATACTTATATCATTAATCATTTCGTTGTCTTTTTAACCTTGCCGATAACTTCCTAATCAGCACAGATAATGCTTTTACTTTCCTTATGCCAGACGTATTGATTACATGATAGCATAATAGAACACCTATTCTACTACCTAATTATTTTTTATGACTACCAAAATTAGCAAATCTATTTAACTGTCAAACCCAATTGGTAATAAGTTTATTCATATCATGCTTTCGGTGTACTTATTCCTGCTTAGGGGAATATTTGTGTTAACATTGGATCTGTTATCCTTTTTTCTGGAAACATAGTTGCAGTAGTGCAGGAAGGTTTCCACACTCTGGAAACGTTGTCGCACTAGTGCAGGGAGGTTCCCACACTCTGGGAAGTTTGTTGCAGTGGTGCAGGAAGGTTCCCACGCTCTGGAAAGCTTGTCGCAGTCGTACAGGGAGGTTTCCAGACTCTGGGAGCTCACCCGCACGCACCAACAAATAATACCATAAAGAAAACTTATATTCCATAGATTATTTTTTTGTCATTAAACTAAATCTTTATACATTCATATATCTTTATTAAAACCTAACATAAACTAAAATTACATGTTCAAAACAATTTATCTTAAAAACCTTAGAAACGGTGAATTTGTACAGTACAATGAAAATTTGCTTAGCATCTTAGGTCAAAACAATCCCGAAGCACTGTTAATCAATGATCAATACAATGCACTAAACCAATTACAAGAAACCTTAACTTCTATTTTTAAGCAGGACCAGGGAAGTGCCATCACCAAAGAATTAACTGAAATCGACGCAAGGCGCGACAATGCATTTACCGGCATTTCAACAGTAATTAAAGGATACACCTATCATTATGATGACAACCTAAGAAACGCAGCTGAAACATTAAACGAGTCACTCGAGAACTATGGTGCAGGTCTTACCCGTTTAAATTATCAAACCCAAACAAGTTTTATTACCGATATTATCAGTAAATGGAAAAGTGAGCAGAAACAGACTGCTGCCGTAGAATTACTCAAGCTAAACGATTGGTTTAGCCTGTTGGAAACCGAAAACAACTTGTTTGATGAACGTTTTGTTGCCAGAATCCAGGAATCTGCCAAGACTCCTGAAATGAAAGTAATTGACGTTAGAGAGGCAATCATCAATAAATACAGCGAAATACTAAAGTATATTTCCGCCTATTCAACCATTAATGGTGAAGAAGCCTACGCTTATGTTATCAGTCAAATTAATGCACTGAACGAGCAATATAACAAGACGCTTTCAGCGCGCAAATCATCTACCACAACAGCTGAAACAAGCGCGCAATAATATTATTTTTAATCTATCGGTTTTAATAAAGATACGAAGAACTGTCAGCTATGGCAGTTCTTTTTTTTTTAAAGACCCGTTCCTTATTTACATCATGCAAATAGGGAACGGGTCTCTATTTTTTTACCTCTGCCCCTTCTCCCCTACCCAAACACTACAACCTAAAAACCAACACCTTAACCTTTAATATAAAGATCATCTATATGCATATAAAAACAATCGATTTGATTTATACATCAAACTGAAATATGTTTGTATCAGAATTAAAAACAGAAATAATTAATAAACATTTAAACGATAAAGTTATGTCACAAATTGGAAAAAATATTGTTGATTTTGAAGTACAAGCATATGTAAATGATGATTTTAAAACAGTAAAAAAAGAAGACGTTTTAGGTAAATGGTCTGTCTTTTTCTTCTACCCTGCCGACTTCACTTTTGTGTGTCCTACTGAGTTAGAAGACCTGGCTGATAAATACGAAGAGTTTAAAGCTACCGGAACAGAAATTTTCTCCGTTTCAACAGATACACACTTTGTACATAAAGCATGGCACGACACTTCAGATACCATCAAAAAAATTAAGTACCCAATGTTAGCAGATCCAACAGGTGTGCTTTCGAGAGGTTTTGACGTAATGATTGAAGAAGTTGGTTTGGCCGAAAGAGGAACTTTTATCGTAAACCCTGAAGGCGAAATTGTATCGTACGAAGTTGTTGCCGGTAACGTGGGAAGAAATGCTGAAGAATTATTAAGAAAATTGAAAGCTCTTCAGTTTGTAGCCAACAACCCATCAGAGGTTTGTCCGGCCAAATGGAAAGAAGGAAACGAAACCTTAAAGCCAAATATTGATTTGGTAGGTAAAATCTAAACAATCACAGAACAAGCAATCATCATATCACAGGGAGGAAGTCCCCCAAGTTCCTCCCTTTAAAATGTAAATATCATGTTAGAACAAGCTATAAAAGATCAGGTTACACAAGTTTTTAGCGCTCTTAAAAACGAATATACTTTTGTTATTGAAGCGAATGACAATCACCCTTCAAAAATCGAATTGATTAACTTATTGCAGGATGTAGCTGCATGCTCAGATAAGGTGAACGTTCAGATTAAACCAGGGCAGGCTTTGTCGTTTACCATTGAAAAGGCAGGTGAACCTACTAATGTAAAGTTTAAGGCTGTTCCTACAGGACATGAGTTTACCACTCTTTTACTGGCTGTTCTTAATTTAGATGATATTGGTAAAAATTTACCCGACGAAACTTTAACTAAGCGAATTAAAAATATTAAAGCGAAAGTAGAACTCAAGAGTTATATTTCACTTACCTGTACCAACTGTCCCGATGTGGTTCAGGCTTTAAACATTATATCGTTTTTAAACCCCAATATTACACACGAAATAATTGACGGTGCCATTAATCAACAAGAAGTAGATGCTTTAAATATTCAGGCAGTACCAACAGTGTATGCCAATGGCGAGCAGCTTCATGTGGGAAGGTCGTCGTTAGCAGAGCTTTTAAGCAAGATTGAGAGTTTATCAGGTACAAAATTCACTCCCACTGAAGCTGAACAAAAAGAATACGATGTAGTAGTTGTTGGTGGCGGACCAGCCGGTGTTTCTGCAGCTGTTTACTCTGCCCGTAAAGGATTTTCAGTAGCCATCGTTGCCGAAAAGGTTGGAGGACAGGTTACTGAAACGGTATCTATTGAAAATATGATTTCCGTACCTAAAACCACAGGATCCGAATTATCGGCCAACCTGCTTAAGCACCTGAATGATTATTCCATCGATATATTGGAAAACAGATGGGTGGAGAGTGTTGAACTGGAAAATGGACACAAGCAACTCAAAACTTCGTTAGGTGAAACATTTATTACGCCGGCCCTAATTATTGCCACTGGTGCCAGCTGGCGAAAACTTGGTGTAGAAGGAGAAGAGCAATACATTGGTTCAGGGGTTGCTTTCTGTACCCATTGCGATGGTCCTTTTTATAAAAATAAAAAAGTAGTGGTTGTAGGCGGAGGAAATTCAGGCCTGGAAGCAGCTATAGATTTATCGGCCATTGCCAAAGAAGTTACCGTACTTGAATTTATGGATACCTTAAAAGGTGACCAGGTATTACAAAATAAAATAAAAGAACTGGGTAATGTTTCTGTTATTACCAACGCACAAACCTTAAGCATAAATGGTGATGGCAGCAAAGTAACCAGTATGCAATATAAAGACAGGGCAACTGACGAAAGCCATACCTTAGAAACAGATGGCGTGTTTGTACAAATTGGTTTAAAAGCCAACAGCGATGTTTTTAAAGATGTTGTGAAGACCAACCGCATAGGCGAAATTGAAATAGATGCGCATTGCAGAACCGAGGCCGCAGGGGTTTATGCTGCCGGAGATGTTTCAATTGTTCCTTACAAGCAAATTGTAATTGCCATGGGCGAAGGTTCCAAAGCAGCATTATCAGCCTTTGAAGACAAGATTAAAGGTTTGCAATTAGCTAATTGAGATTTAGCGCGCTACTCTTTTTAAAGACCCGTTCTTTATTTACATCATGCAAATAGGGAACGGGTCTCTACTATTACCTTTTAAATCCTATAAGAATTAATGATTAACATTCCATTGGGACTTTGTCCCAAACCCTACTCACTTTTTTTCATCGCCAAAAAAGTGAGAAAAAAAAGCTAGACCAATAGAATCCTTCTTCCCGCATCAAACTTCAATTCCTGCCAACACACAACCGCCTCAAGTGCGCCCTTGAAGTCCTCCCGCTCTCACCGGCCCGGACTATTGCTCTGGCCTGCACTGCAAAAAATACTTTACTGAAAGAGTATTTTACAAGAAAATTGCGATCCTAAATGATGGATTGTATAACTACTTACCACGTTCTTTTATAAGACCCCGTTTCTTATTTAGATATTAAATCAACCCGGTACCCAACGCTATTGAAATTAACATCAACATTACCGCCACCAATAACTGAATAAAACGCAGGGTAATCTTTGTTAACAACCTTCGTCCTATATACGCACCTGTAATAGCGGATAAAGTGGCTCCAATAAGAAGCGCTAGGTTTTCGTGCAAATGCGCTGAGGCAAACCGCGAGGCATAAACCGATAAACGCGTAAAATCCACCAGGCTTGCAATAACTACTCCGGTAGCAATATATGCTTCCTTTGATAGTCCGCTCTTAATTAAAAATGCACTACGAACAGCGCCCTGAATACCTGCCAGTCCACCAAAAAAACCACTCAATACGCCACCCATTATCATCTTGCTCTTCCCAAAGTGCAGGTCCTGAAATTTGGGTATAACTTCTAATGTCGAAAATACAATAAGCAACACGGCTATAATCAACTTTACAGGTGTAATCTCAAATTCCTTACCCCACAACTGGTACTCTGCTATGGACGGCAAAACCGTAATCTTCATCAGCAGCCATGCTCCTGCAAAAGAGGCTAAAATGGCCGGAATACCGAAACGTAGCAAAACTGACCTGTCGGTATTTTTACCCACCAGAACTATTTTAAAAAGGTTGTTTGAAAAATGCACTACTCCGGTTAAAGCAATGGCAATATCAATAGGAAAGAAAATAGCAAAAACCGGTGCCAGAATGGTACCTAAACCAAATCCAGAAAAGAAAGTTAAAATAGCGGTTGCAAAAGCCGCTAAACAAATTATAATAATGTCCATATTTTCTACGCTTAAATTTATGATACAAATTTACCTATACCACAACAATGAATATGGTATAAAAAGGTGTATTCATGGTAGTTATTAACCTCTTACACAAAAGACCACAGATTCCTATTAACCATTCTATAAACAAAGCAGATCTTTTAACAATAATCAAACATGTACCTTGCTGTACTAATTCGCTATTTTTTAAACAATCCAATTTTTTTTAAACATACCCCGTCAACATTTCTATTGCTTTTTCTTATCCTAATCTCAACAAAACTACACGACACAAGCAACATATGCAGTTCGAACTTTACGTTCAAAAAGTTTATTTATGCTGTAAAACATATTTTTGCGTTGCAATACGTTTATTTTTTACTTTTTTTGTTTCGTGAAAAATTGCTGCTTGAGGAAACAATTAAGACACATTGCATGTTACTCAAGGAATGTTTAAAAAACCATAAACCGGACTAAACTCCATTATGGCCAAGATGTACAAAGCAATAAAAACTTTAAACCAAACCACTATTAAGGAGAGTAAAAACGATATATAATTATCTATTAATCAATCATTACAAAAGCCTCCCTTATAGCAAAACCACCCTAATCACAAAAAAGTATCAACAAAGATTAAACACATGAAGGACAATAGAATTCCGTTTAAGAGGTTTCATGAACGAAACGAAAAACTTCAGAATCAATATGACGAAACATATTTCGCCAGGCAACATGCAAAAGGTAAATTAACAGCACGCGAAAGAATCGAGTTCTTAATGGATAGCGACAGCTTCCGCGAGATCGATGCCTATGTTAAACCTGCAGGTAATGAGGACGAAAAAAAATATGGCGATGGCGTTATTGTTGGTTACGGAACCATAAACGGACGTCAGGTATTTGTATACGCTCAGGACTTTAATTTCATGGGAGGTTCATTGGGAACGGTGCATGCTCGTAAAATACAGAAAGTACAAGAAATGTCTCTTAAAATGGGACATCCAATTATAGGTCTTATCGATTCCGGTGGAGCGCGAATACAGGAAGGGGTGGCCAGCCTTGCTGGTTATGCAGGAATTTTTATGCAAAACGTAAAAAGTTCAGGTGTTATACCACAAATCTCTGTCATCTTGGGCCCTGCTGCAGGTGGAGCTGTATACTCGCCTGCCCTTACCGACTTTAGGTTTATGACCAAAGATACCTCATACATGTTTGTTACAGGACCTGAGGTTGTAAAGGAAGTATTAAATGAGGACACTACTTTTGAAGAATTAGGAGGAGCCGAAGTACACGCAACTCAAAGTGGTGTAGCCGATATGATTTTTAGTGACGAAGAACATACGCTGATGGGTGTTAAAAAACTACTGAGTTATCTTCCGTCCAATAATATTGAACACCCTCCGGTAAAGCTTAACGAAGATATTGCTCCGGGTAAAAACGAAAAACTATCACTGTTATTACCTGACGACCCTAACAAGCCATATGATGTGGTGGATGTCATCAATCTGATTGTTGATAAAAACTCTTTCTTTGAGATTGCAGAAAATCATGCTCAGAATATGGTGATTGGCTTTGCCCGATTAAACAATCAGGTAATCGGGATAGTAGCCAACCAACCTAAAGTAATGGCAGGCTGTCTAGACATTAACGCTTCTAAGAAAGGTGCGCGCTTTGTGCGTTTCTGCGATTCTTTTAACATTCCGATTTTAGTTTTAGAGGATGTGCCAGGATTTATGCCGGGTATTAGCCAGGAGCAAAATGCTATTATTATGCATGGTGCAAAATTATTATATGCATTTGCCGAAGCTACAGTACCAAAAATTACGGTAATCTTGCGTAAAGCTTATGGAGGAGCGTACATTGTAATGAATAGTAAAAACATGGGTGGCGACTTTAACTTTGCATGGCCTACGGCCGAAGTGGCTGTAATGGGCCCTGAAGGAGCTGTGAAAATCCTGAATCGCAAAGAACTGTTGAGTGCCGAAGATCCGGAGGAACTAAAACGTAAGCTCATTGCTGATTACAAAGAAAATGTAGCTAATCCTTATGTAGCGGATGAAAAAGGATATATCGATGAAGTAATCGATCCTTCAGAAACGCGAGAAGTCATCATCAATGCATTTGCATTATTAGAAAATAAAGTTGAGCAAAATCCGGCGCGCAAGCACGGAAATATGCCATTGTAACAAATTAGTATAAAGTATAAAGACGTAAGTATAAAGATTACTCTGTGTCTTGGAACCTAAAGATGTTATCTTTTGTCTTTATAACTTTCATCTTAAGACTATTTACAAACATGAAAATCAATTCAATATTAATCGCAAATCGTGGAGAAATAGCTATTCGAATTGCCCGAACGGCTAAAGAAATGGGAATCAAAACCTATATGTTTCTTTCTCATCACGAACCAAACGCCTTACATCTCGACCATGCAGATGAGGTGATTGATGTATCGGACAATACTTACATCAATGTTTACACCAATATTGATAAACTCATTGAAACTGCACTTGAGCACAAAATAGATGCCATTCACCCTGGATATGGTTTCCTGTCAGAAAATCCATATTTACCACGTGAATGTGAGCGCAACAACATTACTTTTATCGGTCCATCCTCAAAAGCCATCAACAGCATGGGTAATAAAGGAATGGCTCGCGATATGGCCTTAAAAAATAACATTCCTGTTTTAGTAGGAAGTGAAGGTGTAATTACTACACTTGAAGAAGCCGAAGAAACAGCAAAAAAAATAGGCTACCCTATCATATTAAAAGCTGTAGCCGGAGGTGGTGGTAAAGGCATGCGTGTGGTACGTAAAAAAAGTGAGCTTCCGCTGATGTTTAAATTGGCCACCAACGAAGCTAAAGCACTTTTTGATAACGATTCTATGCTTATTGAAAAATACGTAGAGAATCCTCGTCACGTTGAGTTTCAGGTCATGGCCGATAAGCATGGTAATATCATTCATTTATACGAGCGTGAGTGTAGCATTCAGCGTAAGCACCAAAAACTCCTTGAGGAAGCGCCATCAGCTGCATTGACAGAGGAACTACGCCAAAAGATTGGAGCCGATGCGATTAAAATTTGTAAGGCAACCAACTACTACAGCGCCGGTACTGTTGAATTTTTATTGGATGACGAGCTAAACCATTATTTTATGGAGATGAACACCCGTGTTCAGGTAGAGCATCCTATTACCGAAGAGATTACCGGAACAGATATCATTAAGCAGCAAATATTGATTGCTCAGGGCGAAAAACTTAGCCTAAAGCAGGAAGATATTAAAATAAACGGCTGGGCCATTGAACTGAGAGTAAATTCAGAAGATGTGCAATCAGGCTTTGCTCCTTCAACAGGTTTGATTGAGCAAATGGATATCCCAAACAAAAAATTCTTACGATGTGACTCAGGCTATGAAACAGGTAAAGTGGTTATATCAAGCTTCGACTCATTGGTTGCTAAGCTTATTATTACCGGCAAAACCCGTAATGAGGCCATTAAAAACTGTCGTAATGTATTAAATAACACCACCATAAAAGGAGTAAAAACCACTCTTCCTTTCTTTAAGCAGGTAATGCAAACTCCTTCTTTTGTAAAAGGTAAGTACACTACTTCTTTTATCGAAACAGATTTAGAGCAAAGTTACTTTCAGGAGAACAATGAGCTGGTGGCTGCTGCTGCTTTGGCCATGGAAGCCTACTTAAAGGAGCAAAAGAAAATCGACTCTGACGAGCTGGGCAACAAGCAGGTTTCTGCCTGGGCCATGAGTAAAAAAATAAAAGGTTAAATAGGTAGTTTGTAAAGTTCTTATAGTTCATAAAGTAATAAGTTCAATTTCAGAATACAAAACAATCTTGAAGCAAGAAACATCAGATCTTAAGTCTTGATACTTGTGTCTTGATACTAATTTTATTAAAGATGAAACTGATACATCATACCAAAAACTATACTTTAAATGGCGACAAAAAAGTTACCATTCAGGTAAGGGATAATGAAATACATAAGATTAATAATAAGAAGGCATCAATTGAGATTGATGAACTTGAAAACGATGAGTATTTAATTAAGTGTGACGAAAAATCACATGTTGGAGAAGTCGTGAGCCTAAAGCAAAACGAATGCTCCGTTATGATTAACGGAAATACTTATCACTTTTCCATTGAAACAGAATTGGCCAGCAGACGAAAAGCTAAACTATCTAAAGATGGCAAAGCAAAAGTAACCAAAGTAAATGCACCTTTACCAGGCGAGATTGTAGCTGTTTTAATGAGCGAAGGTCAGGAAGTGCACAAAGGCGAACCTGTGATGATTCTGGAAGCGATGAAAATGCAGAATGAAATACTGAGCCCTGTAAATGGTACAATAAAAGCCTTACATGTAAAAGCCGATGACACTGTGATGAAAGACCAGATTATGTTTGAAATAGATCCTGGGAAATAAAACTAACCACGCAATAAAATTAGGAGGCGGCAGATATTATTCTACCGCCTTTTTTTTAGAAAAAAGACATTATCCGTAAACATTATCCTATTTTAAAGGTTTGTTTAATCAGATACCTGAGTTCGATTAAAATTTTAGAATTCAGAACTCAGTTAGATACTAAAAAATGCATATATGAGAGATGTAATGCTAATTGTTCACCTGCTATCCATAGCCATGTTCGTTGGTGCCGGATTTTCTGCTTTTGTCTTAAACAAGGCGGCCAAAAAATTAGATAGCGCCACTATAGATGGATATAATAAAATCAGTCTTACTTTGAACTACCTGAGTAAAACAGGCTTAACGCTTTTAATACTTAGCGGGGGTTATTTAATGACTCCGTATTGGGCCATTTTGGGTCAGATGCCATTATTGTTAACTAAACTTATTTTGGTTGTAGTGGTTATAATACTGTTGGTATTACTTGCCATCTATGCTAAAAAGGCAAAGCAAACCAATGATAAAAAATACTTTGCCAAAGTAAACAACCTTCAGTTTTTGAATTTACTGGCGGGAATAGTAATAATTGTTTTGGCTGTTTTAGTATTTCATTAAACCGCACAAAAGCTTGAGCTTATATTTGATTTAATAATTGAGATTGAAAACTATGATGTGATTAGGCTGTTTTGGCATAAAAATGATTGCTTGTTCTTAACCTAAAACTCTACTAATCACATCATCTTTTTACCCAACCAGGCAAATTCTTATCAAAAAAGTATTCCCCAATATTAATATTGCTTTTATAAATCTCGCGGGCCTCCTTCCCATATTCCACCAGTCTTTTATTGGCCTTAAAATCCATAAATAGGGCATTATCCTCAAAAGGAGAAACAGGCAATATCATAAACTCTTTTTTACCATTTATAACCGGAGTGTGCACCCATGTTAAATAATACCCTGCATCACTCACAAAACTATGCTCTTTGGTCTTCGATATCTCAACACGAACAATCGTACCACCATCGCGAGGTGCTGTACGCTGATTGGAAATAAAATTACCCAGTGAATAAACCACAAAGTGATCCTCATCATTTTCTATGGGCTGCAACACGTGCGGATGCGAACCAATCACAATCTCAACTCCGTGCTCTTTAAATAACTGGTTAAACTTCTTTTGTTTGGCATTGGGAGAGGTTTGATACTCAAGACCCCAATGAACAAACGCTATCATCACATCGGGCTTTAACTCTTTTGCTTTCGCGATATCATTAACAATGGTTTCTTCATCTAAAAAATTAACCACATTAGGTTTAGAAACCGGAATTCCATTGGTTCCATAGGTATAATTTAGCAAGGCTGCCGTAATCCCGTTCTTTTCAAAAAGTACTACGTTATTCTTTTCCTTATCCAAACTATTTTTATAAGTGCCATTATGAGGAATTCCCAAACTATCCAGTACATCAATGGTTCTTTCCAATCCTTGCTTCCTCCTGTCTAAACAATGGTTGTTAGCCGTAACCATCGCATCTACACCTGCTTTTTGCATGGCAACGGCCAAAGCATCCGGAGAACTAAACTGAGGATACCCTTTAAATGGCGGTCCGGCTAAAGTAACCTCAAGATTGGCCACAGTAAAATCTGCATCTTCAAAAATATTACTTACATATTTAAAACATCCGTCGTAACTATATCCTTTCTCCTGCGATATAAAAGCACTGTTTATCTGAGTATCATGACCCATTACATCACCCACAAAAACAAACGATACTGAAGTGGTGTCCTGAGCAAGCGACACTACAGGTACGAATAAAAAAAGAAATGCCAGCTGTAATATTTTCATCTTTTCATTAAATTTTAATAACCTTCAAATATAAGCAATAAAACATTTAATGTAAGTGCACTGTCACTCCATTCATGAATCCGAACAATATGTATCAGTGCATTATCTTCTCAAAATATTAGGGTAATATATATCAGTATAATAAATGATAAATAAACATTAAATTGCACACCGTGAATTAAATTCAAGAACAAATGACTTTTGAAAGAACCTTTGACATATTAAAGCACCTAAAAAAAAGCAACCCTTCCAATAATATACTGAGTGCCAAAAGAAATGGCGAATGGATTAATTTTAGCGTATATGAATATCATGAAAATGCGAAAAATTTTGCCATTGGTTTGCTAAGTATGGGTTTCCGGAAAGGTGATAAAATAGCAACTATTTCAAACAATCGACCGGAATGGAACTTTGTGGATATGGGTATGGCTATGATCGGGGTTATTCATGTACCGGTGTATCCTACAATTAGTGATGACGAATTTTTACACATATTTCAGCATTCTGAGGCTAAAATGGTGATTGTTTCGGATAGTTCTCTCCATGACAAAGTAAAGCCCTTAATTGACAATATTCCGACAGTAGAGCACTTGTTTACTTTTAATAAAGTGGATGGTGCTAAAAACTGGAATATCATTTGCCAGTATGGGATGGATCATAAGGTAAGCTACGACAGAGAATACAAAAAAATAAAGAAAAGTATTACCCAGAACGATCTGGCTTCGATCATTTATACGTCAGGAACAACAGGCTTGCCTAAAGGCGTGATGCTTTCGCACGGTAATTTTTTAAGCAATGTAGAAGGGGTTTGGGATTTGTTTGAACTTAACTCCAACACCAGGGCCTTAAGCTTTTTACCCCTTTGCCACGTTTTTGAAAGAATGGTTAATTACCTGTTTCAGGCCAAAGGTGTTAATATTTACTATGCCGAAAGCCTGGGTACTCTTGCCACAGATATGGCAGCGATAAAGGCCAATGTTTTTGTAACAGTACCAAGAGTTATTGAGCGTATTTACGACCGGATAGTATCCAAGGGAGAAGATTTAAATGGCATTAAGAAGGCTATATTTTTTTGGGCTATGCGCCTTGGCGAACGCTATAACAAAGACAATAACAACTGTTTATTTTACAAATGGAAGCTAAGCTTAGCACGTAAACTTGTTTTTAGTAAATGGCAGCAAACCTTTGGGGGCCATTTATCTTTTGTTATTTCAGGAGGAGCTGCATTACAACCAAGGCTAAGCAGACTATTTTTTGCTGCTGACATTCCGCTGATGGAAGGATACGGACTTACCGAAACCTCTCCGGTAATTGCCGTTAACCACTTAAAAACTCCCGGTAATGTTTTAATTGGCACCGTAGGACCTGTCATAAAAAATGTAGAGGTGAAAATTGATGAGGATGGCGAGATATTATCCAAAGGTCCAAACACTATGAAAGGTTATTTTAAAGAACCTGACTTAACCTCCGAGGTTATTGATGAAGATGGGTGGTTTCATACAGGAGATATTGGCCAACTAATTGAGGGAAAGTTTTTAAAGATAACGGACCGTAAAAAGGAAATGTTTAAAACTTCGAGCGGTAAATACATAGCTCCACAAGTTATTGAAAACCTGCTCAAAGAATCAATTTTTATTGAACAAGCCATGGTGGTTGGCGAAAGCGAGAAATTTGCCAGTGCACTTATCTCTCCAAACTTTGATCATTTACATTCGTGGGCTCACGATCATAAAATTCACTTTAGAGACAACAAGGAGCTGGTTAAAAACAAACAAGTATTACAGGCCTTTCAAAACGAAGTTCGTAAAACAAACAAGCAAATTGGACAACACGAACAAATTAAACGTTTTAGAATTGTTTGTGAACCATGGACCTCTGCTTCCGGAGAATTATCGGCTACACTTAAATTAAAGCGCCGTGTATTGTACGCTAAATATGCCGACTTGCTTCGAAGCATATATGCTTACGAACCCAACCAGGAAAACAAAGGTTCCATCAGTTTCGATAATAATTAATAGAATATCTCATCCACAAAAAATGCCGCACTAAACACTTAATGCGGCATTTTTATTTTATAACGAAATGATCTATTTCTTAGCCTTATCAAACACTGATGTTGCCGTAGCAATTACACTTGATATATCTGCCATATTCGATGGTATTATCATGGTATTATTTTCCTGAGCTAATTTACCAAACTCACCTAAATACTGTTCGGCTACCCTAAGATTAACTGCATCAATACCTCCTTTTTCATTGATTGAAGATGCAATTTCACGAATACCTTTTGCGGTGGCCGTGGCTACAAATTCAATTTCGGCAGCCTTACCTTCAGCCTCGTTTATTCGCTTTTGCTTTTCTCCTTCTGATCGGGCTATCAACTCCTGCTTATCACCTTCTGCCACATTTATTTTTGCCTGCTTCTGCCCTTCTGATTCGGCAATCATAGCTCGTTTTTCACGCTCGGCACGCATTTGCTTTTCCATGGCATCTTTAATGCTCTGCGGAGGGGTTATATTTTTCACCTCGTAACGAGCTACTTTAACTCCCCAAGGATCACTAGCCTTATCCACAGCATCAACAATACTGGTATTAATGGTATCACGCTCTTCAAATGTTTTATCTAAATCCAAACGTCCGATTATACTACGCATGGTGGTTTGGGCAATCTGAATAGAAGCAAACTCATAGTTATCAATTCCATATGATGCTTTTTTAGGATCAATCACCTGTAAATATAAAACACCATCTACTTCAACAGCAATATTGTCTTTTGTAATACACGACTGAGAAGCCACATCGATAGCTGATTCCTTTAATGAATGTTTATAAGCTACTTTATCTAAAAATGGCATTAAAAAATGAATACCTGCAGTTAAGGTGCCATTATATTTTCCAAGTCGTTCAATAATATAAGCAGAACGCTGCGGTACAATTTTAATACATGATAATAAAATAATAATGACTACTGCACTAATGGCAATGGTTACAATTAATTGTGGTTCCATAATTTAAAATAATAATAGGTTATTTTTATAAAGATTTAAGCAGGTTCTACCTCTAAGCACAAACCTACTTTATTAACGATTTTTACTTTAGCTCCTGAACTGATCCCTACTTTAGAAGAGGCATTCCAGTTTGTTCCTTTAAACTCTACTTTACCTTCCGAGTCTGGGCTTATATCGGCAATACATTGCCCAATACCGCCAACAAACTCTTCATCAGGATCTTCTGTGACCTTATTTCTGTTTAGCTTTTTAAGAATAACAGAACGCAAGAAAATCAAGGACAAAACAGAGGTTAAACTAAATATTAAGAACTGAACCCCTAACGAAGGTTCAAAAAGGTAGGTACATATTGAAGTAATGATTGCTCCTACACCAAAGAATAAAATAAATACACCGGGAATAGCGAACTCGAGTAATAATAAAATTACTCCTGCAATAAACCAAACAAGTGCATGATTAGATAGAAATTCCATTTGTAATAGTTTTGAGTTAGACCTTAAAGCTAAACATAAAAATAAAATTCCAATATTTTTACATGATGTTTATTAACACTTTTTTCTTCTCTGAAACACATAAAATCAAAGATTAGTCTTCACCCAAAAAAGCCGTACTAAAATCTTAATGCGGCTTTTTTTTAATCACTACCTCTCTACCAGTGCGATTGAATGTACTCATAAGCCTCACGCATGCTTAAAGGTTGCGATGAAGCTGAGGTACGGATATAGAATTCTTCTTTGTCGGACTTACCTATAAAAACGGGTTTGTCGCCTTTATCTATATTCACAATACAAACATCCTTTTCGTTAATGGAAATGATATTGATATTTAAGAACTGGTGTATACGCTTACCCAGGTGCTGGTTAATCAGGTTGGTTAGCCCAAGTAAGAAGCCATCCCTGCTTTTTTTACTGTAGCTATTGTAATCCGGTTCGAGGCCCAGGGTATTGCCGTCATCATCAACCCCAATAAACAGCATTCCTCCTTCAGTATTTAAAAAGGCCGAAATGGTTTTTACAATAACCATCTCAAGCGCTTTGTTAGGCTTTTCTTGTCGGTAATCCCAACGCATTGACGATTTAAACTCTATTAAATCATTTTCTCCCTTATCTAAAATCACCTGCCAATCGGTGTTAGACTCAAACTCTACAAGCCTCTGGTTCTTCTTTTTTTGCTTGCCCATATAAACCAGTAATACAATCAGCACCACCGTCAAACAAAATGTTGTGATTAAACCAATCCACTTCCAGTTCTTATCTTCCTTGTAAATATTGTACTTTTCGGCGATTACGATAAGCTCCTGTGCTGTAATTTTATTTAATCCGGACATGATATCCTTCAACACCTGCTTATTGCCTTTTAACACAGCCGGACGTAATCGTGAAGAAAACAATGTGGCATACTCATAATAACCTTTGGGTGCTTTTATTCCTGTGTACTTTCCAAATGTACTGGGTACATCGTATACAAAACCATCATATTCATACAGCTTTGCTTCTTCACGAATTAACGAATACGAGCTTACTCCATTGATTTTAAGCTGAGGGTATTCTGCCTTTATTTTATCTTCGGCAATACTGTTAGATAAAAGCGTAATGGTGGCTTTTAACGAATCAGAAACTTCCAATTCGTTTCTTAAATACACCACAGATCGCAGACGTAATATAGGATCCGAAAAATCAAGCTTATCAGCACGTTCATCTGTAAAATATACCCCGGCAAGAATATCCACTTCGCCAGACTCCAACATACTGCCGACATTCTGTAAATCAACCGGCACAAACTCCACATCGATACCCGACTTTTTACTCCACAGTTCCCACCAATCAATTAAAATTCCACTTGCCTCACCCTGATCATTCATAGAGGTGTATGGATAATAATCATGAAGGCAGGCTACTCTATATTTTTTTGCATGAACCAGGTTTACGGAAAAAATTAATAATACCAGAACAATTAAAGAACTTAAGGTTTGTTTAGTCATACTGTGTTTAAATTTCGATCAAAAATTAAAAATCCCCCCTTTAGCCAACACCTCACGACGGATTTCGTTATCAAATATATTCTGAAATAACTACTTTAATGCAGTTTTGTTGAATTCACTTTGGTTTTATTTTCTGCCTTAGGCAACCCCAAGGGCTTTAGCTTACGCTCATAAGGCATCGAGAATCTTCCATCATCTTCAATAATAAGCCGATGGTTTAATTCCGGAAAGTCCATTCGGGTAAGGTCCTTTATTTTAAATATAACAGCCTTATGCTCATCGTACATTAATGCCACATTTTTAACCTGCTTAAAAGGAATTATTTTGCCCTCAACAAACTCACCTGTTGGTGTAGTGTAAATTTTTACCATAGGTGTTAGGGCATTAGCTCCGCTTAGATTAAAACGAGAATAGGTGGCAAAATTCCCTAAACTATAAGCTATAAAACGATTCTTATAAATCTCAATGGCTCGCGTAACATGCGGACCGTGACCAAAAATAACATCGGCCCCGGCATCAACCATGGCATGTGCAAATTCATAAACATTACTTCGGTTTTCACCATAAAAGACTTCTTTTTCACGGGTCACATGTTGATGCTTGGCTCCCTCTGCCCCACCATGAAACGACACAATAACAATATCACAATCTTGCTTTAAAGCCTTCACAATTTTAATGGCATTGGGCAAATCGTTTATATCAACCGTTCCGGTATTGGGCGAAAAACCAGCCAGTCCGATTTTTAAACCTTTAACCATTATGGTATCTGTTGGTTTATCCAACAAACCCGCCCATGCCATATTGAGCTTATCTAAATGATAGCGCGTAGTTGTCATGCCCAGAGCTCCAAAATCACGGATATGGTTATTGGCAAGATTCAAAAAATCAAAACCCATTTCCTTTAAGGTCAAGCCATATTTCTCAGGCATTTTAAAAGCGTAACATTTTGTGGTATCCTTACATCGCTTTACTACAGGTCCCTCATCTAGCAAACAGGTTTCTAAATTACCAAAAGTAACATCCGCACTTTTTAAATAGGGTATAGCCTCCGAAACATAGGGCAAAGGATCATTATTCGGGGGCAAATACGTTTTCTTTGGAAAATCGGTACCAAGCATCATATCTCCCACCCCAATAAAAGAAATTAATGTATCCTTATTAACCTGGGCAAACATTATGGAACCCAGAAAAATAAAGAATGCTATAAAAAGGCTTTGTCTCATAATATCATATTTATGCCAAAAATAACAAATCTCTTCATATACTTAGGATTCTATACAGGAATCATTGTACACAAAGGATAAAGCTTGTCATCTTGCCTAAAAAAAGCTAATATTGTAAGCACTAATTTTTATTGCAATGCCATACAAAGAACCAAAAATTGAAAAACTTTATTACACCATTGGTGAAGTTGCTGAGATGTTTAAGGTAAATACTTCTCTTATCCGTTTTTGGGAAAAGGAGTTTGATATTATTAAACCCCACAAAAACAAAAAAGGCAACAGACTGTTTACTCCCGCGGATGTGGAAAACTTTCACCTGATATATCATTTGGTAAAAGAAAAGGGGATGACACTTAAAGGCGCTCAAAAGAAACTTGAAGAAAATAGAGACGATACGATTCATAATTTTGAAATTATCTCTCGTCTTAAGGATATGAAATCCATGCTCATTGAGATAAAAGAGAACCTTTAAATAATATCCGTTTAAATCACCACCATTACATCTTATTAACCATTAAGTGGTTGAGAACATAGCATGGTTTAAAAATTAACACATGAATATTCAACAAATCACCAATATTCTTGAAGAATTTGCACCCTTATCTTTTCAGGAAAGCTACGACAATGCCGGACTTATCGTTGGCAATAAAAATTCAGAAGTAACAGGAGTTCTTATTTCATTGGATATAACAGAAGAAGTTATAGATGAAGCCATTGAACTTGGATACAATTTTATATTGTCGCATCACCCTGTTGTTATGGGAGGTATTAAACGGTTTAATGGAAATAATTATACCGAACGTTCCATTATAAAAGCCATTAAAAATGACATTGCTATATATGCGGGCCATACGAATGTTGACAGCGTAATGACCGGTGTAAATGGTAAAATATGCGAAAAGATAGGACTAAGCAATTGTAAAATTCTTTCTCCAAAAATCGGAGAACTTTGTAAGCTTGTTACTTTTGTTCCTTCTGCACATGCCGAAAAAGTTAGGGTGGCTATGTTTGAAGCCGGGGCTGGCCATATTGGAAACTACGACTCTTGTAGCTATAATACCAATGGCGAAGGCACTTTTAGAGGCAATGATCAATCCTCTCCCTTCGTTGGTGAAAAAGGGAAAGTTCATCACGAACCGGAAACCCGTATTGAAACAATAGTTCCACTTCATAAAAAAAGCACTGTAATTAAAGCTTTGCTTAATGCGCATCCCTATGAAGAAGTTGCCTATGATGTATATACTTTAAGTAACACTTACGAGCAGGCTGGTTCAGGAATGTTAGGAATTTTGGAAACTCCTGAAGATGAAATTTCCTTTTTAAAACGAATAAAAGAAATATTTAATGCAGGAAGTATTCGCTACACAAAAATTAAAAACAAACCCATAAAAAAAGTAGCTGTTTGCGGAGGTGCCGGAAGCTTTTTATTGAATAAAGCAAAAGCTCTTGGTGCTGATATTTTTATATCAGGAGATTTTAAATACCACCAGTTTTTTGACGCCGAAGATGATATTATAATAGCCGATATTGGTCATTTCGAAAGCGAACAATTTACTAAAGAACTTTTTTTTGAGCTACTTACAAAAAAAATACCTAATTTTGCGATTCGTTTATCGAATGTAAATACAAATCCTATAAAATATTTGTAGCATAATGGCAACAAAAAATAAAAACGCTGAGATGCCTGTAGAAGAGAAGTTAAAGGCATTATACGACTTACAGAAAGTGGCAACAGAAGTAGACAAGATTAGAACACTTAGAGGTGAGCTACCACTTGAAGTACAGGATTTGGAAGACGAACTGGAAGGTCTTGAAACTCGTATTTCCAATTACGAAACTGAAATCAAAGCATTAAACGACTCTATTTCTGCTAAGAAAAATGAAATTAAGGAGTCTGGTTTATTGATTAAAAAATACGAAGCACAGCAAGAGAATGTTCGCAACAACCGCGAATTTGATTCTTTATCGAAAGAAATGGAATTTCAAAAACTTGAAATTGAATTAAGCGAGAAAAGAATTAAAGAATTCAACTCCGAACTTTCTAATAAGCAAGCTGTTATTGAATCTTCAAAAGAACTTTTTGAGGATAGACAAAAAGATCTTGCTGACAAGAAAAATGAATTGACCGAGATTGTTGGAGAAACTCAGGTTGATGAAGAGAAAAAGCTTGAAAAAATCACTCAGATCGAGAAAACTATCGATGAGCGTTTATTAACTGCTTTCAACAGAATCAGATCGAATGCCATCAACGGGTTAGCTGTGGTTACTGTTGAGCGTGATGCTTGTGGAGGATGTTTTAACAAAATTCCACCTCAACGCCAGCTTGATATTAAATCACGCAAAAAAGTTATCGTTTGTGAGTATTGCGGACGTATTCTTGTAGATGATGAAATAGATCAAAAACCAGCTGAATAGTTCTGGTTAGATTAACAATATTTTAAAGGCTGCTATCGCAGCCTTTTTTTATACCCTAAGGTTAAGTTGTGAATCATGTAAGTTCTGACTAAGTTTGCAACAGCTTCAATAATATTCTGATACCGTTTGAATAGTGACTATGCTAAAATCAACTGTACTTACTCTTTTACTAATCCTTAGCGTATCTTCCCATTCTCAAAACAGACCTTCGTCTGAATACCTGTACTCACTTTTTCAATTAGATTTTACAGAAGCAGAACTTAAAATTGAACAAATTAAAGACACCCCGACCAAAGCTTATCTTCAGCATTACCACCTCTTCTTTTTAATAATGATAAATGAGGATGATATTATTGATTACAATAAACGATTTAAACCATTATCTAACCAAATCCTCAACAGTAGCGATACCTTTTCGAATAAATGGGCATACCTTGCGGAAATACACATACAAAATGGTATCTTAAATTATATCAAGGATAATAAATGGAGCGCTTTAACAGCATTTTCAAAAGCACATAGCTATTGGAAAAAAAGCGAATCACAACACCCCGCTCTAGGTCAAAACTTAAAACTTAAAGGCATATTTAATTTACTCATTGGAAACCTTCCTTCTCCTTATGCTCAATGGGCTGGATGGTTTGGTTTTTCAGGAGATACAAACCTTGGCTTTGATGCATTGGAGGAATACCTGCAACAACAAAATACCGATGGCTTTTACCTGGAAGCGCAGCTTTTTCTCGGCTATGCTTACCTAAAATTTTCAGGTAGAGAAGACATTATTACCGACTTTATACAAGCCTCTCAAAATTGCAGTTCTCCACTCATACAATCCATACTAATTAGATGCGCTTTTAAAATAAAATCTCCACAATTGTGCACTAAATGGTTGTCAGCAGAAACCAAGAGCAATTACCCTCCTTTGCAATACTTAAAAGGGAAATACTCTACTTTCATTTTTAATGCAAATACTCCCCAGGTATTTGAGCACTTTTTTAATATTCACAAAGGAAACCAATTTAAAGCTGATGCCCACAGGTATCTTTCCTGGCATTATTTGCTAAGTAATGATACCAATGCTTACCTTAAACATCAAGATGCACTACAACGCCTTAATAATTACCCCACATGGGAAGATAAACAGGCCCAAAAAGAAAGTATACACGGTGAAATCCCCAATGCTTTATTACTAAAATCAAGAATACTCTTTGACAAAGGAGATTACCAATTATCAGCAAATATCTTGCTCCAAATTGAAGCACAACTAAATAATTCAGAACAACAAAAAGAAGAACTTTACTACAGGCTTGGAAGATGCTACCAACTACAAGGTAACACAACGCTCGCTGAACAGAATTACCTGGCATCCATTAAAAATGCAACGTTTAGTAAAAGATATTATGGACCATATTCAGCCATTTACGCTGCTAAAATATGCATCAATAACAATCAAACTGATAAAGCGAAAACTTACCTTAATAAAGCCAGACAATTAAACAATGGCGAGTATAAAAGCCAAATAGACAAGCTTATCAACATACATAACTCTTCTACAACTCAACATTAATCCACTTACTGATACAGTATTTAGTCTACTCTTTCAAACAACAAAACTATATTGCTGTAAAATATTTATTTTATCAGTTTAAATAAAAAAATATTTTCAAAATAAGTTGGATTTGTCAATTATATAACATATTTTGAATTACATATTTTTAACAATAAAAATACAACCAAAATTTTTATTGTTAATTTTTATAGCCAAACTTATTATTAACCCTTATAAACTAGTTATGAAATATTCATTTATTTTACTGTTACTATGTGCATTTTCCTATTCTTCTGCACAATTATCTATTACTTCATTTAACACTACTTACAACATTACTTTTGATCAGTCTTTTACAGGCATCAATAATGGTAGTTTCAATGGATCCGGATTTTCCTCCATCCCCTCTGATGGTCAAATTAATTCCAACGGTATTGTCGTAACCGGCTTATCCGATGGTGATATGACTTTCGGTGACAATTCTGCATCTGGTGATTTTAGCAGAGGTGCATCTGATGGCCAGGTTGGCACAGGAGGTATTTATTCTTTTGAAACAAAAACCGGTGATTTTTCGCTGGGCATCCAACCTACAAGTAGCGATTTTAACCCTGGAGATATCATATTAAAAATTCAAAATAATATTGGTCAACAGATAAAAGAATTAAACCTAAATTACGACCTTCTATTTTATAATAACGAAGGCAGAAGTACTACCATTTCCCTATCTTATTCGCTGGATAATAACAGTTATACAAATATCCCTAATACAAACATCATTACTCCTACAAGTGCATCGGATGAACCTGTATGGGTAAGCAACCCATTAACAGCCTTCATAACTGAAAATATTGAAAACAGTGGTTTATTGTATTTAAAATGGACCTTTGACGATACCTCCGGATCTGGAGAAGGATCAGGATCCAGAGATGAAATAGCCCTGGATAACATTGCCATTAGTGCAAAATCCACACCTGGAACTCCTACAGCCATCAGCAAAACAATGCAGAGTAAGGTTAAAAGTTACCCTAACCCGTTTAACGATTATATTCAAATTGAATCCAGCACTCAAATACAACAAATTGAGCTCATCAATTCAGTAGGACAATCGATTCTACAAAGCAATTACGTAAATTCCAATAAGGCCACAATTAACACAGAAAGCCTTGACAGAGGTGTTTATATTCTAAGAGTTACAGACTTTGACCATCACATTACATCACAAAAACTAATGAAGTAACAACACTTATAAGAGGCTGTCAGGAAGCTAAATTTAATTCAGCTCATAAGTTCCAAGCAGGATGGTAATCACCTTCCCTTTCAACTCAGATTAAAAGTAAGGTTTAAACAAAAAAAATGTAGGCATAAAAATCTAATATACTGTTTAACCCGGAATATGCATTAGCTAATCTATTGCACATTGAAACTACTTTAAAACAAATCGTTTTACTCACTTGCTTCAACTAACCAGAACGATGCTATGCCTCGTCTCAGTAAAGCCTTGTTTTATCGTGCTTTCAATGTTCATGACGAAGTTCTAATACATAATGCGGGTTTAATCTATTTTGCGAGTTAAATAAAATTCTTTAAACGACAGTCTCTTTATTTTATAAAATCTTCTTCCCAACCTTTTCAACTATAAAATATAAAATAGTGAATCCAAGAATGAGCAACAGCCAAATTGGTGCTCCAAAAGCACCGGGAATAGTTCCTATAAACAAGGATACTGCACCAACTACTAATGCATATGGCAGCTGGGTACGAACGTGATTTACATGATGACAAGAACTGGCCAATGAACTTAATATGGTTGTATCTGAAATTGGAGAACAGTGGTCGCCTAACACCGAACCTGCCAACACAGTTGAGACTACATTATAAAAAATAGGCAGAGCCATATCTACATCTAAACCATATTCCATCGAAATCTTCCAGCATGCAGGAATGATCAACGGATAAATAATGGCCATTGTCCCCCATGAAGAGCCTGTACTAAATGCAATAAGTGCAGAAAAAACAAATGCCAATCCCGGAACCCAATACGGACTCATATTCACAAACCTCAAAACTTCAGTGATAAACGTAGCTGTATGCATATGTTCGGTAATCAAAGCAATACTCCAGGCTAAAACTAAAATAAGCACTGCATTAAACATGGTCTTAAACCCGTTCACCAGGCCCTCTATAGCATCTCTTAAGTTTAAAACCTTCTGTGCTGTCGATAACAACAAAGCTGCCAAAACTCCTCCCAACGAAGACCACATCAATGCTTTAAAAGAATCAGCATTACCAATAATCACAGATAACTTAGTCCCCAAACCAATGGTAGTATCATTCCATATGGTCATATCAAAACCTGTATATATTAATCCGGCAATAGTTCCTAATACAACTATCATTACCGGTATAAAGGCATTATACCATCTTCCTTTTATGTGCGAATCAATTTCAATTTCCTTGATAATTTGAGGAGAATGTACTTCCATTTTTACCACATCCTTCACCCCATTTGCTCTGGCTAATCTCTCTGCCTTATACATTGGCCCAAAATCACGCTTCTTCATTATCAAAAGCAAAACAAAACCCAGGGTAAATATTGGATAAAATGCATAGTGCAATGACTGCAGAAATACCTGATAAGCTGACTTTTGAATACCTAATTGACTTATCCCCTCACTTATATAACTTAATTCTGCTCCAATCCAAGTGGTTATAAAAGCCACTGAGGCAATAGGAGCCGAAGTTGAATCAACTATATAAGCCAGTTTTTCACGAGACACCTTAAGTCTATCCGTAACAGGTCGCATGGTATTACCTACAACAAGCGTATTTGCATAATCATCGAAAAATATCATTAAACCCATTAACCAGGTAATAAATTGGCCTGACTTTGGGGTTTTGGCATATTTTGAAAGGTAAACAACAATGCCTTTCATTCCTCCATTCATAGTAATTAAAGCCACCATTCCTCCAATGAGCATTGAAAACACTATAATAGAAATATGATCCGGATTATTAAGTGCTGCCAATGCATAAGTATCCACCACACTAAAAAGGCCTTTAAATACACTCATAAATATCGAAAAACCTTTATATTTCCATATGATGGTGGTACCCACTAATAGTCCCACAAAAAGCGACGAGAATACTTCTTTTGTAACTAAAGCCATTAAAATAGCAATCAAGGGTGGAAAAATAGACAGCCAAAGCGGAATAGGATCAATATCCTGATGAAACACTTCTTTTTGATCAACCTTTACCTTAAATGTAGACTTACCTTTAAATGATGTTCTAATTTCTGCAACATTGTTTGTCCAGGTTATTTCCTTTACACCATCATTTACCAGTATCTCAACCTCATCTTTTAAAGTATCCGGAATATGATCAAAAGTAATTTTTACGTTTTCAGATACGGAGCTAACAATAATATCAGGAAAAGTAACATTAACATCATTTTTTTGTCCTTTAACGGTGTAAAACAATAGTGTTAGGCAAACAACACAAACCCATTTAATTGGCGACATGTATAACTATTATAAAAATTAGAACTAACACAAATATAATCTAAAGTTTACTTTAACACCCAAAAACACATATTCAACAATTAATCAACCAATAATTTTTTTGGAATCTATTTATTGATTAATTTGTTATTTATAGAAAAACAGAGTTATGAAGCAACTTGATTTCAATATCTTTGAGGCTCATCTTCCAAAAATAAAGCCTGCAAAAGGAAGAATACTTATTGCTGATCCTTTTTTAAAAGGTCCTTATTTTGGAAGGTCCATTGTACTAATCACTGAACATGGTACACAAGGAGCAGTTGGTTTTGTTCTTAATAAATCGAGCAACATTTATCCTGATGAAGTAATTGATGATCTTTTATCTTTTAAAGGTGAATTGTATATCGGCGGACCCGTTTCATCAGATACTTTGCATTTCATTCATACACTTGGGCGAAAAATACCAGGTGCCGTAAAAATAACGGATACCATTTATTGGGGTGGCGACTTTGATAAAATCAAAGAGTTGATTAATAAAAATCAAGCCAGTTACGAACAGGTTAAATTCTTTGCCGGCTATTCAGGGTGGTCTCCCGGACAACTTGAAGAAGAGATTGATGACAATTCATGGATAGTAACTGACATTGATGATACCATGATTATGAGCGATAATGTGGATAACATTTGGAAAACAAGCATGCAAAGCTTAGGCGATGTGTACAAAACCTGGTCCCGATTCCCGGAAGATCCGTCTTATAATTAAAGATGTTCGAAAGTAAACGTATTCAGTGATTGAATAATTTTTTTGGCTGTATGGTTAAAATACCTCTTTTCTCTATAGCCTACTACCCACTGAATACCCTGGATGGCATTAGTTAAGAATATTTCATCTGCATTTAGCAACTCATCATTAGAAGCCCCCTGCAGTTCAACCAAATTTAATTCATTATTCTGCTTTATTAAATCAATAATGACCTGTCGCATTATTCCTGCCACACAACCCGAATATACAGAAGGAGTGTAAATAACCTTCTTCTTAACCCAAAACAAATTTGAACTAATAGCTTCAATAATTTTACCCTGCTGATTCACCAGAAAACAATCATTTAAATCTTTGTTTTGTTTATGAATAGCGGCTAAAATATAATGCAACGAATTTCCGTTTTTAAAAAATGAAACTGGATTATATTCCTTCATCATCTCTCCATAAACATCAACGAATAACCCTTTATCATTAAGCTCATATTTAGCATTCGGAATTTCACTTGATTCGATTAGGAAGTTAATTTTATTTTGCTGAGGTGTATACAATCCGCCTCCCGATCGAAACAATTCGATACGGACTCTTGAAGCTGAAAAAGCTTTTTTATTTTGAAGTAACTTTACGACCAAATCCAAAAGCATTTCTTCTCTTGGCAAGGAGGCGATATCCATGTGAAGCCTTAACATGGCCTTTATCATTCGCTTATAATGTAAGGCAAAATGAAGCGGGTAATGCGCATAACACCTAACAGTTTCAAAAATGGAATCACCGTATTTAAAAGCTCTGTTATCGTATGATATTGGCACCTTAGATACTGGATAAAGATGGCCATTATAAATCACTACATTTTCCATTACGCACCGCTTAATTCTATAATTCTTAAAGCTTCCTGATAGATAGAGGTATTCTTTTGTACTTTAAAACAAGCCTTTAATCCTGCAGCATCTCCTGCCTGAACATCACGCTCTGAATCTCCAACCAAAAATGATTGCTTTGGATCAATATTTAAATCATCCACCGCTTTTAATATCATACCGGGTTTAGGTTTTCTACAACTACATGAAGAAACAGCATCATGATGCGGACAGTAGTACACAGCATCAAATCTAACACCTTTTTCCTCAAGCCTGTTTTGCATAAACTGATGTATCTTATCAACATCTTCCTCAGTGTAAATACCCTTGGCTACACCTCCCTGATTGGTCACCAATACAAGTAAAAAACCTGCTTCTTTCAACAACAAAAGTGCCTTCTCTATTTCCGGATTAAAAACAAAATCCTGCGCTTTGTACACATAGTAATGCCCTTCATCACTATTCACTACCCCATCACGATCTATAAAAACAGCTTTATTCATCTCTAAATAAAAGGAATAAGTTCGTGAATAAAATCAATAAAAAGAGATGGTTTATAAATTATCGGAAATACAAATCCAAATACCGCACCCCAAAAGTGAGCATCATGCCCGACATTATCAATGTTTTTACCGGCCATTACTTTAGAGTAAATTAAATAACCTACGCCAAATAAAATCCCTGGTATGGGTACCACGGCAAATAAATATAACATATTATACGGCGCAAAAAATATACTGGTAAAAACCACTGCAGAAACGGCTCCCGAGGCACCTATTGCATTATAATAAGGATTCTCCTTTTCCTTAAACAGGGAATATAAACTGGAAAATATAAGCCCTGCGAAAAACAAAAGCAGAAACATTACAACTCCTCTTCCCGGAAAAACCTGATTTAAATAATAAATAACCGCATCCCCGAAAGAGTATAAAACAAACATATTTACCAACAAGTGCGTCCAGCTTCCATGTAAAAAACCATGCGACAATAACCTGATATATTCCTTATGTTTTAAAATGCGGTAGGCATTAAACTGGTATTTATGCAATATTTCCGGTTGGCTAAAAGCTGTTACGCTAACAATAACTATTACAGCAATAAGTATTACAAGTACATTCATATAATTTTAGTAGAAACAAAAATTGGTATCGAACACCAAATTAATGCATTATTTTAAACATCATTTCTTTAAGTAAATCTCCCATATTGGCAGAAACATTTCCAAATCCTTTGCTTTTCATATCATACTCTCGCAAAATAGAAATAATTGCCACCACTTTACGTGCGCCATAATTTCTTGCTCCTAACGCATAATCCTGTACGAAATATGGATTAATCCCTAACTCTTTTGCCACATTTGCCTTTCCCTTGTCAGCCAAATAATAATACAGCATTAGTTTTGAGAAATAATTAAACAAAATAGATATCGTAGCTTGTATCGGATGATCTTTAGGATTCTTAGAAAAGACTTTTATGATTTTATTTGCCTTAAGTATATCCTTGGCAATTACAGCTTTTTGTAGCTCAAAATTATTATAATCCTTACTTAAGCCTATGTTTTTCTCGATATGCTCAACAGTAATTTGTTTTACACCAGTTCCAATGGCCACTTTAAGCTTATCAAGTTCCTTCACTATTTTGGATAAATCTGTCCCTAGGGAATCAGCCAACAAAGCACTTGCTCTTATGTCAATACTTACTCCTTCGGCAGACAAATAACTTGTTACCCACGCAGAAACCTGGTTGTCGTATAGTTTCTTAAACTCAAATATTGAATTACTCTTCTTTAAAAGCGTTCCTAGCTTTTTCCTTTTATCAAGTGTTTTGTATTTATAATCCAACACCAAAATGGTTGATTCGAGTGGAGCAGCAGCATAATGTTGCAGTTCCTCAATTTTATCAAGGTATTGTGCTTCTTTTACAACTATTACCTGATACTTCGACATCATTGGAAAGCGTCTGGCCGACATAACCACCGTAGCCGCATCCACATCTTTTCCATAGTAAATGGTTTGATTAAAGCCCTTTTCCTCCTCAGTTAGAACATTATTTATGATGTAATTGGTGATTTCATCAATATAATATACCTCCTCACCCATTAAAAAATATATGGGTTTGAACTGGCGTTTTTTAAGGTCCGCCATGATATTTTGAAAATCATTCATAGAATCCGCTCTTTGGGGCAAAAATACAATTTACAAATCAATCCATCTTTAGTTTTGTGCACAAGATGTCATATGATTCTTTCTTTTTTCAGAGATGCTTCATAAACCCCGGCTTAATTGTCAAACAAAAGATGTTTTACAGATTTTCCACCATGAATTATTTCTTTCAATGAATCAATTCCTATCTGAAGGTGCTGTTCCACGTATTCCAAAGTCACTTTTTTATCACTTTCATCTGTTTTTATACCGGTAGATATCATGGGTTGGTCCGAAACCAACAACAAAGCTCCTGCAGGAATTTCATTGGCAAAACCTACGGTAAAAATAGTGGCCGTTTCCATATCGATAGCCATGGCCCGCGTTTTTTCAAGATAGCGTTTAAATCGTTCATCATATTCCCAAACTCGTTTATTGGTAGTAAACACTGTACCTGTCCAGTAATCCCGCGCATTATCCCTAATGGTGGTAGAAACAGCACGCTGCAAACTAAAGGCAGGTAATGCTGGCACTTCGGCAGGCAGGTAATCGTTGGATGTACCCTCGTTACGAATAGCAGCAATAGGAATAATTAAGTCTCCTAACTGATTTTTCTTTTTTAAACCACCACATTTACCTAAAAACAAAACAGCCTCGGGATGAATAGCACTCAAGAGATCCATGACAGTGGCAGCATTCGGGCTTCCCATTCCAAAATTAATTATAGTGATGCCTTCAGCACTGGCATTGGGCATATTGGCCTCCTCTCCTACAATTGGAACATTATGCCATTCCGCAAACAAATCGACATAATGCTGGAAATTTGTAAGTAAAACATGACTTGTGAAATCTTCTAATTTTCGGCCTGTATATCGTGGCAGCCAATTATCTACAATATCTTTTTTTGTTTTCATCTGTGTTGTCTTTAAGTCTCACAAACCTGAATAGCAGGATTACAAAATTCAATCTTACTTTATAGAAAACATTATCTATTCAGGGTGATCTGTTCTTTAATAGTCAAAACTATATTTCTTGTTTACGAATATAAGTTTTTTAATGTGGGGTGAAAAATGATAAACCACATTACATAAATAACCTATATTTGCACCAAACAAGAATAATGGAAGTTTTAAATTTACCTTCATATCAATTCTCAATAAAAGAGGCTGCGGGCAGAAAAAAAATATTCGACCAAATCAGAAAAAAAATGGTTGCTTTAACTCCGGAAGAATGGGTAAGGCAGAATTTTTTGCAGTTTTTAATCCATGAAAAAAAATACCCTGCATCTCTCATTGCTGTTGAAGCAAAGGTTAATATCAACGGTCTGTCGCAACGAGCAGATATTGTGGCCTACAACACCCTTCGTAAACCTATTTTAATTGTAGAATGCAAAGCTCCAAAAGTAAAAATAAGTCAGGAGGTCTTTAACCAGGTGGCACGCTACAATATAAAGCTACAAACTCGTCTTATTTGCGTTACCAATGGCTTAAATCACTATTGTGCTGTCATAAAAAATGACGGACTAGGCTACAGTTTCTTAAACGAGATTCCGGAATATAATAAGAACTTATAAAGGAAGACGATGATCAGCCATTATTCACCAACTGATAAAATGCCTCATCAACATATTCACGTCCTTGCTTGCGCCATTGTTTGCGTACACCCGAACACTCAAAACCTTTTGCTTCAAAAAGATTTATACTCCTTTTATTAGAGATTATGATTGAACTATATAACTGATGTATTCCTAAATTATTAAAACAATAATCGATAAACAGTTGGAGACCTGCTGATGCACACCCCTTTCCTTCAAACTCTTTTTTTACCATAATTCCAACTCCTGCACGACTATGATAAGGATCAAAATCGAATAAATCAATCATGCCAACCAACTGGGGATTTTCTTCCTCTGTTTCTATCATTAATCGAAGCTCTTTGGATTGATAGATATCCAAATTCATGGTTTTGATATATTGCTTTAACTGGTGTTTTGAAAATGGAGTAAGCGTTTCGGATACCACCCACAGCTCCATATCATTTTCCCACTGATAAAGAATATCAATATCTTCCGGCTCAACTGCCCTCAAAGCAACATTATTTTTCAACTTTATCCTCCACTTTCAATTTATCAAGCTGCCAAAAATACCTCACAAACGGATCATCGTAACCTGTATTTTTAATCACCTCTTGTTTTGCTTTAACAGCTTCCTTAAAAGAATTAAACTGTCCAAAAACATATCTAAAATTGCCATCCTTACACTCATATACCTTTATCAGACTTTCATCCAACTTAAATCGGTCATAAGCCTCAATATCCCTTTTGAGTGTTAAAAACTGAACTGTATATTTCCCAACAGGTTTTTCCATTTCTTTTTCTTCAACAACCTTTGGCAAGGATGCAATTAAAATATCACCCATACTTACGCTTTGTTGCTTATTTAAATAGGTCATTTCACGTGTAATAGAAATCACCGTATCTTTTTGCTCACATCCTTCACCCTTTATACTTACATCATAATCTTTATCTGCTTCCAATATCATCACATATTTGCCGGTAGCAGGATGTGGTTTATACTCTCCTAAAAGTTCGTTACTGCCCTTTTCTTTAACCAATACTCTAACATCTTCCCAGCCTAAATCCGAGACATTTTGAAGCTTCCCTTTGATCACTGCCAGCCTGTCAGTTACCGGTTCCTCATACTCTATTAAATATAAATCTGATCCTCCGTAATTATGGTCAAATCTCGAAGATGCCATATAAGCTCTATTTCTTGCTGCTGTTGGCACAAAAAAGAAATCATCATCCGGAGTATTGATAGGATAGCCCATATTAACAGGTTCATTCCAGCTACTATCCGCATTCATCTGACAATAAAAAATATCAAATTTCCCCATGGAATTATGCCCTTCCGAACTAAAATATAAAGTTTTTCCGTCCGGGTGAATCATCGGTGTTTCTTCATCATATTCTGAATTAATACCAGATCCGAGATTTTTAGGCGTACCCCATCTTCCATCAGGTAATTTACGAACCATGTAAATATCTAAACCTCCATAACCGCCTTTACGGTCACTTGTAAAAAACAAGATAGATTTATCCGGATTAATGGAGGCATGTGTTTCATTGTATCGACTGTTTATCCCTTCGGGAAGTTTAAAAGGCTCACTCCAGTTTTCTCCATCAAATTCACTAACAAATAAGTTTTGTCCATCAAAATCACTCCGCAAAATATAAAGTTCCGTTCCATCTGCCGAAAGGCATACTCCTGACTCATGACTATCTCTGTCTACAATAGATTTCAAGATGTCAGCATCATTCCATTTTTCATCTATAAAATCTGAGAAAAATATTTTTTCTGAAAACTGGCCATCAGCCATTCTTTCAGAATAGGAAGATATACGGCGCGAAGTAAATAGTAATAGTGACTCATCTGCGCTTACCAACGGACTATGATCATCATATTTTGAGTTAACCTCAGCTCCTAAATTATGAACCTCTAATTTCACCGGGTTCTTCATTAACTCAATCCCGTTTCTGGAAGTTTCTATCTGGCGATTTATCTCATCTTTTAAATCCACCTGTCTTTCATCAATAAAACCTAAAATCTTTTCATAAACCACAATGGCTTCCCGATACTGATACAATAGCTGATTACATTTTGCCATGGACAAATGTAGATCAATTCCAAAATCTGTATTGTAGGCCTCTTCTTCCAGAAGCTTAATTGCCTTATTAAAATAAATCGATGCTGAATCCGGTCCGTCAGTTGTATTCATGTAACAATAACCCAGGTTATACATTACATTAATATTTTCCGGTTCATCGTCTGCCACCCTCTTCAATAAACCTATTGCCTGGTTATAATCTCCATCATCTGCTAAAGCTATAGCACTATTGTATAATTTAACGTTCTTACTCTCTGTTTGCCCAAAGATGGTTGTATTTATAAAAAATAAAACAAGGCAAGTTATTGACAGGCTAGTTTTACGAATCATTGGTTTATTGTTTTATTGGATTTTAAATCGAAGGTACAAAATAGGATAATAATGTTCAAAAAGCCCTCACCCCCTTAAATTATTTTACTGACTACCTTCATAAAATGACCAACAAACCCTATTACAAGGCTAATAAATATTAACAATCTCAGTTTAGGCGCTTTTCCTGAGTCTATTGAAAATAATTACAGAATCAACGCATCTTTCCAAAAGTTCCAACATCACTTATTATCCTTTTGTAAAACAATTGGATCTAAGTAAAATGTATAACCCTTGCGTGCAAAAGCATTTCCTGCAGGTACTGTAAAAGTGGTGATTACTGTTTTGTGGTTTTCATCGTTGATTTCCATCTTATATGTTTGATCCTCGGGTAAGATGAAGATATATTTCCCATTTGAAGGTGACGGTTTATAAACGCCTTCTTGATCTCCGCTGGCAGTATTGGTTATGGTAACTCTTGCTCCAATAGCAGGATCTCCTTCTTCGGTAAACAAAAAGCCGCCTACAACGGTAAGTGCATTAGGGTGATCTTCTGCAAATTCTATTAAATAAATATCAGTTCCGCCAAATCCCTCATCCCTTCTGGAAGCATAATACACCCTCTGCTCATCGATTGTTGGTGCATAAAACAAATCATCAAAAGGTGTATTGACGGGATAACCAATGTTTTCAACATTACCCCAGGTACCATCTTCCTGCAACCCGGCTTTAAAAATATCGAAACCTCCAATGGACATATGCCCTTCCGAACTAAAGTACAAGGTATTTTTAGTAGGATGAATATATGGACTTTCCTCATCAAAGGAAGTATTTACCTCAGGTCCTAAATTCTGTACTTTACCCCACTCTCCATTGGGAAGTTGCTTTACCTTATAAATATCTTTCCCTCCATATCCTCCATTTCTGTCACTACTAAAAAATAAGGTTTTCCCATCCATTGAAAAGCTCGCATGTGTTTCATTGGCCAATGTATTAATGGGTGCTGGCAATTTTTCAAGCTCTCCCCACTTATCATTCTTTAATTTGCTGGTATAAATATTACCCACCGAGCCATCATTCTGATAAATCAACAATGTTGCTCCATCCGGAGAAATACCAATTGTTGCATTATTAGCTCCTGAGTTTAAATCAATAGCTCTGGAAGTAATCCATCTGCCTTCACGCCATAATGAATAGTATACATTCTCTTCTCTAAACTCTGCTTTATTTTGGAAAGATGCTTCTGTTTCCCGATTAGATGTATACAACAACAGGTCTTCATCTAAATTAATGACCGGACTGTGTTCATCATATTCTGTATTAATAAGTGGCCCCAGGTTACTGATTTTAAATTCGAGCGGATTCTTCTTTAACTCTATAGCATTTAAGCTAAACTGCATCTCTAGATCAATTCGTTCAAGCGTTTCACTTCTTTTTAAAGGCATTTGTTTTTTCAAATCTTCAAACACCTCTAAAGCCTTTTCGAACTCATAATTAAGATGATATGCCTGCCCCAGGTAGAAGCGAGCTTCAATGGCTTCAATACTTTTTTTATCTTCTATAGGATATTTTTTAACAACCTCATCTAATAACGCAATACTCTCTTTAACCCTGTTCTCTGAAAAAAGAAAACACTCAGCCGCCTTAAACTGTATAAAAGTATCATCTGAATATTTTTCAAGTAAGTCATCATATATACCGGCTGCTTCAACATAGTTTTGAACGGTTAAAAAACCATCTGCTTTTGCAACTTCTTTTTTATATTCCTTAAGCTGTGCATGAATAATTGTAGTCAGCATTAAGGTAATGATGAGTAGATATATTTTTCTCATAAGGCTATCATTACGCAATTTATTACATTGTATCTATTAAGCGAGCAATGTTTTTACGACACTGACCTCATAGTAACACAACAACTTCTCATAAAAATAGAGAATTGTTTTTATTATACAATGCTTTTAATCAAAGCTTAAAAGCCGATAACCCCTCCTTTTACAAATTTATCGTCACTACCTATAATTAACCTATGCTCTTCGTTACAAAAACGATATTTAAAATTCTGCTTATACTTATCCATGTACTCAATCATCTGCTTATAGCTCATTCTGCCTTCTACAAACAATATAATACCATTTAAATCATCGCTCAAACTTTCAACTACTTGAACTTTATTATTTTCGGATAAAGCTTTTAATATTCCAACAGAAGGTAAATGATCCTGTAGTATTATCAGCGTTTCATCACCCGAAACGGATGTATTCTTCCCCGAGGCATAAACATGCTTAATCAAATAGCTTGTCTTGGCCATAAAAACACCCAAATAAATAAATACACTCAATAACCATCCATAAACTTTACTGTAATGTTTATGAGCAAACTGAATCATCGCTTTGTAAAAACGGTTTATATATTTGCTGTTTTTGGTTGTGCTTTCTCCTTTAAAATGGATAATGGCCGAATCGGCAAAATAATAGTTTTTAAAATTGCTTTTGATTATTCGGTAAGATAAATCAATATCCTCTCCATACATAAAAAAACCTTCATCGAGCAGACCCACCTTATCGAGTACCGACTTTCTGAAACACATAAATGCACCGGCTAAAACTTCAACTGAATTGTTCTTGTGTGGACTTAAGTATCCCTTATGGTATTCGCTAAATAATCTTGAGGTTGGAAAAAAAGAAGACAAGCCACTCATCTTCGCAAAGGAGGTCCATGGTGATGGAATTCCTCTTTTAGATTCAGGTAAAAACAATCCTGAGCCATCCAGCATTTTTATTCCCAGGCCTCCTGCATTTTCGGTTTGGTTCATAAAAGAGATGACCTTAACAAAGGTATCTTCAGCCACAATGGTATCCGGATTAAGCAGAAGAATATATTTTCCTTGTGATTGATGAATCGCCTGATTATTGGCTATGGAAAAACCCGGGTTGTTTTTATTGGCAATAAGGTTAACGGAAGGAAATTCCTCTGCCACCATCTTTACCGAATGATCCGAAGAATTATTGTCAACAACAAAAACCTCTGCATTAATTGACTTACAGGCTGCCTCAACCGATTTTAAACATAATCTTAAAAAATCGACAGCATTATAACTAACAACTATAATCGAAAGATCCAAAGCAACTTATTCTATTGGTTACAAAATATTGATTTGATTATATTACAGAAGCTGTTTCGTTTTGATCGTTCCAACCTTAGCCTCATTTTTTCTGCTTCTTTATCGTTACCGAGATTTAACTCCTGCCATATTTCGCCCCAACCATAAAAACCGCCAACATTTCTATCATCAATAAACAAATCTGCATTAACCTTACGACTAACCTCATCTGCATTAAAAACCTCCTCTGGATAGCTCTTATTTACAGCATAAAACTCAACACCTTTTTTTCGGCAATATTCAACAGCTTCATCCAACTCCTTGCCCGATCTGTAAGTCCATAAAATAAGTAAGTGCCCAGCTTTCTGCATAGCATTAAGGGTTTCAAACGCAAATAACATATCCTTACCTATTGCCGGATATTTGTGTTTTACTATAGTACCGTCAAAATCAACTGCTATTGTCATAGTGATATTGTAATAATTTGGTCTTTGTTTTTACGATAATATTTGGTTTTCTTCCTCTTCACTCAATTCTAAATCGCCACATATTCTTTGTTTGGTTGGCGCATGAATAATGAACAACACAAAAACAACACCAAACATATACAAGAAAGATTTATCTGCAGCAACCAAATATCCTATAACAGCCAACAAACCAATGGCCTCAAGCATGGCAATACGAACAATAAATGCGGTTTGAAACATGGCCACTTTCTTACTTAAAGGTAAATCTGAATTAATATGTTTTACCTTTTTATGAAAGAAAATATGACTTACCGGTATCCCAACCAACAGTGCAATAATAACCATTGACTTTATAAAACCCTGATCGTCTGCTCCAAAAACAGGAATTGCTCCTGATTTATAAATAAATACCAAAGAGAAAATTAATGCTGCCGACATTGAAATTAGTATGGCCAGATAAATAATATTTAAGGTTTTAATCTGCTTTTTAATACTTGAATCCATTATATATTTTTTTTATTCTTTTATTCTAATTTTCACCCTTCACAAAGAATCACTACAAAGTATTTTCAAAAGGCAAACGATTCACAAGAGAACGCCCCAGTGTAACCTCATCTGTATATTCCAGTTCATCACCAATTGAAACGCCTCTTGCCAAAGTGGTTATCTTTACATTTGGTTTATTGAATTTTCGATACAAATAAAAATTCGTGGTATCACCCTCCATGGTGGTTGGTAAAGCAAAAATCAGCTCCTTCACTTCTCCCGCTTCCACCTTTTCCTGTAATGGCTTCACCGTAATATCATCCGGTCCGATTCCGTCCATTGGAGATATGATACCTCCCAAAACATGATAAATTCCAAAGTACTGTTGTGTGTTTTCAATGGCCATCACATCTTTGATGTTTTCAACCACGCAAACCACTGAATGATCTCTCTTAGGACTGGAACAAATATCACAAATATCTGTATCCGAAATATTATAACATGATTTACAATAAACAATATCTTCACTTAATCTGCGCAAGGATTCTGCAAACCGAAACACATCACTTTTTTCCTGCTTGAGTAGATACAACACCAACCTCAGCGCAGATTTACGCCCAACTCCCGGAAGCTGAGAAAACTCCTTAACAGCATTCTCCAGCACTTGCGATGGATAACTCTCTGAATTCATTCATTAAATATTTAATGCGTTCAAAGTTAAAAAAAATATCAAGCTTTAACTTGGAATAGATGTAGTACAAACCTATTTTTACCAGCAAAACAATTCTCATTAAATTTTACTCGCAATAAAAGATAACGAAGAGATTTAGTTTCTCTTTTTCATATCGTTCAACATACCACATATGACTCCACTACACACCGGATTACTCGTTGCTCTATACTTCATCATTTTAATGATTATTTCCTATGTCACCGGAAAAAAATCAGACAACAAAAACTTCTTCCTGGGAAACCGTCAATCACCTTGGTATATTGTTTCCATTGGAATGATTGGAGCCAGTTTATCCGGAGTCACTTTTATTTCTGTTCCGGGCTGGGTAAACAATACACAATTTACCTACTTACAAATGGTTGGCGGCTATTTTATAGGTTACCTTGTGATTGCTCATATATTGTTACCTGTATACTATCGTCTTAATTTAACTTCAATATACAGTTACCTGGAACAACGATTTGGCAAGTGGAGCTATAAAACCGGAGCCTGGTTGTTTCTTATTTCCAGAACCATTGGAGCATCAGCCCGACTTTATTTAATGGCCAATGTATTGCAAATTAGTTTATTTAATGCATTAGACATCCCTTTTGCCATAACAGTGATTATCACCATTGCGCTCATCTGGCTCTATACTTTTAGAGGTGGAATTAAAACCATTATTTGGACAGATACTCTTCAGACCGTGTTTATGCTGACCTCTGTAATCATTACCATTGTTTACATCGCCAAATCAATGGATTTAAGTGCTGGTGGAGTCATTGAACTTATTAATAAAAGCGAATTATCAAGAGTATTTGTTTTTGATGACCTGAGCTCAAAACAACATTTTATCAAACAGTTTTTTACAGGTGCTTTTATCACTATTGTAATGACCGGTCTTGATCAGGATATGATGCAGAAGAATTTATCTTGCAAAAACCTAAAAGAAGCACAAAAAAATATGAAATGGTATGGATTTGCTTTTATTCCTACCAATGTCCTTTTTCTATCGTTAGGCGTTTTATTATACACATTTGCCAACCAACAAGGCATCTCTTTACCTGAAAGATCGGACGATTTATTCCCTATGATTGTAAATAGCGGAGCTCTGCCAGCTGTTGTAGGAGTATTTTTTATTATCGGTTTGGTAGCTGCAGCATATAGTAGTGCTGATTCGGCACTAACATCTTTAACAACATCATTTACTGTAGACATTCTGGGGTACTCACACGAGGACAAAACCCTTTCGAAACACACCAGAATATTAGTTCACCTTGCATTCTCTGTTATTTTGGCAATGGTAATTTTAATGTTTAGGGTATTTAAGGCTGACAGCATTATCAGCACCATATTTATTTTGGCCGGCTACACATACGGTCCTCTGTTAGGAATGTATGCATTTGGTTTATTTACTAAATTAAAAGCTCAGGATAAATGGATTCCCGCCGTAGCTATTATTGCTCCTATATTAACCGGAATAATGGATCTTTACTCTAAAGATTGGTTTGGCTTTCAGCTGGGGTACGAAAAATTGATGTTAAATGGACTTTTAACTTTCTTAGGTCTGTTAATATCCTCCAAGACTCAAATTAAAAACCTGAATTAATAACCTTCTTGTACGCCAAAATACTGTTCCAGCTTATCCTTATCATTTCCTCTTGAAATGACAATAACATAGTTGTCTTCATCAATGATATGGTTATCTTCCGGATCTTTTATCAATAGATCGTTAACAACCAATCCTATTAATATCACGTTTAATTCCTTTTTCATTTGAATAAATGAATCGAAATAGGATTTGCCCAAAAAAGGATTATCTGCAATCACTTTAAACTGTTGAATATCCTGATCATCGTCGATAACACTTGTAGAAATAAGATCGGAAGTATATTCTGCTACATGCGGCTCAAACAAATAACTGGCTACCATTCTTGAAGCAACTTCATGACGGGCCACAACATGGTTTACGCCGGTATTTTCGAGTGTCTCTTTAAGCTCAGGATTGGAACAATTGATTACGATATTTAAATTGGGGTAAGCCTTTTGTAGGTTTAAAACAAACACCAAAGTTTCTGTATCCTCTTTAAAATTAACAAACACCGATTTACTTTGATGTATATTCACTTTATCGTATGCCGACATATTTTTATAATCGGCAAACAAGACAAAGCTATTGTCGTTTTCGTATAGATCATTAAACAAGTCTAAGTCGTTTTTAGAATTGGTCACCAAGGCTATTTTATGACCTGCATTGTATATTTGATCTGCTACCTGGCGGGCAAATTCATTCCAACCAATAATCACGTAATGGTTTTCAAACTTAGTTCCAAAGAATCCATTTTTTTTCTTTTCCATATATGTATTGATTCTATATGTTATTTCTCCAATAAAATACCCTAAAATACCTAAGCTTCCTAAAATGATAAATAAGCCCAATAACTTACCTGGCAAGGTTATGGGGTAAAAATCACCATACCCAACAGTAGTTAAGGTTACAACTGCATACCACAATGCATCCGAAGCTGATCTAATATTGGCACTGGGATCTGATTTTTCGATGATCGAAATCAAATAAATCAAGACCAGGTAGACAATGACACCTCCGGTAAATAACTTTTTATTTTTCATTTAACTGACTTAAATCCTTAGATACTAAATACCCTTATCCGCAGAACACACTTCTAAACTAGCACTTTCCCATTTAATTTGAGCATTAAGCTCATTTGTTAGCTTCTTAAAAAGATCCGCCTTTTGCGTATTACAACTCGACAATTCTACGTAACACCAGCCACTCTCTGTAAAAGTATGCAAAGCCAAATGCGATTCTGCCAACAACCAAAAAGCCGTAAATCCATTCAGCGGAAATTGGTGCGATGATTCATTTAGTATTGTAAAACCTGCTTCAGACAAAATGTTAGCAAAGAGCTTTTTCAATTCGATCTCATCCACCAATTGAATCCAACCCTTGAGGTTAAAAATTCTTGGCGGAAGTTCCTTATGTTGTAATTCAATACTCATATTTCTCTTATTAATTCGGACTAATACAAATCCCAATTCCCTTTTAAATAGTATTTATACAATACCGGATCATGAATTTTATTCACTTTCACAGTATCGTTATGACCTGGGTAAATATCCTTACCAAAAGAAGTGATCAGTTGCATGGCTTCATGATCTATCCATTTTGTTTCAATATGATCAAAACTAAGTTTTTGCAAAGCCTTTTTCAAGGGGAAATCATTACTTTTTTTAATTCCTAAACTCCACCCCCATTCACCCAAAGTAATCACATGATTATGCAAAGGTACAGTATTAAAACCTGCACTCTGCATTGTTTTTACTATACATCTGAAAGCTTTGGTGGCAAAATAAGGGCTTCCGCCCTGTGTTATAATCATACCATTGGGACGCAAATGCTTATATGCTATTTTATAAAACTCCTCTGAATACAGCCTACCCAACTCTATGGTTCTTGGATCAGGCAAATCAACAATAATTACGTCGTAAAAATGTTTATTTTCACTTATAAAAGTAAAACCATCGCTATTAATTACTTTAACCTTTGGATCTAAAAGAGAATTCTTATTTAGCTTGGTTAGCATCGGATGCTCCATACCCAACTTAGTCATGGCCGGATCCAAATCTACCAGGGTAATCAGGTTTGTCTCTTGATATTTTAACAACTCCCGTACAGCACAACCATCTCCGCCTCCCAAAACCAAAACCTCTTTGGGGTGAGGATGTAAAGTCATTACAGGATGCACCAAAGGTTCATGATACATCATCTCATCCATGGTACACAATTGTTGATTACCGTTGAGGTAAAGCCAAAAATCATCCTTCCACTGTGTCATCACAATACGCTGATATTTTGATTGTTCGGCATATACCACTTTATCCTTGTACTTTTGTTGCTCACCATAAGTTATAATCGGATCTGCTAAAAACAATCCACTGATCAACACCAATGAAATCGCCAAAATGGTAATGTTAAAAGGCAATTTAAATGAGGCAGAAATAAACCTGTTTAAAAAAACATATACTCCAACTGCAACACTAAAATTCACTATTCCTAAAAAGAAAGGTGTATAGTTTAATCCTAAAAATGGGATTCCAATAAAGGCAAAGAAAATACCTCCCACTAAACTTCCGTAATAATCCTTCTCTAATACCTTCGAAATATTCACCCTTAAATCATCATATTGATCATTGATACGTGTAACCAAAGGAATTTCCATTCCTATTAATATACCAATGATAATACTACAGGAATAAATCACCACAGCCAATGAAGCCGTATATGCAGATGCTGTGTAAACAATTAAAGGTACAAATGATACAACCAACGAAAGAATAAACTCCAACATCAAAAATTTCTCGGTCAGCTTGCTGGTAAACGATTTACTAATTCTACTTCCAAGTCCCATCGAGAACATCATGGTAGAAACAATCATTGCCCACTGAAAGGTTGAATCGCCCAAAAAATGAGTTGCTAATGTAGACAAAAGGCACTCTGCTGCAAAACCACTAAAACCAGTTGCAAAAATGGCCGCGATTAAAATTGCCGAATACCTGTTTTTAATTTTAAACATTAAAAATAAATCTTTTTAGCCATTAGCTGTTAGCTATAGGTTATTAATGTGAATCAAGGGTTAAAACTTCGATAATAAAAGTATTATTCTCAGGGATTTCATCCCTAAAACCCTGACTTCCTTTTGTTCATAAGAGTTAGCAAAATAATGTATTCACGATTTACGCTACGCTCCAATTCTTTTCTTGATAAAAGAAAGGAAGCAAAGAAAATCAAGACTGCGCCCGCTGTGCTATAAAAACATGCGGTTGACTCGTCTAAATTGCTAAAACTCGCTTCTTCCTTCGTCAGAAGCTCAAACAATTCGCAATTTTACGACAATCAACCTTGTTTTTATGCTCACCGGACGAGGTCAGGGTGAAGACAAGCTGACTTTGCTAATGAAACACCTTTTTCAACTTGATTGGCATTATTAGTAAAATTCACACAAACGATACAATTTTCCATGAGTGTTAGAGAATCGGACATTAAACATGAACTTACCTTCTGCCACTTCGGGGCTAATAGCTAACGACTAAAAGCTATCTGCTATTTTACAAACACCAGGTAATTAAAACCGAACCTCCAATATAAGCAAAGGCTTCAATAATGGCCGCACCAACATTAGGATGCTCCTGGTTAATAATTTCATCGGTTAATCTTTGACCTGGCAATAAAATTTTGTCGGTTAAGAAACGCATTACAGGTAATAAAATGATTCCCAGTATCAGCTCAAAACCTGCCTCAGTAAAAGTAGGTAACCATCCTTCAAAGTCACCTGCCAAACCATGACGTATTAAATTAGCAATGGCAATTAAAGCACCGGCAAAACCTACTCCAACCGCAACATTGTCTTTTTCAATATGATCGTGCACATCATATGGAGTAATCAATTGGTACACGGCTGCTGCAATAACAATGGCCACCTGACCTACTGCCCAAAACACCACTGCTGTTAAAATTCCATGGCTCCACATGCCTACTTCACTCTCGCCACTTACAGCACCAAAAATAATTAATCCCGAAGCAATAGAAACAGCTCCTTCAATAACTCCTGTTCCGGAATTTCTATCTTCAATAATCTCCTTCTTAACACAAAACTTACGGAGAACAATTTTATCATTAAGCCAAATAGATACGTTTAGCAAAACAATAGCCAATACTCCATAAATTAAAATATCGATGACATCATAGATCAATCCTCTTGAAGGGCCAACAATGGCACTTCCAATGGCTAATAACAAACCTATAAAATAACCTACATGTGCAAAAGCGAAAGCCAGGTTATCTTTTTCAACCAACTCTTCTTTTACGCTAAATCCTTTATTAACCATTTGGTAAACCAGTTTGCCTAGATAAAAGATGACGAAAGCAACTGCAATATAAACTACTGCATCATATAATATTGTTGAAATATCTGATAAATTCATTGTAAATATGTTTCAGGTTTAGGTTTTTATTTTCCAAATCCACCGCTTCTGCTACGAGAAGATGAACTACTATAACGAGATGAGCTACGCGTTTTCTTTGAATAGCTGGAGCTTGATGAATAAGCCCTTGCTTTTGATGCACTACTGGAACGGGAAACCTGGCTACGAACCTGCGTTTTAAAATTAGAAGGTTTTGATCCCCATCTAGATGTTTTTCCTGACCCGGAAGAAGTATAAGAGCGCGTACCATACATATTGGTTCCATTAGGTCCATAATAAGGGCGAGAACCATAATATCCTCCACCATAGTAATCGTTATAATACGAACGGTGAACAGGAAACATCATATTAAACATCGACGACATAAAAGCATACCTTCCATAAAACTCCCAAAACGAAGTTCCATTACGTTCGGTCCATTGTCCATATTTTTCATTTCCTACATAATGATTGTACCCTGCAGGAGCTGCAACTTTTGAAAGACGTCCGTTCTTTTTTGAGGCAATTTCCATCCCCATATTATTTACATTATCTGCAAAAAATGTTTCAGAAACCAATTCCCATTCAGTTTCCCTGGCCAATACAGTATCCGGTTTTTCAATGATGACATTGTATTGGTGATAATATTTTCCGCTTCGTGAATCCATATCCAATAAGATGATGGAAAAATTATTTTCTGCAGATAAAGAACGTACCAGTTTATCTACCGGCGACTTTTCCCAGGTTGATGCAGTTACCTGCGCCGGACTATAACTTTGGCGAGAAGATTTTCGATTATTACAGGTTTTAAGAACAAAAAAACCTATAATAACGGCAATGATAATTTTAGCAATTCCGTTATTCATTTAATTAGTTATTAGGATGATTACTGTTTATTTTACTGGTAGAATATTTGAAATCTCAAATTCCTTCACGCTAATTCCTACAGAGGCTTCAAACTCCTTTTCGCCCCATTGCTCAATGCACAACACATGATCCCCGTTGTTATCTTCAAAATTCCAACAACGAAATTCTTCCCATGAGTCACCTTTGGCTATATCATGAAAATACCCTGGAGCCTCACTTTCGAGATAATAAACCACATCCTGATAGGTAATCTTTTTGGGTGGCTCCTGTCGTAAATGAAGTGTTTCCGTCAAATTCTCATCTATTGCCCTGATTTTTACTTTCTGAGTTAATGTAATTTCCAGTTCATCATCTTCTTCAATAGATAAATAACGAACCAGAGTTCCATTGCTTACTTTAAATTCACGGGTGAAATAATTATCTCCCCAATCATATTCGTAGATGGCCTGAACCTCCCATGTTGACAGATCATATTCAAAAACAAAACCAACATCCAGGTCTTTAACCTGAATATTGGTGCTGTCGTAATGAGGTTCTTTACTTTTAAAAATATCAAAGATACCCATGCTATTATTTAAAATATAATTGTATTACTTTTTCAATTTTGCTTTAAGCTCCTCAAGAGAATTGGATGCTTTTACATTTTTATCAGACAATACATCATCAATTTCCTCATCGATGCTTCTGTTCTCCAGGGAAATTTCACCATAAGCTTCACTTAAAGCTTCTTGCTGGGCTACTTTCTCTTTCATCTTCTCGAGCATAGAAACCGTACCTGAGCTATCAATTCCACTCAGCTGCTTGTTAATTTTTTGCGTAGCACTACTTACGCGAGCACGAGCCTTTAAAGTACGAAGTTCATTTTCGTAGCTGGTAATTGTACTCTTTAATTTCTTAACATTTTTATCCAGACTGGCAATATTGTTATCAAAACGCGTTACTTCTTCCTGAGCACGAGAAGCTGCTTCAACAGCCTCCTCTTTTCTGGACAAAGCCTCTGTAGCTAATCTATCTGCCTCAGCCACATCTAACTCACCTTTTTCAGCTTTTTGAATCAACAAAATAGCCTTCTGCTCAAAGTTTTTTGCAATTTCCTTATTTGAATTTAAATCCTTCTTGCTACGTATAGCCATTGCTTTTACCTCAGCCAAAGCCTGAAGACTTTTATCCAAATCTTTTTTAAGATCCCGAATACCTTGTTCGGTCATTTTAATGGGATCTTCTAATTTATCTACAATAGCGTGAGCCTCAGCTTTACCCACACGAAATATTCTATTAAAAATACTCATCGTTTCTAAAATTTAAGCTTTTGAAAATTCAATTAATTCTTCTGAATACTCAGACAATAAAAGTTTTAGGGAGTTAAGTGATGCTTCCAACTCATTTAAATCCAAATTTTCAAGTTGAAGGGTGTCTCTAAATATCACCTTTTTACCCGATTCATCCAATGAAAAGGCTCCATGAACAACTTCCCTGTTTTTAATTAATAATGATTTAAATATTTCCTCAGATCCTTTATTTAGTTCAAACAAAAGTCCTTCAATAATAACGATGCTGTCTTCGCAATCTATCACTACATTGCTAATGCCATCTTCTTCTTTTTCAATCACTACTAATTCTTCATTTGCATCTTCAGATACAATACGGTACTCCAGATCCATTAGGTAATCCTTCACCTTATTAAAGTATTCACTCATAGCATTTTTTGTTTTTAAACAATTTTTGATTAATGATATAAAATGGTTTTTGATTTCTTTATTCAAAATAATATTTGTGCATAAACTTCTCTAATGCATACCACAAAATGGAATACTGGAAATTACAAATATTGGGTTCAATAAGAAAGACAAGCAGAATTACAATAATAAAAAATAAAAATGAATTTACATAAGGAATGAACCGATTTATTTAAAAGGCTTGCATCCTAATAATCGGTCAACATAAACTGTAAAAAAGGCCAGTTTCCAATTACTTCACACAAGCATAATACAAAGCTCCTTCTGCTCAGTTTTTAAAATCACTCTGTAACAAAACCTTCTCTAAACAAGCTACTTGCGCCTATACACTTTAGCCCGCCCAAATTCCTTTACCAAAGTATAGTTTTCGGCTATTTGTTTTTGGTAGTATTTGTTTGCTTCTGACGACCTTGAACCAAAAGGTAATCGCTCACTACGATTAACCACATACGAAGGCCTACTTTCAAACAAACTCCTCATCTCAGCCATTGGATTCTCCTTACTTCCTTCTACGTTGGAATATAAATAAGAACGTAATAAATTAGAAGGGTGTGTTCCTATCTTTGAAGGCGGATCAACATCTAAAAGCCAGTAACTAATGTGATAGTATAGAAAAAGTGAAGATTCATTAGAACTTGATTGATCTTTAATATACTGAGTAACTTCGAACGAAGGACCATTATACAAGCTTTTCCCCTGACTTATACGCTGACCAAGTTTGGCATACTCGATATACGACTCAATTGGTATCAACAGCAAAATGTACAATAGAAAGCGAACCGGACTTAATTTTTTGAAATTAATAAGACTAAAAACCTCCAGTACAAAAAATAACATAAACGGAAAAAGCTGAACCAGGTAATGTCCATTTAGCCTTCCTCCTTTAATTAGCATAAACATTAAGGCTCCCGTAAAAATTCTTAGATACCAAACATTTTTATCCTTTGGCTGAAAGAACGCTATTTTTCGACTATATATAAATCCAGTCAACCAAATAATAACAACAGGTAAAAGACTTTTAGCCACATCAAACATTCTACCTGATCCTGAACCTGCATAGTCCAATGAGGCCTTAACAACGGAGTTCCACCATACTTCAGGGATTCCCTGTATGACATAAGGCAAGAAACCCAGTCCTGTAGCTAAAACTACGCCAACAGAAATAATAAATCCACGAAGAAAAAACTGCCTTACTGTAAGTTTAGATGAGAAAATATACACTACATACAAAACAAAAATGGCATACACCAGATTTAACCTGAACATGATAGAAATTCCCAACAATACAGCTGATAAAAAAAGTCCTCCTAAACTATCCCGCCCCTTAACAAAGATATAAACCCCTGCTACACAAAACACCATAGCCAAATGTTCCGACATCACTCCCTGCATGGTTCCGAACAAACTTGACAGTACGATATAACCTATTCCATTATAAAAGCCAAAACGTTTTGATTTAATGGATTTCCCGATTAAGTATACAAACCATGTAGTAATGCTAATTACAAACACCCCCGCCAATCTAATGGCAATAAAACTTTTTCCGAACAAGGCTATAACAGCCCCGAAAAAATAAAAAACAAAGGGTGGTTTCAGATCCCATAAAGCCGTATATGGGAGATTTCCATCAACCAACGACTGCCCCATTAAAATAAAGGTACTCTCATCATGATCGATATAATCACGAAAGAAAAAAGGGAAACGAATAAAGAAACATAACAGAAAGAATGCAATGGCTATAAATAGCTCTCCCTGGTTTTCTATATTATTTTGAAATAAACTTTTTTTCCGGGCCAAACTATGGATTATTTAATAAATATCTACAGATTTTCATTCATCGAATACGCTAAATATTATACCGTATTAACGAGGCCCAAATATAGTAAAATGATTTTGACTGAATAAGGCTTATCACTTTACTATATTAGAACAGAAAGCTTCAATAAAAGTTAATAAATGGAAGGAAATTTACCCGGATTTGTTTCCGACATCATATCATAAATGGCTTCATAAACATCTTCTGCACTTGGATTTGAAAAATAATCTCCATCTGTACCAAAAGCAGGTCGATGATCTTTAGCTGTTACTGTTCGCGGAGCAGAATCCAGATAAACAAAAGCTCCTTGTTTCTCCACCACCTGTTGCATCATATATGCTGTTGCACCACCTGGCACATCCTCATCAAAAAACACAATTCTATTTGTTTTTTTTATGGACTCTAAAATAACTCCATATGTATCAAACGGCAATAAAGTTTGTACATCTATCAGCTCCACTGAAACACCAATTTCTAACAATTGTGCCACCGCTTCTTCAGCAATTCTTACGCAAGAACCATAAGTAACCAAAGTAACATCATTACCCACAAGCAACACTTCCGGAATTCCCAGTGGCACATTAAATTCTCCAATATTTGATGGTCGCGGCTCACGAATTCGATAACCATTTAAAGGCTCTATAACCAAGGCCGGATCATCTCCTTTTAACAAGGTATTGTACATACCTGAAGCTCTGGTCATATCACGTGGTACACATACATACACCCCTCTTATAGAATTAATCACCATACTTAACGGAGAACCGGAATGCCAGATCCCTTCAAGGCGGTGACCTCTGGTACGAACAATCATTGGAGCTTTTTGTCCACCCTTAGTTCTATATCTTAAAGTGGCCACATCGTCGCTCATTGTCTGTAAGCCATACATTAGATAATCAAAATACTGAATCTCGGCTATTGGCCTGAGTCCTCTGAGCGCCAGTCCTAAACCTGTTCCAATAATGGTGGTTTCACGAATACCTTCATCCCAGATGCGAATGGCTCCATGTTTTTTTTGCAAACCTTCCATGGATTGATTTACTCCACCCAATACTCCCGTATCTTCTCCAAAAGTAACCAGCTCCGGAATCTTTGAAAATAAAGCATCAAAATTATCCCGCAATATTTCTCTACCCGGAACTTTTTCAAACTCTTCCGGATACTGAATAGGCACAACAGGAACTTTTACTGCAGCAAATTCATCTTCAGCATAAAGTCTGTCGTTATACATTACATGTGCCTTTTCGCGGTATTCCGCAATCCACTGTTGCAAGTTTTCTTTTAAACTATCCGGTTTATCGCAGGTATGACATATATGGCGAAGTATTTTTCGGGCTGTTGATAATATCGCTTTGCGATTAAGAGAATAAACACTCTTTAATTCATTCACCAAGGCATCAATACGCCCATCTTTTCCACCTGAACAAATACATGATTTGTTCTCAATAAGAGTAATTAAGCTATCCCGCTCTATAGTCAGAGTAGATGTAAATTGCTTTAAAGCTTGTTTTTGAGCTGCCCTGGCTTCTACAAAAGCTTCCTGTTCTATTTGCTCCAGCTCTTCTGTATCGGCCAATGCCCGTTCCAAAATCCACTCTTTCATTTTCAACAGGCAATCGTAATCTTTTTCCCACTGTAAACGTTCAGCTGACTTATAGCGCTCATGCGATCCTGAAGTTGAATGCCCAACCGGTTGTGTGACTTCCTCTACATGAAACAAAACAGGGACATGCTCTTTACGGCATTTTGCCACTCCTTCCTCATATGCCTGACATAGACCTGCATAATCCCAACCTTTGAGCTTATAGATAATCATTCCGGTTTTGTCTTTAGGTCCTTTTTCAAAACCTTTTAATACATCCGAAATACTTTCTTTGGTGGTTTGTACTTTTTTAGGAACTGATATACCATAGCCATCATCCCATACAGAAACTGCCATAGGTATTTGATGTACCGAAGCTGCGTTTAATGTTTCAAAGAAATGACCTTCCGAGGTACTCGCATCTCCAATAGTGCCAAACGCCACTTCGTTACCGTTATGGCTGAATTTTGAAGACTCCTTTAAAGCAGGATTCTTTCTATATAACTTAGATGCAAATGCCAATCCTACTAAACGCGGCATTTGTCCGGCTGTTGGTGAAATATCCGATGAAGTACATTTTATATCGGCAATATTTTTCCATTCTCCATTGTCATCAATGGTTCTTGTCCCAAAATGATTGTTGAATGATCGCCCACCATTATCCGGATTCAAATCAGTATCAGTTTCTCCATAAAGGGAGGCAAAAAACTCCACAGGCTTGGTCATGCTCGCAGCTAACATAAAGGTTTGATCGCGATAATAACCCGATCTCCAATCGCCTTTTCTAAACTGCTTAGCCATGGCAATCTGAGCAACTTCTTTCCCATCTCCAAAAATTCCAAACTTAGCCTTTCCCCCCAAAACTTCCTTTCGTCCTAAAAGACTTAAGTTTCTACTTAGGTGGCCAATTCGGTAATCTTCGAGTACCTCCTTTTTAAACTCATCAAAACTGATTCCTGTATTTGATATCATATTATTATAACTGTGACTTTATTAGCAAAATTAAAAAAGATTTATTCTAAATAAAACTAACTATTATCACTTACCCAATTTCAATCATTCAAACATATTAGAGATGAGTTTGTTTACCTAAACACAAAATTGTGTACTTTTACACTCTCAAAAATTATAAAGTATGTTTTTAAAGGTATTGTTATTGAGCGTTGTGCTGATTGGGATTGTATTTTTATTGATGGCAATTGGCATCTTAATAAAAAAGAATGGTAAGTTTCCTAACCTGCATATTGGTAGTAATAAAGAAATGCAAAAGAGAGGAATTACCTGTGCCACCACGCAAGATAAGATGGCACAAAAGAATACAATAAAAACAAAACCACTACCCCTTAAAGGTGATGGTGAAAGTCATTCTTTGAGTTGCTAAACATAAGTGAAAAGTGTAAAGTTGAAAGTTAAAAGTCAGTATATACTATATTAAGCCGAAGAATAATCTTCGGCTTTTTTGAGCCCCAAAGAATCTCTATTCCACAATCAAGTCTCCAAAACCTGAAGTATAGCTTACCTGATTATTTCCATTCTCATCTACATAAATAAAGTAACCTTCGGTATTGGGTAAACTTTCTATTAGCTCCATGCTCTTTTCTAATCCCATAACCATACAAGCTGTAGCATAAGCATCTGCATTCATGCATAAAGGCGCTACAATGGATGCACTCAAAAGAGAATGTTGCACAGGATACCCTGTTTTAGGATCTATTGTATGAGCATATTTTTTCCCATCCCTGATATAAAAATTCCGGTAATTACCAGAAGTGGCCAAGCCCACATTGGTTAAAGAAATTACCCCTTGCAACTCTCTGCTTTTGGCAGCCATGTCGTCAATAGGTTTGTCGATACCCACACGCCAATGAGTGCCTGCACTATTTTTACCTTTCACTCTAATTTCACCTCCAATCTCCACCATATAGTTTTTAATTCCCTGAGCAACTAAATAGTCTGCCACCACATCTACACCAAAACCTTTAGCAATGGCACTAGCATCCAATACGATATTAGGCTTCGACTTATGCAGAAAACCATCTTTAAGGCTAAGCATATCCATCCCAACATTCATCAACAAAGAATCAACCAGAGCAGTGGTAACCATATCCTGTTTTTTAAAGCCAAAACCCCAAGCATTCACCAATGCACCTACTGTCATATCAAATGCTCCATATGTATTTTCGTATACTTCTTTTCCGGCCAGGTAAACTGTTTTCATTAAAGAATCTATTTCAATCCCTTCGGTGCTTTGACTAAAACGGCTAATGGTTGAAGTATCCTTATATGTTGAAAGGGACCAATCCACATTATTCAAGCTTTGGCTAATGCCTTCACTTAAATCCCTTTCATCGCCTACAGGCTGATAAACGATATGGTAAAAAGTACCAAATATCATTCCTTCAATCTTTACATATTCCTTTGTTTTAGGTTGACAGGATATGAAAAGAGCAACCAAAAGTAATAGACACAAATGCTTCATTATGCTAGATTTTTATAATATCAGAATCACGACAAAAATAATAGAAAATAACTGTTTTAGTAATTCTGATTAGGAAATCATAATCCTATGATTTTGCTTTTAATATGATGAAATTTTAATATTTTTAGTCAATCCGTTTCAGGTTTATAAGATTGATAATATGGGCGACGAAAAGATTATTGAAGAATTACAAAGCCAGGTCTCTAAAAAGCTTAAGCAATTGCAAAAAATGGTTTGGTTTTTAAAAGGGTACCAGTTAAACGAACAAAATCAGGTTACACACCTAAGCATACGCAATTTTAACCTAAACGGAAACTGGCCAAAAGCCTTGCTTTTATTTCAGCATCTTGAATTTTTAGATATCCAGGAAAACAACCTGTCATACATTCCTGAAGAGGTAAGCAGACTGAAGAATCTTAAAGTACTGGATATTAGAAATAACCAATTAAAGGACCTACCTAATACTATTTGTCAGCTTCCTAAACTGGAAAAACTTTATCTGGGTCATAATGTTTTTTCATCAATACCTTCAATTATTTCTGAATGCCCGGCGCTTGACCTGATTGATTTTAGCAGTAACCAGGTGAATTCCGGTTGTGAATATCTACTCAACTCTAAATCTATTCGTAACATTTATTTAAAAGATAATCAGCTTAAATCGTTTCCTTTTGAACTGCTAAAAAACGGAAAGATTAATGATTTAAACCTACAGGAAAACAGGATAGAAAATTTACCAGAGGAAGGTATTCATATAAACAACTTTCTATATTAAATAAAAAAAGCTACCCACGGAGAGGTAGCTTATAATGTATATCTTTTTAGATATGCTAGTTACAACCGGCAGTTTCTTTTGCCAAACTTCTTACAGTTTGCATCGCTTCTAAAAGAAATAAGTTGAATGATTCTCCGCCTGATTTCAATTGAGCACTTGATGCCTGACATTGAGAATCTGCAGCTACTTGGTCAGAAGCACCTTCACAAGGATCTGAATCTCCTTGTTCAAAATATTCATCACAGTAATAGTTTTTACCATTATACACAAAATAATCTCTTTCTCCATCGCTACATGATGAAAATGTTAACGAAGCGCATTCGGGATGATCGAATGCTAAACAAACCTCATCTTCATCCGAATCCTTTTCACACCCCCAGGTAACAAACAATAAAGCTGCCAATAAGCTTATTGGTAATAAAACAATCTTTTTCATAAGTGTATACTTTTAATATATATTCAATAATTTTTCTAACTCTTCTACACTCACATAACCATTTACGATTAAATCGTTCATTATAAATGCAGGAGTTCCTTTCAATTCTAACTGCTTAAACATTTTTTTATTGTCACTTAATACCGCCTCAACTTCATCTCCAGAAAAGTACTCTGCAATAGCTTCGCTATGATTCATTATTTCCATTAAATAATCCTCAAATCCGCTTGAATAAATTACATCCCTACTTTGCATCATTAAGTTATGATATGGTTTATATTTGCCATACTTCGAAACTGCGAAAGCCATGCTCAACGCATCCTTCTCTGCTTGCGAATTTGACGTCAAAACAGGCATTAAAACGACTTTCACCTTTCCTTTATATTTATTCAACAATATGGACAGATCCTCATTAAGGAATTTCCTACAATACGAACAATTATAATTCCCAAACATATAAACCTCTGTCGTCGCCCTTTCATCTCCAAAAACAATTCCGTTTTTTGGGTTTAGCTTACCTGTATGCTCTTTTAACGCAAAAGTGAAGTTATTATTTACCCCGGATTTATTAATTATTTGAAATACAATTAATACAAGCAGCACCAATGAAATCAGGTATGAAACAATATGTACTTTACTTATCTTCATATCAGAATTTTACTTAACCCCGGTATTGTACTTCGTAATTGAAGGATTAAACAGTGTTAAAAATGCATTATTGTTCAGACGAATTTTTGTTGACATTAATCTCCTGTCCCTCTTGTTGTCAAACCAGGCTTTAGGTTTACCATCAATATAACTCGATACATAATACCTGCCTTTATCCTCTGCACTAAATCCACCTTCACTATTTTGCTTCCTAAATTTATCTTTGACATTTCCTGATAAAATCTGTCGTAGCATAACCCTTATATGGTAAGAATATTCTTCTTCAAAACTATGCATTCCAAGAAATGTAGCATCAAAAGATGAAGATAAAATATCTGTTTTAGGAATCCATATATAATTTTTATATAAAAACAGACTGCTCTTCAACGTTTTAAATCTCATATTATCCAGATCTTTAAGTCCATGTCCTTTTATTTCTGATATTGCCATAATGGCCTCAACATTTTTAAGTGCTCCCTCTTCTAAGGCTAAATCACCGGCAAGCATTAATGAGTCCATGTAAGGCTCATATTCCGAATTCAGAACCACTCTAATATCCATCTCTGTTGAAAAGACTCCATATACTTGCTCACTCCTTATCATTGGATCATAATACTCCTCGAAATCATCAAAATCTTTCATAAGCTGATGGATATTCATCTTATTAATTTTGGTCTTCATCCAGGTTACGGATCGACCATCATCGGGGTGCACCATATGTTTTGCAGACAAGTTCAGATCCCCGCCAAAAGCATCAACATTAAAATAATCTACCACATAATAATCAGGAATGGCCATTGCCTTGGTACTTATATTTTCAAAAAGTGCTTTTCCATACTTAAACTTATCTATAGATACTTTTCCCTGGAATTTATATGTCCAGTTTTGTACCTCGTTTTGCTTTTCTGATGATTCAGATACTTCTACTGAGTCTTCTTCCATAAAAGGTAAAAAGAAGGCATAATCCACATCCCCGAAATGATAATTCCCTTTTACTAAAATTTCTTCCTTATTATTCTGAAAGAAAGCTTTATACAAATTCAATACATAAGCTGAATCTATATTAAACGCAATAGAATTATAGGTTCCTGATGCTTCATTGATGCTTAAAGAGTCATTCAGAAGACTAATATTACTTGAAAAGTCATGAATACTTGCTAAAGTGTCCTCCATTTGTACAGTCAGATTATTTGTCTCCACACTCAATTCACTACCCTCAAACAACAAGGCCATGGCTTTATCTGCTACAGAATCGATATTAAATTGTCCTGCAGAATTAAGCTTGGCATTTATACGACCGCTCATATTATTTACCAGAGAGTCAGGCACAGCTTGCATCCATTCCGATAAACCAATATTTAATTCTGTTTTAATATTATAATCCACATTTTTCAATCCGTTTATCTCACCGGCTACATATATGGAAGAAACTGTTGTATTTAGCAACAAACTATCCACCTTAAGCTTTATTTCTTCATAATTGCTTACTTTCCCATCAAATGACGAGCTTAAATATGCATTGGTAAGATTTACACCGTAATCTGGGACCCACATCTTTAAATCATTTAATTTAACTGTCCGAGGCTGATAGGCGACAGATCCGCTTAAGTTTTTTATTTGAGGTAAAGAATCCATCGCCAAAGATATATCTCTGGCCGAAAAATTCATTTGTGTTCTATCCAATGCATAGTCCACAAATTGATCATCTATGGAATCAGGCATAATACCGGAAGTTGACAAAGATGCTTCAAAACCTCCACTCAGCTCATTAATTAAAGAGTCCGGTATTACCTCCTTAAAGTCATTAAAATCAGCATTGACTTTTGCACTAACATCATAGTTTATATTTGGAGCATTTAAAAGTTTGGCTTCAAGCTCCACGTACGACTGACCTGTTTCTGCATAAAATTTATTGATGTACACAAATGCCGAATCCCACATATCTTTCTTTCCACTTACAAAACGAGTGTCAACCATAATGTTTTTAAGCTGGGGATATTGATCATATTTCATTCTTCCATTGCTCAAATTCAGATTAACATCTACATCCGGCACAGAATGAGGAGTTAAAAAACCTTTTGCGGTACCTTCTACATTTAATTTACCACTTACGTTCGAAAGCTTATATTCATCGATCATTTTTTGAGGTAAGATCGACAGGTTCTCAGCCAAATCGATATCCTGCCCCATTAGCTGAACATCTATTTGGGCACTATCTGTTTTAAAATAACTACCTGTAATATTAAAATTAGAACTACCTGCAGCCAAATTAAACTGATGAATAGCAACGGTATCATTTAATGCTGTTATATTAAATTTTAGCTGACTATTATTGAGTGTTTCTAGCTGATAATCCTGAAAGGTTAAATCCCTGACAAATACCTCCCCTTCTGTAGCAGCCATAAAACCTTCTGGTTGCACTTTCCCATTCATCTCTAGATTTGAAATATAAACCTGGGCTGTGGCATTTAAAAAGCTATCCACATAATCGAGCTGAATGTTGGACAATTCCAATTTATCCAAAGAATATACTCCTTGTACCTTTGTAGTATCGTCAACAACTGCTTCTGTTGTATCTGCCGGTGCGTTTAGTAAAAAATCAAAATTGCTGTTACCCAAAGAATCAACCATGTATTTAGCTTTAACATCATCAATTTCAATTTTCTTCACCAGGATGTTTCCCTTCATCAGTGCCACCATATCTACCGAAGCATATAGTTTTGAAATTCCTGCAATAGTATCGGGAAGAATAGCCAGGAAATCACTTGGCTCTTCACTGAACATTACGATATCATTGAACTCAATGGTTGCATAAGGGAAACGATATAAAAGACTAAAGTCTACTTCACCCACACCCAGTGGCACATCAAAAGTATTTACACCTCTTTCAATGGCAATTTTAACCATATCATCTTTAAATATCTCGGCCAAAATAATTAACGCCAACACAAATATGCCTGCAATTAGTAATGTATTGCGAAGTATTTTTTTTGTTTTCATATGGTTAAGTATAAAGATAAAAGTATAAAGAATAAAGACTCCTATTCCATGCTAATGTAAAAAAATACAGACGACTCAAAGTTAATTAACTTCAAACAAAAAAAGACTCCCGAGGGAGTCTTTTAATAATAAGAACAAGTCTTATGTCTTTATACTTTAGTCTTAATTCTATGATTAAGATCCAAAGTCATCAAAAGCAATCATTTCATCAGGCACACCTAAATCATAAAGCATTTTATTAACAGCATCATTCATCATAGGTGGTCCGCAAAGATAATATTCAATATCTTCAGGCTCATCATGCTTGCTTAAGTACTCATCGTTAATCACCTGGTGGATAAATCCTGTAGAACCTTCCCAGTTATCTTCAGGTTGCGGATCACTTAAAGCAATCTTAAACTTAAAGTTAGGGAATTCCTTTTCGATAGCTTCGAACTGCTCTTGATAAAAGATCTCTTTCTTAGAACGAGCTCCATACCAGAAAGTAGCTTTACGCCCTGTTTTTAAAGTATGGAATAAGTGGAAGATGTGAGAACGCATTGGCGCCATACCGGCACCTCCACCAATAAACATCATCTCACGCTCAGTTTCTTTAATAAAGAACTCTCCGTAAGGACCTGAAACAGTCACCTTATCTCCTGGCTTACGAGAGAAAATAAATGAAGAACAAACACCTGGATTTACTTTCATAAATCCACCATTTACTCTGTCAAAAGGAGGCGTAGCAATACGAATATTCAACATTACAATGTTACCTTCTGCAGGGTGGTTGGCCATAGAGTAGGCTCTATATGTTGGCTCCGGATTCACCATCTGAAGATCAAAGATTCCGTACTTCTCATACTCTTCGCGGTATTCAGCACCAATTTCCATATCCTTAAAATCAACAGTGATTTTAGGTACATCAATTTGGATATATCCACCCGACTTAAAGTCCAGAATTTCACCTTCCGGCAATCTAACCACAAACTCTTTAATATAAGTTGCAACGTTATCGTTAGAAACCACCTCACACTCCCATTTCTTGATACCAAGAATTTCCTGAGGAATTTCCATTTTCATATCTTCCTTCACTTTTACCTGACAAGCTAAACGCCAGTTGTTGGCTTGCTCTTTTCGGGTAAAATAACCTGTTTCTGTTGGTAAAATAGAGCCTGCTCCGTCATTTACCTGACAGCGACACATGGCACAAGTACCACCCCCTCCACATGCAGAAGGAAGAAAGATTTTATTATTTCCTAAAGCTGATAGTAACGTTTGACCCGGAGCTACTTCTAAAGCCTGCTCTCCTTCGTTAATATCAATAGTAACTGTTCCTGCTGGCGTTAGCTTTTGTTTTACATACAAAAGAATGCCTACCAACAGTAGGATAACAAGTAAGAAAACTACCACACTGGTAGCGATTACTGTACCCTGACTAGCTAAAAATATCATACTATATCAATGTTTATCTTACTGTTATAACTGAATTCCCATAAAACTCATGAAAGCAACTCCCATAAGTCCTGTTACAATAAATGTGATACCTAAACCACGTAACGGAGCCGGAATGTCAGAGTATTTTAGTTTTTCGCGAATAGCTGCAATACCTACAATAGCCAATAACCAACCAATACCCGATCCCAGACCGAATGAAGTGGCTTCTGCCAAAGATGCGTACTGACGCTCTTGCATAAATAAAGATCCTCCAAGAATGGCACAGTTTACAGCAATCAGAGGTAAGAAGATACCAAGAGAACTATATAAGGCCGGAGCAAATTTCTCCACTATCATCTCCACCAATTGCACCATAGACGCAATTACAGCAATAAACATGATAAAGCTTAAGAAACTAAGATCGACTTCGGCAAAACCTTCGCCTAACCACGACAATGCACCTTCTGCAAGCACATATTTATTTAAAAGATAATCGGCAGGTACAGTAATTACAAGTACAAACACAACTGCCAAACCAAGTCCGAATGATGTTTTTACAGTTTTTGATACCGCCAGGTATGAACACATACCTAAGAAGTAAGCAAACACCATATTATCAATAAAGATAGACTTGATGAATATATTGATTAAATTTTCCATTGAAATCAATTTTTCAGGTTAATAATTAAGATTCAATTAAGTCCTTGTTACGAGAACGTTGAACCCAAATAATGATTCCCACGGTTATTAATGCCATTGGAGGCAAAATCATAAAACCGTTGTTCACATATCCCCAATCGTAAACAATCTGAGGAATAATTTGCAGTGTTCCTAAACCCGGAAGGGTTAAAGTACCTGACCCCAATAGCTCACGAAAAAAAGCTACAATAATAAGAATCACTCCATATCCTGCAGCATTACCTACGCCATCAAGCGCAGATTGCCATGGTCTGTTACCTAAAGCAAAAGCCTCTAAACGTCCCATGATAATACAGTTGGTAATAATTAACCCTACAAAAACCGATAGCTGCTTACTTACTTCGTAAGCAAAGGCTTTAAGAATCTGGTCAACCAGAATAACTAACGCAGCCACAACTACCAACTGAACGATAATACGAATTCGAGCAGGAATTGTGTTACGCAATAAAGAGATGATTACATTGGCAAATACCAATACAAACATAACCGAAATAGACATTACAATAGCCGGCTCTAATTTAGCCGTTACCGCCAGTGCCGAACAAATACCTAATACCTGAATAGTAATAGGATTTTGTGCGTTAAGCGGGTTTGATATTAGTTTTCGGTTTTTAGCAGAAAACAAAGGTTCTTTGTCGCTCATTTTTTAACCGTTTAATTTTTTAAATACTTTTCGTACCCACTTAGGCACTCTTTTAACATATCAGTAACACCATTACTAGTGATTGTACCTCCTGAGATAGCATCAACAGCATGCTCATTACTTGAAGTATCCACACCTTTTACTACAGCTATTGAAGTAAAAGATCCAGACTCATCGAAAATGGTTTTACCCTGGAAAGGTGTTTGAAAAAACTCTTTAGAGATTTCAGCACCTAAACCCGGTGTTTCTCCCTTATGATCGAAGATTGCACCAAATACCGTGTTCTTATCTTCGTTAAGCGAGATGTATCCCCATATTGGGCCCCAAAGTCCAACACCACGTAAAGGAATAATAATCTTTTCCTCACCGTTGGCTAACTTACAAATATATAAAGGGTAGTTACGATCCTTAGGCTCCTTACGAAGCTCCTTGCTCATATCGATAGTAAAAGCATTACCTTCTACCTCGTTACCGCTCATATTAATTACCTTGGTGTTTTCACCAATATGCTTATCGTATAATTCTTCTGCTGTTGTAGCGTCACTGATAATACCAACTGATTTAAGTAAATCAATTTTTTTAGCCACCTCAACATTTTTGTTCTGGATTCCTTTTAACGACTCCGAAACAAATGCCAAAACTGCCGCAACAATAACAACCATGACAACAGCATACAGAACTGTATATGTATTTCCTTGTTTGTCCATTTTAATAATTTATTAAGCGTTTACTTTAACCCTTTTTAAACGGCGTTTAATATTTTGTTGAACAATTACATGATCAATCAATGGAGCAAAAGTGTTCATCAATAAGATGGCTAACATTACTCCTTCAGGATAAGCCGGGTTAAATACACGAATCATAATGGCAAACACACCAATTAAGAAACCGTAAATATATTTCCCCTTCTCGGTACGGGCACCAGATACAGGATCAGTTGCCATAAACACTGCACCAAAAGCAAATCCACCTAAACAAAGTTGATGAAGAGCAGGAACATTCATTAATTCGTTTGCTCCAATGGCATTAAATCCTAAAGCCATTACAAACCCTCCGGCAAATGCGCTTAACATGATTTTCCAGCTTCCAATACCAGTAACCAACAATACAACAGCTCCAATTAAAATGGCCAATGTACTTGTTTCTCCAATTGAACCCGGGATAATACCTATAAAGCTATTCCAAAGGTCAAAAACACCTCCATCTGCTAAACCTGCCATTTTTCCAACAGCTGCATCACCAAGAGCTGTTGCTCCAGAATAACCATCCACAATGCCTTCACCTTTACTCATGCCAGAAACCCAGATTAGGTCACCCGACATTTTTGATGGGTAAGCAAAAAATAAGAATGCTCTGGCAATTAAGGCAGGGTTCCAGATATTCATACCTGTACCTCCAAACACCTCTTTACCAATCACTACAGAAAAAGCAGTAGCTACAGCAACCATCCACAAAGGAATATCTGCCGGTAATACCAAAGGAATTAACATCCCCGATACCAGGAATCCTTCGGCTACTTCGTGCCCTCTTAATTGGGCAAACATAAACTCAATGCCAAGACCTACTACATAAGATACAACAACAATAGGAAGTACTTTTAAAGCGCCGTATCCTACTACCTGCCAAAAATCAGCATCAGCTTGTCCTAAAGCTAAAAAATGTTGTAACCCTGTGTTCCAAATACCAAAAAGTAATGCAGGTATTAATGCCAATACCACAACGGCCATAGTTCTTTTAGAATCGATGGCATCGTGAATATGAACCCCGCTTTTTGATGTTTTATTGGATACAAAAAGTAAAGTCTCAAAAGCATCAAATGTTGAGTGCAATTTTTCAAACTTCCCACCTTTTTCAAAGTTTGGTTTGATTTTATCCAAATATTGTCTTAATGCTTTCAATTTATTATGATTTAAATATTTACAAATGATTGAATGGATTAGCTCATCTCTTTGATCATCAAATCAATTCCTTGACGGATGATACTTTGAACCTCTAATTTTGAAGTACAAACAAACTCACAAAGTGCTAAATCTTCTTCAGCAACCTCATAAATACCTAGTTGCTCCATCTTATCAATATCCTCTGTAAGAATAGCTTTGATTAATTGTTCCGGTAAAATGTCCATTGGCAATACTTTATCGTACTGACCCGAAACAATAATGGCACGAGGTCCACCATTTAAATTGGCATTTAAACGATACTCTTTTTTAGTGCATAACCACGAAAAGAATGACTTAGACACACTAAACTTACCAAAACCAGGTGCAGCCCAACCCATAAACTCATAATCATCTCCCTCAGGGATAACCGTAATTTGTGAGTCGTAACTTCCTAAATATCCATCTTTACCTACATTAGTACCAATAAGTACATTACCACTGATATAACGAAGGCTGCCTTCTTCAACATTTCCATTAACATAAGGAGTAATTGCTGCACCAACCTTAGTTTTTACATAGCTGCGTTTTTTTACTTCAGAACCTGTAACAGCAATAATTCTGGAAGCATCATAAACACCTTCTAAGAATAATTTACCAATAGAAACTACTTCCTGAGGTTGCACTGTCCAGTAAATATCACCTTTATTAATTGGAGAAACTTTATGAATCTGAATTCCTACATTACCTGCAGGGTGTGGCCCTGAAAAAGGATGCGTTGTAGCTCCTTCAACAGAGATAAATGGTTTTGAAGCCATTTCATTATTTACACCGATATGTACACCGCCTTCAGTTAGTTTGTTTAAAGCCTTGATACCTGCTTTGAATTCTTTCTCTTGTCCTGATATGATAAAATCATAATCCGGAGCCAATGGAGAAGAATCAAAAGCCGAAATAAAAATGGCCTTTGGTGCGTCTGTTGGATTTGCAACCACATTATATGGACGCTGACGAAGAAATGGCCATAAGCCTGAAGAAAGCAACTTTTCTGTTACCTCTTCTTTGGTTGCTTTGGTTACTTCCAAGGCACCAAAATCTTCAGCTTCATTCTGGTTATCGCTCTTCACAACAACCTCTAATATTCGTCTTCGCTCCCCACGGTTAACTACCTGAACCTCTCCACTTACTGGAGAAACAAACTTAATGTCGGTACGATATTTGTCGATAAACAACACCGAACCGGCCTTAACCTTGTCGCCAGGTTTAACTGCCAACTTAGGAACCAAACCAGGGAAATCAGCTGGCTTGACAGCAAAGAGTTCTGGCATTTCAGCTTGACCGAAAACCAATTCGGCCTTACCTGTAAGCCGAATATCAAGACCTCTTTTTATTTTGATTACGTCTGACATGTTTGATAAAAAGTTTTTTTTAAATTTTGATGCAAAAATACAATAAATTATAACTTAACCTTGTTCTGAACCTATCTATTAGAGAAAATTTTCGTTAAATATTTTACATTTATAAGTTGCTCATATTAATTTGATTAAATTCGCTTAAAACTTTCAGCAAAATGATAAACAAAATATATCGGGTATTGTTTTTGATGATTTTAACATCTCAAATTTCTTTTGCTCAACCTTTAACCAACCAGATATTTAACAATCAAATTAAAACTGTAAGATGTCATAAATTTGGTTGGGAGCTATCTTACCCTCTGATTAACATGGGCAGTAACGATAAAATCATTTTATCATTTGACGACCTGAGTGCTGACACCAAAAACTACTATTATTCGATTATACATTGCAATGAAAACTGGGAACCTTCGCAGCTTATGGAGCAGGAGTATATTGTTGGTACAAACCAAAATCCAATATTAGATTACCAATACTCTTTTAATACTTCAATTGATTATGTCCATTATAAGCTGTTGATACCAAACAAAGACGTGCAGCTAAGCGCCTCCGGCAACTATATAATTAAGGTGTACGAAGATTTTGACGATAGCAATCCTGTTTTTACGCGCCGTTTTATGCTGGTCGAGCAGCATGTAAACATTCACCCTCAGGTTAAATTTGCCATGAACGCCGAACTTCGCAAAGCCAACCAGGAAATAGATTTTAATATTACATACCCTAACTTCCCCATGAGTAACCCTCTGCAGGAAGTAAAAGTTAAGATATATCAGAACCAACGAACTGATAATGCCATCAGTGACCTAGCACCTCAGTTTATTCGCAACAACGAGCTAGTTTATAACTACAACAGAGAAACCATGTTTGAAGGCGGGAATGAATTTAGATGGCTCGATATTAGAAGCATACGTTTTCAGAGCGATAAAATAAAAAACATCACCTTTCATGATCCATATTCGCATATTGAACTTTTCCCGGATATCATAACCCGAGATGCCTCGTACTTTTTTAAGAATGATTTTAACGGCAGATACATTATTGAAGTACAGGAGCAACGCGACCATGAAATTGAATCGGAGTATGTGTTTGTGCACTTTTCGTTACCTGTAAAGGAGCCATATGTAGGCGGTGATGTGCATTTACTGGGTGGACTCACCGATTGGAAGCTGAACAAAAGAAGTAAAATGAAATACAATTACAATTTTAAACAATACGAAATTTCACTTCTGCTAAAACAGGGCTTTTATAATTACCAGTTTGCTTTTAAACCCAATAATTCAGACAAAGCATCGGTTAGCATGTTCGAAGGTTCTCATGGTCAAACCGAAAATGATTATTTAATATTGGTATATTATCGTGGCATTGGTGATTATGCAGACAGGCTGATTGGTGCAAAATCTTTTAATTCGCTTAAGCCATAATTTGGTAATTATTTAATGTGGAAATTATTCAATGTGGAAATGTGGTAATTATCTAATGTGGTAATTATTCAATGTATCAATGGTTTCATTATCACATTAACTCATTAACTTCATTAACACATTAACTTCATTAACACATTAACACATTGCCACATTAACTCATTGTCACATTAACTTTACGGTACTTGAAATAATGGCTGATAGTAACTTTTTAATTTCTAACAAGGTGCTTTGAAGGCTGGCTGGTGCAGGATAGTTTTTAGAATACCTGCAAAGTGTAAGCCAATATTCTGTTTCTCTGGCTTCTTTATCTGCAATTTTAAGTTTGTGAATAAAATCCTTTTTACTTTCTGCACTTTGCGCCTCATGAATATTTGCACCTATAGATGTACCTGCTTTTATTAACTGTTTGGCAATAACATATTTTTTATGCGACTCCAATAACTCCGAATATTCAATTATTTTTAAAGCAAACTGAATGCTTTTATCTATTATAGGGTTATCATTCTTATTCATAACCAAGCCAATTATCTCATTAAATTATTCTCCTCATTAATCAATTATCTCATTACCACATTACCTCACTAAGCTCTTCTATACTATTCAGGTATTCACTCAGTGCCTTCCAATCCATTTCTGTTTCCTGAAAATCAAAGAACACATAATACTCTTTCTTTAATTCGAACAGATGCAACAATCCGGCTTGTTCAAAATAAGGATACAAAGGATTATCAGTATCCATATCATTATTAATAAAGGTGGTTAGTTTATCTACATTCCAATAGTTAATATCATACTTTGTAAAACCTGTTAACTCCTGAAACCTTGAGCCTTCGGGAGTATTGGCATGTGTTATTAATAAAAAAGTTTTTATCACTATCTTTTCTTCAATAATATCGGCTAAGAAATAACCAAGCTTCATGCTCCCATTGGAATGGGCAAATAGTATTTTACGATTAAACACCTGCATCTCAAAACGAACCAAAAAACTTTGCTGAAAGTCCTGTTTACACCAATTCTCAAGAGTTGGATCGCAACGTTGCAACAATCGCTCAAAGGCATGCGATTGCATATACACAGGTAATTTCTCTTGCTTACCCTTATAAATACCACCCAAATATGATGCTTCAACATCAATAAATTTCAATTTTCCACTCCCTAATTCCGGCCATCCTAACCTATAGATCGGGCGTCTTCTTCCTTGAATACTCAAAACTTCCCGGGGAGTACTGATTGTATTTACAGTAAAATCCCATGCCAGTGTATGTTGCGTTCTTGCACTTCCAGATGGACTTTTAAACGCATTAAAATAGAACATGGTACAAGAGGGAACATTAAGATATTGCATCATTAAATTTAACTTATCCAGAATCAACATGATGCTTTGACGAATATCTCCAAAGGACTTTTTTAGCTCCTCTACATACAAATACAAAAGCGCTTTTTGCGTTGGATTACATTCCTCAATTCCTTCTTCCAGATAAGTGATTAACCCTTGTATTATTATTCCATCGTTTATTGAAATCTGATTATCATTTTCATCACTGATTTGATAGTATTTTTGATGTAAATAAGCATTAAATACTTTATTAAAAAAACCCAGTAAGGATTGTCGCACCTCAGCTCCGGGTTCTTTCCTTATGCGGTTCACCCCATGCATAAACATATAACTCCCCAACTTATCCCTTTCGGTCATTTTACTGAAGATATCACAATTAATACACTCGAGCATTGTTTGCAAACGCCTTGTCTTGATACTTATGTCCTTTTTAAAATCAAACTTTTTAGCTTGAACAGCTTTCTTTTTCCTTCTATTCTTAGATTTAGCCATAAGTGTTCATTTAAAAATTTCTTCATTAACTAATTAGCGGATTAACGAATTAACTCATTTCCAAATGAGCAACAACACGCACTATCACCTAACATTCTTATCGAACTTCCTCTCTTTTTGTTAGAACGTTCTGGCTTTAACCCAGATAATTCCGACTTTTTACCTCACTATAGTAAATGTTTTTCAGGACTTTTTATGATTGACTTACAACTCTCTATCAAAAACACAGACTGCTCTCCGATTTATGCAGAAGCTTTTAGTTACAAGTAAGGCTTGTTTAGGAAATACTTAAAAAAAAGAGGCTGGCACCCAGAAAAGGATAGCCAACCCAGGAGATGACAGTTACTCTATTACTTTTTTAGTCTTTCGTCGTGGAAAGCGTTGCTTTAATTCATCTACTTTTTCTTTTGCTCCGGGATGCCCCATTTTTGCAGCATTCTTCATTAAGCTATATACCATAAGGGATGCATTATAAGCCTCATGGCCTGCCAGCGTAAATGAATCGTCGATGGCGGATGACAAGCGATCGAATTGATAGCCTAAGCTTCGTAACTTTTTTATGGCCTCAACATCGGCAGTTAGTGCACCAACATCAACAAAAGAACGAAGTAAACCAGCATCTTGACCAGCTATTTCTAAACTTTTATCTACAAAGGCAACTGACTTATCGCCCATACGCAATAATTCATTCTTTTCGGATTTTTCGAGCACCACCAACTTTGGCAATAGAATATCCTCAATCGTTTTTAATGCATCTTGAATGGTTGTTTCTTCTTCTGCCGTAATGGCTAATTCAAAATTATTTTCCTGCATAGCATTTAAATATTTAGTTAGTAAAAATTAAAGTACCCGCTATAATAAATATTTAAACTCCGATTTTTCCGGAGTGATACAATAAGTTTAAAGGGAAGAATAACCCATTTGAAAGATTACCGGCTCAACATATAAGTAACTTTGGTGTGTTCGGCAATATTTAATATTAGCTCCTAATTCCTTTGCAGTGTTCAGCAATTCATAAAGTGTACTTTCGCTTATTCTCATTTTTTGCGCCAGGCCTTTCGGTGTACCTGTGGCCTTTAATCTGATTAACTGATCCATCCTTTCCAGACGCTCAAGTTGTTCAATTAATTTCATCTTCACTATTTAGGTATAACTATTATGGTTAAAAATATGGGTGCTAAATAAGCTTAAAAAAGTATTTTACCTAATTTCTGGGGCGTGACAAACGCGTGACTAATTATTATAAACTGTTATGCAATTAATTACGCACTAAACACATCGAATATCAAAAAAATAAAATCTCCCATTATGCAAGTTTTACTGAGGTACTCTTATACACTTATCGTAAAAATAAATACTAAAACACATCAACCTCCTTCAACATTCATTACCACATTAAACATTATCCCATTAACAGTTTAACCCATTACCACATTTACTCATTATCAAATTAACTCATTACCCCATTCACATAATGACTAAACTCATAATACTTACACATAAAACACTGACATAATTCATTTAAATCAGCTGCTTCACATCGTAAATTTGTAAGTATAGGATAAGAAGTTTCCTACTGATATTTATATAATTAAAACGATAAGTTATGCCTAAAGGAATATTTAATGTGCCCATTGCCGACAATGAGCCTGTATTAAGTTATGCTCCGGGAACTCCTGAGAGAGAAGAGTTGAAAAACCAACTGAAAGCGTACAAAGAAACAGAAATGGATATTCCAATGTATATTGGAGGTGAAGAAATCAGAGCCGGCAACAAAATTTCTATTCACCCACCTCACGATCTTAAGCATTGTTTAGGATATTACCACCAGGGCGATGAAACCCATGTATACAAAGCCATTGATGCTGCCCTAACGGCCAAGGACAAATGGGCCAACCTGGCTTGGGAACACAGAGCTTCTATATTTTTAAAAGCAGCCGATTTAGTGGCCGGTCCATACCGACAAAAGCTAAATGCTGCCACCATGTTAGGTCAGAGCAAAAATGCTTTTCAGGCGGAGATTGATGCGGCATGCGAGCTGGCTGATTTCTTTAGGTTTAATGTTCAGTACATGACAGACATATATGCCGATCAGCCCGAATCGGCACCAGGTATGTGGAACAGAGTTGAATACCGTCCGCTCGAAGGATTTGTATTTGCACTCACACCTTTCAACTTTACATCAATTGCAGGTAACTTACCATCTGCTCCTGCTTTAATGGGTAACACTGTAGTTTGGAAACCTTCTAAAACAGCCGTTTATTCAGCCAAAGTATTAATGGAGATTTTCCAGGAAGCCGGTGTACCGGATGGCGTTATCAACCTGGTATATACATCGGGTCCTGTTGCTGCCAAAGTAATATTTGAACACCCTGAATTTGCCGGCATCCACTTTACAGGATCAACAGGCGTATTCCAAAGTATATGGAAAACCATTGGTGCAAACATCGAAAAATACAAGTCGTACCCTCGCATTGTTGGCGAAACCGGAGGTAAGGATTACATTCTTGCTCATAAATCGTGTGATGCTTTAGCAGTTGCTACGGCAATTGTACGAGGCGGATTTGAATACCAGGGACAAAAATGTTCTGCTGCTTCAAGAATATATGTTCCGGCGAACAAATGGCCTGAAATTAAAGAATATGTTTCTGAGCAATTGGCAGAAATGAAAATGGGCGATCCGGAAGATTTCAGCAACTTTGTAAGTGCAGTGATTGATGAAAGCTCATTTGATAAGTTAGCCGGTGCCATCGATGATGCCAAAGCCAGCAATGATGCCGAGGTTATTTTTGGCGGTAACTACGATAAGTCAAAAGGTTACTTTATTGATCCAACCATTATTCAAACTACCGACCCAATGTATGTTACCATGCAGGAAGAGTTGTTTGGACCAGTGGTGACTTTATATGTATACGACGAGCATAAGTTTGAAGAAACGATGGATATTCTGGACAAAACATCCATGTATGCATTAACCGGAGCTATCTTTTCTCAAGACAGGTATGCTGCCGAACTGGCCACTAAGCGCCTGGTAAACACAGCAGGAAACTTTTACATCAACGATAAACCAACAGGTGCTGTTGTAGGTCAACAGCCGTTTGGTGGTTCTCGTGGTTCAGGTACAAATGATAAGGCAGGTTCGGCCATCAACCTTATGCGCTGGGTATCTCCTCGCACTATCAAAGAGACATTTGTTCCGGCACACGATTATAAATACCCTTTCTTAGCAGAATAAAACAGTGCACATATAGTAAATTTAGGTTTTGAAATGGGAGCCGGCTTTGAGCAATCAGAGTCGGCTTCTAAATGCGCTAATATGCGCCATTTCGGAGGACTAAAAACTTGACTTAAGCAGCCTTCATCATTACCTTCACTAGAAAGAATACCTCCTAATATCATAGCCATGAAACGAGCCATGAGAATAATTTCTCACACAGGGAAATTACAAAATTGGTGAGTTCCATGTGGCAAATGAAAACAAATTTAGACACATGAAAAGCCTTATTAAACAAGTCGCCTTCATACCAATACTTTTAGGATTAATTGGTATAAACAATGTTTTTACACAAGATAAAAAAGCCGAAGATCAAATTCTTCAGGCTTATGAATACAGAATGTCTGGAGATCGTAATAAAGCGGAAAGCCTGTTATGGGGCGTTCTGGCAGAAGATTCTTCAAACCATATGGCTCACTTTGAGCTGAGCAGAACATTAAACTCTCAAAAAAAATGGGATCATATTAGAAAAGCCAACGAGTATAATCCTGATAACCCTATGTATATGTTCACTCGTGCTAACATGTGTATGATAAGCACTTATAGCATCATGAAAAATAATAAACGAAGTATCTTAAAAAAACGAGTTAAAAAATGTTGTTCAATCTTTGAGCAGGTTCTTACTATACAACCTGATTGCAAAGAAACTTTAATTGCTTTAGTTGATATTTACAGTAATATGCCCGCTGAATTAGGCGGAAACAAAGATATTGCTATTAAACATCTTGAATCTCTTAAGGAACTTGACCCTTTATACTACCATCAGGGAAAGCTATTGGTCAGAAACGATTCCCTCAGTCCATCACAGTATTGGAAAGATTATATAAAAAAGCATAAAAAAAATACCGATGCTTTAGCTATGCTTTGTCGGGCATACCTGTTAGAAAATAAGATTGAAGAGGCAACAAAAACAATTAAGAAGATTATAGCAAAAGACAAGTCAGGGTATGAATTATACCTTCATGTAGCCAGGGCTCATTTATATGGCGCAATGCAAAATGACGGTTCGAATAATGAGCAATTGGAAAGTATAAAAACCAATATCAACATATATTTAAAAAACGAGAATATAAAACCCGCCAGAATTGAAGCTTGGTGTTACGGATGGTTAGGTGTAGTGGAAGGCAAGCAAGGGAATCAACAGCAGTCGGAATTTTACCTAAAAAAAGCAGAGGGAATATTTCCTAATTATCCAAAGTTTACAGCATTACCTGTTATTGATGGTCCTCCTAATGAAACAAAGTATAAATACACTTCTTTCTTTAGGCCTTTTTAAATGATTTAAATTCAAATTAATAAATACTACAAAAGCGCATTAAAATTACTGCATTGATACAATTATACCTAAGCCATAGCTGCTGCACGGTCTTGTATACTTTTAATCAACAGATAAAAATGTGTGTCGCTTATATTCACCCCATGAGTATAGTAAAATATTCAACTTTCCTCGTTCCACTTTCAACTCATTATTCTATCTTTGCAAAAACGAATGATAATGAATTTTCCGAAGATCAACATACCACCGTACTTAAGGAATAAATATATTCTTACGCTAGTTGTATTTGGTGTTTGGATTACATTTTTCGATCAGAATAACCTTTGGGACAAATATAAGCTCTCGTCCAGGATTAATCAGTTAGAAAAGCAAAAACATCATTACGAAATTGAGATTGAGCAGAATCAGCGTAAGCTAAGCGAAATTCAGGAGAGCCCTGAAAGCCTTGAGAAATTTGCCCGCGAACAATATCTCATGAAAAAGAAAAACGAAGACATCTTTGTTATCGTTGAAGAAGAAAATTAGTCACACGAATAGCTCCACTCACAAATATGAAACGACCATGCAAAATTTAATTATTCAATTTATCACACAAGCGAATAATTAAATTTTCTTAGGAGTTCCATGCAGCAATTTAAAATTATAAACGCATGAACATTTACAAAAAACTAAGTATTGCCTATTATATCGGAATGATTCTTTTATTGGTTGGCATTCTTTTTCAATTAAACGACATACCATACGCCATCATCCTTTTAATTGCAGGCATCATCCCTCTATTAGGTATTCGCTTATTTAACTTTATTAAGGGTAAGCCCGAAAATAAAAGACTACATGGCATTTTGGTGATGAGTGCCCTGTTTTTAGTCGGTGCTATAATTGCCGTTTATTTTAACAGAAGCTATTGGATCATTGGTGTGTTAATAACTGCAACGCTTGACATATATGTGAGCTTAAGAAAGTTTGGCAAATAAACTATTCAAACACTTTGTGGTTGCTCACCATATGTTTAACCACATACCTTGCACTTAGTACAGGGCTATTCTTATTTAATCCTTTCAAAATTATCTCTGCAAGAAGCAGGAAAGTTGTTTCGATTTATACATTTTCACTAATAACCAATAGCTAACAGCCAATGACTAAAAGCTATTTGCTATTTGCTTTTGAAGTTCCCTGTATTTTTCAAGTAATTCTCTTTCTTCAAAAATATCATCCACATCAAATTCCTGCATTTGCAATAATTCAATAGCTGCATCAAATACCGTAACACGCTCCAAAAAGTGCTCATGTATATAGTTAATGTACTTAACCAGCTTAAAGGCATTAAAAATATGGTAAAATCGTTTTTTAAACACTTCTACGGTGGAGCAATTCGCTGATACTGCAGCTATCTCTTTATAAAAATCGGAATTCAGCAAAAAGCTTCTTAATCGGCCGGGTAATTTTAAAATCTCCTCCTGATATTTTTCTTCTGTGACTTTATAATAATCGGGAATAGCCTCAAATAAAGGTTTCAAATCAATAAATCCCTGTAGGTTATAAGTTTGGTAATCATCTCCACTTTCCACTAATGTTTTTACACTTGGTCCGGTGCCAAAAGGTACTCTGGTTGAAATACGCGATGATGGCCGTACTGTTGTTGAGTTTAATTCCCCATAACCACCCTGTTGTATAAGCTTCTGGATAAAATAAAATTCCTCTCCACCCTGTCTCCTGTTCATTCCTCCAACACTTACATAAGCCGAAGCTTTAACGGCAAAACACGAACCTATGGTATGAAAAGCATACGGAAATGAAATATACCTGAGACATTCGACGAAGTATCTTAAATGTAATTCATACTGCGTAATGGCATCATAAACCGACTGATCTTTATACGATCCTTCGAGAGGATGCTCAAAATAAATCGAACAGCCTTTGTTGTTTTCATTTTTAAAGTACTGATCCAGGCTTTCCAGGTAATTAGAATCAACAATTGAATCCGCATCCAAAGAAACAATCACACCTTGTTCGTTCCGTGTATTTAAGAAATGCTGAACAGCCAGATCCATTCCTATTTTACGCGCCAGACCTGCCCCAAAATGTTTACGCGGTAAATCAAATGCTTCAACCGTATAAAAACTTAACGAGACATTTTTACTTTTATAAGAGGCGAGTTCTAAAACGGTATTTTTTTGATGTCTGATAATATCTTCAGAGGCTTTCTCGCTTGCATTAACCACCAACAAAACGGCAATTTTTGAATCTGATGTACTACAATCACATAACGAATCCAGTGTTACCGTTAAATCATCTTCGAGATATACAGGAATAACAATCACCATATTGGCAGGTGACAGCACCTTAATATCAAATGATGTAAATGCCGGATGCTTTTTCAGATACTTATCAAATGCTTTCATTGTATGAGTATTAACCTGTGTTGCATGGAAATATTTTAGCTTTAGCTCGTCAATATAATTCAAAAAAGGCAGACACCGAATTGGAGTCTGCCTTTAAATATTTTAAAAATAGTAATTACTATTTTGCGGTTGCTATTTCGTAACGAGTATTTAATGCATCTGCAATAGCTTGCGTAATATTCACTCCTGGTTCACTGTACAACACATTATCACTTAAGGTATTACTTAAGATTAACTTATAACGTCCATCAGCATTAAACTCAGCTAAATAATTTGTTAATGTATCTCTTAATTGACGATTTAAGCTTTCCTGTTCTAACATTAATTCATTAGATAATTTGGCATTTAAGTTTTGTAATTCCTGATCACGATTCATCAGGTTACGTTGCTCCTGCTCTGCTCTTTCTCTCGATAAAAAGCCATTGTTCTGAACTTTTCTCTGAAACTCTGCCATTTGCGTTTGAAGCTTTTTCGCCTGCTCATTAAAATCAGTACGTGATTTTTCTTCCTTCTTCAACAACTCTTCCTGCAAATATATGGCAAGCTTATACTGGCGTAATAACGAGTCAGTGTCGATGTAAGCAACGGGAAACACATTGGTGTCTGATAATCCCACTTCCTCTTTGGCATCATTTGCAGTTTCTGTACTTGCATTTGATTGACATCCTACAAAAAGCACTGAACTCAATCCTGATAATAAAACTAAATTAACAACCAGTAAAATTCTTTTCATCTGTTTAAATTTAATGTTTCAATCCCTGTTAACAATCTTTTTTACTCTGACTAAAGCCTAATCATTTACTATAGCATATTTCAAAATAATACCTTACTACTATAATAAAATAGCTTTATTTGCGGGCTTTTTATTTATTGGACAACAAATATATATTAATAACAAAGATTTAAAAATAATTTTCACATTTTTTGTAGAAAGAGGAATTTCTTTTAAAGTTTAACATGCGCAACTAATATTCTGAATTCACAGTAAACTCCTTTTTTATTGCGCTTTAGTAATACGTTTAAACGCCCCGAATAAAACTAAGTCAACAACTTTTATATAAAAAAATACCCAACGCTTTATTAGCTGTAATCATGAATTAAACCCGCAATATGCATTAGAAAATCTATTACACATTGAAATCACTTCAAAACAAGACACTTTGTTGCTTCACTTCAACTCACCAGAGCGATGCTTTGCCTCGTTTCAGTAAAGCCTTGTTTTATTGTGCATTCAATGTTCATGACGAAGCTCTAATACATAATCCGGGTTAAAAGATTCTTCTGGATCTGGATCTGTATTTACTACGTGATGCACCACCTCCTGAGTAACCTGGTTGCGAACATGGTATAGCGCTACGGTTAATACGCGGCTTGTTGGATGATGGTATCGTATACATGATGGAGAACTCATGAGCCCCACCAGTATTACCGGCCAATTCTGACAATGTTAAATCAAAAGAATATCCCAATCGCATTTTACCTAAATGCACACCAAAGATGGCTATAATAGCATCATTATTGGATAACTGCTCAGCATTGGCTACAGGTAAGCCTCTATACCACAATCCTATTTCAATGGGATTATACATCCAATAGGCGCCAATGTCTAATTGAGAGAAGTCTTGTTGCTTGCGATAGTTAAAAGCAAATGAAACGCTCTGATCAGGAATTCTTCGGCCTGACTTATATACCCATTTCAAACCTCCAAAAGCAGTCAGTTTCATCCCGCGGGAAGTTTCAATATCAGTATAACCAATATCACTTTTCACCAAATGATCAACCGTAATACCTCCCCAATAAAAGTTACTGTATACCATCACTGAAGCTGCTGCATCAAACTTATTGGTTTGCTCTTTTTGTGTGATTGCTCCACCGGTATCAGGTACCCCGTTACTACTTCCCATCTGGTCGCCAAAATAAGCCGATGATGGATTTACAATGGCCTGGGCAAACTTAAACTGAATTCCCGGCCTGATCATTACATTATCCGATACATAAACCTCATAGGCATATAATACACCAATATTTTGATCAATAATTTGACCTCCACCCTGATCATCCCTGTAATACAATAATCCCACTCCACTATTGTAATCGGCAAAATAATGATCAAAAGTAAAAGCCATCGTTCGGTATGTTCCCGGAATATTAGGCCATTGGTCTCTATAATTTAACGCAAGTCGACTCCCCTCTGTCAACCCGGTAAAAGACGGACTTAAATACAATGGTGATGCATAATTTTGAGAAAATGAAGCATCCTGTGCTTTCAATTGCCCCAGCAATAAAAACATCACTACCACTATACTTAAATTATAAATGTTGTGTCTTCTCATTGTTTAAGTAATGGTTATAACAACAGCCATACAAAGCAAATATACTCTGTATGGCTTAAAAAGTTCTAATTTTTATGTATTATCTTACCAATAATACACTTCCGGCTTCATTAAACTCTTTTCCACTGACAAATCTTCCCTTTGCTTTCCACACATAAACAGCCTGTGGCGAGAGTTGTCCGTTAAAGAATCCGTTCCATCCCTCCTCAATATCCTTGCTTTCGTATATTAACTGTCCCCAACGGTTAAATATCTGAAGCTGATATTCATCTACATCTTTGTATACCGGTCTGAATACGGTATTGGTTTCACCTCCTCCAATAGTTGATTCAACCAATCCATCGGAGCGCGGCGTAAATGCATTAGGGAATTTAACAAAGCCTTGCAATATAGCCTCCACCGAATTATCTGAAGTCTTGTCATCGAAACAACCATGTTCACTTTCCACTGTTAAAGTGATATAGTAAACGCCTTCCTCAGAATATTCATGTACCGGATTAACAGCGGTTGATGTAGCTCCGTCACCAAATTCCCACAGATACTTCACCGCATCCGTTGACATACTTGAACACCTGAGTTCATCTCCTGGCACATAAACAACGTCGGGCCCGTAACTAAAGTCAGCTATAGGATGATCATGAACTGTAATGGTTTTCTGGTAAACTCCATCAACATTATCCGGTCCAGGAGCAGTTAACGTCACCACATACTCACCCGGATCAGCAAATGTATGCACCGGATTTCTTGCTGTAGAGCTTTGTCCATCACCAAAATCCCAACTATATTCGGAACCTCCGGTGGAGTAGTTGGTGAACTGAATGCGTAAAGGATAACAGCCCTGTGTGGTATCTGCAATAAAACCGGCATCAGGAACTACTCTGTACTCAATACTCACATCATCATAGGTTATACAACCGTTTACATCCATCTGCCATCTAAAGGTATTGATACCTTCATTTAAATCATCTACAACCGTATTAAAGAAGGTTTCATCGCGGAAACTACCATTACCTGCAATAACCGTCCATTTAGCTCCTAAATCGCCCGGATTAGACGCTTTAAGCTCATATGAAGATTCGTAAGATATATCATCCTCTCCTGCATAAGGATCGGCTTTATTACTAATAACCTCAACAACGTCCTCAGTTGTACACTCACCATAGGCCACGGTCCACTTAAACCTGTTTTCACCTAAACCAAGATTTCGCACAATAGTGGTTGCAATGGTATCATTATCAAATTCACCATTACCACTAATCACCGTCCATTTACCATCTCCCCAGGTAGGGTTATTGGCATTTAATGTCAGATAATCTTCGCAGGTTTCCTTATTGGTTCCTGCATCCGCCTGTGATGGAATCTGATTAAATACAGTAATGCTATCAGATGAAATACAACTTCCCTTGGTGATATTCCACATCAGTATATTTCTACCAAATGTTAAACCTTCCACTTTTGTTTTGGCATCATTTTCATCCTCAAAAGTGGCATTACCTGAAATCAATGTCCAATACCCTTCTCCCTGAGTAGCTTCATTGGCATCAAGGAAAGCATAATTCTTACAATCTTCAATATCCGGACCTGCATTGGCAGTAGTTGGCGTATTGTTGGTAATCACAATATCTGAGGTTTTAGTACACTGTCCCTGAGTGATGGTCCATCTCAAGGTATTTACACCTTCATTTAAGTTAGATATTGTAGCATTAGGTAAAGATTGATCATTAAAATTACCACCTCCTTCAATAATAGACCAGTTCCCTGTTCCAAAATCAGGCGCTGCCGCTTTCAAGACCACTGTTGGTGAACAATACTCTTCATCAGCACCAGCATATGGTTCTGACGGTTCATTATTAATTACAACCACATTATCTACTGAAGTACATAAGCCATTATCACTGGTTACTGTCCAACGGAACACATTTTCTCCTTTGGAAAGTCCGGTAATGCTTGCTTTAGGTTTCAATTCTTCTCCTGTTGGAATAACTGCCGCTCCCGTAAGCACTTCCCACTGTCCTGTTCCAATATCAACCGGTGTAGCATCCAGAATCGTGTTATCAACACACAACTCCTGTGTATTACCCGCATAAGCTGTACTTGGTGAATGGTTAATAACTTCTACTTCTTTATAGGTAATACAACCTTTATTATTGATGGTCCACCTTAACCTGTTAGTACCTTTGGCTAAATCATACACTTCAGAAACCGGATCATGAGAATTAACAAATTTTGCCTGACTAGCTCCTCCAATCACACTCCAGGTACCTGTTCCAGGCAATGGACTATTGGCCTCCAGGAAAGTTCGGTCTGAACAAATCTCTTGTGTACCTGCCACCTGAGCTTCTATGGTATTAAAACTAATTTGTACATCGTCGTAAGACACACAACCTTCATTCTCTACCGTCCAGCGGAATACATTATCACCAAACTTAAGGCTGTCAACTCTGGAGGCCTCATTTTGGTCATCCACGAACTTACCACCTCCTGTGCGAATGGTCCATAAACCATTCCCTACTTCAGGTTTAGATGCACCCAGCATAATAGAATTATCACAAGTGGCTTTGTTGTCACCGGCAAAAGCAACAGAAGGTTCATTGTTGGTGATTTTCACCTGACTCACAGATTGACATCCCTGGTAATTAATAGTCCAGGTAAGAATATTTTCACCTTTATCGAGCTCACGCACATTGGTATAAGGGCTCTCATTATCGTCAAAATTAGCAGATCCCGATCCTCCTAGTATACCCCAGGTGCCTACCCCCGGAGCAGGATTGTTACCCTCCAGAACGGCTGTATCCGTACACAATACCTGGTCGTAACCACCAAAGGCTTCAATCAGATTATTTGATATTTCAACATCTGTAATAGAAGTACAACCGTTATTATCAATGGTCCAACGGAAACGGTTTTTCCCCTTACCTAACCCTCTTACTAATGTATTTGAATTTAGAGGATCTTCAATTTCTCCGGAACCCGAAATTAAGGTCCAGGTACCTTCTCCATATAATGGTATACTACCCGATAGATTTACACTGTCCATACAAATGGATCTGTTATGGCCGGCAAATGATATGGATGGTGCATTGTTTTGAATCACCAAGCTATCGCTCTTGATACATTTTGGATCTGCACCAGGCACCAATACTTCCCAAACCAGAATATTTTCACCCGGAGCAAGGTCATATACATACCCCATTCCTATTTCATCCGTTTCATTTCCACTTGCATCTCTACCTTTACCTGATCCTTTTAATACACGCCAGTTACCAACACCATGCTTAGGAATTTCCGGATTAAGTTCGGCTGAATCGGCACACACAACCAGGTCTTCGCCTGCATAAGCATCGGATGGCTCATGATTAAATACACTAATTGTATCGAAAGAGAAACATCCGTTATTTTCTACTTCATACTTAAATATATTTTCACCCTTGGCCAATCCGCTTACCGGCGTTTTAGGATTATTTATATCAGCAAAAACACCTCCTCCGGACAATATACTCCATGTTGGCACTCCATATTCTGGTTCACGGGCATTTAAAGTAGTTGTTTCACCACATTCTACCCTGTCGATACCGGCTATAGCTGTAGATGGTTTATTATTAATAATAACAACTGTATCCTGTTTAGAATTAGCACTTCCTCCGGCAAACCTTAGGGTCCAAATAAATACATTACGTCCCGGACTAATATTTGTAATCTCAGTTTTTGCACTATTTGAATTTTCGAAAGTAGCACTACCGGTTTTAGTTGTCCACTCTCCATATGTACCTTCCGGTTCATTGGCTTGTAGCGATGTAAAATCTTCACATAAATTCAACTGATCCAATCCGGCATCGGCATCGGCCAATACGCCACTTTGCACAGCTATATCCACATATTCCACACAGCCTGCGTTGGAAACTGTCCATCTAAAGTAATTGAAGTTTGGCAATAGATTTGTCACTTCAGTAGTTGCCGAGTTTGGATTAGCAATATCTCCACGTCCTTCAAGCAATGTCCATACTCCATATCCTACAGTAGGGATATCGGCTCTTAAAGTTACCTCAGGGGCATCTGTATAAGTATATGGCGCAGCATTTACTTCATATGGTTTATTATTATAGATCACAACCGTATCCGATGATGAACAACCATTCTGCTCCACTGTCCAAGCCAATACATTTTTACCATAACCCAATGAAGTTATACTTGCTGTTGGATTTGTTGAAGAAGGATTAAATATTCCTCCTCCATCACCTTCAACAACACTCCATAATCCGTTAGCTCCCTGTGGAGCAGGCGTTGCTCTTAACTCTGCTACCTTACCACAAACTGCAGTATCTGCACCTGCATATGCATCAACATGCAGATTAGTGACAGTAAAATCAACCGATGAAGAACAAGTGTTGTTGGTTACAGTCCATCGATAAATATTTTCACCATGTGCAATATTGCTTACCCTGGTATTTGGATCTGCCGGATCTTCAAATTTACCCTGACCTCCTACAACACTCCAAACACCAATACCATATACCGGCGCAACAGCATGCAATATGGTATCATATCTACAAATTTCCATAGTTGATCTACCTCCGGCTATTTCTGCCTGAGAGGTTTGACTATTGGTAATCACCACAGAATCTGCAGATACACAGCCATTGCGCATCAATGTCCATATAAACACGTTTCGGCCACCATTAAGCTGGCTTAAACCTGTTACTGTTGTATTTGGATTATTGGCATCATCAAAGACACCTACTCCAACATTGTCTTTTATCGACCATTCACCTATTACATCAGATGTATCATAATCAGTACCATTTAATTGAACTGTTCCATCACAGGTATACTTATCTATGCCTGCAAATACATCCAGTGCATTATTTCTGATGGTCACCAGTTTTTGCGACAAACAAGCCCCGTTAAGAATATTCCAACTCAACACATGATCTCCTTTAGCAATATTGGTGATATTGATATTCGGACTATCCACATTGTCGATGGTTACAGAACCGGATTCAACACGCCAATATCCTTTTTCGAATGCTTCCGGCATACTACCTTGTATGCTGGTTGAGTTGGTTTGACAAGGCAGATCTTCTAATACAATCTCATCACCAACCGCATTATAAATACGTGCTTCTGTTGCCTGATTGTTTAAAACAGTTACCTCAGCATAGCTTTCACAGGCATTTTTCCTGATGGTCCACCTTAAAATATTTTCACCAACATTCAGGCCTGATATCGTTGTTTTGTCCTTTTCTGACTCAGCAATATTACCTCCGCCTGAGATGATGGTCCAATAACCTTCATCTGCATTATCCAGAGTTGCAACAGGAGTTCCCATTAAAGTAGCTTGTCCATCACAAACCGGACTGCTTTCAACAGAAGCATTAACTGTTAGCATATCATTATGAATAGTCACTGTATCAGAAGTATAACATCCGGTTATTGTATTGGTCACTGTCCATACAAAGGTATTCTCACCCTGTGACAGATTATAAATACTGGCATTACGTCGTATCTGATCCACCGGCCTGTTGGTATACTGACCAGCTCCTTTAATGATCGTCCATTCTCCTTCTTCATTGGCATTTAAAGGATCGGCATTTAAGGTATAAGTGGTTACACAAACCCTGTCATCGGGCCCTGCATAAGCTACAGGCAGAGGAGTAACTGTTACCTCCAATGGATCAGACCATGGTTCATCATTACTACAGCTATTGACCGGACGAACATAGATCTCGCCCACTGTAGACGGAACATTCGGGTCAAGATCCACTACAATAGATGTTCCAGTGTCATCGCCCTGAATCAGTAAACCAGCCGGAACTGACCACTCATAGGATGATGCATTATCCACAGGATTAACACGGTAAATAATACCTGTTTCACCTTCACATAAATTTTGATCACCAGTTGGAGCTGATATGGCACTTGGTAGAGGAATGGCATTAACCCAGCGCTCAATGGTAGGACTTACTCCACACTCATTTTTAGCATACACGCGAATATAACCACCTGTAAAGTCTCTGTCGAAATCTACAACTACACCTGTTGTGCCATCACCGGTAATGATGTTCATTCCGGCATCTACAGACCATAAATATTCAGTTGCATTATCTATCCCTTCAACTGTGTAATCAATACCTGTGGTTCCCTGACAAATACCTCCATCATCCTTAGTACTATTTATTACGGATAATAAGCCAGGCAAAGGTTTAACGGTCACAAAAGCTTGTATTGGCACAGGGATGTCCATAGAACAACCATTGGCATCAACCACTGAGGTAATGGTATAAACAGTGGTTACACTATCCGGAGCCACATTCCAAATGTATGTATTTCCCGGACCATTAGGACTCACCGCCAATGTACCTTCCTTACCGTTGGCATCATATGTAATGGTAAAAGGTGATACCCCATCTTTAAACTTAATACTTAAATTAGTATCATCTCCTGCACAAATATCAGCGCTTCCTGTTAAGGCTACATCTGGCTTATTATTGATTTTAACCTCAACCTCACCATTACCTGAATTATTACAACTGTTGGCATCTGATACATCAATTACCTGATATAAAGCGGCAGCTGCCGGACTATCAATAAAGGTGGTATCAAACCCGTTTATTCCGCTAAGGGTATTTGAAGTACTGTTGTTTGCATCCTGCCAAGTAAAGCTAAATGGCGGCATACCTGTGAACTTAACATTTAATTGAACCGATCCATCTTCACAAACCTCAGTTGGTCCGGTAATATTTGCTGTAGGTAAATCGTGCACTGTTAACAACACCTGATTTCCTGTAGACTCACCCTGTAAACATGTCGCATTACCCGGTAAATATACCTTAGTGATCTGATAGGTTCGTCCTGATGCAGGTGTTTCGGTAAATACGTATGGTGATTGATCTACAGTATGCTCTGTATACTCAAAGTCATCATACACTGTTACCTTCAAACTGCCTTGGGTACCAAAATCCCAATTGCTTGTTGTTAAGGAGAGATCATAACTATCACCATTGCAAATTTCTGATACACCACCAACAGAAGTCAGGTCAACTAAAGCAGAAGGCTCTGTAATAAGCGTAAATTCTGAAGTGCTACATCCTTCTGTTATCCTATTGTCATAATCTTCGGCATGATCGTAAACTGTTACAGTATAATTTCCTGCCGGTATGTTCTCAAAGAAGAATTTAGTGCCTGCCTTGGCATCATCTTTTGTATCTACCAAGCCTCTTTCAACACTTTCTAATGTAACAAAGTAATTACCCGAAGCATCAGGTTTACCACCGTACACTGTGACTTCAATTTCTCCGGTATTTGTTCCATAACATTGTACGTCGCTTACTTTTGCTGTTACCAGGGTTAACGGTGTAGGGTTTTCAATGGTAATGGTTTCTGTTGATGTTTCTCCTCCTTCATCAGTAATAACAACCACATAATCTCCTTCCGTTAAGTCCTCTAACTTATAGGTTGTATTATATTCGTCAACATTCACACCCGGTCCGGTAATTTGAATTCTGTAGTTAACTCCACCAAAGGCCACTCCTCCATAAATAGAGGTAATTTCAATCATACCATTATCATCTCCATTACACGGTGCTATGTGGTTAACAGTTCTGTTAAATCCTAAAGAAGTATCCGGATCTGTTACTGTTAAACCTGTTAACTCGAACGTACATCCATTGGCATCTGTTACAATAACTCTATAGGTATCTGCACCTATTCCGGTAATTTCTCTGTCATCTGGTCCAATTGGATTATCGGCTCCATTATACCATTGATAAGAATAAGGAGCTACTCCACCATTAACGTCAACAGTTATTTGACCATTTGTACCACCTACAGTGGTAGCATTTACAATCACCGGGTTAGATAGTACTACATGGGTATCTGGTTCTGTAACGATTACCGTCGTATCTACGCTACATCCATTATCATCAGTAACAGTGACACTATAGGTACCTGCCAACAGTTTAGTTGGATTACTACCTAATGCTGTACTTGTACCTTCCTTCCAGGTATATACATAATTACTACCAGAAGCAATTGTTCCTCCCGAAACAGTAATAGCTATTTCACCAGTTGCCTCGCCAAAGCACAATACATGGGTTAAATCCACCTGATCGATACTTATTGGCGCTGCAGGACCTTTAATCTCATATGATTGTTCAAAAGTACATCCAAGAACAACATCTTCTACTCTTAAACCATAGATTCCCTGGGTTTGATTATATATGGAATCTACACCCTCTACTCCGTTCCAGTAATATTTATAAGTACCAGATCCTCCTGTAACGCTTGCTTTTAATTTTCCTCCCGGTTCACCAAAACACAACTTAGCATTGGATACTGATACATTGACACTTAATCCTGTTGAAGCAACTACTGTAAATGTTTTGGTCATTGAACAGTTCTCTCCAGTAGCATCTGTTCTGCCATCTGTAATGGTTACCTCATATTCTCCTTCGCTTAAACCGCTTTGATCTCTAACGTCTGCTTCAATTCTACTGGCATCACCTGAAATTGTATTCCAGGTATAGGTATAATCACCATCTCCTCCAATTACATCGTAACTAATACTTCCATCATCATTACCTGAACAAGTTACAGGAGTAATATTTTCATTGATGATAGATATAGCATGCGTTAAGGTTTCTGAAATGGTAGCTGTACAGGTACTACCTGGTTGTTTATCTTTGACAACAACAGTATAAGTACCACCGCCTAATCCTGTTTGATCTTCATCTGTAGGTGACAAACCAGTTCCAAGCGCTGAACTCCACTCGTATGTAAATCCTGCTCCCGAACCTCCTGCAACTGTTAAGTCAATAGCTCCTCCTGTTCCGTCACAAATGGTTTCTGTAACAACAGTAGATAAAACTATTTCTGCTGGTTCTTCAACCTCTATATTTGTTACTTCTTTACATCCATTGGCATCTGTTACAGTAACCGTGTAAATATCAGCTCTTAACTCATCCTGATTTTTACTATCTGCTTCATTATCGCCAATTACCGGACTCCAATTATATGTATAAGGTGCTGTTCCACCCAAGGTTTCATTTAATACAATACTACCATCGCTTAATCCAAAACATGATACATTAGTTACGGTAGGATTAACTACTACAACTTCAGGTTGTTTTACTGTCCATGTATATTCTCTGTAACAGGCAGCTCCATCATTTTCTATCTGATCCTTTATACGCAAAGTATAAACACCTGCTCTTAATTTTTCCTGATTGAGTTGCTTATTATCTGCAAATACATGCCCTGATGTTGTAGTCCATGTAAAGTCATAAATACCAGAGCCTCCAATTATTTTATCAATAATAATTGACCCATCTTCGGCTCCATTACATGATATATGATTTATTGTGGTATCTACACTCAATTCCAAAGGAACAGTAAGGCTGCGTGATACTTCGCAATTATTATCATCTTGGACAGTAATTGTGTAAACGCCTCCTTCATAAATTTTTACACTTGTAGGATCAGCAGGAACTGCCGGATCAAATGTCGGTCCGTCCCATAAGTAGTTATAAGTTCCTACACCTCCTTTAACATCATTCAACACCAAAGTACGTTCGTAAGGATCGCAACTGGTATACTCAAACCCGGCCGTATAGGTAATTGGGTTTGGCTGAGATACAGTAAAGGCTGTATCTAACCCACATGTTTTACCATTAATCACTGTTTCGAAATGCAACACGTAATTACCTGAATTTAAACTATCCGGACTTTGCTCCGTGCTGATAAATCCGTTTGGCCCACTCCAGGCAAATGTTGGATCAGGAATATTACCATCTACCATTAAGGTAATACTTCCGTTATCTTCTCCATTACATGAAACATCTGCAATACTTGAACTGATAGTAAAAAGATTATCCGAATCAATTCCAACAACAAATGTTTTGGAGACCTCACAGTTGCCCCTGTCAATATCGGTCACTGTTAGCACATAAGTTCCCGGAGATAAACCGGACTGATCGAGTGTACCATCAACCAGACCTACTCCTCCATCAGGACTGGTCCATGCATAGGTATAATTGTCCGAAGTACCTTCTACGCTTACACCGGTAATTTGACCATCATTAATTCCTTTACAGGTTGTAGGTACAACAGCATCAGCATCAATGACTATATGTTCCAGGGTAAATGGATATTCTATTATACAGGCAATATTTCCATTTTCATCCAGATTTTCTACAATTAAATTATAGGCTCCGGCAGTTAAATCTGATAAATTTTCAGTATGCGTTGCACCTGCATTAATGGTTACCGGCTTAGCAAATCCTGCTAAAGGTAATTTAATCTGATACTTGTGTTCTGTTCCTATTTCAACACCACCGCTAATTGAGAAGCTTAAGGTACCACTTGTTGCACTAGTCGGGTCACAATCAATATCATGACCAATCATATTTACATCAAAGGCTGTTGGTTCCTCTACTGTTACAGTGGTGCTTGTAGCACAGTTGATTCCTCTGGAATCGGTTACCTCGATAACATAAGAACCGGCCACTAAATTATCAAACTCAAAGTCTTTGGCTCCATCACCTGTTTGTTGTTCCTGACCGCTACAGTTTACAATGTAACCCGGATTTCCACCAGCTACCTTCACCGTTATCTTACCGGTATTATCTCCGGCACAAGTTTTAACATCTTCAATACTCGTTGTAATCTCTATTGAACCTCCTTCTCCAATCTTAATATCCTGTAACTCAGCTGTACAACCATCAGATAAACTGATCACATTTAGTTTATACGTACCAGACTGCTGGCCAACTAAAGAGGCAGAGCCATTGAGGTCATGTGGTTGATAGGTCGAACCATCATGCTTATACCAATTGTAAGTAAATCCTCCCGGGCGACCGGTTACTGTTGTATAAATAGCACCATCATTACCGTTACTACAGGTCACCAAGTCAATCTGAGTAACCTGAATAACGATTTCCTCGGGTTCATTAACGGATACTCTTACCGTATCCACACAACCTGCTGCAGTTTTCAGCGATATCACGAAGTCCTCAGCAGTGGCTATATCCTCCATCTTGTCATATGAAATGATATCGTTTTTCTCGAAAGATAAATTAGAACCACTCCAGGTTACCATGTCTGTAGCCTCTGCTACTCTACCAGCTAAAGCAATACTTATACTACCATCTTGCTCTCCATAGCATGTAATATCTTGAGGTGTAGCTACCAAGCTAACTTCTACTTCCTGTTCTGTGATTTCAATATTATCCTTTAAGAAATGCGTACCCAAGGTATCATAGGCATTCACAATATAGATACCTGCTCCTAAGCCACTTATGGTATTACTATTGGCTTTGGTATAGATATCACCTGAATCGTAAGTACCTGCTTTACCGGTAACACGATATCTTAAACCTCCGTTGTGAGGGTTGGCAAAGTTAATTTCTATTCTTCCATTCTCATCTCCAAAACAAACCGCAGGATATGCTTTCACTGTAGCATTGAGTGGATGAGGCTGACCAATTTTAATTCCTGTTATGGTGGTATCACAACCATTGGCATCCTTAATAGTAAAATCATAAGTACCTGCCACTAAGTCCGTTCTTAAAAAGTCGGTTGAAGTACTGGGCACTCCATTATCCACCCAACTGATGGTATAAGGAGCTCCATTGGAACCACTGTAAGTATGTACATCTATGGTTCCATCATTGAAATCATAAATACTTACACTGTCTGTGGAGTATTCAATAACAAACGGTTCCGGTTCTGTAATCGTAAGTTTCTCAGATACAGGACATCCATCCTGATTATAAACAGTAACATTATACTCTCCTTGCAAGAATATTGTTTTCGTATCATTTCCCGCAATGGCGCCATTATAAACTTCTCCAAGGTTTGGATCGAGTATTTGCCAGCTTTCAGAACCATCGGTATAACCACTTAAACTAACAGCAAGCTGTCCAACTCCCCCATTACATGGTATTTGCGTTGGCGTTATGCTTACAATTGTTTCATCATTTTCGGTAATGATGATATTATTTTCCGTAAAAGTTTGTCCTTCATCATCCACTACAACTACCTGATAAACACCTGCTTTTAGATCTGTAAAATCAGTATAACTATCAGTGCTTGAATCTCCGGCGAAAGCTGTTCCATCGTCATGCACTCCAGTTAAGGTAACGCTAAATGGAGCTACACCAGTTTGTATATCTACAGTGATAATTCCCGTTGCATCACCATAACAAGTAATCGGTGTTTTGGTAACTTCAACATCTAGCGGTTGACCCGGTTCCGAAACCAGTAAATTGTCACTGGTAAATGTACAGCCTTTATCATCCGTGATGATGTAACGATATGTACCCCAAGAGATATTTGGGTTGTCAACACCCGTAACTCCTGTAGCCACAAAGGTTCCAGCGCCATCAAGCTTATACCATTCAATACTTGTTACAGCATTGACACTGTTGATGTTATCTATATAAATTCTTCCATCAGTGCCACCATTTATACTCACTGGCGTAATGGTTTCTGTGGCTGTTATAGCCGTTGGGTTAATTAGTTCTATTGGATCAGATGTGACAGTACAGCCTTTTTCACTCACCACATTCACTGTATACGTGCCGCCCTTTAGTCCTGTTTGGCTACGTAAATCTGTAGTACCATCATCAACCGGTCCGGAAACTGACCACCCCAAAGGATTAGAACGTGTCCATGTGATCGTAGAATTCTCAGCATCTATGGCATGACCTGTTATTTCTACTTGAATACTACCATCTGTTCCATCATGACAAGTTGGTGAAATAGCAGATAGTGGATTAATGACCAACTCATTAAGTTGAGTAATATCTACTACAAAAGTTTTTGTTTCATTTAATGTATTATCAGTTACATTAATGGTATACTGACCAGCCTTTAAATTTTTCCAGATTATTGTTTTTTCTGCTACGTTGGTCTCATTGTCAGTAAAATTTGGATCTCCATTTTCTAAAACACCTACAACATCAAAAGTATAATTGTCTGATCCACTGATAACTTCAATAGTAATTTCTCCATTACTATATCCATAACAAGTCACATCTTTTTTAAGAATGTTAGGATCGCTTACCACAAACTCTTCAGGCTGCGTTAAAGTTATATCCGAACTTACGTATTCACAATTCTTATCATCTTTAATTTTAAATCGATAAGTCCCTGCTTCAAAGGTATTTACCAACCATACATCATCATACAGCGGAGACAAAGCAGTTTCCGCTCCATTATCTACTTCAAACCATTTAATTGTATGTCCTGTATTACTTCCTGTATGGGTATGTACATTTATAATACCATCTGCACCGTTATATTTTGTTAAGTTTACTGGTGTAAAATCTACATTCCAATCATTCGGTTGTTGTACTTCGTAATCAGCAGAAGGAATTGAACAACCTTCATCATCTACAACAACAACATAATAAGTACCTTCAGATAAACCTATTATATTATCCAAACCATTACCCTGACCCTGAATAAGATCAGCATCATTCGGGTCCGGCGTTTTTTTGAACCAGGTATAATCATGATCACCAGCTACAGTTCCTCCACTTACATTCCCCTGAAGGTCAATGGTTCCGTTACTTTCGCCATAACACACCACATCCGTAATCCATTCTGTTCCAATGGATATTCCTGCAGTAGGCTGTTCGATAGTTGCTTCGACTACTGATACCTGATTTATTTTAGTACAATTTGTCGCAGTACCCAAATCTCTTACGTCAACCGAATACGAACCTGCTGACAAACCGGTAATAGGAGAAGATTTCCAATTGACTCCATCAATTCTATATTCGAACGGACCAACACCGCCTAGCGTTTCAAATGTTAAACTTCCTGTTGATTCACCAAAACATTTTACATGTGTTGCACTTGCTGTTGTTGTGAAGTCACCTGGTTGTGTGAGCTCATGAGTAATTGTTGTTGCACAGCTTACATCATTTTGGTCTCTCACCTGAAGTGTATAAGTGGCTGCTCCTTTGAGTGAGAATGTTTTTACTGCACCAGTTCCTGCTACCCAACCTTCATCATCTATGTAGTAATCATAATTACCACTTCCTCCTTTAGCTGTAACTTCAATACTACCATCTTCCTCTTCAAAACAAGATACATTAGTAAAGTCAGTCACTTGCAGCTCAAGTACATCTTCTTGATTGACAGTCACTAACGGATGTAACCTATATTCACATGTCGCACTGCTTAAAGGATCACTTACCCATATAGAGTGATCACCCGCTGCTAAGTCGCTGGCTTTAAAGGTAGTAGCTGCCTGATTTACTGTCCACCCTGAACCATCCACATTAAAACTATATGTACCAGAACCTCCGGATGCTATCAATGTGATTACACCTGAGCTTTCGCCATTACAAGTTACATCAACAATATTATCGGTTACAAGATTTAAAGCAGCTGCTTCATTAACAGTATATACTTTTGAGAAAGAGCAATTGTTATCGTCCGTAACAGTTACCTCATAATCACCTGCTGATAAATTTGTTGGATTGTTGGTTTTGCCTCCATCCAAATCTGCAACATTTGTGTTGGTCGCCACATCTTTCCATTGGTAGTTATATGGAGTTGTTCCCCCGGCAACAGTAATACTGATGGATCCATCGTTACCTCCGTTACATGTTACATCGCTCACAGACTCAGCTGTTAAACTTAAACCTGCAGCTGGCTGAGTGATGACGATAGACAAAACTCTGTCTTTCTCACAGAAGTCAGGATCTACAGTTCCCAGGTCTCTGACTGAAACCTCATAGGTTCCAACAGGATAACCAGCAAATTTATTATTGGCATCCCAAGCAGTTATGTATGCTGTTCCGCCATGTAACCTGTACTCGAAAGGCCCAACACCTCCGGCAGTGGTTACTTCAAACTCTGCATCACCACCACCATTACAACTTACATCTTTATGGCTGGCAACTACTTCACTTACAATAAAATCTGCAGGTTCTGTAATGGTTACAGTTCTTACATCAATATTGTTACATGTAGCATCTGTAGCTTCAGCAATACTAAATGAGTAAGGACCGCTGACTACATCCAGACCATCAAAAATATTTGAAGGCTGCCAATTAAGTCCGCCATCAACAGAGTAAACATAATTACCACTACCTCCTACGCCTGTAAGTTCAACTACACCATTATTACCCGAATTACAAGAAACATTCGTCACTACAGGATCGTTAAATGACAACTGAACAGGCTGAGTCACAGTAACAACTATAGTAGCCACATCACATGAACTTGCTATGGCTACTGGATCAGCATCTCTTACCCATACCGTATAATCTCCTGCAAGTAAACCACTTATCGTATATTGATTAGTACCATTACTTTTCCAATCAGCAGGAGCAGCTATGGCCGGATTAACTTCAGAAAATTCATAAGTGCCATTTCCACCTGAAGCCTCTACAGTGAAATTACCATCGGCTCTGTTGTAACAGGTTGCCGCATTATTTGCAAACTGAGTCAAACTTACTCCTGCAAGTGGCTCAGCAATGGTAACATCAGTTGCTATGGTAAATGTACAACGCGGATTATTTTTATCACGAACAATGATTGTGTAATCACCTGCTCCTAAGTTGATAAACTTATATTCTTCGGTATTTACCTGATTACTATTTAAGTAATTTGAACCTCCGTCAATACTAAACTGGTATTCACCAGAACCTCCATTGGCCTGAACCACAAATTCACCTTCGGTTCCATCCTTACAAATATTATCTACATGGTTTGCTACAGGATCAAGCTCAACTAATTCAAGTGCCGCATTTTCAGTTATGGTCACATCAAAAGTTGTTGAACATCCTTCGGCATCTTCAACCAAAACTGAGTATGTTCCAACAGACAGCAAGTTGGCGGTTAACTTATCGCTACTTAACTGAGCTGCGGCAACACTAGCCGGCCAGGTAATATCATAACCACTTGGGTAGGATGCTAAATCAGTAAATGGTGTTCCTCCGGAAATCTGAATCGTTGCACTACCTTCACAATCAGTACCCGTAGTACACGGGGTACAGCCAACATTTATGTTATTGGTTTCTGAAACAGTAATTGCGCTTGGTTCTGCTGCAATAGTTACAGTTAACACATCAATGGCCTCACAAGCTGCTGCTGATAAATCACGTACAGAAAAATCATGATCTCCAGGAGCTAAACCAGCAAAAGTTGGAGAGGCCTGCCATGTAGGTGTTGCATCACTTCCATTTTTTGAAAACTCATAAGCTCCACTTCCTCCGGATGCTTTTAATGTTACTGATCCATTATCTGCACCATTACAGGTAATCTCATCTCTTGAATCTTCTTCGAGTACCAGTTCGTATTCTTCCACCAAGACGCTTCCACTCATCATGGCATCACAACCACCAAGTTTAGCCTTAACTGTATAAATTCCTTCAGTAGTAAATAATATATCCAAACCTGCAGATTCAAAATTAAATGCTCCACCTGTACTAACTTGGGTAACAGGAGTAGATAGACTTGCTCCTCCAAATAACAGCTCATAGGTCACTCCTGAATTTGAACCACTTAAACCAATAGTAACTCCTTGCGGTGCATCATCGAAACAATAAGCTCCTCCGCCAACTACAGAATAAGTATCAGTTGGTGTACCCACTATTTCAACTTTTTTAACCGCTGTATTTACACAACCATTGGCATTCACAAATTCATAGGTAATGGTATGTATACCCAGAGGTAAATCTCCCGGTGTTAAAATAGCCACACCATCATCAGCAACCACAGCATTACCTAAATCGTCTGTTCCTGAATTTGAAAGACCCGGAGTTATTTCAATAAAATTACCAGCTCCTCCTGCAAACATGTCACCACGTAAAGTAATAGGATCAGAGGACTGACAGATTTTATCGTCATCAGAAAATCCGGAAAAGGTTACCGGGTTATCAGCATATACTTCAACAGTCTCAACTATTGTTTTTTTACAACCATCCGCTGTTTTTGTAAATTCTAAAGTAATTTCATAAATCCCAGAACCTACACTTGGATCAATTGTTGCTGTATTATTGTTATTATCTTTTAAAAATCCTGATGCGTTTCCATTTTTGGTGGCTTTAAATACAGCTGTTCCTCCTGCTGCATCAGCACCACTTACAGTAATCACCGAAGTTCCACTATTGGTACAGTATATATTTGTTCCACTTAACCCACTAATAGCAACCTGTACAGGAACAACAAAAACATCAAATTCTTCAACAGGACTTGGACAACTTACACCATTAATAGTATGGATTACAGTATGTGTAATGGTATTAGCTGTAGGATGTAGCTTTACTGATGCATCCTGAGGATTAAAGAAACCTCCTGCTATACCGTTACCACTTACCCCATTACCAGTAAAAACAGAAGACACAGTTCCTGATGCAGTTGCCAAATCTGCATGACCATCTAAATCTACTAATGCATCGTTTTCGCAATAATTGGCTTGAGCCGTAGCGTATGCATCACCTTCAATAGTAAATATGGCATTAAGTTCTTCAATAATCTGAATATTACTTGTTACTGTGTTTTGACATCCGGTACCATCTGTATACTTATATATTACAGTATAGACTCCATCTCCATAAGCTCCATATAAAGTGGATGGAATAAAATCATATGATCCATTGGCTTGGTTAAGCGCAACATTTACATTTCCCGGGGCAATAATATCAAAAGTGGTTCCATCATTCGGCACCGGCGCATTACCGTCTATTGACCCTAGTAGGTTATATGGACCAGCATCTGAAGAGCAATATGCATTTCCTAGCCCTGGTACACTAATTGGTGTACCTATCTGGATCGAATTAGAAGTTGAACCTGAACATCCATTAACATCGGAATAATTTAAGGTGATTGTATGATTTCCGGCTCCGGCTACAGAAGGATCAAAATCAAACGTACCATCACCATTATCACTTAAACTACCCGCTGGACCTGTAAATGAAATGGTTGTCCCGGCAGCTGGAACTAACTGTACACCTGAATTAAATGGTGTTAAGGTGACTGGTGCGGCAGATTCACATAATAATGCTGGAAGACCCGTAAAACTTAAATTCGCATTCAGGTCGTCCAGGACAGTCGTTGTGAAACTAGCAGTTGCATCACACCCTTCATTATTTGTATAAACGTAAGTAAAAATATAGTTCCCAGATCCTTGAACAGCTACAGCTGCTCCTACATTAAAATCAGCAGTTCCATCATTATTATCTGTGAAATAAAGTGCATTGGAAGGATTACTAGAGAAAATACCTGGGATTCCTCCTCCACTACCATCCGGATTACCATTCATAGTAACCGTACCTGCATTTGTACAATATTGATTATTTAATCCTGTTAAGGTTACATTTGGAATGGCATTGACAGTAAATACTCTGGTTTGAAAATTCTCGCAACCATTTGCATCCTGATATATGTAGGTTACATCATGATCTCCTTGTACATATAAAGATGGATTAAAGGTACTAGTGGCCAACTCAACCCCATCCACATAAAACTTACCACCCAAAGGGTTACCAGTAAGATTTACTGAAGCATCATCCATACAGAAAATATACTTGCTCCCATCTGAATCGAATGTCACCAGAGGTAAACTATTAACAGTAATATTCTTGATTTGGGTTCCAATACATCCTTTATCAGATTCTACTTCTACTGAATACGAGTGTACCGGCTGGGTAATTGGCGTTGCGGATATTGTCTGTTTTCCGTCATCTACCGCTCCTGTGCTCCAGGTATATCTATTTATTACAGTACCTCCAGGTGTAATATTTGCAGTTATATTTATAGCACCACCATTTATACATACATCATCAGGACCTGCTAAAGTTATATTTGGAGTTGGGTTAACTGTAATGGTAACAGAACCGGCGTTAGTTGTTGTATTGACACATCCGTTACGGTCTTCAATAGATTTAATTGTAAATGTCTTTGTAGTTGCTACATTAGGTGTAGTCCATGTATCCGTTGATGTATTCGCTGTAAAATTATAATCATTTGAACCATCATTAATGACTAAATCCCATGGTCCCTGGTTGGTTGGCGTGATATCAATTGTTACGCCAAATACAGTTCCTGTACCTTCACATTTCTCAAATGCCTGACCGGCAACTATCGTTCCAACTGGAGGAGTTACAAAACTAACAACCATTGATCCCATGGTTGTTTGACAACCTGTAATCGTACTTGTTCCTATAACATGATATGTTTCTGCATTGTTAACCGAAATGCCTAAATCAAATACACCAACTGCTCCTGTACCAGGAACTACTCCTCCGATAGGATTATTGCCACTATCATACACCTGGTAATTGACATTTGCATCACTCCCGGACAACCAAAGACCAACAGAGTTTCCTGTACAGGAAATAACAGAATTATTCCCGGATGCATCCTGCAACACGTAAGAATTTGGTGCAATTAAAACATTAAATGTTTGAGATGCGCTTCCTGTCCATGTGCATCCTGTTGCACTTTGCACAGAAACTAAATCAAAAGTAGTTGTTGCTACAATTGGAGGTAAGCTAATAATAGCTCCATTAACAGGTAAGTTTGCAATATAACCATTGCTAAATGTTAATGAATATGGGGCTGTACCTCCTGTGACCGTAATGGCTACTTGCGGGGTTCCACTTCCACAGAAAGGAGTAGCATTATTAGCCTTAATCATTGAAACCGCATCAATCCTTGTTGAAACCACCGAAATTGGTAAGGACGTGCTTTTACATTCAACATTGTTGGCATCTTTATATACTACATAGTAATCTCCAAAGGCATTAAAATTAGGATCATCAACAGCTCCATCTGCATCAGCATCAGTTACATCATTTTGCAGAAAATAAGTAGAATTATTTCCGGTTACCAAGGTTCCGTTTTGGTACCAGTCATAATCGGCTACAGCAGGAACTGTCCCCCCTGTTAATGTTGTATTTAAAGGAACATTTACGGCTCCTTCACAAATTTCAAAGGTACCTGAATTCAAAGGATTATCGACAATAGCTACTTCTGGCAGACTAATACTACTAACAGTAACTGCAGGTGTCGTAAAAGGACCACAATTATTTGACTTTTCATTAACAATTACAGTATATGCCCCTGAACCAGTAGCAAAACCAGGGGCAGGATCAACCAAAGTATATGTTGCACTTGTAGCTCCGGCAATATTAACTCCGTTCAATTGCCATTGATAATCAAAATTATTGGGATCATAAGGTAAAACTTCCAGTACATGGCTTCCATCAAAAACAGTTGGATCACATGCTGATTTTCCTCCTTGTATTTGAACCACTACACTTGATATTTCCGCCAATTGAATAGTATTGGTTGTAATATCTAAACAGGTTCCATTACTTACCAAGGCATGAAAAACATCAAGATCCTGATAACCAATAGAAGCCGCATTAAGATTTACTGATTCCGTCGGGTTTCCGGCTGGACTTATTTCGCCAGTTGTACCGTCTGCATGATAAATCATGTATTCTACACCTATAATACTTGCTCCGGGATTTATTGGGGCAGGAACAACTGTAAAGTCATACTTCCCAGGTGTTGTGCAAAACAAAACATTAGCTGTATTACCGTCTTCATTATGCAACTCATATTCCGGTGAAATAGCGTTAGTTACCTCAACGGTAATATCATACGTTTGACCAATTCCATGATACCAGGTTAACGTAAATGTTGTACCGGGAGCAATCAAATCAAAACCACTAAAAATAGCATTAGGATCATTAATATTGGATGCAACTAGAGGCGCGGGAATATTTGACCAATATCCTTTTTGAAGATGTCCAGGAGGGGCACTGTTCGCACCCATAAAGGTTGGATCCTTAAGCTGATTAGCTAACCTAATTACTCCATCCCTACAAACTTCCACATTGGATTGAGCTATACTAAGATTTGAAACCCCAAGAAATAAAAATATAAAAAAACATAAACGCATGAACATGCGCTTAAACGAAATAACGTTTAGTGTGTGTGTGTATAGTTTGATCATACTATATATAGTTTAAGTCCCCATTAGGCTTTTAGACCTACTTTTGTCAAAGCCTAACTTTTCTACGTCATAACAATTAAAATGTTTGTCAAAACAGCAATAAAATTCAGCTAAAAAACTTTCATTCTTTATACCCACTGGAAATCACAAACATCGATACACATTCCCGGGTAAATTTTTCACTAAGCCATCAAACTCGAGCTGCAACATCAGCGATGCTATTTTACTCACCGGCATATCCAATTTTATACTTAAAAGATTAACCGAAATTTCTTTTTCCTGCTGAACCATATTGTAAATAATACCGGCATCGCCTTCTGGTTGATTAAACATAGACAGTTGCTTACTCCCATCTGATCCATGGCACGGCTCCCAATTAAGCGCATACTCCAGGTCATTCACGTTTTCGACCATCGCTGCCACATTGGATTTAATTATTTTATTACAGCCCTTTGAATACTCATCATCTACTCTACCCGGAAATGCCAACACATCTCTGTTGTATGACTGCGCCATATGGGCTGTTAATAAAGCCCCTCCTTTAATCGCAGATTCTACCACCAGCGTAGCATCTGTCATTCCGGCCACAATACGATTACGCTTTACAAAATTTTGCCTGTCCGGATTTGTCCCGCTGGTAAACTCGGTAAGCAAAGCGCCACTATGCAATAACTCCTTAGCTGTATTTCGATGCATGCCCGGATAAATACGGTCCAGGCCATGGGCCAAAACAGCAATGGTTGGCAAACCAAACTCCAATGCTGCTCTATGCGCACAAATATCCACTCCATAAGCCAATCCACTCACAATAATTGTTTCAGGGTATTTATGTGCGATATCCCGAATTAAAGCTCTACAGTTTTCCTTTCCATTTTCTGTAACCTGTCGCGTACCCACCACAGCCAACATCTTACTGCCCACCAAAGAATGATTTCCTTTATGATATAGCATTACAGGCGCATCTTCGCAATTATTCAGGCGCGATGGAAAATCATCATCCAAAAAAAACGTAGCCTTTAAGTTATGCTTCTCAATAAACTCAACTTCCTTTTTAGCCCTTTCTAAAGGGCTAGAGCGAATAATAACTGCTGCTTGTTTTTCTCCTATTCCAGGAATTTTTGTAAGCATTTTTTCTTTTTCAGAAAATATAGCCTCCACATCTCCCAGGTAAGCGATCACATTTCTAATCAGCTTAGGGCCCAAACCCTTTATCAAGCTAACCGCAATCTTATATTTTAATTTAGTATCCAATTAGGTATATGGTTTGTAATATGGCAAAAATAACCAATCATATACGCAAAGCCTATACAGAATAAGGGAAGATGCCAACAAAGCATATGTTTTTTGAACAAAGCATCCAAAACATGGAAAAACAACCTCTTTTGTGAGATAAAAGGAAGGAAGCGTATTTTTCCATAGAGCTACTTGGTGATTAATTTAGTTTTACCACAAAGGACGAAAAGTACATTTCACAAAGGAGTACAAAGGCTTAGTATAAGCAAAAAAAATAAACCCAAATCAATATACTTATAAACATACTCCTTAGGGTTACTTCGTGAATATCCTTAGTGATACTTGGTGGTGAATTAGTTTTAACACAAAGAGCACAAAGTACCTTTCACAAAGGAGCTCAAAGACTTAATATAAACAGAAAAAAACTCTTAAACCAAATCAATATACTTATAAACATACTCCTTAGGGTTACTTCGTGAATATCCTTAGTGATACTTGGTGGTGAATTAGTTTTAACACAAAAAGCACAAAGTACTTTTCATAAAGGAGCTCAAAGACTTAATATAAACAGAAAAAAACTCTTAAACCAAATCAATATACTTATAAACATACTCCATAGGATTACTTCGTGAATATCCTTAGTGATACTTGGTGGTGAATTAGTTTTAACACAAAGAGCACAAAGTACTTTTCACAAAGGAGCTCAAAGACTTAATATAAACAGAAAAAAACTCTTAAACTAAATCAATATACTTATAAACATACTCCTTAGGGTTACTTCGTGAATATCCTTAGTGATACTTGGTGGTGAATTATCTCAAACCCAAAAGCTAAAAATTAAGTCACAAACATCCACCTCTGGTTCAGTTCCCTCCAGATACTTGAAGCTATTTCTTTAAACCCTCAAAAAACAGTTTTAACTCCTCTTCATCCTTGTTTGATATTGCGGTAAAAAAGATAGGTGGATATTTAGCCAGCTGACTTGCGGACATTTGAAACAACAACAATTTACGTCGATAAAACTTTGAACCAGATATCTCATATTTAATGAAGGCTGAAATGGGAATACGATACATTTTAAACTCCCTGCTAAAAGGAAAGGTATTATAAAATTTAACTTCAAAATGATCATCGACCTTTACTAATTCTATATAATAGAATCCACCCTGCATAAAATATAAAAACAACAACACAACAAACACACCACTTGTCCACTGAAGCCAAACTAATGATAGCTGAGCTATAGTAATTGTGCATATCCAAAAAGCCAGGCTAATAATAACAAGCGCTGTTAAAGCGAGTTGTATTTTACCTGCCGTTTTCCTATTGTTCATATATAGAATTTTTAATGTTGCTATTTACTGTAATCATTGATTTAAACATACAAATAAACGATTAATTTAAGGTTGTATTCTATTGTATTTATTTTTTACAGCACCCCAAAGGCTCCTTTCTCCTGCTTCACTTGTTACAAATCGTTAATATTTTCAACTCAAAAAAACAAATAGTAAACATTTATAACATTTTAGTATCTATTTAGTATTATAAAATCCTTTTTTAACTATTTTTGCGCTTTATATTTTCCTACAAAAACAGATTAATGCAGGTTATTGAACAGAGTGAATCGAAGGTATACAGTGCCGATGATCTAAAAAAAGACCTATCTGAACTTATACAAAAATATAGTCGTGGTAAAGTATTTTTACTCACCGACTCAGGATCATACGAACATTGTTATCCTAAAATTAAAGATATAGCAGAAATTAAAGAAGACAATGTAATTGTGATTGATCAGGGAGATCAGAACAAAAACATTGAGACCATCTCTAAAGTCTGGTATTTTTTAAACACACATGGTGCCGACAGAAAATCCTTACTAATAAACCTGGCCGGCGGAATGCCTTGCGACCTGGGAGGTTTTGCTGCATCAACCTTTAAAAGAGGGATTGACTTTATCAACATTCCAACAACCTTATTAAGTTTGGTTGACGCAAGTGTTGGAGGTAAAACGGGAATTAATTTCAATGGTTTTAAAAATGAAATTGGTGTTTTTCAACACGCATCTGCCGTTTTGGTAAATACAGATTTTATTGAAACTCAAGACCAGGAAAACATCTCTTCCGGATTTGCCGAAATGATTAAGCATGCATTAATATATTCGGAAGAAGTTTGGGATAACCTAAAAACATTTCCCATTATTAATGTCAACATCGAAGACCTTACACCACTGGTTATCAACTCCATTCATATTAAGGAGCATTTTGTAAAGGCAGATCCTACCGAACAAAACATTCGTAAATCATTAAACTTTGGGCACACCATAGGACATGCTTTTGAAAGTTTTGCCATGGAGAACAGCCGTCCTGTTTTACACGGATTTGCGGTTGCTTATGGTATGATAGCTGAACTTTACGTCGGTCATAAAATTTGCGGCTTCCCGATGGAGAAACTTAAAGAAATTAATGCAATTATTCAATCTATTTACGGAAAGTTCTCATTTAACAAATCAGATTACGAACGTTTATTCTTTTTGATGACACACGACAAAAAGAATGAAGAAAACAAAATAAACTTTACTCTGTTGGAGGATATTGGTAAAATACAAATAAACCAAACCTGCACCAAAGATGAGATATACGAAGCTTTAGATTTTTACCAAAGCCTCTAAAACTACTTATAAGCATCACTGCTTTTGGTTTAATTACAAATAAGATAACATAAAAATGATATATTCCGTTTCATCACCTCAGGAGGTTGCTCCATATACAGTTGCTTTACCAACTTCGAAGAGTATTAGTAATCGCGCATTAATTCTTAATGCTTTGGCCTACAGCGCAAAACCCATTAAAAACTTATCAGATAGCGACGATACTCAATTATTAATTAAGGCCTTACAATCTGACAGCAACCACTTTGACATAGGTGCTGCAGGTACAACCATGAGGTTTTTAACAGCCTTTCTGTCGAAAATTGTTGGAGAATGGACCATCACAGGTTCTGAGCGTATGAAACAGCGCCCTATTAAAATTTTAGTTGAAGCTTTGAACAAGCTGGGTGCTAAAATTGAATACATGGAACAAGAAGGTTATCCTCCTTTACGAATTTTCGGAAGTGCATTGGAAGGTGGAGATCTTGAACTTCCCGGCGATGTGAGTAGTCAATACATTTCGGCTTTATTAATGATTGGTCCAACCATGAAAAATGGCCTAAACCTGACACTAACAGGTGAAATTATATCAAGACCATACATTTTATTAACACTTAAAATGATGGAAACTTTTGGCATCAAAAGCCAATGGGAAGGAAATATTATTAGTGTACCGGAAGGATCATACACACCTACTGACTTTACTGTTGAAGCTGACTGGAGTGCTGCTTCATACTGGTACGAAATAGCTGCCTTAAACAAAAACTGCGAACTCACTTTAAAGGGAGTAAAAAGATACAGCGAACAAGGCGACTCCAAAGTAGCTGAATTATTTACACAATTAGGTATTGAATCAAAATTTACAAAAAACGGACTGGTACTAAAAAACAACAACCAGGTTTGTAAGCAATTTAACTACAATTTTATCGAGCAACCTGATTTAGCACAAACTTTTGCCGTTACATGCTGCTGCCTGGGTATTCCTTTTAAATTTACCGGATTACAAACCCTAAAAATTAAGGAAACAGACCGTATTAATGCTTTAATTGATGAGCTGAAAAAGATGGGTTTTGTTTTAACTTCAAACCAGGTTGATGATTTAAACTGGGATGGTGAAACTTGTAACAAAGATGAAGTTCCAACCATTGCCACATATAAAGATCACCGTATGGCTATGGCTTTTGCTCCTGCTGTTTCTTGTATCGGGGAAATGAAAATAGATGATCCTGCCGTGGTATCTAAATCATACCCGAAATATTGGGATCATATTAAAGAGTTTGGGTACATATCTGAGGAAATTTAAACATTAATTATAAGCTGATTTGACACAGACAGCTTAGCTTAACAATATTTCAAAAACTGGATTATCTTTTAAAACAAGACAATCCAGTTTTTTTATACCCAAATATCTCAAACTAATACCTTGTAAGGATCTTTCTCTTTGTTCGTCTATAAAGTAAATCACAAAATATCATGTTATGAGAAATTTACTTTGTATAGCTATAATGTTGTTTATTTCAAACTTTGTTTATGCCCAGTCTCATTTAAAAACAGGTACTGCTGCACCTCTTTTTAAAGCACAAACATTTAAGGGAAATACATTCGATTTAAAAAATGAAACCCACAATAAACAAGTTGTTATCATGTTTTATCGTGGCCAATGGTGCCCTTACTGCAACCAACAGATGAGTGAACTACAAGACTCCTTAGAATACATTACCAACGAAAATGCAGTAATCATAGCCATTACTCCGGAAAAACCTGAGGAGATATCTAAAACAATTGAGAAAACAGGTGCTTCATTCGATATTATTTATGATGAAAACCATCTCATCATGGATCTGTACAAGGTAAGTTTTAAAATTTCCAAAACTAAAAACACACTTTATAAAGCATGGGGAATTGATATCAATAAAGCCAGCGGGAACAATGACCTGGCTCTACCTGTCCCTGCTACATATATTATCAATCAACAGGGAATTATAACTGGAAGCTTTTTCGATGAAAACTATAAAAACCGTATCAGCGTGAAAGAAATCATTGCTACTTTAAAGTTGGGGAATTCCTCATTTTAATTTAGTCAAACAAGAATTCAACCTCACGCGAACTCGCCATTGGATCATTATTCTTTTGAGGAGGAATCCATTGGGTAACACTAGCTATTTCCTTTTTTAGACTTGCTGCAAAAGCTTCATCTATTTCTGTTTTTATATGAATATCTTCAACTTCGCCATATATCGAAACAAAGATTTCAACCTTTATTTTAATGCTGTCATTTTTTTCTGTAAAGGGATAATCTAAAGATCTTTCTATCTTACGCACAAACCTCTTAATGCCTATTTTAGGTTCCGGAAGAAGAACTTCACTTATGGAATCTATAGAACTCTTCGCTCTTTGTGCAGCTCCGGTAAGATCCTTCTTCTTTGTTACACCATAACCCACAACCACCATTTCATCCATAGCCATATCTTCGCTCTCCATAACTACCTCACCTAAAGAATCACCTTCCGGAGTTACATTTTGCGATTTAAAACCAAGAGAGCTAAATGCCAAAGAACTTTTTCTTTGTTGAGGTATATTTATTTCAAAATTACCTTCCATATCGGTAATGGTTCCTTTAAGCGTTCCCTGATCAACAACATTCACCCCGGCCAGCGGAAATCCTTCCTCATCAATCACTTTTCCCTTATATATAACCATGTCGTTAAACGACGAAACACCCCTAATCATGATAACCTCTTCTGCCTCAAGCATCACCTCATAACCTTCAGCAAGATGAGATTTGTCTGCCATAGCTACGCTCATTTCCTTATGAACAACAACGTCATTTGAAACTTTTCGTTTAACCTCTCGTTTCTCATCTATCATTTTAGAAGCCTCTAAAGTATGGCTTTCGTTCATCTGACTACTGTGTGCAGTTTTTGCTTTAGGTGCACTATCTACTATAGCAAACATTTTATCATCTGCTTTAACCTCATTTGCTAAAGCACTATCATCACCTTCAACTTCTTTATTCTGTATTAATTCCAGATCATCTGCAACAAAAACCTCCTTATTACCCTTCTCACCAATAAAAAGCAGAGAACCTATTCCTAACACCAAAATACTAACTGCTGCAACTCGTATCCATAAGGTAATGTGGCTTGACCTGTTCTTATTTAATTTATCCCGAAGGGTTATCAAAGTGCTTTCTATTTCATCTACACTCATTTTCTCATAACCTTCCACAGCATCTTTAAGGAACGGGTCCGCCTCCATACTTCTTTCAAAGACATAACGATCCTTATTCGTCATGTTACCGGACAAATAGCGAAGTATTCTTTGAATATCTTTATCGTTTTTAAGCATCACTCGCCTCCAAACATATTTTTAAGTTACGCTTTGCATTCTGAATATAACTCTTTACTTTTTTAATATCCACTTCCATTTTATCAGAAATTTCCTGATAACTTAACTCCTGAAAATAAAAAAGTTCAATACTTTCTTTTTGTGCTAACTTTAATTTCTCAATACACCTTTTTAAGGCCAGCTCATTTTTTTCTTCATCTACTCTATCAATAGGATGCATTTCATAATCAGATTCCATATTTTTTTCAATATTAAATGCATCATCATCTATGGAAACTTCTAAATGCTTCTTTTTCCTCAGTTCCATCAAGCAAAAATTCTTCGCCACAACATACAACCATGGTCTAAATTTTTCAACGTTTACCTGCTTTAGCGAAACTGCAATTTTCTCAAAAATATGTATCACCGCATCCTGAGCTTCATCCTTATTTTTCAAGTACTTTATACAAACACCAAAAACCAAATCCATATACCTCGAATACAAATCGCCTAATATATCCAAATCATTAGATGATTTATATTGCCTCACCAAAGCCTCATCCGTAGATGGCTTATTTCTCGAAAAGATAGAAATCATTTACTGCATTATATATTTATGCCTAAAAATATAAAAGATCAAGAGATTAAAAAATATTTCAATGGCCCCCTACTTCCATAAAACCTTATTCATACTTCAATCGTAATTAATAGGTAATTTCTTCAGATCAAATTCACATTAAACTCACTACAAATTCACTATAAACTCACTACCCCTTCACTTATTTGTGAGTTTTATCTGAGTCTTATGTATATTTAATTTGTGTTTATTCTGGCTTATATCCAAAGTATTATCAAGGAAGCCCCCAACTGGACTCCTATCATACATCACCCTTTCACCAAAAAAAATAAAAAACATCAATTATTCTGATCATTATACCATTTTAACATTACAAGATCTACATTAATATTTCGATGCTAAACCCTATGGGTTGACTTTCAATTTATTGCTTATTTAGAACGCCTTAATTTTATTTAATCTAAATAGTTTCTTATTTTTGCAAATTCTTAAGTTTAGGGTATTATAAATCCACTTTCAAAATATATGTGAACCTAAATTTTTAAGCGTTGTTAGTGGTATATAATGGTAAGATAAATTATGGCAGAAGATCAAGATAAAATATTAGAAGAAGTTACCGGTAATGAGTACAAATACGGTTTTACAACTGATATTGAAACCGAAACCATTCCGAAAGGACTTAACGAAGATGTTGTTCGTTTGATATCGAAAAAAAAGAACGAACCTGAGTGGATGCTTGAATTTCGATTAAAGGCTTTTAGGCACTGGCAAGGAATGAAATCCCCTGACTGGGCTAAGCTTAATATTCCTGAGATAGATTTTCAGGACATTATATACTATGCAGCTCCAAAACAAAAACCAAAGCTTGATAGCATGGATGAAGTTGATCCTGAACTAAAAGCCACTTTCGACAAGCTTGGAATACCATTAGAAGAACAAAAAGTTTTATCAGGTGTAGCCGTTGACGCTGTGATGGATAGTGTATCAGTAAAAACAACCTTTAAAGAAACATTGGCTGAAAAAGGAATCATCTTTTGCAGTTTCAGTGAGGCGGTGCATGAATATCCTGATTTAATTAAAAAATATATGGGCTCTGTAGTGCCATATACCGACAACTACTTTGCTGCACTTAACTGCGCAGTTTTTAGTGATGGTTCATTTGTATATATTCCCAAAGGTGTACGTTGCCCAATTGAGCTTAGTACCTATTTTAGAATAAATGCTGTTAATACTGGTCAGTTTGAGCGAACCTTAATTGTTGCCGACGACGACAGTTATGTAAGTTACCTTGAAGGATGTACTGCTCCACAAAGAGATGAAAACCAACTCCATGCTGCTATTGTTGAAATTGTAGCCATGGAAAGAGCGGAGGTAAAGTATTCTACAGTTCAAAACTGGTATCCGGGCGATAAAAATGGTGTAGGGGGTATCTATAACTTCGTAACCAAAAGAGGGTTATGCAAAGGTGATTACTCCAAGATTATGTGGACTCAGGTTGAAACAGGATCTGCTATTACATGGAAATACCCTAGTTGTATATTAATGGGTGATCATTCGGCAGGAGAATTTTATTCTGTGGCAGTAACCAACAACCACCAGCAAGCTGATACGGGAACAAAAATGATTCACATCGGGAAACATACCCGAAGCCTTATAGTATCAAAAGGTGTTTCGGCCGGAAAAAGCCAAAACAGCTACCGTGGATTGGTGAGGGTGAATAAAAAAGCAGAAAATGCACGTAACTTTTCACAATGTGACTCCTTATTAATGGGTGATAAATGTGGCGCACACACTTTTCCTTATTTGGAGATTAATAACAACACTGCAGTAGTTGAACATGAAGCCACAACCTCAAAAATTGGCGATGATCAGATATTTTACTGTAATACCAGGGGCCTATCAACGGAAGATGCCGTTGGTTTAATTGTGAACGGATATGTAAAAGAAGTCATCAACCAATTGCCAATGGAATTTGCTGTTGAAGCGCAAAAACTATTGCAAATTAGTTTAGAAGGAAGTGTTGGATAATTAAAAGACTCAGGTAGTAAGTATCAAGACACAAAACTTACTTATTATATATAGATAAAGTAAATACAAAATTAAACTCAAGCAAATACAAGATAAGTAACAACATAAGTTCTTGATACTATAATCTTGATAATTGAGACTAAAAAGCAAACAATGTTAGAAATAAAAGACTTACACGCAAAAATAGACGATAAAGAAATCCTTAGAGGAATTAACCTAACTGTTAAACCCGGAGAAGTTCACGCAATCATGGGTCCCAATGGATCAGGTAAAAGTACTTTATCATCAGTACTTGCCGGAAGTGAAGCTTTTGAGGTGTCAGAAGGAAGTGCTTCTTTCTACGGGAAAAACTTACTGGATATGCCGGCTGAAGACAGAGCCAGAGAAGGTCTTTTTTACAGTTTCCAATACCCGGTAGAAATACCCGGAGTAAGCATGGTTAACTTTATGCGTACTGCTGTTAATGAGCAACGTAAATACAACAACGAAAAACCTTATTCAGCCAGTGAGTTTCTTAAGCTAATGCGCGAAAAAAAGAAACTGGTTGAGATTGATTCTAACCTAACCAACCGTTCGGTAAACGAAGGTTTCTCAGGTGGTGAGAAAAAGAAAAATGAAATTTTTCAAATGGCCATGTTGCAGCCTAAAGTTTCTATTCTTGACGAAACAGATTCAGGATTAGATATTGATGCTTTACGTATTGTAGCCAATGGAGTAAACAAGTTAAAAAACGAAAACAACGCCACCATTGTTATTACACATTACCAGCGTTTGCTTGATTATATTGTTCCTGATTACGTACATGTTTTATACAAAGGACGTATTGTAATGTCGGCTGGAAAAGAACTGGCTTACGAGTTAGAAGAGAAAGGTTACGACTGGATTAAAAAGCAGTTTGAAGACTAAACCGCTAACATTTACAATCATTTAAACCTTTGTGTGATGAGTATTACGGGTACGGAAATAAAATTAGAACAAAAATATACCAGTCTCTTTAACGATAGCAAAACAAGCTTAGACAAGGTTGTGTCTGAAAATGTTTCAAGTCAAAGAGATAAGGCGATTCAGCTTTTTGAAGAAAAAGGAATTCCGAACAAAAAAGTTGAACACTACAAATACACCAATATGGTTCCTCTATTTGAGGAAAGTTATAATGTAGATTTTGAACATGAAGTCTTCAAGAAAAATTTATCTGAAGTTTTTAATTGTAATGTTCACGATCTTGAAGCAACGACTATCTATTTAATTAACGGATGGTATTACCGCAAAAACCAACTTCCGGAAACGCTTCCTGAAGGAGTTTTAATTGGGAGCTTTGCCGAATTTTCAAAATCTCACCCTGAGCTTTTTGAAAAACACTATAATCAATATGCCAAAAACGACGAAGACAGTCTGGTAGCTTTAAACACAGCTTTTGCTCAGGATGGTTTTTTTATTTACATCCCCAAAGGTGTAGTTATTGAAAAACCTATTCAGATTGTGAACATCATGCATTCCGAACAGGACCTGATGGCTTTCCCTCGTAACCTGGTTGTTATTGAAGAAAATGCCCAGGCAAAAATCTTACTTTGCGAACATACGCTTTCCGAAAATAAATTTTTACTTAACGGAGTAACTGAGGCTTATGTCGACAAAAATGCTGTTTTTGATATTTACAACATCCAAAATCAGCATAATTTAACCACTAATGTGTCATCGGTATTTGTTAAACAAAAACAACATTCGAGCGCACTTACGCATAATCTGACTTTACATACCGGTGTAACACGAAACAACATTTATATCGATATGGATGATGAGCACTGTGAATCGCATGTTTACGGATTATTCATTTCAGATAAAAACCAGCACGTAGATAACTTTTCTTTTATCGACCATGCAAAACCCAATTGTTACAGCGAGGAGTTATTTAAAGGTGTGTTAGACGATGCTGCAACAGCTGCTTTTGCCGGAAAGATCATGGTTCGCCCTGACGCTCAAAAAACAAATGCTTTTCAACGTAACGACAACCTTTTACTTACCGAAAATGCAAAAATCAATACAAAACCGATGTTAGAGATTTATGCTGATGATGTAAAATGTTCGCATGGTGCTACCGTTGGACAGCTTGATGAAAAAGCAATGTTTTACTTACGCTCAAGAGGAATTAGCAAAGAAGAATCCCGCATTCTTTTAATGTATGCTTTTGCTTATGAGGCGGTTGAAAAAATCAGGGTTCCTGCCTTAAGAGAGCAGATCAGAGATTTGGTGGAACATGTATTCAGAGGAGAGCTTAATAAATGCCATTCATGTGCTTTATGTGGTCAGGAATCCAATGGTGGTTATTCCTGCATGTAAAACCACAAATGCAACTAGCATACATACAACAGGTTTAAAAAATCATAGTTCTAAAATTAGATGAGTTTAAATATTGATAAAATAAGAGAGCAATTTCCAATATTAAAAAGTGAAATTTACGGAAAACCTCTTGCTTATTTTGATAATGCAGCTACCACGCACAAACCCCAAAGGGTAATTAACCGGGTAAACGAAGTGTATGAAACTATAAATAGCAACATACATCGTGGCGTTCATTATCTGAGCAACCAGGCCACATTAGCCTACGAAGAAGCCCGTAACAAAACTCAGGCCTTTATCAATGCCAAAAACTCGTATGAAGTTATTTTTACTTCAGGAGCTACCGCAGCCATTAACCTTTTGGCCAACTCTTTTGGCGACACCTATATTAACGAAGGTGATGAAATACTCATTTCAACTATGGAGCATCATTCTAATATTGTTCCCTGGCAAATGATGTGCAAAAGAAAGAAGGCAATATTAAAGGTGATCCCTATTAATAATGACGGCGATTTGGTGTTGGAAGAATTTGAAAAGCTTTTATCACCAAAAACAAAATTGGTTGCAGTTACCTGTGTATCCAATGCACTTGGAACGGTAAATCCTTATGAAGAAATTATTGTCAAAGCACACGCTAATAATTCACTGGTTATGTTGGACGCTTCACAAGCTGTACAACACTTAAAGGTTGATGTTCAGGAACTGGATACGGATTTCCTTGTATTTTCGGGTCACAAAATATACGGGCCTACGGGTACAGGTGTTTTTTATGGTAAAGAAAAATTCCTTAATGAGATGGAACCCTGGCAAGGCGGTGGTGAGATGATTAAAACGGTAACATTTGAAGAAACATCCTACAATGAACTGCCGTTTAAATTTGAAGCTGGCACACCCAATATAGCCGGAGCCATAGGTTTGGGCGAAGCCATTGACTTTGTATCAGAGCTGGGCGTTGAAAACATAGCCGCATACGAAGAAGATCTTTTACAGTATGCCACTGATAAATTCAACACCATTGATGGTATGCGAATAATAGGTACTGCACAAAAAAAGGCAAGTGTAATTTCCTTTTTAGTTAAAGATATTCATCCTTTTGATATGGGTACCATGCTCGATAAAATGGGACTTGCTGTTAGAACAGGTCATCACTGCGCACAACCAATTATGGCATTCTACAAAATACCTGGTACGCTTAGAGCTTCTTTCGCGGTGTATAATACAAAAGAAGAAATAGACAGACTCGTTGAAGGAATATCCAAAATTGCAGCCCTGTTTGGGTAAGGCTTTTAATTTTCGCATCTTTGCAGGCAAATACAAAACAAATAGAACAGCGTTTAACAATGACTATTAAAGAGATACAAGAGGAAATCATTGAAGAGTTTGCTTCATTTGATGAGTGGATGGATAAGTATGCATACCTGATTGAATTAGGTAACGATCTGGAACCTTTTGACGACCAATATCGCAAAGAACAAAACCTATTGGATGGCTGCCAGTCTAAAGTTTGGCTTCATGCCTGGATGGAAGACGGGAAAGTACACTATATGGGAGATAGTGATGCCATTATTGTAAAAGGTATTGTTGCCTTAATGATTAGAGCTTTATCCGGACAGAGCCCTGATGATATACTGGAGAACGAACTTAGCTTTGTTGATGAAATAGGATTGAAAGACCACTTATCTCCTACCCGATCTAATGGTTTGGTAGCGATGATTAAGCAAATGCGACTTTTTGCCTTAGCTTTCAAAGCCAAACAAGCATAAACAAAAAATCATCACTAAGTGTTCTTAAATAAGAATCTAAAGTAAAAAGCATACCATTTTACTTATTACAAAATAGTTATGACGAACGAATTTTTATCCATAGAAGAAGAAATTGTTAACGTTTTAAAAACCATATTTGATCCGGAAATTCCGGTAAACATTTATGACCTGGGCCTTATTTACGAGGTGAATGTTAACGAAGAGGGAAAGGCTGTTATTGTAATGACACTAACATCTCCAAATTGTCCTGTGGCAGAATCAATGCCCGAAGAAGTGTTTGATAAAGTTAGTGAAGTTGAAGGTGTTAAACATGTTGATGTAAACCTTACTTTTGACCCTCCCTGGACAAAAGATATGCTCTCTGAAGAAGCGCTACTCGAATTAGGGTTGTTGTAATTTATTATTACATCATCCTGATTAAATCAGAAATACAAAAAGCTCAAAGTTTATAATACTTGCTCCTTGGATTTAGTTAAAAATCGATATTGCGAATTAATTAAAGAAAAAGCCAGGGAGCTGGGTTTTGACGACTGCGGTTTCACCAAAGCCCACGAACTAACTCCGGACAAAGAGATACTTAAAGATTGGATCGATCATGAAATGTATGGCAACATGCATTACATGGCCAATCACTTCGAAAAAAGAACTGACCCCTCTAAATTGGTGGAAGGCGCAAAGTCAGTAATCGTTCTTTTAACCAACTACACGCCTTCGGAATTACAAAAACATTCTGACAGTCCTAAAATAGCCAGGTACGCCTTCGGACAGGATTATCACCATGTTATTAAAGATAAATTAAAGACTCTATTCAATTTCATTAAAACAGAAATATACCCTTCACTTGACGGTCGTTATTTCGTTGATTCAGCCCCTGTGCTTGAGCGCAGCCTGGCCGTACGAGCAGGACTTGGATGGATTGGCAAAAACACGCATCTGATTCATAAAAAATTAGGCAGCTATGTCTTTATCTCAGAATTAATCATCAATCTGGAATTATCTTATAATGAACCCTTAAAAGATGCTTGTGGCGGATGTCAAAGATGTATTGAAGCCTGCCCCACAACAGCCATAATTGAACCACGAAAACTCGATGCTCGTCGTTGCATATCTTACCTAACCATTGAAAACAAAGAAGCCATACCCGAAGAATTTTCGAACCATATGGAGAACCGTGTTTTTGGTTGTGATATTTGCCAGGAAGTATGCCCCTGGACATGGAAATCCCGCCCTCATCAAATAGATGAACTCAAACCAAAATCCAAAATACTTGAACTGACAAAAAAAGAATGGCAAAATCTTTCGCAAGAACAATTCTCCGAAATATTCAGCAAATCAGCAGTTAAGCGAGCCAAATATTCAGGACTCAAACGTAACATCGATTTTCTACTGCCAAAAAGCCAGGAATAGAACGTAAATTTAAATAATAATGTACTACTTTTAGAATAACCAAACACTTTAAAATAGTACATGAACAACAATTCTTTTATAGGATTCACTGCAATTTCTGAAGACAAAACCCAATTAAACGGCAATTACTTATTACCCAAAGGCAAACCTAAAGCGGTTATTATCATTGTACATGGATTGGGAGGACATTCAGCGCGTTTTTTACAAAGTGCCCGATTATTTGCAAGTCAAAACTACGCAAGCGTAAGCATCGACTTAAGAGGGCATGGAGAATCGGAAGGTAAAAGAGGACATGCCAAAAATCTTGAGTGTTATCTTAACGATATTGAAGCTGCCATTATAAAAAGCAATGAGCTTTTTCCTGATATTCCCAAATTTATTTATGGCAATAGCATGGGTGGCATACTAGCTTTAAAGACAGCCATAAATCACTCTTCGTTAATAAAAGGGGCAATACTAACCGCTCCCTGGTTTAAGTTAACTAAACCCATACATAAAGGCCTTCTTTTTATATTAAAAACTTTAAATAAGATTCACCCAAAGTTTACAATATCATCAAAAGTCAGGTCGAGTCAATTAAGAAGCAATCCCCAATCACAAGAAGAAGCCAGGCAAGATCCTTTAGTCCACAAACGAATTTCTGCCAGAGTTTTTTGCTTTATCAATGCATTAGGACATACATTATTAACAGATCGCTCAAAAATCTCAATTCCTATATTGATTATACATGGCATAAGCGATACGGTTACTGATGCTAAAGCCAGCGAAACCTTTTCACTACTTCATAAGGAGACCTGCTGTTTTACACCTTTAAAAAACACTATGCACGAAATTCATATGGAAGAAGACAATACCTTTATATATCATAACATGGATAAATGGATGACTAACATTTTAAACAAAATCTGATGAATAGTTTTAGAACAGAAATAGAGGTAAAAGAAAATTCGTATAAAATAGAATACGACACAAAAGTAATGTTCCTGGGATCGTGTTTTGCCACTAACATTGGCCAAAAGTTTAAGGAATCCAAACTTCAGGCTATGGTTAATCCCTTCGGTGTCATATATAATCCTGTTAGCGTAGCCAATACACTTCGTTCTATCATTCAGAATAAGCAATATACCGAATCTGAAATTCATTTTAAAAACGACCATTGGCACAGTTTCCACCATCATAGTAGTTTTTCTCATCAAAGCAAAGACTCTTGTTTACAAAACATTAACACCAACAACCAAAAAGCTCACAATTATTTAAAGGAAACAAAATTTCTTTTCATCACCTTTGGTACTGCATGGGTATATCAATGGATCGAAAACAATCAAATAGTATCAAACTGTCATAAATATCCGGCTAAAGTATTTAACCGATTCATGTTAAATCCAAATGAAATTATAAATACCTATAAAAAGCTTTTAACCGAACTACTGGTGTTTAATCCCCAAATAAAAATCATTTTTACTGTAAGTCCTGTTCGCCACTGGAAAGATGGAGCCCACGGAAACCAATTGAGCAAATCGACGTTACTACTGGCCATTGACAGTTTGGTTGAAATGTTTGAAAGCAGCGACTATTTTCCAGCTTATGAAATAATGCTTGATGACCTAAGAGATTATCGATTTTATGATGACGATATGTTACATCCCAACAGGTTAGCAATTGAATATATCTGGAATAAATTTGAATTGTGTTATTTTTCGAAAAACACATTGCAATATCAGAAAGAGATGATTAAATTAGTAAAAGCCATTAATCACAGACCCTTTGATTCAACTTCCGAGTCGCACCAAAAATTTCTTCGCGACCAGATAGACAAAGTAAAGAGTCATAAAATAAATTATCCTAAAACAGACTTCTCCGAGGAGATTCGTTTTTTAAAAAGTAAAATGGTTTGACCCTATGTTGATTATTGCTTATTTTTTATAATTCAACGTTTTTTAGTTAATTTTAATGTTAATTTAGTAGCAGCCAGGTGTTAAATGTTGTAATTTGCAACTACAGCATTATACATATCACCACAACACTCTTTATATCATAATTATCACATTTAATTAAATCCAATAAACCAAAGATATAAATGTCCTATTTAGCTTTCGAAAAATCCAAACTAATAAACCTTGAACAGTCTTTGTTTCAGGAAATACTCCGAACGAATAGAGCAGGTTCATATTCCAGCTCGAGTATTATCGGTTGTAACACCCGAAAATATCACGGACTGCTCGTTTGCCCCCTTCCCGAATTTAACATGACCAGGCATGTACTGCTTAGCTCTTTGAATGCAACAGTTATACAACACGAGAAAGAATTTAATCTGGGTATTCATAAATACATGGGTAATCATTATGATCCAAAAGGTCATAAGTACATTAGAGAATTAGATTTTGATATTATACCCAGAACAGTATACAGGGTTGGTGGTGTACAACTTGCTGTTGAGACTGTTCTTGTGGAAAAAGAAGAGCAAGTACTGATTAAATACACCTTGCTTGAAGCAAACTCAGATACCAAATTAAAGTTAAAACCTTTTTTAGCCAACAGAAGTGTTCATGAGCTTACGCATCAAAACCTAAGTGCCAATACAAAATACACATACATACCAAACGGTATAAATATTCAAATGTACCCTAACATTCCTGCTTTATCCCTGCAGTTATCGAAAGACAACGAATTTGTACCAGTGCCTGATTGGTACAGAGGTATTGAATATTTTAAAGAAGAAAGAAGAGGATATAACTATAAAGAAGACCTTTATGTTCCAGGCTACTTCGAATTTGAAATAAAAAAAGGAGAAAGTGTTATTTTTTCAGCTTCTACTAAAGAATTTAAACCCGGAGGTTTTAAATCAAAATTTAGCAAAGAAGTCAACAAACGAATTCCTCGCGAAGGATTATATCACAATCTTCTTAACTCAGCCTCTCAATTTTTTGTTTCAAAAGGCAAAGCTATAACCATGGTAGCTGGATATCACTGGTATAATAAAAGACTAAGAGATACGCTTATTTCATCACCTCTATTAACCGAATCATTAGGTGATATAAATTTATTTCATAAAGTTATTGAATCATCTGCCCGGGAACTAAAAACCATATTCTCAGATAAGTCACACACCAAGCTTACAGAGGCGGATACACCTCTTTGGTTTTTCTGGACCATACAGCAATGTTGGGGTAAATCATGCACAAAAGAATTATGGTTAAAACACAATAGTATTGTTAAGTTAATTATTAATTCCTATCTTAATAATAGATTTGAGAATATTACAGTACAAAACAACGGTTTAGTACACTCGTTTGACGATAATATTCCTCTTACGTGGATGAATGGAATGAGTGGCAATAAACCGGTAACACCAAGAAACGGAAACTGTGTTGAAGTGAATGCTTTATGGTATAATGCGCTTAAAGTATCTCATAAACTGTCTTCCGAAATCAACGATGAAGCTTTTATTAAAGTTATAGAACCTGTTATTGCCAAAATTGAATCATCATTTGTAGATACATTTTGGAATGATGAAGACAAATGCTTGTTCGATTTAGTTTCAGATGAATTTAAGGATAATTCTATTCGGCCAAATCAAATATTTGCGACTGCCTTTGAGCATTCGCCGTTAGATAACGAAAAAAAGAAAAGTATTGTTGACATCGTAAGAAAAGAATTGCTTACGCCTAAAGGAATAAGATCATTATCGCCACAAGATCCGCATTATGAAGGATTAATAGAGGGGGCAGCAGATGTAAGGGAATTAAGTCTTCATCAGGGAACTGTTTGGCCATGGTTAATATCATTTTATGCAGAAGCTTATCTAAACTTACATAAACAAAGTGGCATTCATCACATCAAACGAATCGCCAATAATTTTGAAGACGAAATGACAAATCATTGCATCGGTACATTATCTGAATACTATGATGGTAATCCTCCACACAAAGGGAAGGGTGCTGTAAGTATGGCCTGGAATGTTGCTGGTGTTCTAAAAATCCTAAAACTAATAGAAAAATATAATTAATATGAGGGTATTAATGTTTGGCTGGGAGTTTCCTCCTCATATAACGGGAGGTCTGGGAACAGCTTGTTATGGTTTAACAAGAGGATTATCTCACGTTAAAGATTTAGATGTATTATTTGTGGTGCCAAAAGCTTATGGCGATGAGGACCAAAGTGCCATTAAATTAATGGGCGCAAATAATATTTCCATTCGTCAACGAAAAATTGACTTTAAAAAGTTCCAGAAAGAAATGGATTACATCGAGGTTGACACCCACATTATTCCATATGTTGATCCTGATGATTATTGGAAACTAACCAAGGTGAAAGTAGATGGTGAGAAGAAAATTGTACAAACCAATGAAGAAGGTAAAATTGACTTTTCAGGTAAATACGGGGCTAATTTATTGCAGGAAATATCTAACTATGCTTTAGTATCCAATGTAATTGCGCAAGACAATGAATTTGATGTGATACATGCGCACGACTGGTTGGCATACCCCGCCGGAATAGCAGCTAAAGAAGCATCAGGAAAACCACTGGTTGTACACGTTCATGCTACAGATTTTGATCGTAGCGGTGGTAGTGTAAACCCAACAGTTTTTGAGATTGAAAAACGAGGAATGGATACTGCGGACAAAGTAATAACAGTAAGTAACCTTACTCGTAATATTGTGATTGAAAAATATGGTATCGATCCCAAAAAAGTATTTACTGTTTATAATGCCGTTGAGCCTAAAGAATCACCTGAAACAAATACCATAAAAAAAGGAACCAATGAAAAAATTGTTACTTTTTTAGGTCGAATTACCATGCAAAAAGGGCCTGAATATTTTATTGAAGCAGCCTACAGAGTGCTACAAAAAATAGACAATGTAAGGTTTGTGATGGCCGGCAGCGGAGATATGATGGAAAAAATGGTTCGCAGAGCAGCCGAATTAAAAATATCTGATAAATTCCATTTTACAGGATTCCTAAAAGGAGAAGAAGTTTTTACCATGTTAAGAATGAGCGACCTTTATGTAATGCCTTCTGTATCCGAACCCTTTGGAATATCGCCTCTCGAAGCCATGCAAAGTAATGTACCTGTATTGATTTCATACCAATCAGGTGTTGCCGAAATATTAAACCATGCCATTAAAACAAACTTTTGGGACATTGATGCCATGGCCGATGCAATGTACGGAGTATTAAAATACCCATCCCTTTCCTCGATGTTTATACATCATGGTAAAAGTGAAGTTGAAGCACTTAAATGGGAAGATTCAGCACTTAAAGTAAAAGAAGTTTACGATTCAGCTATTGCCACAGCAACCACAGTTTAACCAAAAATAAAAACTACCATTACATGAAGACTATTTGCCTATATTTCCAGGTTCATCAGCCCCTTCGATTCCGTCGATACAGGTTTTTTGACATCGGTAATGATCACTATTATTACGATGATTATACCAATGAAAGCATTATGATGAAAATTGCTCAAAAATGCTATTTACCAACGAACAAAATCTTGTTGGACTTAATAAAAGCCAATAAAAACAAATTTAAAGTAGCATTTTCTCTGTCAGGTGTAGCCATTAAACAATTTCAGCTGTATGTGCCGGAAGTCATTGAAAGCTTTCAGCAGTTAGCGGCAACAGGACAGGTTGAATTTCTTTCTGAAACCTATTGTCATTCGTTGGTATCATTAAAAGATAAAAATGAATTTGAACGACAGGTTAAAAAGCACGACGAGCTCATCAAAGAACTTTTTAATCAGGAACCTCAGGTATTTAGAAACACTGAATTAATTTACTCCGACGAAATGGGAGACATGGTTTATAAAATGGGTTATAAAGCCATACTCACCGAAGGAGCTAAACACGTCTTAGGTTGGAAAAGCCCTAACTACCTATACTGCAACAATATTAATCCAAAACTTAAAGTACTACTTAAAAACTTTGTTTTAAGTGACGATATCGCATTCCGATTTGGAAACAAAGGTTGGAGTGAATACCCTTTAACGCCCCAAAAATATACCCAATGGCTTAAGGACATGGATGACAATGCCGAAGTCGTGAATTTATTTTTAGACTACGAAACATTTGGAGAGCACCAATGGGAAGAAACAGGTATATTTGAGTTTCTTAAAGAATTACCTAAGGAAATTCTCAAACATAAAGAATTCTCTTTTTCAACCCCTTCAGAAGTTGCCGATAACCTGCAACCGGTTTCTGCCATCAATGTTCCCTATCCTATTTCGTGGGCCGATGAAGAACGTGATTTAACCGCATGGCTTGGAAATGAAATGCAGGAAGAAGCATTTAATAAATTGTATTCCTTATTGCCAAAAATGGAAAAATGCACTGATCCTAAAATTTGTGATGATTGGATTTACCTGCAAGCCAGCGATCACTTTTATTACATGTGTACCAAGTACTTTTCAGATGGTGATGTTCATGCATACTTTAACCCGTATGAGTCGCCTTACCAAGCCTTTATTAATTACATGAATGTATTAAGCGATTTTACACTAAGGTTAAATGCTGCCGTACCAGAGACCACTGAAGATGAATCAATTTCTCATTTATCTGTCATCTTAAAAGAAAAAGAAGAACAGATTGCCAAACTTGAAGCAAGAGTTGAGAAATTAAGTGCTCAAAAAAAGAAAGCAAAAGCCAAGCTACTTTAATTACAGATACCCCTTTAAACCATTAACAACTGATTAAAATAATTAAATTATGAGCATCAAAAAACAGTTTTTAAAGAGCAAACCTGAATGCAAGGTTACATTTAAGTTTGAAAAACAAACCGATTTAGTGGCTGATTCAGTTAAGATTGTTGGAAGCTTTAACAATTGGGATTTAAATACAGAACCCATGAAGAAGCTAAAGTCAGGTGATTTCTCGCAAACTATAAATTTAGAATCCGGTTCTGAAATTCAATTCAGATACCTGGTTAACAATACAGATTGGCTTAACGATACTCAAGCTGACAGCTTTGTCAATAATGGCCTTGGAGGTTCTGAAACAAATTGCGTTCTTCAATTGTAATTTACAACTCCTGTCATTGTAAAAGCACATTGTTTGTTCTAAATAATGTGCTTTGATATTTAATATTTGCATCCTTATTTTCCTAATTATAAGAAGAAATGTCAGAGAATAATATCAAACCCGATTATGTTTTTGAAACCAGTTGGGAAGTTTGTAATAAAATGGGCGGTATCCATACCGTACTCTCTACCAAAGCACTAACTTTGGTAGAGCATTTTAATGATAGAATAATCTTTATTGGTCCTGATGTTCATGCCGCTTCACAAAGTAATCCGGAGTTTGAACCTGACGAAACTCTTTTTCCTGAATGGAAAGAAGTATTAACAAAAGAAGGCCTTAGGGTTAGAACCGGAAGATGGAATATTGTGGGTAATCCCATAGCATTACTGATTGACTTCAGCACATTTATTCCTCATAAAAACGACATTCTTTCTCGTTTCTGGGAGTTATATCGCGTAGACTCACTATCCGGGGAATGGGACTATGTTGAATCCTCTCTTTTCGGTTATGCCGTAGGTAAAGTAATTGAAAGCTTTTACCATTGCTATCTGAATATAAACAAAAAGGTAATTGCCCATTTTAACGAATGGATGACAGGCAGCGGGGCCTTGTATTTAAAAAATGCTTTGCCTCAGGTAGGTACTGTATTTACAACCCATGCTACTGTAGTAGGAAGATCTCTAGCTGGAAATGGAGAACCCATTTACGATCAGCTGGAAACTTTTGATGCAGATGTACGTTCTCATGATCTGGGAGTAGTTTCAAAACATTCTCTGGAGAAGAATAGTGCCATGAATGTTGATTGCTTCTCAACCGTTTCAGACATCACTGCAAAAGAGTGCGCTCAGTTTATGCAGCGTAAGGTAGATATTGTAACTCCCAATGGTTTTGAAAATAATTTTGTTCCGAATGACCAGGAGTTTGAAACAAAAAGATCAAATGCCCGCAAAAAACTAAAAAAAGTTTCAGAAGCATTATTAGGCTATAAAATATCTGATGAAGCTTTGTTTGTTGCCAATAGCGGAAGATACGAATACAAGAACAAAGGAATTGATGTATTTTTAGATGGTTTAAAGCATTTAAATGAGAATGAAAAATACACCCGTGAAACAATTGTATTTGTATTAATTCCTGCCAATAATTATGGGGCTCGAAAAGACCTGATGGCCAAACTTAATAATGAAAGCAATGCAGCATTAGACAATCCGTTTTTAACACATGGATTAAACGACCTTGGTTACGACCCGATTATCAACAAAATACAAGACATTCACCTGAATAATGAAAAAGATGATGTTGTAAAACTAATCTTTGTTCCGTCCTACCTAAATGGCGATGATGGGATATTTAACCTTCCCTATTACGATATTTTAATAGGAATGGATATCACTGTATTTCCGTCTTATTACGAACCATGGGGCTACACTCCACTTGAAAGTCTTGCTTTCTACATACCAACAATCACTACTAACCTGGCAGGTTTTGGCATTTGGGCCAAGCCCTTATCACAGGGAATAGAAGACGGTATTGAAATTATTGAACGAAACGACCATAACAGCGCAGAGGCAGCTGTTCAAATTGCTGATTCAATTATCAATTTTGCTTCTAAATCAGATGAAGAGGTAAAACTCATTCGTCAAAAAGCTCACGATATATCCAGAGCTGTTGAATGGGACTCATTAATAAAATACTATCTAAAAGCATATAGTATTGCGCTTAAAGCAGTATACGACAGAAAAGAACAAATCGGTGAAATAAAACAGGAAAAACGCATTCACGTAAAACCAGAAAAATCTTCACTGCCGGTTTGGAAAAAGCTCTTTGTTAAGTCCAAATTACCTGAAAACATTGAGCATTTAGGAGAACTCTCTCACAATTTATGGTGGACATGGAATTATGAGGCTGCTGATTTATTTGAATCAATTAACCCTAAAATCTGGGTACAATGCGGTAAAGATCCAATCAAACTCCTTGAGCGTGTGAGCTATGATAATTTATTAGAGCTATCAAACAAATCAGATTTTATTGACAAACTTAATTCTGTTTATAAAGTATTTAAAGAATACATGGAAAGAGATCTGAATCAGGATCCTTCTATTGCATATTTTAGTATGGAATACGGAATTAACGATGTTCTAAAAATATATTCAGGAGGTTTGGGAGTATTGGCCGGCGACTATCTGAAAGAGGCCAGTGACTCAAATGTAAATATGACCGCAATTGGGCTATTGTATAAATTTGGTTACTTCCGTCAATCATTATCCGTTAAGGGAGACCAACATGCCAATTTCGACAAGCAGGAATTTTCTACGCTCCCAATTACTGAGGTTCTTAACAAAGACGGCTCTCCACTTACCATTGAAATGTCTGCTCCGGGTAGAACCGTTCATATCAGAGTTTGGCGTGCAGATGTAGGAAGAATTCCATTATACCTTTTAGATAGTGATCATGAAGCCAATAATGAACATGACAAACATATTACCCATAGCTTATACGGTGGTGATTGGGAAAACCGTCTGAAACAAGAAATTCTTTTAGGAATGGGCGGTATTCAGCTTCTGGATAAACTAAATATCAAAACGAATTTATTTCATTGCAACGAAGGTCATGCAGCACTTATTAACGTATCTCGTTTAATGAAACTAATTAAAGCTCAATACTCTTTTGCAGAATCACTTGAGATAGTCAGGGCTTCGTCGTTATTTACAACGCACACACCGGTTCCCGCAGGACACGATAAATTTGATGAAGATTTAATACGTGTATACTTCCGTAATATTCCTGAAAAACTTCAAATATCCTGGGAAGATTTTATGGCACTGGGGAAAGAAAATCCGGATGATCCTCATGAAAAATTTTCGATGAGTGTGCTTGCTGTTAAAACATCACAGCGCATCAACGGAGTTAGCTGGCTTCATGGTGATGTTTCGCGAACAATGTTCCAAAATATCTGGAAAGGATTCTTTCCTGAGGAGCTGCCTATTGGTTATGTTACCAATGGAGTGCATTACGGCACATGGACAGCCAAGGATATGCAAAAGTTCTATAGCGAAAAACTTAATGATAAACACTTATCTGACTTATCAAATAAAGAATACTGGAGTCAAATTTATAATGTAAAAGATGAGGAGTTATGGAAGATTAGAATTCATCTTCGCAAAAAACTACTCAAGTTTGTAAAAAAACGAATGGAGTCAAACATGGTTCACAGCCATTCTGACCCATCGCAGATTATTGAAACGCTGGATTTAATAAATGACAAAGCACTTACTATTGGTTTTGCTCGTCGTTTTGCCACCTACAAAAGAGCACATCTTTTATTTACAGATGAAGAACGTCTTGCTGAAATTGTAAATAATCCTGACAGACCAGTTCAGTTTTTATTTGCGGGAAAAGCTCATCCTGCCGATGGAGGAGGACAAGCTTTAATTAAGCAAATTATTGAAATTTCAAAAAAACCACAGTTTCTCGGTAAAATAATTTTCTTAGAAAATTATGATATGGAACTGGCCAAAAAGCTGGTTAGCGGAGTTGATGTATGGCTAAACACACCAACACGTCCTTTGGAAGCTTCGGGAACAAGTGGTGAAAAAGCTGAGCTTAACGGAGTACTTAACTTCAGTGTTTTAGATGGATGGTGGTACGAAGGTTATAGAGAAGGCGCAGGATGGTGCTTATCTGATAAACGGACATACTCCGACCAAAATTACCAGGATGAGTTAGATGCAGCAACTATTTATAGTATACTCGAGAATGAAATCGTTCCTTTATTTTACAATCAGGATGCCAATGGAGTTTCTTCAGGGTGGGTTCAGTATATCAAGAAGTCGATAGCTGAAATTGCTCCTACATATACTACCAAGCGTATGATGGACGATTACCTGAAAAAGTTCTATCGAAAAATGGATACTCATCTTGCTAAATTAACAAGTGATGATAGTAAAATTGCAAGAGAATTAACTTCATGGAAACGAAAAGTTAAATCGAACTGGAATGATGTTGAGGTTGTTAATGTTGAAATCCCTGATATTTATTCATATCAACTGGGAATTGGAGAAACCTACCGCATCAATATAATTATTGATTTAAAAGCACTGGAAGGCATGGAGCTTTCTGTGCAAGCCATCTTTGCTGATGTACACGATAATGGTAGTGCAAAAATGTTAAGTATTGAGGAGTTTGATCTTGAAAAAACTGATGGATCAAAACTATACTATACTCTTCATCATAAATTAAATATTCCTGGCGTTTACAACTTTGGCGTTAGAATGTTTCCTAAAAATCCAAATATTGCCAGCCAACAGGATTTATGCTGTGTTAGATGGATATAGATACTTCAACTAAGTTGACATTAAAAGCCCGATTCATTCTTCTTTTGAATCGGGCTTTTTAATTTATATGGAAATCCTATTTAATAAACTTTGGCCGATGGTACATGTTTTAATACCATTGCTGTTCGCGAAGGAATATATAATTTAAGTTGATAAGCATCCTGCTGAAATGGCATCTTTTGGGCGAAGTGAATATAGGATTCATCTACATGACCAAAGCCTCCAAATTTCTTGTTATCCGAATTTAAAACAATACGGTACTTACCCGGATCTGTAACAATTCCATAATCGGTATATGAATTTGTCGGAGAAAAGTTAAATACGAAGTAATAACTTCCTCTTTTAAAACACATCACCTGATCTCCTTCATTCACCAATAACGAATGGCAAGGTTCATTATTCTTCAAATATCCTTCTTTAGCTAACTCTATCATGACCTTATCAAAAGAAGATAGGAATTTAAATTTCAGATCATCGTGGTCCATCAGTTGCCATTGACGACGAGCATGCTTATACGACCAATTGTTACCTTCCCTTGGAAAGTCTATCCATTCTGGATGTCCAAATTCATTACCCATAAAATTCAAATACCCCCCATAAGCAGTTGATATTGTAACCAGTCGAATCATTTTATGTAATGCAATGCCTCTATCGATAATGATACTTTCAGACTTTACATCCATTTTATCATACATCTCTTTATCAACCAGCCTAAAAATAATGGTTTTATCACCCACCAACGCCTGATCGTGAGATTCGGCATATGAAATTGTTTTTTCTCCTACACGATGTTGTGATAATTCATAATATATCTGCCCCACATTCCACTCCTCATCCTGCTTTTCTTTTATCATCTTAATCCAAAAATCCGGAACGCCCATAGATAGCCTGTAACTAAATCCCAAACCTCCTTCTTTAATAGGTTTGGCTAATCCCGGATATCCGCTCATATCTTCAGCTACTGTAACTGCATTGGGATTTATATGATGTATCAATAAGTTGGCAAGCGTTAAGTAAGTCAGGGCATCAGTATCTTCGGTACCATTAAAATAATCAGCATATGACGAAAAACTATATTCCAATCCATGATGCTGATAAAGCATACTTGTGACTCCGTCAAACCTAAAGCCATCAAAATGAAACTCTTCGAGCCAGTATCTGCAATTGGATAAGAGAAACTGTAACACCTCGGTTTTGCCATAGTTAAAACACTTGCTATCCCAAGCCGGATGATCACCTTTCCCTCCTTCATGAAAATACTGATAACTTGTCCCATCCATTTTGGCAATTCCTTCTATTTCATTTTTCACCGCATGAGAATGGACGATATCCATAATAACAGCAATGCCATTTTTATGGGCTTCATTAATTAAATCCTTTAGCTCCTCAGGTGTACCAAAACGCGATGAAACTGCAAAAAAGTTAGACACATGATAGCCAAAGCTTCCATAATAAGGGTGCTCCTGAATGGCCATTAACTGAATAGTGGTATAACCTGCCTTTATAATTTTAGGTAGGATATTATTCTTAAACTCTGTAAATGAGTTTACTTTTTCCTCTTCCGACGACATACCAACATGCCCTTCATAAATCAGTAATGGATCTATCTGTGGTTTAAAGTCAGCATCTTCCCAAACAAACTCTTTTTTGGGACTCCAAACCTGAGCACTAAAAATTTTAGTCTGCTCATCTTGCACTACTCTGTTTATATACGATGGTAATCTGTCTCCTTCTCCTCCATCCCATACAACATGTAGCTTGAATAAATCACCATGTTTTAGGTCTTCTTTTGAAATTACAACCTCCCAATTCCCATGGTTTTGTTTGACAAATTGATACTTAGGTTTTGGTTTCCAATTACAAAAATCACCTATTAAATATATTTCAGTTGCGTTAGGTGCCCATTCCCTAATTCTATAACTATCTTCAATATCCTTTAATCCATAGTATTCATAGCCATTTGCCATTTGATATAAGTCGCCAAAAATATCTGATAGAAACTTATACTTTTCCTCGTAATGTTGAATACGTTCTTTTATTGGTTCCTCATAAGGTTGTAACCAAGGATCATTTTTTACAAAGTCAGGGGTTTGCATATAGTATTTTTTTGAGATCAAAATTAAAATGTGTGCTGTATGTCCTAAAGCAAATCTTAATCATAAGTCTAATACCTATTCTTGCTAAAAGATTTGCCGTGAATTAAGAAAAAGTCTTTAAAAAATATTGCCTAAAGGACAAACAAGCTTAAACACACCAATTACAACTTTAAATATAACAACAGCTTTTGGCAATAGTATTATAAAAATTAGAAAAATTGATAGTTTTTTAACAATCAAAATTGTAAAGAGAATTGTAACTTTGTCAGGGTTTACTGAAAATATTGCAGTCTTTCACTTTTTAATGCACGCAACAACCTATCGTTCAAATACGTACAAGAATAAGGAAAGACCAATTATAATTAATACGCATTTCGAAAACATGGATATTCAGCAGATAAAACAAAGATTTGGAATAATTGGAAACTCTTTTGGATTAAACAGGTCTATTGATATTGCTGTCCAGGTAGCTCCTACTGACTTATCAGTTTTAATCACCGGAGAAAGTGGAACCGGTAAAGAAGTCTTTCCAAAAATTATACATCAGTTTAGTTCACGTAAACATGGACCATATATAGCCGTTAACTGCGGTGCAATACCTGAAGGTACTATTGACTCTGAACTCTTTGGTCATGAAAAGGGTGCCTTTACTGGTGCCTTATCCGACAGAAAAGGATATTTTGAAGAGGCCAACAATGGAACCATATTTTTAGATGAGATAGGAGAATTACCGCTTTCTACCCAGGTTCGGCTGCTTAGAGTTTTAGAAGCCGGTGAATTTATAAAAGTAGGATCTTCAAAAGTTATTAAAACTAATGTAAGAGTAGTCGCGGCCACCAATGTGCAAATGCAAAAGGCCATTCAGGAAAATAAATTTAGAGAAGATTTATTTTACAGACTCAGCAGTGTACCCATATCTATTCTTCCGTTGCGCGAAAGAGTTGAAGATATATATCTGTTATTCAGAAAATTTGCCAACGATTTTGCCGAGAGATACCGAATGCCAGCTATTAAGCTAAATAGTGAGGCTAAAGATATTTTAACCCAATATAGGTGGCCCGGAAACATTCGCCAACTTAAAAACATCACCGAGCAAATTTCTGTTATAGAGGAAAACAGGGATATTAATGCTGATGTTATTAGAAATTATATCCCTTTCCATACAGGCGATAATTTACCCGCAGTTATGGAAAATAAGGGTAGTGGTGAATCCTCTTTTGCCAATGAAAGAGAAATCCTGTACAAAGTTCTTTTTGATATGAAAAAAGATATGGGAGATCTTAAAAAACTGGTTTTAGAGATGATACAGCAAGATGGTTCCATCAATGTACAAGGTGAACATGCACACATTATACAAAAACTATACAACCAGGAAGTAGATATTAGCAACAGCCCTGAACCATCAACTCAACCTGTTATAATAAAAAACACATCTCATAATAACATAAACGATGGCATTGAAGATACAGAGGAGTTTATTGAGGAATCACTATCATTAGAAGAAAAAGAAATTGAACTCATAAAAAAAGCATTAACAAAATACAACGGCAAACGTAAGTATGCAGCCAAAGAGCTTGGTATATCTGAAAGAACCCTTTATCGAAAAATTAAAGAATATAATATTACCAACTAAATTTACAGACTGCATTGGAGCAATAAAGCATTAGCATATGCACAATGCCATTTTTTAAAAATCAGATTAGACACATGAAACGAGCCATGAGAATAGCTTCTCACACACGAAGATGATTATTTTTCTGGCGAGTTCCATATGATAAATAAAAGAAAATATAATCATATGCAAAACATACTTATATATTTGCTTATAGCCACAACCTTTTCGGGATGCGCTATTAACTTTACATTAAACGGAGCATCTGTTCCTGATGATTTAAAAACATTTACGGTTCAGTATTTCGAGAACAGAGCTCCTCTCATCAATCCAACTTTAAGTCAGCAATTTACTGAAGGGCTAAAAGACAGAGTTACCAACGAATCACGCCTTATACTTGAAGCCAGAGATGGTGACATTGATTTCTCAGGTGAAATTACTGGATACAGTATTCGCCCAATGGCCATTCAGGCAGATGCCGTTTCTGCAGAAACCAGGCTTACAATGACTGTTAAGGTTCGCTACCGAAACTTTAAAAACCCAAAAGACAATTGGGAGTCATCATTTAGTGCATATCAAGACTATCCGAGTGAGCAAAACATCAATGAAATAGAAAATGAATTAACTGAGTTAATTATTGAACAGATCACTGAAAATATTTTTAACAAAGCATTTTCTGACTGGTAGAATTTGATTTAGGTACAATTATAGTAAACCCTTTTCTTTAGCAATATTAAATGAACAAAGCTCAATTTGTTGAATTTTTAAATTACCCGGATCTTGCTTCGGAACAAACGCTTACTGAATTAAAAGAGATTATTGAAGAATATCCCTTTTTTCAGATAGGAAGAATGTTGCTATTGAAAAACTTACATCATCTGGATAACATCAGGTACAATAGCGAGTTAAAACATTCGAGTGTATACATACCGGACAGAAGCAAACTATATTCCCTGATCAACAATATCCATAAACCAGAAAATGAAAAGCTGCCACCTGCTAAGGCACAAGATGATGTTGCGCAATCTGTAGAAGAAGAAATTGTTAACGAAGTACCGATTCAGGATATTTCTCCTGAAAAACCCAAACCTGTAATTACCATTACAGACAATTATCTAAATGCATCAGATGAGTTTACTGGTGACGATGGAAATATCTATAACTTTTCAACAAAAGAAGAAAAGCTTTCGGAAGAAGATTCTGCATTACAAGACATTGTTTTGCCTGCAGCTGACTTATTAGATTATGAGTTATCCACATCAACAGGGTATTCCCTGCCCCAGCTGGATGAAATTGAAGACATAAATCCGAATGAGAACAGATCTTTCTCCGACTGGTTGCATGTAATGCGATATTCTTCATCTCCCGTAAAGGAAAAAAGTGAGAAAAAAACACCAAAGGGCATGAACTTAATCGACAACTTTTTAAGTGCTAAACCTAAGATAATTACAGCACCATCCTCAAAAACAAAAGAAGTTGATTTATCAGAACAAGATACTAAACATCAAGATGACATATTAACCGAAACTTTAGCAGACATTTACATTAAACAAGGATATAAAAGTAAGGCCATTTCAATTTTAGAGAAATTACTATTGAAATATCCTGAAAAAAATGCTTACTTTGCACGGCGAATTAGCGACTTGAAAGAAAATTAATTAAATAATAAAAAGAAAGATATGTATTCAGTTGTTTCTGTACTGGTAATTATTGTAAGTATACTATTAATACTTATCGTTTTGGTTCAAGATTCTAAAGGTGGAGGTTTAGCTTCCAATTTTTCATCTTCGAATCAAATAATGGGCGTAAGAAAAACAACCGACTTTTTAGGAAAAGCAACCTGGTATTTAGCAGGTGGACTTTTGGCTTTATCATTAGTAGCGGTTATGGTTTTAAATAAACCTGGCGCAGGAGGCGATGCGGCTCTTGATGAAAAATTAAATCAAATATCTCAACCACAAACCACTTTGCCTAGTTTCCCTTCTGCTACAGATGCTGACAACAGCGAAACTACAGAAGAAACTCCTGCTGAATCTGCAGATTAATAAAGCGTAGTTTTTAAACTCAAAATACAAAGTGCCAGTATGTCATTCATACTGGCACTTTTTTTTACACACCACCTAAACTATTGACAAACAAATTTATTCCTACGACATTTGCTTTGCCACTTTTACCATAGATTAATCATTACATATTTCAAAACAACATGATTTATGCTATAATGTCAGTTAAACACTGAAAAAAAGACTCATTTTACACTTGGCACAGTTTATGAAAAAATCAACCGCAAATAATAAAATGTTAAACTTTTAAATATTTAAAAATATGTCACAAATAAAAGGAAAGATTCTAGCCGGTAAAATTTTGGTTAAGCCTCAAGCGGCAGAAACAAAAACAGCAAGTGGAATCATTATTCCTGATTCAGCAAAAGAAAAGCCACTACAAGGAGAAGCTGTTTTAGTGGGAGCTGAAAAAGCAGACGAGAAAATGGAAGTTGCAGCTGGCGACGTTGTTCTTTACGGAAAGTATGCCGGAACAGAATTAAACATTGACGGTGTAGATTATCTGTTGATTTCTCAATCAGACGTATTATTTATTCAATAATTAAGTAACAGTTAAAGCTTAAAACAAGATGGCTAAAGAAATTAAATTCGATATTGAAGCTCGCGACTTACTAAAAAAAGGTATTGACGAGTTAGCAAACGCAGTAAAAGTAACATTAGGACCTAAAGGAAGAAATGTAATCATCGACAAAAAATTCGGTGCTCCTTCTATCACTAAAGACGGTGTTTCTGTTGCTAAAGAAATTGAGTTAAAAGACCCTTATGCGAACATGGGTGCTCAAATGGTAAAAGAAGTTGCTTCTAAAACTGCTGACAACGCTGGTGACGGAACAACTACTGCAACTGTTTTAGCTCAGTCAATTGTAAACGTTGGTTTAAAGAACGTTACTGCAGGTGCTAACCCAATGGAACTTAAAGCTGGTATCGATAAGGCTGTAAAAGTAGCTAAAGAAAGTATTGCTGCTCAATCTCAAGAAATTGGTGATCACAACGAAAAAATTGAGCAAGTTGCTAAGGTTTCTGCTAACAACGACGCTGAAATTGGTAGCTTAATTGCTCAGGCAATGGAAAAAGTAGGACAAGAAGGTGTTATTACTGTTGAAGAGGCTAAAGGTATCGAAACTACTGTTGATGTAGTAGAAGGTATGCAATTCGACAGAGGATATATTTCTCCTTACTTTGTAACCAATACAGAGAAAATGGCTGCTGAATTAGAAAACCCATATATCTTAATTCACGACAAAAAAATCTCTACAATGAAGGATCTTCTTCCTGTACTTGAAGCTACTGCTCAAACAGGTCGTCCTTTATTAATTATTGCTGAAGATGTTGATGGTGAAGCATTGGCTACTTTAGTGGTAAACCGTCTTCGTGGTTCGTTAAAAGTGGCTGCTGTTAAAGCTCCTGGTTTTGGTGACAGAAGAAAAGAGATGTTACAAGATATCGCTGTTTTAACTAACGGAACTTTAATTACTGAAGAAGTTGGTCTTTCATTAGAGCAAGCTACATTAGAAATGTTAGGAGAGGCTGAAAAAGCTACTCTTGACAAAGAAAATACTACTATTGTAAACGGTGCTGGTGCAAAAGAGGTAATTGCTGAAAGAACTGAGCAAATTAAATCTCAGATTGCTAACACTACTTCTGATTACGATAAAGAAAAATTACAAGAGCGTTTAGCTAAGTTAGCAGGTGGTGTTGCTGTACTTTACGTTGGTGCTGCTTCAGAAATTGAAATGAAGGAGAAAAAAGACCGCGTTGATGATGCATTAAGTGCTACTCGTGCTGCTGTTGAGGAAGGAATTGTTCCTGGAGGTGGTGTTGCATTAATTCGTGCCATTGCTGCTTTAGACGGTTTAAAAGGTGAAACTGATGACGAAAACACCGGTGTCGAAATCGTAAAAAGAGCGATAGAAGAGCCATTACGTCAGATTGTTGCTAACGCTGGTAAAGAAGGTGCTGTTGTAGTACAAAAAGTTAAAGAAGGAGAAGGTGACTTTGGTTACAATGCTCGTATTGATGAGTACCAAAACTTCCTTTCAACTGGTGTAATCGATCCTGCAAAAGTAACTCGTATTGCTTTAGAGAACGCTGCATCTATCGCTGGTATGTTCTTAACTACTGAGTGTGTAATTGTAGATGAGCAAGAGGATGAGCCTGCTATGCCAGCTGCCCCAATGGGCGGAATGGGCGGAGGTATGCCTGGAATGATGTAAGAACTTACATTCAACAATATATTTGCCGATGTGAAAATCACATCGGCTTTTTTTATCTGATTTTTCAATTAAGCATTTAATTACCTTTTTTCTTAATTAAATGTAGCGTTGATAATCAAACAATTCCTTTAAATATCATACAATTATGATATTAATAATATAAAATACACTTAGGAATTATATTAGTATTTTATAAATTTGTTTACAGTGTACAAAAAACACTGATATCAGAATCATAATATAATAGATAAAATAAAACGAATAATCATGAAATTTGAATTACCAACACTTCCGTATGCAGCCAATGCGCTAGAACCTGTTATTAGTGAAAAAACCATAGAATTTCACTATGGCAAGCACCACCAAGCCTATGTTAATAACCTTAACAATTTAATTGTTGGTACTGAGTTTGAAAATGCTGACCTTGAAACTATCATTAAAAAATCTGAAGGGGGTATTTTTAACAATGCTGCTCAGGTTTGGAATCACACTTTTTATTTCACGGCCTTTTCTCCTAATGGAAGTGGCGAACCTAAAGGAGATTTAGCTGAAGCTATCACCAAAGCATTTGGTAGTTTTGATGCTTTTAAAGAAGCTTTTAACAAAGCCGCAGCCACTCAATTTGGATCGGGATGGGCCTGGTTGGTAAAAGACGCCAATGGCGATTTAAAAATTGTTCAAACCGGCAATGCTGCAAATCCAATGACTGACGGATTAACTCCGGTTTTAACTTGTGACGTTTGGGAACATGCTTATTATTTAGATTATCAGAATAAGAGACCAGATTACATTTCTGCTTTTTGGAACATTATCGATTGGGACGTGGTAGGTGCCCGATTCTAATTATTTACACTAAAATCCCTTATTATGCTAAAAGATCTGATTTTAAAAAACCGAAGTTACAGACGATTTTACCAGGATGAGACTATTAGTGAGGAAACCCTTACTGAGCTAATAGATCTTGCCAGATTGTCACCTTCGGCACGTAACGCACAACCTTTAAAATACATCATCTGCAACAAACCAGAGGTAAATAATACCATATTTAAATATTTATCATGGGCAGGATATTTACCTGATTGGCATGGACCTGAAGAAGGCGAACGACCTTCGGCATACATTATCATGTTAAACGATACCAGTATTTCATCTAATTTTTTTAGTGATAACGGTATTGCCTCACAAAGCATCTTGCTAGGAGCGGTTGAAAAAGGATTAGGCGGATGTATAATCGGATCTGTTGAGCGCTTACAATTACAACGTTCTCTTGACATTCCTTCAAAATATAAAATTGTGCAGGTTATTGCTCTTGGAAAACCCAAAGAAGAAGTTGTTATTGAAGAATTAGATAAGGATCATAAATATTGGCGCGACATGAAAGATGTTCATCATGTTCCCAAAAGAAGTTTACAAGACATTGTTCTGAAACTATAATATAATCAACCTGGCTTAACAATTAAGTCAGGTTGTTTTTTTATGAATAAACAGTCAACCTAAACCAATTAAATTGTTTTTTGTTTATCTTAGAGAATTACCCTTTTATAACATTTTTAAGCTATGACTATAAAAAAGATATTACCATTTATTCTATTGCTTTTAACTACCATTACGAGTGCTCAGATAGAACGGGACTCATCTCTTTTTAGGGGTGTTATAATGGAAGGTGATAGTTTATTCGCCCTGCCATATGCAAAATATGTGATCAATAATAAACAAGGCTATACTGCCAATGAAGAAGGTCAGTTTTCTTTTTGGGCTAAACCCGGTGATATTGTAAAATTTTCGTACGTTGGTTTTGATCCGTTAATTGTACAGGTAAATGATTCTCTGGATACAGAAAAATTTTTAATGGGTATTTTTCTTAGTCGTGACACCATTGAATTATCAGAAATTATCATTATTCCTCAAAACCTAAATCCTAGTGCCATGGCACGAAATCTGCCTATCTTAAGTTCTCAGGATGATATTGCCGCACAGCAGAATATTGCTATGTCGACTTACCAGGCAAAAACCCAGCCTGTTACGAAATGGGATGCAGAAATGAACCAAAAGAATTTTATACAGGCCAGAACCAACGATATTGTTTATAGAACACAAGTACAACCAAGTCAAATGGTAGGTGTAAGCAATATATCCACTCAACAACAAATTGACCGCTCAAAAATGAAAAATCTTCGTAAACCACGAAGGGCTCATATTACACAAGAAGAATGGGAATTTCTAATTTCTTCGTATCGGGAAAAAATGAGAAAGAAGATGCAAAAAAGCGCAGAGTAACTTTTTCTTCATCAAAACAGAATAAATAAAAAAAATCAGGGTTTTTCCTGATTTTTTTTATGACTTTTGCCATCTGATTTTATTGGCACATAAATTATTATAAAACATGGAATTTACATTGAATGGAGAGGGAGGCTACAGCAAAGTTGAGAACTATGACGACGCCACAACTGAGGGTCTTTCTTCTCATTATACTGAAGTCATTAAACTTCTTGGTGAAGATGTTAACAGGGAGGGCTTAGAAAAAACACCACTGCGAGTAGCCAAAGCCATGCAATTTCTTACCCAGGGTTACCAAATGGATCCTGAAGAGATTATTAAATCTGCCATGTTTAAAGAAGACTATCAGCAAATGGTAATCGTTAAGGATATTGAGCTATATTCTATGTGTGAACATCATATGTTGCCTTTTTTTGGTAAAGCACATGTTGCTTATATTCCAAAGCATCATATTACCGGTTTGAGTAAAATTGCTCGTGTGGTAGAAGCATTTGCGCGCAGATTACAGGTACAGGAGAGGTTAACTACACAAATCAAAGAAGCTATTCAAAACACCTTAAATCCTCTTGGAGTAGCTGTAGTAATTGAAGCACAACATATGTGTATGCAAATGCGTGGTGTTCAAAAACAACATTCTGTAACTACCACATCTGACTTTACCGGAGCTTTTTTAAAAAATCAAGCTACCCGTGAAGAGTTCTTCAATATCATCTCCAACAAATTACATTAGAGAAAATACATCATAAAGTCATTTAACGAGTTTTAAATGACTGAAAAAACAAAAACCAGCAATCAGGTCTTAACTCCTTGATTACTGGTTTTTTCATTTTTATATACCCTGATCGAAATCATTATCAGGCGACTATTAACATGATAGTATATAATCACCTAAAGAGCATTACTCCCTTTGATCTAATATTTCCTGCGTTACCTGTATTGAATCCTGAACAAGAGAATAGGTTCTAAAAAAACCTCTGGCTCCATTACTTACATTAGTTGGAACGTTGGCGGGAGGACCACTAAACAAGGGCACTTTAATTCCTGTTTCCTGATGAACAGCATCAATAAACTCATAGTAATCCTGATTAATGGATTGCATTTCGAGCTTTACCCAGTCACCAAGCTGAAGAACATGATCTGTTGGGTTGCCTTCGTTATCTTCCTCTACCACACTGTGCACCCAAACCCCATTTACCTCATTGCCATTAAAGTATTTATCGTCGGCATATTCTGTTTCTGATATTTTCGGCGAAATAGATTCACCATTTAGATAAAGTGTAAAAGCATAATAGTCTTTTGTTTCCTCCGGATCTTTTGTATACAGCAGCACCTGCCATGCTTTTTGCCCCTGTGTTAAACTCCAGCCTAGCGCAATACCTCTAATGTCAACCACCGGATATAAAGTATTTACGGCACTATATTCCTCTTCTACCCCGTCTTCATTAATATCCACACCTGAAATACTGAGAGTATAAGTTTGTCCGTATATTCCTCTGAAACTTTTAGGAATTAAATAAACACCCGGTTTATCATGCAATTCTTCCAAAACAATTTCATTATAGGCATCTCTTAACTGAACCGTTGCCTTACTCACTGCAGGGTTAGGCTCATTGCTTAAAAAGTCAGATGAGCGGGTCAATATCACATAATGCTCTCTCACTTGATCAGTAAACACGGCATCAACCACCAGTTGAGGCTGAACCGATTTAAACTCCATTTCTATTTCTTCGGTGCAGGCATTAAGAAATACCAAAGCTAAAACTATGAATAGATGAAATATTATATATCGCATAATTAAAATTTAAAGTTGTAGGTTACTGAAGGAATAAACTGAAATAGATAGGTTTTTTGAGCTGTTACCTCATATGGATCATTCTCATCCTGCTCGTAATAAATAGACCAGGCGTTTTTTCGCCCGTATAAATTATATATGGCAAAGTTCCATTCGCCCTCCCATTTTCTATCTTTCTTATTTTTTGTTTTAAGCGTGTATGATACATCCATTCGGTGATAATCGGGCATGCGTTCTTTGTTACGGCTCGAATAGATGGGAATAACATCACCTCCCACATACATACGACCTGTAGGTGCTGTAAAAGGCGCCCCACTGCTATACACCCAGTTTGCACTCAACTGTCCTCGCTTACCTATTTTTTGATTTAGAACAATGGAAATATCATGATCATGATTATATGGCGATAAGTATTTTTTGCCTTCATTAATTTCCGGAATCTTGCGCCACGATCTGCTCCATGTATATCCCACCCATCCATTAAACTTTCCTTTATTAAATTTTACCAAAAACTCGGCACCATATGCCCATGAGTTACCTACTCTAATTTCTCCTTCCATATGTTTATTTAAGAGTAACTCCGGATGATCTTTAAAATCAATGGTATTTTGCATATCCTTATAAAACAGCTCCACCGATGTTTCAATGGTATGGTCAGACAGGTTTTTAAAATAACCTACAGAAAACTGATCACTAATTTGAGGCTTAACATTAGGCGACGACATAAACCATACATCTAAAGGTGTGCCTGATGTTGAATTACTGGCCAAATGTAAATACTGGCGGGTACGCGCATAACTTCCCTTAAGCGAAGTGGTTTCGTTGAGCATGTATGATAATCCCAAACGAGGTTCTAACCCGGCATATGAATTAAACACCTCCCCTTTATCGTATTCAGTAGATCCTTCAACCTCATAATCTTGGTCGAAATCATAGATGGTGCCTTTGCCTATGTTCTGCAAAATCGATAATCTAAGGCCATATCTTAAACTTAATCTACTTCCTATGGATTGTGTATTTCCAATATACAGGGCATGCTCCAGTGAATTGGCATCGGGCACCACTATTTTATCGTATAAGGCTTCTTCGCCAGTGCCTTGTGCTGTTCCCGGATTAATGGTATGATAGGTTGTTTGTCCGCCAAAATTAATGGTGTTGTTTGGATTTAAATAATAGTTGTAATCCACTTTTAAACTATAGTCTTTTAATCTGCTTTCCCATTTAAATCCTGATGCCTGATCGTTGGCCGTAAGGCTGTAATCATAATTACTTCCCACTAAAGTGATATTTGAAAAGAGCTTGGGATTATACACATGATTCCATCTAAACGAAAAGGTTTTATTGCCGTAATTCATCTCTGATCGTACTTCTTTAAATACATCGCGACCAGCATATGTACTAAAGTAAATACGGTTGTTATCGTTAATTATATGATTCACCTTTGCATTGATGTCGTAAAAGTAAATCTTGTTATCCTTAACTGCGGGATCGGAGGAAAGTGGCAAAAACAAATCGAAATAGGTACGGCGCCCACTCACAACAAATGATGTTTTATCCTTTGCTATAGGCCCTTGCAATGTTAAACGTGATGAAATAAGTCCAATACCACCGTTACCTTCAAACTTTTTGGAATTACCATCCTTCATGCGTACATCAACCAACGACGACAACCTTCCGCCGTACTCGGCAGGAATATTACCCTTGTACAACTGCACATCTTTAATGGCATCATTATTAAAAACGGAAAAGAAACCCAATATATGACCTGCATTATACACCGTAGCTTCATCGAGCAATATCAGGTTTTGATCAGGATTTCCACCACGCACACTAAAACCGCTGGAACCCTCACTGGTAGCTTGTACGCCTGGCATCAGCTGCAGTACTTTTATCACATCTACCTCACCCATTAATGCCGGAACAGCCTTAATATCTTTACTCTGTAATTTTTGCACACTCATTTGCGGATCACGCACATGGGCATCTCTCTTTTTGGAAGTGATCACCACCTCCTGAATGTTTTCAGATTCTTCGAATAACTCAATATTCAGGGTAGTATTTTCTTTTAAATCTATGATCTTGTCTACGGCCTGATAGCCCATATAATCGAATTGAACATTATACTTGCCAGGGGAAAGACTGAAGGAATAAAAGCCGTAAAGGTTGGTGATAGTACCGCTTTGAAGTTCTTTAAAATAGATGGTGGCTCCAATGAGAAGTTCGCCTGTACTACCATCTTTTACCACTCCGCTTAATACCACATTATTTTTTTCGAGTGGTTTATTGGCCTGTATACCCGATGCCCATAAAAGCATTAAGCAAAACAGCACTATGTTTTTTATCATCATATTATTCAGATCCTAGGTTTAAGTGTTTTGTTTACCCGAAGGACAACAAAAAAATTACATGGTTGCAAAGGAGATGAAAAAAATTGAGAAAGGGTAGTATTTTAAGATGAACAATAAAAATATTCAGATCAAACAAAATATGAAGTAGATAAAAATGGCTGCTCAATACTGAACAGCCATTTTTAAAACTTGTAATATAACACTTCTAAGTAATAAATATTAATGAACTACCTCCATTTAGTAAGAGAACGAAATTCAAGAAATGATCCTGTGACCAACCTTCTTAGTTATTTTTTTAAGCATATAGTCGACTATAAAAACTATATCCGACCAGTAACCTTAAATACTCATTTAATCATTGTTGTTTCATTTCTTAATCTACATTAGTGCGAAGCTCTTTTTTCAGCTATACATTTGTCGTACTTATAATCATTAAAATATAGAAATTATGAAAGCATACATGATGCCATCATGTACGGGTAGAAGATCTTGAAACGTATGAAAGAGAATATTTGGTAAAAGCTCCTAAAATTATGGCAAAACACGGAGCTGCACCTATGGCAATATCAGAAAAACCTATGCACATTTAAGGAAATCTTCCCGAAGGTAAATTGGTAATTGTAGAATTTCCATATAAACAGGCAGCTGAAGATTTCTACAATGATCCGGAATACCGACCATTAATTGCAGTTCGCAATAAAGTAAGCAAGAGTAATGCAGTGATATTTGAAAAAGGTATATAATCAAAGAATATACTATGCCTTCCTAATAAAGGCTGAAGAAGTGGCAAGGTTTAAAACATTAGAAACAGAAAGTCACATTATCAATGTATTATAAAAGCGGTTTGGTTGTATCATCCTAACCACTTTTTTATTTTTGTAGCAAGCTGTAAATCGAAAAGTTAGCATTTGCAATCTGCTACTCCTCTATAATGAGACAGCTTCAGGTTTGCAGTAAACTTTTTAATTAAATGCAATGAAAACAATCACTGTAAAAAAAGGAGATATTTTACAACGTAAAGGAGATAAAAACAATACAATTTACAAAACTGTATCTGGGTTATTAGGTAGCTATTCAATTGATAGAAAAGGTAAAGAACATATCTTTATGTTTGCTCCGGAAGGATGGAGAATTGCCGATGCGGGCGAAGCTGATATTCCCTGTGAACTTTATATTGACGCTATAGAAGATTCAACTGTTCAAGTAATTGAAAAAGATTTAACGGAGAAAAAAACGTCCCTGCTTTAATCAATCGAATTGGAGTCCTTCAGAAGAGAGTAATTATGCTAATGAGTGCCTCTGCAATAGAACGCTACGAACACTTCCTTGATACTTATCCTGATATCACACAAAGAGTCTCCCAAAGAATGATTGCCTCGTATTTGGGTGTCACTCCTGAAGCATTAAGTAAGGTAAAAGGAGAAAAAGCAAGAGAAAAGAAGTGATTTTATTTCTTAAAATTCGCATTTTAAGCATAGAGGCTAGAGAAAGTAAAAGCTTATAAAACGAAATCCGTAAATTGAATAAAACAATCCGTAATATGTATACAGCATTCATTTTCCACAAGTATACTTTTGCTTCATAATATTTTATGAAATCGGATATGGAATTAAAACTTGGGAAAATCCCCTCACAAAAAGGTAGAATTGCCATTGTAACAGGAGCAAACAATGGAATCGGTTACGAAATAACAGTTGGACTTGCAAAGGTTGGTTATAAGGTAATACTGGCTTGCAGAAATATAGAAAAAGCTTCATCCGCCAGAAATAAAATTATGCAAAGTATCCCAGAGGCAGATTTGGATATTCTTCAGCTGGATTTAAGTGATCTGTATTCGGTAAGAGAATTCGTAAATCGATATTCTGAAAGCTATCAAAAGCTGGATGTACTAGTAAATAATGCAGGTGTTATGACCTATTCGGAGCAAAAAAATGCAGCAGGTATAGAACTTCAGTTTGCTACTAATCATTTAGGCCACTTTGCATTAACCTCCTTATTGATCAATCATATGCCCAATGATGAGCGTTCGCGTATTGTTTCTTTAAGCAGTGTAGCACATAAAAGTGCCACTATTCATTTCGATGATATTGAATGTAAAAATGCCAAGGGTTATGGAGCAGCATATGGACAATCAAAACTAGCCTGTTTAATGTTTGGCGATGAGCTAAATCGTCGGCTAAATAAATCAGATTGTAAAATCCGATCCTTATCGGTACATCCGGGAGTTTCTGATACCGGTTTGTTTGATGAAATGTCATGGATTCAGAGTTTTTTATTCAAAGTGTTAGGATCGTTTATGACACACTCGAGCGACAAAGCTGCTGTACCAGCTCTTTATGCAGCTTTATCAAGTGATGTAGTGGGTGGAGACTTTTATGGTCCTACAGGTATGGGGGGATTAAAAGGAAAATTGGGCGTATCGAAAAGATCCGAATATTCTAAGGATATGCAGGTAGCTGAAAAATTATGGGATTTATCAGAAGAGCTTAGCGGAATTGAATTTACTTTGTAAATAGAAAGGGAACAGGACATGGACGAAATAATCAAAATAGAAAACATCAGTCAGTTATATGAGATGATGTATCAGAGGAAACCATTGCATCCGCTAGTTGGAGTAATAGATTTTTCGAAGGATAACATCAGGGCCTATAATGAAATGAAAGTGTCGATGGGATTTTATTCAGTGATGTTTAAAAATCTATGTCCGGGTAGCATGCGTTACGGACGTAATTATTACGATTTTCAGGAAGGAACACTGTTTTTTACAGCCCCAAATCAGGTAGTTGTCATGGAAAACCTTGAAGATTCAGATGATGTAAATGGCTGGGCATTGATTTTTCACCCCGATCTGATACGAGGTACAAGTTTAAATGCCAAGATGAAGGAGTATAGCTTTTTTTCATATGATGTTTATGAAGCCTAACACTTGTCTGATCAGGAGCAGCAAAAACTGGGTACTATTATTGAAGATATTGAAAGTGAATTAAAACTGAATATTGATATACATAGTAGAACACTGGTTGTTTCATCCATTGAACTTTTATTAAATTACTGCAACCGCTATTACGATCGTCAGTTTATCACACGAACTGAAATAAACAAGGATCTTATTTCTGATTTTCACCGGCTGTTAAAAAGTTATTTTGAATCAGATGAAATACAACACTTAGGATTCCCATCGATTAAATATTTTGCAGAACAATTACACCTTTCGCCCAATTATTTGAGCGATTTACTAAAAAAAGAGACCAGTAAAAACGGGACAGAACATATTCAATACCATGTCATTGAACTGGCTAAAGATAAGCTTTTGAATTCCTCAGTTTCTGTTAGTGAAATCGCATATGACTTGGGATTTGAGTATCCGCAATATTTCAGTAAAATGTTTAAAAAGAATACCGGAATGACACCTGTCGAATACAGGAATTTGAATTAGAAAATACTTTTCTATAGGGAATATTTACTTCCCATATTATTTATAAAGCAACAATTGAAACAAGACTTTCCTCAAAATAAATAGAGAAAGTTTATCCACAGTTAATGTAGGTACCAATTACTACCTGCAATTAGGAAACATGTATTAAAATTAAACATAGTAATATGAAAAATATAAAAGCATTAATCGTTGTGACCAATCATTCTGATTTCAATCATCCAAAAGCCGAACCAACAGGACTTTGGTTATCGGAACTCACTCATTTCTACGATGAATTTGAAGCGGCCGGAATCCCAATGGAAATCGTAAGTATTAAGGGAGGAAAAATACCTGTAGATGGAAGAAGTTTAGCCGGATTCATGTTAGACAAGGCTACTAAAAAACGTTATGAAGATCCTAATTTTATGTCTTTGTTAGAAAATACAAAGTCAATCTCTGAAGTGAATTGGAAAGAATACGATATACTTTTCTTTGCAGGAGGTCATGGAGCCATGTGGGATTTTGCCAATAATGAAAAACTTAACACACTAACACGCGAAATGTACGAAGATGGCAAGCTTGTTTCTGCAGTATGCCATGGAGTAGCAGCTTTACAAAATGTTCGACTAAGCAATGGAGAATATCTTATTAAGGGCAAAAGAGGAACATGCTTTCCATACTTTGATGAAACCATAGCGGGTGTAAAACGTTTTGTACCCTACAACCTCGAGAAGATTATGAAAGATAGAGGAATGAAGTATAGCAAAGCATTTCTACCTCTTAGCAAACACACTGTTGTTGACGGACAACTAATAACCGGACAAAATCCAAATTCTACAACTAAAACAGCCCAAAAGGCTCTGGAAATACTTAAGAAGCATTAGTTATAAAAATCCAATAACATAACCTTGTGGATATGTGACGGCCATCTTGCCGTCACTATATCTTTAAGAGCTCTACAATGATAACCCATGTAATCGTACTAAATAATATACCTGCCGGAAGGCGGACTAAAGGAATAAAACCCATATTAATTTGTGATTGTTCCACTCTCAAGTTCTGTAAAATAAATGGTGGCTCCTATAAGTAGTTCGCCCGTATTGCCAACTTTTACAATACCACTTAACACCACTTTGTTTTTATCGAGGGGCTTATTGGCTTGTATACTCAACGCCCACAAAAGCATAACAGCGCAGTCTTTTTCATTTTCATATTGTTTATATCCTAGGTTTCTTTTAAAATTTTGGCGTACCCGAAGGACAACAAAACAAAAGCTTAGTTGCAAAGAAGTATATAAAAAGTGAAAAGGATAGATATAAAGCATTAATTCTTCTACAAAAAAAGTTACTGCATAAAAAATGGCTACTCTTATTTGAGTAACCATATATTGTTTATACCAGGGGCTATTCGTGAATTATCACTCCTAACTCACCTTAAAAAATCTCCAAAAAACCGGATGAAATAAATAAAACCTTTCAATATGTGATGTAAAGCGAAGCTTTGACTCTCTGTTTTGTTTGCATTGCCTTCTGGTATCGTTTATAAATTGCCTATGCTTTTTTAATACCTCAGAATTATTACAGTTCTTTTTGACACAATGCTTATTCAGCCTATACATATTTAAAAATAAACGTTTCATAAAACCAAAATGATTCCATAAGTTATTCTCCTCTATCATATTAATCATCCGGGTTGCTATTTGATTGCGATCTCGAAGATAATCCTCATCCCTTTTCTGAAAGGTAGCAGACAAATTATGTATGCGATAAAAATAGCACTGAAAATTAATTACAAGAACTCTTTGTGCATGCAAATACCCCTTAAAAGACATTAATTGATCTTCACCATTCTTCTCTCCTGTATTGAAGATTTCCTTATCTAAAATAAAGTCTCTACGCCATAGTTTGCCGCACGCAAACGAAGTCGCAAATTTTGTATAATTAAAATCTTTTCCTGTTTGAATTTGAAGGTTCGGGTCCTCTACAAATGCTTGTTCACTCTCCTTCTCATCCCCTTTAGTAAAACGTTTTAACTTCCTGACTTGCAACAAATCTAAATCATACTTATTGGCCATATTGTATAAAACCTCACAAGTATTACTACTTATGTAATCATCACTATCTACACAAAAGATATATTTACCTGTTGCTCGTTTAAATGCCAAGTTTCGCGTAGCGCCTACACCTTCATTCTTTTTATCAATGATGACAATACGCTTATCTTTATTGGCGTAATATTGCAGTATTTTTAATGAATTATCTGTAGAACCATCATTGACACAAAGGATTTCAATTTCTTTTAAGGTTTGATTTACAACCGAATTCAAACATTCTGATAGGAATTTCTCAGAATTATAAACGGGGATTACTATTGATATTAAACTCATTTTTGCTTGGGATATGCATTAGGAATATTAAAAAACAACACAAATATACGTTATTTAAAATTACTATTAAATTAATTATAGTTTAACGATAGTTAATATGTACTACTATTAAAACTAGTTTCTATATAAATAAGACAATTGAATAAAATAAAACGATAGCTATTTAACAAAAATGACTATTGAATACTTAAATTCCAACACTATTATTGACTTACTTCAAGCATACTAAAAAGAGACCCGTTCCCTATTTGCATGACGCTTATAAGGAACGGGTCTTATAAATATATCTCTTAAAATATTCTATTTCTCCTTTTTCTTGATGCATCGAACCGAATGTGCTCCTGTTTGTACCAAATTTGGATGACCAACAGAATCCCTCTCTGACGCGATCATTGGCGCAAAAGTGTACCAATCTTTATGCTCTGATGTTGACCAAAAGAATGTAGCTACCCTCTCTAATCTATACTTTTCATCCTTAGCTCTGTAAGAACCTGCAGGAACCGCATTAAAACCACTTGAGTTATTCTTATGCGGCATATTTCCCACCGCACCTGGTTTATTACTATTTAACCAGCCATTCTGAGAAGCTAAAGCTTTGGCTACGTTTCCATAACCTTCTCTAACAGCATCTTCTAGCTGAATCCAGTCCTTTTTTTCTGGTACTTTCCAACCACAAGGACAAAGTTTTTTCTTTTTTACTGCTCTCCAACTGTACAGTGCTCCATATTTTTCTTTATTGGCCGTATCGTTGTTATACCAGTAATATGATGCAAATCCATCTTTGATTGGAGACTGCTTAATGCTTTTTCCATTATTATACTTTGTTGTTTTTAAGTTTCCGGCCAGCCATTCCTGATCTCCAATAACAATGGTTTTATAATAATTCCCATCTCCATCTACAGGAGCACCTGATGTAGGATAATTTTGCTTTGAACACCCTAAACAAATCATTAATAATAAAACAAATGCAGGAACTAATGCTTGAATGTTGTTTGAAGTTTTCATTTGACTAGAGATTAGTTCATTAGCGTATGGGATGATAAATTCTTAAAAGTAAAAACGAACCAACAGACCCGACTCCGTTGTAACGTAGCTAACATTTGAATTCACATCCTCATTATACTGACTATCTGTTGATTCTATATCCATAAACTTTAAGCCTACCTCTCCTCCAAAACTAAAATGCTCACCAAAGAAATACTCTACACCAACAACTGGTCCAACTGCAAGCCTTTTTAACTTTTCTGTTTCCTTAAAATCTGTATCCCAATGAATATACTCACTGGAGATACTTGCATGTTCGAGTTTTAAACCACCATAAAAATTGGCTTTCCCTTTTTGCAGCATACCATAAGCACCAATCCCTACCTGTGTACTTTTGGCTTTTAAATCTGTCTCCTTATCTTTCTGTTGTGTAAAGCCAATTTCTGGTTCTAACCTGAAATTATTGTTGGGGGTAATGGTAAATACTATTTTATTTGCTGGTGCAATGGCTATATCCATGGCCAATTCATGCAATTTAAATTGTTCGATATGCAATCCTAAACCAAACTTCTTTAATTCAATTTTTTCTTCAACATCCTGCCCATAAGCCGTATTTACCGAAGCAAAAATCAATAATAATACTACCAGCGAATTAATCATCTTGTTTTTCATAATTTCTTGTTTTAGTGTTATTTGTTTAATCTTCTTATTATATCTTAATTATCAATTACCATAAACCCGATTTCCTGATCGTGATCAAGAATTTTAATATTAAATCCTACTTTTCAAATTAGGATAGTATAGATAAAGTCACCTACGGCTGCATATGTCATACTGGCACCAAAAAGTAGAAGCACCAGGTTTCCATTAACCAGCGATATAACAAATGGCACCAATCCAAGTATAATCCACGGAGCTAAGCATACAATTATCATTTGACGGGAGATAAGGGCTTTAGAACAATGGGCATAAGGCATAAAAGGATCTCTTCTGAATCCAAACTTCACAGCTTTCCTGTTACCAGAAAATATTAGCATAAACAATCCATGAATCATTTCATGCAGTACTACTCCTATAGCAATAATAACAACAGGTGTAAAAACAGTAATTAAAGTATCAACTAAATTATTACCTGTTACAGACAAGGCTAAACCGATTTCTTTTATACTTACAATTGCCTCATCTTTCCATTGTAACAAATATGGAATTATTAACACTAATGAAATTGGCAATATTAATAATACTCCTATACGATTCGCTTCTTTAGCTTTTATAATAATTTCTTTCATTTGTAATACATTACTTATCTTATTTTTTCCCATTACCATTGCCCGAGCTTTACTATGGTCATACGCAAATTTGCATAAGGGCATATCAAGCACGTCGATATGGTAATGTGCAATTTTGCATATAGCCATATCAAACACTTTGATATGCTCATATGCAAAATTGCGTATGGTTATGCTGTTGTTACGGTTAGTACTGCTTCTAATCTTTCACTTCTGGGTTCTGAAAGTAAGTTAGCTGTTCTGTTAAACTGCGTACTTACCTCTATCTGGTAATCGCCCGGAGCTAAGGCAGGAATCATGATAATCAGTTCCTTGTTTTTATTACTAATAATTTGAGTAACCTTGGTTTTGCTGTCATCGGCCAAACCAATAAAGTACACACCTACATCCCTATGATCGCCTTCTATTTGAATTTTATCGCCCAAAATGGTTAAGGCGTTGTTTGGTGTAATGGTGGCGTTTACCTCACCGGTAAGACTATCGGTAACTCTATCGATAACAGGACCTACAACGGCATTACCCATAATTTCAACAGGCAGGCCTTTAATGCCTTCGCGCACTCCTGCTGTAGGCATCATTTGCACATTGATACTGTGCGTGGCCGGGTCGAAAGTTTGACCTGTAAAACTACCACTGATACTTAAACGCGCATGCACAAAATCGTTATGAATGGCATAACCTTCGGCAATGGCTTCTTTGCAAATACGGTCGGAGCGATTTAATAATTCAACAATGGCTTCGATTTGATACTCGCTGCCTTCCTTTTTTATGCGTTCGGCAATACCTTTATTATTAATGGTTCCGGCAATGCGTACTCTGCCAAACTTATCATTGGCATCGCTGGTTAAATGGTTGTCGTAAAGCAACACATCTACTTTTCTTTTGTTTTCACTCATAATTATAAATATTTAGTGCCCCTGGAGGCGGTTAGTTTTTTTGGCTAAAGTGTACTAAACAAAGCACACAAAACAACACACAAACACACAGTGCGCATTTATTTGTTAAATGAAGATATTGAATTAATGAATTAACCATGTTGAAATGACCAGTTTCACCAGGTTAACACAAATAGATTCATTTATATAGCTTTTGAATATTTATTACTGATGTACAAATGTCAATAAAGACACAATCGGAACTGCGGAGGGATAGTTGAACACTCATAATTTAATCATTAAGTTAGTTAGGTCTACAAACTTAAGGATTTATTTTAGTTTACAAAATATTCAACAATCTATTTATCTTAAATCTTACACGAATTACCCTGCAACTATATACAAATTGAGTTGCAAGGCTATAAAGCGTTTTTTAATACTGGTTCTACTCAACATGCACACCCAGCATGCTACTCATGGATTGTGCCGATTCCATAAGTCGTATCATTTCGGCACGATAACCCTGCTCGTCATTGGAACGTGCCTTTTTAGCCCATTTAATGACATCTGTATAAGTTACATCTTCTATATATTCTGAGTTACGCAACAACATACCCCAGGCGGTTACCGACGAGGCAAACCTAAAGTCATCGGAAGTTTCACTGAGCTCTTTAACCTTGTGATTTACCGTCCTCACCAATAAATTACTTTTATCGGCATCTGGCATTTTATATCTTAATTTAAGCGTTAGCAATTCGTTGCTAAATTTAGATGAAGGTTTTGTGCGCTCCTTTTTACTTTTGTTGGGTTGATATTTCAGCTCATCTACCGATGGCAGATAGCTGACTGCATCTTTTGCTCCCACAGGAATAATCTCGTAAAGCGCAGTAACGGTATGGCCGGAACCTATTTCGCCGGCATCCTTTTTATCGTTATTAAAATCTTCCTTAGCCAATAAACGGTTTTCATAACCAATCAATCGATAACCTGCCACTAATGCCGGATTAAACTCTAATTGAAATTTCACATCTTTAGCAATGGTATAAAGTGTTCCGCCAAACTCTTCGACCATGGCTTTACGCGCTTCCTGAATATTATCTATATAAAAGTAATTACCATTTCCTTTGTCGGCGATGATTTCCATCTTACTGTCTTTGTAATTACCCATACCAAAGCCTGCAACAGTTATATAAATACCTTTATTGCGCTCCGCTTCGATGAGTTTCTCCATTTCATCATTGCTGCTAATACCCACATTAAAATCACCATCAGTAGCCAGAACAATTCTATTGTTACCATCCTTTACAAAGTTTTCGTGCGCTAACTTATAAGCCAATCGTAAGCCTGCTCCTCCGGCAGTAGAGCCCCCGGCCGAAAGCTGATTCAATGCCTCCACAATCTTCCTTTTATTGTTTCCGGATGTTGGCTCCAACACCACTCCTGCCGCACCGGCATATACTACAATAGACACCTTATCTTCTTCCCTTAATTCATTCACCAAAAGCTTAAGAGCCGATTTAAGTAAAGGCAATTTATTATGAGCTCCCATTGATCCGGATACATCCAGTAAAAACACCAGGTTAGAAGGAGGCAACTCCTCTCTGTCTATCTTTTTACCCTGCAGGGCTACTTTCATTAAGTAGTGCTCCTTATTCCATGCACAGGTAGCCAATTCATGATGAATGGCGAAAGGGTGTTCATCACGAGGCTCATCGTAGTCATAAGTGAAGTAGTTAATCATTTCTTCGATACGCACAGCATCTGCAGGCGGCAAAGAACCATTATTTATATAACGACGAATGTTGGTATAAGAGGCTCTGTCAACATCTACAGAGAAAGTAGAAAGTGGATTTTCATTGGGATCAAGAAACTTATTCTCGGAGAATCCAGCATAATCCTCATTGTTTACAGGAACGCATGGTGGCACGCAATAAGCTTTCTGATAACTCGAATTTCCCCTAATACGTATTCCGGGTGTTTGGCCGGCTAAAGCCGATTGCTTTTGTCGTTTAGATCTTGAACCATAGATTGCAGTAGAAACAGATCCTGTAACATCTTGTTTCTTTTGCACCCCATATCCTACAACTACCACTTCATCCATTGAAACCTGGTCAGGAATCAAATGCACAACCAGCTGCATTTTCTCTTCCACAGCAATCTCCTGATTCTCATATCCTATAAAACTAAAGACTAAAACAGATTGATTACCCACCACATTAATTTTATAGTTCCCCTGCATATCCGTAAGAACACTGTTTAATGTCCCTTTTTCAACTATTGAGACTCCGGGTATTGGTACGTTTGTTTCGTCATAAACAGTACCGGTTATTTCTTTAGTGGCTTGAGCAACTACAAACAGGCTCAATAAACTGAATAATATCATCATCTTTTTCATGTGTATAAATTTTAAGTGAGTATACATATGAAGGATGCAGAAGATGATATGATTCCATAAAAAAACCAACCTAAAATTAATTAGATCGGTTTCTTATATCTCTTAACAAAGAAATAAGTATTAGTCGGCTACAGAACTATACCCTCTAATAATACCTCTTTGCGAATTTTTTATAAATAAAATAATTTCATCGCGTTCTCTCGAAGCAGGCAACTCTGCCTCTATTTTGTCGATTGCATCTGAATTATTTAATCCGCTTTGATACAACACACGATAAATATTTTGTATTCCTGTTATTTGATCATTGGTAAAATTTCTTCGGCGCAAACCAATTGAGTTGATACCACTAAATGCTGTAGTATTTCTCACCTTAACAAATGGAGGAACATCTTTTCCTAACAAAGTACCACCCTGAATCATCACATGCGATCCAATATGAACAAACTGATGAACTGCACAAGCTCCACTTAAAATAGCAAAATCATCGATAATTACTTCTCCTGCAATCTGGGTTGCATTTCCAATAATCACATTATCTTTTACTATTGCATCGTGAGCAATATGAACATAAGCCATAAGTAAACAGTTTTTACCTACCACAGTTTTACCTCTTGAGGCTGTTCCCCTGTTTACAGTAACACACTCTCTAATGGTTGTATTGTCACCAATAATTGCCACTGATTCTTCACCTGCAAACTTTAAATCCTGAGGAATAGCAGAAATAACTGCACCCGGAAATATGTTACAATTTTTACCAATTCTCGCACCTTCAAGAATGGTTACATTAGAACCAATTCTTGTTCCTTCTTCAATCACCACATTCTTATCGATTGTAACAAAAGGCTCAATAACCACATTAGGAGCTATTTTTGCTTCAGGATGAATGTATGCCAATGGTTGTTTCATATATTATTTTTTGCTTTATGTCGGTTTTATACAAGCCATAATCATCTTATATTAAGACCAATACAACTCCCCTTCCATCAACTATTAGTACTAATAAGATGATATGGGTTTAAATTTTTCCGCTGCGAAAATAGTTTAAGTATCTTAATTAAAAAAATAAAACAGTGTTAATCACCACGCTAGCAACACGCAAGGTCGCTGATCATGCACTATAAACTCAAAAAATAAATTAACACTATTTTATAAACCACTAAAATTTAGGCTTTATTACGGGCTATATTGGCCATAAATTCACCTTCTGCAACAACAGAATCTCCAACAAAGGCTGTTCCTTTCATATTGGCCACTCCTCTACGCATTGGTGTTACTAGGTCTAGCTTAAAAATTACGGTATCCCCAGGTACAACTTTTTTTCTGAACTTGATATTATCCAACTTCATAAAATAAGTCGAATAATTTTCAGGATCTTCTACCTGTCCTAAAACAAAGATTCCTCCACATTGCGCCATAGCTTCTACCAATAACACACCTGGCATTACAGGCTCGGTTGGGAAATGTCCCTGGAAGAAAGGCTCGTTTAAGGTCACATTTTTAATCCCTACAACAAAGTCCTCCTGTAAGTCAATTACCTTATCTACTAATAAAAACGGATATCTGTGTGGTAATAAACCATGAATATCGTTGATATCGTAGATTGGTTCTTTATTTGGATCGTAAGCAGGAACAGCAGGTTTATTGGCCGTTCTTTTGATTTCCTGACGCATCATTTTTGCAAACTCTACATTTGACTGATGCCCAGGACGTGTAGCAATAATTTTTCCTTTAATCGGTAAGCCGGCTAAACATAAATCGCCAATTACATCTAACAATTTGTGTCGAGCAGGTTCGTTATGGTGTACTAATTCGAGATTATTTAAAATACCCATTGGTTTTACCTCGATACGCGGTTGATTAAATAAGTCTGCAAGCCTGTCTAACTCTTCCTGACTTACTTCTCTGTCCATAATAATAATGGCATTGTCTAAATCACCCCCTTTAATTAGATTATGCTTCATTAGCATCTCTAACTCATGAAGAAAAACAAAAGTACGACAGTTACTCACCTCAGATTCAAAGTCATCAAGAGAACCCAAAGTAGCAAACTGATTACCTAATAAAATGGAATTATCATATGAGATTAATGTATCCACACTGAAAGAGTCATCAGGAAGGGCAACTATCTTAATCCCTTTTTCAGCATCTTCATACACCATCTTTTCTTTCACTATAAAATACTTTCTTTCTGCAGCCTGATCTTCAGTTCCAACTTCTTTAATTGCTTCAACAAAGAATTTTGAACTACCATCTAAGATAGGAACCTCAGGTCCGTCTATCTCAATTAAACAGTTGTCCACACCACAACCCCTTAAGGCTGCCAAACAGTGCTCGATAGTGCTTACAGAAGCTTCTTTCTTTTGTAACACAGTACCTCTTTCGGTAAACGAAACATTTTCGGCCAACGCCTCAATAATTGGTTCGCCTTCAAGATCTGTTCTCTTAAATTTAAATCCATGATTTTCAGGAGCCGGATTAAGTACCATGGTTACTTGTGCTCCTGTATGTAAACCTTTACCCTTTAAAGAGGTTTTTCCTGCTAATGTTTTTTGATTTTCTATCATAACAAAGATATGTTTACCTTATGGTGATGTAAACAATTATTATTCGCCTTTTAGTTTTTGAATCTCTTGTTTTAAGTCACGTACTTCTTTAGCCAAATCAGGCAGCTTTCTCAGGTTAACCCATGATCGCGCAAATGCATTGGCATCAAAAGCCGGAGTACCACGGTACGCAGCACCTTCTTGTTTTATATTTCCTGCAACTCCCGTATAAGCGCCCAGCTTCACTCCGTCGGCAATTTTAAGATGTCCTACCACACCAGAGTGTCCGCCAAACATACAGTTTTTACCAATAGTTGTTGAACCTGCAACACCTGACATAGCAGCAATTACAGTATTTTCACCAATTTCTGCGTTATGCGCAATTTGCACAAAGTTATCCAGCTTAACTCCTTTTTTAAGAATAGTTGATCCCATGGTTGCTCTGTCTAAGGCAGTATTTGCACCCAACTCACAATTATCTTCCACAACAACATTACCCACCTGAGGAATTTTAGTATACTCATTATTCTTATCCGGAGCAAAACCAAAACCATCAGATCCCACTACAGAACCAGCATGTAATATACAGTTATTACCTATCACACAATCGTGATATATCTTAACTCCTGCATATAAGATACAGTTGTCTCCAATGGTTACATTATCACCTATATATGTATTTGGGTAGATACTTACATTATTCCCGATTTTTACATTATCACCTATATAAGCGAAGGCTCCCAAGTAAGGAAAATCTCCAAGTGTTGCACTTTCTGATATGTAAGATGGCTGTTCTATTCCTGTTTTACGTGGCTTAGAATCTAAATACATTTGCATTAAACGCGCCACAGAATAGTATGCATCTTCTACCTGAATCATAGTAGCAGGCACCTCTTTATCTGGGACAAATGATTTATTTACTATAACAACTGAAGCTTCTGTTGTATATATATAAGGAACATACTTTGGGTTGGATAAAAAACTAATAGTTGAAGGCTTACCTTCTTCTATTTTTGAAATATTATTTACTATAACATCAGGGTTTCCAACAACAACACCGTCAATTAATTCTGCAATTTGCTTAGCCGAGAATTCCATTTATTTAAGTTTGCTGCAAATCTAATAATATTATCTTCTATAAAAAAACTTACTCCAAGTTGGCTACCCAATTGCGTAAAGCTTTGGGATAGCAAAGCACATTCTTTTTAACATTCTTACTTAAAACCGATAAATTCAAGATATCAGATGCCTTTGAAACATCCTTAATCACACCCCCTGAAAACAAAATATTAATATTTTCATCCGTTAAGCTATACGCATGATTTTCAATCACCTCCACACTAACAAAGTATGAAACTTCATCATTATTACTCAGTCCGTAGTCTTGCTTTATTTTGCTTTTAATTTGCTTAATTTTCGATTTATCGAACGACTCTTTCTTAAGTTCAATATGTAATAAATCTCTATTTACTATAGCCCTGGATAATTCTGAAAGAATAAAATCATCATGGTGCGTCCAGACTTTTATTGCCGACATAATATCAGAATCATCTAATTGGGCAAATTTTTCTAACACTGCTTCATTTTCCGAAAAATCCTTAAAGGAAATGCTGTTTCTCAAAAAATATAATAAATGTGGTGCTGCAAAAACATCACTCCCATTGCAAATTAAAAACCTTGCACGCTTTAGAACTTTCACCAACATCCTTTCAGCTACAATGGCTGTTTTATGTAAATAAACCTGCCAATACATTAAGCGCCGGGCAATTAAAAATTTCTCTATGGAATAAATTCCTTTTGACTCCACTACCAACTGATCATTAAACACATGAAGCATCTTAATGATTCTATCCGATCCTATTACCCCTTCCGTAACACCAGAGTAAAAGCTATCGCGTCGTAAATAATCCAATCGATCCATATCAAGCTGACTACTGACAAGCTGATGCAAAAACTTTTTGTAGTAATCATTTTTAAATATTTTAATGGCTAAATCAAGACGGCCATTAAATTCCTTATTCAATTGTTGCATAAACAAAAGGGATAAGTGCTCGTGTGACAACCTATCTACCACCGAATGCTCTAATGCATGAGAAAAAGGTCCATGCCCTATATCATGAAGTAAAATAGCTACATGAACCGCTTCTGATTCAGCTTCTGTAATATCAATACCTTTAGATTTTAAAACCGCAACAGCAGAACTCATTAGGTGCATAGCTCCAACTGCATGCTGAAATCTGTTATGAGTAGCTCCCGGATAAACCAATGAAGTTAATCCCAACTGCTTTATACCTCTTAATCGCTGAAAAAAGCGGTGTTGTAATATGTCATATATAAAATCATATGGGATTTTAATGAATCCATAAACCGGGTCATTAATAATCTTTAGCTTATTAAAAGTGTTGCTATCTTTTACCATATCCAAACTTAAATTCCATTGACGAATTGCAAGATATCATTTTTAATCTCAAAAACATGCTCTCTTTTATCACCCTATGATTGATTGCTCAATGATATATATTTTTAAAGCATAACAAACAACTCTTAAGAACAAACAACATGCATCAACCTGGTAAAGTCCCGAATGCCTATAACTTAAATCCTACCCTCTCCAACCCAGTTTTTACAAACACATGTTTTTTGTCAACATTAAAACATTTTTAACCTTCTCATTATATACCTGTCATTTTGAGACCTATTTTTGCATTAACAAAATAGAAATCAAACCAAACCATGTTGGATATTAAAAGCAAAAAAGCTATCTTTGCACCGGATTTTAATAATAATGTATTAAAAATAGGGGGCCGGTGTCCCCTATTTTATTACCGTTAGACTATGATTACCAAGGAACAGATACAAAATATTATACAAGAAAAAATTGAGAATGACGACTGCTTTATCGTTGACTTAAAGGTTTCGGTTAATAATAAAATAACTGTTCTCATCGACAGTACGGACGGAATAAGCATTGATTATTGTATTCAAATAAGTCGTTTAATCGAAGGATCATTCGACAGAGATGAAGAAGACTTTGAACTTGAAGTTTCTACCCCTGGATTGGGACAGCCATTAAAGGTGTTAAACCAATACAAAAAAAACATTGGAAGAAACGTTGAAGTTACACCTTTTGAAACAGTACCTTTTAAAGGAACATTAAAGGAAGTAACAGAATCAGGTTTCATTGTTGAAGAAGAAAAAAAGGTTAAAATAGAAGGGCAGAAGAAAAAGGAATTAAAAGTATTTAATCATAATTACACTTTCGACGAAGTAAAATCGGTAAAAGTAATTGTTTCTTTTTAACAAGCTGGCAAATATAAAGTCATGGAAAACATTAATTTAATTGATACTTTTTCAGAGTTTAAGGAACTTAAAAGCATTGATCGTGCGACAATGATCAGGGTTTTGGAAGACTCTTTTAGAAGCGTACTTATTAAGCGTTTTGGTACAGATGAAAATTTCGACGTAATTATCAATACTGATAAGGGTGATTTTGAGATCTGGCGTAACCGCGAAATTGTAGAAGACGATGAGCTTGAAGACGACAATCTTCAAATTTCATTGACTGATGCAAAGAAAATTGATGCCGATTACGAACTTGGAGAAGAAGTAACCGATGAAGTTCGATTTCTTGACTTTGGACGACGTGCTATCTTAAGTCTTCGTCAGAACTTATCTGCTCGTATTTTAGAGTTAGAAAAAGATAATATATACCATAAGTATAAAGATCGCATTGGCGATATCATTACCGGAGAAGTATACCAGATCTGGAAAAGAGAAATCTTAATTCAGGATGATGAAGGAAACGAGTTAATTTTGCCGAAAGCAGAACAAATTCCTTCTGACTTCTTTAGAAAAGGTGATAACGTACGTGCGGTTGTTGTTAAAGTAGAAATACGAAATAACAATCCTCTTATTATAGTATCACGTACCTCACCAGTATTCTTAGAAAGACTTTTTGAGTTGGAGGTCCCTGAGATATTTGACGGACTTATTACTATAAAAAAGATTGTTCGCGTACCAGGCGAAAGAGCAAAAGTAGCCGTAGAGTCATACGATGAACGCATTGATCCTGTTGGAGCATGTGTTGGTATGAAAGGATCCAGAATTCACGGTATCGTTCGTGAGTTACGTAACGAAAACATTGATGTAATCAATTACACAACCAATGTTCAGTTGTTTATTCAACGCGCCCTTAATCCTGCTAAAATCATTAGCACTAAACTTTTTGAAGACGACAAACGTGCGCAAGTATACCTTCGTCCGGAAGAAGTTAGCTTAGCCATTGGTAAAGGTGGATTAAACATTAAACTTGCAAGCCAGTTAACAGGATACGAGATTGATGTTTATCGCGATATGGAAGTAGACGACGAAGATGTTAGCTTAGATGAATTTACTGACGAAATTGAAGGATGGATTCTTGATGAAATCAAAGCTATTGGTTGTGACACTGCTAAATCCGTTCTTGATTTATCTGTTGAAGATTTAGTAAAAAGAACAGACTTAGAAGAAGAGACCATCAAAGAAGTTATCAGAATATTAAGTGCAGAATTTGAATAATAGAATTTTAATTCTTCTGCATTTAAATATTAGAACAATAAGCATTAATAGAGAAAATCATTAATTCCCAATATGGCAGTTGGTAAAACAAATAGACTAAGTAAAGTAGCCCGAGAGTTTAATGTCGGAATTCACACTATTGTAGAATTTCTTCAGAAAAAAGGGTTTGATGTTGCAGAAAATCCGAACACCAAAGTATCGGAAGAAATGTATCACCACATTGAGAGTGAATACAACACTGACCTTAACGTACGTAAAAAGTCGGAAGCGCTTAGTAAGCAGAAACCTCCTAAAGAGACTGTATCTATAGAAGATATTCGTTCTGACCTTGCAAAACCTTCAACTGAAGAAAAGAAGGTTAAAGAAGAACCTAAAGTTGAAAAGGTAGCTGCTCCAAAAACAGAGGAACCAAAAGTTCTTGGCAAGATCGATCTTGATAGCTTATCAGGAAAGAAGAAGAAAGCTGAACCTAAAAAGGAAGAAGCGCCTAAAAAAGTTGAAGCAAAAAAAGAAGAGCCTGCACCTGCAGAAAAACCTGTAGAAAAGGAAAAACCACAGGCTGCTAAAAAAGAAAAAGCACCAACTGAAACTCCTCACATACCAACTGCCAGAAAAAGTGTTGAGGAACCTAAAGTGGTTGGCAAGATTGATATTAATGCTATCAACAAACCACAAAAAAAGGCAACTCCGGCACCAAAGGCAGAGAAAGCCACTACTAGTACCGAGAATAAGAAAGCCGAAGTGACTTCGAAAAAAGAAGATAAAAAACAGGTTGTTGAAGCAGATAAGAAAACTGCTAAAACCACTGATCAAAGTGCTAAACCTGCTGAATCTCCAAAAGAGACTAAAGGGGAAGCTACTCCTGATTCTGAAGGAAATAAGGTTTTTAAACCAACTCAGGTTAAAAAACTTTCAGGACCAACTGTTATTGGAAAAATTGATCTTCCAACCAGTCCTGCAAAATCGGAAAGTAATGCCGATAAGAAAAAGAAAAAACGTAAGCGAATCCGTAAGGATAAAGAACGCGTTAATATAAACGAGAAACCGAACCAACAACAAGGTGCAGGCGGGCAAGGCGGCCAACAAAAAGGCGGGCAACGTCAACGTCCTCAAGGCGGACCTGGAGGACAAGGCGGTCAGCAAAGAGGTGGTCAACGTCCTCAACATGGCGGACCTAAAAGAGGAAAACCAGCACAACGTCGTCCGGTTAAAGCTGAAATTAGCGAGGAAGACGTACAAAAGCAAATTAAGGACACTTTGGCAAGGTTAACTGCCAGCAAAGGTAAGTCTAAAGCCTCTCGTCATCGTAGAGATAAACGTGAAGCCGTGAGTATGCGCCAAATGGCAGAAGCAGAAAAGGCAAATCTTGAAAGAAACATTATTCAGGTAACAGAATTTGTTACAGTAGCTGAGTTAGCTACCATGATGAATGTTCAGGTAAACCAAATTATTGCCTCATGTATGAGCCTTGGTTTATTTGTATCTATCAACCAACGTTTAGATGCTGAAACCATTACATTGGTAGCAGAAGAGTTTGAACACAAAGTTGAATTCATTAGTGTTGAAGTTGCTGCAGCTATTGAAGAGGAAGAAGAATATGATGAAGAATTAATGGTTGAACGTTCCCCTATTGTAACTGTTATGGGACACGTAGACCACGGTAAAACATCATTACTTGACCATATTCGTAACGCTAACGTAATACAAGGCGAAGCCGGAGGTATTACCCAGCATATTGGTGCTTACTCAGTAACCCTTGATTCAGGAAGAAAAATTACTTTCCTAGATACTCCGGGTCACGAAGCGTTTACTGCGATGCGTGCTCGTGGTGCTCAGGTTACCGATATTGCAATTATTATTGTTGCAGCTGATGATAACGTGATGCCTCAAACAATTGAGGCTATTAACCATGCTTCTGCAGCTGGTGTACCAATTGTATTTGCCATTAACAAAATAGATAAACCAGGGGCTAATCCTGATAAAATTAAGGAAGAATTAGCCAATATGAACTACCTGGTTGAAGATTGGGGTGGTAAATACCAATGTCAGGAGATATCTGCTAAAAATGGTATTAACATTGACGATCTTCTTGAAAAAGTATTATTAGAAGCTGATTTACTAGAACTTAAAGCTGTTAAAGAAAAGAGAGCTGTTGGTTCCGTAATTGAATCAGAGTTAGATAAAGGTAGAGGTTATGTTACTACTGTTCTTGTGCAATCAGGAACGCTTAGAGTAGGAGATTTCCTTTTAGCTGGAAACTACACCGGACACGTAAAAGCGATGTTTAATGAGCGTAACCAAAAAGTAACTGAAGCCGGACCTTCGGATCCTGTTTTACTTCTTGGTTTAAATGGTGCAGCCCAGGCCGGTGAGAAAATTAACGCCATGGAGTCTGAGCGTGAGGCTAAAGAAATTGCCAACAAACGTACTCAACTTCAGCGTGAGCAAGGAATGAGAACCAAAAAGCATATTACACTTGATGAAATTGGTCGTCGTATTGCAATTGGTAACTTCCAAGAGTTGAATGTGATTGTGAAAGGTGATGTGGATGGTTCTATTGAAGCACTTTCTGACTCATTAATTAAACTTTCTACCGACGAAATTCAGGTAAATGTAATTCACAAAGCTGTAGGGCAAATTTCCGAGTCTGATATTATGCTTGCAACAGCATCCAATGCTATTGTAATAGGATTCCAGGTAAGACCATCTATGGCTGCCCGTAAGATTGCAGAGAAAGAGGAAATAGATATTCGTCTATATTCTATCATCTACGATGCTATTGAAGAGCTTAAATCCGCTATGGAAGGAATGCTTTCCCCTGAAATTAAGGAACAGGTTATTGCTACCCTTGAAGTACGCGAAACATTTAAGATCAGTAAGGTGGGAACAATTGCCGGATGTATGGTTAAAGAAGGTAAAATTAAGCGTAATTCGAAAGTCCGCTTAATTAGAGAAGGTATTGTAATCTACACAGGAGATCTTGGAGCTCTTAAGCGTTACAAAGATGATGTTAAAGAGGTTGCTTCAGGTTACGAATGTGGTGTTAGCATTACCAACTATAACGACATTAAAGTTGGTGACTTTATTGAGGGCTTTGAAGAGGTTGAAGTATCACGTAAACTATAAGACTAAAATAATTTTACAAATCCCCATTCACCTTGTGAATGGGGATTTTTTTTGCCATAAAAAAAGCCTGAAGAAAAATCTTCAGGCTCATATATTATATTGCTATTACTAACTATCCAATCAACTCCTTATATTGCTCAGCACTTAGTAAATCATCAAATTCAGATACATCACTTGCCTGAATCTTAACCATCCAACCTGCATCATATGGAGCTTTATTTACTTGTTCCGGCTGTGACTCGAGCTCCGCATTAACTTCAAGCACTTTCCCGGCCACAGGCATATACAAATCAGAAACAGTTTTAACAGCCTCGATAGTTCCAAATACCTCTTCCTTATCAAGCTCTTCCCCTTCTGTTTCTATTTCAACGAAAACAATATCGCCTAATTCGCCTTGTGCAAATTCTGTGATTCCAACGGTAGCTATATCACCTTCTATTAAAACCCATTCGTGGTCTTTTGTATACTTTAGATTTTCAGGAATATTCATTTGTAAGCATTTTTATAATTAATGAGTATCAAAATTAAAACAATTTTCATTTATTATCCATGGTAAAAAGTCATGAAATCCTGGAAAAACATAATTAATGTATCTCCTCGAAATTATATGGCGTTTCCTGATATACGTAATAGTTTAACCAGTTAGTAAACAACAGGCTAGCATGACTTCTCCAGTTAACCACAGGATCACTTGATGTATCGTTATCTGGAAAATAATTCTCCGGCATAGCCACATCATCACCTTTTTCTAAATCACGATAATATTCATCTCTTAAAGTAAACGGATCGTATTCCGGGTGCCCGGTAACAAAAATCAATCTTTTATCCGGCGAAATAACAATATGTATTCCTGCCTCATCAGACTCTGCCAATACCTTTAATTCTGATACCTTGTCAATATCTTTTCGTCGAACACCTGTAAAACGAGAATGAGGCGCAGAAAATTCATCATCAAATCCTCTCATTAAAGGTTCTTTACGATCTTCTACCTGATGTTTATAAACCCCAAACAGTTTATCCCCTAAATGATACTTTGGTATTCCATAATGATAATACAAACCAGCCTGAGCACCCCAGCAAATATGAAGCGTACTGGTCACATTACGTCTGCTCCACTCCATTATTTCTTTAAGCTCATCCCAATAGGTTACTTCATCAAATTCAAGATGTTCTACAGGTGCACCTGTTATAATCATTCCATCATACTTATTTGATTCAACTTCTTCGAATGTTTTATAGAAGTTCACCAAATGCTCTCGAGGAGTTGTTTTAGGGGCATGAGACCGTGTCATTAAAAGATCTACTTCTACCTGAAGCGGCGTATTTGAAAGCACCCTCATGATTTGAGCTTCAGTTGTAATTTTTAGAGGCATCAAGTTAAAAATTACAATTTTCAATGGTCTGATATCCTGATGTACTGCTCTGGTTTCATCCATTACAAATACATTTTCACCTTCGAGGATATTACGTGCTGGTAGTTTATCTGGAATTTTTATTGGCATACGAATATTTTTATACAACAAAGGCCGTAAAGTACGGCCTAATTTTATTATTTACAATGACATTTTACCGCTTTATTAATCCAAAGAATAAAATATTCATTACATTTTGGACTTGCTCCACAACATCCTCAAACTTATTTGTGGCTTGAAACATCGGTAACTCAACACCTTTCATCGATAAAGTAATGGCCATGGCACCCATTTGGGTATTTTTCATTTGAAATGAATCATCAGCTACACCTTCGTCCAAAATTGACTTTATCATCTCAACTTCTTCTTTTTCGCTGCTTTCCTTTACTTTTTTAACGAACTCAAGACCTCCGAAACGTTCATCAGTTAAGGCCTTAAAATAATTTTCAAGCTCACTAATGGTTTTCATACGAGTTAAAACGTACTGATTCAGTTTGTCTTTTGGTTCTTGGTCAGACTCTGTTACCTCGTGTAGCTTTTCCAGAAGAACTTTTTGCTCCCAATCGATGACTGCCTGAAAGATTTCTTCTTTATTTTTAAAGTAATAATATAAAGAACTCTTACCCTTGTGCAATTCAAGAGCAATATCTTCCATCGTGGTTTTTTTGTAACCAAATCTTGCAAAAAGACTACGTGCAGCTTCAAGAATGGAAATCTTCACGCTTTCATTGTAATTAAGGTTCTCTTTTGTCATAAACTTTTGGGAATAAATTTCTTATATACAAAAGTAATGATTTGTAACTATACATAAAAGAAATCTACTGACTAATACCATATTTTACCCTATTTGAATTTGCTCTCATTCGAAAATACAATCGCTAAATCCTAAGAATAGCAACATTGTCCATACCAGAGAACATTTAATTCAAAAATTCAAACACTTGCGTGATTAAGAAATAACAGCTCTTTTTTTTAGTCATAAATTAATTCAAAATCCAATTGCTTTTTAATCAAATTAGCTTTTGCTACCAGCACAGTTACCTGATCACCAAGTTGATATTTCTTCTTGTATTTACGACCTACAATGCAATAATTTTCATCATCAAAACGATAAAAATCATCATCTAAATCTCTAATGGACACCATACCTTCGCATTTGTTTTCATCCAGTTCTACATAAAAACCCCACTCGGTTACACCAGATATAACACCAGAAAACTCCTGTCCTACATGATCATTCATAAACTCGACCTGCTTATACTTAATAGATGCCCGCTCAGCCTCAGCAGCCACCAGTTCCATTTTTGAACTATGCTTACATTGATCTTCTATTTTCTCAAGATTAGCTGATCGGCCTCCATCTAAATAAGATTCTAATAAGCGATGTACCATCATATCCGGATAACGTCTGATAGGTGAAGTAAAATGCGAATAATGCCTAAAGGCTAAACCATAATGACCAACATTTTTGGTAGAGTACGAAGCCTTAGCCATTGTACGAATGGCAAGTGTTTCAATAATATTCTGTTCTTTTTTACCTTCAACCTGTTGCAATAACCTGTTTATTGAACTACTAATTTTTTCTTCGCCAACAGGCATAGCTTCGTAACCAAACTTACGCACAAAGCGCGCAAAATTTTCAAACTTTTCCGGATCCGGGTTATCATGCACCCTGTATACAAAAGTTTTTGCTTTAGCCCCTTTACCATTGGAAATTTCCTTTTTACCGATAAACTCAGCCACTCTTTTATTGGCCAGTAACATAAACTCCTCAATAAGCTTATTGGCATCTTTTGATTCTTTAAAGAAAACACTTAACGGCTTCCCTTTTTCATCAATATCAAACTTTACTTCAATACGCTCAAATGATATAGCCCCATTTGTAAAACGCTGCTTTCTGAGTCCTTTAGCCAGTCTGTCTAATGTTAAAACCTCATCCTTAAAATCTCCTTCTCCGGTTTCTATAATTTCCTGGGCCTCTTCATAAGTAAATCGTTTATCACTATAAATAACCGTTTTTCCTATCCAACTATCTAACAAAACTCCATTGTCATCCAACTCAAACACCACCGAGAAACAAAGTTTTTCTTCATTTGGCCTCAACGAACAAATTCCATTACTCAATCTTTCCGGTAACATAGGCACCACTCTGTCAACCAGATAAACAGATGTAGCACGCTGAAACGCTTCGTGTTCAATAACAGTTTTAGGGTTTACATAGTGCGTTACATCAGCAATATGCACACCTACCTGCCAATTTCCATTGGGCAACTTTTGTATAGATAAAGCATCATCAAAATCCTTTGCATCTTTTGGATCAATGGTAAAAGTGGTGATATTTCTAAAATCCCTTCGTTTAGCAATCTCCTCTTCAGTAATCTTATCTTCAATTTTTTCAGCTGCTTCTATTACTTTAGCAGGATACTCATAAGGAAGGTCAAATTCTGCAAGGATGGCATGAATCTCTGCATTGTTTTCACCGGCATCGCCCAATACATCAATAATTTCACCAAACGGATTTTTCGTATAATCTTCCCAATCGGTTATTTTACCAATAGCCAATTGTCCGTTTTTAGCACCACTAAGCTTATTCAAAGGAATAAACATATCCTTGAACATGACTTTTTTATCCGTTACGAGAAAGGCAAAATTCTTTGACATTTCAATTCTACCAACAAACGAATTTCGTTTCCTCTCTAAAACTTCAACTACCTCCCCTTCTACTGATCTTCCGCGCTTTTTGGCAAAAATAAATATCTTAACTAAATCGCCGTTTAAAGCATTTTTTAAGTTTTGCTGACTCACAAAAACATCATCTCCTTCTTCTTCCTGAGGAACAATATATGCAGCTCCTGAAGCCGTGGCATCAACCGTACCAACAAGGTATGAACCTCTCGACAACAACTTAAATTTACCCTTTGCTACTTCAGTTAAGAAACCACTTTCGAGCAGTTCATACAATATTTCTACTACCGTATGCTTAAGCGATACTTTCTTAAGGCCTAGTAAAACAGAAATTTGTTTGTAATTATATGTTCGTTTGGGATTATTTGTAAATACGCCTTGAATAAGGCCTGCTATCTGACTCTTCTTTAAACCTCTACTTCTTTTCTTTGTCTTCTTCTTTTTACCTCCCATAGGTATACTTTTTTATTATAATGTGCAAAGTAGCGAATTTATAAACACATTTAATTGATTTTAACAGGCTATTATTTAAAAACAGGAAAATTAACACTGATTTAATGCTGCTTCTTTATTTATGTGAACTTCTAAACATGAAATGATATTTTTTTTGCTTAGAGTAGGTCCATTTTTTAAATCATATTTACGCTTATAAAAACTTCTTCTTCAAAAGATTTACTGATAAATTTTCCTTATTTTATAACCTTGGATATGTTTTTTCGGTATAACAATTGTACTTAAAAACTACACACATCATCCAGCTTGCACAACATGTTTAAATTGTATAAAATACTATTTCTAGGTACGATTCTTAATTTTTCTGTATTATCAGGAGCTCATTGTTCATTATCTTTCCCTCAGGAGAAAACAATCAACAAAACTGATCAGGATGGACTTAAGCAAGGCATATGGGTAATTTACAATAAACAAGGTGATAAAATTTTAGAAAAAGGAAATTTTACAAACAACCTAAAAGATGGCATTTGGACAAGCTTTTTTGATAATGGAAACATAAATCACGAAATAACTTTTGTAAAAGGAAAAGCTAAAGGCTTGGCCAAGTTTTATTATGAAAATGGCTTGTTAAGAGAGTCAGGTAACTGGCAAATTGATCACTGGCAAGGTGAATACCAATATTACTTCGAATCAGGACAACTTTCGTATGACTGGAATTATAACGAAAAAGGTAAACGAGAAGGTGAACAAAAATACTTTCATGCCAATGGAGAAAAAATGTACGAAGGTAATTGGAACAATGGAAAAACGGTTGGAGCTTTAAAGGTATATAACGAAGCTGGAATATTGGTTCAGGAAAAGTTATTTGAAAATGGTGCTGTGGCTGAAATAAAAAAAATAAATACCGACAATGTTATCTCCGCTGATTACAATACAAACCTAAAAAAAGATCCAAGAGATGAATTTAAGAAAACAGGGTTTCACACCATTTTTACTTTATCCGGAGATATTAATAAGAAAGGCTTTTTTGTAAAAGGAAACCTTTTTAATGGAGAAGAATTTATTTATTCTGCCGACGGCACACTACAAAAAGTTTTGATCTTTGAAAATGGAAAACTCAAAGACACCATCATTAAGAAACAGTAAAACTACTTAATTTTTAATCGGAACCACTAGTGTTGGAATATCGATGTGCTCTATTATGGCAACATCTGTTCTTCCAAAAAATGCTCGGTGCAAAATACCGTGTCTGTGATGACCAACGATTAATAAATCGGCATGTAATTTGGCTATTTCTGCGGTTAACATTTCAACGGTAGCCCCATTAAGCATGACGCTTTCGGCAGCAATTCCATTAAACATTAAATCATCAGCATAGGATTTTAGGGTATGATGCTCTTCTTTTAATTCCGTTGCCCTCATATCTCTAATATACTGCGGACCTACGGCATAACCTACAAAGTCAGGATCGGGAGCTGCCACATGAATAATCCATACTTTAGCCAGATATTGCTGTGCAAACTGCTTGGCAAATTTTAAAAGCTCCTCTGTACCTTCCTTAAGATCTACTGCTACCAGAATGTTTTTCATGCGTTTAAATTTTTCATTTGTTGCATGGAACTCTCCAAATTTAATCATGCTTCAGTGCCTGTCTGCCTGACAGTAGGCAGGCACTGAAGCATGCTCTCATGGATCGTTTCTCAACTCCATATATAAAATTCCATGCAGATTATAATTTAATGAATCCCGGGGCATTAATCAAGTTTGAAGGCACAAAAAAAAGGCTAACCTCAAACTTGAAGCAGCCTTAATTATATCTGTTATGAAGGATTTATTCCTTCTCCTTATCTTCTTTTTCCTCTTTTTCGTTTCGGGCTTTCTTAAACTCCTTCATACCCTGGCCTAAACCTTTCATTAATTCAGGAATTTTACGCCCCCCAAAAAGCAATACAATGGCAAGGATAATAAGAATCCATTCGTAACCACCTAAAAAACCACAAAAATAAACTGTATTCAATATCATAACGAAATATTTTTTATCAAATTTAGCAATTAATATCTACTTATTAAAAAAGCCACCTGAACAAATCATTTCCGTTTGCAAAAAGCAACAAACTCAATAACAACACCATACCAACCATTTGTGCATATTCGAGGAATTTCTCGCTTGGCTTTCTTCCCGATACAATTTCATATAAAAGGAACAGTACATGTCCTCCATCTAAAGCCGGTATAGGAAGAATATTCATAAAAGCCAATACAACAGACAAAAAGGCTGTTAAAGACCAAAACGAATGCCAATCCCAGGCTGGAGGAAACAAATTACCTATTGCTCCAAACCCGCCAATTTGTTTAGCTCCTTCTTTTGTGAAAACTAATTTTAATTGCTTTACATATCCTACCAAAGTATTAATTCCTTTAGAAATGCCAGCAGGCAATGCTTCCCAAAATCCATACTTTACCTGAGTTACATTAAAATAAGAACTCTTAGGGTATATGCCTATTTTTCCTTTGTCAGAAACCGCACACCTAATAGTCATAGATTCACCATCTCTAACAATTGCCATATTTACTCTCTTTCCTTTATTCTCTTTAAAAATATCTGTGGCAATTCTATAGTATGCAGCAGGTTTATCATTAATGGCTATTAAACTATCTCCGGAAAGAAGCCCTGCCTTATATGCATTATTCCCTTTTATTACAGAATCAACCACAAAAGGCATTCGCACTCCTACCAAGTTCTTAATTTCTTCGCCTAACACTTTCTTAACAAAACCTTCAGGGATTGGCAAGGTAAAGCTGGAATCCCCTCTGACTACAGATAACTCTTTTGCATCTTCCAGTAAAATAAATGCAGAAATATCGGATACATCTTTTACTTTAAACGTATCAACAGCCGTTACTAAATCACCATCCTGTAATCCTATATCGTGTGCAACCGGATGAAATGCCAATCCATATTTTGCATCATTTACATCAATATAACCTTCTCCCCACTTAAATAAGATCATCCAGAAAAGGAAAAATGCCAAAAGAAAATTAACCAAAACACCTCCCACCATAATCAGCAATCGCTGATAAGCCGGTTTTGATCTAAACTCATAATCTTTAGGCTCTTCTTTCATAGCTTCCTTATCCATTGATTCATCAATCATACCGGATATTTTTACGTATCCTCCTAAAGGAAGCCAGCCAACTCCATATTCTGTATCTCCTTTTTTATATTTGAAAAGAGAAAACCAAGGATCGAAAAACAAATAAAATTTTTCTACTCTGGTTTTAAAAAGTTTGGCAAAAAAGAAATGTCCAAACTCATGTAGTATAACTAATATTGAGAGACTTAAAATTAATTGTCCTGCTTTTATTAAAAATTCCATCTAATACTTTTTCAAAAAATTAAGCTACAAATATATTCCTTTTTTTATATTCTAAAAGGCAATCAGGGATTTAGCCACTCTCCTTGCTTCTTTATCTGTTTCAAAGTAATCTTCAACACTTGGTTTGCCAATAAAAGTTACTTTGTCCATTGTTTGTTCAATGATATCTGACATTTGCAGAAAACCAATCTTTTTCTCTAAAAATCCTTCCACCACAATTTCATTTGCCGCATTGATAATACATGGCATATTCCCTCCTGTCTTCAAGGCATCATAGGCAATTTTAAGGTTTCTAAACGAATCAAGATCCGGCTTTTCAAAGGTTAGATTAGGGTAATCCATAAAATTAAACCTTGGAAAATCTGCCTGTAAACGATCAGGAAAGGTTAAGGCATACTGGATCGGCACACGCATATCTGGTAAGCCCATTTGTGCTTTCATTGAACCATCTGTAAACTGGGCAATACTATGAATGATACTCTGAGGGTGTACAATGACATCTATCTGATCAGGTTCTAAGCCAAATAACCAATGCGCTTCTATCACTTCAAGACCTTTATTCATCATACTTGCTGAGTCAATAGTGATTTTATTACCCATTTCCCAATTTGGATGATTTAAAGCCTGCTCAGGTGTTACATTTTCCAGAAAATCCTTTTTCTTTCCTCTAAACGGACCTCCCGAAGCTGTGAGATATATTTTTTCGATTGGATTTTGAAACTCTCCCACTAAACACTGAAAAATAGCAGAATGTTCTGAGTCAACAGGTAAAATAGGCACTTTATTTTTTGCTGCCATTTCGGTAATAATATCACCTGCAACTACTAACGTTTCCTTATTCGCTAAGGCAATAGGTTTTCCTGCATTTATAGCATTCATTGTTGGTTTTAAACCAGAGAATCCTACCATAGCAGTTAAAACCACATCTACTGTACTCATTTCAACTACCTGCGCAATAGCATCACTACCTGCGTAAACTTTTATTGGCAGATCTTCTAAAGCTTCCTTTAGTTGCTGAAACTTATCTTTATTGCCAATAACAACGGTGTTAGGCTGAAACTTACGACATTGTTCCACCAACCTGCCAATACGATTATTTGCTGTTAATACTTCAACTTCAAATTTATCTGGGTGTTTTGATATTACATCAAGGGTTTGTGTTCCAATGGATCCTGTGGAACCCAATATTGCTACACGTTTCTTCATGGGTTAATATTTTCTTTCTCTTATCAGATGCCTGTGCAAGTAAATTGAGGAACTTTACTGTAAAAAATAATTACCTCCTGTCCTTCTCCGGTATTCTGCGTTCTTATTCAAATAAAATGTATTCTTCAGGATTCACTGCTGTTCCCTGATACCAAAGCTCAAAATGAAGATGGGGGCCTGTAGTTAATTCACCGGAATTACCAACATTAGCAATGGCTTCACCCGCCTCTATTTTATCTCCTGCTTTCTTTAACAGATTAGCATTATGCTTGTAGGTTGAGATTAAATCACTAGTATGCTGTATCATTATTACATAACCGGTCTCAACTGTCCAGCCTGAAAAAATAACGGTCCCTGGCATAATAGATGACACAGTCTCACCTGGTTTTGAAACAATGTCAACACCAAAATGATATTCACCGTCCTTAAACTTCTTAACCACAATTCCTTTAAGAGGTGTAAAAAAGTATATTTGATTTAGCTCAGGAATCTTCTCGTTATCTGCTAAAACAGATAAATTATATTTTTCCTGCTCTTCTATTTTCTGACGAAAAGCCATATCCTCTTTGCTGGTTTTAAAACTTATGGTTTCGTTTGAGCTCATCTCTCCTTCCGCTTCCTCTTCAAGTTCCTCGGATGGAGGCACCTCTCCCTGCACAACAGTCTTAATGGATGTAAAAAACTCATCTCTTTTCTTAATCTCAGCAATTAATGAATCAACCCTGTTCACATTACGAACCATCATGATTCTCTGGTTAGCATCAGGGTAACCCGGAATATACTCCCTTAAACCCGTATAAGCAATAAGCAGTGTTACTAAGGCAACTAAAATAATAGCCGAAGTACCTACTACTGTAAATACATTTAAACGGGAAAGACGCATTCGCCAAACCTCTTCATATGATTGTTCATTGAATATGGCCAAACGATACTTATTGCGAATTTTTTGTATGAAAGTTTTTTTGTTCTTTGATCCGCTCATTGAATTTTAACGCTGTATTTTGTGATGATCGCAAAGTTAAAAAATAAAACCACTTATGAGAGTAAGAATGCTTTTGAAATGTAAAAAGCCGAAAGAAATAATTCCTTCGGCTTTTTTCAGTAGCGGGAGCCAGACTCGAACTGACGACCTTTGGGTTATGAGCCCAACGAGCTACCAACTGCTCCATCCCGCAATATATTTTTTAGTGACTTGCAAATCACTTTTTTATCAGATTAAAAAACCGACATCACTAAAGAATGTCGGCTTTATAGTAGCGGGGACCAGACTCGAACTGATGACCTTTGGGTTATGAGCCCAACGAGCTACCAACTGCTCCACCCCGCAATATATCTTTAACTATAGTAGTTTTCTTTTTTGCGATTGCAAATGTAGAGGTTTTTATTCGAAGCTCCAAATTTTTTACGCAAAAAGAATACTATTTTACAAAAGGGCTGTTTCTATTTCTCCTCCACGCCTACCGTAACCTCCTAAAAATAGAGACTATACATAAAAAAAGGTTCAATTACTTTTTGTAAAAAAAATAATTGAACCTTAATAAATTTACAACTAGTTGTAAAAGGTGACTTCATGCAAGTACTTTATTTGCTCTTGCTCATTATGCAGTAATGGATAAAACCATCCTTCTCTCCAAAACTCTGGTAGATAATTCACCGTTTTAATCAACATTCTCCTACCTTTCATGTCGTCAATTTCCCTAGATTTGAAATTCTTGGGTTTCTCCTTTAATACTTCAGATATGAATAAACTTCTATTAAACAACATTTTAGTATTATTTATTCTTAACTCTGCCTGCTGAATAGCTGATTTTAAAACCCATTTATCATCTACAATATGAAAGATAGCTTCATTATTTTCTTGTAATGATTCAAATTTATCTATTTCCTCACCTGTTTTCAGATACATTTGCGGCAACTCATATTTTTTACCATGCTCACTTGGTTTCCATTTCACATATGCCAATGCACCGGAGGCTTTATCAATTAACATTTCTCCTTTATAGAAATGTTTTTTTACATCTTCCTTTTGGTTAAAACGCACACGATACATTGAACGTCCCTGAAAACTTACCATACCAGTTAACTCATATGTATATGACTTTTTAAACAATGTATTTAAAAAAGACAGCTCCATATGTAAAGGATCTATATTAGGCACCATATCGTCCAGAATATTTATTGGCTCATTTTTTATTTGACGATTATAATCCTCTGTTTTATACACCCTTCCTTTTAACGGCATTGTAGCATGCTGATAATCGGTAGCATGATACCCCTGTTTTTGTTGTATAAAAGAAAAATCACTGACACGATATAAGTCTCGTCCCTTCAGAATTGTTTCTGCAAAAGCTCCCCTCAAATAATATGGACGTGTACGGGTATTGTTTTTAAGGCTTTTTAAAGCTTGTTGAACCAACTTAAGTGCATCTCCTTCTGCCTCTTTATTATTGTGCTTCCTGATTACAACAATCCCGTTATTTTCTTTGAGCTGACCAACAGTTAGCTGCTTATAATAAGCTATTGACGGAACACTAATCCTTAAAACATCATGATTATCCACTTCATCCAGGTTAACCATAAAACTACCCTGAGCATTAGATACAGTTCCCCACGACTTATTTTCTACTGAAACATCCACTAATCCATTAAGACTTCCATCAGCCAATTGCACTTTTCCATGGAATACATTTAAACCATTTGAGGAATTAGGAATTTCAGTGAAGTCCTGCTCATAATGTGATCCAGAATCTACGGTAAGATCAGATTGACCTTCATGACCAGAATCCAAAGCCTCATCACTACCTTCTATTGCTATATAAGATCCAGGAATTCCAGTATTTGAGAATCCTTCCATTTCAAATCTTATTTTCCTGGCAATATCGGTATTATAAAATGCCAGCTTGGCTTTACCCGTTTCATCTGTTACTACAACAGGATCCCAGTGTATAGTAGCTCTTTGGTCATCTACAATCTTATTGTCATCGGTACCATCATACTGTGGAGCATAAAACTCCCTTTTACGTTCATAACCAAACAACCTAAAATTAGTAATTCCTCTATTGTAACTTTGAGAAAAAACTCCTCCTCCTGTCTTTGTGTAAATAGATAAAATTGCTTCTGGTGAAGAAGACATTTCAACGTCCTGCATGCTTTCAGAAAACATATCAAATAATGGTGATTCTCTTGGCGATGTAATCACTTCTATAGATTTAATGGCCAACGGATCCATGTAAATAAAATCATCAAACGACAAGGTCTGATTCATATTGGTTAACACACCATTATTATTAGTAATACCTATTAATTCACCATCTACATAAATATAAAATCTATGTAATCCTTTATTCATAAAAACAAACTCAACAGTTCTTCTATTCCCAACCTGAGTAAAATCCTGATCCAAAGAGAATGAATCTACCTCTGCCTCGAGATATAAATCAGATACATTATTTTGACCACTCACTTCCATTACTCTCAAACCGGGAATGGCGTCGTACAAGAGGGATACCAATCCGTTATACCAAGGTCTGTCATTAATCAGATCTTCTAATTGTCGTTGTCCTAAAACTATACTTGCCGACCCAAACTGCTCTACCATTTCCTGCTGGGTATTTCTTTTCTTTTTGGCCGTAATTTCAATATCATCAATTAAAATATCTGTTGTATCCTGAAAGAAACCTTCTTCAGCTATTCTGGCATAATTCTCACGCATCTTGCCTTTTACCACTCTTACCTCATTTTCCTTCAAAGCTTCACTTGAATATGAGGAAACTGGCATCATATTATCCTGATGCATTCGACGACGAGCATTAAAATCCGTGGCCTCAAATCTTAGGTTTGATTCTAATGCTATAGAATAATCCGCTTTACTATTCAATTTATTTCGTGTTTGCACAATAACATTAACGGTATCATTAAACTCTTTAACATTAAAAACGAAATTACCATTTTCATCTGTTTTAGATGAGTAAACATCAAAACCACTCCCATTAACAGCCATAGTAACTTCAATTCCTTTGGCTGACTTTTTACCAGATCGCTTACTCAACTTCCCTTCTACAAAAATACCTTGTTCCAAGGCATACTTTAGTTTTGGCATTGTATCCTGAAGTACTTCTTCCCACTTAAAACGTCTCCATCCATTTACCATCATATTTAAATCAAGACTTGAATGTGCTGCCGCATTATTTTGCAATAGATATTCTGAATTTTTAATAACTCCAGGAAGATTGGAATCAAAATAAATATAACTCAATAAATTAGAGTTAGGATATAAATTATCCTTTACCAAATTGGCATCTGTAACGGATAACGAAAATTCTCCCTGCACAGGATTACCTTCTTTATCCTCCACAAAAAGTTCTAATTCAACTTTCTCGCGAGGCAAATACTCTTCTTTACTACCTTCAACTCTAATTTTTAACTGATCGTGATGATTGATAAACACCAATCGTTCGCACTGAGCCACCATTTGCTCATTAAACAGTGTTAATTGAGCTATTCCGGTTTTAAACAAATCCTTAGCAAACCTGAATAACAAACTCTCTCCAGACAGTCTTCCCTCAACAACCTCTTTGGCACTACCATCTTGCTGTGCAAACAAAACGATTTGGCTACTTTGTGGAATTCCTCTGGATTGAACTAAAATATCTATTGAATCATTATTCCATTTATTATTAATAGATAGTGAATACCCTTCCTTTTGAGCCTGAGGAAGAGGGATTTCTATTGTTTCATTATTAGAATCCTGAATTTTAGCCTTATAACTCTTACCCGATTGCGGATTAATATAAAAGAATCCTTTTCCATTGTACATAGACCTGATAAAAGTAACCAACTGATTATCCTGGTCAACTATTTTTCCCATATAGTTCATTGGTTGACCACTCTGATTAACACCAGCAAAAGCCACTTTTGTTTGAACTCCTTCAAGAAGGTTACCGCCTTCAGGTAAAAAAGTTAGACTTAATTTTTGTTCCGCGTAATTTGTTCCGGATTCTTCTGAATCAATTTCTCCTGTATCAGGATCATGATTTTTTTGTTTGATATCATCAGTATATTTTTCACTATCCTCTCCTGATAATATTCGAATTTCCTTTTTAAAAAAGAAATCTGATCCCTGGTTTCGCATCCAGTTTGTATAAGCTACTAATTGATAACGTCCGGTCTTTAAATCAGCACCTAATTTAAAATTCCCTTCACATTTACCGTTAAATAGTTTAAACATCCGTTTGGATGAAATTACCCCGTTTGGATTAATAAGTTCTACGTAAAGAACTTTTTCATAACTATTTGGAAGTTGATTTGAAGCATTAATCAAGTATGATTGAAACCACATATCATCACCTGAAAAATAAAGCGGTCTATCCAAATGCAAATATAGTTTCTCAGCATACCGGGTATGATAATTTAATTTAAACTTCTTTACTGCATCCATAAATACAGTGTTTAAATCTAAGGTAAATGACATCGTTAAAATCATCATTACCGAAATAGGAACAATTAGCTTCTTCATTAAAATAATTATCAATTGTTACATAAAAACTTTGCATAAAGTATTTTCACATTAAAAGCCACACGCTTTTTTATCTCAAGACTTACATTTCTGTATACTTAATTATCTTTCGTATATTGCTTTAGATCAAATATTCATTTACATCATTCAGGTTTGCATATTGTCAGCCAAATATATCTCTAATTAGAATATCTATTAAGGGAATAACACCATAATTGTATAAAACCCCACTATTAAAAACCAAAACCACCATTTTTAATGGTATTTGCAGTTACCTTTGTCTCTCATAATTTTGAGTAATATTATTAAACAATGATCTCCAATAAAATATCAGCAGCATTAAAACAACTCGGTATTACCGAGCTTAACCAAATGCAAAAGGAAACCTTAAGTGTTATTCAGGCTAAGCAAGATTTAATCCTGCTGTCTCCCACCGGTTCAGGAAAAACTCTTGCTTTCCTTCTGCCAATTATTGAAAAACTACAACCTAATTCAGAACGTACTCAAGCCATTATTATTGCTCCGGCAAGAGAACTGGCATTACAAATTGAACAGGTTATAAAAAGTTTGACAACTGGTTTAAAAACGCTCTGTTGCTATGGTGGACACTCAATACAAACTGAGAAAAACAGTTTGATTCACCCTCCTGAGATTATTGTTGGTACTCCCGGGCGTATCGCCGATCATATTAGAAGAGGACATATATCAACAACTTACATTAAACATCTTGTACTTGATGAATTTGACAAAGCTCTGGAACTTGGATTTCTAAATGAAATGCAAGACATCATTACCAACTTAGAATCATTAAAACTCAAAGTATTAACATCGGCCACAACGATGGAAAGCATTCCTGATTTTATAAAGCTAAAAGACTATACAACACTTGACTTCTTACCAAAACAACAACTGGGAAAAAAGTTAAGTTTAAAAGCCATAAGGTCAGAAGGAAGAGATAAACTAGATGCTTTTTACAATTTAACCTGCATGCTTGGCAATGCACCTATGGTAGTTTTTGTAAATCACCGTGAAGCCGCAGACAGGATTAGTGCGCACCTTAAGAAAATGGATTTATCTCACGATATATTTCATGGCGGCTTAAAGCAAGAACACAGAGAGAGAGCTTTAATAAAATTTAAAAATGGAAGCCACCATATGCTCTTAACAACAGATTTGGCTTCACGAGGCCTGGACATCCCCGATATAGAATACGTTATTCATTACCACCTACCCAAAGATAAAGAAGCTTTTATTCATAGAAATGGCAGAACTGCTCGTATGAAAGCCTCAGGTACAGCCTATATAATATTGGCCGAGGATGAAACAGTACCGGAATACATTGAAAATAAAATTGAGTTTGAAGAAATAAACAATACTTTCCCGCTACCTCCTGCACCTGACTGGAAAACCATTTATATTGGTTACGGGAAAAAGGATAAAATCAACAAAGTTGATATTGTGGGATTATTTATTAAAAAAGGTAAGCTGCAAAAGGATGAATTGGGATTGATTGATGTATTAGATCACTCTGCATTTGTTGCTGTACAAAGAAACAAAATAAAACAAGTAGTAAGCTTATTGAAAAATGAACGAATAAAAGGCAAAAAGTTAAAAATGGAAATTTCGAGATAAATATAAGTTCACCTTTCTTTTGACAGTAAAAGAAAGGTGATATAACGATGACTTTTTAACACAACTACAGTATTTTCTTGCCTAAGAACCTACCCTTCAATTTCATTAACAGGTATTTGACCATCTTCTTCCTTTCTAAATTCTTTGGACAGTAAATAAATAGTCAATAATAACACCAATACACTAACCGATATATAAATGGTGGTGTTCGTTACTCCTCCATAAGTTTCAACAACAGACTGATTAAAAGACTCTTCAGCATCAGCAAATCTCATTAGCATAAAAGCAAAACCATTGTTTACAAGATGAATCAATATTGGCAAAACCAGATTTTTAGTTTTATAATATATCCATCCTAATAAAAAGCCAATTAACAAGCCTGCTAAGAACTGCCAGGGATTTAAATGTACTAGACCAAACAATAAACTTGATATAAATATTGATTTAAAAGGAGAGTGCTTTTTTAACAAACCATCTAAAATAATACCTCTAAACACCATTTCCTCTAAAACTGGTGCCGCAATCACTAATGTAATAAAGGCAAATACTCCATTTAATTTAGCCATTTCAAGAAACATTGGCTTAAAAATATCAGGTATAGGAATTAATGAAACTATTGGCGATACTATTCCTATTTGAAGAGACAGGGTGGCTAATATGATCAGAACCATCACCTTTACGTTACTGTTAATAAAATTAAATCCTACCTGTCCTGTTTCCTTCTTTCGAATGTAATATGCAAAAGATAATGGGGCACCCATCGATAAGAGATAATAAATTAATAGTGAGGGTTCTTTTCCTAATACGCTATTCAGCATCATATTTATTGGCAAAAATGCTAGCATAGCTACAACAGCTATACCACATATACCCCAGCTTTGCAATGTGCCTGGGTACACTTTTTTATTTAATTCACTCATTTAATTAAGATTAGTTCATGGTTTTGCAAAACATTTGTTTTGCCTGAATATGTATTTTAATATTACGCTAATACGCTTGTCTCTTTTTATGTACTATTTGTTATTACCAATAAACATAACGATCTAAGGCATGTTGCTGCCTAACTTTTAGTTGTTCACTTCTTTGTTCAGCAGTATAATCCGGCATATCCTTTGGTAAATAATTTTTGAGATTACTCATTTTTACAACCTGAGTTATAGGTTTAAACTTAAACTCCAGATCACGTAAACTTTGAATACGTAATGTCATAACTCCTTTTTTCATACCACTGGTTTCTATCCAGTTTTGAATTCCAGGATCGTTCTTGCTTACGACTATATAGTAAAATCCATCACTACTTTTGTGGGCCTGACATTTCCCATCTCTTCCCCATGAAAGACTGGTAAATTTATTACGCCAATCGGGGCTTGACCCCCAAAAGTTTAAGGTCTGGAAACCGCAATACCCGGCATCCACTTCTTTGAGTTTAACAACTAGTGCTTCATCATCTTCCAGCTCCCAATAACCGTATGAACTTTTTTGAGAAAGAATCCCAATTTCTCCGGTAGTTTTAAACTCCATCAGGGAGTTCTTTTTCATTAAGGTCATTTTCCAGGCAAAATTCGGCCAAAATTTCCCTTGACGCTCCAACACTTGCTGCGCGTTATTAATTCTTTGAATCAAGCCGGTTTTTGTAGGTCCCGGATATACTGTTCCTGTCATACCAACACGTTCAATAAACACGTCGCCGTGCCTTTCTTTATCCCATTCTGCATGATTTGATCTGACAATAAGCGCTAATATCCTGTTATCCTTTTCAAGCTCCATCCAGTTTTTCATATAAGGCTTTCGTATAGCACTTAGGTAAACCTCAAAATCCCCGTTTTCATCTATTACCATATCTTCATCCTCCAAAACAGCAATAGCACCTTTAGGATCCGCACCATAAAATGTTTCCATTAAAAAATCAGCTGTAGTTCCCCTGTTACCCCAAACTCTGTATACGTAGTTACCATCAGGATTCCAAACATTTGCCGAACGATAAAAGTTATCCGGGTTATCAATACCAATTCTTCTTATTGGGTTTTCCATATGATGAAAATTAGTATAATCAGGATCGGACATGATAAAGTTTTGATTTGCAGCAATTAACATGGATAACAACTCATAAGCTCCTATCTGATGAATAGAATCGAGTTGATATATCTTACTACTCACAAAGTCATCCTCAACCTCCTCAATGGTTTTGTGATATCTTTTCCATGCTGACTGCAGTGCATCTTGCTCCTGTAATTGTTTTGGGTTTTTAATTAAAGCACATGAACTAAAAATCAATAGTCCAAGTACTAATATTTGTAATATAATTTTCATGTGTTTAAATTTATTTTCATTTGTCACATGGAACTCTCAAATAAATTCAATTATTCTCGTGTGTATGTAACTAAATTAATTGAATTTACATGTTCGTTTCATCGCTTTAGTATTGTTAAATGGTTTTAGTCTAAAAAGATATTTATAAAATATACTAAAAGGCCTCAGTCATATTAAAATATAACAAAGTTTGTTTATTGACCGGATTATGGCCTATATCAACCCTAAAATTCATGCGTGGTTGCACCTCTATGCGCAATCCTGCTCCAAAATTAGGCAGTACTCTGCTCATATTGTTAAATTCAGAATAAATAGAACCCATTCCGGCCCAGGCAGCAAAACCAAACTTTGAAGCCAGTCTTTGCCATTTAGTCTCTTCGCCTGCATTAAACATATGCCTGTATTCACCCATTGCGTATATTGCACTTTTATCTCGATATTGCCCCATATAATAACCTCGCAAATCAAATGGTGATCCTATCATTGACAATTCGCTAATTGGTACATCTCCAAACGAATTTCGTGAATTCAGCATCCAGGCAAATACTTTTCGTTCACCTAAAAACTTTAACTCTTTAAACTGACGGTATTGTAAATTGACCACTCCAAAAGAACTTGTACTTCCCAAAGTCTTTGAATAAAAGGTTGCTCCAAATTCAACAAAAATTCCTTTGTATGCATTGGCAGGAATATCTCGAGTATCGTAACTCATATTTATCCCCAACCCAACATTATAATAATCCAACCCAAAATCATCGCCACCTTGCTTCACGTAATTCTCATCATTGTACACTCCTTCACCTGGATTTGTCATATTTTCGTGTGCTATATCAACAGAAACTCCCCAAAACAAATCTGTATCCTTATAGCGAAACAAAAACTGCGGATTAAACTGATAACCTTTACTCCTGTATTCTGTCGAATCCGTATCTCTTTGCCTGTTTTTGTTTGTTTCATAACCTACACCATAGTAATTATCCAATGTATTGTTCATCGACATCTGTCCAAAAATCCTAAACTTGTCGCCATTAAAAAACAACTGTGGCTTAATGATAAAACTTCCTCCTCCATTGGCCATATATGCAAATGCTACAGGTACCACTGAACGCTTTAATAACGTATCTGACTGATTTGTGGAAAAAGTAAATAAGCAACTCCCGCCAACTAAAAGGCCAAAATCCGGAGTGTAACCCGGACCTCCCAAAATGCTAAACCTAAGGTTCTTTCTTTCTTTTGTTTCCACAGAATCAACCTTTTGAGCCCAACCATATAAAGGAATCATCATACAAAAAATTAACAGACACTTTCTCATTGAATTACTATTTATCATCAATTAAATACTTCTACCTCTACAAGCTAAAATAAATTAGTTTACATTTAGGTTGTTCAAATTTAGTAATATAACAAAGGCAATATAAACATGTTCTATTAAACAAACTGCTGTTATAACGTATAAACATTTAAAATTGTAATAACCTTCGCTTTTTTTATGATGAATATTTTTCTGTATTTATTCTCAATCATACCTTTTATATTTTTTTTTTGGTTTGCATTACTCAGCATTTTCGAGAAAGAAATACAAGCGAGCATTCGTAGTTTTGCTTTAGCCATAATTGTGCCTGTTATTTTACAAGCCTTTGCTTATATAGATATTCCTTTAGTAAACTATATCATGGTCTGCTTAATATTTTTGGTCATTCTGGTACTGGGATTGTCCTTTATCCCTATTCAAAAACATGATAGGCAAACTGAAAATTCTGACTTTAGGATTGATGAACGAGACACCATGTTTTCCAGAAAGGAAATTACTCAATCACCGGAGAAATCAGCAACTTACTATAAGGCGAATCCGCATAATTTGCGTTTAGATAAAGTGTGGCAACAGAAACCCGGTCTCATGAATCCTGCCTCATCAATGTACCATCCTCTGGCTTTCGCTGCAGCAGATGCAAGTTTCTTTGTTATTGAAGAGCTTAAACAAAGTGTTCAACCTGAACCTGCAAAAACACAGATACAAAAATCTAATCAGGAATTTACCTCGTTTATAAAAACATGGAGTAAAAAATTAGGAGCTGTTGATGTTGGTATCTGTAAACTAAAACCTCAGCATCTTTATTCGTACCGGGGACGAGGCAAAGTGTATGGAGAGCTTGTGCAAAACAATCATAAATATGCCATTGCTTTAACAGTTGAAATGGATAAAGATTATCTGGCAACCGGTCCTTCTGCTCCAACGCTAATGGAATCAGCACAACAATATTTAAACTCTGGAAGCATAGCTCTTCAACTCACAAAATTCATTGCTAATCTAGGTTATAATGCCAGAGCTCATATCGATGGTAACTATGAAGTAGTATGTCCTTTAGTGGCCCGGGATGCAGGATTGGGAGAAATTGGCAGAATGGGATTATTGATGACACCAAATCTTGGCCCCAGAGTAAGAATAGCCGTTGTGACTACCGACATTCCTTTATTGGTGGATGAAAGATCCTACGATCATTCCGTTCATGATTTTTGCCAAATCTGTAAAAAATGTGCAGATGTCTGTCCCGGCAAGGCTATTCCGTTTGAACCTAAAAAAGAAATTCATGGTATTAAACGATGGCAAATAAACCAGGAAAGATGTTTTACCTATTGGTGTACTTCAGGTACAGATTGTGGCAGATGCATGAGTGTTTGTCCATATTCGCACCCTGATAATTTATTGCATAATATGGTTCGATGGGGTATAAAACATTCCTGGTTATTCAGGTATTTTGCCCTTTGGATGGATGATTTCTTTTACGGAAGAAAACCTAAACCTAAAAATCAGTCACCAGTTAACAGTTAGCAATTAACAGTAATCAGTTAACAAGAGTATCATTCATTTAAATTCATTATAAATTAACCTTCTGTTTGTTTAAAATACTTGCGCAAAAGATAAACAAAATATACTTTCGCGGTCGATTTTGGTTAGATTATTTAATTAATCTTATCAGGGAATCAGGTGAGAATCCTGAACAGTACCCGCTGCTGTAATCTCAAGCTTGAAAAAGCACATACTTTTTGTTCAAATCCACTGATGTATACATTGGGAAGGAAACTCAAAGTTGAGTAAGTCAGAATACCTGCCATCATCATTAATTAACATGTAGCTTTCGGGAGTTAAAGCAATAATGGCAAGTCTATACCTTAGGGTCTTTCCTTTATCTTTTCTATCCACATGCTACAAATTTTATTCATCCCAGTTTAAGCTGGATAACTATTATTTGTAATCATGAATTTTAATTTTTTTGCATTTAGTGTCATTCTGATACTAATGAGTAACTTATTGTGTTCCGCAGGAACTGTCACAACCAAACCCATACAGGGGAAAGTAACCTGTAATAATCAACCGGTTCCTTACGCCAATATTATCATTAAAAACACAACCATAGGGAGTGTTACCAATGTTGATGGTACTTTTACATTAGATGATATACCCTTGGGTGATTATACCATTATTGCTAAAGCTTTAGGTTATAAAACGACTCAGCAAACAGTTACCCTTGGCTCCAGCACAAACCTAACCCTGAACTTTCATCTCGAAGAAGATATTTTGGGCATTGAGCAAGTAGTTATTACAGCAGACAGAAACGAAAAGAAAAGAACTGAGGCTTCTTCTATTGTAAATACATTAACTCCGAAGCAACTCGATAATATACAGGCTGTAGTTTTGAGTGATGGTTTAAATTATTTACCAGGCCTAAGAACAGAAACGAACTGCCAAAACTGCGGCATGGTAGCTGTTAGAATGAATGGTTTACCTGGAGACTACTCCCAAATTTTAATTAACAGTCGCCCTATTTTTAGTGGTTTAGTTGGGGTTTATGGTTTAGAACTTTTCCCCGTTTCTATGATCGACCGCCTTGAAGTTATCAGAGGTGGCGGCTCAGCTCTATACGGTAGTAACGCCATTGCCGGAACCATTAATATCATTACCAAAGAACCGGTAAACAATAGTTATCAGGTTCAGGCACAAACAGGAGCCATTGGAGTAATTAAAGATGCTAATGCCGCGCAAGAAAATGTACTTAACTTCAATACCTCTATTGTTTCTCCTGATAAAAATACCGGATTAGCAATTTACGGAACCTATAGAGATAGGGATTACTTTGATGCGAATGGCGATGGATATTCGGAATTGATGAAATTAAACAATATGGCTTTGGGTTCCAGGTTAACGCATCGTATCAACTATAAAAACAAAATAGTGCTCGATTATTTTATGATCGACGAAAAACGAAGAGGTGGAAATGAGTTCGATAATTTATATCATGAGACAGATTTAACTGAAGCCGTTCATCATAAAATTACCACAGGTGCATTAACTCACGAATATTTTATCGGTTCAACCGGAACATTATCATCTTATGTATCTGCGCAAGCTGTTGATCGTGACTCATATTATGGTGCAGAAAAATCATTAGCCGATTATGGTAATACCAAGGGATTAACGTACACCATCGGATCTCAATATAAAGGAAACTTTGGCAAAAACACTTTAATTGCCAGCTTAGAGATTATCGGCGATCTACTTAAAGATAAAAAGTTAGGTTACCCTGATTATTCAAAACCTGTTTATGACGAAGGAGAAATTATTGGATTTGAACATTTTAATAATAGCATTGTAGCACATCAGGATAAATACATTTATGGTGGATTTTTCCAATTTAATTACGCTTTTAACAAGCTAAAACTTTCGGCAGGAGCCAGAGTTGATCATTACAATATTAAAGACTTAGTGAACGGAACAGGTAATACTTCAGGTACTGTTTTTAGTCCTCGTTTTTCAGCTCTTTATAATGCTCGTAAAAATCTTCAGATTAGAGGTAGCTACTCGCAAGGTTATAGAGCTCCTCAAATTTTCGATGAAGACCTGCATATAAGTGCTTCGGGCAGTAGACAGGTGGCTCATCGAAATGCAGCAGGTCTAAAACAAGAAACCAGCCATAGCTTTATGTTATCAGCCGATTATAACGGACTTTTATTTGGGCGCTCCTTTTCAATACTTGGAGAAACCTTCTATACCTTTTTAAATGATGCTTTTTCTTCAACTCCTGGAGAAGTAGATGAAAACGGATTGGTTACATATTATCGCGAAAATGTAAAAGGAGCAGCAGTACAAGGAATAAACCTTGAAGCTAACATATCTATTAAAAAGAACCTGATATTTAATATGGGTTACACTATTCAGCAAAGCGAATATGAAGAACCTCAGGAACTAGGAGAAAAAAGTTTTTTACGCACCCCTGATCATTACGGATTTTTTACGCTGGATTGGGATATAAATAAAAAGTGGTGCTTTGTAACAACTGGTCAATACACCGGTAGCATGAAGATTGCTTATTACAATCAGTCCAACGACGATGGCGCTGGTGAAATCAGAAACACTCAACAGTTTTTTGACATGGGTGTAAAACTTGAATATAAGTTAAACATCAGTAAGCTGCCATTAAAACTATTTGCCGGAACTAGAAATATCTTTAACAGCTTCCAAACTGACTTTGAAGTAGGCACTGACCGCGACCCAACTTATATTTATGGTCCTTCATTACCAAGAATGATATATTTAGGTCTAAAAATAAGCGACCTCTATTAAGTTTTGTTCTATTAAAAAGACTGGCTGTTTTACTTTATGTGTAAACAGCCTTTCATTTGTTATAGTAAAACATGAATCGGTAACAAATGAAATATTAGACAACTATTAATTGAGAAAAATCACCCCGCATTATTAATTTTTGACAAAAAATCTTTGTCAATGATATTAATTTGCCTCCCTGATGTTTCTATAATACGGTCATCTTTAAATTCTTTTAGAATTCTGCACACACTCTCCTTAGACATGGCTGTAAAATCTGCCAGTTCCTGACGAGAAAAAACAAGATCAAAGGTATCTGAAAAATGCACCTTATCTGATAAAAACAAGAGAGCATCAGCCAATCGTCCGTGCATTTGCTTCTGTGTTAAACTAATCACCCTATCAAAAGTATGTACATAACGCTTGGAAAAAGAGTTTAAAAACGATTCTGCAAATTCTCCGTTACTTCTAAATATTTGTTTGAAAATATTTGAATCAATTAAACACGTTGTACAATCAGAAAGAGCTGTTATGCTATATGAATATCTGTTTTCAAAAAACAAGCCAGGGCCACCGATAATTTCAGAAGGAGTAATAACACCTAACAGTAACTCTTTATTATGCTCTCCTTTAATATGAATTTTAGCAATACCTCCATTAAAAGAAATCACTTCTCTAAATAATGCACCCTGTTTTATAATTGTTTCCCCTTTTTTATAAGTAATCAAACTTCTATTACTATTTATTAGTCGAAGTTCATCTTCTGTCAGCAACTTAAAACAGTCACATTTTTTATCACATGAAACACAGTGCCGATTATCCATACTTTCTATTTAAAAAACACATTAGTTAAATATAGTTAATACTATCTAATAATTGACAAGTGTCAACAATTAAATTACCATCTATCAACTTCCAACACAGTAAATATCAACTTCCCAAGTGAGACATCTCATAGCTAATTCATGCGATCTAGAAAATTTTATGCGTAGAATTATATCATATAAATCATCTAAAAAAATAAGACTATGAAAAAAACTCTTAAAATCTTTGGAATCTCTACAATCCTTATCTCTTTACTATTTGTATTTAATTATTGTTCGAATGATGATAACGGGGCCGATCCGGTTTATGAGATAACTGGTACAATATCAATCTCTGCTGAAGATCCTGCAGGTGGTGCCATTGTGTATTTAAGTACACAGGCTAATGCTGCTTCTGTTATGGCAAATACTGTTGCAGCAGCGGATGGCAGCTATTCTTTTATGGGTGTTGAAAAAGGAACTTATTACTTAAGCTCAACTTACAATCCAGCAAATACCAACAACCTTAAATCAGCAAGTGCAGTAATTTTATCAGGTAAAGAAATTGAAATTTCTGTTGATGGAAATAAAGTTCAGGACATAATGATGGAAGGAATGGTTGGTGATGGCGATGCCACTCTTAACCTGGCAGATGGTTGGAAATGGGACAACACTCATTCTACCATAGAATTCGAATTTCCGTATGATGCTGTTAATGCAGTTTTCACAGGTCACTTTGCAAGGGTGGGATTTGATGTGCTTGAATTTGATGAAAGCGCACCACAAAACACAAAAATTAAAGCATGGGTTGATGTTACAAGTGTTGAAACTGGTTCTCCATCCGGAATCTGTGGTCACGGAAGAGATGGTATTACAGGATGTATTGCCGGTAGTTTTGGTGTTGATTTAGATGCAGCAGATGTAGTTACAGGATATTGTTCTAATGGAACTACAATTGATGATTATCCAAATACCGAATTACAAGCATTTGACCTTTGGGGAGATGGATCAACTACTACTTACCAAAAACAAAGTTCAATTGTTGATAAAACAGGAGTAGCTACATTTGAGAGTACTTCTGTAATGGCATATGGTAATGGATATCTTGCTAAAGGAGATTTCTTTTTTAATGGAGTTAAGAAAGAGGTAACTATGTATTTCAATTATCTTGAAGGTTATACAAAGAGCGATGGATCAAAGGAATATGCAAGTTTCTTTGGATGGTTTAAGTTTGCAGCCCTAGATGATTACAATATTTCAAGTGGTCATGTTCTTGGTGCTGACATTACAGTTAAACTTTCTGTACAATTTAATAAAGCAATAGCTCAATAGTAGTTTTAATATTGGTCACCGGACAATAAACCGGTGACCTTTCAAGCCTCATATTTTAATTACATCAACAAGTAAGTTGAATAAACAATAACACAATGAGGAATTACATTATCTTATATACCCTGACATTTCTGTTTTTCATAACGACAGGATGTGAACAGGAAAAAATTATTCCTAAAAAGGGATATATTCCCAACGTCCCTCAAAAAACAGAAACACTCCAAGCTGCCTATTTCTGGATTCCACAAGATAAGCTTAGCTCTTCCTATTGGAAAGAAGCCAACTACGTTGAAGTTAAACTAGATGATATCTCAACCCAAAAGCTATACCCTCAGGCTTATCTAAATATGACAGGTACTTATTACGGCAAAAACAGTTTCAATAATGGTAATAGTGCCATAATGACACTAAAGGCTGGTTATGATGAAAGCCACATATACATATTAGCAGAATGGGACGACAACTCTGTTGATGCATCTTTTATGAGTTGGTTATGGAATGGCCCTTCCGACCCATTGAAGCAAGAAGGAAGTGATGGCTGGACCTTTCAACGAAACAGCGACATGATCTTTTTAGCATTTGATTCAGATGACAATAAGAAAGATGTTTGGAAATGGAACATTGCTCACTCTGCCCCATTTACTGCAGCACTAAACATGACATTAAAAGCAGATGGACAACTTGTTATGGATGGACCTCCTGCTTATAAAGAAAATAATGATGGCACCTTAAATAATCCTTTATATGAATGGGACGGAGAAAGGCAAGAATTAGAAACAGATAATGGCACTACAATACTTGATCCAGCCTATTATATTCTAGATGAAAACAGAATGGAGTTTAAGGGAAATGTTAGTCTGGGAGCCATTGCTTTTAACGAAACAGCTGATTGTAAATTTTGCCACGGAATAGATGGAGATGGAATAACAGATGGTTCAACCGACGGAGGCAAACTACAAAATACGTCTTTAAACAAGTATACTCGTGAAGGATTAGTTGACTACATCGGCTCAACAGCACATGAAGGTAGAGGTAGTCAGTATTTTGGAAAAATAAAAGACGATTCCGAAACGGTAGAAAATCTTATTGCATTTATAAGAGGTATATGTGGGGTACCAGGAACCTATATTAATAGTGAAGAATTCAATGTGGATATCAAGGCGTTATCTAACATTTCAGTTGGAGGAATAAAAAAAGAAAATGAAAGATACCAAGTCCTGTTTATCAGGAATCTTAAAACAGAAAGTAACAATGACATCTCATTTGACCCATCTAAAACTTATACATTTTCAATAGGAGTTTCAGATAATGACGATATCAATAACATAGGAATAAAAAATCTGCAATTACAATTTAAAAGCAGTGAGTTATGAAAATAAAATTACTATACCGCACTATACTTACCGGAGGCTTGCTATGCTTTTTCACCTTTCTTCTAAGTAGTTGCGAATCAGAAAAGATAATGCCCGTAGATCCTGATGATCTTCCGGATGAGATCAGCTTTTCTGAACATATCACCCCAATTTTTGACAATAAATGTAGTCAATGTCATTACGGGCAAACACCTCCGGATCTTTCTCCTGCTGATGCCTACTTAAACCTTACATCTGGTGGATATATCAACACTGAAACTCCTGAAAAGAGTGAAATATATACAATTATTACTACCGGAAGCATGGCACAATATGCTTCAGAAATTGATAGAGCCTTTATCTTAAAATGGATACAACAGGGTGCGCTTGATAACTAAACAAAAACGATACATTATGAAACTCAAATACATATTACTTATTGTAATCTTTATCTTCAGCCATTACGTATCTGCTCAGGAAGATTTAATGTCAATTTTAGATAACGAAGTTGAAGAAGAAGCAATGGAAGTTGCCTATACTTTCAAGTCAACCAGAGTAATAAATGCACATTCTATTGAACGGATGAAGGCGAAGCAACTAGATTTTAGGATTAATCACCGGTTTGGAGAACTAAATAGTGGTGCATACGATTTTTGGGGATTAGACAATGCTTTAGTAAGTATTGATTTTGGGTATGGCATTAACGACTGGTTAATGGTAGGATTACGCAGAAGCACTTATGAAAAAACATATGACGGATCACTTAAATTCTCAATTTTAAGACAACAAACAGGCAAACGAAATATTCCTGTAGCAGTATCATATTATACCAATTTAGCAGTAAATACACTAAAGGATGACTTAATTGATAGCAATAGAGACAGTATACCCTTTTCATTAAGGTTATCATACACACATCAGCTATTAGTAGCACACAAACTAAACGAAGCCATTTCGCTGCAACTAATGCCAACGTTTGTTCATCGTAATTTAGTAGATTATGACGAAGAAAATGATATTATAGCTGTTGGTTTTGGAGGCAGATATAAGTTTCATAGAAGAGTTGCTTTAATGGTTGAATATTTTTGGGCAAGTCATACTGCAGATAACGACAAATATTTTAATCCTTTGTCTGTAGGTGTTGATATTGAAACAGGGGGCCATGTCTTTCAATTATTTGTTAGTAACTCAAGAATAATGGAAGAGAGTGGCTTTATCTCAAAAACCACAGGTTCGTGGAATGATGGAGGGGTATATTTTGGTTTTAATATATCCAGGGTTTTTGCCATAGGTAAAGCCAAACATTAAAAACTATTGTTCAATTGTAAAGTAGATCGTAAAACAATCATTATGAAAAAGATAATCTCATTGGCCATAATTGCTGCTTTATGCACAACTGTTGCCTACACACAAAAACACATAACAAAAGAAGGTGTTATTGAAATATTTTCTGAAACCTCTCTTTTTACCATAGAAGCAAAAAACATGAAAGTTGCAAGTGTGTTAAATGCAGAAAATGGTGAGTTGGTAGCATCCACACTAGTTCGGTCCTTTAAGTTTAAGGAAGCACTTGTTGAAGAACACTTTAATGAAAACTATATGGAATCTCATAAATTCCCCAAAGCTGTTTTTAAAGGGAAAATAAATAATTTTTCTGATTTTAAAATTCAGAAAGACGGAACATACCCTATTGAAGTGGTAGGAAGCTTAACCTTACATGGCGAAACAAGAGATATTTTGGAAAAAGGCGAATTAATTGTAAAAAATGGCAATATTTCAGGCCTTTTAACTTTTGATGTATCATTAGCAAATTATAAAATTGAAGTTGAAGAAAATTATAAAGACCGAATAAAGGATGCTATTAAACTTTCTGTGCACTTTGATTACAAACCTTTATAGCTATTCAACATGATAAATCTATAGATCCTTAACTTAAGCCAGATGAAACGACCATTGAAAATAAATTTAAATAGATGAAAAAAAAAATGATAAAATCACTTATTACTGCATTTGCAATTGGATTATTGGCTGCATTCACTATATATCTTTATGTATTTCATAAACCACACAGAGATGTAGCTGGAGAAAAACCTGCCTATAAAACAACAGCAAGCAAATTAATAGATGAATTTACTGCAGACGAAACAACTGCTTACAACACCTATGGAAATCAAGTAATTCAAGTCACAGGGGAAGTGGCCGAAATTAGCATTTCTTCAACGAATGTTTCTATAAGTTTGGAAGATGCGATGTCTGGAGTTAGTTGTGGATTTGACAGTCTTTCAATTGCCAAAGTTGGAATTCATAAATTACAGGAGATTAACGAAGGAGACCAAGTAATTATCAAAGGACAATGCGATGGTTATGATATGATTATGGGAGTGGTTTTAACACGTTGCTTTCTCATAAAATGAGAATAATCATAATGAGACATAAAGGAGAATGTCATAATTACAACCATAAAAAAATGTAATTTACATTCTCTTTTAACCTTAGAAAGGTTCCAGTTATTAACAATACAGATGCTCAATTAGTATTTTAATTCCTATCCCAATTAAAACAATACCGCCAAATATTTCGGCTTTATTTCCTACATGCCTGCCAAAATATTTTCCTATATGTAATCCTACTAAAGCAAATATAAAAGTAACCAGTCCAATAATACAAACAGGGACTATAATAGATATATCCAATAAAGCAAAACTTATACCTACAGCAAAGGCATCGATACTTGTTGCAATGGATTGTCCAATTAATGTAACTATTTTCAGATCGCAATTTTTAACTTCTTCGTTCTTCTGCAACCCTTCATAAATCATCTTAATACCTATAATAGCCAACAGTAAAAATGCAATCCAATGATCTATTTCTTTTATGTACTTCTCAATACCAATACCTGCCATCCAGCCTAACAATGGCATAACTCCCTGAAAAATAGCTAAAGAAAAAGATATTGCAAGTACTTTCTTCATATTCAATTTAGTAATGGTTAATCCATTACAAACCGAAACTGCAAATGAATCCATCGATAAACCAATGGCTATTAATATAACTGAAATTGTTTCCATTAAAATATAAAATCACTTTTAAGCCTTCTTTAGCGAATTGAGCGCAAAACTAATAAATGATTATTTGAAACGAACATGTAAATTCAATTATTCAAATTACACATAAGAGAATCGTTAGATCGACGAAGTCAATGATTGAATTTATTTGAGAGTTCCATGGACAAATCAAAATAAATATAAACACATGAAAGAAACTGTTGAACTGCAAAATTATCATTCCTTTTAAAAGTAAAAAGGGAGACTGGCGCCTCCCTTTCCTCGTCCTGACCCTGGTCTGCCTACCTCAACAATAGGTACACCATTGATTCCTTATACGGTTACATATCCATAATGGTTACCTCACTACGTCTGTTCGCCTGATGCTCCTCCTCAGAACAACGCACACCATCAGCACATTTGTTTTTCAACTTGGTTTCTCCATATCCTTTAGCCGAAACCCTATCTCTGGCAATACCTCTTTCTACCATATAATTTACGGCTGACTCTGCCCTTTTCTGAGATAAGTTTTGATTGTATTTAGCAGATCCTCTGGCATCTGTATGCGACCCTAATTCAATTTTTATATCCGGGTTATCATTCAGGAATTGAATCATATCATCCAGCTCTATTGCAGCATCTTCCCTTATCTCCCATTTATCAAGATCGTAAAGAATCATGATCTCGATACTTTTACCAATCTCCGCCTTTTCAAGCTCCAGCTTTACAAACTCGTTTACATTTACATATCCGGTATCTCTGCCTACTGTAGAATATTTAACACGCTTTGTAAAGAAATTCTTTTTGGTAAAAACAATATCATAATCCGTATCAGCCTCCAGTACAGTTTTAAAATTACCATCTGCTCCTGAAAGAATTGAATTATTACCTCCTGATGCTTTTTCTAAACGAACGGTAACTTCAGGAATAGGGCTCATCTCAGGTAATAAAAATACCGTACCATAAATTCCATAATAAGGACGACGGTTTAATTTCATAACAAACTCTGTGGTTTCTTCAGTAATACTAAAAGTTTCATTATATGGAAAATAAGAAGCTGTATTTACTGCTGCTGACAGGCTTGTAATATCATCCAGCTCCGTTGATATTCTTCCCAATGAATCAGTTACCAAATTGGCCAATACACTTCCATCTGCAGCTTTTAATTCAACCGGTGTATTTGGTATTACCTGACGTGTATTTTTATCCATTAATATTCCATCTATTGGTCGTGAAAAAGCAACTTCATCCAAAATAGTAAATTGGTAAATATCATCATTACCCTTGCCACCTTCTCTGTTTGAGGCAAAATACCCATGTACCCCATCTTCCTCAAGGAAAAAGCTAAAATCATCTTTAGATGTATTTAAAGGATACCCCATGTTTTTTACATTGTATCCTGTAGCTTCTTTTTTAGCCACAAAAACATCTAATCCGCCCAAAGTCATTTGTCCGTTTGAACAGAAATAAAAAAGGCCGTTTTTATTAGCGAAAGGAAACATCTCATCTCCCTCAGTATTAATATCAGGACCCATATTTACAAGCTCACCCCATCCGTTATCTGTTCTTTTTATCATGTAAATATCTGAGCCTCCATAACCACCTGGCAGGGTTGAAGCAATATACATGATTTGATTATCCGGCGATAAACATGGATGACCACATGAATATTCTTTACTATTGAATGCTAATGGCTCCGGATAATTCCATTTACCATTATCATCTTTAGTTGCACGCATTATCATCAGATTATTTACCCCTACCGTACTTTTTTTAGGTATAGCTTTATTAATAACGCCTACATGTTCTACAATATCCGTTTTTGATTGACGAACAAATTCACTATAGTTGTTACGTGTAAAATATATTTCATTGCCATCTTCGGAAAAACAGGCAGGACCATCATGAAACGAAGATGATAATTTTCCCGATACCAATTTTGCAGAGCTTAGTTTCCCTGCATCTTTCTTAATTGAATAAATGTCCAAATAAGGTGTTTCATCCCATGCGTACTCCCTGCGAATTATTTTTTCATCATTACGGCCTGTGGCAAATACTATTTCATCTCCATAAACTACTGCTCCAAAATCTGCTTCGGAAGAGTTAAAGTTTACTTCCTCTACCTTATATCTTTCCTTATCAACAATGGCAAATATTTTTGGAGCTGCTTGATGCTGTATTTCTGAACGCGAATCTGAGTTTCTTAATTCACGGTATTTATCCATCCAGTCATCCGCTTCCTCATACTTTTTATTATACTTTAAAGTTTGAGAGAAGTAATACATATCATCGGGTGAATATTTTCCGGCAATAATCACATCTCTGAATAATGGCTCTGCCGATTCAGTTTTTCCAACCTTATAATAGGCTGTAGCCAAATTACTTTTTAATGAATCTACTTCAATTCCTTTCTCCAATAACTTCTCGTATTTTTCAATAGCTCTAACATAAGCCATGTTATCAAAATTCTTATTGGCTCTTTTATGTCGTTGTCTTAATACCATCGAATCAGCTTTACTCACGGTTCTTTCTATCATATTTTGTGAGCAAACCGGCGTTATCACAATCAACTGAACAAGGATAAACAAGCTTATATATTTGTTAACTGATCTTCTCATTTTTTTTATTTTATAGATACTTGTTCTTTAGAAATATCTTGGTGAAATCACTTTCTTTTTCAGGAAACCATCAAAATCGTAACTCACAATAATTTCATGAGAACCATGGTTATAGTTTCCTAAATTTGAGACTGAATAGTCATATGAATAACCAACCATTAATTGCTTATTTAATTGAACATTCGCCAAAAAAGAAACCGCATCTCCAAAACGGTAGCTGGCTCCCAACCAATAAGTATCTTTATACAATACCTGACCGGTAAGCTGTGCTGTTGTTGGTGCTCCTTCAACAACACCATAAATAAACGACGGCTTAAGTTTAAAATCTTCATTAAGATCATGCACATAGCCGGCCATTAAAAAGTAGTGTCGCTTAAGCGATGATAAATTACTCGCTGAAATTTGCGTTCCAGATAAATCGGTTTGAATTAGTTTTGGAATGGAGAAACCTGCATACCATTTATTGGTATACAAATACAATCCCATACCTGCATTGGGTTGTAATTTCTGCTCAAAACTTCCATCTGCTGCAGGGTCAAAACCAGATCCCTTATTCAGATTATTTAAACCCACGGTATAGTTATAAATTCCGCCTTTTACACCCATAGACAAAACCATTTCATCGGTTATATTTACTCTGTAAGCATAATTTACATTGAAATAGAAATTATCTACGGGCCCTACTTTATCCGAAACAATAGAAAATCCCACACCCATTTTATAATTATTTAATGGGGTATGCATGGTAAAATTATAGGTTCGTGGAGCTCCGTCTAATCCTACCCATTGCTGGCGAGATAAGAACAACATGTTCATTGCATTTCGCGTACCGGCATAAGCTGGATTCACAGAAACGGTATTAAACATGTACTGCGTATAAATAGATTCCTGTTGTGCTTTAACATCAACAGTATTTAAAAACATTAGCACAACTAGCCCGACTAATATTCCTATATTTTTTTGTTTTAAAAACATCTTTTGCATGGTTCTTTTTTTAGTATCAAAATGATGAACACAAAGACACTTAGTTAAGTATTTTTTAAGATAAGAGGCTGATGCAACCTCCGATCTTAAATTTTTGTTACTATCTATTTAAATAGGTATTACCAGTAATGGTTTTATTGATATCGTGAACCTTGATGATATAGAAATAAGTACCTACCGGCAATTGATCTCCAATTCTTATTCCTTTATTGGATTGTCCATTCCAATCATTATTATACTTATCACTTTGATACACCACATTACCCCAACGGTTAAATATTTCAATACTTACCCTGTCATACTGTGTTAACCATGGAAGAACAAAGTAATCATTTGTACCATCACCATTTGGAGAAAATACTTCATACACCTCAAGTTCGTCTTCTTCGTAACACTTATCTTCATCTATACGGTTAGGTATTCCATCCCTATCGCAATCTCCGGTACTTTCATTTGAATCAAGAACACCATCATCATCCGAGTCTATATCTCTATAATCACCTTCTCCATCATTATCTGTATCAACATCTCCTTCGTCTACATCATCAATACCATCATTATCCGAATCTGTATCCTTATAATCAGGTATGTCATCACCATCGGTATCCACATCACCTTCATCTTCATCCAAGATACTATCATTATCTGAATCGAGATCTTCTTTATCTGGGATTCCATCTTCATCAGTATCTCCTTCTCCTTCATCCTCATCTAAAATACCATCACCATCAGTATCTGATTCAATAACAGTAATATGAACTACTGCAGTACTACACTCCTGAGGACTTCCATCATCACAAACCTCATATTCAAAACTATCCTCTCCGCTAAAGTCTTTATCCGGCGTATAAGTATATGTTCCATCAGGATAAATCACTAAATCACCATACAATGGTTCAGTTACCGGAGTCGTATTAATCAACAACTCATCTCCGTCAGGGTCCTCATCATTTTCCAATAATGATGGTCCTTCAAGTACTTTACCTTCAATTACAGAAACAATATCATCATTGGCTTCCGGAGCTTCATTCACCGGATTCACAGTCACTGTTACCGTAGCTGTTGAACAATCATTATCTGCATCACATACCTGGTAAGTAAATACGATATCTCCTACATAATCAGCATCCGGAGTTACTGTTACCGTATTGTCATCATTGACTACCACTGAACCTCCTGTTGGCTGAGTTGGAATTGTTACAACCAATCCGCCGTCTTCCAAGCCGGTATCGTTAGCCAGAACATCAACTGCTACTGCTTCTCCTTCGTTGGTTTCTGCATTATCAACAGTTGCAGATGGCGTGTTGTCAACCACAACCTCATTCACAGTCACTGTTACCGTAGCTATTGAACAATCATTATCTGCATCACATACCTGATAGGTAAATACGATATCTCCTACATAATCAGCATCCGGAGTGACTGTTACCGTATTGTCATCATTGACTACCACTGAACCTCCTGTTGGCTGAGTTGGAATTGTTACAACCAATCCGCCGTCTTCTAATCCAGTATCATTATCCAGTACATTAAATGTTACTGCTTCATCTTCGTTAGTTTCTGCAATATCATCTGTTGCCGATGGAATATTATCGACCTCATTCACAGTAACTGTTACTGTAGCAGTAGAACAATCATTATCTGCATCACATAGCTGGTAGGTAAATATGATATCGCCTACATAACCAGCATCTGGTGTTACTGTTACTGTATTGTCATCATTGACTAACACTGAGCCTCCTGTTGGTTGTGTTGGAATAGTTACAACCAATCCGCCATCTTCTAATCCAGTATCATTATCCAGTACATTAAATGTTACTGCTTCATCTTCGTTAGTTTCTGCAATATCATCTGTTGCCGATGGAATATTATCGACCTCATTCACAG